>NZ_PUDR01000005.1 GCF_003012935.1 Pannonibacter carbonis | reverse complement strand
ACGGCCTCCAGCGCCACGCGGGCCTTGAACCCAGCATCATGGTTCCTGCGTTTCTTCATGTCCTGATCTCCTCGTTCTTGGAGACCAGCAGACGTCAGATCGTAGCTTCCGTCACTGTCCGATTTTCCGGGGGTAGCTTACAGAATGGGCATGGCGGTGCCCGGAGGGCATAAGAGCCGCCGAGCTGTCAGTCACCGATCGCCAAGGTTCCGCGACTATTTTTTTCCCGGTCCGCTGGCGGATCGGGGCGGGACACGTGGCCCGCTCCGAAGGGTCGGAAAAAATCGTCGTGGAAGGGCGTGAGGCTACCCCTGCCGGATCACAGGGATGAGCATATCGGAGCCGTCAGCATCGCGCCGCAGCAGGCGGGACGGCGGGAATTCGCGCATGGTGAGACCGGAGGAGAGGGCAGCCGCAGGAGGTTCCGTATAGCGGGAACCGGGACCGACTGGCCCCGGCGAGACATTCCATATTGTTGACACTACTTTTCGCACACCGTACACATCATTGAACCCGCGAATGTATCTGGAAGTGTCTGGGAATGCGGGGTGCCTTGGAATTCAGGGCTTCGGGATGTACACGGCCTTTCCTCCCTCCGGGCCCACCATTTTCAGATGTATTCTGCGCCGTTGCGTTAAGTGTGGCACCTTAACTCGCAGTACAATCAAGCCTAGGTCGGCTGTTGCAGGGCCCTTGTGATGCCAGCACCTTTTCGTACGACTGGATCAACTTGGGCCCAAAGCTCGACACAAAGCTCATGCAATAGTTCATGATCTGCTACAGGACCAAATCGATTGCTGATGTATCGGCTATGAATGTATAGGTCTGCTATTTCGCAAAAAGCGGTAATGCCGAATTTTGTTACTTTTAGTCCATTTTCCATTGCATACTCAAACAGCTTCTCAAAGTTATGTGTTTTTATGTCTTTAATTGCTACTCCGGTTGATAACAAATAAGATTTTAAAAGCAACTCTATCGCATGGAAAAATAAAAAATCAACTGGCGCGTCTGGGTGGGTGCAATCTCTTTGGGTTTTCTGCAGTGATCGCGCCGAAGTCCAATAGGAGTGTCCGTAGTTCAACATTCCAATTGGAGTTAGGAGAAATGATTCATTCATGTTTTCATCTCCTTAATCAGGGTTTTATATTCTTGATCCTCTCATCCTTCCGAAGTTAAAGGCAGCTCGGCAGGTTCCCTCTTTGGTGTTTTCCACAGAGGTCAGTCCTCCTATCTCCTCATCCGCTTGCGTCGACTATGTTGTGCATTAATACTTGACTCCACACCTCATATTTTAATACTCCCTCCCATAACGGTGCAGCGCGGATGGTGCGCGCCGGATTTGCCAGCCCAAAGCAAGCGATCCCTTCCTTGAACCGCGGTCCGGACTGAAACGTCGCGGGCCTTTCGGGAGCCTTTTCATGTCTGTTGCTCCAGGGCGCGATGCCCTTTGGCTGGCGAGCGTCGCCGGCCTCGCTCTCCTTTGCGCCGCAGCCGGTGCGTCGCCGGCGCTGGCCCAGACGGTCGGCCAGACAGCCGGCCAGTCAGGCAGCCAAACCGGCGGTCAGACAGCGGCCAAGCCCGCGTCCGGGTCCCTTGCGGCAACGACTGCGGCACCTGCCCCGGCGGCGGCTGCCGAGGCTGCCCCGCTGCCCGAGGCCGGGGGCCTCATCACCCAGCTCAGCCGCATCACGCTGTTTGCCGACCGGCAGGAAACCGCCGTGCTGGATGTGCCGGCGCATGTGTCCGTGGTGACAGGAGAGGAGCTGAAGCAGCTCGGCATTTCCGACATGCAGCAGCTGACCCGTTATCTGCCCGGCGTCACCGTGCAGCGCCAGACCTCGGCCACCGATCCGTTCAACACCTTCTCCGGCTTCACCATCCGCGGTGTCGGCGGCAACCGGGTGCAGATGCAGGTGGACGGCTCGCGCGTCGCCGAGCGGATCACCGACGGCACCCGCGACTATCTCGACTTCAACTTCGTGCGTCAGGTGGAAGTGGTGCGCGGCCCGGCCTCTGTGCTGTGGGGCGCCGATGCGCTGGGCGGTGTCGTCGCCGTCGAGACCCTGGACCCGGAAGACGTGCTGAAGGGCCGCAAGATGGGCGGCGAGGGCCGCGTCGCCTATGACAGTTTCAACAGCTCGGGCCTTGCCTCGGGCGTGTTCGCGCAGCGCTGGTCGGAGACCTTCGCGGTGATGGCGGCCGTGTCGCGGCAGGCAGCCAAGGAGGCCAAACTCTCCAACGCCCGCGCCGACGGCGGCATCTATGGCTGCCCGCGCGTGCTCTCTGCCGGCCAGCTGCCCTGCGACAAGCTCGACCCGATCAATGCCGACAGTTATCGCGGCCTGTTCAAGTTCGTCTGGACGCCGTCGAACGAGCACCGGCTGGAGGCCTCGGCCGACCTTCTGCGGCGCACGACCGACGTGGACTACACCCGCACGCGCGGGGTCCAGACCAACGGCAATGTCATCACCGGCTATGACCGCGACCTGACCCTGACGCGCAACCGCTTCGCGCTGGAACACAGCTGGACGCCGGACAGCGGCTTCCTCGACGAGCTGAAGACGACGTTCGCCTACACGCCGCACAAATATGACCGCAAGGGCGTCCAGACAGGACGCAACCGCGCTGGTCAGGGTTATGTCCTGCAGGATTATCTCTCCTACAAGGAGAACTTCTTCGAGCTGGATGTGCAGGCAACCAAGCGGTTTGACCTCGGTTCCACCGACCACGAGCTGACCTTCGGCTTCGATGGCGACTATTCCAGGGTCGACTACACGCGCCTTGACCGCACCACCAACCTTGCCACCGGCGCGGTGACGGAGGCGCGGGCGGGCGGCTTCAACTTTGCCAATTCCGACACGCGCCGGGCCGATGTCTATGCCCAGCACAAGATCGGCCTGTTCGACAACAAGCTGGAGCTGACGCCGGGCCTGCGTCTGGCCACCTACCGCATCAATCCGCGTCCGAATCCGGATTACAAGGTTGTGCCCGGCTCCGAGCCGCGCGTGCGGGAGGATACGGCGCTGCTGAAGAGCCTCGGCGCGCTCTATCACATCGATGACACCTGGTCGGTCTGGGGCAAGTACGGCGAAGGCTTCAAGATGCCGACGGCGCAGCAGCTCTTCACCTCCGTGCCCGGGGCCAGCTTCGACCAGATCCCGGCGCCGAACCTGAAGCCGGAAAAGGTGCGCAGCCTCGAGGCCGGCGTCCGCGCCCAGATCGAGCGGGGCTACCTGTCGATCACCGGCTTCCGCGCCGACTACACCGACTTCATCGAGAGCTTCTACAACCCGCCCGGCACCAATGACTACACCTACCGCAACCTGTCGGAAGTGGCCGTCTGGGGCGTGGAAGTGGAGGGCGCCTATGGCCTGACCCAGGATCTCACCGCCACCGCCAGCGTCGCCTGGCAGAAGGGCACGCAGAAGGCCGCAGCCGGCGCTGCCTCGACGCCGCACACCCTGCCGCCGCTCACCGCCGTGCTCGGCCTCAGCTACGCGCTGCCGCAGTACAACCTGACGCTGGATGCGATGACCCGCATGGCCGCGCCGGTCTACGAGACCTCCTCGCCCACCGGCTTCAAGCCGGGCGGCTATGCGGTGCTCGATGTCTTTGCCTCCTGGCAGGTCACCGAAATGGCAAGCCTTGATCTCGGCGTGAAGAACGTCTTCGACACCCGCTATTTCGAGGCCTCCGCCGCCGGCATGACCACGCGGCCGACCTCGGCCATTGCCAACCAGAACCCGCTCGAGCTGCAGACCGGCCCCGGCCGCACCTTCCAGGCCTCGTTCAACGTGAAGTTCTGATCCGATGCGCGCTGTTCTTGCCCGCATTTATCGCCTGACGCGGCTTGCCGCGTCAGGACCCGGCGCGCCGGTGGCGCTTGTTCTTTATGCCGTGGTGCTCGGGCTGCAGTTTGCCGCCGTCTGGGTGTCGGTGCAGATCATCAGCTGGTACAGGGCCTTCTATGACGCGCTGGAACGGCGGGACGCCGCAGAAGCC
Organism: Pannonibacter carbonis; assembly: GCF_003012935.1. Taxonomy (GTDB): domain Bacteria; phylum Pseudomonadota; class Alphaproteobacteria; order Rhizobiales; family Stappiaceae; genus Pannonibacter; species Pannonibacter carbonis. Next base: position 318,664 of record NZ_PUDR01000005.1, on the reverse strand, counting down.
CTGCTCCAGGTCGGCCATTTCGCCGCGCTGACTGCGGCTGCCGCCGCGTGTTTCCTTGTTGGCGACTGGCTGCGCAAACGGCTGCAGATGCACCTGCGCGCGCGGCTGACGGCTTGCATGCAGGATGCCTGGCTTGCCAACAAGGCCTACTGGCATCTGCGCCCCGGCTTTTCGGCGCAGCCGGTGGACAATCCGGACCAGCGCATTGCCGAAGACTGCCGCAAGTTCATCGAGCGGCTGCTCATCGAAACGCTGGACGTGATCTCAAACGCGGTCGCCCTTGTCTCCTATGTGGCGGTGCTGTGGTCACTTTCAGCCGTGCCACTCAGCTTCCACCTGTTTGGTTTCGACGTGGAAATTCCGCGTTACATGGTCTGGGCCGCCTTCCTCTATGTGGCTGTGTCGAGCCTCCTGACCCATTTGCTGGGCCGGCCGGTCAAGGGGCTGGTGTTCCAGCAGGAGCGCTGCGAGGCGGACTTCCGCCATGCTCTGGTGCAGCTGCGTGAAGGCACGGACGAAATTGCACAGTCTTCCGGCGAGGAGGCCGAGCGCCGCCGCCTTGAGCGCAGGTTCGGCGAGATCCGCCACAACTGGCACCGGCTTATCCGCGCCGAAGTCATCCTCGGCCTGTTCGTCCGGCCTTACATGCAGACGATCCTGCGCATTCCGACCTTTCTGGCCTTGCCCATCTACTTTGCCGGAAGCCTGACCCTCGGCGGGCTGATGCAGCTGGCGCAGAGCTTCTCCACCACCGCAACGACCCTGAGCTGGTTCATCTTCTCCTACCGGGATCTCGCGGAATTCGTGGCGGTGTCGGAGCGTCTGGATGATCTTTTGGCGCTGACGCGCAATCCGCAGACGCCTGGGGGCGTGCCGCAAGCGATCACGCGGGGGCCAGCCCCCGGCGGCGGCATGAAGCTGCAAGGTGTGGCGCTCTCCACTCCGCAGGGCAGGCGGCTGGCTCCGGTTCCGGATATGACGCTGCAGCCCGGTCAGAGCCTCTGGGTGGCCGGGCCTTCAGGGGCCGGCAAGAGCACGCTGCTTGCGGCGCTCTCCGGCCTCTGGCCCTTTGGCGAGGGCCGCATCAGCGTGCCCGAAGGGCCGCGCCTCGTGCTGCCGCAGACCCCGCGTGTCTTCCCCGAAGGTCTCGCTCATGCCGTGACCTATCCACGGGAGCCGGAGGACGTGGGCCGTGACGCCATCGAGGCGGCCCTCCGGGAGACCGGTCTGGGGCACAAGCTCGCAGCGCTCGATCTGCCTGGGCCAGAGGGTTATGCGGGCCTCTCCATGGGCGAACGCCAGCGTCTTGCCCTGGCGCGGGTCTTCATCCACCGGCCTGCCGTGCTCATCCTGGATGAGGCGACCAGCGCCCTTGATGCCCGCAGCGAGGTGGACCTGCTGGCCAGGGTCAGGGCCGAACTGCCCGGCGCCACGATCATCTGCGTCGCCCATCGCCCGCCCGAAGGGCTCGCGCCCTTCCAGATCCTCGCCCTTGACCCCGCAGCCGCCGCCGACCGTTCAAGTCAACCGCTGCCAGCCCCACTTGCCGGAGCCCTCGCATGACCGATCAAGTCAAACGCCACCGTCTCGACGTCCAGCCTGCCGCCGTCTTCCCGCTGCTTCCCGGCCTTGGCCGCATCATGGTCATTGTGCGGAGCGCCGGCAGCCTGCACGAGCGCATCGGCCCCCTCGACACGGCCGAGATCACCGACCACAGCGTCACCCTGTCCGGCGCCTGCCACGCGGCCGTCATCGACCTCAATTCCCTCGACAGCCTGCACTACGACACCTCCTCGGTGATGAAGGACAAGGTCCTGCCGCGGCTTGATTTCATGACCGCCAGCGGCGAGCCGGGCGTCTCCGTCGTGGGGCTGGAGGGGGCCGAGCCCTTCGAGACGGCGCTGCGCCTCTTTGCCCGCATTCCGGCTGTCGCGCCCGAGCGGGCCGCCGCCGAGGCCACGCCGCCCGAGACCGGGGGCGATCCCGCCGCTCCGGTGCTTGAGGCGCTGGTTGGCGGCGATCCGGTGACGATCCGTTTCGAGACCGCCAGCGTGCGCCAGCAGTGGCAGGGCAAGGTCGAGGCGGTGAAGCCGATGAGCGGCTTTTTCAACATCATGACACCGGATTTCCACCTGCACCTGAAGGCCGGCACCGTCGCCGCCTGGCACGAAGCGGACGGCTGGCGCCATGCCCTGGACGCTGAGGGCAACCGCACCGGCCTCGCCATCGGGCCGCTCGCATGAGCGGGGCCGTCATGACCCCCGGCCAATGGATCCGGCCGTCCGACGGGGCCGTCCTCGCCCATCCCGAGGTGCTCGCCCGTGCTGCCCGCGCCGGTGTGGTGCTCCTGGGCGAGCAGCACGACAAGGCGGCGCAGCACCGCTGGCAGCTGCATGTTCTGGCCGGCCTCCTCGCCCATCGCGCCGACATCGCGGTCGGCTTCGAGATGGTCCCGGCGCGGCTTGATCCGGTGCTGGCGCGCTGGGTGGCGGGTGAGCTGACCGAGGCCGATTTTCTCGATCAGGCCGAATGGGGCACGGTCTGGGGCTTCCCGGCCGAGATTTACCTGCCGCTGTTCCGCTTCTGCCGGCAGTTCCGCCTGCCGATGCTGGGGCTCAACTGCCGCCGCGCGCTGGTGACAGAAGTCGGCATCGGTGGCTGGGACGCCATCCCTGACGCCGACCGGGACGGGGTGACGCCCGCACTGCCTGCGACCCCGGCCTATCGCCGCTTCCTGTTCGAGTTCACCGGCGGCGGCGCGCCGAACCGCAAGGTCACCAGCCCCGACGATCCGGCCTTTGACCGCTTCGTCCGCGCGCAGCAGGTCTGGGACCGCGCCTTCGCCTGCCGCATGGCTGAAGCCCGCGCGGCGAGGGGCGCGCCGCTGGTTGTCGGCATCATCGGCCGGGGTCATCTTGAATTCGGCCATGGCACGCCGGCGCAGCTGGCTGATCTCGGCCTCGCGCATGTCACGGTGCTCTTGCCGCACACCGCGCCGGAGAGACCGGCGCCTGGAATTGCCGATGCGGTCTTCGTGATGGATCCGCTGGACATGTGAGGCCGCGCGCGACGACACACGGAGAGGCACACCGAGTTGCACAAGGCGCGGCACAAAAGGCCTGCCATCGCGGCGCATCTGGTCTAGGCTTGGGGCTCGACTGTTTGGGGTTCAAATGCCCGAGGCCTCGCCATGCTGCGGTTTTCTGCCAATCTCGGATTTCTCTTCACGGACCGGCCGCTGCCCGAGGCCGTCGTTGCGGCGGCGCGGGCCGGGTTCGATGCAGTGGAGCTGCACTGGCCACACGTGGGCCCCGGCGCTGTTCCGGCGGATGAGCTGAAATCCGCGGCCGCAGAGGCGGGCCTGCCGATCCTGGCGCTCAACACGGCAAGGGGCGACGTCGCGGCGGGCGATTTCGGCCTCTCGGCCCTGGCCGGACGCGAGCGCGAGGCGCGCGCGGCCATCAATGCGGCGATTGCCTACGCGGCAGCCTGCGGGGCAGGGGCCGTGCATCTGATGGCCGGCAAGGCCGAGGGCCCTGAGGCGCACGCAGCGTTCCTCGCCAACCTGCGCCACGCGCTCACCTCGGCCCGGCCGCAGGGCCTGCGCATCCTGCTGGAGCCGATCAACACCTTCGACGTGCCCGGCTATTTCGTCTCGACGGTGGACCGCGCCCTGGCGTTGATCGAGGAGATGGGCGGGGAGGCCGAACTCCTGCTCGACTGCTACCATGTCGCCCGCATGGGCGGAGATCCAGCCACCGCCATCGCCGAGGCCTTCCCGAAGATCGGCCACATCCAGATCGCCGGTGTGCCCGACCGCGGCGAACCCGACCAGGGCACGCTCGCCTATCCCCCGCTCCTCGACGGCCTCCAGCGCCTCGGCTACACCGGCCACATCGGCGCCGAATACCGCCCCCGCATGTCCGGGGCTGGCGGAACAGAAGCCGGCCTCACCTGGCTTGCGGCGTTCCGGAAGGGGAGGGGTGCAGGATAGGTCTTGCCAACGCGGCGCAGTCCGGAAACACTGGCTGGACGAGTGAACGTGATCACATTTTCCGTTGTCAGAGACCCGAATGCTGAAATCCCTCGATCTTCTCACCGCCAATGACCGTCCGGGACAGCATGCAAACTCCTGGTACGCGGCGACGGCCGGGTGGAAGACCGGGTATCCGGCGCTGGCCGGCGAGGTGACGGCCGATGTTGTCGTCGTCGGTGGCGGCTATACGGGGCTCAGCTCCGCGTTGCATCTGGCGGAGGCCGGCCTGTCGGTGGTCGTGCTGGAGGCGCATCGCATTGGCTGGGGCGCCTCGGGCCGCAATGGCGGGCAGGTGGGCTCCGGCCAGCGGCTCGACCAGATCACGCTGGAGGATATGGTCGGCAAGTCCGACGCCCGGCTTTTGTGGGATCTTGCCGAGGACTCCAAGGCCATTGTCCATGAGCTGATCGGCAAACATCAGATCGACTGCGACTACCGGCCTGGCATCCTCTACGCCGACCACCGCCCGGACATCGCCCGCGAGCACGCGGACTACGCCGAGCATCTGGCGCAGCATTACGGTTATCACGACATCGAGGTGCTGAGCCGCGCGGCCATCCAGGCGCGTCTGGCCAGCCCGCTTTACCACGGCGGCGCGCTGGACAAGGGGGCAGGGCATGTGCATCCGCTGAACCTTGCCCTCGGCATCGGCCGGGCGGCCGAGCGTGCCGGCGCACGGATATTTGAAGCCTCGACCGTCACCGGTTACCGCAATGACGGCGGCAAGATTACGGTTACGACGGCCGGCGGGCAGGTCAAGGCCAGCCACATGGTGCTGGCGTGCAATGGCTATCTCGGCAAGCTTGAGCCGAAGGTTTCGGCCCGCGTCATGCCGATCAACAATTTCATCATTGTCACCGAGCCGCTTGGCTCTGAGCGTGCCGAAGCCCTGATCCAGGGCGGTGTGGCGGTGGCCGACAGCAAGTTCGTCATCAACTACTTCCGCATGACCCATGACCACCGCCTGCTCTTCGGCGGCGGCGAGACCTATGGCTACTGGTTCCCGGCCGACATTCCCGAATTCGTGCGCAAGCCGCTGAAATCCGTGTTCCCGCAGCTGGCCGATGTGCGCATCGACTATGGCTGGGGCGGCACGCTGGCGATCACGCCGAAGCGGATGCCCTATTTCAGCCGGCTCGCCCCCAATATCTTCAATGCCTCTGGCTATTCCGGCCACGGCGTTGCGATGGCCTGTCTCGCCGGGCGCCTGATCGGCGAGGCTGTTGCGGGCAATACGGCACGTTTCGAGGTGTTCGAGCGCATCCGCATCCCGTCCTTCCCCGGCGGGGCCAGCATGCGCTTCCCGCTGCTCGTTCTGGCAATGACCTGGTTCTCGCTGCGCGACCGGCTCGGGATCTGACCCCATGATCGACGAGCCCGGCCTTCCGATCGGTAGTTTCTGGGAGGAAAGCGTCGGGCCCCTCGTGCCGGATCCGGAGCTGGAGACGGCGAAGGGCGAGGCGTTGGCGGTCGATGTTGCGATTGTTGGCGCGGGCTACACCGGCCTCAACGCGGCGCTTCGGGCGGCGGAGCTTGGCGCCTCCGTTGCCGTGCTCGATCGGCATCAGGTTGGCTATGGGGCATCGGGGCGCAATGGCGGCTTCTGCTGCATCGGCGGGTCGAAGCGGTCGCCGGAAGACCTGGTTGCCACCTACGGCGAGCATGAGGCGCAGCGCTTTGTGGCGCTGCAGGTGGACGCCATTGCCCATGTGGGCCGGCTCCTCGACAAGCACGTCATTTCCGCCGATCAGACAGGAAGCGGCGAACTGGTTCTGGCGCACAAGCCGTCGGCGCTGAAGGCGCTTCGTTCGGAGAGCGCCTTCGTCAACGCCCGCTTTGGCCTCGGCAGCCAGATGCTGACGCCCTCCGACCTTGCGGCACGAGGCCTGTCGGCGTCCGGCGTTCATGGCGGCATGTTCACCCCGCACGGGTTCGGTCTCAATCCGCTGAAATATGTCCGCGGGCTGGCGCGGGCGTTGCGCGAGGCGGATCAGTCGATCTTCGGCAATTCGCCGGTGCTTGATATCGTGCCGGAGGCGGGTCGCTGGCGGGTGGAGACGCCGAAGGGCCGGCTGCTGGCGCGCCGGGTCATTCTGGCCGGTAACGGTTATCTGGGTGAGGATCTCCTGCCCTGGCTCGAGGGCCGTCTGCTGCCGGTCATGTCCAATGTCATGGTCACCCGCGTTCTGACGCAGGAGGAGCGGTTGTCGCAGGGCTGGACCAGTCCAGTGATGAGTTCGGACAGCCGCACGCTTTTGCATTACTTCCGCCTCTTGCCTGACGGCCGGATGCTCTTTGGCATGCGTGGCGGCATCTTCGGCTCCATGCGGGAGACGAACCGGCTGCGGCGCCTCATCCGGTCGGACTTTGATGCCCTGTTCCCGGCGCTCGCCCATGTGGAGACGACGCATTACTGGTCGGGCCGGGTCTGTCTGGCGCTGGATCTCAACCCTTATGTTGGCGGCGTTCCCGGCTACCCCGGAGTGTTTGCGGCCCTTGCCTATCACGGCAATGGCGTGGCGATGGGCTCGAAGGCCGGCGCGCTTGCGGCCGAACTGGCGCTGGACGAAACCCCGCCCTGGCAGGTGCCGCAGGTCCTGCGCGGCCCCTTGCGCTCCTTCCCCCTCGCCCCCCTGCGCCGCCACTACCTCCAGGCCGCCTACTGGTGGTACGGGCTGAAGGACTGGCTGGGGTAGGTGCGCCACGCCCATTGCCCGGCGCGACAATCTCCCGTAATAGTGCGCTCCAAAGATCCCCGGATTCCCCTTCAAGCACGGAGACGCGAGGCCCCATGGCGCGCCAGTTCATCTACCACATGCATGGCCTTTCCAAGTCCTACACGGGCGGCAAGAAGGTTCTCGACAACATCCACCTGTCGTTCTACCCGGACGCCAAGATCGGTATCCTCGGTCCGAACGGTGCCGGTAAGTCGACCCTGCTGAAGATCATGGCCGGCCTCGACACCGATTACACCGGTGAGGCCTGGGCTGCCGAAGGCGCCAAAGTCGGCTATCTGGCGCAGGAACCTCAACTCGACAATACCAAGACTGTTCTTGAGAACGTCATGGAAGGCGTCGCGCACAAGCAGGCGATCATCGACCGTTACAACGAGCTGATGATGAACTATTCGGACGAGACGGCCGAGGAAGGCGCCAAGCTGCAGGACATCATCGACGCCGAGGACCTGTGGAACCTCGAGAGCAAGGTCGAGATGGCGATGGAAGCCCTGCGCTGCCCGCCGTCGGACAGCCCGGTCGACAACCTCTCGGGTGGTGAGCGCCGCCGCGTTGCACTCTGCAAGCTGCTCCTGTCCGAGCCGGACCTGCTGCTGCTTGACGAACCGACCAACCATCTGGACGCCGAAACCGTCCATTGGCTGGAGCGTCACCTGCGCGAGTTCAATGGCTCGGTGCTGATCATCACCCACGACCGCTACTTCCTTGACAACGTCACCGGCTGGATTCTCGAGCTGGACCGCGGTCAGGGCATCCCCTACGAGGGCAATTACTCGGTCTATCTGGAGAAGAAGACCAAGCGCATGGTCCAGGAAGGCCGCGAGGACATGGCGCGCAGTCGCGCCATCGCCCGCGAGCGCGAGTGGATGGGCATGTCGCCGAAGGGTCGCCAGACCAAGTCCAAGGCCCGTATCAAGGCCTATGAGGATCTGCTGTCCGCGCAGGAAGAGCGCATTCCGTCGATCGAGCAGATCATGATCCCGGTCGGCGAGCGCCTTGGTGCCAACGTCATCGAGCTGAAGAACGTCTCGAAGGGCTTTGGCGACCGCCTGCTGATCGACAACCTGTCGTTCAAGCTGCCGCGCGGCGGCATCGTCGGCGTCATCGGTCCGAACGGTGCCGGCAAGTCGACCCTGTTCCGCATGCTGACCGGCCAGGAAAAGCCGGACTCGGGCGAGATCATCGTTGGCGATAGCGTGCGCCTTGGCTATGTCGACCAGTCGCGTGATGCGTTGAACCCGACCAACAACGTCTGGGAGGAAATTTCTGGCGGCGCCGAGGTGATCTACCTCGACGACAAGGAAATCAACTCGCGCGCCTACTGCTCGTCCTTCAACTTCAAGGGCCCGGCGCAGCAGGCCAAGGTCGGCGATCTCTCCGGAGGTCAGCGCAACCGCGTGCATCTGGCCAAGGTTCTGAAGCAGGGTGCCAACGTGCTGCTGCTTGACGAACCGACCAACGATCTGGACACCGAAACGCTGGCCGCACTCGAAGACGCGCTGGAAAACTACGCCGGCTGCGCCGTGGTCATCTCGCACGACCGTATGTTCCTCGACCGTCTGGCCACCCACATGCTCGCCTTCGAGGGCGACAGCCATGTGGAATGGTTCGAGGGCAACTTCGAGGACTACGAGAAGGACAAGGTCCGCCGCCTCGGCGCCCATGCAGCCGACCCGCGCCGCATCAAGTACAAGCCGCTGACCCGCTGAGGCCTCACGGTAAAACAAAATCCCCGGGGCATGCCCCGGGGATTTTTTTGACTGGCTGCATACTCTCCATCGTCATCCCGGCCAAGCTGAGCGAAAGCGAAGCGCCGAGCCGGGATCCAGACATCAGCCGCGCGAAGCGCGACACACGGGATCAGGCGCGAGCCGTGTCGGAATGATCTGGCAATGGGCTCGCTTGCGCTCGCACAGATGCGCTGGATCCCGGGTCAGGCCCGGGACAGGCCCCGGATCTGCGGCTCGCTTTCGCTCGCCTTGTCCGGAATGACGTGTAAAGGCCGGAGCCCGATCACTGCGCCGGCTGTCCCGGCGCGGGGGCGCCATCCGGCCCGGTCGCCCCGTCCAGGCTGCCCAGCACGGCTGCGCCGGCAGCAGCGATCTGCGCTGGTGTCGGGTTGTGGATCACGTGGCCATCTTCGGTGGCCACACGCACGGTCACCTCGCGGTGGGCGAAGTGGATGCCGTTCTTCTCGAACAGATCCTGTAGGCCGGCATAGATCACCTTGCGCAGTTCGAACTGCTTGCCGGGCTTTGACATGAACTTCACGCGGGCGATCATCGCGCTGTCCTCCATCGACAGGATGCCCTGTGACTTCAGCGGATCGAGGAACATTGGCCCGTAGTAAGGGTCATCCAGCAGCTCCTGGCCGAACTTCTTGATGATCTTGCGCATCTTTTCGGTGTCCGTGTCATAGGTGACACGGAAGGCGAGCTTCATTATGGCCCAGTCGCGCGAGTAGTTCTGCACATGCTTGATCTCGCCGAAGGGCACCGTGGTCAGCGCCCCGCGATGGTGGCGTAGTTGCATGGAGCGGATCGAGATCTTTTCCACCGTGCCCTTGGCACCGCCGATATCGATGTACTCGCCTTTGCGGAAGGCGTCGTCGATCAGATAGAAGGCGCCGGAGAAAATGTCCCGGATCAGGGTCTGCGCCCCGAAGCCGATGGCAAGGCCGACAACACCGGCGCCGGCAAACAGCGGCGCGATGTCGATGCCCATCTGCGACAGGATCAGCATGCCGGAGATCACCACGATGGTGATCAGCAGAAAGTTGCGGAAGATTGGCAGCAGCGTCGACAGGCGCGAGTCGCCCTGGCCGCCGATTTCGATCTCGGCGCCATCATGGGCATCTCCGGGCGGCTTTTGACGCCGCATGGCCTGGGCCACCGCGATCTCGACGGCCTGGTAAGCCATGTAGCCGAGAAAGCCGACAATCGCGATCTCAACCGTGTTGCCGATGATCGAACTTTTATCCTGGATCGAAATTCCCCAGGCCTGCAGCAGCAGCCAGGCAGAGAACACAAGTGTCAGCACACCGGCACCATGGTCCAGCAACTCGCGGTAAGGCGCACGGGCGGCTTCGTTTTCAAGCGCTTCGGCCTCGGCCTGGGACGCGTTCGCGGCCTCGTCGCGTGCCTCTCCGGAGTTTGCGGCACTGCGCTCGATGTCACTCACGAGTGCGGCCTGGGCCCGCCGGGTGTCGAGGCGTGGAAGCAGGCGGTCGATCACCAGGAGGAGAAGCGCATAAAGGACCAATGCCGCGATCAGTGATTGCACCGGTGCTGCCACCAATCCGATGGCAAAAGGTTGATCGAGCAGGATGCGGACGGAAGACATGCCGAAGGCGAAGACGAAATAGAGGATGGCCAGCACATGCCAGATCCGGGCTATGAACTGCACCAGCGCAACAGGCTCTGTCTGCTCCGCGCCCAGGATGGCGCCTGCGACATCCTTGCGCCACAGGACCGCAATGGCCGACAGAACGAGCGTGGAGAATGCCGCCGAGCCGACAAGGGCGAGTTTGTGGGCGTCCGGATCGAGGCCGAGCCGCGACATCCACAGGCAGATCGCCAACAGAAGGATGGAGATGCCCACACCGGCCCTGATCGCATTGTAGAGACCATTTGCTGCCTGATCGCTGAGGGCAAGCATCCGGTGATGCGCGGAGTCAGGTGCAAGGACGTTGAAAAAGATCAAACGCGCTGCAAGCCACGTCGTATAGGCGGACAGGCCGGTCATGACGGTGATCCGTGCGGCCTCCGTGTCCTCATGCAGCATCACCGCAACCAGCCATGCGGCTAGCAGGAATGTGATGATCTCGAGGCCCATGACGACACCCCGGCCGAGAAGAAAGGCAATCTTCTCGGTCCTTGTCTCGGGTTGCCGGGCAAAGCGGGCGAGATAGACCGCCTTGGCCCACCGGCGGAAAATCAGTTTTGTGCCAGTTCCGGCAAGAATGGCAGCCAGCGTGACGAGAACGGCACCCCAAAGCCAGCCGAGGCTGCCATCCGGGGACTTGGTTTGCAGGGTCGCAATGATGCTGGCCGGCAACTCCGGCAATTCGGCCAGGATCCGCTGCACCGCGCCGCGCAACTGGAACGTCTCGGTCATGGTCTGGCCCATGTCCTTGGACAACTGGTCGTAGGCCGAAATGTCATAGGCGACGGGCTGCTGCGGCACGGCGGTGATGCCCGCTGCATCGGCGGGTGGTTGCTGGTTCTGCGCCCGGGCAGGCAGGGCGGCGAGGCTGAGGAGGAGCAGGAGGGTGAGGATGCCGCGCCAGCAAAGGCTGCAAAACAAGCTGGGACTGCTATGTGGCCGGCCAGCCTGCGTACCCTTTGCCTGAACCAGATCGATCATTGCGTCGCGCCCCCTTGTAACCACGCGGCATAAAAGCGGAAATGGTGCTGGGTGACAAGTTGGCCGCCGGCCTGCTGCGGCGAACACGGGCTGGCTTCACCTGCGTCAGATGTGCGGAAAAAGGCCCCTGTGCCGAGGGGCAGAGGGGCCTTACGAGATTCAGAGGCTGCACAGCTTTTCACTGGTTGGGCCGGCCATGGGCCGCGGTCCCCATCTGCCTGGCATCAGTGGGTGACCATGTCATCCCAATGCGCCAGCTTCTGGCGGGCTTCGTCCGGGCGCATTGCCTCATACTGGGCCAGGGCCATGGCGCGGGCCTGAACCGACAGCCGGTGCCGCCAAGGGCCGACCTTGAGCAAGGTTGCCACGGTCAGCGGTGTAAAGCCATGTGCCTTGGCGACGGTCAGGAAGGGATCGACATCGAGCCGGACCATCCAGTGGCTGGCCTCGTGCAGGCCGATGCGGGTCAGGCAGGCAAAGGCCACAACCGCCTCGGCAAAACGATCATCGGCAGCAAACCAGCGCAAGGTCGCCTCGGTCAGGCGGCCATCACGGGCCATGGTCATGACCCGGCCGCGTGCGGTCTCGAAGTCATAACGGCTCAGCCAGTAGTCGTTGGACATCCGCTGGGCGGCTATGCTGGCGGCCTGCGGCAGTTTCTCGGCATCAGCCGCAGCAGCAGTGCCGGCCAGTTTCAGGCGCACAGCTTCGGTGGCCACCGAGACGAGTTCCTGGATCTGGTCTTCGGCCAGATCCGTGCGGTCGCTGAGGGCGAGTTGCAGGGGCTGGTCCGAAGACGCGGCCTCCAGCAGTCCGGCCATGCCTGCAGGAGAGAATGTCGCGCCCTGATTGGCGGCCACCCGGCGTTTCACCCGGATATCTCCGCGTTTCACCAGCACGTCGGTGACTTCTTCCGACAACATCTCGCGCTGGGCAATGGCAAGCCGGTGCGCATTGCTCTGCACATCGGCAATGTCGACCAGGTCACGATCCCGCAAGACATGGGACCGGCGCAGGATCAGCTCTGCCACGTCGATCTCGTCGCTCGCCAACTGGCGGATGGTGCGTTCCGGTCCCCGGCGCAGTTCCGATAGCCGTTCGGCGACGAAACGGCGCACTTCGGTTTCCACCATGTCAACCAGACGCAGCAGGACGGAGTCGTAGATGTCGACCTGTTCGTCCGTGCATTTCTCTGAAGTTAACGAAAACAGCACGGCGACATGGCGGGCTAGTTCCGCTCGTCTATCTGCACTTGTTTCACTTGATAGATCCTGAAAATTCACGAGCTCAGTCTTATAAGCTTCCACCATTCGAAATCACCCGGCCCTTTGGACATGTGACCCTTCTAGTGGGCAGTTTTAAAGATAAGAAAAATCTGTATGCGTTGAACTTATACTTCTTTGATCGATATTTTGTTCAATTTTTATCGAGTATGTCTCCAGATTTTGGTTGTTCTGCTTCGGTAAGATGGGAGACTTGCGCCAATCTGGAGCCATTTCTCGAACGGGCGGCGGGGCCTGCGCGGGCCTGACCTGGCCCAAAAAAGAGGGGCGATCCGCAGATCGCCCCCGAAGTCGGGCATCAAAATGGAAACATGGTTACCGGCAGATTTGGCATCACGCAGGGCGGGGCCCTGTCGGTAGAAACATGCGAGGAGCCTGCTTGGACGCATCTGGCTTGCGCCATTGGGGCCAAGCGAACTGGCACTAACATGCCCGCAGCATCCGATCAGGTCCAATCGGATTGATTTGTTTCTTTGATCAGATATTCTTATCAAATGCTGTCACTTCGCCAATTGCGCTATCTCGATGCCCTGGCCACGCACCGTCACTTCCGCCGGGCGGCGGAAGCTGTGTCCGTATCGCAACCGGCATTGTCGATGCAGATCCGGGACCTCGAACTGGAACTTGGCCTTGCCCTGGTCGAACGGCGCAGCGGGGCGGTGCGTCTGACGGCGGACGGAGAGGAAGTGCTGCGCCGGGCCCGGCGGATCCTGTCGGATGTGCGCGATCTTGCGGATTACGCCAGACATCGGGGGCGACCGCTCAGTGGTCCGCTGCGCTTGGGCATCATCCCGTCAATTGCGCCTTATCTGCTGCCGCGCGTGCTTCCGGTGCTGCAGGCCAGTCATCCCGACCTGCAACTGACTTTGCGCGAAACGCTGACGGATCAGTTGCTGGCTGAACTTGGGGACGGCGACCTGGATGTGGTCATCGTGGCGCTCCCGGTTTCGCAGCCCGATCTGGCTGTCTTGCCCCTGTTCCAGGACAGGTTCCTGCTTGCCGTGCACAATCGGCCTGACCTCGATGAACGGCTGCGGGTCAGTGTCGATGATATCCGCCAGCAGGATCTGTTGCTGCTGGAGGAGGGGCACTGCCTGCGGGACCAGGCGCTGAACTATTGCCAGGCGGTTGTCGGTGGTCGTCGCTCTGCCTTTGGCGCGACCAGTCTGGCGACTGTCATGCAGATGGTCGCTGCCGGATATGGCGTGACGCTCCTGCCCGAGATCTGCGCCGATGTCGAGGTGCGCGATGACCGGGTGGCCCTGCTGCGTTTTTCCGACCCCCAGCCTGCGCGCATGGTGGGGCTGGTGTGGCGTAAATCATCGCCGCGCCGGCAGGACTTCGAGACGCTGCGGGAGACATTCGCCGCGACACTCGGTGATCTTGGGGTCGCTGTGCCGGATCTGGATGCGCCGGGCGCTTAGGTCTCAGGCTGCGAGCTGAGTGACCCGATAGACACAGCGGCGGTCGCCGGACAGGAGATGCTCGCAGCGCTCAATGGCGGCGTCCGGGCCAACGACCTTTCGGAACAGCGCCAGTTCCGACCGGCAAAAGCCCTGGCAGGCTGTTGCCGCCGCGCAGATCGAGCAATGGTTCTCGATGAAGAGCCAGCTGCCATCGCTCTCGGCCTCGACTTCGGCCATGTAGCCTTCGCGGCTGCGCAACTCGGCCAGGCGCTGCAGGCGGCTTGGCAGGTCCGGGGCGTCGTTCAGGGCGGCCCGGTACAGCGCTTCGCTTTCCTGTTCACGCAAGCCGATCAGCCGGTCCAGCGCCTCTTCGCCATAAAGCTGGCGCAAGCCGCCCAGCAATCCTGCGACCAGGGTCGAATGATTATCGGGAAAACGGGCATGTCCTGCTGCCGTCAGCGCCCAGACCCGGCGCGGCCGGCCAACGGAGCCCTTCTGATCCTCGAAATCGACCAGCTGCTCGCTGGCCAGGCCATCGAGGTGCTGGCGGACAGCCACGGGCGTCACGGCCAGCGCTGTCGCAAGCTCGGCGGCGGTCTGCGGGCCTGACCCCTTCAGGGCATTCAGCAATCGGGTGCGGGTACGATCGGACATGCCGGATTTGTAGCACGACACCCAAGATATAGAAAGTTTTCTCTTTTCATATTCGGGCGCTCCAATTAAGAAAGAAATCGCTTTCTTTATCGAGGTGTGCGATGACCATCCTGTCCCGGCTGCTGCTGTCCCTGTCGCCCTTTGCCTTGCGCCCGCAGTGGCCCTTTGCGGCCAGGCGGCGGACACGGCTTCCCGATGCCCTGCGGCGTGATGTACTGGGTGATGAGTGGCCTGAGAGCCGGGCAGGGGAGGGCGCGGCGAAGAGCCTTGTGCTATCTTCAAGGCTTGATACGGGCAGGGGCAGAGACAGCAGTGGCGCCAGGCACAAAGCGGCAGCAGGACTTGCGCAAGACCCTGAGGGCGATGGCGCCCCGCATTCCGATGCTGGATGCGGGAGCGGTGCTTGAGGCGGCGCAGGCGGGACACCTGCGGCATCTGCCGGTTTCGATTGCGGTCTGGCAGGGCCTCGCCAGCCACGTGCGCCACACCCACACCGATTACGACCTGTTACTGGATGATGGCTATGACCGCGATGCGGCACGCTTTTTTGTGGCCCCGGCCATGAACGAGGTGTTCGAGGACTGGGGCTGCGCGCGCCGCATCGGCGAGGACGATGGGGAAGATCAGTCAGTTGGCCTGACGGGCGATTGAGCCGCCTGCCGGCAAAGCCTCAGCGCACGGTCTCCAGGATCCAAAGGAAGGCCATGGCCACCAGCCCGAGGGCCGGAAGGATGATGGCGGGATAGCCGAAGGCGGCAATTGCCAGCAGCCAGAGCACCGCCATGTTGAAGGCAAACCAGAGCCGGTCCTCATCCGAGCCATGAATGGCCTCGCGCAGGAACAGGTTGAACACCGGCACGAGCATCAGGATGCGCAGCAGCAGGATCGGCGGGGTCTTGCGGCTGGAAGCAGTTGCAAGGGCGGACATGAGGGGCCTCGGGGGTCAGAGCGAACACAGGCGCGGCAGGGAAACTGCTTACGCGCTACTGCGTAGATGACTGCTGAAGCCCACGAGGTCACTGCGGCGCGATGCCCCGCGTCAGGCCGTCACAGGGCCGCCACAGGGCTGTGCTGTTTGCGGAGCCGGGCGCTCAGGGCCTGCGCGCGATCAGGTCGATCTCGACCAGTGCGCCGACCGCAAGTCCCGTCACGCCAATGCAGGTGCGGGCCGGCAAGCGGCCGGGGATGAAGAAGTCGCGGTAGGTCTCGTTCATCGCCGCGTAGTCGCGCTCGAATTCGGTCAGGTAGACGCGGGCCATCGTCACGTGCTCGAGGCCGAGACCTACTCCGGCCAGAACCAGTTTGAGGTTCTCCATCACCCGCGCGGTCTGGGCGGCCACGCCTTCCGGCAATGGCGCGTCCGGCGCATTGGGATCGGTCGGCATCTGGCCCGTGACAAACACCCAGCCATCGGCCTCGACCGCATGGGAGAACGGGGCGACCGGACGCGGGCCGCCCGGGATCATGTGGTGGATCGGAAGCATCTCGGTCCTTTCGCGGCTGTCCTGGCTCACGCCTTCGGATACAGCCAGTGTTCAGGGATATGGGCCGTCACAAGCTCGCCCGGACGGATGATGCCCGGCTTCTCGACAAAGGCAACCAATCCGCGCCGGTTGCGTGCCTTTTGCGGGAAAAGGAGATCCAGGCCCTCCCGGTCCGGGTAGTGCTCGGCGATGCCCTTGCCGGCAATCCGGCACGGCACATTGTCGCCGTCCACGCGCAGCACTGCGCCACTCTCGAACACCAGCCGCGTGCGCGGCGGCACCAGCGAGAAATGCGGGATGCCGGAGACGAGGATGTTGCCGCCGATCCAGGCCACGTCAACGCGCGGCAGCTCCATGCGGCTGGCGACGATCTCCAGCTCTTCGACCGACAGCAGCGAGATCTGGCGCTCGTTCGCCATCTCCGTGCCACGCGGATACCACGGCTCGCGCCCGCCCGAGCGGCGGGTAAAGCCGGCGTGGCGGCCACCCGCAATGCCCTCGAATGCCAGCGGCAGGGTCTCCACGTCCTGGGTCAGGAAGTCGGTTGGCGTGAGCGTCGCCAGCACGCGCTCGACCGTCCCCTTGATCCGGCGTCCGGGTGTGCGGACGAGCCCTTCCGGGAATCCATGTTCACGCTCGGTTTTTGCGTCATCTGCCATGCGGCTGGTCTCCTGTCTCTTAGCCAAGCTATAGCGCGCGGATGGGAGAGCGGCCAGTGCAGCCCTGTCATCACATCCGGTCAGCGCCGGCGTCCAACGGACAGTGCCACCGCATCAGGAGACCGCCGCCATGGCCGCGCCGCTTGCCAGCATCACCTTGTCGCTCGTTGATCTTCGCCCCGTCACCGACCGCAAGTCCGCCCTGTACGTGCTCCTGACCGCCGACGATGTCACCGGCCTTGGCAAGATCGCCGCGAACACGGTGACGGCCCTGTCCGACATTCCCGGGGCAGAAATCAGCTTCACCACCATCACCAGCGGCCGGCTTTATGTCGGGCTGGAACCCTTTCCCAATCCGCCGGTGCCCTATGGCTCGTCCTGCTATGGCTGGATCGAGTTGACCCGCACGCAGGACGATGAAGGCGTCTGGCTCAACCTGTCCAACGTCGACCTGCTGGCGCTGCCCCTGAGTGTCGCGGGCACGCTGACGGGCGGGTCGCCCTTTTCCCTCGGCTTCAAGACGCCTGTCTCGACGTTGATCACCAAAGTCCAGACCTCCGCGCTGGTGCCTGGCCCTCCCGGCCTCACGGCCGTCCTGAAGGCCTGGACAGGGCAGCCGATGATCGCCGGTCCGACCATCGCGCCGCAGGCCTACCGTCCCTTCGATCCCTACGTCGATGTCCTGACCAATGCGAGCGCGCCGCTTATGCTGACATCCGACACCCCGGCTGGTGGTGCGGCGCTCACCATGTCCGGGTCGTTCCTTGCCGCCGGCAACGCCTTCGATCCGGTGGTCAGCCTCACCAGTGCGGCGGGCGACACGTTGCAGATCACGGCCGCGAACCTCACCAGCGCCATCATCTACCGCTGCGACGGCGGCACGCTCACCTTCAACGGCCAGATCTATCCACAGAACCGGACAGCCGCGAATGATCCGTTCGGCGATCCGGCGCAGCAGGTCATCACCAACTCGCTGTTCCGCAATCTGATGATCGGCCTCAACGAGGGCTACTTCACCACGGCAGGGCCCAACGACAGCACCCAGTTCGCAGGGCAGGTGCCCTTTGCTACCGGCTACGGCAACTCTTACGCAAAGGTTATCCATGCGGGCAGCAACTCCTATGGCTACCCCTATGCCGACGAGAACCTGAAGGTGCTCGTCACCGCTGATCCCTCCGAGCCGATCGTCGTCTCCGTCCTGTCCCAGTCGATGGCCGAGGGCTATTCCGCTGACCCTGCTGGCAGCGCCGCCAACCAGCCCGCGACAGGCACCTATCAGTTCGGCATCGGTGCCGGCAGTGGTGCGCTCGGGCCGATCCGCATCGGCAACTGGGTCTATCCCGCCAATGCCTCCGGTGCCTTCGGCGGCTTCCTGCCCGCCCTGCCGGACTGGACGAAGATGGTCTTTGCTGGCCTCGGGCCCGACCATTTCATCTGGGTCCGCGACGGTCAGGTCGATGCCGGGACCAGTCTCACAGCCCTTGGCGCCTGGGATCCGACCGGCACGGTCTATGCCTGGCCGGCCGATCTTGCCTGGATCTCCGGCGCCACGCCGCCGGCTTATCCCGGCCCCGTGCCCCTCTGAGGCAGGGTGAGGCAGGCCTGATCCGCCGGATGAGGTGGCGGTGAAAAGCCGAATCTTCAGAATCACTTCGCGCCATCCGGTGATGCGGCCCCTCGGGCCCCTCGCCGGATGAGCTGCTTCATGCAGAGAATCATCGCTCTGTGCCCTCGCTATCCGGGCAGTGACCCGGAACCCGGCGCTTTTCCTCAGGTGGCACGGCAGCTGCGGGCCTCAAGTTCCCGGTCAGCTGCAACGCCGGCCCCTCGGGCTCGTCTCCATCCTCAACTTCAACAAGGTGGAAAAGAACGAGTCATAAGAATCGCTTGAGGGATTCCGTTTAAGTTGCCTGTGATGCGCTGCAGCATCGGGGTGAGCCCGACCTGCCAGCTCGCATTAAGCTCTTCTCAACCACTTGAACGTTGCGGCGTTGCCATCGGCGCGCCTGCAAGACATGGTGGCTTGCGTCGAGCTTTGATCTCGTATAAAGATATCTTTATATCAGCTAGTCACGTGAGCGGCATGAGCGAGCCCCAATACCTTGCAATCGACGATCTTCTCTCCGGCCTCAGGGCTGCGGGGGAGCCGAGCCGTCTGCGGCTGCTGGCCCTCCTTGCCCGCAGCGAACTGACGGTGAAGGACGCGACCGCCATTCTCGGCCAGAGCCAGCCGCGCATCTCGCGTCACCTGAAGCTGCTCGCCGAGGCCGGTCTCGTGCGCCGTTATCCGGAAGGGTCCTGGGTGTTCTACCGGCTGGCGGAAGACGCGGCCGGCGATCTTGCCCGCGACCTCGTTGCCCGTCTCCTGCCGGCCGATCCGGTGCTGACCGCCGATGCCAGCCGCTTCGATGCCCTGCGCCGTGCCAAGGCTGAGGAGGCTGCGGCCTACTTCGCCGCCAAGGCGCGCGACTGGGACAAGGAGCGCTCGCTGCATATCGCCGAGAGCGATGTGGAAGCGGCGATGCTGCGCGCCCTCGGCGACCGGCCGTTCCATTCCTTCCTCGATCTGGGCACCGGCACCGGGCGGCTGCTGGAGCTGTTTTCGGACCGCTACACCTCGGCGCTGGGCGTTGATGCCTCGCATGACATGCTGACGGTTGCCCGGGCCAAGCTCGCCGAGCTCGGCCTGTCGCGGGCGCAGGTCCGCCATGGCGATATCTACGCGCTGAATGTGCCGCCGGCCTCCTTCGATGTCGTCGCCGTCCACCAGGTGCTCCACTTCCTCGATGACCCGGCCCGCGCGCTGGCCGAGGCTGCGCGTGCCCTGCGTCCTGGCGGACGTCTGATCATTGTCGACTTCGCCCCGCATGACCTCGAGTTCCTGCGCGAGGGCCACGCCCACCGCCGCCTCGGCTTCTCGCGCGAGCAGATGGCCCGCTGGCTCGAGGCACTGGATCTTGATGTCGAACTCGTCACCGACCTGTCGCCAGCTGCCGCTGACGGGTCGCAGCTTACCGTCACCCTGTGGCTGGCGCGCGATCCGCGCATCGTCACCGATCTTCCGCTCGTCGATCTAACCCGTGAGGTCGCGTAACATGACTGCCTCGACTTTCGCCCGTCGTTCGCGCCTTGCCGAGCGCACCCCGATCACCGCCTCCTTCGAGTTCTTCCCGCCGAAGAGCGACAAGATGGAGGCCTCGCTCTGGTCCACCGTTCAACGGCTGGCTCCGCTGAACCCGTCCTTCGTCTCCGTCACCTATGGTGCCGGCGGCTCGACGCGCGAGCGCACCCACCGCACGGTGGAACGCCTGCTGAAGGAAACCCACCTGCTGCCGGCCGCCCATCTGACCTGCGTCGGTGCATCGCGCGGCGAAGTCGATGCGGTCATCCAGGATTACTGGGACATCGGCGTGCGCCACATCGTGGCCCTGCGCGGTGACCCGCAGGAGGGCCTGGGTGCTCGCTACCTGCCGCGCGCCGACGGTTATGCCTACGCCAGCGATCTGATCGCCGGCATCCGCGCCGTCGGTGATTTCGAGATTTCCGTCTCCGGCTATCCGGAGCGCCATCCCGAAAGCGCCGACTGGAGCGTCGAGATCGACAATCTGAAGCGCAAGGTTGATGCTGGCGCGACGCGCATCATCACCCAGTACTTCTTCGACAACGACCTGTTCGAGAGCTACCTGGAGCGCATCGCCAAGGCCGGTCTCTCGATCCCGGTCGTGCCGGGCATCCTGCCGATCCACAATTTCGAACAGACCATGGTGTTCTCGGCCAAGTGCGGCACCTCGATCCCGCACTGGCTGGCCCGCCGCTTCTCCGGCCTCAACGAGGACGCCGAAACGCGCAAGCTCGTCGGCGCTGCGGTTGCCTATGAACAGGTGATGGATCTGGTCGACCGCGGCATCAACGACTTTCATTTCTACACCATGAACCGCGCTGACCTGACCTACGCCATCTGCCACATGCTGGGGATGGGCCAGGCCGAAGGCACTCGCCAGGCGGCCTGATGCCAAGGGGCTTCGCCTCTCCGCCCCCCCTCCCCCTCGTGGGGAGGGGTGAGGGGTGGGGGGCTCGGAGCCTCGTCTTAACTGGAATGCACATTTCTGCGAAAGGTCTGGTGAGGCGTCTTGTCGTTCGAGATCATTGAGTTCTCGCCAAAACGATAGGCCCTTCCCCCCACCCCTTACCCCTCCCCACGAGGGGGAGGGGGGCGGAGAGGCCGAAGTCGCCAAATCTTGCCTCATCTTTCGTCCCGTTACTGAAGATCTGGCACGAGATGACTGCCTCGCTCCCGTCCCAATCGGGACGGGAGCACCCATAAAAACGTCAGGCGCGGATGCGATACTCTGCGACAGACGCCACTGAATGTCAGGTCCGGTCCGCCGGACCTTTTGCGTGACAGGAACCGGAACACACCCATGCTGAAGAAGTCCGCCGCCTTCGACCTGCTCCATGCCGCCGCTGCGAAGCGCATTCTTGTGCTCGATGGTGCGATGGGGACGGAAATCCAGACGTTGCGGCTGGACGAGGCCGCGTTCCGGGGCACGCGCTTTGCCGACTGGCCGCAGGACCTCAAGGGCAACAACGACCTCCTGAGCCTTACCCGCCCGGATGACATCCGCGCCATTCACGTTGACTATCTCGAGGCCGGGGCGGATATCGTCGAGACCAACACCTTCTCCTCCACGACCATCGCCCAGGCCGACTACGGCATGGAGGCGCTGGCCTACGAGCTGAACTTCGAGAGCGCGAAGCTGGCGCGTCAGGCCTGCGACATCGTCAGCGCCAAGACCCCGGAGCGGCCGCGCTTTGTCGCCGGTGCCATCGGCCCCACCAACCGCACCGCCTCCATCTCCCCGGATGTGAACAACCCCGGCTATCGCGCTGTCTCGTTCGATGATCTGCGCATCGCCTATGCCGAAGCGACCCGTGGCCTGATTGATGGCGGCGCCGACATCATCCTCGTCGAGACCATCTTCGACACGCTGAATGCCAAGGCCGCCCTGTTTGCCATCGACGAAGTCTTCGAGGAAAAGGGCCTGCGGCTGCCGGTGATGATCTCCGGCACCATCACCGACCTCTCGGGCCGCACCCTGTCCGGCCAGACAGCGGAAGCCTTCTGGTATTCCGTGCGCCATTCCGATCCGCTGTCCATCGGTCTCAACTGCGCGCTCGGCGCCAAGGAAATGCGCGCTCACGTCGCCGACCTGTCGCGCATCGCGCAGACGCTGGTCTGCGCCTATCCCAACGCCGGCCTGCCGAACGAATTCGGCGAGTATGACGAGAGCCCGGAACACATGGCCCGCCTCGTCGGCGAGTTCGCCGCCTCCGGTCTCGTCAACATTGTCGGCGGCTGCTGCGGCACCACGCCGGCGCATATCAAGGCGATTGCCGAGGCTGTCGCGGACAAGGCGCCGCGCAAGCTGCCGGACGTGCCGCGCCTGATGCGCCTGTCGGGTCTTGAGCCTTTCGTGCTGACGCCGGAGATCAAGTTCGTCAACGTCGGCGAGCGCACCAACGTCACCGGCTCGGCCCGCTTCCGCAAGCTGATCAAGGAAGGGGACTACGCGACTGCGCTCGACGTTGCCCGCCAGCAGGTCGAAAGCGGCGCGCAGATCATCGACATCAACATGGACGAAGGGCTTCTGGACTCGGAAGCCGCCATGGTCACCTTCCTCAACCTCGTTGCCGCCGAGCCGGACATTGCCCGCGTTCCGGTCATGATCGACAGCTCGAAGTGGACCGTCATCGAGGCTGGGCTGAAGTGCGTCCAGGGCAAGCCGATCGTCAACTCGATCTCGCTGAAGGAAGGCGAAGAGGCTTTCATCGCCCAGGCGAAGCTCGTGCGCCGCTATGGTGCGGCCGTCGTCGTCATGGCGTTTGACGAGCAGGGCCAGGCCGACACGTTCGCCCGCAAGACCGAGATCTGCGCCCGCTCCTACAAGGTGCTGACGGAGAAGGTCGGCTTCGCGCCGGAAGACATCATCTTCGACCCGAACATCTTCGCGGTGGCGACCGGCATCGAGGAACACAACAACTACGGCGTCGACTTCATCGAAGCGACGGGCTGGATCCGCGAGAACCTGCCCCACGCCCACGTCTCCGGCGGCGTCTCGAACCTGTCCTTCTCCTTCCGTGGCAACGAGGGCGTGCGCGAGGCGATGCACTCGGTGTTCCTCTACCACGCCATCACGCGCGGCATGGACATGGGCATCGTCAACGCCGGCCAGCTCGCCATCTATGACGACCTCGACAAGGAACTGCGCGACCTGTGCGAGGACGTGGTCCTCAACCGCTCGCCGGACGCCACCGACCGGATGCTGGAGGCGGCCGAGCGCTGGAAAGGCGAGGGCGGCAAGAAGAAGGAAGCCGATCTTTCCTGGCGCGAATGGCCGGTCGCCAAGCGGCTGGAACATGCGCTCGTCAACGGCATTGATGACTTCGTCGTGGAAGACACCGAGGCCGCGCGCCAGACCGTCGCCCGTCCGCTGCACGTGATCGAAGGCCCGCTGATGGACGGCATGAACGTCGTCGGTGACCTGTTCGGCTCGGGCAAGATGTTCCTTCCCCAGGTGGTGAAGTCCGCCCGCGTCATGAAGAAGGCCGTGGCCTATCTGATGCCCTTCATGGAGGAGGAGAAGCGTCTCTCAGGCCTGGAAGGCTCGTCTTCGGCCGGCAAGATCCTGATGGCGACCGTGAAGGGCGATGTACATGACATCGGCAAGAACATCGTCGGCGTCGTGCTCCAGTGCAACAACTTCGAGGTGATCGATCTCGGCGTCATGGTGCCGGCGACGAAGATCCTTGAAGTCGCCAAGGCCGAGAAGGTCGACATCATCGGCTTGTCCGGCCTCATCACGCCCTCGCTTGATGAAATGTGCCATGTCGCGGCCGAACTCGAACGCGAGGGGATGAATGTCCCTCTGCTGATCGGCGGGGCCACGACCAGCCGTATCCACACGGCGGTGAAGATCCATCCGAACTACGCCAAAGGCCAGGCAATCTATGTCACCGATGCCGGCCGCGCCGTGGGTGTTGCCTCGCGCCTCATGAGCGAAGGCCAGCGCGAGCCCTATTACGCCGAAGTGCGGACCGAATATGCCGAAATCGCCGAAGCCCATGCGGCGGCGCGTGGCGGTGGACCGCGCACGTCCATCGCGGATGCTCGCGCCAATGCCTTCCGCTGTGACTTTGGCAAGGCCCCGCTGGCCCCGCGTAAAACGGGCCTCACCCGCTTCGACGATTTCCCGCTGGAAGACCTGGTCCCGCTCATCGACTGGACGCCCTTCTTCTCCACCTGGGAAATCAAGGGCCGCTATCCGGCGGTGCTGACCGACAACCGCTATGGCCCGGCCGCCAAGGCGCTCTACGATGATGCTCGGCGCATGCTGGACGAGATCGTCACGAAGAAGCTTCTGACCGCCAAGGGCGTCGCCGGTCTGTGGCCGGCCCAGGCGCGCGGCGATGACATCGTGCTCTTCACCGGGGAGGACCGCCGCCAGGAACTGGCGACCTTCTTCACCCTGCGTCAGCAGATGTCACGCACCGCAGGTGGGCGCGCCAACGTTGCGCTGTCGGATTTCGTCGCGCCGGAGGGCTCCGGCGTTGCCGACTGGGTCGGCGGCTTTGCCGTCACCGCCGGCCACGGCGAGGATGACCTTGCCGCGCGCTATGCCAAGGCGGGCGATGACTACAACAAGATCCTCAGCCAGGCGCTGGCGGACCGTCTCGCGGAAGCCTTTGCCGAGAAGCTGCACCAGATCGTCCGCACGGACCTGTGGGGCTATGCGAGCGGCGAAACGCTGACGAATGAGGAAATAATCGAGGAGAAATACCAGGGCATCCGTCCCGCCCCGGGTTATCCGGCCCAGCCGGACCACACGGAGAAGGAAACCCTGTTCCGCCTGCTCGACGCGACGGCAGCCACCGGCATCCAGCTCACCGAGAGCTACGCCATGTGGCCCGGCTCGTCCGTTTCGGGCCTCTACTTCAGCCACCCGGACAGCCACTATTTCGGCGTCGGCAAGATCGAGGCGGACCAGGTGGCAGACTACGCCGACCGCAAGGGCTGGGATCTGGCCTATGCCGAGCGCTGGCTTGCTCCGATCCTGAACTACGATCCCAACCGCAAGGTTGCCGCGGCTGAATGATCCTCGCGTCAGGCGGGCCCGACACCGGGTCCGCCTGCGCTTTTAGGCTGGCACGTGTTGCGGTGCCGCAAACACACTGTTCACGATCCGGCGAATAGTCACCGGAAACAGGCGGTCTATATTGATCTCGATATGAACACCTGACGCGGTCAGGGTTCTTCAGGAGATCAAATCATGACTGCCACCCCGACCATTCTCAAGATCGACGCCTCGGCCCGCAAGGCCGGTTCCATGACCCGCGAGCTGACCGACACGCTGGTCACCCGCCTTCTGGACACCCATCCGTCGGCCCGCGTCCTGACCCGCGACGTCTCCGCCGGCCTGCCGGTCGTGGACGAAGCCTGGGTCGGCGCCAACTTCACCGATCCGGCTGAGCGCAGCTCCGAACAGAAGCTGAAGCTGGCCCTGTCCGACACGCTGGTGGCCGAACTCAAGGCGGCTGATGTGCTCGTCATTGCTGCGCCGATCTACAATTTCGGCATCCCGGCCAGCCTCAAGGCCTGGGTGGATCTCGTTGCCCGCGCCCGCGAAACCTTCCGCTATACGGAAAATGGCCCGGAAGGTCTGCTGAAGGGCAAGAAGGCCTATGTCGTCGTCGCCTCCGGCGGCGTGCCGGTCAATTCGCCCGTCGACTTCGCAACGCCCTACCTGAAGCAGGTCCTCGCCTTCATCGGCATCACCG
The DNA here is from genome assembly GCF_003012935.1 of Pannonibacter carbonis. GTDB lineage: Bacteria > Pseudomonadota > Alphaproteobacteria > Rhizobiales > Stappiaceae > Pannonibacter > Pannonibacter carbonis. The sequence continues at coordinate 293,207 of NZ_PUDR01000005.1, read as the reverse complement.
ACGTGACCGTGATTGCCGCTGACCAGCTGATGATGGATGGCGACGCCAAGCGCGCCGCAGCCCGCGCTGCCATCGAAGATGCGGTCACCAAGGCGGCTTGAGAAAGGCTACGGCGACAAGCCGTCCTGAGGAGTTGCCCAAACAGAATGGCCATCGCAGCACCTGCGGTGGCCATTCTGTTTCTACCCTGGGAAAGTTCGGTGACTGTTTGAGAGTGTCGCAGTCGTCAAGCGAACCAACGGTGTCGCAGTCTTCTGCCGCAACCCGGTCGCGTTCATCCATGCACGAATCAACTAGCGTTCCGTGCCGACCCCAGGCGACACAGTTCGGGTCGAAAATAACACTTGTCCCATGAACTGGTTACCCTGGCACGTGCCCAGGGCCTGATTAACCGGGCTCGCGGTGTGGCCAGAGGCCACCCGCATTCGCCGGACGCCGTATTCCGGACCTCTCCCGGGGTCCTGCAATCGGTATGACGTCCACCCTGTTTGTCCTAGACCAACCCGATGATGATCGCTCCCAGGAACACAAAAGCCACGCACACAGCGATGACGTCAAGATGACGGACGATCGACATAGTCTGGCCTCCCGATGTCCATTTCCTGCACAAACGTTAATGTAGCGAAGCTTCTGCCCGTGTCGACCGGAAAAGTTGCCGCGGCGCACAATCGAGCGCCGGATACGCGTCCTGATTGTTGAGCTGCTGAGGGAGTATTCTGGTATATCAGTTTGCTTTCTCCCGAAAATTTTCAATTTGAACAGCAATTTAACTGTATTCCCCCGGCTGCGGTTGCAATTTTTAGAGACTAAGTCAGGAAAGTTCTCCCACAAGTCACAGGGCGCTTTTGTCGCATTGGACCATTTCTGCGTTGTACTGGTGATATTGGAAAAAACGTCGAGAAACAGGCGAGGTGTTAATGACGCATTAACCAGATCCACCCTAGGGTTAGGTCGATAACAGGGAGACCCGGGTTCCGGGAGGTGGAATGGTCAGTCTCAGCAAGCTCCCAGAGCTGGCTCATGATCGCACGTCGGGTGGGCGCAGGTCGCTCGTCGAGGCCGTGACTGATCTTTTTGCCTCCGCCCAGCCGGAGCAGGTGGATCATGTCAGCCTGCTGTTCGGCGATATTGTCCTCAAGGTCATCGGCCAGCTCGAGGAAGAGGCGCGGATGGCCTTGTCCGTCCGGATCGCTGCAAATCCGAACACCCCGCGTGAACTCGCCATGCATCTGGCGCAGGATGAAATCTCCGTCGCGCAGTCCATTCTTGAGAGTTCTCCAGTCCTGACCACGCCGGATCTGGTCGAGATTGCGACCAGCGGCTCGATGGATCATCTTGGAGCAATAGCCGACCGCCGTCCGCTGGATGCAGAAGTCACCAGTGTCATTGTCGATCGGGGGTCAACTTCGGTGCTGGCCCGGGTGGCAGCCAACGGGGAAGCGCGTTTCACGGTCGACACGTTTGACCGGCTGGTTGAAAAGGCACGGGCGCATCCTCAGATCCAGGAGGCCCTGATCGGGCGCAGTGATATCCCCGAGGAAGGCGCGCGCCGCCTTGTGTCGTTCCTGTCCGATGAACTGCGTGAGCGACTGAAGGAGATGGGCGGCGACGGTACGCTTGTTGCCGTGCTGGCCGAGCGCGCAGCGCAGGAGGTCCAGGCTCAGGTGCGCGATCTTGGCAGCGCCAAGAACAAGGCCGACATGCTGATCCGCGACGTCAAGGCGCGCCGGCGTCCGGTCGATGATGCGGTGAACCAGTTCACCAAGGGCGACCGGCCGGTGGATCTTGCCCTGTTGCTGGCCGAACTCAGCGAGTTGCCGCATGAATCTGTCGCGCGCGTGGTGTTCAATCCGGAAGACACGGTGCTGAACATCCTCTGCCGCGCCAATGGCGTCAGCGACACCGCCTACAAGAACATCGTCATGATGCGCACCAAGCGGTTGAAGCTGACGAGCAAGGACCTGAATGACGCCTTCGCCCGCTATGCGAAGGTCCAACGCGGCGAAGCGACCCGGGCCCTCAGCGTGATCAAGGACCGCACCCGTAAGGCATCTTGAACCTCTTGTCCTGAGGGCTGACAGATCTGACCTGAGCGTCGTCATCCCGGCCAAGCTGAGCGACAGCGAAGCGCCGAGCCGGGATCCAGACATCAGCCGCGCGAAGCGCGTCAATGCGTGTCGGCCGCAAGTTCTATCGCGTTGACTTGTCTATGGGCTCGCTTGCGCTCGCACAGACGCGCTGGATTCCGGATCTGCGGTTCGCTGTCGCTTACCTTGTCCGGAATGACGGTAGACGTTGAAATCCCGAACTTTGTCATCAAGCAAAAGGCCGCCAGAGTGGCGGCCTTTTTTGTTTCCAGCTTCATGCCGTCTTGCGCCGGCTTTCGATCCGGTACAGCATCAGCGCGGTCGCAAGGCCTGCGAGCCCGAAGCCGATGACCGCCATCAGGAACCCCCAGGGCGTGACGGCGTCCATGGCAGCGCCTGCGACCGGAGGGGCGGCCAGCGTGCCAACCTGATAGAGCACCAGGAAGGCCGCATTCGCGGGGGCAAGATCAGCCGGGCGCAGCCGTTCGCCAAGGATCGCAAGCCCCAGCGTGTAGAAGGCGCAGGCAAGGCCGCCGAGCAGGAAGGTGGCCGCCAGTGCCGCACCCGGCAGCGCCGTGGCAAGGCCCGAGACCAGCGCCACCAGCGGGAAGGCGACCAGCATCATCAGCATCAGCTTGGGCCGGTTCATCCGGTCGGCCAGCCAGCCAAAGCCGAAGCTCAAGGTCACCCCGCCCCACAGGAAGGCCGTCACAAGCCCGAGGCCGGTTGCTTCATCAAGCCCCAGCCGGCTGGCAAAGCTCGGCAGCAGGGCGATATAGGCGTATTCCAGCACGCCGGCGATGAGCGCTGCCGACATGCCCAGCGGCACCAGCTTCGCGACAGCCGCAGGATTGCCGCCTGCGTGCCCGTCGATGCGCGGCGCAAGGCTGGCCGCCGCCACCAGCGGCAGCACGGCCAATGACAGGGCAAGCCCGGCGACGATGAAGGGCTGCAGCCCTTCCGTGCCGATCTGGCCGAGCAGCACCGGGCCTGCGCCATAGCCGCCGAACAGCGCCACCGTGTAAAGCGACAGCACCCGGCCCCGGCTTGCCTCTTCGGCCGCAGCGTTGATCCAGGTCTCGCCGAGCAGCCAGGGGAACAGCAGCCCGACACCCATCATGAAGCGCAGCACCAGCCACGCCTCGACGCTCGGCATCAAGGGCATCAGGATGAAACCGGTGAGGCCAATGGCACAGCCGCCCGCCATCGCCGGCACCAGCCCGATGCGGAAGGCGAGGCGCGGGGCAAAGGGCAACAGCACCAGCGCGGCCAGCGCCGGCATGCCTGCGGCGAGGCCCGTCAGCCAGCCCGGCGCGCCCCAGCGCTCGAAGCTGACAGCGGTCAGCGGATAGCCGATGCCATGGGCAAGGCCGAGGAAGAAGGTCGAGCCAATCACGGCGGCAAGGCCGAGGGCCTTTGCATCGGGTCTGGCGGCGAGGCTGCGCATCGCAAGTCTCCTTTAGATGTGCAAGATCGTCCAGGGACGAGCGCCCTGGCCGAAGACAGCTTGATTTCTACAGTGCAGAACATGTAATTCTACGGCGTAGGAATGGCAAGGGGAAATTTCTGCAATGTCGAAAAAGCCCACTGAAGGTCGCGGCGAGGGGCGTGGTGAAGGTCGTCAGGGCCCGCGTGGAATTGACCCGCATGCGGTGCTGGAGGCAGCGATCGCCTTGCGTGAGAGCGAGGGCGCTGAAGGCTTCAGCCTGCGCCGGCTGGCCCAGTCCCTCGGGCTTGATCCGATGACCGTGCAATATCACTTCGGGTCGAAGGAAAAACTGGAGCGGGCCATGGGCGACCGGCTCAATGCGCAGCTCATTCCTGTTGATCCGGCCACCCCCTGGCGCAGCCGGCTGGAGAACCTTGCCTTCCAGTACCGCCGCCTCGCTCTGGCCTATCCGCAAACCTTCCCGCTGCTGCTGCGGTTCTGGGTGACAGGGCCCGCCGACGTGCGCCACGCCGAGATGGTCTATGTCGCGCTGGCCGATGCGGGCTTCAATGCGGAGGACCGGGTCGACTATTGCGTCGGCTGGTATGCTGCGGTTCTGGGGCTAGCGGCCGCCGAGGCTGGCGGCCTGCTGCGCCCGGCGTCACAGGCCATGCTGGATGAGACCGACCAGCTGGACCCGAGAGAATTTCCGCAGACCGTTCAGCTTGCCGCTGAGTTTCGCCGTCAGGCGGCCGGTCGGGCGTTCCAGAAGGCGCTCGACCGGATCATGGATGGGATGGAGCAGGCGGCCAGCCGCTGACAACGCCTCAGGCGGCGCGGCGCAGCGCCGCTGTCATGGCCGCCGCGCTGATCAGCAGACTGCCTCCGACCCGGTTCAGCGTCTTCAGCGTCCCCGGCTTGCGGATCTTCGTCCGGATCGCCGAGGCCGTCAGGGCATAGACAGCCGCATTGAGTGTTCCCAGCACGACGAAGGTGATCCCGAGCAGCAGCAGCTGCGGGGCCACCGGGGCCTGCGGCGCGATGAAGTGCGGCAGAAAGGCAATAAAGAACGCGATGCCTTTCGGGTTGAGGCTGGTCACCACATAGGTGTGCCAGAACACCCGGCGCGGGTTCATCGCCAGTGCTGCCTCGCCCTCGCTGTCCAGTTCAAGCGGGGCAGGGGGCTGGCGCCACATCTTGATGCCGATCCACAGCAGATAGGCCGCGCCCAGCCACTTGAGGATGGAAAAGGCGGTTGCCGAGGTCGCCAGGATCGCTCCGAGCCCCAGCAGCGAGGCGGTTGCCGATGTGGCATCCCCCAGCGCCACGCCCAGCACGCAGGCCGTCGATGCCTTGCGGCCGTGGGCAAGTGCGTAGCTGATCACCAGCAGCACGGTCGGGCCGGGGATTGCCACCACAACGAGCGTTGCGATCACATAGGCGGTGTAGAGTTCGATGGTCATGGAGGCTTTCCGGCAGGTCACGTTGGATAACTGAGCCATGGAACCGCAGGTGTCGCAAGTCCGTTATGATTCCACCCTCAGGTTCGACAAGCCAGTGATGCCGTTGCGACGGCGGTGACTTGATATCAATCGGGAATCGGGCTGCTCTGGAGGACGTGGCGCCTGCCGCGCGACCTGGCCGGCCTCTCAATCAAGGATGACGCGGATGGATCGATTCCGGACTGCCGTTGATGCCGCCCTGGCCTTGCGCCCCGATCAGCCGGTCTATTGCTTCCGGCCCAGTGTTCTGGCCGAAGACGCGCGCAACTTCATGGCTGCCTTTCCGGGCAAGACCGCTTACGCGGTGAAGACCAACGGCGAACCTTTTGTTCTCAAGGCTTTGGCCGAGGCCGGGATCGACTGTTTCGACGTTGCCTCACCAGCCGAGTTCGCCGCTGTCCGCGACGTCGCCCCCACTGCGGAAATGCTCTACATGCACCCGGTCAAGGCCCAGTCCGACATCCGGCTGGCACTCGAGACCTATCGCATCCGCACCCTGTCGCTCGATCACGAGGACGAGGTCGCCAAGATCCTGCGCATCGTGCGTGCGCTCGACATCAACCCGGGTGACATCACCCTGTTCGTCCGCCTCGCCACCAAGGGCCATGCCGCCTACGAGCTGTCGAAAAAATTCGGCGCAGCGCCCGCCCATGCGGTGGAACTGTTGCAACGCATCGACCGGATCGGATTCCGCTGCGGCCTGTGCTTCCATGTCGGCAGCCAGATCGAGGATGCGGAAACCTACGAACGGGCGCTTGCCTCGGCTGACTGGGTGCGCTCCCGCTCCGGGGTCGAGATCTGCGAACTTGACGTCGGCGGCGGCTTTCCGGCCGTCTATGGACATGACCCGCGCCGCAAGACCCCGCAGATGCCTGCCTTGGCCGACTTGATGAGCGAGTTGCGCAAGGACATTGCCGAGTGGGGCTTTGACAAGCAGCCCCTGGTGGCCGAGCCCGGCCGCGTCATCGTCGCAAGATCCATCTCGCTCATCGTCCGGGTGCTCTTGAAGAAAGGCCGGCGGCTTTACATCAACGACGGCATCTGGGCGTCCCTGTCCGACAGCTGGACTGGCAAGATCACGCTTCCGGCACGCTTCATTCCGGACCCTGCCCGCCGCCGCCGTGTCGGCAACGCCGGCGAGATCGTGCCGTTCAAGGTATGCGGGGCCACCTGCGACAGCGTCGATATCCTGTCACGGCCCTTCTGGCTCCCCGAGACCGTCGATACGGGTGACTGGATCGAGATCGGCCATATTGGTGCCTACAGCCTGTCGCTGCGCACCCATTTCAACGGCTTCTATCCAGATACGGTCGTGGAAGTGGACGAACCCTTCGTCGCCGGCGCCGCTCCTGAAGGCTTTGCCTCCATCGAGACCATGGCCGACTGAGGATGACTGGTGCCTCGACGCTTCGTTGCTCACGGCAAAAGGGCCGCCCTTTCGGGGCGCCCCAACCTGCTGAACAAGCCTGTCTGCCGTCATCCCGGCTCTGCGCTTCGCTTGACCGGGATGACGTGAATAGGATCGAGGTTCGTTATCAAGCTTGGGCCGCCCTGTTCGGGGCGGCCCTTCGCATGTCCGCATCCGGTCTTGCGGGGCAGGGCAGGGGACGACCGGCTGCGGAGAGACTAACTCTTTCAGTCAGTGAGCGTGCCGCTTACTGGCAGAAGCGCTTCTCGCCGGAATAAGTGGTGAAGGTGCCGGTCTGCGGGTTGAAGCTGCGATAGCGTGAGCGGCAGTAGTCATACCAGGCCGGGCTCCAGGGCTGGTAACCGACGCCAGCATTGCCATGGGCAATGATCGGGCGATCATCCACCGGCACGCCGGGCTGCGGGATCGGCTGCACGCCGGCCCCATAGGCCGGACCGACATAGACGGGACCGCCATAGGCAGGGCCGCCATAGACCGGACCACCGTAAGCCGGAGCCGGCGGATAATAGGCCGGCGGCGGGGGAGCGGAATTGCTGTTGCCCAACGTGCCGAGCAGGATGGCGCCGGCGGCCAGGCCGATCACGCCGGCTGCGATCGCCGCATCGGTGTTGTCGCGCTTCTTCCAGCGGTCCGGGTTGTGGGGGCGGTGACGATGATCGCGGTCCCAGCCGCTGTTCCAGCCGCGCTCTCCGCCGCGCGGGCCCCAGCCATCGCCGGCCTGGGCAGAAGTTGCCACCGGCACCAGCAAGGCTGCGGTGAGGGCAAGGGCAAGCGCGCGATGCGTCATGCGGGTCATGATCTCTACTCCGTGAGGGAAGGGGCGACAGGGCGCCCGTTCGATGTCGCCAATCTCGCAGATGCGCACTGAACGCACTCTGAGACCGCCGTTCATCTGGCGTTCATTTTAGCAGGGGGTGCGGCAGAGGTGGAGATGCATTCCCGGATGCTTGCCGATAGACTTCGCCGCGAGGGAGACGTGCAGTTTGACAGGAACACCAGATGGCCGAAACGCCAAAGAAGAAGGATGTCCTCCAGGACGTCGATGATGCCGTCCGCCGTCAGGCCAAAGGCCTGATGCGCCTTGCCCGCTTCGGCGCCCTTGCCGTGCTTGAACCGGAAACCGGTCACCCGCTCTGCAGCCGCGTTGCGCTGGTCTGCGACCTTGACGGCACGCCTGTGATTCTCGCCTCGAACCTCTCCGGCCACAGCGCCGGTCTTGCCGCCGACAGCCGTTGCTCGCTGCTGGTGGGCGAGCCGGGCAAGGGCGATCCGCTCGCCCATCCGCGCATGACGCTGTTCAGCGTTGCCCGCAAGCTGGCGCGTGACAGCGATGAACACGCCCGCCTGCGCCGCCGCTACTTGGCCCGCCACCCGAAGGCGGAACTCTACGTCGATTTCCCCGATTTCGCCTTCTACCGGCTGGAAGTCGAACGGGCGAGCCTCAACGGCGGTTTCGGCAAGGCCTATGCCCTGACGCAGGCAGACCTGATCCTTGACCCGGAGAGCTGGTCCGCGCTGGTCGCCTTCGAGCCCGGTGCCGTCAGCCACATGAACGAGGATCACGCCGAAGCGGTAAAGCTTTATGCCGAAGTGCTCTGCAAGGCGCCGCAGGGCTCCTGGCGTCTGGCCGGTCTTGATCCGGAAGGGCTTGATCTTCAGGCCGGCGATCTCAGCGCCCGTCTCTGGTTCGATGCTCCGCTGACCGCCCCGGGCGACCTGCGCGCAGCCCTCGTCGACCTCGCCGGCAAGGCGAGGGCAACACAGGTGACTTCGGGCTAACCCGGCATCCTGCGTCATCCCGGCCAAGCGCAGCGCCGAGCCGGGACCGGAGAGTCGAGGTCTTTGTATTTCAGTCCGTTCATCCCGGAGAGACCTTGACTCTCCGGTCCCGGATCTCCGCTTCGCTGCGTCCGGGATGACTATGGACGGGTTGTCAGCTGCCTTTAGGACCCCAGTCCAAGGACCGGGGTCCTAATCCTGTCTTGGCCTCACTCACGCCGCGCGGACATTGGCGAGGAAGCCATCCAGTTCGCGGCGCAGCGTATCGGACTGCTGTGTCAGGTCTTCCACCGTCGACAGGACCTGACGGGCACCAGCGCTGGAATCGACGGCACTCTCGCGCACCCGAACGATGGTCCGGGTGATCTCCTGGCTCCCCTGCGCCACTTCGGCGACGTTCCGGGCGATCTCGGAGGTGACGGCGTTCTGTTCCTCGATGGCCGAGGCAATCGCCGTGATCTGCTCGTTGATGTTGCCGATGGAGCGAACCACATCTTCGATCGACCGAGCCGTGTTCGTCGAGCCGTTCTGCATTTCGCCGATCTGCTTGCCGATGTCCTCGGTCGCCTTGCCGGTCTGGTTGGCGAGTGCCTTCACTTCCGAAGCAACGACGGCAAATCCCTTGCCCGCCTCGCCGGCGCGTGCGGCTTCAATCGTGGCATTGAGCGCCAGCAGGTTGGTCTGGTCGGCAATGTCGTTGATGAGGCGCACCACTTCATCGATCCGCTTGGCCGACACCGCAAGCCCCTCGACTGTCGTGCTGGACTTGTCCGCGCTGCTGCGGGTTGTCGAGGCCGCTGCCATGGCGTTGCTGATCTGGCGGCTGATCTCGCGGATCGAGGCGGAAAGCTCTTCTGAGGCGCCTGCCACGGACTGCACGCCTGCGGTCGACTGTTCTGCAGCGGCAGCGACCGTCCCGGCCTGGTCCGAAGTGTTTTCCGCATTGCGGGCCATCTGGTTGGCTGTGCGCTCAAGCTCCTGAATGGCATCCGCAATCCTGTCCGCAACCTGCTTGACGGTTGCCTCCAGATTGTCAGCCAGCCGCAGGGTCGCGGCGCGCTTTTCCGCTTCGATGCGCTTTTCTTCCTCGCGCATCTGCGCCTGCAGATGTTTCATCTCGATGAGCTTTTCACGGAAGGCGGTAAAGGCAATGGCCAACTGGCCAATCTCGTCGCGGTTCTTCACCTTGACTTCAACGGATGTGTCATCGACGGCAAGCCTGTTGAGCGCATTGGTTACGGTCCGAAGTGGCCGGCTGATGCCGAAGACTGCCAGATAGACCGATACGGCAAGACCGAGCCCGATCCCGGCGATAGACACGGTAACTAGCAGGTTGAGACCGGCGGTCTCGTGTTCGTGCGCCGATTTCGCGGCCAGTGCCGTCGCTGAACTGAGGTCGCTCATCAGGCCCATCAGCGCCGTGTCCAGACGATCCTGCTCCTCTTCAAGCTTGCGCGCCAGCGCTGTCGCTTCGGTGATCTGCCCCGCCTTGATGAAGGCCTTTACCTCGCCCGCGTGCTGTTCATAGAGCTTGTGCTCTTTTTCGATCACTTTGAGATTGCTTAGAATTTCATTGGCTCGGCGCGCATGGTCCTCATCCGGTGCGGCCTTGAGCGCGGCTTCCGCCTTTACTTCGGCGTCAAGGATCTCGCCCTCGACCTTCTTGCTGAGCTGGTCAAACTTGCGGATGTAGCTGTCCAGTTCACTCACTTCGCCGGGGATCTGCGCGATGCGCAGGATCCGCTCCATCAGCACCGCCTGCTCGAGCTGGTGCGCGGTGACATCTGTGACGGTGGCGGTGAGCGGAATGTTCTGGTCCGCGATTTCCGTCAATTCCTCTCCGATGGACGCCATCTGGAGAAGGCCGACGGTGGCAATGGTGACCATCACTCCGGCAAGGAACAGAACGATGGAGAGAATCTTGGCTGATACGGAGCGCAGTGTGGGTGGCTGCGGCAGGATGTCTTTCATTTGGTCTGAATCCCATCGGCTGCATAAAAAAAAGCCTTTTGCGCCCCGGTTTGATCGCCCTTTACGGGTGGTCAGAACAGCGGGACGCGCTTTGCCTCTTAAATATTCCGTCCTGCGAAAATAATAGATCAAGTTAATTAATAAAATTGTATCGAAATTGCCCCTCGCTGATGGTTCGTGCCCCGTTTGATTAATTTTATGTTTGTGCTCCTGAATAAAAAATGGTCGGCGCAAGTATTGCGCCAACCTGTTATTTTTACGAATGCTGTGGCTTAACGCCAGACGACATCCTTGTTGCGGACCGTGATCACGGAGCTTTCGCAGTAGTTGATGTCGGCATCGACGTAAGTATTGTCGCTGAAGTCGATGCGTGTGCGAACGGTGCACTCACCTTCGTCGGACCCGAAGTCCATGTCGAAAGTCTCGCCCGGTGCGACGTTTTCCGGCAGCCAGTTCTGGCTCCAGCTGCCATCTTCCTGGGTACGGAACGAGGTCACATGCGCCTCGGACTTGTTCTCCAGGTTGAACACCCAGCTGCCAGCAGAGGCGAGGCTGGCACTTGCCATCAGAAGAGCCACAGCGGTCCCAACGGTGACGAACTTCATTCTAATCTCCTGAATGCGAATACTCGCGTTGTCCGCGCCATGCGGACAGCCCATATAATCACATTTTGTTTTTGAAATAAGTGATTTACATCGCAGCCGCGGCGCGTGCGGCCTGCTCATAGTTGCCCGATATCGTCCGCAATGCTGCCGCCAGACGGGAAAGTTCCGCCTCGTCGAGGCCAATGGATTTCACAGGTTGCACCAATAGGGCTTCGCGCAATCTGCGATACTCAAGGCAGGCCCGTTCACCTTCCCTTGTGATGGAAACCGTTTTCTCCTTGCCGCGCTTGCCCGAGACGATCAGTCCGCCCTGTTCCAGCTTCTTCAGGGCATACGTCACCGTGTGTGTATCTTCGATGTTCAGCACCAGGCACACATCCGCCAGCGTCTTCTCGCGGCCCCGGTGATTGACCTGATGCAGCACCTGCACTTCCAGCGGGCTCATGGCCGGAACACCGGCAGCCGCCATGCAGCGCACCATCCAGCGCTGATAGGCGTTGACCATCATCGTGACGGCAAACTCGATCTCGGACAGGGCCGGCATCGCGCCTGAGGCGAGGTGCGAGGCCGATACGATGGGGCCGATCGGCGGCAGGTCGGGCTTGTCGTCTTGCTCTGTCATCGCGGTCTGGTCCGTGTCGCTGTCTGATTTGCGCATTATCGCATCTTATCGATATTTTATCGACAAATTCTTTTTGTCGCGCTACGCTCCCCTCACAATCCCGGCTGCGGGCGACGGAAGCCGCGCCGGGAAACCGGTTTTGCATTTGGGAGGATGGCATGAGCGGGCAGATCGCAGGTCAGGCTGACGGTCAGTGGGATTTCTGGATCGACCGCGGTGGCACCTTCACCGACATCGTCGGCCGGGCGCCGGACGGCAGCATCCACGCCCACAAGGTCCTGTCGGAGAACCCGGAGGCTTATCGCGATGCCGCCGTTCAGGGCATCCGCGAGCTGATGGGCCTTTCCGCCGGGGCGCCGATCCCCTCCGGCCGCATCGCCACGGTGAAGATGGGCACCACCGTCGCCACCAACGCGCTGCTGGAGCGCAAGGGCGAGCGCACGGCACTGGTCACCACGCGCGGCTTCCGCGATGCGCTGGCCATCGGCTATCAGGCCCGGCCAGAGATCTTCGCCAAGGAAATCATCAAGCCGGAGCTGCTCTACGAGCGGGTCTACGAGATCGCCGAGCGCCTGCGCGCCGATGGTACGCTGGAACTGCCGCTGGACGAGGCCGGCGCTCGCGCCGCGCTGGAGGCCGCCTTTGCGGACGGCATCCGCTCGGTCGCCATCGTCTTCATGCATGCCTATGCCTATCCGGATCACGAGCGGCGCGTTGCCGCCATGGCGCGGGCCATCGGCTTCCCGCAGGTCTCGGTCAGTCACGAGGTCTCGCCGCTGATGAAGCTGGTGGGGCGCGGCGACACGACCGTGGTCGATGCCTATCTGTCGCCGATCCTGCGCCGCTATGTGGCGCAGGTGCAGGAGGAGCTGGGCGCGGGGCCGCGTCTCATGTTCATGCAGTCTTCCGGTGGCCTGACGGCGGCAGACCTGTTCCAGGGCAAGGATGCCATCCTGTCCGGCCCGGCCGGCGGCGTGGTCGGCGCGGTCGAAACGTCGAAGCTCGCCGGCTTCGAGAAGGTGATCGGCTTCGACATGGGCGGCACCTCCACCGATGTCTGCCATTTCGACGGCACCTATGAGCGGGCCTTCGAGACGGAAGTGGCCGGCGTGCGCATGCGCGCGCCGATGATGATGATCCACACGGTGGCGGCCGGTGGCGGCTCGATCCTGCATTACCGGGACGGCCGCTTCCAGGTCGGACCGGATTCGGCCGGCGCCAATCCCGGCCCGAAATGCTACCGCCGGGGCGGGCCGCTGGCGGTCACCGATGCCAATGTCATGACCGGCAAGCTGCTGCCCGACTTCTTCCCGAAGATCTTCGGCCCCGGCCGCGACCAGCCGCTGGACACCCAGGCGGTGCAGGTGGCCTTTGCCGAGCTGGCCGAGCGCATCGGCGATGGCCGCACGGCGGTCGAGGTGGCGGACGGGTTCCTGCGCATCGCCGTCGAGAACATGGCCAACGCCATCAAGAAGATCTCGGTCCAGCGCGGCTATGACGTGACCGAATATGCCCTGACCTGCTTCGGCGGCGCGGGCGGTCAGTCGGGCTGCATGGTGGCCGACACGCTGGGCATGACCACGGTCATCGTGCATCCCTTCTCCGGCATTCTGTCGGCCTATGGCATGGGCCTTGCCGACATCCGCGCCAACCGGCAGCAGGCGGTGGTCAAGCGGCTCGATGCCGCCCTTCTGCCGGAACTCGCCCGGCTGACCCAGCGGCTCGCCTCGGAGACGGAGGCCGAGCTGGCAGGGCAGGGCGTTGCTGCCGCTGACCGCCAGACGCTGTCCCGCGCGCATCTGCGCTACGAGGGCACGGACACGCCGATGCCGGTGCTGCTGTCGTCGGTCGTGGAGATGCTCGCAGCCTTCGAGGAGGCGCACCGCAAGCAGTTCGGCTTTGCCTACGAGAACAAGCCCGTGGTGGTCGAGGCGGTTGAGGTCGAGAGCTTCGGCGGTGGCGCCGGCATTGCCGAACCCGACTGCACGCTGGCAAGTGGCACGGCCACGCCCGCCCGCATGACCCGCTTCTATGCCGCTGGCGCCTGGCATGATGCCGTTGTCTATGCCCGCGCCAGCCTTGCCCCCGGCATGAGCGTCGACGGGGCGGCGCTGATCATCGAGCCGCACCAGACCATCGTTGTCGAGCCGGGCTGGCGCGCGACCATCAACGCCAAGGACCACGTGATCCTGACCCGGGTTGTGCCGCTCGACCGGGCGGCTGCCATCGGCACCCATGCCGACCCGGTCATGCTCGAGGTCTTCAACAACCTCTTCATGTCCATTGCCGAGCAGATGGGCGTGACGCTGCAGAACACCGCCTATTCGGTCAACATCAAGGAGCGGCTGGACTTCTCCTGCGCGGTGTTCGACCGCACCGGCGCGCTGGTGGCCAATGCACCGCACATGCCGGTGCATCTCGGCTCCATGGACCGCTCGGTCGAGACGGTGATCAAGCTGAACGCGGGCAACATCCGCCCCGGCGACGTCTTTGCCCTCAACGCGCCCTACAACGGCGGCACCCACCTGCCGGACATCACCGTGGTCTCGCCCGTCTTCGATGACGAAGGCCAGGAGATCCTGTTCTGGGCCGCCAGCCGCGGCCACCATGCCGACGTCGGCGGCTCGGCTCCGGGCTCCATGACGCCGCGCGCGACCACGGTCGACGAGGAGGGCGTGCTGATCGACAACTTCAAGCTCGTCGACCAGGGCCGCTTCCGCGAGGCGGAGCTGGTGGAACTGCTGACCTCGCATCCCTATCCGGTGCGCAACGTGCACCAGAATGTCGCCGACCTGAAGGCGCAGATCGCCGCCAACGAGCGCGGCATCCAGGAGCTGCGCAAGATGGTCGACCACTTCGGTCTCGACGTGGTCACGGCCTACATGGGCCATGTGCAGGACAATGCGGAGGAAAGCGTCCGCCGGGTGATCTCGGCGTTGAAGGACAGTTCCTGCGAGTATCCGACCGACCAGGGCTCGGTGATCCGGGTGAAGATCACCGTCGACCGGGACAAGCGCGAGGCGACGGTCGACTTCACCGGCACCACCGGCGTCAAGCCGAACAACTTCAACGCGCCCGAACCCGTGACCCGTGCCGCCGTGCTCTACTGCTTCCGCGTCATGGTCGATGGCCACATCCCGATGAATGCCGGCTGCCTGAAGCCGATCCACATCATCATCCCGGATGGCTCGATGCTCAAACCGGCCTATCCGGCGGCGGTCGTGGCCGGCAACGTCGAGACCTCGCAGCATGTCACCAACGCGCTCTTCGCCGCGCTGGGCGCCATGGCCAATGCGCAAGGGTCGATGAACAACCTGACCTTCGGCAACGCGACCTACCAGTATTACGAGACCATCTGCTCCGGATCGCCGGCCGGTCCCGGCTTCAACGGCACCGACGGCGTGCACACGCACATGACCAACTCGCGTCTGACCGATCCGGAGGTGCTGGAGTTCCGCTTCCCCGTCCTACTGGAGGACTTCCACATCCGGCCGGGGTCGGGCGGGCAGGGCAAGTGGTCGGCCGGCGGCGGCACCCGGCGCACCCTGCGCTTCCTCGAGAAGATGGACTGCGCCATCCTCGGCTCGCACCGCACCCTGCCGCCGAAGGGCATGATGGGCGGCGCTGACGGCACGATCGGGCGCACGGAGGTGCGGCGGCTGGATGGACGCATTGAGGTGCTGGCGAGCTGCGACCAGACGGTGCTGGAGGCCGGCGATGCGGTCACCGTCATCACGCCGACGGCTGGCGGCTGGGGCGCGGCGGACTGATCCGCCGCCAGCAACACACATTCTTCAGCCTGTTGCGTCGGCGTGGCAGGCTGAACTGTAGCGTGTTTGACGTTCTTGTCTGCTAAGGGCCTGTGATTGGAGAGCAACCGGTCGCTGGAGGCCTTTGCAATTGACCATCACCATCTACCACAATCCGGCCTGTGGCACGTCGCGCAACACGCTGGCGATGATCCGGCGCTCAGGCGAGGAGCCGCGCATCGTCGAATATCTGCAGACGCCGCCGGATCGGGGCGCGCTGGTCGACCTGATCCGCCGGGCTGGTCTCTCGGTCCGCCAGGTGCTGCGCGAAAAGGGTACGCCCTATGCAGAACTCGGCCTCGGTGATCCGAGACTGAGTGACGATCACCTGCTGGATGCCATGATGCAGCATCCGATCCTGATCAACCGGCCGCTGGTCGTAACGCCGAAGGGCGTACGGCTTTGCCGTCCGTCGGAAGTGGTGCTGGAAATTCTACCAAATCCGGCCATCGGCACCTTCATCAAGGAGGATGGTCAGGTGATCGAGGCCCCGAGGCACGGCGGCTGACCGGTCACGTCACTGCAGCGCGGATGTTTTCGCCAGTGCTTCGTCGACCGTCTCCGGCAGCGGCGCCAGGATCGTGCCATCTGAAGCGATGCCTGCGTCATCGGCGTCAACCACTGTTGTCTTCGCTGAAATCTCAAGCGTCCACTCACGTACGTCGGCGTCCTCGGCAACAGTCTCGCTGTCCGATGGGGTCGAGAAGGCGCGTGACAGCGGCGCTTCGGCAGCGCTCATGGTTGATTGTCCCTGGCGCACGGCGCCAGGCCGGCCGAACAGGAAACCCTGCACCAGATCGCAGCCCGCAGCACGCAGGAGCGTCACCTGGTCCTGGTTCTCGACCCCCTCCGCCGTGATTTCGACATTCAGCGACCGGCCGAGCCCGATGATCGAGGTAACGATGGCATCCGTGCCGATGTCGCGCCCCAGATTGCGGATGAAGCTGCGGTCGATCTTGATCTTGTCGAACGGGAACCGGCTCAGGTAGCTGAGCGACGAGTAACCCGTGCCGAAGTCGTCCATGGCGATGGTGACGCCGAGTGCATGGATCGCCTCAAGCGTCTCGACGACGGCTTCGGTGTCGGCAATCAGCAGGCTTTCGGTAATCTCGATTTCCAGCCGGCGCGGGTCGATACTGGACTCGGCAATCGCCTTGGCCACCTTCTTCTGCGTTTCGCCGGCCCGGAACTGCGCGGCCGAGAAATTCACTGCCACGCGCAGGCTTTTGTCGTCCCAGGCAGCGGCTTCCTTGCAGGCGCGGCGCAGCACCCAGTCGCCGATGTCCTCGATGAGGCCGGTGTCCTCGGCAACCGAAATGAACACATCGGGTGCAATCGTGCCCTTGGTCGGATGTTCCCAGCGGATCAGCGCCTCATAGGCCTTGAGGCGATTGTCATGCAGGGAGAACTGCGGCTGGTAGACCAGCTCGAACTGATCGAACTTCAGCGCCTTGATGAGACCGGCCTCGATTTCCTTGCGGCGCTGGGCTTCGGCGTCCATCTCCGGATTGTACCAGATGAAGGTCGAACGGCCCGAGTGCTTGGCCCGGTACAGTGCAAGGTCGGCGCAGTGCAGGAGACGCGAGGCCCGCCAGCTGCCGTCATTGGCGCGCGCCAGGCCCATCGACAGCGAAATCTGGATCTCGATGCCGTCGATGACGCAAGGGGCCTTGGTTGCCGCGATCATGTCGCCTGCCATCTTGGTCATCCGCGCCACGTCGGAATGGCTTGTGACCATGACCGCAAATTCGTCGCCTGACAGGCGCGCCACCAGATGCTGGCCGAACACCGAGCGCAGCCGGTCGGCGATGATCTGCAGAAACACATCGCCGGTGCCATGGCCGTAGGTGTCATTGATGGCCTTGAACTTGTCGACGTCGATCAGCACCACGGCGATGTTGCTTGCCTTGGCATGGGCAAGCCGCAGGGCTTCGTTCAGCTTGGCGCTGAAGACGGCGCGGTTCGGCAGCCCGGTCAACGGATCATGGTGGGCGAGAAATTCGATATTCTGGTTGGTGCGCACGACATCGCGAAACCGGACCCACAAGACGAAGATCGCCGAACAGAAGGACAGAGCGCTCAGCGTCGCCATGATGGCGCTGACGGTCAGCACGAGCCGGTTGGCCGAGGCGATTACAGGAGAGACATCCAGCAGCAACAGACCGCTGCCATAGAGGTGACCGGCGCGGCGCAGCGGCGTTGCAATGATCGCCAGCGGCTCGACCCCGCCCCACCAGGTGCGGAATACGGTGAGGCGCGGCGTTCGGGCTTCGTGCAACTGCAGGAATGTTTCGGTCAGTTGCTGCTGCGTCACCGGCGGCACCAGAAACGCCTCTGGCAACTGGGCCGTCATTTCAGCCGCGCGAGCGCTCGACCAGGCCATCATGTCGGGGAACAGGATCTGCGCCCGGGCCCGCAGGCTGTCGGAACCGATCTCCGCCGTTGCTGCGTTGGCAATGCGGTCAAGATAGGCGGTGCCATTTTCGAGCAATGGGCTTGCGGCCGCGTCCTGCGGGATCTGGGCATAGGTCTCGGACAGGGTTGTCAGCCGCAAGCCAAGGCCGGACACGGACAATGCATCATCCGTCCCGGTTGTCCCGCCGAGCCCGACGGAGACCTGGCTCCAGCCTGTAAGAGCCGATTCGAGGCTGTGGACAACCAGCCAGCGCGCCAGCAGCCGGTTGCTGGCAAACAGCCCTGCGGCAAGCAGGGTCGTCAGGAGCAAGAGGGCAACGACCATGGCGAGATTCCGCCGGCGGGAAAGCTGGGTCATTGTCGGGAAATCGCCTTTTCTCACGTCCTGTTTGGCGGCACTTTAGTCATGAGAGGTTTCAGCCAAGTTTATGCAGCCTGTCCGGTGACGGCCGGGACTTGCGAAGGAACGGCAAGTCCCTGTAGTCCATGGGTGTTCGGGTCGGTGCTTGTGCGAAGGCGTCCGTCCCTGAAGGAATGGAGCAGGCGGTTGAACATCTGGAGCAGCATCGGCGCCATCGTGTCTGCCATCGGCGCAGGTGGGGCCCAGCTCATCGACCGACTGGTGCAGCTCGTTCTGGCGCGGCCGGAGGGCACCAGTTCCGTCGGCTTCACGGTCGCGATGATTGCGCTTTCGGCCAAGATGGCCAAGGCGGACGGGGTGGTGACCACCGATGAGGTGCTGGCCTTCCGCGACCTGTTCGAAGTGCCCGCCGGCGAGGAGGCCAACGTCGCCCGCCTGTTCGACCTCGCCAAGCAAGACATCGCCGGCTTCGAGACTTACGCCAAGAAGCTGGCCGACCTGTTCCCTTATGACCGCAAGACCCTGCTCGACATCCTCGATGGCCTGTTCTACATCGCCAAGGCGGACGGGGTCGTGCATGAGGATGAGCTGAGCTTTCTGGAGCGGGTCAGCGAGATTTTCGGCCTCGATGCGCGCGAGTTTTCCAAGGTGCTGGCCCGGCATGTGCGCGAGCGCGGCAATCCCTATGCGGTTCTCGGCATCTCTCCCGATGCCAGCCCCGAGGACATCAAGGCGCAATACCGCCGCGAAGTCCGCGAGACGCATCCGGATGTGATGATCGCGCGGGGTGTCCCGGAAGAGTTTGTTCGTATCGCCAATGACCGGCTGGCTGCGCTCAATGCAGCCTATGCCCAGATCAATGCGGAGCGTGGCCTGTGAGTGTCCGGACAGATTGCAGCGTCAGCGCGAAGGTGCATCCCTCTCCCAATCACAATGAGCGGCGCGATGCGGCGACCATCGACATGCTGGTGCTGCATTACACCGGCATGCAGGACGGGACCAGCGCGCTGCAGCGCCTGTGCGATCCGCGTGCCGAGGTCTCGGCGCATTACCTCGTCGAGGAGGATGGCTCGATCCTGCAATGCGTGCCGGAAGCCCGCCGGGCGTGGCATGCGGGCAAGTCGTTCTGGAAGGGTGTCACCGATATCAATTCCTGTTCCATCGGCATCGAGATCGTCAACCCTGGCCACAACTGGGGCTATCGGCCCTTTCCCGAAGCCCAGATCGCAGCCGTGATCGCGCTGTGCGCTGACATTTGCGCCCGTCACCGCATCACGCCCTGGCGGGTTCTTGCCCACTCCGACATCGCGCCCGAGCGGAAGGAAGATCCGGGTGAACTGTTCCCCTGGGACCGTCTCGCTGCCCATGATATTGGCCATTTCGTCCCGCCTGTTCCGGTGACCGGCGGACGCTTCTTCCAGCAGGGGGAGAGCGGACAGCCCATTGAGGCGTTGCAGTCCATGCTGGCAATCTACGGCTACAACATCGCCGTGAATGGCGAATACGACGCCCAAACCACGACCGTCGTCACCGCGTTCCAGCGTCATTTCCGGCCCGAGCGCGTCGATGGCATCGCCGACGCCTCGACGATTGCGACCCTGCATGCGCTGCTGACGAGCCTGCCTGATCTTGGCTGACGTGCGCTCGTGACGATCTGTCCCGTCTGTCTGTCTGCTCCGGCGCAGCGCAACGTACCTGGCGTCAGACCGGCAACCTGAAATCTCCGGAAGTCAAAAAAGGCGGGTTTCAGGCTGTCCTCATCCCTGCCGCAATAAGTCACAGTATTGCCCGATTTTCGCCAAACTTCGCAGAAAATGACGAAAAATTGCCAGTGATTTCGTAGTAATAGAGTTAATAGCTGTAACATTTCGTGATTGATCCGGGCCCATTCTGGCCCCAGGTCGCCGTCATTTCTCTGCGCCTCGTTTTTGCCGATGGCTGACAAAGAACAACAAGACGGAGTTTGACCGCATGTCTCAATCGCGCACACCATTGCGCCGGGTGGCTTTTGCCTTTTTTGCCCTTCTTATTTCTTTGGCTGCGTCAGCCTCACCAGGTCTCGCCAGTGGCGGCCGCGTGCTGCTGCCCAAGCCGGGCGCCGAAGCCAGCAAGAGCAAGGACAAGCCCGAGATGCGGGAAGTGCTGGTCGAGGATGATTCCGGCCTGCTGCGTCCGGCCTGGCGCCCGGTCGATGAGCCGGTGGCCGCTGGTCTGCTCATGCCGCGCAAGGGCAAGAGCCCTGAGGCCTCTGTCACGGCCAAAGCGGCAGGTTCCTCGCAGGCCCGGTTCAAGGACCTGATCGACGCCGCCGCGCGCAAGCACGGTGTTCCGCTCGCGCTGGCCCATGCCGTCGTCCGTGTGGAAAGCAATTACAACCCGGGCGCCCGTGGCAGTGCCGGTGAAGTCGGGCTCATGCAGATCAAGCCGGCGACCGCGCGCGGTCTCGGCTTTCGGGGGTCCGTCAAGGCGCTCTACGATCCAGCAACCAACCTGGAATGGGGCATGCGTTACCTTGCTGCCGCGCACAAGCTCGCCTCGGGCGACACTTGCGGCACCATCCTGCGCTACAACGCCGGCCACTTTGCCAAGCGCATGAACCCGGTCAGCAAGCGTTACTGCGGCAAGGTCAAGGTCATCCTCGCCTCGGCCTGATCGACGGGGGGACTGCCACCGGTCCTCTGCACCGCTATCGAACCAGCCCTCTGCAGCCACTCTGGCACATCCTCCACTTGGGCACGCACGCTGACACGCACGTCTCACCGTGCTGTCCCGGCCTTGAGCCGGGACCTGTAAGGTGTGATCGCAGAAAGGCGGCTAGGTGGTTCGGACGCATGACAGGTCCCGGCACAAGGCCGGGACAGCGCGAAACCGGCCTGTCAGCCCTTTAACCCAACCCGTGTCCTCACAGGAACTTGCGCCGGCTTGCTGTCAGCGATGCCGGCACGCGAACCTCCGGGCGGGTGGTGCTGTCGGCAAGGGGCACGCCAACGGCGGTCATGACCGGGACCACGCCGGACCAGATCGGCAGGTCGAGATCGTCCTTGTCGTCAACGGGCGGGCCAGCCCGGTGCTTGGCTGCGGCATGTTCCACCTCGATGGCGACAATGCCTGTGGCCTTCAGTTCCTTTTCGGTCATCTTGCGGCTTTCGGCCCAGCGGCCGGGCAGCAGGTGATCGGTGATGACCGCCAGCGCGGTTTCGGCCTCCTGCAGCTCCGTCACCGGCCGGGCACGGCCGTGCACCACCACCGAACGATAGTTGACCGAGTTGTGGAACGCCGAACGGGCGACGACGAGGCCGTCGATGATGGTCACCGTCATCGTCACCGGTGCGCCCTCCGGCAGCGCCTTGACGATCCGCGCGGCGCTTGCCCCATGGATGTAGATGGTCTCGCCATCGCGGCCATAGGCCATCGGGATCACCATGGGCCGGTCCTCGCTGATGAAGCCGACATGGCCGACCATGCCGGCATCCAGCACCGCATGGACGGCATCCCGGTCGTAGTCGGCGCGCAGGCCGTTGCGGATCCTGGCGTGGCGGGGCAGGGACTTCGGGTCGAAAACGATATCGTTCATGGCAGGTGTCTGTCCGGTTGGGCCTCAGCGAAGCGGGCTTTTCGCGTGTGATCAGGATGTGCTATCGACTGGAGCCTTGCCAGAGCCACTCCTGCGCAAAATGAGAGGTCCAGTTGCTCGACGCCCTGATCACCCTCGATCGCACATCGCCGCGCAGCCTGCCGCAGCAGATCTATGCTGCCCTGCGCGTCGCCGTGCTCGATGGCACGCTGAAGGCGGGTCTGCGCCTGCCGTCCTCGCGGCAGCTGTCCGACGCTCTCGAGGTGTCGCGCAACACCGTCAATCTCGCCTATGAGCTGCTGGCAGCCGAAGGCGTCATCGAGGTCCGCCCCGGCGCCGCGCCCCGGATCAGCGGTCCGGTGCGGCCCGAGGGCTCGGACAAAGTTGCCACGCCCGCGGCCCGCCCCGTCGCCCTGTCGGCGCGCGGCGTGCGCCTGACCACCGATCCGCGTGGCCCGGACTGGATCACCCGCCGCGGCGCGCTGCAGGCGGGCCTGCCGGATCCGGCCCTGTTTCCGACCGAACTCTGGGGCCGTGCCCTGCGCCGGGCCGCAAGGTCGCTCCGCACCGGCATCCTCTACGACGAGGCTGCCGGTCTTCCCGTGCTGCGCGAGGCGCTTGCCGATTATCTCTCCGCCGAGCGCGGCGTCCGGGCGTCGCCGTCACAGATCGTGATCGTCTCCTCGATGCAGGCAGCCCTTTCCGCCCTTGCCCAGGCCTTCGCCGATCCGGACGATGCCGCGCTGATCGAGAATCCGGGCTACATCGGTGCCCGCACGGCGTTTCTCGGGGCTGGCCTCACCGTGCATCCCCTGCCGGTGGACGAGCGCGGCGCCGATATCTCACGCCTTGCGCCCGGCACGCCCGCGCCGCGCCTCATCTATGTCACCCCGTCGCAGCATTACCCGCTCGGCGGCCGCATGACCCTTGACCGCCGCCTGGCCCTGATCGAGGCGGCGCGGCAGGCGGGGGCGCTGATCCTGGAAGACGACTACGACAGCGAGTTCCTGTTCGAGGGCCGGCCCATCGCCGCGTTGCAGGGCCTGGCTGACCAGGGCGAGGTGATCTATCTCGGCACCTTCTCCAAGAGCCTTTTGCCCGGTTTGCGGATTGCCTATTGCGTTGTGCCGGAAGCGATGGCGCGGCCGCTGACCCTGCTGCTGCGCAACACCGGCCGCCAGGCAAATGCGCATGTCCAGGCGGCGCTGGCCGATTTCTTGAGCGAAGGGCATCACCGTGCCCATCTCAAGCGCGTGCGCGAGGTCTATGCCGGGCGCGGCCATGCGCTGCATGCGGCACTGACGGCGCGGCTGGGCAACCGCATCCGCGTCGCCCCGCCCACCGGCAACATCCAGCTTGCCCTGCGCTTCAACGAGCCGGTGGACGATCAGTGGCTGGCCGGCGCGCTTCACAAGCGCGGCTTTGCCCCGTCCGCGCTCAGCTCCAGCTATCTCGGGCCGGAGCGCGAAAGCGGGCTGATCCTCGGCTACGCCAGCGCGACGCAGGCGGACATCGATCGCTGCGTGGCCGCCATCGATGACCTCCTGCGCAGTCTCTGACGACCCGATCCTGATCAGGCCAGCCGCATTTCCGGCACGGTCCCGGCCGATCCGCCGGGGATGATCAGCGGCGCGCCGGTTGCCGCCAGGATCGTGTCAACATCGACCCCCGGTGCCCGTTCGCGCAGTTCGAGGCCCGCGTCGGTCGGTGCTATGACGGCAAGGTCGGTGACGACCAGATCCACCCGGCGCATCGCGGTCAGCGGCAGGCTGCATTCGGTCACCAGCTTCGGCTCGCCCTTGGCGCTGTGGATCATCGCCACCACGACGCGCCGCGCCCCGGCGACGAGATCCATCGCCCCGCCCATCCCCGGCACCATCTTGCCTGGCACCATCCAGTTGGCGAGATAGCCGCGCGCATCCACCTGCAGGCCGCCCAGCACGGTCATGTCGAGATGCCCGCCGCGGATCAGGCCGAAGCTCATGGCGCTGTCGATGGAGGCGGCCCCCGGAACGGCGGTCACAAAGCTGCCGCCGGCATCCGTCAGGTCCGGATCCTCCATGCCTTCCTCCGGCCGCGAGCCGAGGCCGATGACGCCGTTTTCCGCCTGGAAGAACACATGCACGTCCTTCGGCAGGAAATTGGCAACAAGGCTGGGCAGGCCGATGCCGAGATTGACCAGCGTGTTCGGCTTGACCTCCAGCGCCACGCGCCGGGCGATGAGTTCCTTGGCGTCCATGGCTCAGACCTCCCGTGCCAGAATGTGATCAACCAGAATGCCCGGGGTCTTCACCGCATCCGGCGGAATGACGCCAACGGGCACGATCACCTGCGGTTCGGCGATCACCAGCGTGGCGGCCAGCGCCATGATCGGGTTGAAGTTATGGGCGGTCAGCGAATAGTCGAGATTGCCGACGTAATCGGCCTGACGCGAGGCAATCAGCGCCACATCGGCATGGATCGGGCGCTCCAGCAGGAAGGGGCGGCCATCCACTTCGATGACCTCCTTGCCCTCGGCCACCAGCGTGCCGATGCCGGTCGGCGTCAGCACGCCGCCGAGCCCGGTGCCGCCGGCCCGGATCCGCTCCACCAGCGTGCCCTGCGGCACCAGCTCCACCTCCAGCGTCCCGGCGATCATCTGCGCCTGGGTCTCCGGGTTGAGGCCGATATGCGAGGCGATTACCTTGCGCGCCGCGCCGGCACTGATCAGCTTGCCGATGCCCTTGCCCGGCATGGCGGTGTCATTGGCGATGATGGTGAGATCCCGCGCGCCGCGCGCCACCAGAGCGTCGATGAGGCGATGCGGCGATCCGACGGCCATGAAACCGCCGATCAGCACGCTTGCGCCATCGGGAACCATTGCGGCCGCTTCCTCGGCCTTGATCGCATGTTTCATGGGTTGCGCCAGCTCCCTGCTGCCCGCTGCCCCTTCGGCAGCCCGTGGACGCTACCGCTTTGCAAACCGCTGAACCAATGAAGTTTTTGCGACGCAGCATCTCCTGTCCTACCTCCTAGCCTCATCCTTCGAGTGACTTGCCAGCGGCGGCAAACCGGGCTTGTCTGGGACAAAATCGCCAGAGCCCGGGGGAGGAGACATGAACGTTGCCGAATGGCTGGCCCGCGCGGGCCGGGTGATGCCGGAGCGGCCAGCGCTCTATCAGGGAACCCGCCTTGTCGCCAACTACGCCACCTTTGCCGCAAGGGTGCGCCGCCGCGCCTTTCACCTGCGGTCCGTTGAAGGGCTCAAGCCCGGCGCGCGCGTGGCGATCTTTACCGAGAACTGCCCGGCCTACCTTGAGCTTCTCTACGCCGGCTGGCACGCGGGCCTTGCCATGGTGCCGGTCAATTACAAGCTGCATGTCCGCGAGGCGGCCTTCATTGCCCGCGACAGCGGTGCCGACCTGATGCTTGTCGCCGATCCGGGCGACACGGATCTTGCCGCCGCGCTCCTGGAGGCTGGAGCCGCCACCCGGCTTGCCGGCCTTGATCTCGGTCTGACCGCCGATGACGACCATGCCAGCCCTGCGCCACGCGGGCGCGATGATCTCGCCTGGCTGTTCTACACCTCCGGCACCACCGGCAAGCCGAAGGGGGTGATGATCACCCACGGCAACCTGATGGCCATGACGCTCAGCTACTTCTGCGATGTCGACGAGGTCCGGCCCGAGGACGCCGCCCTTTATGCCGCGCCGATGTCCCACGGCGCCGGCATCTACAACTTCATGCATGTCATTCGCGGTGCCGGCCATGTCGTGCCGGACAGCGGCGGCTTCGAGCCTGCGGAGATCCTGGCGCTGGGCCGGGCCTTCGGCAGCCTGCACCTCTTCGCCGCCCCCACCATGGTGCGCCGGCTGGTGGAGCGCGCCCAGGCCGACGGCGTCACCGGCGAGGGCCTTCGCACCATCGTCTATGGCGGCGGGCCCATGTATGTCGCCGACATCGAGGAGGCCGTGGCGGTCATGGGGCCGCGCTTCGTCCAGATCTACGGCCAGGGCGAGTGCCCGATGACCATCACCGCCTTGCCGCGCCATCTGGTGGCAGACCGCAGCCATCCTTCCTGGCGCGAAAGGCTTGGCTCCGTCGGCACGCCGCATTCCTGCGTCGAGGTGCGCATCGCCGGTCCGGACGGGGCACCGCTCGGGCCGGGAGAGGACGGCGAGATCCTGGTTCGCGGCACGCCCGTCATGGCCGGCTACTGGAACAATCCGGAGGCAACGGCCAAAACCCTCGCCGGCGGCTGGCTGCACACCGGCGACGTCGGCCGCCTGTCCCCCGACGGCTTCCTGACGCTCACCGACCGCTCCAAGGACGTGATCATCTCCGGCGGCAGCAACATATATCCGCGTGAGGTCGAGGAGGTGCTGCTCACCCATCCGGCTGTGCGGGAAGTCTCGGTCATCGGCGCTCCCGACCCGGACTGGGGCGAGGTGGTGGTGGCTTTCGTGGTGGCTGATCCAGGCGTCACGGTTTCCGATCTCGACGCCCACTGCCTAGCCGCGCTCGCCCGTTTCAAGCGGCCAAAGGCCTGGCACTTCGTCGCCGAATTGCCCAAGAACGCCTATGGCAAGGTCCTCAAGACCGACCTCCGCCAGCGTCATGCGGCAACCGGGCCGGACTGACAACCCGCCCCCCTGCCGTCAACATCGCCCCCGTACCCCCCCGCCGTCATGCCATGACTTGATCATGGCATCCATGCCGTTCCCTCTCGGTCCGCACGGACCCGAAATAGGCCACCCGACCAGCCGTCCACATGGATGCCAGTGCCGGGCCGGCAGGTCACGGCATGGATGCCATGGTCGAGCCATGGCATGACGAAGAAACTGTTGCTGTATATGGCGCTGCCGCTGTTCTGCCCGGTCCGACAGGAGTTCCGGCCCCGTACCCCCTGCCGTCAACATCGCCCCCATACCCCCTGCCGTCATGCCATGACTTGATCATGGCATCCATGCCGTTCCCTTTCAGCCTACACGGACCCGAAAAAGGCCACCCGACCAGCCGTCCACGCGGATGCCGATGCCTGACTGCCAGGTCACGGCATGGATGCCATGGTCGAGCCATGGCATGACGAAGAAAATTTCAGCCGAGCGTGACATCCGCTGCCACAGGTTTCCTGATCCGGCTGCAGAGCCGCCCCTCGGTCCGGCCGTCGTTCAGGCCCCCGCCCCCCTGCCGTCATGGCATGACGAAGATAACTGTCCCTCTCGTCGTCCATGGCATCGCGCTGCTGCATCCTGTAGGACTCTGGCAGTGCGGGTGTCCTGCACCTGAGGCCCGGATCAGGAGAACGACATGGACGAGTTGGCTACCCTTGCAATTCTCGGCCTGGGCCTCGGCTTCATTGCATTCGTGCTGCCGATCATCCTTTATTTCCGGGTCAGTGAGTTGAAGCGACGCGTTGCCACGCTCGAACGCGCGCTGACGCCCGGGCTGGATGTCCGCTCGGTCGCGCAGACCATTCCAGGTCCCGATGGCGAGGTGGAGGATTATTTTCTGTCCGCCGCGCCTGAAGACAAGACACCGGCGGAAGCAGCCACCGGAAGCCCCGCATATGCCGCCGCTGAGGCTGCCGACCTGCCGCAACCCGATGCAGATGCGCCCCTGTCCGGCCCCTTTGCCCATCTGCCACGCCGCGACGAGGCCCCGCAGGCAAACCCGGTGGAACCATCGACCAGACCCGCCATCGACCGGGAACGCGAGATTGGCGGCAAGTGGACTGTCTGGGCCGGGGGCATCGCGCTGGCCATCGGCGGCGTGTTCCTCGTCAAATACGCGATTGATAACAATCTCTTCGGTCCTGAGGTGCGGATCCTTCTCGGGGCAATCCTCGGGCTTGGCCTGATGGCAGCGGGCGAGTTCACCCGGCGCTGGCCGAGTGTCTTCTCCGTTCCAGGCTTTGAGACAGCCAACATTCCTGCAACGCTGACGGCCGCCGGCAGCCTGACGCTGTTTGCCGATCTTTATGCTGCCCACGCGCTCTACGGCTTGCTTGGTCCGGCATCGGCCTTTGTCGCGCTTGGGGCCGTTGCAATACTCACGATGCTCGCGGCGCTGCTGCACGGGCCGGCACTGGCCGGGCTGGGCGTCGCCGCCAGCTACGCCGTGCCGCTGCTGGTGTCCTCGCGCGAACCAGCGCTTGTGCCGGCCATGACCTATGTCCTATTCGTCTCGGCAGCCGCCATCGGTATCGGCCGCACGCGGTTCTGGCTCTGGCTCGCCGGCCTTGCCGTCGCCGGGCTCTGCGCCTATGGCTTCCTGTTCGGCTTTGCGGCCGGGCAGGGGGACCGGCTGGCGCTGGTGCTCTATCTGCTGGCGGCAACGGCTCTTGTCCTCGCCGGCTTCGTCTATCGCCTGCACCGCAATGCCCCGGCCTTCCCGGTTTCCGTGGACTGGGTTGCCACTGCTGCGCTCTCCACCGTCCTGCTGCCGCTCGTCCTCACCTTGCAGTTCCCGACTAGCCTGGGGTTCAGTCTGGTCGAGGCTGGCCTGTTGCTTGTCCCGTTCGTACTCGCCTGTCAGGCACCGGCGCTGCGCTATGCCGTCATTGCGCCGCTCCTGGTGCTGCTGCTGCTCGCCTTCGGCTTTGGCGAGGGCCTGAGGCTGGATGACCTCACCCGCATGACGCTGACGGGCGATGCGGCGGCGGTGATCACACCAGTGCCGGCGGAGGCGACCGAACGGCTCGCCACATTCCGCCTGCTGATCGGCATCGAGGGCCTGGTGCTGTTTGCGTTGGCGTTTTACGCCTCGCTGCGGTCGGCTGCGCGTGGCCCTGTCACCGGCGCGGCGCTCGCAGGCGTCGTCGGCCTTGTCGGCATCGCCTGGATCCGTCTTGAAGACTGGCAGGTTTCGCTGCGCTTCGGTCTGCTCGCCTTGTCCCTTGCCTTGCTCTGCCTTGCCATGGCCGAGCATTTCACCGCCCGCTTCGGTCGGCGCCAGTCGTCTCAAGCCGCGCCCTTTGTTCCGGGCGGCGAGGCGGCCCTGGCCGGCTGGGTCATTGCCGGCCTCACCCTCGCCGTGCTCGCCGCCTGTTTCAGCCTTGGCTCGGCCGCGCTCACGGTCGCGCTGGGCCTCTTGCCCCTGATCGTCGCGGCAACCGGACTACGGCACAGGCTTGTGGCGCTGCGCTGGCTGGTTCCGCTCAGCGTCCTTCCCTATGCCGCCCGGCTGATGTGGGATCCTTTCATCGTCGGCGATCAGCTCGGGACGACGCCGCTGTTCAATGCCTTGCTGCCGGGTTACGGCCTGCCAGCGCTTGGCCTGACCGGTGCGGCGGTGCTCCTCAGCCTTCGCGCCCGTGACCTGCCGGCGCTGGGCACCCAGGCGCTTGCGATCCTGTTTGGCGTTCTTGCCCTCGCCATGCTGGCGCTGCATGCCGTGGATCCGGTCTTCCGCTTCTCCGGCAATGGCATGGAACTGCAGGCCAGCGCCGTGCTGGTGCTGATCGGCGGCGCGGTTGCCCTCGGTCTCACCCGGCTCGGCCGCAACACGGTGTCTCCGGTCCTTACCTGGGGCGCCATGGCGGTCAGTCTCGCCGGCATGGGATTTGGCGCTATGAGCCTCGCCGCGCTGGTCAATCCGTTGATGACGGGTGAATCGGTCGGGACGGGACGTGTCTTCAACTGGGTGACCTATGCCTACGGGCTTCCGGCGCTGCTTTACGCGGTGCTGGCTGTCGCCGCGGCCCCGGTGCGCCCGCGCCGCTATGTCCAGGTCACAGCGCTTTTTGCCGCCCTTCTTGGCTTCTGGTTCGTCAATCTCACCATTCGTCAGGCGTTCAGTCCGGACTATCTCGATGCAGCCCCGGTCAGCGAACTGGAAACCTATGTCACGTCGCTGGTCTGGCTGGTGATCGGCGTCGGTCTGCTCGGCTTCGGCTTCCTGCGTGCCTCGCTTGGTCTGCGCAAGCTGTCCGGCGTGGTCATTGCCGCCGTGGTGCTGAAGGTATTCCTGATCGACATGGCCTCGCTCGAAGGTGTCATGCGGGCGCTGTCCTTCGTCGGTCTTGGCCTCACGCTGATGGGGATCGGCGTTGCCTATCAGCGGCTTGTCCTGCGGCTGCCGGCCCCGCCGCCTGCAGCCGATGACACCGCTCGTCCTTGACCCGGCTCCGTTTCGTCCGTAAGGGGGGCGGGTCAGTCGGCCGGACGGCTGCTGCCGCGAGACCCGAAAGGGTGCGGGAGAGGAAAGTCCGGGCTCCAAGGAGACACGGTGCCGGGTAACACCCGGCGGGGGCGACCCCAGGGAAAGTGCCACAGAAAGCAAACCGCCTTCGTCCCCCGCGTCCCCGGATGCGGACCAGGGCCTGAGGTAAGGGTGAAAGGGTGGGGTAAGAGCCCACCGCGCGACCGGTAACGGAAGCGGCACGGTAAACCCCACCGGGAGCAAAACCGAATAGGGATGGCGCAGGTTCCCGCAAGGGCGCCGGGTTGGTTTCCAGGCCGGCCATCCGGGTAGGTTGCGCGAGGCGTCTGGCAACAGGCGTCCCAGATGAATTGCCGTTACGTGGGCCGGTTCGCCGGCCTGCCTTACAAAACCCGGCTTACAGGCCGACTGACACCTTTTCCCCTTCCTTCGCTCAAGCCACGCCGCCCGACCGGCGCCGGTTCGCCCTGTCGTGCCGGCTGAGACCGGCTCTGCGACATGGATCCCAGACCTGCCAGTTCAGCCCCGGTAACACTCGCTTAACCCTGCTGATGTTTCTGGGGACAGGCGGTGTCATTGCGGGACGCCATGGGCTGTATGGCGGGTGATTCCATTGACGCCCATGCCATCCCATGGTATCCCATAATGACCCGGAAATGATGGATGGACCGCGGTTTTCCGCGCCACGTGAATGTCCCCGGCATGGGACGGCACGCAGTGTCATTTGAGTTCATTCAGTGATTTCCGAGGGTTCGGGGCTCACGCCAGAAGGCGTGTTGAAAGGGAATTATGGCCGGCTTCGTCTCGCATTTTGTCAACCGGCTGGATTCGAAGGGTCGCGTGTCCATTCCCGCGCCGTTTCGGGCTGTGTTGGCGCGGGATGGTTTCGAGGGGCTGTACTGCATCGCCTCTCCCCACGCTCCGGCAGTTGATGCGGGTGGCAATGCGCTTGTTGGCGAGATCGAGACCCGCCTTGCCGGCTTTGCCAAGCTGTCTGCCGACCATGATGCGCTGGCCTTTGCCCTGTTCGGCGCCAGCGAGACGCCGAAGGTCGACGCGGAGGGCCGCATGATGTTGAGCGACATGATCCGCGAGCAGACCGGCATCACCGATGAAGTCGCCTTCGTTGGTTTGGGCTACAAGTTCCAGCTCTGGCAGCCGCAGGCGTTCCGCGCCCATCGCGCCGAGGCGCAGAAGCGCGCGCTGGCCATGCTGACGGCAGGAGGTCCGGCATGACGGATGATCTTTCAGCCGTGATCGACGAAGCCTCCGGCGCCCCCGTGCGCCATGTTCCCGTTCTACTGGACGCCGTGCTTTCCGCCATGGCGGCTCAGCCCGGCGAGCTGATTGTTGATGGCACCTTTGGCGCTGGCGGCTATTCGCGGGCGCTGCTGGCGGCCGGGGCGCATGTCATCGGCATCGACCGCGATCCGGATGCGATTGCCGGCGGTCAGGCGCTGGTCGCCACCGCCAAGGGCGCGCTTCGTCTGGTGCCGGGCCGCTTTGCCGATCTTGCCTCCCATATCGAGGCTCTCGGCGTCGAGGCGGTCGATGGCGTCGTGCTCGATCTCGGCGTTTCCTCGATGCAGCTGGATGAAGCCGATCGCGGCTTTTCCTTCATGCGCGACGGGCCGCTGGACATGCGCATGGAACAGGCGGGTCCCTCCGCCGCCGATGTGGTCAACACGCTGCCGGCGCGTGACCTGACCCGCATCATCGGCCTCCTTGGCGAGGAAAAGCGCGCCGGTCAGGTCTCCCGCGCCATCGAGGCCCGGCGCAAGCTGGAGCCGTTCACCCGGACGTCTGATCTGGCGGCGCTGATCGAGAAGGTCGTCGGCCGTTCGCCGAAGAAGATGCACATCCATCCGGCCACACGCACCTTCCAGGCGCTGCGGATCTATGTGAACAGCGAGCTGCATCAGGCCGCCGAGGTGCTTGCGGCGGCTGAGGCGGTCCTGCGTCCCGGTGGCCGGCTGGTGGTCGTCAGCTTCCACAGCCTCGAAGACCGCATCGTCAAGAAATTCTTTGCCGACCGCTGCCGCGTCACGGCTGGCGGCTCGCGCCACATGCCGGAGCAGGACGTGCCGCCGGCGACATTCGAACTGCTGGTCAAGGGTGGCCAGGAGCCGGACGAGGCCGAGACGGCCGTCAATCCGCGCGCGCGCTCGGCGCGCCTGCGCGCTGGCCGCCGCACCACGGCCCCGGCCCGCAGCCTCGACATTCACGCGATCGGCGTGCCGCATCTGGCGGCATTCCAGGGACTTGGAGGATAGGCAATGCTTGGCCGCTATCTCAATCTTGTCTTCGTGATCGCCGTCGTGATCGGCGCTGCCACCGTCTTCGACATGAAGATGGCAGCTGAGCGCTCGGCCGAGCGAGTGGCTGAACTCAAGCGCAAGATCGAGGATGAGCGCGAGGCCATCCGCCTTTTGCGGGCCGAATGGAGCCTCCTGAACCAGCCGCAGCGACTGCAGGGGCTGGTTGAGCGCTACAGCGACTTCCTTCAGCTGCAGCCGCTGGAGCCGAAGCAGATCGTCAGTCTCGATACGCTGCCTGTGAAGCCGGTGATGCTGGAGCCTGTCGGTATCGACAGCCTCATCGACGGTTTTGCTGCGGCCCCGGTTGCCACCACCACGGCTGCAACCGCAACCATCCAGTAAGGGCAAAGCCATGAGCCAGGCGAGCGAGCCTCTGTCCTTCCTGCAGTTCCAGCGCAGCCAACCCAAGCCGACCTACGGCTCGGTGTCGACCGGGACCGTCCGCTCGCGCGTCTATCTGTCCATGGTTGTCTTCGCGCTGATCTTCTCCGTCATTACAGGCCGGCTTGCCCAGCTGGCGCAAATGGAAGAGCAGCCGACCAAGGAGTTCATATCGGCGCAGGATGCGGTCGCCGCCTCCCGTCCAGATCTTGTCGATCGCAACAGCGAGATCCTGGCCACCGATATCAAGACCGCCTCGGTCTATGCCGAGCCACGCAAGATCCTGGATGTCGAGGAAGTGCTTGAGGGCATCGGCAGCGTCTTCCCGGATCTGAACAACGAAACCATGCGCAAACGCCTGTCCAGTCGCGCCGGGTTCATCTGGCTGAAGCGCGAGATCACGCCGGCACAGCATCAGGCAATCCACCGCCTCGGCCTGCCGGGCATCGGCTTTCTCTGGGAGAAGCAGCGCTTTTATCCGGGCGGGCCGATTGCGTCCCATATCGTCGGCTCGGTCAATATCGACAACCAGGGTATCGCCGGCATCGAGAAATACGTCGATGACGCCTGGTTGGCCGACTTGCAGAAGCTCGGTTTCGCCTCGGACCGCTCGATGGAACCTGTCAAGCTGGCGGTTGACCTGCGGGTCCAGCATGTCGTGCGTGACGAACTGCAAAAGGGCATCGAGCGCTATCGTGCCATTGCCGGCGTTGGCATCGTGCTTGACGTGAACACCGGTGAAGTCGTCGCCATGGCCTCGCTGCCGGACTACGATCCGAACAACCGGGGCGAGGCGCTGGAAGCAGACCGGATGAACCGCGCCACTGGCGGTACGTTCGAAATGGGTTCGGTGTTCAAGGGCTTTACCACGGCCAATGCCTTGGCCTCCGGCAAGGTCTCCATGTACGACAGCTTCGATGCCACCCGCCCGATCCGGGCTGGCGGGCGAACCATTTCCGACTTCCACGGCAAGAAGCGCATCCTCTCGGTCCCGGAAATCTTCATCTATTCCTCGAACATCGGCACAGCCAAGATGATGCTGACCACAGGCATCGAGGAACAGAAGCGCTTTTTTGGCGATATAGGCTTTACCTCGCGCACGGTGACGGAACTCCCCGAAAATGCCGCGCCCCAGGTCCCCAAGCGCTGGGGTGAACTGGCTGCCATCACCATGTCCTTTGGTCATGGCATTTCGGTGACGCCGATGCAGACGGCGGTTGCGGCTGCGGCGCTGGTCAATGGCGGCCGCTATATTCCGCCGACCTTCCTGCCTCGTGACGAGGCCACCGCAAACAGCCTTGCGCGTCAGGTGATCCCGCCGAAGGTCAGCCAGGCTCTGCGTTATCTCTATCGTCTCAACGTCATCAGCGGGTCAGGCAGGCGGGCGGATGTTCCCGGCTATCTGGTCGGCGGCAAGACCGGCACGGCCGAGAAGGTCGAGAAGGGACGCTACAATCCGAACAAGCGCCGCAATTCCTTCCTGTCCGCATTCCCGATGGACGATCCGCGCTATGTGGTTCTGGTCGTCCTGGATGAGCCCAAGCCTGAGAAGGAGGGGATGGCCGCGACCGCCGGTCTCAACACGGCCCCGATGGTTGCAAATATCGTTCGTCGTGCCGCTCCCATGCTGGGCGTGATGCCCCGGCCAATTACCGAAGGGACACAGACGATCGAAATAGCCTATTAAGGGCCGCTGCGGGGAGAATACGGGATGGGGTCGCAGCCAGTTTCCCGCTCTCGCCGAATCCGACGACGCACAAGCGAACCTGGGATGACATGCATCTGAGCAACCTGATGGCGGACCTTGCCGGTCTTGCCTCCTATTCTGATCTGACGATCACCGGCCTGACCTCGGACAGCCGCGCGGCCCGTCCGGGTTTTCTGTTTTTCGCCCTGTCTGGCGTCAAAGTGCATGGCGCAACGTTTGCGGCCAGGGCCATCGCAGAGGGCGCGGTCGCGGTTGTGACGGACGCAGCCGGGGCAGAGCTGCTGGCGGCGCAGGCGGTGGCGGGTCCGGTTTTCGCGGTCCCTAACCCGCGTCTTGCGCTGGCGCAAATGGCCGCGCGCTTCCACGCTCCGCAACCCGCCACAATGGTCGCGGTCACCGGAACGGCCGGAAAGACCTCCGTCGCCCATTTTGTCCGCCAGATCTTTGAGCGCTGCGGCCATGCAGCCGCCAGCCTCGGCACCCTTGGAACCATCACCTCGAACGGCAAGAGCTATGGCGGGCTGACGACGCCGGATCCGGTGACGCTGCACCGGGACCTCGCACGCCTTGCCGCCGATGGCATCACCCATGCGGCCATGGAAGCCTCAAGCCATGGGCTCGACCAGTTCCGCCTCGATGGCGTGCAACTGGCTGCCGCCGGCTTCACCAACCTTGGCCGGGACCACATGGACTACCATCCGACGGTCGAGGACTATCTCGCCGCCAAGCTGCGCCTGTTCACCGACCTGTTGCCAGCCGGCGGCATCGCGGTCGTCGATCCGCTGGAGCCGTATGCCGACCGCGTGGTCGCCGCCTGTGAGGCGCGCGGCCTCAAGCTGCTGACAGTCGGCGAGCGCGGCGTCGACCTGCGCCTCACCGGACTGAAGCACAGCGGCTTCAGCCAGGTCCTGACCATTGCCACCGAGCGAGGCGATTACAAGGTGTCGCTGCCGCTCGCCGGCCGCTTCCAGGTCTCCAATGCCCTGATCGCCGCCGGCCTTGCCATCGCCGCCGGAGAGCAGCCGGGTGCCGTCCTGCGGGCGCTCGAAGACCTTGAAGGCGCACCGGGCCGGCTGGAACTGGTCGGCCACAAGGAAAACGGCGCGCTCGCCTTTGTCGACTATGCCCACAAGCCGGACGCGCTCGACAATGCGCTGGCGGCACTGCGTCCCTTCACCAAGGGCCGTCTTGTCTGTGTCGTTGGTGCCGGCGGGGACCGCGATCCCGGCAAGCGTCCGATCATGGGTGAGGTCGCCACACGCCGTGCCGATGTCGTCATCATCACGGACGACAATCCTCGGACCGAAGATCCCGCCCTGATCCGCAAGGCCATGCTCGCCGGGGCCCCTGGGGCGCTGGAAATTGGTGATCGTCACGAAGCCATCGAACGGGCTGTGGCGATGCTGGAAGACGGGGATGTCCTTTGTGTTGCGGGCAAAGGCCACGAAACGGGCCAAATCGTCGGTGACACGGTGTTGCCCTTTTCAGACCACGACGCAGTTCGCGCTGCGCTCGGCCATGCGGTGCCTGACGCCGCGCGCGACAGGAGAGACCCGGCATGAGCCTGCCGCTCTGGACCCTTGAAGAATTTGCCACTGCCGTCAGCGGTTCTGTCGTCGGCACACCCACCGAGGCGATCACTGGCGTTTCCATCGACAGCCGCACGCTTCAGCCCGGCGAAGCCTTCATCGCCATTGCCGGCGACAGGTTCGATGGCCATGACTTTGTCGAGGCCGCTCTCAAGGCCGGTGCATCGCTGGCCCTCGTCGCGCGTGATCGCCTGGCCAGCCTGCCGGCCGATGGCCGTTACGTGGTGGTGGACGATGTTCTGGAAGGCCTGCGCTGCCTTGGCCGCGCCGCCCGTGCCCGCGTCAATGCACGGATTGTCGCGGTTACCGGCTCGGTCGGCAAGACCGGAACCAAGGAGGCGTTGCGCCTTGCCCTGACGCGGGTCGGCAAGACCCATGCCTCTGTCGCCTCGTTCAACAATCACTGGGGCGTGCCGCTGACGCTGGCGCGCATGCCGAGGGATGTCGACTACGGTGTCTTCGAGATCGGCATGAACCACGCCGGCGAGATCACGCCTCTGGTCCAGATGGTCCGCCCGCATGTCGCGATCATCACCACGGTTCAGCCGGTTCATCTCGAGTTCTTCGATTCTGTCGAGAGCATTGCCAAGGCGAAGGCAGAGATCTTCGCCGGACTGGAGCCGGGCGGTGTGGCCATTCTCAACCGCGACAATGACCAGTTCGATCTCCTGACCTTCCTTGCCAAGACCGCCGGCGTCCCGACCATCCGCACCTTTGGCGAGACGGCCGGCGCGGATGGCAAACTGCTTAAACTCGTCACCCAGACCGGAACGTCGGTTGTCCAGGCCCGCATCCTGGGAGAGGAGATCACCTACAAGATCGGCGCGCCGGGCCGGCACTTCGTCATGAACAGCCTCGCGGTCCTGCTCGCCATTGTGGAAATGGGCGCGGATCTCGCCTTGGCAGGACTGGCGCTCGCCGAACTCTCCGCTCCAAAAGGACGCGGTGCCCAGACCCGTCTGACGCTCGCTGGCGGACCGGCCATTCTGATCGACGAGAGCTACAACGCCAATCCGGCGTCCATGCGTGCGGCGCTCAGCCTTCTGGGGGACGCGCAAGTAAGTGTCCCCGGACGCCGGCTCGCTGTTCTTGGCGACATGCTGGAACTGGGCGCGACGTCGCCGGCACTGCATGCCGAGCTTGCCCAGCCGATCGCGGCCGCAAAGGTCGACGCCGTTTATTGCTGCGGTCCGATGATGCATGAACTGTGGCAGCGTCTACCGGCAGGCCAGCGCGGGCTCTACGCAGACACATCCGCCGGTCTTCTCGATCGACTTCGCGAAGATATCCGGCCGGGAGATGTCGTCATGATCAAGGGATCTCTGGGCAGCCGGATGGGCCCCCTTGTGGAAGCGCTCAAGCAGGACTATGCGGCAGCGGATGAAACCGTAGCGGTTTAAGGATTCCCCATGTTCTATCTTCTCGGCGAACTCTCCGGCCAGTTGTCTGCGCTCAACGTGTTCCGCTACATCACCTTCCGCACGGGCGCGGCCATCATGACCGCGCTGGTCTTCGTGTTCCTGTTCGGGCCGAAGATCATCTCCAGCCTGCGACTGCGTCAGGGCAAGGGCCAGCCGATCCGCGAGGATGGTCCGCAGAGCCATCTGCTGACCAAGAAGGGCACGCCCACCATGGGCGGCCTGATGATCCTGTCCGGCATGATTGTCTCGACGCTGCTGTGGGCGGACCTGCGCAACCCTTATGTCTGGATCGTGCTCTGGGTGACCGTTGGTTTCGGCCTGATCGGCTTCTATGACGACTATCTCAAGGTCACCAAGGCGACGCACAAGGGCTTCTCGGGCCGCGCCCGGCTCGGCATCGAATTCCTGATCGCCGGCTCCGCCGCCTTTGCGGTGACGATGCTGGATAACGGGCCCTTTGCCACCTCCATTGCCTTCCCCTTTCTCAAGGACCTGCTGCTGAACCTTGGCATCGTCTTCATCCCTTTTGCCGCCTTTGTCATGGTCGGTGCCGGCAATGCCGTGAACCTGACGGATGGCCTGGATGGTCTCGCCATCGTGCCGGTGATGATCGCGGCCGGGTCCTTCGCCATCATCGCCTATCTGTCGGGCAATGCGGTCTTTGCGGACTATCTGCAAATCCACCACGTCTCCGGTACCGGCGAACTGGCCGTGCTCTGCGGTGCGGTCATTGGCGCGGGGCTTGGTTTCCTCTGGTTCAACGCGCCTCCTGCCGCCATCTTCATGGGCGACACCGGTTCCCTGTCGCTGGGCGGCATGATCGGCGCAGTCGCGGTCGCCACCAAGCACGAGATCGTGCTCGCGATCATCGGCGGTCTGTTTGTGCTGGAAGCCGTCTCGGTGATCGTGCAGGTCGCGTCCTTCAAGCTGACCGGCAAGCGCGTATTCCGCATGGCGCCGATCCATCACCATTTCGAGCATCTCGGCTGGACCGAGTCCCAGGTCGTGATCCGCTTCTGGATCATTGCCGTGGTTCTCGCCCTCATCGGCCTTGCCACCTTGAAGCTGCGGTGAGGCCCGGATGATCCCGATCACCAGTTTTGCCGGACAGACAGTCGCCCTCTTCGGGCTCGGCGGCTCCGGCATGTCCAGCGCTCTGGCGCTGAAGGCCGGCGGCGCCGAGGTCCTCGCCTTTGACGATACCGCTGCCCGCAACGACGCGGCCCGGGCGCAAGGCTTGACGGCGGTGGACCTCAGCCAGATCGACTGGAGCAGCGTATCGGCCCTCGTACTGTCGCCTGGCGTGCCGCTGACCCATCCCGAGCCGCACTGGACCGTCCAGCTTGCCCGCAACGCCGGTGTCGAGGTGATCGGCGACATCGAACTCTTCGCCCGTGAACGCCGCCGCCTCTGCCCGGATGCGCCCCTGATCTGCATCACCGGCACCAATGGCAAGTCGACGACCACCGCTCTCGTCACCCATCTGCTCGCCAGCCTCGGCCTCGATGTGCAGATGGGCGGCAACATCGGCACGCCGGTTCTGGACCTCGAGCCGCTGGCGCCGCATCGCCATTATGTCGTCGAGTGCTCGTCCTACCAGATCGATCTGGCCCCCAGCCTTGACCCCACTGTCGGCATTCACATGAACCTGTCGCCGGATCATCTCGACCGGCACGGCACCATGGAGAACTACGCCGCCATCAAGCAGCGCCTCGTCGCCGGCAGCCGCTCCGCCGTCATCGGCGTGGATGACCCGATGAGCGCTGCGATGGCGGACCGGCTGGCACTGGCTGGCCGGCGGGTGCGCCGCATTTCCGGGCATCTGCCGCAGACCGATGGCGTCTATGGCGACGGCACGGGCCTGATGATGGCTGACCTTGGCACCCAGACCCGTCTGGCTGATCTCACCGGCATCGACGCCCTGCGCGGTCGCCACAATGCTCAGAATGCCGCTGCCGCCTGCGCCGCGCTGCTGGATCTCGGCCATGCGCCGGAGCGGATCGCCGCCGCACTGAAGACCTTCCCGGGTCTCAGGCACCGCATGCAGGTGATCGCGCGGCGCAATGGCGTGCTCTTCGTCAACGACAGCAAGGCCACCAACGCCGATGCGGCCGCCTGGGCGCTGGCCAGCTACAAGCGGATCTACTGGATCGCCGGTGGCAAGCCGAAAACCGGCGGCATCGAGCCACTGGCCGAGTTCTTCCCCCGGATCGCCCGCGCCTATCTGATCGGCGAGGCTGCCGAAGCCTTTGCCCAGACCCTCGCCGGCAAGGCACAGGTGGAAATCTGCGGCACCATGGACGTCGCCGTCGCACGGGCCGCCGAGGACGCGGTCCATGATCCATCGCCTGAAAAGGTCGTCATGCTGTCGCCAGCCTGTGCGTCCTTTGACCAGTATCCGAATTTTGAGGTCCGTGGGGACGCGTTTGTCGCAGCTGTCGAGGCGCTGGATCGTGCCTCGGGGACAGAAGGAAATGCCTGATGGTTTCGCGCGCCGATCGTGGTCCGCTGGCTGAATGGCTGTGGACGGTTGATCACTATCTTCTGGCTGCCTTTGTGCTTCTTGCTATCGGCGGCGTGGTCTTGTCCTTCGCCGCCAGCCCGCCCGTGGCTGAGCGGCTCGGCGTGGAGAGCTTCTATTTCGTCAAGCGGCAGGCGGTGTTCCTGCTCCCGGCGCTCGCAATGATGATCGGCCTGTCGCTGATGTCGCCCCGCATCATCCGCCGCGTGGCCCTTCTGTTCCTCATCGGTTCCCTTGCCATGATGGTGGCGACGCTGTTCCTCGGCGTCGAGGTCAAGGGTGGGCGTCGCTGGATCAATCTCGGCTTCACGACGCTGCAGCCTTCGGAGTTCCTCAAACCCGCCTTCGTCGTCATCGTCGCCTTCCTCCTGTCGGAAAGCGGCCGCCGCCGCGAAGTTCCCGGCGCGCTGTTCTCGGCGCTGATCTTTGCTGTTGCCGCCATGCTCTTGATCGCACAGCCGGACTTCGGTCAGACCATGCTGCTGGCCCTGGGATGGGGGGCGCTGTTCTTCATCAACGGCTTGCCTTGGATTGCAATCATTGCCCTTGCAGTCGTCGGACTTGTCGGGATGAGCTCGGCCTACTTCCTGTTGCCGCACGTGACATCGCGCGTGAACCGCTTTCTGGATCCCGGTTCAGGTGACACGTTCCAGGTCGACACGGCGCGCGAGGCGTTCCTGTCCGGCGGCTGGTTCGGCAAGGGGCCGGGCGAGGGCATCGTCAAGCGCATCCTGCCCGACAGCCATACCGACTTCGTGTTTTCTGTCGTGGCCGAGGAGTTCGGCATCATCGTCTGCATGCTGATGGTGGTGCTGTTCAGTTTCATCGTGCTGCGCGGCCTGCGTAACGCCGCCCGCGACCAGGACGCCTTCTCGCGCCTTGCCACTTCGGGCCTGGTCATCATGTTCGGCCTGCAGGCGACCATCAACCTGATGGTGAACCTCAACCTGATCCCGGCCAAGGGCATGACGCTGCCGTTCATCTCCTACGGCGGCTCGTCGCTGTTCTCGACCGCGCTCACCGCCGGCTTCATCCTGGCGCTGTCCCGCCGCAAGCCGCGTCCGGTGCACAGCGAAAGCGTGATCGTCTCGCGGGTGTCGCCATCCAGCCTGATGCAACCGGGTATCCGATGACCAAGACCATCCTTCTCACTGCCGGCGGCACTGGCGGCCATCTGTTTCCCGCCGAGGCGCTGGCAAGCGAACTGGTGCGCCGCGGCTGGACCGTGGATCTGGCCACCGACGAGCGCGCCGACAAATACGGCAGCCGCTTTCCGGCCCGCGAAGTCCACATCATCGCCTCGGAGACCCTGCGCTCCAAGTCGCCGGTCGCCATCCTGAAGACGATCTTCAGTCTGGCCCGCGGCACGTTGCAGGCCCTCGGCGTGGTGCGCCGGGTCAAGCCGTCCGTGGTCGTCGGTTTTGGCGGCTATCCGACCTTTCCGCCCATGCTCGCCGCGCGCCTTGCCCGCGTGCCTTCCATCCTGCACGAAGCCAATGCGGTGATGGGCCGGGCCAACCGGATGCTCGCACGCGGCGTTGACGCGGTCGCCACCAGCGTTCCCATCGCCGGCCTTGATCCGGCCATTGCCGCCAAGGCCCGGGAAACCGGCAATCCCGTGCGCCCGATGGTCATCGAGGCGGCCCGCGTTGCCTATCCGCCGCTGCAGGAAAATGGCCCGTTCCAGTTTCTCGTCTTCGGCGGCTCGCAGGGCGCGCGCTTCTTCTCCGACCTGATGCCGGAGGCACTCGCCCTCCTGCCAGCCGGCAAGCGCGCCCGTCTGCGCCTCGTCCAGCAGTGCCGGCCCGAGGATCTGGACCGGGTCAAGACCCGCTACGAGGAGCTTGGCGTTTCAGCCGAACTCGCCGCCTTCTTCACCGATCTGCCGATGCGCCTCGCCAGCGCCCACCTGATCCTGTGCCGCTCCGGCGCGTCCTCGGTCAGCGAATTGGCCGTGATCGGCCGCCCGTCGATCCTCGTGCCGCTGCCCCATGCGCTCGACCAGGACCAGAGCGCCAACGCCCGTGTGCTGGAAGCCGTTCGCGGTGCCTGGCCGATTGAACAGAAAAACCTCACACCTCAGGCGCTGGCCGGCCGGCTCGGCAGCCTGATGGATGAACCCGAAACCCTTGCCGCTGCCGCCCGTGCCGCCGCCGGACAGGGCAAGGCCGACGCGGTTGCGCGCCTTGCCGATCTGGTCGAGCAGGTGGCCGCGCAATCGAAGTCGTGAAAGGAGACCGGCGATGAAGATGCCGCGTGAACTGGGTCCGGTGCATTTTGTTGGCATTGGCGGGATTGGCATGAGCGGCATCGCCGAGGTGCTGCACATGCTCGGCTACACCGTCCAGGGCTCGGACATGTCCGAGAGCGCCAACGTTCAGCGCCTGCGCGAAAAGGGCATTCCGGTCTTCATCGGCCATGCCGCCGAAAACCTCGGCGCGGCCGAGGTTCTGGTCGTGTCCTCGGCCATCAAGCGCGACAATCCGGAGCTGATCGCGGCCCGCGAAAAGCTGATCCCCGTCGTGCGCCGCGCCGAAATGCTGGCCGAGCTGATGCGGTTCAAGCAGTCGGTGGCCATCGGCGGCACCCATGGCAAGACCACGACAACTTCCCTGATCGCCGCGCTGCTGGAAGCCGGCGGGCTTGACCCGACCGTCATCAACGGTGGCATCATCAACGCCTATGGCACCAATGCCCGCATGGGCGCCGGCGACTGGATGGTCGTGGAGGCGGACGAAAGCGATGGCACCTTCGTCAAGCTGCCCGCCGATGTCGCGGTCGTCACCAACATCGATCCCGAACATCTCGATCACTATGGCGACTTCGCCGGCGTGCGCGCCGCGTTCCGCAACTTCGTCGAGAACGTTCCCTTCTACGGCTTTGCCGTGATGTGCCTCGATCACCCGGAAGTGCAGTCGCTGGTCGGCCAGATCGAGGACAAGCGCATCGTCACCTATGGCACTAACCCACAGGCAGATGTCCGCTTCGTCGATGTGCGGATGGAAGGCGGCAAGGCGCATTTCAGCGTCCGCTTCCAGAACCGCCGCTCGGGCACCAGCGAGGCCCTGGACGACCTCGTCCTGCCGATGCCGGGCCTGCATAACGTCTCCAACGCCACCGCCGCCATTGCCGTCGCCAACCGGCTCGGCATCGCCGGGACTGCCATCCGCAAGGGCCTTGCCGGCTTCGGCGGCGTGAAGCGCCGCTTCACCCATACCGGCACCTGGAACGGTGTCGATATCTTCGACGACTATGGCCATCACCCGGTGGAAATCCGCGCCGTGCTGAAGGCTGCCCGCGACACCGCGAAGGGCAAGGTCATCGCCATCGTACAGCCGCACCGCTATTCGCGCCTTGCCAGCCTGTTTGACGACTTCTCCACCTGCTTCAACGATGCCGACACCGTCATCGTTGCCCCGGTCTATGCGGCCGGTGAGCAGCCCATCGAGGGCGTCAACCGCGACACGCTGGTCAGCGGCCTCAAGATCCATGGCCACCGTTCGGTTCTGGCACTGGAGGGCCCGGAAGCCCTCGCCGGTCTCGTTGGTGGCATTGCCCAGCCGGGCGATTATGTTGTCTGCCTGGGCGCGGGCAACATCACCCAGTGGGCGCATGCGCTGCCGGGCCAGCTTGCGGCGCTGGGGCAGGGGGCCAAGGCGTGAGTTCGGATAATCTCCTGATCCGCCTCGGCGCCTCGATCCACGGCATTCGTGGCCGGGTATCCAGCGATGCACCGCTGTCTGCCGTCACCTGGCTGCGCGCGGGCGGCCCGGCCAGCGTGCTGTTCCAGCCGGCCGATGAGGCCGACCTTGCCAGCTTCCTGCAGCAGCTGCCGGCGGATGTGCCGGTGCTCGTCATTGGCCTTGGCTCCAATCTCCTCATCCGCGACGGCGGCTTTGACGGCGTTGTCATCCGCCTCACCGGCAAGGGCTTCGGTGCCATCGACCGTGTTGGCGAGACGGGCATTCGGGCCGGTGCGGCTGTTCCTGACAAGCGCCTGGCCGAATTTGCAGCTGAAGCCGGGCTCGGCGGCTTTGCCTTCTACGCCGGCATTCCCGGTGCCATCGGCGGCGCGCTGCGCATGAACGCCGGTGCTCATGGCGCCGAGACCCGCGACCGGGTCGTCGAGGTCACGGCGCTTGACCGCAAGGGCGAACGCCATGTGCTCAGCAATGCTGATCTCGGCTATGCCTATCGCCACTGCAGTGCTCCGAAGGACCTGATCTTCACCTCCGCCCTGTTCGAGGGCATCCCGGCCCCGGTCGAGCAGATCCGCACCGAGATGGCGGACGTCACGGCCCACCGCGAGAAGGCGCAGCCGATCCGCGAGAAGACCGGTGGCTCCACCTTCAAGAACCCGGACGGCACCTCCGCCTGGAAAGTGATCGATGCCGCCGGCTGCCGTGGCCTCACCATCGGCGGTGCACAGATGTCCGAGATGCACTGCAACTTCATGATCAACACAGGCACCGCCACCGCCCACGATCTGGAGCTCCTCGGCGAAACCGTCCGCCGCCGCGTCCGCGAAACCTCCGGCATCCTCCTCGAATGGGAAATCAAACGCCTCGGCGACTTCACCCCCGGCCAGGCCATCACGCCGTTCCTGGATTGAAGGATATGCCCGCGTTCGTTCCCCTCGTCGCCCCTGCGCAGGCAGGGGCCCAGTAACCGAGGCGGGCAGATTCCGCGCACGGTCGGTAACCCGCGCTGTACTGGACGCAGAAACACTTGCTGGCATTACCAATCCACACAGGGGCTACTGGGCTCTTGCCTGCGCAGGAGCGACGAGAGTTAGTTTGCTGCCAGTGCATCTTCTCTGCTCCCACCGCCACCCCTCCTTCGTCGCTCCTGCATAGGCAGGAGCCCAGTAACCGAGGCGGCCAGATGCGGCGCACGAACAGCAATCCACACGACCTGAACGACACCTGTTCCATACCGCAGGCTTAAAAAATGTTGCGCCGCGGCAACACTCCGCCCCGCCCATTCGTAAACACAATCCTTAACGCCTTGGTTAACGATTCTTTACCAAATTGCTGCGCATTGTCGGCGGGAAACACGTGTTCGGGTGAGTCGCGGCAATGACGGGTAAACATGTAGCGGTGCTGATGGGTGGGTGGGCGCATGAGCGGCCCGTGAGCCTGTCCACCGGCAAGGAATGCGCTGATGCCCTTGAGGCACGGGGCTTTCAGGTTTCCCGGGTGGATGTTGACCGCAATATCGCTGCGC
This sequence comes from Pannonibacter carbonis, assembly GCF_003012935.1. Taxonomy (GTDB): domain Bacteria; phylum Pseudomonadota; class Alphaproteobacteria; order Rhizobiales; family Stappiaceae; genus Pannonibacter; species Pannonibacter carbonis. The sequence continues at coordinate 248,318 of NZ_PUDR01000005.1, read as the reverse complement.
GCCTGGCTGAACTGCGTCCTGATGTCGCCTTCAATGCCCTGCATGGCCCGTTCGGCGAGGATGGCTGTATCCAGGGCGTTCTGGAAATCCTCGGCATTCCCTACACCCACTCCGGCGTGATGGCGTCGGCGCTGGCCATGAACAAGGTCAAGGCCAAGGCCGTGATGGCCGCCGCCGGCGTTCCGGTGACGCGCCATGTGGTGGTCAACCGTCACGAAATCGGCCGCGATCATCCGCTGCCGCCGCCTTATGTGCTGAAGCCGATCAACGAAGGCTCCAGCTTTGGCGTCCTGATCGTGAAGGAGGATGCCGCCCATCCGCCGCAGGAGCTTTACCGGGCGGACTGGCCCTATTCCGACGTCCTGATGTGCGAAACCTATATTCCGGGCCGCGAACTGACCTGCGCGGTTATGGGTGACCGGGTGCTTGGCGTTATCGACATCGTGCCAAAAGGGCACGGCTTTTATGATTTTGATGCCAAATACGCGAAAGGTGGGTCTGACCACATCCTTCCTGCAAATCTTTCATCCTTTGTTTACCAAGAAGTACAGAAACTTACCCTGATGTCGCATCAGTCTCTCGGGTGCCGGGGTGTTTCGCGGGCGGATTTCCGTTTTGACGAAAAGCCCGACGGCACCGGGACGCTGATCTGCCTGGAAGTGAATACACAACCCGGAATGACACCGACCTCTCTGGTCCCGGAACTCGCCGCCCACGAGGGCACGAGTTTCGGAGATCTCGTCACCTGGATGGTGGAGGACGCAAGTTGCTCTCGCTGAGACGCAAGGCCAAGGAAGAGACCGCCTTTCCGCTGGAAGCGGAGCTCGCACCGCGCGGGCGTGGTGTCGCACGCCTGCATCAGCGCCCGCTCTGGCGCCAGGCGGGGCGGCTCGCCGAGCTGCCGCGCGGAACGGGATCTGTTGCGGCCGTGGCCTTTCTGGCGGCGACGATCACCTATGGCGTCATTCTCGGCGGCTACGGACGGATGGTGTCGGAGTCTCTGATCAGCGCTGCCGGCTTCGGCATCGAGACCGTCAAGCTCTCCGGCCAGCGCGAGACCTCCGACTACCAGATCCTGTCTGCGCTCGGCATCGAGGAGGGGACCTCCCTGTCCTTGTTTGATGTGGACGGTGCGCGGGAACGGCTGACCTCGATTGCCTGGATCAAGAATGCCTCGGTGATGAAGCTTTACCCGAATACCTTGAAGGTGACGGTCGAGGAGCGAATTCCGTTTGCGCTGTGGCAGGACGGCGATGTCGTCTCGATCATCAACGAGCAGGGTGACATCATTACCCGCGAAGTTGACGGCCGTTATGCCAACCTGTTGCTGGTGGTCAACGATGGCGCGCAGAAGCGGGCAGGTGAGATCATTTCGGCGCTGGAAGAGGTGCCCTCGCTGCGTCCGCGCGTCCGGGCGGCCTTCCTCGTCGGCCATCGCCGCTGGGATCTGATGCTGGAGAACGGTATTACCGTTCGCTTGCCGGAAAACGGCATGTCTGCAGCGATGGTCGAGCTTTTGCGTATGGATGCCGACAACGCGCTGCTGACCCGTGACATCTCCGCAGTCGATATGCGCCTGCCCGACCGGGTCGTGGTGCGCTTGACTGACGAGGCGGTAAAGCGGCGTGAGGACGCCCCCAAGGGACGCGACAAGGTCGCGAAACGGGGGGCGAACACATGAGCCGTAACGGCACAGCCCTGTACTTGCCGCGCATGCGCCCCCTGCCGGGACGCCGCGCCGTCGTCATGTCCGTCCTTGATGTCGGCTCGACCAAGATCTGCTGCCTGATCGCCAAGCTGACCCCGCGCGAGGGCTCCGATGTGCTGGCCGGCCGCTCGCATGCCGTGGAAGTGCTGGGCTATGGCTACCAGCGTTCGCGCGGCATCAAGTCCGGCGTCATCGTTGACATGGATGCGGCCGAGCAGGCGATCCGCCTTGCCGTGGATGCGGCCGAGCGGATGGCCGGCGTGACGGTTGAATCGGTGATCGCCAATGTGTCCTGCGGCCGACTGCAGAGCGAAATCTTCAGCGCCACCGTGCCTTTAGCCGGCGAATCTGTCACAGAGGCAGACATCCAGCGCGTGCTGGTGGCCGGGTCGTCCCATTCCGCTACGGATGGCCGGGCCGTGACGCATGCGCTGCCGATTTCCTATTCGCTGGACGGCAACCGCGGCATCCGCGATCCGCGCGGCATGATGGGCCTCAAGCTCGGGGTCGACATGCAGGTGGTGACGACGGAAGTTCCTCCCGTCCGCAATCTGGAGCTCTGCATCAATCGCGGGCATCTCCAGGTGGAAACGCTGGTGGCGACGCCCTTCGCCAGCGGCCTCTCGACCATTGTGGACGACGAGGCGGAACTGGGCGTGGCCTGCATCGACATGGGCGGTGGCACAACCACGCTGTCCGTGTTCGTTGAGGGCCAGATGGTCCATCTGGATGCCATCGCCGTGGGCGGGCAGCATGTCACCACCGACATCGCCCGTGCCTTTGCCACCCGGCTCACCGATGCCGAGCGGCTGAAGACCCTGCACGGGTCGGCGCTGGCCACCAGTGTTGATGACCGGGACATGCTGACCATTCCGCCCGTCGAGGGCGAGGGCGATCTGCCGAACCAGATCCCCCGGTCGGCCCTGACCCGCGTGATCCGCCCCCGCGTCGAGGAAATCCTCGAGCTGGTGCGGGACCGGCTGACGGCGTCCGGATTTGCCGGACGTGTCGGCAAGCAGATCGTTCTGACCGGCGGAGCGAGCCAGCTCACCGGTCTCAGCGAAGTGGCACGCCGGGTGATCGGCCGGAACGTCAGACTGGGCAGGCCGCTCGGTGTGGCGGGACTGCCAGAGGCGGCCAAGGGACCGGCGTTTGCCGCCTCCGTTGGCCTTCTCATCTATCCGCAAGTGTCCCAGATCGAGCAATTCCAGCCGAAGTACAAGCGCTCCGGCTGGGGTGGCAATCAGGGATATCTCGCCCGGATGGGCCAATGGATCAGGGAAAGCTTCTGACGCGGGACGCCGCGTCGGACTGAAATGCCGGCAACGGCGCACACACAAGGGAAGAACTGGGCCCCCGAGAATCGGGTGCCCTTAGAGGGTCGCGAGGAACTTATGACCATCAACCTGAAGATGCCTGACATTCAGGAGCTGAAGCCGAGAATCACGGTCTTCGGCGTCGGCGGTGCTGGCGGCAATGCCGTCAACAACATGATCTCGGCCGGCCTCCAGGGCTGCGATTTCGTGGTGGCCAACACCGACGCGCAAGCTCTCGCCATGAACCACGCCGAGCGCCTGATCCAGATGGGCGTTGCCGTGACCGAGGGCCTTGGGGCCGGATCGCAGCCGGAAGTCGGCTCTGCGGCCGCCGAGGAAGTGATCGACGAGATCAACGATCACCTGTCTGGCTCGCACATGGTGTTCATCACCGCCGGCATGGGCGGTGGCACCGGCACGGGCGCTGCCCCCGTTATTGCACGGGCGGCCCGCCAGCAAGGTATACTGACGGTAGGTGTGGTGACCAAACCGTTCCAGTTCGAAGGCTCGCGCCGCATGCGGATCGCTGAAGCCGGTATCCAGGAACTGCAGCGGAACGTCGATACGCTCATCGTCATTCCGAACCAGAACCTGTTCCGCATCGCCAATGCCCAGACCACCTTCGCCGATGCCTTCGCGATGGCCGACCAGGTGCTGTATTCGGGCGTGGCCTGCATCACCGACCTGATGGTCAAGGAAGGCCTCATCAACCTCGACTTCGCCGACGTGCGCTCGATCATGCGCGGCATGGGCAAAGCGATGATGGGCACGGGCGAAGCCTCCGGCGACAAGCGCGCCCAGCAGGCTGCAGAAGCCGCCATTGCCAATCCGCTGCTCGACGAGACCTCGATGAAGGGCGCCAAGGGCCTCCTGATCTCGATCACCGGCGGCACGGACCTGACCCTGTTCGAAGTCGATGAAGCCGCCACCCGCATCCGCGAGGAAGTGGATTCGGACGCCAACATCATTCTCGGCGCGACCTTCGACGAAAGCCTCAACGGCATCATCCGGGTGTCGGTCGTTGCCACCGGCATCGACAAGGAACAGACCCTGGGAAACGCTGACATGAACGTCATGCTGACCCAGCGGGTGGACAGCGTGCAGAAGCCGGTCGTCACGCAGGCAGCCCGCCCGGCTGACACGCGTCCCGCCGCGCCGGTCAGTTCCTTCCAGCAGGATGCCGCTTCCCGCGCTCTGGCCAGCCTTGAACGTGAACTGTCGATCCCCGAGCCGGTCGCGGTTGCCGCCGCAACGGATCCTGATGTCCAGATCAAGGCCTTTCGCCCGGCACCCGACCTGATGACCACCAAGGTTCCTGCCGCCGATCTCGGCGAGCCGGTCCAGGTGCCGCTGGCCGCCGAAGGCCCGGTCAGCCGTCCGTACATCCCGCCGGTCGCCGAACAGCCGGTCGCCAACCCGCGCATGCCGCGCATGGAAGACTTCCCGCCGATCGCCCAGCGTGAAATGCGCGCCCAGGCGGCCCGGACCGAGGACGTCGTCCCGCAGGCCGCACCGGTCCAGCATGCAGTTGAGGACGATCACGGTGACGACCGCCGTCCGATGGGTCTGCTGCGCCGGCTGGCCTCCGGCCTGTCGCGTCACGTCGAGCACGAAGACGTCGCTCCCGAGCCGCAGGTGCAGCCGCGTGCGGCCGCTCCGGTCGCTCAGCAGCCGCAGATGCGTCCGGCTCCGCGCATGCCGCAGATGGCTCCGGCTCCCCGTCCGCAGATGGGTGCTGCCGGTCAGCTGGATGCCACCGGCCGGGCCCCGGCCCGTCCGCAGGCCCACAGCGAGGAAGACCAGCTCGAGATCCCGGCGTTCCTGCGCCGCCAGTCGAACTGAGTCGTCCAGACCAGCGCTGACACTCTTCCCTTCGGAGCGGCCCGGTGGTTTCACCGGGTCGTTTCCGTTTGTAACATTGCGGCAAGCCGCTCACGGTATCGCAACGATATCAATGTCTTATGTTGGTGAAGGGCGTTACAAAGCGTAATAAAGCTTTATTTCGGTCATAGATCGCCCGGGTCTATTGTTCGGCCAGATCGCAGAGCGTTAACAGACCCTATCAAGCTTGCGTAAAGCTTGCGGTTCTTGAGGCGCCGGACCGAAGCAAGGCATCGTTCATGACCCACCGCACCGACTTCCAGACGACCCTGGCCGATCAGGTCACCCTTACCGGGGTTGGTGTCCATTCTGGCAAGCCGGCGAGTGTCACCCTCCTTCCTGCAGATGCGGGAACCGGGATTGTCTTCACCCGCTGCGATGCGCAGGACAGTGCCCGGGCCATTCCCGCCCGCTGGGACCAGGTGACGGCCACGGCGCTGTGCACCGTGATCGCCGATCCGGCCCGCAACGGCGTCTCCACGGTCGAGCATCTGATGGCTGCGCTCATCGCGCTCGGCGTTGACAACGTGGTGGTCGAGATGGACGGCCCGGAAATGCCGATCATGGACGGCAGCAGCGCTCCGTTTGTCGAGGCCATTGACCAGGTCGGTCTGAAGCGCCTTGATCGCGGCCGCCGCTATCTGCGGATCAAGAAGCCGGTGCGGATCGACGCCGGTTCGGCCTGGTGCGAGTTGCTGCCCTACGACGGCACCCGCTTTGAAGTCACCATCGAATTCGACGGCGCCCTGATCGGTCGCCAGACCTTTGCCCGCGATCTCACCCCGGACGTTTTCCGCAAGGAACTGGCCCGTGCGCGCACTTTTGGCCAGGTCAAGGATGTCGAGAAGCTCTGGGCCATGGGCTTTGCCCTTGGCTCGTCGCTGGAGAATTCAGTCGCTATCGCCGAAGACCGCGTGCTCAACCCGGAAGGCACCCGCTGGCCGGACGAATTCGTCCGCCACAAGGCGCTGGATGCCGTGGGTGACCTCGCCCTTGCCGGCCTGCCGATTCTTGGCATCTACCGCTCCTTCAAGGGCGGCCACAAGATGAACCACGCCATCCTGGAAGAACTGTTCACGCGCGCGCCCAAGGACAGTTTCGAGATCGTCGAAGCCCCGGTCTGGCGCGACAACAGCCAGTCCGCCGGCCGCCCGGCCCTCGCCGCCGCCGCCTTCGGCCCCGACGTCTCCTGATCGACTGACCAGCCCCCTCCGCCGTCATGCCATGGCCTGGCCATGGCATCCATGCCGTGTCCTCTCCACACGATCGGCTTCGCCCAGTTGCTCCTGCAGCCCGCCTCGTTAGGCTCCCCGTGCATTCAGGCAACGGCATTGATGCCATGATCAAGTCATGGCTTGACGACGGAGGGAACACGGGTCCCCATCCGCCCCCGGACGCCGATCCGCCCAGCACACCCAGCCTGCAAGGCTCCGCAAGCTGAGCCCCCAGCAACACCCCATCCTTCGTCATGCCATGGCCTGGCCATGGTATCCATGCCGTGCACTCTCCACACGATCGGCTTCGCCCAGTTGCTCCTGCAGCCCGCCTCGTTAGGCTCCCCGTGCATTCAGGCAACGGCATTGATGCCATGATCAAGTCATGGCTTGACGACGGAGGGAACACGGGTCCCCATCCGCCCCCGGACGCCGATCCGCCCAGCACACCCAGCCTGCAAGGCTCCGCAAGCTGAGCCCCCAGCAACACCCCATCCTTCGTCATGCCATGGCCGGGCCATGGCATCCATGCCGTGCCGTCTCCACACGATCAGCTTCGCCCGGTTGCTCCTGCAGCCCGCCTCGTTAGGCTCCCCGCGCATTCACGCAACGGCCTGGATGCCATGATCAAGTCATGGCATGACGACCGGGGGAACGCGGGCCTGCGTCCGGCCCCGCAATCGGGCAAATCGGCCCGCGCTGCCCGTTCGCCACAAAAAAGCTTCAAAAATTGAACACATGGCGTGGCAGGTCCCGTCGTGATCCGGTAAAAGCCTTGCCTTGGAAAAGGGTTGGCATTTGCCACGCGGCAGCTTAAGCCTTGCCTGACTGGCGAGATGAAATCTGCCAGATCGATTTCCGCTCCGGTGCTGGCACCTGATCGGCAATCGATCACGCATCAATACGACGGAGCCGTTCCAGTCCGGTCAATGTGGCCGGTTCGCGGGCGGGGTCCTGGGCAAGGAGTTGGAAGGCGTGCTGGACAACATGGCGACCGGGACAGGCAAGCGTCCGCGCAGGAAGACGATCCTCCTCCACTCCCTGCTGTTGGCCACCGCCCTGGTGCTGACGGCCTGTGCATCGAAAGATGACGATGACCTGGCCCTTGATGACACGCCGGCCGAGGTCCTGTTCAACGAAGGCCTTGCCTTGCGCAATGCTGGCCGCCTGTCGGATGCCGGCAAGAAGTTTACCGAACTCGACAAGCTTTATCCCTATTCCGAGTTCGCCAAGAAATCGCTGATGAACCTGGCTTTCATCAACTTCTCGCTGGGCCGTTACCCGGAAGCGATCACAGCCGCCGAGCGGTTCAACACGCTCTATCCTGGCAGCGCGGATATGCCTTATGCGCTCTATCTTATCGGTCAGTCCTACTACCGCCAGATCCCGGATATCTCACGCGACCAGCGCATCACAGAGCGGGCTGCGTCCGCGCTTAATGAACTGGTGACCCGCTATCCTGACAGCGAATACACCGCGGACGCCAAGTCGAAGCTGCTGGTTGCCTATGACCAGCTTGCCGGCAAGGAAATGCAGGTCGGGCGCTACTATCTCGAAAAGCGCAACTACATTGCGTCGATCAACCGCTTCAAGTCGGTCGTGATCAACTACCAGACCACGCGTCATGTCGAGGAGGCGCTGGCCCGCTTGACCGAGTCCTATTACGCGCTTGGTGTTGTAACTGAAGCGCAGACTGCGGCTGCAATTCTCGGTCACAATTATCCCGATAGCCAGTGGTACAAGGATTCCTATTCGCTGCTGCAGAAGGGTGGCTATGAGCCGTCAGAAAATCGCAGCAGCTGGATCAGCAAGGCGTTCCAGGGCGTCAAGCTGTTCTGATTTAGGACGTCTGGGACTGAAGGGGCGGGGCACCTTCCATGCTGGCGACACTCTCGATCCGCGATATCGTTCTGATCGACCGGCTCGACATCGATTTCTCCGCCGGCATGACTGTGCTGACGGGCGAGACCGGTGCGGGCAAGTCCATTCTGCTTGATGCCCTGACGCTCGCGCTCGGCGGGCGCGGCGATGCCGGGCTTGTCCGCCATGGCGAGCCTCAGGGCCAGGTCGTCGCCGTCTTTGACGTGGCGGGCGCCCATCCCGTCCGTGCGCTCCTGCGCGAGAACGATGTTCCCGATGATGGCGACGTCATCCTGCGCCGCATCCAGACCCAGGATGGCCGCAGCCGCGCCTTCATCAACGATCAGCCGGTCAGCGTCGGTCTGCTGCGTCAGGCCGGCCAGATGCTGGTCGAGGTGCATGGCCAGCACGACGAGCGCGCGCTTGTTGATCCGGAAAGCCATCGCCTGCTGCTCGACAGCTTCGGCCGCCTCGACGGGGACGTTGCCGCTGTCGGTGAGGCCTATGGCCGCCTGCGCGCCGCCGACAAGGCGCTGAAAGACCACAAGGCACGCATTGAGGCGGCGCGGCGCGAAGCCGATTACCTGCGTGCCGCCGTTGACGAGCTGACCCGCCTTGCCCCGAAGCCGGGCGAGGAAGCCGAGCTTGCCGAACGGCGCGCGGCCATGATGCAGGTCGAGAAGATCGCCGGCGATCTCAACGAGGCCTATGAAACGCTGAATGGGTCGGCCTCGCCGATCCCGGAACTCGCCAGCCTGATGCGGCGGCTCGAGCGCAAGGCCGATCAGTCGCCGCAGATGCTGTCCGGCCCGGTGTCGTCCCTTGGGACTGCGCTTGATGCGCTGGAAGAGGCCCGCGCCGGGCTTGAGGCCGCGATCCGCCAGACGGATTTCGATCCGCGCGAACTGGAAGCAACCGAGGAACGACTGTTTGCCCTGCGCGCCGCCGCGCGCAAGTTCTCGGTGTCGGTGGAAGACCTGCCGGCGCTCACCGCGCGCATGGCCGGCGACCTTGGCGATCTCGATGCCGGCGAGGAAAAGCTCGATGCGCTGGCCGCCGCGGCCAACACCGCGCGCAAGGCTTTTGATGTCATCGCCAGCAAGCTGACCGCCGCGCGGGCCGCAACGGCCGCCAAGCTCGAAGCAGCCGTCGCTGCCGAATTGCCGTCCCTGAAGCTGGAACGAGCCCGCTTCCTTGTCGAGATCACCAGCGACGCTGAAAACCGCACTGCGACCGGCGTCGACATGGTCGAATTCTGGGTCCAGACCAACCCCGGCACCCGGCCCGGCCCGATCATGAAGGTCGCTTCCGGCGGCGAGCTTTCGCGCTTCCTGCTGGCGCTGAAAGTGTCGCTGGCCGACAGCGGGTCCGTCCCGACGCTCGTTTTCGACGAGATCGACACCGGCGTTGGCGGTGCTGTTGCCGAAGCCATCGGCTGGCGTCTTGCCCGTCTAGCCCGCAGCGTCCAGGTCCTGACCGTCACCCATGCGCCGCAGGTGGCCGCACGTGCCGATGGACACTTCCTCATCGCCAAGGAAGAAGTTGCCCCCGAGCGTGTCGCCACCCGCATCACGCCGATTGACGAGGCCCATCGCCGCGAGGAAATCGCCCGCATGCTGGCCGGCAGCGTCATCACCGACGAAGCCCGCGCCGCCGCCGCTCGGTTGCTGACAGTCAGCGAAAGCTGAGGCACTCTCGTCGCCGATCCGTATTCACAAGGACCATCCGGCCATGACCGAGCCCACGCGCCCTGATGCCGACCGCCTGACCCGCGAGGAGGCCGCTGCAGAACTGGAGCGTCTGGCCGCAGAAATCGCCGGCCATGACCGGCGCTATCATGCCGAAGACGCCCCGACCATTTCCGATGCCGACTATGACGCCCTGCGCCGGCGCAATGCCGACATCGAAGCGCGGTTCCCGGATCTGGTGCGCCCCGACAGCCCGTCCCTACGGGTGGGCGCTGGCGTTGCCGACGGTTTCGGCAAGATCACGCATCAGGTTCCGATGCTGTCGCTCGACAATGCCTTCACCGACGAGGACGTGCGTGATTTTGTCGGCCGCGTCCGCCGCTTCCTCAAGTTCGATCCGCTGATGGGCGATCTGGTGGTGGTGGCCGAGCCGAAGATCGACGGCCTGTCCCTGTCGCTGCGCTACGAAAACGGCGTCCTGGTGAGTGCCGCCACCCGCGGCGATGGCACGGTCGGCGAGAACGTCACGGCCAATGCCCGCACCATTGCCGACATCCCGCACCGTTTGCCCGACGGCGTTCCGGCGGTGGTCGAGGTGCGCGGCGAAGTCTACATGTCACACGCTGATTTTGCCGCGCTCAACGCGCGCATGGCGGCCAATGGCGGCAAGACCTTCGCCAATCCGCGCAATGCCGCTGCCGGCTCGCTGCGCCAGCTCAATCCCGAGATCACCGCCTCGCGGCCCCTGCGCTTCTTCGCCTATGCCTGGGGCGAGATGAGCGAGGTGCCGGCGGCGACCCAGTTCGACATGGTGCGCCGCTTTGCCGACTGGGGCCTTGCGGTCAATCCGCGCATGCAGCGCTGCGCCCGCGTCGAGGAGCTTCTGGCCGTCTATCACGGCATCGAGGAGGACCGCTCCGGCCTTGGCTATGACATCGACGGTGTCGTCTACAAGGTCGACCGGCTCGACCTGCAGCAGCGCCTCGGCTTCGTCTCCCGCTCGCCCCGCTGGGCGATCGCGCACAAGTTCCCGGCCGAAAAGGCCTATACGGTGCTGAAGGACATCGAGATCCAGGTCGGCCGCACCGGCGCGCTGACGCCGGTGGCCAAGCTCGAGCCCGTCACCGTCGGCGGCGTCGTCGTCTCCAACGCCACACTGCACAACGAGGACTACATCAAGGCCATCGGCATGGACGGCGAGCCGATCCGGGGTGGGAAAGACCTGCGCATCGGCGACACGGTGATGATCCAGCGCGCCGGCGACGTTATCCCGCAGATCGTCGACATCGACCTTGCCCGCCGGCCTGCCGATGCGCAGCCTTACGTCTTCCCCACCGTCTGCCCGGCCTGCGGCAGCCATGCGGTGCGCGAGGAAAACGCCAAGACCGGCCGGCTTGATTCGGTCCGCCGCTGCACCGGCGGCCTGATCTGCCCGGCGCAGGCCTCGGAAAAGCTGAAGCACTTCGTCCAGCGCAATGCCTTCGACATCGAGGGCCTCGGCGACAAGCAGATCGATGCCTTCTTCGCCGAAGGGCTGGTGCGCACGCCGGCCGACATCTTCACGCTGGAGGCGCGCGACAAGGCGGCGCTCACCAAGCTGCGAAACCGCGACGGCTGGGGCGCGGTCTCGGCCAAGAACCTGTTCGAGGCGATCAACGCCCGCCGCCGCATCGACCTTCACCGCTTCATCTTCGCCCTCGGCATCCGCCATGTCGGCGAGGGCAACGCCAAGCTGCTCGCCCGCGCCTATGGCTCCTGGGGCGCCTTCGAGGCCGCGATGACGGCCGCGCTCGATCACGCCAGCGACGCCTGGGCCGATCTCAACGCCGTCGACGGCATCGGCGAGACGCTGGCCGAAGCCGTGGTGCAGTTCTTCGCCGAGGACCACAACCGCGAAGCCCTTGCGGCCCTGCTCGCCGAGGTCACCCCGCTGGACGCCGAGAAGATCGACGCCTCCGGTTCGCCGGTGGCCGGCAAGACCGTCGTCTTCACAGGCTCCCTCGAACGCATGACCCGCGACGAGGCCAAGGCCATGGCCGAACGGCTCGGCGCCAAGGTTGCTGGGTCTGTCTCCAAGAAGACCAACCTCCTCGTCGCCGGCCCCGGCGCCGGCTCCAAACTCAAGACCGCCCAGGACCTCGGCATCGAAGCCATCACCGAGGACGAGTGGTTCGACCTGGTCGGCGGGTGAGGGACTTGATCGTCTTCGCCGTTCAAGCCTCTCCGGCCATCCCGCTCTCCGTGTCACCCCGGCCCGCGCAACTCCTCTCCGTGTCACCCCGGCCGAGCAACGCGAGAGCCGGGGCCTACTCGCTTCCAGAGCGGTGCTGCGTGTACTTCAGCGTTGCAACGGCAGAGCGTATCCTCTCGGTAGCTTGTTGCGCGACTGTGCCCGTCTCCATTGCTCTGCAAACGAGTAGGCCCCGGATCTCCGCTTCGCTCTCGTCCGGGGTGACACTTCGGTCAGGGGCATTCTCGGCGCGACGGCACATGCCGCATGGGAGCGACACCCTCTCCGTGTCACCCCGGCCGAGCAACGCGAGAGCCGGGGCCTACTCGCTTCCAGAGCGGTGCTGCGTGTACTTCAGCGTTGCAACGGCAGAGCGTATCCTCTCGGCAGCTTGTTGCGCGACTGTGCCCGTCTCCATTGCTCTGCAAACGAGTAGGCCCCGGATCTCCGCTTCGCTGCGTCCGGGGTGACACGGAAGGTGGATTACATGTTCAGCTCAAGAGAGAGGTCCTTCCAGAGCGGATTGGTCCGCTCGACCAGCTGAACCTTCCAGGCCCGATGCCATCGCTTCAACCGCTTTTCGGCAGCGATTGCGGCCTCCACATCCTCGAAGCCTTCGTAGAAGACGAGCCGTGAGACGCCATGCTCCCGTGTGAAGCGTGAGCCCACACCTTGCCTGTGCTCGTCCACGCGGCGTGGAAGATCATTCGTCACGCCGACATAGAGCGTTCCATGCATGCGACTGGCGAGAATGTAGACGTGATACATCACGGATCCCTGCCGATAGCCTCTCTGCAATCTTGTCGTGCCTTTCGTGTTTGTGCACGTTCCATGCAGTCCACCACCCCCGTCACACCACGGGAAAACACACCCAGCCGCCTCGCTCTTGCCGTCATTGTTGCTATATTGTTCTCCACAGGTAACCACATGCGGCGGGATGGATGAGCGTGCCCACGGGATTTTCCGACGACTGGAGCGAAATCGACGCGGCCTATGACCAGGGTCCGTCAGCGCCCGCGCCCGCCCATCGGCCACAGGGCGGCGGCATTGCTGCCCGGGCGCTCGCGGCGCGGCAGGCGACGCCCCAGGCGGCGGCCGCTGACTATCTTGCCGGTCTCAATCCGGAACAGCGGCTGGCGGTGGAAACCGTCGATGGCCCGGTTCTGGTGCTGGCTGGCGCCGGCACCGGCAAGACCCGGGTGCTGACCACCCGCATCGCGCATATCCTTGCCACCCAGCACGCCTGGCCGTCGCAGATCCTCGCCGTCACCTTCACCAACAAGGCCGCGCGGGAGATGAAGGAGCGCATCGCCCATTACATCGGCCCGGGCGTCGAGGGCATGGCCTGGCTCGGCACGTTCCATTCGATCTGCGTCAAGATCCTGCGCAACCACGCCGAGCTGGTCGGCCTCAAGTCGGGCTTCTCGATCCTAGACACCGATGACCAGCTGCGCCTGATGAAACAGGTGATCCAGGCCGAGGGCCTCGACGAAAAGCGCTGGACCGCGCGCATGTTCGCCTCCGTGGTCGACAGCTGGAAGAACCGCGGCCTGACGCCGAAAGACATCCCGGAGGGCGAGGCGCGCGCCTTCGGCAATGGCAAGGGCCGCAAGCTCTATGCCGAATACCAGGACCGCCTGTCGGTGCTGAACGCGGCCGATTTCGGCGACCTGCTGCTGCATTGCATCACGCTGTTCAAGACGCAGCCGGACGTTCTGAAGGACTACCAGCGCCGCTTCCGCTACATGCTGGTCGATGAGTACCAGGACACCAACATCGCCCAGTATCTGTGGCTGCGACTGCTGGCGCAGGGCAATTCCAACGTCTGCTGCGTCGGCGACGACGACCAGTCGATCTACGGCTGGCGCGGCGCGGAAGTGGACAACATCCTGCGCTTCGAGCACGACTTCCCCGGCGCCGTCGTGGTCCGCCTCGAGCGCAACTACCGCTCCACCAGCCACATCCTGGGCGCGGCCTCGCATCTGATCGCCCACAACGAGGGCCGTCTCGGCAAGACGCTGTTCACCGACGACAAGGACCCGGAAGCCGAAGCGGTCACGGTGGCCTCGTCCTGGGATTCGGAAGAGGAAGCCCGCTCCATTGGCGAGGAGATCGAGGCGCTGCAGAACCAGGGCCATTCGCTCAACCAGATGGCCATTCTTGTGCGCGCGTCGTTCCAGATGCGCGAGTTCGAAGACCGGTTCGTCACGCTCGGTCTCAACTACCGGGTCATCGGTGGCCCGCGCTTCTATGAACGGCTCGAGATCCGCGATGCGATGGCCTATTTCCGCTGCGTGGTGCAGCCGGCGGATGATCTGGCCTTCGAGCGTATCGTCAACACGCCGAAGCGTGGCCTCGGCGAGGCCAGCCTCAAGCTGGTGCATGAACTGGCCCGCGCCAGCCGCATCCCGCTGCTGGAGGCCGCCACGCAGCTCTGCCGCACGGAAGAGCTGAAGCCGAAGGCACGCAAGGCGCTGTCCGATCTCATTGCCAGCCTCGACCGCTGGCGGGCGCAGCTTGTTCACATGAAGCACTCGGAACTGGCCGAGATCATCCTGGACGAGAGCGGCTACACCGAGATGTGGCGGCTGGACCGGTCTGCCGAAGCGCCGGGCCGTCTCGACAACCTGAAGGAACTCGTCCGCTCGATGGAGGAGTTCGAGTCCCTGCCGGGCTTCCTTGAACACATCGCGCTGGTGATGGACCGGGATTCGGCCGATGCCGCCGATGCGGTCTCGATCATGACGCTGCATTCGGCCAAGGGGCTGGAGTTCGACACCGTGTTCCTGCCGGGCTGGGAGGAGGGGCTGTTCCCGCATCAGCGCGCGCTGGATGAAAGCGGCAGGGCCGGCCTCGAGGAAGAGCGGCGTCTGGCCTATGTCGGCATCACCCGGGCGCGCAAGCGGGCCAAGATCTGGTTTGCCTCCAACCGCCGCATCCACGGCTCGTGGCAGTCCGGCATCCCCTCGCGCTTCCTGGACGAGCTGCCTGAAAAGCACGTCGAGGTGGTCGAAAGTTCCACCCGCTATGGTGGCTACAGCGGTGGCGGCTATGGCGGCGGCAACGCCTATGGCGTCTCCCGCTTCGATGCCCGCGATCCGTTCCAGAATACCTACTCGACGCCTGGCTGGCAGCGGGCGCAGCGTGCGCGTGAGGCGGGCAGCCAGGACCATGGCAACCGATCCGACATGCGCTCTTCCCGCACGAGGGCGCAAGGGCCTCTGACCATCGAGGGGCAACTGGTTGCCCGCTCCACATCCGAGACCCCGTCGAGTTTTGAAAAAGGCGAGCGGGTGTTTCACATCAAGTTCGGCTATGGTCGCATCACGGCCATCGAGGGCAACAAGCTCACGATCGATTTCGAGAAGGCCGGCGAGAAGCGGGTGATTGACAGTTTTGTCGAGCGCCATTGAGCAAAGGCCGACGGAAGCGCCGGCGACGTTTGGATCTGTTGCATGAAAGACGCCGTCTCCCTTCAGGTTGCCCGGTCGGGCGCGGCCCATCAGGTCAGTCAACATGTGCTGATCGTCGAGGATGATCCCGAAATCGGTTGTCTGATGGAGCAGCATCTGACGGCGCATGGCTGGCGCGTCTCGCTCGCCCGCAATGGCGTCGAAATGGAACGGCTTATGGAAACGAGCCGGGTCGACCTCGTCGTGCTCGACCTGATGCTGCCGGGGGAAGACGGCCTCAGCATCTGCCACCGCCTGCGCGCCTCCAGTGCCATCCCGATCATCATTGTCTCGGCCAAGTCCGACGACTTCGACAGGGTGATCGGGCTTGAGGTCGGCGCGGATGACTATCTTGCCAAGCCGTTCAACCCCCGTGAACTGATCGCTCGCATCCGTGCCCTGTTCCGCCGGATGGAGCTCGGCTCGGTTGCGCCCTCGCTGCATGCGCGAAAGCTCGGGTTCGATGGCTGGGTGCTCGATTGCGTCGCGCACAGCCTGCACAACCGGCAAGGGGCCATTGTGACCCTGACCCCGGCCGAGCTGGCCTTGCTTCAGGTGTTCTGCGAGCGCCCTGGCCGCGTGCTCAGCCGCGAACAACTGGTGGACCTGACGACAGGTGTGAACATCAGTTCGACGGGCCGCAACATCGACATTCTTGTCAGCCGCCTGCGTTCCAAGCTCGAACCCTCATCGAGCGGCGGTCAATATATCCGGACGGTGCGGGCCGGCGGTTATGAATTTGTCGCCGAAGTGAGTGTCGCGTGAAGCCGCTGAAGGAGTATTTCTGGCCGGATCGCATCGCCTCTCAGGTCATGCTGGTGATGATATCCGCCTTGGTGCTGATCACTACCTTTGTTTTTGCGTTTTTTGTTTTGCTTCGGCCCGTACCCCAGCACGCCCGGTCTATTTCCGAGCTTTTGATGCTCGGGAGTGCGTTGCAGACACTGAACGAGGCTGCTCAGGCCGAACGGCCGGGCCTTGTTGATGCGTTGAATGCGGCCAACCGGCACTTTCACATAGACCTCGTGCCGCCTGGAGATCCGGTGCTGGGCGTTCCGGAGGGCATTTTGCTTCATCCTCTGGTGCCGGTGGATCTGACAAACGGCATGCGACTTCTCGGCGCTCAGCCGCTGGGACAGGAAAAGGAACTGGTGGTTGAGATTGCCCTGGACGATGGCAGCCGGATCCGGGCGGATCATCTGGCCAAGCGCGGCGGAGGGCTTCTGGGCAATCCGTTCCTGCAGATCCTGCTGTTTCTTGCCCTCAGCCTGGCCATGCTTCTGGTCTGGGCTGTCCGCACCCTGGTTCGTCCTCTATCGGAGCTAGAGCGTGCCGTCTCTGTGTTCGGCGAAGGGCCGGGGGAACCGGTAGCGCTGACGGAAAAGGGCCCCCGCGAGGTCCGGGCCGCCGCCGCCGCCTTCAACCGGATGCAGGTGCGCATCCGCGATCTCATCGAGCGCCGCACGCGGATGCTGGCGGCGATCGGGCATGACTTGCGCACGCCCCTGACGCGTTTGCGTTTACGCCTCGACCTGATGCCGGAGGGAGACCTCAAGAGCCGAAATCTGGCCGATCTGTCCGTCATGGAGGGGCAGATCAACGGGGCATTGACGTTCCTGCGCGAAGGACGCACCGGAGAACGCACGGCGCCGGTTGACCTTCCCAGCCTGCTGCTGTCGGTGCAGGACCAGTATGAGGACATGGACATCGCGCTCGGGCTGCATTGCGCATCGGGGCTCGTCGTCAATGGCCGGGTCAGCGAGCTTGTGCGGGCGGTGTCCAACCTGATCGACAACGCCCATCGTCATGCCGGCGGTCTCGACGTCAAGGCCTCAGGCAAGGACGGTCTGGTCGTGATCGAGGTCGTTGATCATGGGCCTGGCCTGACGCGCGAGGAAATGAACCGCCTGATCGAGCCGTTCGAGCGCGGCGATGCGGCCCGCACGATGGGAGAGGGGCAGGGCACTGGCTTCGGCCTTGGTCTTGCCACAGCCCGGGCCATTGCCGAAGGCCACGGCGGACGGCTGGATCTGCTGGATACGCCCGGTGGCGGGCTGACCGCACGCATGCAACTGCCGGCAGCGTGACGCTGTTGCATCTGCCGGCGCTTTGGGCTGGCTGTTTTTCAGGGGGGCGGTTATATCGGCGCTTCCCTTGCTACACTCCGAGGACAGAATGCAGACGGTCAGGGTACGGATCACCGCCGACGAACAGGAAGCCAAGCGCATCTATGGCGTGATCGAGCAGGCCTTCGAGGACGAGGGTAACCCGGTCACGGTCTATGAGTTCACCCCGGACGGCAAGACCTGGGCGGTCGAGATCCTGATATTCGGCATGGAGCCGGACGAGGCGATTGCCGAGCTGCTGGCGACGGTCGGGGCTGATGCCTTTGACGCCGTTCCACAGGCGGAGGTGCTGGAGGACCTCAACTGGGTCGAGAAAAGCCTTGAGGGCCTCGCCCCCGTCGCAGCTGGCCGTTTCCTCATTCACGGGGCGCATGACCGCGACAAGCTGCGCTCGGGCATGATCGGTATCGAGATCGAGGCAGCGCTTGCCTTTGGCACCGGTCACCACGGCACCACTGAAGGCTGCCTGCGCGAGATCGACCGGCTGGTCGGCCGCTGGCGCTTCGACCGGATCCTGGACCTTGGCACCGGCACCGGCGTGCTGGCGATTGCCGCCGCCAAGCTTGCCCGTCAGATTGTTGTCGCCACCGATATCGATCCGGTCGCCACGCAGACAGCACAGCAGAATGCGGTCCTCAACGAGGTCCCCCACCTCATCCGCACCTTCACGGCAGCGGGCGTCGAGGACCGGCGCTTTGCCGAGTTCGGTCCGTTTGATCTGGTCATCGCCAACATCCTCGCCCGTCCGCTGATGCAGATGGCGAAGTCGATCTCGGCGCGGATGACTGCCGATGCGACGCTGATCCTGTCAGGTCTGCGCATCGAGGATGGCCCGCGCATCCTGTTTGCCTACAGCACTCAAGGCTTCCGTCTGGCGCGGCGCTGGGAGAAGAACGGCTGGATCACGCTGACCCTGGTGCGCGGCGGCGTCCACGCGCACTGACGTCGACCCGTCACGGGCAAAGAAAAAGGCGGCTGCGGTTCGAAAACCGCATGCCGCCTGTTTTGTCGGATCAAGCCGAACTGATTGCCTGAGTGAACCTCAGAGCAGGGTGCTGGCTGCGCCCTGACGCTTCAGTTCTTCACGGTCATAACCGTAATGGGCCAGCGTGGCGTCGTCGAGCGACAGCAGGTAGCTGTTGACATGGCGCATGGCCTGCTTCTGGCGGGCAGCGATCATGTGGTCGAAGGCGCGACGGAACAGGCCACGGGCCGGGCGGCGACCTTCACCGATAAGACCAGTCGAGGTAGCGGTCGAGAGAGCCATGGTAAAACTCCGTTCTTTCAAGAGGAGCCGGATTACCCGGCCGTTGTTGACCTGAATATGCGCCTCGACCCGTTCTGCGAAAAGGCACGGTTTCGCATGACTGCCCTGCGGATTTCGCATGTGCGAATTGGCTGCATTGCGCTGCAGCAGAGAACTGATTCTTAACCATTTCCCGGTCGCGCTGCTGTGCATTTGGATTGCGCGGCGCGGCGCCTCTGGCTAGTCTTCGGCCATGTTCCAGACCTTTGACACCCCCACCGATCCGAGCGTTGGCCGCCCCCGGCTTGCTGCGCTCAAGGCCGAACTTGCCCGCCGCGGGCTGGATGGCTTCCTCATTCCCCGCGCCGATGCGCACCAGGGCGAGTATGTCCCGCCCTGCGACTGCCGCCTGCAATGGCTGACCGGCTTTGCCGGCTCGGCCGGTGTCGCGGCCGTGCTCGGCGATGCGGCCGCGATCTTCATCGATGGCCGCTACACCCTGCAGGTGCGCGACGAGGTCGACTGCGCCCTGTTCGAGCCGCATCACCTGATCGAGGCGCCGCCGGCCGACTGGCTCGCCGCCCGTCTCAAGCCGGGCATGAAGCTTGGCTTTGATCCGATGCTTCACACGCGGAACGGCACCCGCCGCCTGCGCCAGGTCTGCGCGGCCGCCGGGGCCGAACTGGTGGCGGTCTCGGACAACCCGGTCGATGCGGTCTGGGCCGATCGCCCCGCCGCGCCGATCGGTGGCGTCAGCCTGCAGCCGATGGACAAGGCCGGCGAGGAGGCGAGGGACAAGATCACCCGCATCGCCGCAGCGGTCGCCAAGGCCGGCGCCGATGCCGTGGTCATCACCCAGCCTGATTCCATCGCCTGGCTGTTCAACATCCGCGGCTCGGATGTCATGCACACGCCGATCCCGCTGTCCTTCGCCGTGCTGTCGGCCAAGGGCGAGGCACAGCTCTTCATCGACGGCCGCAAGCTGTCCAACACCGTCCGCGACACGCTGGCCACGCTGACGGATATCGCCGAGCCCTCCGGCTTCTTGGCCGCCCTGTCGGCGCTGGGTGCGGCCGGCCAGAGCGTGCTGGTCGACCCGGATCTCGCCGGCGAGGCCATCGCCACCTGCATCACATCGGCTGGCGGCAAGCTGGTCGAGGGGCCGGATCCGGTCCTGCTGCCCAAGGCGATCAAGAACCCGGTCGAGATTTCTGGCGCCCGCGCTGCACATCTGCGCGATGCTGCCGCCTTCGCCCGGTTCCTGTGCTGGCTGGATGACCACGCCCCGTCCGGCACCCTCGATGAAATCTCCGCTGCCGAAGCCCTGGAACGCTTCCGCGTCGACACCGGCGTGCTCAAGGACATTTCCTTCGACAGCATCTCCGGCGCCGGTGCCAATGGCGCGATCTGCCATTACCGGGTCAACCGGCAGAGCAACATCAAGATCCCCGTCGGCCGGCCGTACCTGATCGATTCCGGCGGCCAATATGAGGATGGCACCACCGACATCACCCGCACCATTGCGGTGGGCGAGATGACGGCAGAGATGAAGCGGCATTTCACGCTGGTGCTGAAGGGCCATATCGGCATCGCCACGGCCCGCTTCCCCGTTGGCACCACCGGCGCGCAGCTCGATACGCTTGCCCGCATCGCCTTGTGGAAGGCCGGTCTCGACTATGACCATGGCACCGGCCACGGCGTTGGCTCCTTCCTGTCCGTGCATGAAGGGCCGCAGCGGATCGCCAAGACCGGCACCCAGCCACTGCGCCCGGGCATGATCCTGTCGAACGAGCCCGGCTATTATCCGGCTGGCGCGTACGGCATCCGCATCGAGAATCTCGAGCTTGTCACCGAGGCGCGCGACATCGCCCACGGCGAACGTCCGATGCTCGGTTTCGAGACGCTGACCCTCGCCCCCATCGACCGCCGCCTCGTCGAGCCCGCGCTCCTGACCGCCGAGGAGCGCGACTGGCTCAACCGCTACCACGCCCGCGTCAACGAGGAGGTCGGCCCCTACCTCGACGCCCGCACCCGCATCTGGCTCGAGGCAGCAACCAAGCCGGTCTGATTGACGACCGGGTGACATCAGGCACCAATGCCGTGGCCACTTCTGCATCTGGAGGTGGCCGCTTGTCTTTTTTACGTCACGAATGAATGGTTGGTACCGGTATGTCTTTTGCTGTCCCGGTGCAGTCATGCGAATGATGTCAGTCCTCAAGGCGCCTGTGTGGGCGCTTGAATTGGCCACGGGTGCCAAGTCCTTTATCGACAACCCGATCCTGGGCAGCCGTGTTCTCAACGAACGTGGCCTTCACGTGAACCGCGTTCGTTTGGCACAACGCATGTCGGCCTGGCGGCGGCGGCGTCTGGCTCATCTCGTCTCGCCGGACGAACAGGCGGCCTATGCCAGAGAGGGCTTCGTTGTCCGTGGCAATGTCTTGCCTGCGGACGGGTATGCAGCCTTGCGGGCGGAGGTGGACTCGACGCTGTTCGACGCCTGGGAAATGCGGCAGGGCAATGCCGTGACCCGGTTCATTCCGCTGCCGCCGGAGGTGTTGACTCATCTGCCCCACCTTCGAGCCTTCGTCACTGGGGCGCCGTTCCAAAACACGCTGAAATATGTTGCCTCAACGGCTGGTGACCCGATTGTCTATTTGCATGTTGTTCTTACCGTGCCGGATGTCGGAGCGCCGGATCCGCAAACCCATTTCCACTCCGACACGTTCCAGCCCACAGCCAAGGCCTGGTACTTTCTTCAGGATGTCCATGAAGATGAGGGCCCCTTCACCTATGTTCCAGGTTCGCATCTCCTGACACCGCAGCGGTTCGAGTTCGAACAGCAACAGAGCCTGCTGGCCGCCAGTCATCCTGACAGGCTGCACGCCCGTGGCTCGTTTCGCATTTCGCGCGAGGAGCTGTCCTTGCGCGGCTTTGCACAACCCGTCAGTTTCGCAGTTCCGGGCAACACGCTCGTCGTTGCAGACACCCATGGCTTCCATGCGCGCGGCGCGAGCCTCAGGCCTTCAGTCCGGATCGCCGTCTACGGCTCGCTTCGGCGCAATCCGTTCCTTCCTTTCACCGGGCTCGATCCGCTGTTGTTGCCAGGGCTAGCCGGACGACAGGGGCAGTTGCATGTCCAGATCATGGACCTGAAGGAGCGACTGACCGGAAAACCCACGTCACACCGCCATGTTGGCAAGGTGAGGGTCGCAGAACCGGCGCGCATCTGAGGCGCGTGCGGCGGTATGACTTTTCACGCCAGATTGACATGAAGCCTTTGGTGCTGCGGAGGGATTTGCTAGGGTTCGCCCGGTTCCCTGGAAACGGGGCAAAAAGACTGAAGGAGGATCCGATGTCCCTGGCAGCCATGCAGGTGCTTGTCCGTCGCAACGAGGCCGGAATCGAGGCCGCCGGTGCGGCACTCTCCGCCCGGTTTCAGGATCGCTGTGCCCGTTCTTCCGCCATCCGCGAGCAGCACGGCCACACCACGTCCTGGCTGCCGAATCAGGCGCCGGACATCGTCGTCTTCGCCGAAAGCACCGAGGAAGTCGCCGAGATCGTGCGCATCTGCGCCGAGCACCGCGTTCCGGTTATTCCGTTCGGCACGGGCTCGTCGCTGGAAGGCCACGTCAATGCCCCCGGCGGGGGCGTGTCGGTGGACGTCTCGCGCATGAACAAGGTGCTGGCCGTTCACGCCGAGGATCTGGATTGCGTGGTGCAGCCGGGCGTCACCCGGTCCCAGCTCAATGCCTATCTGCGCGACACCGGCCTGTTCTTCCCGATCGATCCGGGTGCCGATGCCAGCCTTGGCGGCATGGCGTCCACCCGCGCCTCCGGCACCAATGCGGTGCGCTACGGCACGATGAAGGATGTCGTCCTCGGCCTCACCGTGGTGACTGCCGAGGGCAAGATCATCCACACCGGTGGCCGTGCCCGCAAATCCTCCGCAGGTTATGATCTCACCCGCCTGTTCGTTGGTTCCGAGGGCACGCTCGGCATCATCACCGAGCTGACCTTGCGCCTGTTTGGTCAGCCGGAGGCCATTTCCGGCGGCGTCTGCCCGTTCCCGGATGTGGAAAGCGCCTGCAACGCGGTCATCATGACCATCCAGTCGGGCATCCCGGTCGCCCGCATCGAGCTGCTCGATGCGCTGCAGGTCAGGGCCTGCAACGCCTATTCCGGCCTTGGCCTTGTGGAAACACCAACCCTGTTCCTTGAGTTCCACGGCACCCAGAACGGGGTGAAGGAACAGGCCGAACTGTTCGAGGCCATCGCTGCCGATTGTGGCGGTGGCGCCTTCAAATGGTCGACCCAGGCGGAGGAACGGACCAAGCTCTGGACCGCACGCCACAACGCCTATTTCGCCGGGATCGGCCTTCGCCCCGGCAGCAAGGCTGTCACGACGGATGTCTGCGTCCCCATCTCCCGCCTTGCCGAATGCGTCGCGGCGACAGCCGAGGATATTGCCGCTTCGGGTCTCGTGGCACCGCTGGTCGGTCACGTTGGCGACGGTAACTTCCATGTGATGGTGCTGGTGGATGTCAACGAGCCCAAGGAAATCGCGGCCGCTGAAGCCTTTGTCGAGCGTCTCAACTGGCGCGCCATCGACATGGAGGGCACTTGCACCGGCGAGCATGGCGTCGGTCAGGGCAAGATGAAATACCTCAAGAAGGAACATGGCGAGGCGCTGGACGTCATGCGCACGCTGAAAATGGCGCTTGACCCGCAGAACATCATGAACCCGGGCAAGATCGTCACGGTCTGATCATCTTGATCTGATCTGCAGGGGCGCGCCAGCTGGCTGCGCCCTTGCCGCACTGGAGCCGCAATCGGCTCGAATCCTTCCCGCAGTCCGGTCCGGATCATCTGGCACCGACCTGGCAGAGCCCTTGGAGAACGAAGCTGAACTCGGTCTATATCACGGCAGGCGTGGTCATCATTCTGGCGCTGCTGACGGCGCTGGTCGGGCCGTTCTTTGTCGACTGGACAGCCTATCGTTCCACCTTCGAAACCTATGCCGAAGAGGCTCTGGGCCACAAGGTGACCGTGCTCGGCAAGGCGGACATGAGCCTGTTGCCAGCCCCGACCCTGACCTTCACCGATGTTCGCGTCGGCGAGGCCGAGGATCCGCTGCTGATCGTCTCGCGCTTCCAGATGCGGGTGGAATTGCCGCCCCTGTTGAAGGGCGAGATCCGGGTTCTCGACATGCGGCTGGAACGGCCGCAGCTGACCCTTGCGATGGATGAATATGGCCGGCTCGACTGGCTGACGGACAACACCCGCCCGGCCGGCCTGGCGCGGCTGGATCCGAAGAACATCGCATTTGACCAGATCGAAATCGACAACGGCTCGATCACCTTGCTTGATGCCCGCGACAGTTCCAGCCAGAAGGTCGAGAACGTCAACGTTGCTGTCAGCGCCCGGTCGCTCAAGGGGCCGTTCAAGGTTGATGGCAGTCTTGTGCATGAGGGCAAACCCTATTCCCTGCGCCTCACGACAGGAGAGCGGCTTGCAGACGGGCCTATGCGTTTGCGGGCCGAGCTTGTTCCTGCCCTCCAGCCACTACAATTGATCGTCGACGGGGCCGTTACACAGGATGCGGGTGCGCCGGGCTTTGACGGCCGGTTTACCGTCGCTTCAGTCGGGAGCGTGACGGACGCCGGCGTCTGGCGCGCGGAAGGGCAGGCCGTCGTCGGCGCTGCCGGCCTGACGATTCCCTCGTTTGAACTGCGCATGGGGCCTGAGGATCGCGCCATCAGTCTCAAGGGCGATGGCAGGGTCGAACTGGCCGCGCCGAGACGCTTTGAAATCCGGGCCAGTGCCAAGCAGGTCGACCTTGACCGTATTCTCGGCGAAGGTCCGCAGAAGCCCGTGGGACTGGCTGCCGCCCGCGACGGTGTCCTGGCTCTTATCGCGGATATTCCGGCAGCTCCGATTCCGGGTCAGATCGAACTCGATGTGCCGGCGATTGTTGTCGGCGGCGGGATCATCCAGTCGACGCGGCTGGATCTGGAAACTGTCGTTGGTGGCTGGCGGATTGCGCGGCTGGCCGCTCGATTGCCCGGTCGCACCGAACTGGCAACCCAGGGTGAAATCACCACCAGTCGCGAGATGTCTTATGCCGGGACGGTGTCGCTGAACTCTGCGCAGCCGCAGACGCTGGTTGCCTGGCTCAACAGGACTGCGGCCGGCGTGTCAGCCGGCGGGCCGATCGGAGTGGACGGACGGGTTGCACTCCAGCGCGGCGGCTGGTCACTCACCGGAGCAACCCTTGATCTGGCCGGCGCACGCGCGACAGGTTCGATGTCCTACGAGGCCAACGGATCAGGACGCGGGCGTTTTGCCGCCAGTCTTGATGCCAACCGGCTGGATTTTGATGAACTTGCCAGCCTCAGCGGGCTGGTTCGCCAGCCCGAAGTTACCGGCGCGCTGGTGTCCTCCGACATTTCCCTCCGCCTGTCAGCCCGGGAGCTGTCCATACGCGGCATTGACGGCAAGTCCCTGTCGCTTGAGGCCGCGCTCGCGGGGGATGACCTGACGATCTCCAGTCTGTCGGCGGCGGACTTTGCCGGCGCGAGGATCGAGGCCAGTGGTTCGATCGACAACATCTCAACCTCGCCGTCAGGGCTCATCACGGCGGAAGTGGACGCCAGGTCGCTCGCTGGCATTGTTGCCCTTGCCGAAGACCTGGCTCCGGCATCTCCCATAACGCTCCAGCTGATGCGAGCGGCCGATCATCTGGTTCCAGCGCAGCTTGCAGCACGGCTCGAAGCGAAGGCGACCGCTGATGGCAGCGACACTGATCTGCGCATTTCAGGCAAGGCCGCAGGCGCCGAATTGGAGCTGTCCGCCCGCTTTGCCGGCAGGACCGATGCCTGGCGTGACGGCGATGTGGCCGCGAGCCTGCGCCTGAAAGGGCCTGATGCGGCCGTCCTGGTACGGCAGATCGGCCTGGATATCGACACCGAGGGGAGCCTGAATGCGGGACAAATCGAGGCACGGCTGAATGGTCGTCCTTCGGAAGGCATGGCCATGAGCGTGCTGGCGCGGGCAGGGAATGCCAGGCTGGACGCCACGGGAGAGCTTCAGTTCGTCGAGGGCTCGCAGCCGCGTTATGCTGCGGAGGTGAAGACGAAGGTGGAGGATCTGGCGCCCATCGCCTTGCTGTGGGGTAAGGTTCTGCCGGTGCTGTCCGGGGAGATCGGCGCTGATTTCACCTTCGAACTGGTTGGCGAAGGCACCAACCTGACCCTGGATGATCTGAAGGGACAGTTTGCCGGAGCCGAGGTCAAAGGGCGTCTGGCCGGCAATTTGCGGCCCGGCGATGCCTCCGGCCTGCGGCGTCTGACGGGAGCGCTTGATTTTTCGGCCCTGGATCTCAGGGTCCTGTCGGAATTGCTGCTCGGCGCGGATCAATGGCTGCAGCCTGAGGAGAGCGAGATCTGGCCGAAGGCCGCGTTTGGTCCCTTGCAGTTGCCGCATCTGGATCTGGGGCTGGACTTGCGCGCTACGGAGACCTTTGTCTCCGATGATGTCGTTTTTGGTCCGCTGACCGCTAAACTCCGGCTCAAGCCCGATCTCTTGCGGTTGGAGGGCATTGAAACCACCTTGGCAGGGGGAAGCATTACCGGGCAGTTCGCTCTCACTCGCACTGGGCCGGAGGCTGCGCTGAGCGGTACGCTGCAGGTTGCCGGTGCCCGGCTGGAAGATCTCGTCTGGCGTCCGTCCGGACGGGCGTCGGCAACCGGCGGTCTTGATCTGTCCGGTGAGTTTCAGGGAACCGGACGCTCGATCTCTGCCGTTGTTGCCAATCTCTCTGGTGGCGGGACCCTGCAACTGACCGACGCCGAGTTGCGCTCGATGAATCCGGCCGCCTTCGGTCTGGTCATTCGGGCTGCCGATGCTGGCCTTGCGCTTGAGGACGACAAGATCCGGGAGGTCTTCGCCAGCCAGTTGGATGCTGGATCGCTCGCCCTCAAACGTCTGGATGGCAGCCTTGTTCTTAACGGCGGCCGGCTTGCCCTGCGCAATGTCGCCGTTGACGCGGACGACGTCGGCCTGTCCGGTCAGGCGCTGGTCAACCTCAATGACTGGACGCTCGACAGCGACATCACCTTGAAGGTGGAGGCTGGCCTTGACGCCGTCGCAGGCGCCGAGCCGCAGGCAGCGCTGTTGTTCAGCGGCCCGCTGTCCGAGCCAGAGCGGCGGATCGACGTTGCCCCCTTCACAGCTTTCCTGACCTTGCGCGCCTTCGAGCAGGAGGTGGAACGGGTCGAGCGGCTTCAGGCCGAGATCCTCGAGCGGGACCGATTGATGCGCGAAGTGAAGTATTTCCGCGAGGAGGCCCTGCGCCGCCAGCAAGAACGTGCGGCGAGCCTGATCCCCGTTGCCCCCGCAGAGCCTGCAGCGCCTGCTGAAGCGCCGGCTCCTGCTGCCCCGCAGCGGCAAGGCACAGCTCAGCCGCCCGCCGCAACGGCAACGCAGAAGAATGGCGATGCCATCGGCGATCTTCTCAATTTTGAAAGCCGCATCCGTTCCACGCTGGATGCCCGCACTCCTGCAAACGCCCCCGCCAGTGACCGTGCAACTTCATCCGCCGTCCTCCCGCCGCTCGAGCCGGCTCGCGAAATTGGTTCGTTGACGGGGCCGCAGCAGGTTCTGGAGAGTGCTGACCCCTTGCGGCTGGTTCCGCCGGAAGTCTCCCAGCCAGTGCCGCAGGCGACCCAGAGGCCCCGCCCGGCAGCGCAAGCAGCACAGGCGCCGGTGCAGCCCGGTCCGCGTTACGTGACCGATCCGAACGGCCTCGTCATCACCTATCCGGCACCACGCAACTGAGGTCCGGCACTGCAGATCCAGTGTTCCGGCATGCTGTTTGACGAGCGGTCCATGCAGGGGGGCCGTTTGTCGCGTTTTGGGTGGGCTTTGGGGTGCATGTGGCACTGAATTGTCGGATGAGGGGTCTCGCGGATACGTCCGCTCACTGGCCGGTCTTGCGCTGCAGCAGATACCGGATGACATGCACCCTCGCCGCCGAGGACAGGGGTTGATCGGGAGAACGTTGGCTGTCGATCAGGTCGATCAATCCCGCCAGAGAGCGTTGTTCCTGCTCGGTAATTTCGTCGAGGACCTGCCAGAACTCGGGCTCCAGCGCCAGTGACGTCCGATGCCCTTTGAGACTCAGGGAGCGTTTGACGAAGGTCATCCTCACAGCACCTTCAGCAGGGTCCTGTCTTCATGACACAGGATAAGCCGGATCGTCCGCTTCGCAAGCTGGAACCAGCTGCTGGCCGCCGAAAGCCGGTCAAGTGTCAGGAGAGTTGTCAGGACGTTTGTCAGCAGCACCTTCCGGATCGGCAGCGTCACCGCCGACGTCGAGGTGGTGACCGTCCAGATGTTTGCGGGCCTTGTCCTGCCGCGCTTGCGTCAGTTCGCGTTCCGACCGGGTTTGGCCGAATTTTCGGCGGTTTTCCGCCGCGTCCGCCTCTTTTTTCGAGCGGTCCCGCTGCTTGCGGGCCTGGCGCAGATTGATGATGTCACCGGCCATGGCCCGACCTGTCAGGTCTTCTTGCGGAAAGCATCAAGGGAGACAACGGCCGCACCACCGTCTTCCGGCTTGCCAGGCTCGTCCTTGGCCTCAGCTTTTGCCTCGGACTTCGAGGCAGCTTCGCGCTTCGTCTTTGCCGGCTTCTCGTCCGAGCGGGTTTCCAGACTGGTGGCCGTCTCAAGCCGCGTCAGTTCGCCGACGGCTTCGAGCAGGTCATCCGGGATCGGTTCGGCCGTCTTGCCCGGTTCGAACTCGAGCGCAAACTGGACCGAGGGATCGAAGAAACCCTTTATCGCACTGTAAGGAACCAGCAATTTCTCCGGGATGCCACCAAAGGACAGTCCGACCTCGAAGGCGTGTTCGCCGATGGCGAGGTCCCAGAACTGGTGCTGAAGGACGATGGTCATCTCGTTCGGGTAGCGCTCTTTCAGCCGCGAGGATACCCGCACGCCTGGCGCATTGGTGTCGAACGCGATGTAGAAATGATGCTCGCCCGGCAAGCCGGTGCGCCCGACTTCGGCCAGGATCTTCTTCACTGCCCCACGAAGGGCATCCTGCACGAGAATGTCATAACGGAGCAGGTCTTCTGCCATGGTCGTCGTCCGCCGGAATCGTCTCTAGTCTCGTCGCACCTTGGCGTCAGCGACCCGAAAAGGGAAGCCAGATGCGTCCGGTTCGTAGTCCAACTTCCCACCAATGCAGCGCGAAAAACACAAGCGCAACCCGGCAAAAGGAAGTGGAGGCTTCTGTTGCCAGGTGCCTCCGGACCCCGCCTGCCGGTGCTACCCGTCAGGACTTTAAGTGGACAACCCGCACCGCATTACGCGGCGAGAGCGACGTCCTGAGCATAGTTGTCATTGGCAACTACAGATTTGGTCCGATATCGGTGGTACCATGCCGAGCGAAAGCCCAGTCTTTACACCCTCGTCGATCCTATTTCGCCCCCGCCGAAACTCACCTTGAAGAGATGGGCTTGGGTGGAGGCGCCGGGTACCGCCCCCGGGTCCGAAAGGCTTATTCCACTGACAATTTATCGCCATAGCCGGCAAGCCGGCACGCTCAATATAGAAGCTGAGGACAAGGATTGAAAGGGGGAGGCTAAAAGGACTGTGGAGCGACTCGCCTTGCCGCGGGTATTGTCCTGGCAGATCAGTCCGCGCCGTTTGCATCGGTTCGCGGACCGGGATAGACCGCCCGCAGGATGAGCCCCTGCGGGACCTGAAAAGCGAGGCAAGCCGTGCAGCAATATCACGACCTGATGCGCCGCATTCTTGAGGAGGGGACGGACCGGGGGGACCGGACCGGAACCGGCACGCGCTCTGTCTTTGGTCATCAGATGCGGTTTGATCTTTCCAGGGGGTTCCCGGTGGTGACCACCAAGAAGCTGCATCTGAAGTCGATCATCCATGAGCTTCTGTGGTTCCTCGCCGGTGACACAAACATTGCCTATCTGAAGGCCAACGGGGTCAGCATCTGGGACGAGTGGGCTGATGCCAACGGGGATCTCGGTCCTGTCTATGGCGCGCAGTGGCGCTCCTGGCCTGCACCCGACGGTCGGTCGATCGACCAGATCGCCAATCTTCTCACGATGATAAAGACCTCGCCCAACTCGCGGCGGCTGATCGTGTCGGCGTGGAACCCGGCCGAGGTGGACAACATGGCCTTGCCGCCCTGCCATGCCCTGTTTCAGTTCTATGTTGCCGATGGCCGCTTGTCCTGCCAGCTGTACCAGCGCTCCGCCGATGTCTTCCTCGGCGTGCCGTTCAATATTGCGTCCTATGCGCTCCTGACCTTGATGGTGGCGCAGGTTTGTGACCTTGAGCCCGGCGACTTCGTCCATAGCCTGGGCGATGCGCATCTCTATGCCAATCACTTCGACCAGGCCAGACTGCAGCTCAGCCGCGAGCCACGTGCCCTGCCGGTGATGAAGCTCAATCCCGATGTGCGAGACCTCTTTGCGTTTCGCTACGAGGACTTTGAGCTGGTGGGCTATGATCCACATCCGGCGATCAAGGCGCCGATTGCCGTCTGACCTGTCAACTCTCTGAGACTGAAGGAAAATCCATGTCCCTGCGCCACCGGACCCGCTGTCTGCTTCTTGCCGCGCTTGCCCTGTCCTGTTCTGAATTCGGGACGGCGCCAGCCCGGGCGGATACAGGCGCGGTGCTGGTCATCGCCCATCGGGGGGCGTCGGGCTATGTGCCCGAACATACGCTGGCAGCCAAGGCGATGGCCCATGCCATGGGCGCTGACTATATCGAGCAGGATGTCGTGCTGTCGAAGGATGGAATTCCGGTGGTGCTGCATGACATCACGCTGAATGCGACGACGAATGTTGCGGAGATTTTTCCAGGCCGCGCCCGGGCAGACGGGTTGTTCTATGCCATCGACTTCCTGCTCGCCGAGCTGAAGCAGCTGGATGTGCTGGAGCGCGGCAACAGGCAGGGGGAGCAGGCATTCAAGGGCCGTTTTCCGCGCCAGAAGACCGGGCTGACCATACCGACGCTTGCCGAGGAACTGGCGTTCATCCGGGGCATGAACGCGTCGACCGGCCGGGTTGCCGGGATCTATCCGGAACTGAAATCGCCCGCCTTCCACCGCGAGGAAGGGCATGACCTGGCTGCGGCGGTTTTGCGTGTGCTGGAAGATGCGGGTTATAGCGCCGACGATGCGGTCTATCTGCAATCCTTTGATTTCAGCGAGATCAAGCGGGTTCGGAATGAGCTTGGCTACAAGGGTAAGCTGGTGCAGCTGATCGGCGAGAACGCCTGGAACATGGCTCCGGGAACCGACTATGACCAATTGCGCAAGCCGGAAGGACTGAAGGAAATTGCGTCTGTCGCCAATGGCATCGGCCCTTCGTTGACCCAGGTCCTGACCGATGACAACAAGGACGGGATCGCCGAGGTGACATCGCTGGTGGCGGATGCGAAGGCCGCCGGCCTTGAGGTGCATCCCTACACCTTCCGCGCCGACCGACTGCCGCCCTTTGCCGCGACTTTTTCGGAACTGATCCAGCTTGCTGTCGAGACAGCCGGGGTCGACGGGCTGTTTACCGATCAACCAGATCAGGCCCGTGCGGCACTGGGTAAGTAAGGCAGGTCGGCAATGGACAGGCGCCTGAGCATCGTCCTGGTGGCAGCCGTTGCTGAAAATGGCATCATCGGGGCAGGCAACACCATGCCCTGGCATATTCCGTCTGATCTCAAGCATTTCAAGGCCTTGACCCTTGGCCGGCCGGTCATCATGGGCCGGAAGACGTTCGAAAGCCTTGGCCGCCCCCTGCCGGGACGGTTCAACATCGTCGTCAGTCGGGGAGCGGCACAATTGCCCGAGGGAGTTGCGAGGGCAACATCGCTTGAAGAGGCGCTTGGATTGGCGGCGCAGCGGGCTGAGCAGGATGGAGTGGACGAAATCATGGTGATTGGCGGTGGCCAGCTCTATGCTGCGGCGCTGCCACTGGCCGACAGGCTGGAGATCAGCCGTGTCCATGCCGAGCCGGAAGGGGATACGGTGTTTCCGGAAATTGATGCGGCACTCTGGACCGTGAAGTCGGCTGTGCCCGGCCTTCGCGACGAGCGTGATACGGCCGAGGTGTCCTATCTGACATTTGAGCGCCGATTGGGCCCTGCGGATACCAGCTCTCTCATCACATCAGGGCGAGGAGATGACCGGCATGACACATGAAGTGCAAAGCGACACACTGGCATCGACCTGGTACCGCTTTGATGAGCTTGGTGCCCATCGGCTTCACGACTTGTTGAAACTGCGGGTGGATGTATTCGTTGTGGAACAGCAATGTGCCTATCCCGATATCGATGGGCTTGATCCGAAAGCTGATCATCTTCTGCTGGAAACACCAGGCGGACAGATCGCTGGATGTCTCAGGTGCTTTGCGCCTGGTGCCTTGGGCGAGGTCGAGGTTCGGCTTGGCCGTATCATTGTGGCGCCGGCGTTTCGCGGGCTGCGGCTGGGAGATCGCTTGATGCAACTGGCGATCGAACGGACACAGCAGGCCTTTCCGTCAGCCGATATCGTCCTGTCGGCACAGGCGCATCTGGAACGGTTTTATGCAGGGCATGGGTTTTGTCCCTATGGTGAAACCTATCTTGAGGACGGGATACCGCATGTGCACATGCGGCGCGACGCTTCGACCACTTGAGGAATGGGGCTGAAAAGCTTGAAATTTGGGGTGAAGAGCCCCAATTCCGGCAGTGCGTGGGCTGCAAGACGCGGTTTGGATTGTGGGGTCCATTTCCCGAGTGAAGTGGTAACCTCGCCCTAACCCCTTGCAGGGCACAAACCGTTAGATCAACCAGGAAGCTGTGTCTGACAGTTTCCCGACGAAGGAAGACCTTATGCCTTGGAGCAACCAGAGTGGTGGCGGCGGCGGCTGGAAGGGCGGCGGCAATGCCGGTGGTCCCTGGGGCAGCGGCGGTGGAAATGGCGGCGGCCCGTGGGGTGGTGGCCCCAATCGTGGCGGTGGCAATACGCCGCCTGATCTCGAGGAATTGCTCAAGCGTACCCAGGACCGCATGAAGACCGTGCTGCCGGGCGGTGGCGGCAACCTCGGCGCAAAAGGGATTGCGCTGGTGGGCGTGGTTCTGGTTGGTGTCTGGCTGGCGACGGGACTTTACTCCGTGGCGCCGGATCAGGTTGGTGTCGAGCTAGTGCTCGGCGAAGTGACCGACCAGACACAGCCGGGCCTCAACTACAACTGGCCTTATCCGATTGGCCAGGTCGAGACCCCGGGCGTGCTGCAGGTCCGGGAAATGACCGTCGGCATGGAAGAGTTCGTTACCGGTGGCACTGTGCGCTCGCGTGATGTCCCGGAGGAAAGCCTGATGCTGACCGGCGATGAAAACATCGTCGATGCCGATTTCAAGGTCCAGTGGCGCATCCGGAACACCCGTGAGGGCGTCTCTGACTATCTGTTCAACATCCAGAACCCCGAAGGCACGGTAAAGGCAGTTGCCGAGAGTGCCATGCGCGAGGTGGTTGGTGCTTCGGACATTGATGCGATCCTGACGGAAAACCGTGCTCCTATCCAGATTGCGGTGCAGGATCTGATGCAGAAGACGCTGGATGACTATCGTGCCGGCATCGACATCATCAATGTGCAGATGCAGAAGGTCGATCCGCCGCAGCAGGTCATCGATGCCTTTCGCGATGTTCAGGCCGCCCGCGCCGACCAGGAGCGTATCCAGAACGAGGCCCAGACCTACGCCAACCGGATCGTTCCGGAAGCCCGTGGTGAATCGGCCCGCGTGATCGAAGCCGCAACCGCCTACCGCGACCAGACAGTCGCCGAGGCGACCGGTCAGGCGCAGCGCTTCACCAAGATCTATGACGAGTATAAGAAGGCTCCTGATGTGACACGCGAGCGTCTCTACCTGGAGACCCTTGAACGTGTGCTCGGTTCCAACCCCAAGATCATCATTGACCAGAAACAGAACAGCGAAGGCGTTGTGCCCTTCCTGCCGCTCAATGAACTCTTGAACCGCTCGCAGGGTCAGTCCTCTGCACCGGCAGCCCGCAGCAGCGTAGGAGCCCAGTGATGAAGAACGGTCTTCTTGGCCTCGTTGGCGTTGTCGTGGCCCTGGCTGCCTTCGCCGTCTATCTCTCGATCTATATTGTCAGTCCGACGCAGCAGGCGCTTGTCCTGCAGTTCGGTAAGGTAATTTCTGCCACCCAGCAGTCCGGCCTGCATTTCAAGCTGCCGCTGGTCCAGAACGTGATCTATCTCGACAAGCGGATCCTCGACCTCAACATGCCGCCGCTTGAAGCGATTGCCTCCGACAAGAAGCGTCTTGTGGTTGATGCCTTTGCACGCTACCGCATCTCCGATCCGGTGCTGTTCTTCCAGCGCGTCAACAACGTCTCGGCTGCCAACCAGCGGCTGTCGACGCTGCTGCAGTCGTCGCTGCGTTCTGAACTCGGCAAGGCCTCGTTCACTGCGGTGGTGCGCGACGATCGCGCCGGTATCATGGGCAAGATCCGCCGGGATGTCGGCGTCAGCGCCTCGGAACTCGGCATCGAGATCGTCGATGTGAAGGTCCGCCGCGCCGATCTGCCTGAAGCCAACAGCCAGGCCGTGTTCAACCGGATGCAGACGGAACGTCAGCGGGAAGCAACCGAGATCCGCGCCCAGGGTGAAGAGCAGGGTCGCCGTATCCGCTCGCGCGCTGAACGTGATGCAACGGTTCTGGTCGCCGAGGCCCGTCGTGACGCGGAAATCATCCGTGGTGATGGTGATGCTTTGCGTAACGGCATCTTTGCCGAGGCGTTTGGGGTGGATCCGGATTTCTTCGGTTTCTACCGCTCGATGCAGGCCTATGAGGCAGGGCTGCGCTCCGGCGATACCAGCCTGATCCTGTCACCGGATTCGAGCTTCTTCCGGTATTTCAACAATCCAGCTGGGGCCGGTCAGCCGGCGCAGGCCCTGCCGGCGCAATGACCGACCTTGTGGTCGCACTTGGACTGGTGCTGGTGCTGGAGGGGATCCTCTATGCACTGGCACCAGAGAATATGAAGACCATGATGCGCAAGGTCCTGGAAGCTCCCGACCAGACCCTCAGGCTTGCCGGGCTCGTCGCAGCTGGAGCGGGTGTGTTGCTGGTCTGGTTCGTGCGCGGATGATTTTTTAAGGCGGCGGTGGCGATGTCGAACTGCCGCCATTTTGTCGTATGAATGTGGTGCAGACGGGTGGCTTGAAGCCGCTACGAGCTCTTGGGATGGAAGGACAAAGGCCGATGGCCCTCATGTTCGCTCGCAAACAAATTGCACGTGGGGCAGGGGCCGCGATGGCGGCCATTGTCGCGTTCTCGCTGGCCGGCGCTCCGCCGGCATTCGCCCAGGTTCAGGGGCCGGCCTCGGTCGCAGATCTTGCCGAGAAACTGGCCGATGCGGTGGTGAATATCTCCACCTCGCAGACTGTGAAGGCGCAGCGCTCGATTCCTTTGCCCAAAGTGCCGGACGGCTCGCCGTTCCAGGAGTTTTTCGAGGAGTTTTTCAACCGCCAGCAGCAGGGTGAGGGCGAAGGCGACGGGCAGCCGCGCCGCGTTCAGTCGCTGGGATCCGGCTTTGTCATCGATGGCAAGGAAGGCATCATCATCACCAACAATCACGTCATCGAAGGGGCCGATGAAATCACGGCGAACTTCAACGACGGGTCGAAGCTGAAGGCAGAGCTTATCGGCCGGGACGAGAAGACCGACCTAGCCGTGCTCAAAGTCACGCCGGTCAAGGAACTGACCGCCGTTGCCTTCGGCGACAGCGAAAAGATCCGCGTCGGCGACTGGGTGATGGCAATCGGCAACCCGTTCGGGCTTGGCGGAACCGTGACTGTCGGTATCGTGTCGGCGCGCAATCGTGACATCAACTCCGGGCCCTATGACAATTTCATCCAGACCGATGCCTCGATCAACCGGGGCAACTCGGGCGGGCCGCTGTTCGACATGGCCGGCAATGTGATCGGGATCAACACGGCGATCATTTCGCCGTCGGGCGGCTCGATCGGGATCGGCTTTGCTATCCCGGCGAAGACGGCCACAGCTGTTATTGCGCAATTGCGCGAGTTTGGTGAGACCCGCCGCGGCTGGCTCGGCGTGCGGATCCAGGAAGTGACCGACGAAATTGCCGAAAGCCTTGGCATGGACAAGGCGATCGGTGCGCTTGTTGCCGGCGTTTCCGAAAACGGTCCGGCGGCTGCTGCCGAAATCCTGCCGGGTGATGTGATTGTCGAGTTTGACGGCAACGAAGTGCCGAGCATGCGTGACCTGCCGCGAATGGTTGCGGACACTGCAATCGGCAAGGCTGTCGATGTGGTCGTGTTGCGCAAGGGAGAGCGGGTCAATCTGAAAGTTACACTCGGCCGTCTTGAAGAGGCCGAAGCTGGTACCGAGGGTGATGCAGACAAGCCGGCCAAAGTCGAGCCGGCAGTCGTCAGCGAAGTGCTCGGCATGAAGCTGGCCACCTTGGATGATCAACTGCGCCAGAAGTTCCAGATCGAAGCCGGTGTTGAAGGCGTCGTGGTGACTGAAGTCACGCCCGGCAGTGCTGCGGAAGAAAAGCGGGTACAGGCGGGTGACACGATCAAGGAAGTCGCGCAGGAGGCAGTGAAAGCACCGCAGGATGTCCTGGCCCAGATTGAAAAGCTGAAGAAGGAAGGGCGTAAGTCGGCCTTGCTGCTTCTGGCAAATCCGACCGGAGAACTTCGCTTCGTGCCGGTTCGTATCGAGGACAAGTGAACGGCGGGACGTTGTTGATTTGATTGGTATTTGGGAGGGCGAGGCGAAAGCTTCGCTCTCTTTCTTTTTTATTACATTTTTCCGAATTATGCCTCAGGGTTAATAAAGTATATCGTCACTATTCCCGGTGGTCCTTTACGGAAATTATAGCAAGTCGGGCTATTCTTGCCTCTGGTTATGCCTCTCCGGGCGAAGGAGAGGGCCAAAGGGAATGCCTGGGCGGCCCGCTCGATCCGAGTTGGCGCGCGCATGGCATGGTGGGACGACTGAATGTTTTTTGGTGTGCCAAAGCTGAGCTTGCCACGGGCGAAGAGGCTGCGGGTGGTCATGACTGCCATCGGGGCTGTCCTTGTCCTGCTCATCGGAACGCTTGGCGTGGTCAGCACACAGCAGATTCTTGCGGTCTCGCATGGCATCCGCCTGATCAACGAGACGACAGGGCCGCTCTATACGGACGCCTTGCGGGCCTCTGCGGCTCTGCAGCACGTCAACTCCCTGTCGCGCAACCTTATCGATGAGTGTTTCAACCGGACGGGAGCCGATGTCAGTCGGTCCATCTTTGCGCTGCGCAATGCGGATTTCACCGATATCGAAGCCTTCCGCAGCCATGCGGAGAAGGTCCGCCTCGACGAACTCGGACGCAACCTGATCGGCGCGCAGAGCGAACTCGTCGGGATCCAGCGTCAGATCATCAATGTCTGCGAAGCACGGCAAACCAACCGCGAACGCCTGCTGCGAGCGGAAGAGGAGATCCGGTTCAGCCTGACGCGTCTAGATATCGCTGTCGCCGGACTGCTGGAGCAGAGCGACAAGACGATCAGCGGCAGCCTCGACGATGCGGAACGCGTGTTCCGGCAGACGCAGGGCATGGACAATGAACTTCTCCGCCTTGGAGCCATCCTTGTCGGGGACTGGCCCTTGGTGCGCGGATCCTATGACTTGCGCCTGCATGCCCAGAAGCTGCGGGACAGCCTGCTGGGGGATGCCTATCCTGCCAGCAGCCAGAGCCTGGCGCTGGTTGTTCAGGGGCAGGTCGAGGAATTGACGGCGTTGCGCCGTCATGTCCTCAAGATCACCCCCTGGCTCAAGAGCCGCGGCCAGTCTGAGTTTGTGCAGCATCTGGAAGAGATCCTGTCCCGGATATCCGATGAACTCATCGGCATGAATGGTCTGCGGGATGTGCTGATGCAGAACGTCCACATCGGCGAGCGGGTGCTGACGACGACGCGCCTGCTGCGGCTGAACGAGTACCGCCTGTCGAAAATGCTGCAGAAACTTGCGATCTGGGCGAAGCTTGAAAATCAGGATTCTGTCGAACGGATTTCGCAGAAAATCGATAGCAGCCTGGTCACGATTATCGGCGTTGCCACTTTCGCCGCCCTTGCCTGTATTGCCGCCGTCCTGGCATTCGGGGCGCTGGTCACCCGGCCCATCGAGAAACTGACGGCTTGTGTCCGCCGGCTGCGCAGCGAAGGTGGCTATGCGCATCACTTGCCCGAACGGCTTCTCAGCCGGCCGGATGAAATCGGCTCTCTTGCAACCTCCTTTGACAATCTGATGCGCTCACTCGAACAGGCCCGGCTGGATCTGCTCGCCGCATCCCGGCTTGAAGTCCGCCAGCAGTTCGATCGGTTGAAGTCGGCAGTGGAGAGCATTCCGCAAGGTATTCTGTTGACGGGACCAGACGAGCGCATCCTTCTTGCAAACGGTAATTTCCGTGCACTTTTCGGCTTGACTGAAGAGGATGTTCAGCCCGGAACGGACTTGCAGGTGATCATTGCCCGTTGCAAGCAAAATGGCGCGGTGGTGCTGGCTGATGACAATGAGCGGACTGCGGAGCTTCATCCACATTTCTTCCTGAGCAGCCAGCGGATCGTCAGCATCAGGGGGGAGCGCACGATCGTGGTCACGACCGCGATTACGCCGGAGGGCGGGACTGTCGCCGTCCATGAGGACGTGACGGAACGGCGAAAGCAGGAAGAGAAAATCTCCTACCTGGCTCATCATGATGCGCTGACTGGCCTGCCGAACCGGGTGCTGTTTCGTGAGCAACTGGTCGAGACGCTCGCGGCCTGCCAGACCAGCGGTGCTGCTGCTGCCCTGCTATATCTCGACCTTGATCAGTTCAAGACAGTCAATGATACGCTGGGACATCCCATTGGCGATCGGCTGCTGATTGCCGTTGCAGAGCGGTTGCGCGAAGAGCTAGGCGATAGCGGACATGTTGCGCGGCTTGGCGGTGATGAATTTGCGGTCCTGCTCGTTGACCGGTCGAGCCCGACGCGAGCCGCCGAACTTGCCGATCGGTTCATCTCGGCCATTGGCGAGCCCTACGACATCAGTGGTCATTGCATCTTCATCGGCGTTTCGATCGGCATCGCAAATGCTCCTGTCGACGGGGATGATGCGGATCTCCTGATGAAGCATGCGGACATGGCGCTATATCGGGCGAAGCAGGATGGCCGCAACGTGCATCGCTTCTTTGAAGGGGCCATGGACAAGGAGATCCAGGCGCGCCGGGAACTGGAAATCGACTTGCGCCATGCGCTTGCCAATGACGAGTTCCTGCTGCATTTCCAGCCTCTGTTCAATCTGCAGGGCGGACAGATCGAAGGCTTCGAGGCCTTGCTGCGCTGGCCGCATCCGCGTCTGGGCTTCATTTCTCCTGCCGAGTTCATTCCAATAGCCGAGGAAACCGGCCTGATCAGCGGCATCGGGACATGGGTCTTGCGAAAGGCCTGCGAGGAGGCAGCCAGGTGGCCCAGCCATATTCGCGTCGCGGTCAATGTCTCCCCGGTGCAGTTCCGCACGAAAACCCTCGTTCTGGAGGTCATCGCAGCACTTGGCGCATCAGGTCTGAGTGCCAACCGGCTCGAGGTCGAAATCACCGAAGGTGTCTTGTTGCAGGATACCGATGCTACCCTGTCGATCCTGTCGGATCTGCAGCGGCTTGGTGTCCGCATCGCAATGGATGATTTCGGCACGGGCTATTCTTCGCTCAGCTATCTGCGCAAGTTCCGCTTCGACAAGGTCAAGATCGACCGCGCTTTCGTCCAGGATCTCAACAAGGGGGATGACAAACTTGCCGTCGTGCGCGCGGTAACCGGTCTTTGCACGAGCCTCGGCATCGCGACAACGGCCGAAGGTGTCGAAAGCGAAGAACAACTGCTCGCTTTGAAGGCCGAGGGCTGCACCCAGGCGCAGGGCTACTACACCGGCCGGCCAATGCCGGCGCAACAGGCAACAACTCTTCTGATGCAGCAGGAAGTCATGGGGATGAGCGTCCAGAGCTTCGGAGCGCCAGTCGTTGCAGGCAGCTGATCAGGGTGCGGTCCGGCCTCAGACCGAAAAGTCTGAGGCAGAATAACCCTGGAAGTAGAGCAGCGCAGTCAGGTCGCCGTGGTCAACCCGGGCATCAGCCTCCGCTGCGACCTTTGGCTTGGCATGATAGGCCACTCCGAGCCCGGCACGGGCGATCATCGCCAGATCATTTGCCCCATCACCGACGGCCAAGGTGTCGTTCATCGACAGGCCGAGTTCCTCGGTGAGCTGCTCCAGTCGTTCCCGCTTGGCTTCGCGCCCGAGGATCGGCTCCCGCACCACACCAGCCAGCTTGCCATCGGCAACTTCCAGAATATTGGCGCGGTTCTCGTTGAAGCCGATCCGCTCGCCAACGGGGCCGGTGAACAGCGTGAAGCCGCCCGAGACCAGCGCGCAGTAGGCGCCGTGCGCCCGCATGGTCCGGACCAGTTCGCGCGCACCCGGCGTCAGGGTGATGCGGGTGTCGAGAACCCGGGTCACTGCGTCCAGCGGCAGGTCTTTCAGGAGGGCCACCCGCTCTCGCAGGGCTGGCTCGAACTCCAGTTCACCGCGCATCGCCCGCTCGGTGATCTCTGCAACGTGGTCCTTCAGCCCGACCTCAGCTGCCAGTTCGTCGATACATTCCTGGCCGATCATCGTCGAATCCATATCGGCGATCAGCAGACGCTTGCGTCGGCCCTCAATCGGCTGCACATGGACATCAATCGCCAGATCAGCCAGAAGATCGCGCAGGCGTGCGTCTGCCTCAGTTGCGGACAGCGCGGCATCAACATCAAGATCGGCAGCGATGCCAGCAGCAAGCCATCTGGCCGGCGCAAGTGCGCCAACGGCGGCAGAGGCCCTGGCGACGACCTGATCATCAAGTGCCGGCGTGGCCGGATTGGAAACGAGCGTGGCAACCAGGGACATGGACAAACCTTTCGGCGGAAGCAGCACAGCAGATGCGACTGGCGCGATCCTGATAGCCGGGCCGACCGCCAGCGGCAAGTCTGCCCTGGCTATTGAGCTGGCCGAACGGACGAATGGCGTGGTCATCAATGCGGATTCCATGCAGCTCTATCGCGAACTGCGGCTTGTCACGGCGCGTCCCGATACCAGCGACGAGGCTCGGGTTCCGCACTGGCTCTATGGTGTGCTGCCTTCGTCCGAGGCGTTCTCCACCGGAGCCTGGCTCAAGCGTGTGGCGCAATGCCTGGCCGAGGCGAAGGCAGCGGGACTGCGTCCGATCATTGTGGGAGGCACCGGATTGTATTTCAGGGCGCTGACACACGGGTTTGCCGAGGTGCCGGACGTTGCCGCTGATGTCCGCGCCCGATGCCGGCTGCTTGCGGAGGAGGGCGGCGTAGAAGCGGTCAAGGCTGCACTTCTGCCGCTTGATCCTGACGCGGCCAATCGGCTGATCGATCTGCAGCGACTGACCCGGGCGCTTGAGGTGGTTTTGTCATCCGGCCGGACGCTGGCGAGCTGGCAGGCGGACAAGCCCGGCGCGCCAGTGCTGGAACCTGGAACGTTTGCATCCGTTGTGCTGGCTCCGCCCCGAGCCTGGCTCCACGCGCGCATCGCGCAACGCGCCCGGATGATGCTGGTGCCAGAGGGCGTGGAGGAAGTGCGCTCGCTTCTTGCGCTGGATCTACCAGACACGCTGCCTGCGATGCGGGCCATTGGCATTCGCGAGATCAGCGCCTGGGCCGCTGGGCATCTCGATCCTGAGGAGGCGAAGCAGCAACTGGTGGTGGCAACGCGGCAGTACGCGAAACGGCAGGAGACGTTTTTCCGGGGCCAGCTTGGCGATTGGGTTCGGCTTGATCCGTCAGTTCTGACGGAAAAAGAACAATTTATTCAGACGCATAGCGCTTGGTAGTGTAAACTGTCGCAGCGTCGGGCCGCAAACTTTTCCGCCTTTTGCCTTCCGCATGCCCTTGTATACGCACATTCCCCAGCTATCTCCAGGTTGCCGTTTGAGCCATCAAGCGAGCGTCCAAACGAGGGGTATGGGCATGCAGGAAACTGTTCTGGCGTCCCGGCAGCTCCGGGCCATCGCCTTTTCACAAAACGATCTCCCCGCACTCCAGGCATTGCATGGTGATCCGGAAGTCAACCGCTACCTCGACGGGGATGCCTCCGCCTGGGACCCTGCGCGGCTGGCCAGCCGATTGGTTGATTATGTCACCGGCCATGCGCTGCAGGGCTTCGGAATGTGGAAAATCCTGTCCCGCGAGGGTGAATTCGTCGGCCGTGCCGGGTTCCAGCCGTTTGAGGAAACGTCTGAAATCGAGATGGAAATCGTCATCGCGCGGGAGCATTGGGGCAAGGGCTATGCGCGCGAGCTGGCACCGGCGCTGGTGCGCTGGTTTTTCGACAACACCTACTACAGCCACCTGATCAGCTTCGCCCGCAGTGACCACACGCGGGCGCGGCGAGTGCTGGAACTGGCCGGCATGACCTTTCGCGAACGCCGCCGCATCCGCGACATGCCGCGGGATATCTATCAGGTGCTGAGCCCGGCCATGTGCCGGCTGGTTGCCAATGGCTGACAGCGTCAGCCATTGAGCCTGCGGCTGTCGTCGGGGGCCTCGTCGCGCTCGGTAAGGCCATAGTCCCGCAGAACGGCGGCGACGCGCAACCGGTAGCCTGCGAACATCATCTCCCGTCCAGCCTTTTGCGCCGAACGGTGCTGCGCCAGCCGGCGCCACTCGGCGAGTGCCGCCTCATCGCGCCAGAACGACAGCGAGACGAACTTGCCCGGCGTTGTCACGCTTTCGAAGCGCTCGACCGAGATGAAGCCGTCGATCTTGACAAGCTCGCTCTTCAGCGCGCCGGCGAGGTCGAAATAGGCCGCCACATGCTCGGCGTGTGGCTCGACTTCAAAGATCACGGCAATCACGGCTGGCCCCTTGCTGGCTGTCGACATCCATACGATCCGAAAGCCGGACCAAAGAGCAACGGAAAACCGCGGGCAGCGAACACAAAAGGCCGGGGGCTTGTGCCCCCGGCCTCAGACTGCTTACAAACCTCGACCTCACCGCCGTCATCCCGGCCAAGCGCAGCGCCGAGCCGGGACCGGGGAGTCGAGGCCTCTATCATTCAGTCAGTTAAACCCGGAGAGATCTCGGCTCTCCGGTCCCGGATCTCCGCTTCGCTGCGGCCGGGATGACGATAGAGGGTTTGTCATCAACCTCAGGCCGGGCACTTGCCCGGCCCTTGATTGTTACGAAGTACCTCTGCCGGTTCAGCCGGCCATCAGTGCGCCCGGGTTGGTCGACTGCTGGCGCAGGTTGAGCTTGTTCATGGCGGCGACATAAGCGCGGGCAGAGGCGACCAGCGTGTCCGTGTCGGCACCCTTGCCTGTGGCGATGCGGCCGTTGGCTTCAAGGCGGACGGAGACTTCCGCCTGCGCATCAGTGCCTTCGGTCACGGCATGAACCTGGTACAGCGACAGGGTGGCCGTGTGCGGGCAAATGGCGCGGATGGCCTTGAACAGCGCATCGACCGGACCGTCGCCGGTGGCTTCCTTGGTTTCGTGGCGGCCGTTGATGTCCATCGTCAGGATGGCCTTCTGCGGGCCGCCCGTGCCGGCGATGACGGTGAGCGCGATCACCTTGGCGCCTTCGCCAGCGGTTGCGATCTCGTCCTCGACCAAGGCTTCGATGTCCTCGTCATAGACGTTCTTCTTGCGGTCGGCGAGGTCCTTGAAGCGGCGGAAGGCTTCCTGCAGGGCGTTGTCGCCCAGTTCGTAGCCCAGATCCTTCAGCTTGTCCTTGAAGGCATGGCGGCCGGAGTGCTTGCCCATGACCAGCGAGGTGGCCTTCACGCCGACGTCTTCCGGACGCATGATCTCGTAGGTTTCGGCGTTCTTGAGCATGCCATCCTGGTGGATGCCGCTTTCATGGGCGAAGGCGTTCTTGCCGACGATGGCCTTGTTGTACTGCACCGGGAAGCCGGAGACGGCCGACACGAGCTTGGACGCGCGGGTCATGAACTTCGGCTGGACGTCGCAGGTGTAGGGCAGCACGTCGGAGCGGGTGCGGATCGCCATGACGATCTCTTCCAGCGCGGCATTGCCTGCGCGCTCGCCGAGACCGTTGATGGTGCATTCGATCTGGCGCGCGCCGCCCGCCACACCGGCCAGCGAGTTGGCGACCGCAAGGCCGAGGTCGTCGTGGCAGTGCACGGAGAAGATCGCCTTGTCGGCATTCGGGACCCGGTTGCGGATCTCCATGAACATCGACTTGTACTCGTCCGGCGTTGCATAGCCGACGGTGTCGGGCAGGTTGATCGTGGTCGCGCCGGCCTTGATCGCGGCCTCGACGGTGCGGCAGAGATATTCGATCGGCGTGCGGGTGGCGTCCATGGCGGACCATTCGACGTCATCGATCAGGTTGCGG
The DNA here is from genome assembly GCF_003012935.1 of Pannonibacter carbonis. Taxonomy (GTDB): domain Bacteria; phylum Pseudomonadota; class Alphaproteobacteria; order Rhizobiales; family Stappiaceae; genus Pannonibacter; species Pannonibacter carbonis. The sequence continues at coordinate 204,098 of NZ_PUDR01000005.1, read as the reverse complement.
GCGCGGGTGACCGTGTCGGCGATGATGGCCAGGACTTCGTCCTCGGACTTGTTCATCTGGAACTTCAGATGGATCGGCGAGGTGGAGACGAAGGTGTGGATGCGGCCCTTGTCGGCATGACGGACGGCTTCGCCGCAACGGTCGATGTCGGCGTGGATGGCACGGGCGAGGCCGGCGATCACCGAGTTCTTCGAACGCTTGGCAATCTCGCGCACCGCCTCGAAGTCGCCGTTGGAGGCAATCGGGAAACCGGCTTCGATGATGTCGACGCCCATGTCGTCGAGGAGTTCGGCCACCTGCAGCTTTTCCTCCAGGGTCATGGAGGCGCCGGGCGACTGTTCACCGTCGCGCAGGGTGGTGTCGAAAATGAATACCTTGTCCTTGGAGCTGGCCTTGTCTGCCGGGCTGTTCGCGGTCATCGGTGGTTTTCCTTCCCTTCAGTCCCGCTGGCCCTAGTCAATCATTGCCATGGAGGGCGGCAGGCGGGAGCGGTCTTCAATCCTTGGGTGAGTTCGCTATCCCCTGAGTGCCCGCCCACGCATGGGCCTGCCGACGCTCAGGGGCATCTAAGCAGCAGCAGCTTGCCAAGCAGGAGGGCGCGCGCAGAAAGGCCACCGCGGAGAGCCGCAGTGTTCGAAGCTTCGATCATGTCGCGAACGGCGATCATGCGGGCTTTCGGCCTTTTGTTGGGATCAGCCGGTGGCTGATCGTTGAAATGCCGGCCTGAGGGCCGGCGCGCGTCGATAGGCAAATTCTGTAGCGGATGGGGGAGGGGCGCGCAAGACAAATTGGGCCGTGCGCGCCTCAGCCAATCAGAGGAAGAGCTCGCCGCGGGCGATCAGGGTCGCCTGGCCGCCGATGCGCACTGCGTGCAGCGAACCGGCTTCCACATCGATTTCCAGGTCGATCAGGGACGGGCGGCCCATGTCGAAGCCTTGCTCGATGCGCAGGAAATGCGTGCCATTGGTCGGGCGGTCGAAGTGATGCACCACGCCGGCAAAGGCTGCGGCCGCCGAGCCCGTTGCCGGGTCCTCGTGCACGCCAAGGTCGGGGGCGAACATGCGGGCGTGGAAGGCGCTGTCATGTGACCGGGTCTGGCGCGTGTAGATATAGGCGCTGCGGGTCTTGGCCGGACCGAAGGCTTCGGACCACAGGGACACGACCGGGGAGACACGGGACAGGACGCTCATGTCGGCGACCGGCACGAACAGGAAGGCCACGCCAGCGTCATAGAGGCAGGGCTTGTGGTTCTCGAAACCGATCTCGGAGGGGATCAGCCCGAGGGCGGCGGCAATCGCCTCCTTGTCCTGCGCAGGCACGCCCGGCTGCGGCAGCTTGGGCACGTCGAACTCGGCAAAGCCGGCGGCGTTCTCCTTCAGCGTCACGCCGCAGCGCACGGTGCCGATCTCTTCCTCCAGCACGACAACGGCATTCTGCTCGCCCTTGATCTCGCCGAACCGTTCCATGGCAAGGAAAATCGCCGTGCCGACGGTCGGGTGGCCGGCAAAAGGCAGCTCGCGGGTTGTTGTAAAGATGCGCACCTGCGCCGAATGGGCGGGGCCGCGCGGGGGCAGCAGGAACACGGTCTCCGACAGGTTGAACTCCCGCGCGATGGCCTGCATCTGCGCTGTGTCGAGCCCTTCTGCGTCCTGGACCACGGCAAGGGGATTGCCCGCCAGGGCCTTGTTGGTGAACACGTCGAGCACGGCGTAGCGGCGTCCCATCGGCAGTCTCTCCCGGATGCGTGTCAGAGGCGTGTCCCGATCAGGCGGGACCGGCCGGACTTTTGCATGGTTTTGCCCGCGCTGCCAGTCCGCCCTGTTGCGAAGTGGTTAGCAAAGGGTTGATCCGCAAGGGATCCTGTCAGCCCAGAAGATGCTGCGCGATCAGCCGCGAAAAGGCCGGAACCTTGGCGGACGGCAAGTCGCCGGGGCGTTCGAGCACAAGAATGTCGGACAGTTCCTGCTCTTCTGTCGCGCGGGAATGGGCCAGCATGTCGTCCCGCAATTGCCGGGCCGGCCGGTTGAACCGCAGCTCGCGGGCGACCGACAGGCGCGGTCCGTCGCGCACGGCAAACAACGCGCCGGCTTCCGCGTCCTCCACCTTGAGCCCGGTTTCCTCCGTCAGCTCCCGCGCGATCGAACCTTCCAGATCGACGGTGCCGGCCTCGGTCAGGTCCCCCAGATCCAGGCTGCCGCCGGGGGGATAGATCAGGCCGTTGTTGGCTGTCTTCGGACCCATGACGCCGAACAGCAGCTCACCACCGGCCGCGCGCACGACGGCGGAGCCGAAGACATTGGCGCCGCGGCGGTCCGGACAGCCCCAGTCGCGCCAGGCGATGAAACTGGCAAAGGCAATCTCGGCGCAGGTGCCGCTCAGCGTGCCCGCTGCATTGATGGCAATGTCTGTCGTCTGCAACATGCGCCCGTTCCACATGTGCGGATTGCGCGCCAGCGCCTCTGCCCAATGGGCCGCGATGGCCGCCTCGTTGTCGGTCTCGAAGGCCCAGCGGGCGGCGGGGTCAAAGCGCAGGGCAACGCGCTGCAACGGCAGCACGCTGGGCGCAAGCTCGCGTTCCATCAAGGGGATGCGCAGGCCCGGGATCATCGTGCTGTCGCGCTCGGTCAACACCGCAAAGCCGAGGCGCTTGTAGAAGCCGACAGCATTGGCATCGCTCTCCAGCATCAAGCGCCGGTGACCGCTTTGGCGCATGTGGTCTTCCACGGCGTCAATGAGCAGCCGGCCAAGCCCCATGCCTTGCGCTTCCGGGGCGACAAACAGGAAATCGAGATAGAAATGATCGGCCCGCTTGTCTCCGGAGGCAAAGGCCACCGGCTTTCCATCAAGTTCGGCAACGATCACCGTCTGCGACGTCAGCATCGCCGGTGTCACCCTGTTGTTGGCACGAAACCCCGCCATCTCCGGCTCCGGATACCCCCAGGAGCCCTTTGACCGGTGCAGGATATCCGTCAGGGCAGCAGCATCAGAAATGCGCCCGGGGCGCAGGCGGGGAGCAGCAGGCATATCGGCAAGGTCCAGTCTGACAGGCTGGCGGGAGGCAGACAGGAAGTAGCCTTGAACGGCCGGGTCAGCAAGGGCGTCAGTGGCCGCTGCCGCTCAACACCCGGATATCCTTGATGAGGCGGTAGAGGACAAACGGCGCGCTTTCGAACGGGACGAAGCCGAAAGCCGTGTAGAAGGCGCGGGCGGGTTCGTCCTTGGCGTGGACCACGATAGCGCGAATGCCTGCGATGTCGGCAGCGCGCAGCGTCCTGAGCAGCGCATCCTTGAGCAGGCCCGAACCGAGACGCTGCCCCTGCCAACGGCGGTCGATGGCGAGGCGCGCCAGCAACATGATCGGGACCGGATGCCGTGGAAGCCCTTTACGCAGGCGATCCGGCGCGGCTGCGGTCTCGATCTGCCCGACAGCAAGGCTGTAGAAGCCCACGACACTGCCGTTCATCAGGGCGAGATAGGTTTGGGCACTGCCAGCAGACTGATTGCCCAAGGCATGGTTCTGGAGAAAGCTATTCAGCGCCGCCGAGCCGCAATCGAAGCTGCCAAGATCGTGCAGGGCAGTCAGTTTCTCGATTTTGGGCTTGTTCGGGCTCGTCATGCCTCAGTCGAAGACACTTGGGGACGTCAGAAGCTGTTCGAGCCGGTCGTCGCGCCGAGGTGGGCCATCCAGGGCCGCGAGAAAGGCGGTCCAGTCTACGTCGTTCAGCTGAATGATGCGGCGATCCAACAGTGTCGCCTCGGCTTCGGCCAGGGCGCTGTCGAGAACGAACTCCGACATGCTCTTGTGGCGCAGCTCTGCTGCCTCCCGCAGAAGCCGCTTGGCTTCCGGCGAGAGGCGCATTTCCAGCTTCTCTGTCCTTGCGGGCGATGACATCAGCCAAACCTTTGCGGGCGCATAATTCTTGCCTGTTAGACTAGCTCATCGTCCTGACGATGTCATGACCGGATTTTTGCCCCAACCCCTCACCCCTTGGTAAACGTCCCGTTGCGCAGTTCGGTGACGGCCTGGATGAGTTCCTCGCGGGCGTCAATTGGGTTCGTTTTTGGGAGTAAAATTGCGTCTCTGGCTATGACTGGCTATTTTGTTGAGTGAAGATGTCTTGTTGGTAGCATCACAGCGAATTTTTGATGAAGGCAATTCTAGACGTTGAGAACAAGGCGCCTAAAGAGGTGAGTAACTTTGGGGCTATTGAAAAATCTCTCAGGGCTTTGAAGAGCTATGGCTCTCAGTCTTTTGCTATCGTTACGAGGCCGGATGGTTCGTACATTCAGGTTGCTGGGGGACGGTTCACATGTGTCCTCGAAATGCGCAGCCAATCTGATCAGAAGCACTATCGAGCGCACTACGACGTGCCGAAAGTGCCTTTTGAAGGGCCGCAAGTCTTGGTGTTCGGCGGCGGTCAGATAACCGTAAACCCAGACGAAATCTTGTTTATCGATGATGTTGTGAACGCATTCACGGCATTCTTGGGTCTGGCCACCTATCCGGACAATATCGTCTGGCGCGATGTGACCGAGATTTTGAACAGTACACAATAGTCGTACAAAGACATTATTCGACTGTCAACCGCCCTTGCCCCGGACTAACCAGAGAGCAAAGGCAGCTGGACTTGGCCGTTCGGGCTCCCCAAACCCTCACCCTTTGATAAAAGTTCCGTTGCGCAGTTCGGTGACGGCCTGGATGAGTTCCTCGCGGGTGTTCATGACGATGGGGCCGTGCCAGGCGATGGGTTCGCGGATGGGGGCGCCGGAGACGAGGAGGAAGCGCATGCCCTGTTCGCCGGCCTGCACGACGATCTCGTCGCCCGCGCCGAAGATCACCAGCGTGCGGTCGCCGGTCTCGTCGCGGATGTAGAGTTCCTCGTTGTCGAGTTCCTTTTCCGTCAGCACGCCGAAGGGCTTGGAGGCGTCGGCGAACTTGCCGGCGCCCTCGAAGATATAGGCGAAGGCCTGGCGGCGCGTGTCGACGGGCAGGCGCTTGGCGCGGCCGGGCGGAATGGTGATGTCGAGATATTGCGGCTCGGCGGCGATGCCGTCGACCGGGCCGCGCTTGCCCCAGAACTCGCCGCAGATGACGCGCACGATGGTGCCGTCGTCGTCCTGGATCACCGGGATGTCCTTTGACGTCACGTCCTGGTAGCGCGGCGCGGTCATCTTCAGCTGCGAGGGCAGGTTGGCCCAAAGCTGGAAGCCATGCATGCGGCCGCGCGCATCGCCCTTCGGCATTTCCTGATGCAGAATGCCGCGCCCGGCGGTCATCCACTGTACGTCGCCAGCACCGAGGCTGCCATTGTTGCCGAGGCTGTCGGTGTGGTCGACGGTACCGGCCAAGACATAGGTAATGGTCTCGATGCCCCGGTGCGGATGCCAGGGAAAGCCGGCGGCATAGTCGCGCGGGTTGTCATTGCGGAAATCGTCCATCATCAGGAACGGATCGGTCAGCTCCGGATCGCTGAAGCCGAAGACGCGGTCGAGGCGGACGCCGGCACCTTCCAGGGTCGGGGTTGTGCCGCTGATCTGGCGGACGGGACGGATGGACATGGGAAGTCTCCCTTCAGGTCTTGTGTTGCCTTGAAGGTAGTGCGGTTTCGCCCGTCCTCAAACGGCGGTGACACGGACGCAGTGTTCACTCTGGGTAAACAGACCTCCGCCGTTGTTCTCGTCCTTTTTCGTCTGCCGGGGCTGTTTCGCCGGGAAGATCCCTCTATGATCCGCGCTATCCGCCAGCACGCTCAGGTCGTGTCAGCCCCGGTTTCCGTTTTCCTTTTCCCGGCCCGCTACGGGAGTTCCCATGCCGCCAGCCCTTCAGATCGAGCAGCTTTCGAAAACCTATGAGAGCGGCTTCAAAGCACTCAATTCCGTCAATCTCACCATCGAGCGGGGCGAACTGTTCGCGCTGCTTGGTCCCAACGGGGCGGGCAAGACGACCCTGATCTCGGTGATCTGCGGCCTGGTGCGCGCCAGTGCCGGCACCGTCCGGGTGCATGGGCACCACTGGACCGAGGAGTATCGCACCGCGCGCCGCCTGATTGGCCTGGTGCCGCAGGAGCTGACAACCGAGTCGTTTGAAACGGTGTCGGCAACGGTCAACTTCAGCCGGGGCCTTTACGGGCTGCCGAAGGATCCCGCCCGCATCGAGCAGATCCTGAAGGACCTGTCGCTGTGGGAGAAACGCGACTCGCGCATCATGACCCTGTCCGGCGGCATGAAGCGGCGCGTGCTGATCGCCAAGGCCCTGGCGCATGAGCCCAAGGTGCTGTTCCTCGACGAGCCGACGGCCGGTGTCGATGTCGAACTCAGGCGCGACATGTGGGACGTGGTGCGGCGGTTGAAGGCCTCGGGCGTCACCATCATCCTGACCACCCACTATATCGAGGAAGCCGAGGAAATGGCTGACCGCGTGGGGGTGATCACCAAGGGCGAGATTATCCTGGTCGAGGAAAAGAACGCCCTGATGCGCAAGCTCGGGCGCAAGCAGCTGGTGCTGCAGCTGGTCGAGCCGCTGGCCCGGCTGCCGGAAAGCCTGGCCGGCTATGACCTGACGCTGGCTGCGGCGGGGGATGAACTGACCTACACCTATGACAGCCAGGGCGAGCGGACCGGGATCACCGCCCTGATGAGCGAACTGAGGGAGGCTGGCATCCACTTCCGTGACCTGCAGACCCGGCAGGATTCGCTGGAAAAGATTTTCGTGAACCTGGTGAGGCAGTCCCAATGAACCTCCACGCGATCCGCGCCATCTACGCCTTCGAGATGGCCCGCACCTGGCGGACCCTGTTCCAGAGCATTGTCTCGCCGGTCATTTCCACCTCGCTCTATTTCGTCGTCTTTGGCGCTGCGATCGGCTCGCGCATTCAGGAGGTGGACGGGGTCAGCTATGGCGCGTTCATCGTGCCGGGGCTGATCATGCTGTCGCTGTTGACGCAGAGCCTGTCGAACGCGTCCTTCGGCATCTTCTTTCCCCGCTTCACGGGGACAATCTTCGAGGTCCTGTCGGCGCCGGCGTCCTATTTCGAGATCGTGGTCGGCTATGTCGGGGCTGCGGCCACGAAGGCGATGCTGGTGGGTGTGATCATCCTCGTCACCGCCAATCTGTTCGTCGACATGCGCATCGAGCATCCGCTGTGGATGGTGCTGTTCTTCGTGCTGACGGCGGTGACCTTTTCGCTGTTCGGCTTCATCATCGGCATCTGGGCGAAGAATTTCGAGCAACTGCAGTTCGTGCCCCTGCTGATCGTCACGCCGCTGACCTTCCTCGGCGGCTCGTTCTACTCCATCCGCATGCTGCCGGAGTTCTGGCAGACGGTGACGCTGTTCAATCCGGTGGTCTATCTGGTCTCCGGTTTTCGCTGGAGCTTCTATGGCCAGGCGGATGTCGGCGTCGGCCTCAGTCTTGCCATGACGCTGGTGTTTCTCGCCGCAAGCCTCGGTGTGGTTGCCTGGATCTTCAAGACCGGCTATCGCCTCAAATCTTGAATCACAGCCGTTTTGCGGAGACATCCCGTGCCTGTCCTGACTGCCCAGACGCTCGCCAGACCCCTGCTTGTGCTGCTCTTGGCCGGGGGGCTCGCCGCCTGCCAGAGCAGTGGTGCAAGTCAACGGGCAGTGCCGGCCCCGGGCAATCAGGTGGCGTCCGCCGCCGCTGTGGCGGCACCAGTTGTTGCAGGCGCGGCTGTTGCCCAGCCTCCAGCCAGTGCGGAAGCCCGCGCAAAGTCGGTTCTGGTGCTGGATGGCAGTGGCCGGGAGATCGACGGCTTCAACGCAGATGCGCCGCGTTATCCGGCGTCGCTGACCAAAATGATGACGCTCTATCTTCTGTTCGAGGCCATTGACCGGGGCGAACTGACGATGATGAGCGAAATCCCCGTCTCCGCCCGGGCCGCCTCGCGGCCACCGGCGCGGATCGGGGTGCCGGCCGGATCGACGATCCGTGTCGAAGACGCAGTCCAGGCGCTGGCGGTGCGTTCGGCCAATGACATGGCCGTTGCCGTGGCAGAAGCCGTGGCAGGGTCGGAAAGCGTCTTCGCGGCGCGCATGACCGCCAAGGCCCAGGCGTTGGGGATGAGCCGGACGCGCTTCGTCAATGCCTCAGGTCTCAGCGATACGCGGCAGGTGACCACCGCGCGCGATATGGCGCGCCTTGCCGCAGCGCTTAGCAGCCGATATCCGCAATATCTGCATTACTTCAACCGGACATCCTTCGCCTATGACGGCCGTGTCTTCGAGGCAACCAACAAGCTGATTGGCCGGGTGCCCGGCGTGAATGGCCTGAAAACCGGCTATCTGTCGATGTCCGGTTACAATCTCGTTGCGACCGCCGAGCGGGGTGGTCGCCGTGTGATGGTCGTGGTCATGGGCGGGGCTACGGAGGCAGCTCGCGACCGTGAAGTGACCGATCTGATCGAGCGCTATTACGCAGACGGCGTGTAAGCACATATTTGCCTCTGCAAGTGAAAACGGCCCGCCAAATGGCGGGCCGTCTGCGTTCCGAAAGGGCTGAGGACGATCAGTTGCGGGATTTGTCGACCAGCGCGCCCTTCTTGATCCACGGCATCATGCCGCGCAGCTTGGCACCGACTTCCTCGATCTGGTGCGCGTCGTTCAGGCGGCGGGTTGCCTTGAACTTGGCGGCGCCAGCGCGGTACTCCTGCATCCAGTCGGAGGTGAACTTGCCGGTCTGGATGTCCTTCAGGACGCGCTTCATCTCTTCCTTGGTTTCGGAGGTGACGATGCGCGGGCCGGTGACATACTCGCCCCACTCGGCGGTGTTGGAGATCGAGTAGTTCATGTTGGCAATGCCGCCCTCGTAGATGAGGTCGACGATGAGCTTCACTTCGTGCAGGCACTCGAAGTAGGCCATTTCCGGAGCGTAGCCGGCTTCAACCAGGGTCTCGAAGCCAGCGCGGATCAGCTCGACGAGGCCGCCGCACAGAACGGCCTGCTCGCCGAACAGGTCGGTCTCGCACTCTTCCTTGAAGGTGGTCTCGATGATGCCCGAGCGGCCGCCGCCGACGCCACAGGCGTAGGACAGGCCGAGGTCAAGGGCATTGCCCGAAGCGTTCTGGTGAACGGCCACGAGGCACGGCACGCCGCCGCCCTTCTCGTATTCGCCGCGCACGGTGTGGCCCGGGCCCTTCGGCGCGACCATCAGCACGTCGACAGTGGACTTCGGCTCGATCAGGCCGAAATGGACGTTGAGCCCATGGGCGAAGGCAATGGCGGCGCCGTCGCGGATGTTGGCTTCGATGTGGTCCTTGTAGATGTCAGCCTGCAGCTCGTCCGGGGTGGCCATCATCATCAGGTCGGCCCAGGCGGCAGCCTCGGCGACGCTCATGACCTTCAGGCCGTCAGCTTCGACCTTCTTAGCGGTGGTGGAGCCGGGGCGCAGGGCAACGACGATGTCCTTGCAGCCGCTGTCCTTCAGGTTCAGCGCATGGGCGCGGCCCTGCGAGCCGTAACCGATGATGGCGACTTTCTTCGACTTGATCAGGTTGAGATCAGCATCACGATCGTAATAAACGCGCATGGGTCTTCCTTTCTCCCTATTGCGGATCAAGAGGCGTTGCCGTGGCACCGGCTGGCCTCCCGTCTTTCATTTTCCTCCGCCCGCGAGCGGCGCATCGGCGCCGAACAGGCGGTAGAACCGGTCCACCGCCAGGCTTGCCTGACGGTCTACGTCCAGATCCTTCGTGCGCGGCTTGTCGCCGAGGAGCTGGCGGATATGCTGATCGCGGACGGCCAGGCCATAGAGCACCTGATAGGCCTCCTCCGCGTCTTCAAACTTCAGGAAACCCCGGAACCGGCCAGCCTCGAGCAGGGCACGGGCGCGGGTGGAAATCGTGTACTTGCCACGCAGCAGCAGCAGGCGGCCAAGGCGGGCATCCTCGCGGTTGGATTGACCAATCGCCAGCCGGTTGAGCGCCAGCGAGGTCTCGCCGGTCAGAACGCCCAGAAGCTCGTGCACGAAGGCGGTCAGGTGGCTGCGGAACGTGACCGCGTCGGTCGCCGCGCCTTCGGAGGCAAAATGCACCTTGCTGGCCTGGTAGGAGACGACGGCAGCCAGCAGGCCATCGCGGTCGCCGAACCACTTGTAGAGGCTTTCCTTGGAGCAGTTGGCGCTGCGGGCAAGACCTGCCGTCGTCAGGGCCTTTTCGCCACCTTCAACGAGCAGCTTCAGCGCGCATTCCAGCACGGCCTGCTGGCGCGGGGTGAAGGCCTCGGCCTCATCCGGCAAGCTGTCGTGTAGGGCTGTGTGCGCCACCGCGAACTCCTCTTCAATGTGTACCGTACCGTACGGTTCATGCTTTTAGGGGAGGATAGGCGGGCTCGTCAAGGGGGCAAGCGACGAAACGCAGAGGGCATTGAAAGGACGTCTTCGACCGCTCAGAGACCCTCGGTTGTCTTCCCGGAGGTAGCGAAGCGGAGATCCGGGACCGGAGACCCAAGGTCTCACAGGTTTTAGCTTATGGACACATCGATACCTTGGCTCTCCGGTCCCGGCTCGGCGCTGCGCTTGGCCGGGATGACGCAGGTGAGGGGAATGTCTGTCGGCTGTCCGTTCGATCAAAAAGGACGCTGTAGTAGCGCCATAATACCCGTGTGCCGCGCGGTTTTGCTAGGGTTTGCGCCTACCGCTTTCAGCCTAGGGAGGACAGCATGGCGGCCAAGAAGATCCTGATGATCACCGGCGATTTCACGGAAGATTACGAAACCATGGTGCCGTTCCAGGCCCTGATGGCCGTCGGCCATACGGTGCATGCGGTATGCCCGGGCAAGAAGGCCGGACAGACGGTGGCCACCTCGATCCATGATTTCGAGGGCGACCAGACCTACACGGAAAAGCGCGGTCACAACTTCGCGCTCAACGCGACCTTCGCCGACATCAATCCTGAAGACTATGACGCGCTGGTGATCCCCGGCGGCCGCGCCCCGGAATACCTGCGTCTCGATGCGGCGGTGCTGGCGGCTGTCCGGCACTTCTTCGAGGCCGGCAAGCCGGTGGCTGCCATCTGTCATGGCGCTCAGCTTCTGTCGGCCGCGCGTGTCATCGAAGGGCGGACGGTTTCGGCCTATCCGGCCTGCCGCCCAGAGGTGGAGCTGGCCGGTGGCACCTATGCCGATATCGCCATCGATGGCGCCGTGACGGACGGCAATCTTGTCACCGCCCCGGCCTGGCCGGCCCATCCCGCCTGGCTCGCCCAGTTCATGACGGCCATGGCGGCCGCCGACACGGCCCGCCAGGCAGCCTGAGCCGGCAGAACCAGCGAGGGGCGCACGATTGGGTGCGCCTCTGACCGGTGCGATTCCTTGTCATGTGGTCGTCATCCCGGCCCAGCTGAGCGACAGCGAAGCGCCGAGCCGGGATCCAGACATCAGTCGCGCGAAGCGCGACATGACTTAATCGGCGCTGGGTTTGAAGCTGACGAGTTGAGGCGCTCGCTTATGCTCGCACATATGTGCTGGATCCCGGGTCAGGCCCGGGACAGGCCCCGGATCTGCGGTTCGCTCACGCTCACCTTGTCCGGAATGACGGCGGAAAAGATTTAGGGCCTCGGCAGCCAGATCCAGCCGGCGTCCTGGCGCAGCATTCGGCTCGACAATGAGTCCGCCTTCGTTCCTGATGTGGAGCAGGGGGCGGCTTTGATCCTGGGGAGGATACCGATGTGCAAGCTGTTCATCAGCGCGGACCCGCAGCTTTGGGAGAGCACCACGCGGTCGCTGCGGATCGACGGCATGGTCACGAGTGTCCGGCTGGAAGCGTTCTTCTGGACCGTGCTGGAAGAAATTGCCGGACGCGACGGGATGAACGTGGTCCAGCTGATCACGCGCCTGCATCACGAATCGATCGACGCCGGACATGACCTTGGCAACTTCACCTCGTTCCTGCGTGTGTGCTGTGGCCGTTATCTGGCCTTGCAGTTGACGGGTGACGTTCCAGCGGACAAGCGCGTTGGGATTTCCAGCCTTGACGCAGACGGTATTCTCGAAGGCGAGCGCGGTCGGTGGCATTGATCGGGCTCTGATTGGGGCCATCAAGCCCGATGTGGACGCGGTCCGATGCCCCCAAACTTCGCCAAGCGGTTATCGCGCGGCTCGGATATGGTTCCAGACATCCTGAAGTCTGGAGCCCCCTGATGAAGCGTTTCCTGCTTGCCGTTGCTGTCGTGCTGTTTCCCCTCCTGTCAGGCCCCGTGCAGGCCGCGAGCGAGGAAGAGATCTACGCCGAAGTCGAGAACCTTCTGGGCGACGCGGCCGGGCTTGATCCGTTCCTCAACGAGCTGCGCCGGGCACTGGTGACCGGAACGGCCAGGGATGTCGCAAAGCTGACCGCCTTCCCGCTGCCGGTGAACAACAACGGCACATCCTTTGATGTCAAATCGGCCAAGGAGTTCGAGAAGAACTATGCGCGGCTGATCACCGAGGCGACCAAGGAGCTGGTCGCGTCTGCCGACTACACGGAGCTGTTCGTCTCGTCTGACGGCGTATCAATCGGCAATGGCGCGGTCTGGATTGCGCCGGTGTGTGACAACCAGTCCTGCAGCAAGAGCCATTGGGCTCTGGTGTCCGTGAACAACTGAAAACCGGAGAGCTGACATGCGCCGACTGCTTCTTGCCGCCCTGCCACTTTGCCTTGCCTTAGCAGCTGCCGAGGCCGCGCCGGAGAACCGCTGCGGTTGGGTCGTCAATCCGACGCCGGGCAACTGGTGGCTGACCGACCGCGACGGCGACTGGATCCTGGCCACCCAGGGCTCGGACCGGGAAGCGCTGGGCATGGAAAACATCGGCGACATTTCGGCCGGTGACTACAAGGCCGTCAACGGCAACTATGGTTACGCCTGCGGCTGCATGAAGGTCGAAACCGAGGTATCGGGCGGCCAAAGGCACATCACGGCGGTCTATTCCTTCAAGCAGGGCAAACTGGCCCAATGCGCCAAGGACAAAAGCCTGCCGCCAGTCGAGTGAGATGAGACCATCCGGCTTGTTCCGCCAGATGGTCTGTCGCCTCTATCAAATCTCGCCCATTGACCTGCGGAAGCGGCGGACGCTTTCGGCGAAGCCGTGGATCAGGGCGTCGGCGGTAAAGCCGTGGCCAATCGACATTTCGCGGATGAAGGGCGCACGCTTGATCAGGGCGGGGATGTTCTCGACGGTGAGGTCATGTCCGGCGTTGACACCAAGGCCGGCAGCCCGGGCGGCTTCCGCCGTCGCGACGATCTTGTCCAGTTCGCGCTGGGCGGCAGCCTCATTGTCGTAGCAGCCGCCATAGGGGCCGGTGTAAATCTCGATCCGCTCCGCGCCGATCGCAGCAGCTTCCGCGGCCAGTGCCGGTTCCGGATCCAGGAAAAGGGACACAGTCACGGAGGCGTCGCGGGCAGCGGTAATGGCTTCCTTCAGCAGCGCCTTGCTGGCCGGATCAAAGCGCCAGCCGTGGTCGGAAGTCTGCTGGTCCGCCGCATCTGGCACGAACAGCACCTGGTCTGGCCGCGCCTTCTCGACGAGGTCGAGGAAGTCAGGCGAGGGGTAGCCTTCCAGGCACAGTTCCTTGTGCGGGAACCGGTCCTCGATCAGTTCGGCAAGCTCGAACACGTCCGTCTTGCGGATATGGCGCTCGTCGGGGCGCGGATGAACGGTGATGCCCTTTGCGCCAGCCTCCAGAGCGATGGCCGCGAGGCCGGTGACGCTTGGCCAGGGCAGGTCCCGGCGATTGCGCAGCATGGCGATGGCATTCACATTCACGGACAGGCGCGAGGCGGTCATGGGCGGGATTTCCGGAAAACAAGACGGGAAGGGGCAGCCAACAGACCGCCCCTTTGCCTAGCGTGACGAAATTCCCGGTGCTGTCAACCGCTTCCCTGTGCTTGCCGATGAGGCAATTTCACACGCGGTTGAGCAGGCGGGCGCGAACGGTTCCCGGGAGCTGGCGGATTTCCTCAAGGATCTCGACGCTGTTCTCCACCTTGCCATCGACATCCAGCACCACATAGCCGGTTTCCTGAACCGTCTGCATGTACTGGGCGTGGATGTTGAGGTTGTGGCGGGCGAACAGGTCGTTCAGGGCGCGCATGGCGCCCGGCACATTGCGGTGCACCTGGATGAAACGGGTCGCATCGGTGCCGCGCGGCAGCTGAACCTGCGGGAAGTTGACCGCACCGAGTGTCGAGCCGACGTCGGAATACTCGACCAGACGGCGGGAGACTTCCTCGCCGATGCGCTCCTGTGCCTCTTCAGTGGAGCCGCCGACATGCGGCGTCAGGATGACATTGGGCAGGCCGCGCAGCGGGCTGATGAACTCGTCCGAATTGCCCTTCGGCTCGCTCGGGAACACGTCGATCGCGGCACCGGCAATGTGCTGGGTCTTCAGTGCCGCCGTCAGGGCGTCGATGTCGATGACCTTGCCGCGCGCATTGTTGATCAGGAAACTGCCGGGCTTCATTTTCGCCAGCTGCTCAGCGCGGATCATGTTGCGCGTCTCCGCCGTGTCGGGGACATGCAGCGAGACCACATCCGAGCGGCTCAGCAACTCGTCCAGCGTGTCGACCGGCATCGCGTTGCCGTGCCGCAGCTTGTCGGTCTTGTCGTAGTAGATGACCGTCATGCCAACGGCTTCGGCCAGAACCGCCAGCTGCGAGCCGATGTTGCCATAGCCGACGATGCCGAGTGTCTTGCCGCGCACTTCGCGGGAGCCGGTAGCGGTTTTCATCCAGCGACCCGCGTGAGCTGCGGAGGACTTTTCAAACACGCCACGCATCAGCATGACGATTTCGGCAATTGTCAGCTCTGCGACCGAGCGTGTGTTTGAGAAGGGGGCGTTGAACACCGGGATGCCGCGCTCACGCGCTGCGGCCAGATCAACCTGGTTGGTGCCGACCGAGAAGCAGCCGATGGCAACCAGCGTGCCGGCCGCCTCGATCACGTCGCGCGTCAGCTGGGTGCGCGAGCGGATACCCACCACATGCACGCCCTTCAGCGCCTCGATCAGGGCATCCTTGTCCAGAGCCTTGGTCAGCATCTCGACGTTTTCGTAGCCGCTTGCGTCCAGAACGTCCTTGGCCGTGGAGGCGATGCCTTCCAGCAGCAGCCAGCGGATCTGGTTCTTCGGGCGGGACAAACCGTTGCTCATGGGCATCTAGCCTTCCTGGTGGGACTGCTTTGGTCAGCGTCCGGATGTGGCGCGGCGGGGGCAGGAGGGGGCCCGGCCGGAGTCGGAGCTTCCTATATTGCCTCTGCCGCCATCCGTCTATGGGACTTCGGTTCTGAAGTACCATATGCCGCAAACGAGCTTGCGCGGCGGCAACAGGCTATTGCCAGTCACGAAAACGCCCGCCTGCGAAAACTGCGCGGGCGGGCGTCTAAAGGCGTCAAGACATTGAGCAGACGGACTTTTCTTACAGGCTTTCCGGTCCGCGCTGGACGGCGGCCACCCCTGTGCGGGAGACTTCCACCAGGCCAAGCGGCTTCATGATCTGGATGAACTGCTCGATTTTGGAGGTGCGGCCCGTGATTTCGAAGACGAAATGTTCGGTCGTCGCATCGATCACTGTGGCGCGGAAGGCATCGGCAAGGCGCAGGGCCTCGAGACGCTTTTCACCATGGCCCGCAACCTTCACCAGCGCCAGCTCCCGCTCCAGCGGGGCGTCGATGCTGTTGAGGCGGGCTTGAACCGTCAGGTCGGTTACGCGGTGCACGGGGACCAGCCGGTCAAGCTGATGGCGGATCTGCTCGATTACCATCGGCGTGCCGGTGGTCACGATGGTGATGCGCGACAGGTGCGCCTCGTGCTCGGTTTCCGAGACGGTCAGGCTGTCGATGTTGTAGCCGCGGCCCGAGAAAAGGCCGATGACCCGGGCCAGCACGCCGGGTTCGTTATCGACCAGCAGCGATAGGGTATGGGTCTCGGTCTTGTCGCTGACTTCGGCCATGAAATAGGCCGAAGGCGCGTTGACGTTCTGTGCGTTCATGTATCTCGCTCCTCAGACCAGCGCCTTGCCTTCGGCGGAAATGGCGTTGGCGACGGCTTCGTCGTTGGCCTCATCCGGAAGCAGCATTTCGTTATGCGCCTTGCCCGACGGAATCATCGGGAAGCAGTTGGCAAGGTTTGCCACGCGGCAATCGAACAGCACCGGACGGTTGACCGCGATCATCTCGAGGATGGCGTCATCCAGTTCGCCCGGCTTGTCGACGCGGAAGCCGACGCCGCCATAGGCCTCAGCCAGCTTCACGAAGTCCGGCAGGCTTTCCATGTAGGAATGCGACAGGCGGTTGCCATGCAGCAGCTGCTGCCACTGGCGCACCATGCCCATGTACTGATTGTTCAGGATGAAGATCTTGATCGGCAGGCCAAACTGCACCGCCGTCGACATTTCCTGCATGTTCATCAGAACCGAGGCGTCACCAGCCACGCAGACGCAGAGCGCATCCGGATGGGCGACCTGTGCGCCGAGAATGGCGGGCAGGCCGTAGCCCATGGTGCCAAGGCCGCCGGAGGTGAGCCAGTGGTTCGGCGATTCAAAGCCGAGATACTGGGCTGCCCACATCTGGTGCTGGCCGACTTCGGTGGAGATGTAGGTGTCGCGGCCCTTGGTGAGCGCGGCGAGGCGCTGCAGGGCGTATTGCGGCATGATCACATCGCTGTTCGGCATGTAGGCAAGGCAGTTGCGCGCGCGCCAGAGGTTGATCTGACCCCACCAGGCCTTCATCGCCGAAGGATCGGCCTTGTTGCCGGAGGTCCGCCAGAGGCGAACGAGATCCTCCAGGACATGACCGACGTCGCCGATGATCGGCACGTCGACCTTGACGATCTTGTTGATCGATGACGGGTCGATGTCGATGTGGATTTTGCGGGCGTTCGGGGCGAAGGCATCGATGCGGCCGGTGATGCGGTCGTCAAAGCGGGCGCCGACGCAGATCATGACGTCGCAATCATGCATCGCCATGTTGGCTTCGTAGGTGCCGTGCATGCCAAGCATGCCGAGCCAGTTGTCGCCGCTCGCCGGATAGGCGCCAAGGCCCATCAGGGTCGAGGTGATAGGGAAGCCGGTGAGTTGGACCAGTTCACGCAGCAGCATGCTGGCCTGCGGGCCCGAGTTGATGACGCCGCCGCCGGTGTAGAACACAGGCTTCTTGGCGTTTGCCATCAGTTCGATGGCTTGGCGGATGGCGCTGATATCACCCTTGACCTGCGGCCGGTAGCTCTTGTGGGCGGCGGCCGGCGTTGTCGACGGGCTCTGGTATGTGCCGGTCGCGAACTGCACATCCTTCGGAATGTCGACGACAACCGGGCCGGGCCGGCCCGAGGTTGCGACATAGAAGGCCTCGTGCAGGATGCGCGGCAGGTCGTTGACGTCGCGAACCAGCCAGTTGTGCTTGGTGCAGTTGCGCGTGATGCCGACGGTGTCGCATTCCTGGAAGGCGTCCGTGCCGATCAGATGTGTCGGAACCTGGCCGGTCAGGCAGACGAGCGGGATGGAATCGAGCATCGCATCGGTCAGTGCGGTGACCATGTTGGTCGCACCGGGACCGGAGGTGACGAGAACAACGCCCGGCTTGCCGGTGGACCGGGCGTAGCCTTCGGCCGCATGGCCGGCGCCCTGTTCGTGGCGCACCAGAATGTGCTGGATGTCGTCCTGCTGGATGATCTCGTCATAGATCGGCAGCACAGCGCCGCCGGGATAGCCGAAGACATGTTGAACGCCCTGGTCTTTCAGCGCCTGGAGCACCATTTCGGCTCCGGTCATCTCCCGTGTCATCGCGTCATTTCCTTGCGTTTGGCCCTTGGGTCTTGCTCGGGGTCTTGCTGGTGGATCGGGTTTGCGGGGGCTTTGCTTGGGGCTGTAACGAAAAAGGGCTCCGAAGGAGCCCTGTCTGCGCGCCAACCCGTTCCGAACGGATCAAACCGTTCCGGTGGCGCGCGTCCCTACTACAAGAATCAGACTTGCCATCTCAAGCAACCTGCCACCAGCCCCATCTCACCAGCCCGCCATTCGAGCCGATCGGGATGAGATCGTATCTCGCCGGCGGGCTCCGGCAGGGCGGAACCACATCAGCGATTGCGCCGCACACTAGTCGGGGCCGAAACCGCGGTCAAGTTCAAATTCTGAAAGTTTCGCAAATCAGGCATCAGCTTGCCGATTGTTGCGCGGGGTGCGGGCTCGATCTTGTTTCCCTATCGTCTTCAAGCACTTGTCGGGTTTCCCACAGAACCGGTCGTTTGCCATAAAAACTTCATCAGAGGGGGTTGCCACAAGTTAGGGGCGTAGGTATAAGCCGCTCATCCGACGCGGACGGCACGTTCGATCCGGCGGCGAGATGGGTGTATAGCTCAGTTGGTAGAGCATCTGACTCTTAATCAGACGGTCCAAGGTTCGAATCCTTGTGCACCCACCATCTCCTTCTAAAGATACGACGAGCGCCGAATGGCGCTGATGCAAGGTGGCGAGAGCCGCCTTTTTTGTTGTTTGTGTCGCGCGCTTGATATTTTGGCGAGGTGCAGCGCAGCTGCCAGATGCTGGCTGGCCTGTGCAGCGGGGCACCCATCTGCGGAGCCATTGTCTCGCAACTCTTTCTCGCTCCCGGTATGAGTGCCGGCTCCTGCAACCTCCATACAACTAGATCTGAGCCTTTCAGGACAGGATTCCTGAGTTGCGCCAAGGTTTGTCTTGCGGGGTGATGGTTATTCTGGGTTGTGCAAGTCGGGTGGTTCGTTGGTTGTATTTTGGTTGCATTTCCGCAATCAGGGGTGGATTTCCGTTGTCGGACTGTCAGGTCTTTCCAGGCAGATGATGCGTGTAGGTCACCCACAGGAATAACTGGCATCCGTCATTCAAATACAACCCGGATATCAATAAAAACATGCCTAACAAATTCCTAACGCATCGAATCTTTAAATAAAAAATCTTCTGATCTAATGTCACGAAGGAATATCTTCAGCGTCTCTGAGAGCACAAGGCCGTAAAAGAGCCAAATGCGCAGGGAGACAGTCCGTGGACGAGATCAGGAAGCGCGCGATGTTGGAAACGATGCCTGCCGGTGGCCTCTGGTCGAGCTGGATTGACGATGGCCCGGTGCTGCGGCGCAGGGCAATGCGGTTGACCCGAGGCGATCGGGAAGAGGCGGAAGACCTGCTCTCGTCGACGCTGATCAAGGCGATCAGTCATGTGGAGCGGACCGACACGCAGGTTCGTGAACCGCGCGCGTTTCTGCTTTTCGCCCTGAAGAATGAATACATCTCGAGGTTGCGGCGGCGGAATTCGGAGCGGCAAGTCCGCGATTTCTCGGCCGACATCTACGAGGACAGCACGGCAGACATGGCCGACAGCCGTCCGAGCCAGGAACATCTTCTGTGGCAGCAGGAAGCGCTCGCCAGGGTCATGCGGCTGATCGACCGGTTGCCGGAGGAGCACCAGAGGATCTTCGAGATGCGCTTCTGCGATGAGCTGGGCTACCGCGAGATCGCTGCGGACCTGGGTATTTCGGAGGCCCTGGCGCGCAAGCGGGTACAGAACCTGCGGCAGATGCTGCGAGCAGGTCTCGAACACGCGGAAGAGCCGCAGTTGATCCCGCCGCCGTCACGACGGAAAGGGTGAAACGTCCAGAGGGATACGGCAATCGCGAGCTGAACAGGAAAATCTACCATGGTCGATCTTGTAAACGCACAAATCACCGATGCAGTCACCCAGACCAATGTGAAGGTTGTGGCGGAGGCGCCGGCTCAGGCGATCGCCAGCCTGTATCAGGTCAGCAGCCATGCGACCGGTCTTTCGATCCAGAACGCCGTGCACAGCCAGCAGGCCATGAACCAGATCATGACGGCAGTCGTGTCGAAAGCGGTGCAACTGATCATGGACATCGGAGAGTAGCGGCAGCGCGCCGCTGGCCAGCGCTTTCGCGAGGCCGGCGTGTCGGAAATGCCCCTCGTCCTGTTGCGGTAACCCGTCGGCGGTCAGCGGACCTGTCGCCGGGGTTGATTCCACGGGAGACGGATCATGTGGCTGGCGTCAGGACTCCAGCGTCTCAAGTCATTCTTTGACGGACCGCCGCAAGCCGCTCCAGCTGGTGCGGGGCAGGGGGCGGGTTGGCCTGACGGCGGGAACGATGGCTGGACCGCCGATTGGGTGCCCGACCGGCCGCGGCGACGCCTGACTGCTGAAGGTCTTGCCGGAACGCCGAATGCAGCGCGCGCTACGGCACATGTCATGGAAGGGGCATCGCGTGGGGGAAGCGCCAGCCGTCCGCGCCCACAAACCGACGCGCCCACCACAAGCAACCGGGAAACCCGCGACAAACAGGGAAGGTCTGACATGGACATTCAGGGGCAAGGCAGCCTGGCCGCCGAAGGCAGGATGAACGGAGCGGCTGCACATGGTGCATTCGCCGCCCTGCCAGAAGACAATGACGCGCCGGTGCAGCTGCAGAGGTTGGCCGGCGAGGACATGGTGCGCCGCAGCCCTGCCCCGAACCGGAGTGCTGAACCGGCCGCAGCTCTTGCGGCAGCACCAGGCGGTGGCGGCAAGGGCACAGGCGGGCTTGGTGCCGGTATCGGCGGCAATGGTCTTGGAGACGGGGGCGGCGATGGTACGGGCGATGATCCTCCAGCCCCGCCAGCCCCTCCGGCCCCTCCCGCGCCATCGGGTGGCAGCACCTCGGCACTGAACCAGCAGGTGGTTCAGGCAGTGCAGTTTTCCAATACGGAGAACCTTGCCTACGGCATGAAGATGGCCGTGACGCCACCGGAAATCATGGTGGGCCAGACCACCGGGCAGGCGGTGCAGGATGCAGCCAGCTACATGAACGCCATCATGCAGATCGCGGTCGCTGCCCAGGCCATTGCGATCAAGAAGGCCGCGCAGGGTCCCGTTGGTGAGGCTGAAGCCGTGCCGCTGCTGGCAGAAATCCAGAGCATGGTGACCGCCGCCGTGCAGGTCTACGGGTCCGTGAGCACGACGGCCGGCCAGTCGGCCCAGACGATCTTCAGCGATCTCAAGACACCCTGACCGTCCCATCGGTCCGGATACGACCAGACCCTTGCGAAGCAGTCTTCGCCGGGCAGGGACCACGCATGCCCGAAAAAGGAGCGGTGATCATGGAACTCGAAATCAATGTCATCTGTACCGAACTGGACAGCCTGCTGGCTGACTTTCTAACCAGCTGGGCCGAGGATCTGGGCAAGGAGCGCGACGCTGCCGAGCTTGAACGGCTCTACTGCATGTATCCGCGCGTGATCAGCCAGATCGCCAGTGCCCGGGCCTCGTTGTGGGGCGCAGACCAGATGATGGCGGTTGCCCGCAATCTGCGCTTTGCCCCGGCACCCGAAGTCGAGCTGCGGGCCATGCATGTCAGCGGTGGATGTGGCCATCCCTGCAGCTCCGGCGTGAGCGGGGTCTATGTCGCCCGCAGTGGCGATCATGGCTGCCGCTGCCATGAACATGCGGAACCGCGCGGTACTGAGCGGACCACCGACCGGGATGTGATCCGTCCGTCTGACCGTGACTATGAGCGGGAAGTCAGCAGCACAACCGCAAGGGCTTCGGGCCGGGATGCCGGCCGCGAGGATGACCGCAATTCCGAGGAGAGCAGCGATGACCGAAACGCTGATCGTTTCCGCGCCTGAAACCCCGACGCTCGTCGCGCCGAACGTTGTGGCACCAACGGTTCCGATCCCGACCGCTGATGCGCCGGAAGTGACTGCGCCCGTGGTGCCCGTGCCCAAGATCGAGGTGATGGTTGGCGGGGTTCCTGAGCCGGAAACCCCGCCGCCCGCATCTCCTGCGCCTGTAGCATCTGCCAGCGGCAGCGAACCGCCTGTCGCCCAACCTGCTGTGCCGCCGGTGACGCCTGGCCCGGCGGGCGAACCCGCTGCTGCGGCGGCGGGATCGGGGCCGGCGTCCGGGCTCAGCGTGCCGGAAGGCGACCAGCTGATGCGCCGCCTCCTGCAGGATCATCTGAAAGTGGCGGCCTTGCAGGCGGGATATCAGGCCGTTTCCCGCTCGTTGCCGGCCATTCTTGCGGCCGGAATTGAAGCCGGCCGTCAGAAGCGCGCGGCCGATGCTGCATTCGAGCAGGGCATCGCGACGGCGGCAAAGATCCTGGCGGCCACGCGCGATACGGCCGCGCAGCTGTCGACCTCGATGCGCAGCGAGCACGAAACCATGCTGCGCCTCCTGTCGGACAAGGATCTGCTCGGACAGCTCACATCATCTGCCTCTGTCGCACTCGCTGCAGCCAACACGCTTGGACATGGCCTAGGCGCGCCTCCGGGCAGTGAACCGGCACCAGCAGCTGGACAAGGGCAACCTGCAGCCCAGACAGGTGCCATGCCCCAGGCGACGCCCAGGGGCATGGCCATGCAGATGAACCAGAGAATGGGCGATGTCCGCGGGGTCGTTGCTCAGGAAGTTGACCGGAAGATCTCCGGTCTTCTGGCCCAGCTTGCCGCCCGACTGGAGCAGAAACGCGCCGGTCGGGGATAGGCGCGTTTGGTGTTTTGGCTTGAAAAAACTCAATAAAAATAACGAGTTATAGTTCACACATACCAAGTTCAGGCGTCGATATGAAGGCAACGGGGAGGGCATCACCCCCCGCAATCAGGAGCAAACAGATGGCCGTACCTGTCACCGTGAATCCGATGGTCACCGACGCCGTGACCCAGTCCAACCTCAAGGTCGTGGGCGAAGCCCCGGCGATTGCCATCAGCACGCTGTATCAGGCGATGGCGCATTCAACCAGCATCCTGTTCCAGAACGCGGTGCAGGCGCAGCAGCAGCAGACGTCGCTGGCCCAGGCGGCTGTCAACCAGGGCATCATGCAGATCTATTCGCTCGACACCACGGCTGCCGCCGGTGCGACCGAGAAAATCGGCCAGACCGGCACCAGCGACAGCCTGACCAGCCTGCTGTCGGTTCTCAACTCCTTCAGCTGACCGGGCGCTCGTGGCCCCTTCGACCTCGCGAACCGAGCTTTGATTGCGAGAGCAGCGAACTGAAAAAGCAAAGAAACGCAGTGCTTTCCCGTCACAACGTCCCATCAGGGGCGTCCTATCAGATGCAAAGGCCGAGTGACGTGCGGCCTCCCTCTAAGGAGCAAGACCCATGGCAGATCCTGTAACCGTCAATCCGATGGTCACCGATGCGGTGACGCAGTCCAACGTCAAGGTCGTGGGTGAAGCCCCGGCCATTGCCATCAGCACGCTGTACCAGGCGATGGCGCACTCCACCGGCATCCTGTTCGAGAATGCTGTGCAGGCGCAGCAGCAGCAGACGTCGCTGGCCCAGGCTGCTGTCAACCAGGGCATCATGCAGATCTACTCGCTCGACACCACGGCTGCCGCCGGTGCGACCGAGAAGGTCGCCCAGACTGGCGTTGCCGACAACCTCACCAGCCTTCTGACCGTTCTGAACGCCTTCAGCGGCGGTCGCTGACGGCATCCTCCCGGCTTCCTCCCGGGACCAAACTGGAACGCTTTCCGCTGGCTCTGGCCGGAGGCAAGCGTTCCTTTTTGCGTTTTGCCAGCTTTGGGGGCATACAGTCCGCATCCAGACCTTGCTGACGCCGGACCATGACCCAGTTTCTCGTTGCTGCCCTTTACAAGTTCGTTCCGCTTGAGGACTACGCCGACCTTCGCCTGCCGCTCCACGAGGTTTGCACAACGAACGGAGTGTTCGGCAGTCTTCTGCTCGCGCGCGAGGGGGTGAATGGAACCATTGCCGGGCCTGAACAGGGGATCCGGACTGTGCTGGAGCATATGCGCAGCGATCCGCGCCTTGCCGATCTGGTGCACAAGGAAAGCTGGTGCGAGCACATTCCTTTCAAGCGCATGAAGGTGCGGCTGAAAAAGGAGATCGTGACGCTGGGTGTTCCCAGCGTGGACCCGCGCAAGCACGTGGGCACCTATGTCTCGCCGCAGGACTGGAACAGCCTGATCAGCGAGCCGGATGTGCTGATCATCGATACCCGCAATGACTATGAATTTGCCTTCGGAACGTTCAAGGGCGCGGTCAATCCGGAGACACGGTCGTTCCGCCAGTTCCCGGACTGGCTCAAGCAGCAGCGCGATCTCGGCAAGGCCAGCAAGGTCGCGATGTTCTGCACAGGTGGCATCCGCTGTGAAAAGTCGACGTCCTATCTGATGGATCTGGGGATTGAGAACGTGTTCCACCTGGACGGCGGCATCCTCAACTATCTGGAAAAGATGCCGCAGGCCGAAAGCCTGTGGGCCGGCGAATGCTTCGTCTTCGACGAACGCGTCTCGGTCGATCATGACCTCAAGCCTTGCTGGGGCAAGGTGATCCCTGAGGCGGCCAAGGGCTTCGTCCGGGCCGGACGGGACGTCTCGGACGAAGCTGCCTGAGGACGCGGCGCGGGCTCAGGCCCGCGCGCCGAAGCGGTAAGTGGGAAGGCCGCGCACGCCGGGGACAGCGTGGAACAGGCTGCCTGACTGCGGTGCTGCCTCAATGGCTGCTGCGTCGTCCGGGCGCAGGCTCGTCAGCACCAGATCCGACAGGTCCGGGCCGCAGAAGCAAGGCATGGTCGGGCGCGGAACCGGAACGGCATAAGCCCCAATCTGCGTGCCATCTGGCGCAAAGCAGTTGAGAACACCCGCAGACACTCCCGCATTCCAGTAGTTGCCGTCGCTATCAACGGTACCGCCGTCCGGACGGCCGGTCTCGGTGACGAGCTGTGCGAAGCGGCGGCGGTTCGATGCCTCACCGCTGGCCGGCTCGAAATCCCAGGTGTCAATCCAGCCGGGGCCGCTGTCGGCGTGATACAGGGTGCGGCCATCCGGCGACCAGGCAAGGCCGTTGGAGACGCGCAACTCGCCGATGATCCGGGTCAGGGATCCGTCAGGGCCGACACGATAGAGGCCACCAACAGGTTCGCGCGGGGTGCGGATGTCCATTGTGCCGACCCAGAAGGCGCCATCGGGGCCAACCTTGCCATCATTCAGCCGGGTATGCGGCAGGTCAGCTTCGATGCTGGCCAGAGGCTCCTGGGCGCGGGTCGCCGGATCGAAGAGATAGACTTCGTCCCACTCGGCCACGACGAAGCGCCCGTCCGCTGCCAGCCCGAAGGAACCGACCTCACGCTCGAAGTGCCAGCTTGCAGTGAGGGCGCGGCTTGCCCAGTCCAGCGCATGGATCGTCTTGCCCTTGATGTCGACGAAGTAGAGCGTGCCGGTTGTCTCGTCCCACGTCGGGCACTCGCCCAGGGCATAGCGGCCATCGAGCAGGCAGGTGAAGTCAAGCGACACGCGGAAACTCCTCAGGTTTTCAATCGATTCAGGCTGGCGGGACTATAACGGCGGTCAACCGGTGCGTCGACCGCCCTCGTCGTTCGGCCGCCCCTGCGCATCAAGCGAGAAGGCGGTCTTGCGGACAATGGGCCGGATGGCGAAGGAGGACTTCATGCGGGAAACGCCCGGCAGGCGGGCGAGGGTTTCGCGGTGGATGCGCTCGAAGTCATTCGGGTCTTCTGCGGTCAGGCGCAGGAGATAATCCGCGTCTCCGGCCATCAGGTAGCATTCCATGATTTCCGGATACTGCGCGACGGCCTGTTCAAAGGCGTTGAGCACCTCGTTGGCCTGGCCGACCAGCGATATCTCGACGAAGACGTCCATGCGCCGGCCGATCTTGCGCTGGTCCAGCAGGGCGACATAGCGGCTGATGACGCCGGTCTCCTCCAGCGCCCGCACCCGGCGCAGGCAGGCGGAGGCGGAAAGGCCGACCTTTTCGGCGAGATCAGCATTGGGAATGCGGCCATCCTGCTGCAATACGGCCAGAATGCGTTTGTCGAGCCGGTCAAGCTTCATTGCGGAACCTTCGAATTATCTGCGGTCAAACCTGTCATATGCGGCAGAATGTTGCGAGTTTACGTATTCATTCGCGCAGAACGCAATCCAATTCGAAACGGGCTCGGATACTGTAACTGAATAAGTCCTATCCAGAGAGGATCCTGCAATGCGTATTGGTGTTCCGAGAGAAATCAAAAACCATGAGTATCGCGTCGGCTTGACGCCAGATAGCGTCATGGAAGTCGTCGCGCATGGACACGAAGTATTTGTCGAAACCCAGGCCGGTGCTGGCATCGGTGCTGATGATGCAGCCTATGTCGCTGCCGGTGCAAAGATTGTCAAAACGGCTCGCGAAGTCTTTGACAGCGCCGAGATGATCGTCAAGGTCAAGGAGCCGCAGGCCGTCGAGCGCGCCATGCTGCGCCCGGACCACACGCTCTTTACCTATCTCCACCTTGCTCCGGATGCAGAGCAGACCGCTGACCTCGTCAAGTCGGGCGCGACCTGCATCGCCTATGAAACTGTGACCGACGGTCGCGGCGGTCTGCCGCTGCTGGCCCCGATGTCGCAGGTTGCTGGCCGCCTGTCGATTACGGCTGCTGCCAACGCGCTGCAGAAGGCCAACGGCGGTTCGGGCATTCTCGTCGGCGGCGTCCCGGGCGTTGCTCCGGCCAAGGTCGTTGTCATCGGCGGCGGTGTCGTTGGCGCGCATGCCATCACCATGGCTCTTGGCCTTGGCGCGGAAGTCACCGTTCTGGATCGCAACGTCGACGTTCTCGCCAGCCTGTCGCGGTCGTTCGGCTCGGCCCTGCGCACCGTCTACTCCACCAAGGCTGCTCTTGAGCAGTACGTTCTGGATGCCGACGTTGTCATCGGCGCGGTCCTGGTTGCCGGTGCTGCTGCTCCCAAGCTCGTCACCGCTGACATGATCAAGCGGATGAAGAACGGTTCCGTCGTCGTTGACGTCGCCATCGACCAGGGCGGTTGCTTCGAGACCGCGCATGCCACGACCCACGCCGAGCCGACCTATGTCGTCGACGGCGTCGTGCACTACTGCGTTGCCAACATGCCGGGCGCCGTTCCGCGCACCTCGACCTTCGCGCTCAACAACGTCACGCTGCCCTACACGCTGGCGCTGGCTGACCACGGTGCAAAGAAGGCGCTGCTGGCCAACCCGAACTTCCTGCCGGGCCTGAACGTCTACAAGGGCAAGGTCACCTGCAAGGCCGTGGCTGACGCACTTGGCTACGACTACGTCGCGCCGGAAGCGGCCCTGAGCGCCTGATTGCATAGTCGGGTTAGCCCTTGAAAACAGAAAGCCCCGGGTGACTGGCCCGGGGCTTTTTCCTTTCGGATTGTCCAGACATCAGGCTCTGCCGGTCAGGTGCAGGGTCAGGGGCAGGGGACCTTGTAGGGGTTCCGGTTGGCGTCGCGGGCAATGCATTCGCGTGGGGCGGTCGCAGCCCCGATCAGGCCACCGCCGACGGCACCGATGGCCGCGCCTGCCAAAGCTGCGCCGGCTGTCGAACCGGCTGCCGCCCCGATTGCCGCACCTGTCGCAGCGCCAAGACCGCCGCCAACCAGAATCCGGTCGCGTTGGCTGGTGCTCGAACAGGCTGCAAGGCCGCCGCAAATCAAAAGAAGAGATATGTGCGCGAGACGGCGCAATGTCATGCTGCGGTCTCCAGCGTCACGGAAAGGCAAGACGAGCCCGGCCGGGCGGCGAGAGCCAAACCCGGCGCGGGCCTAGATCTGATCCGATTACGGGCAAACCACGCGGTACGGACGGCCATACCGGTCGTAAGCAACGCAGTTCTTCGGGGTCGTTGCCGAACCGACGATTGCGCCGCCAGCTGCACCGATCACACCGCCGACAACTGCGCCGCCGACATCGCCGGTTGCTGCTGCGCCGATGATTGCACCGGTCGCAGCACCCAGGCCACCGCCGACCAGAGCACGGTCACGCTGGCTGTCAGACTGACAGGCAGCCAGTGCGAGGCCTGCCACGGCCAAGACTACAAACTTCTTCATCATGGGTCTCCCATAACCTGCGGACGAGGCATCAATGTCCCGCAGCCAATGCCCTAGGCGATAATAGGCTAACTTGGCGATAATGCGGTGATCTAAATCACTTGGTCAATGCGCAAGGGCCCGGATTCGCTCCCGGATCCCTGCGTCATGTTTGGGGCAGATGCCCGCTTCGCGCAAGAGTGTCAGGTCTGCTTGAGCGCGTTCAGCAGGCCGCGTGTGGAACTGTCCTTTGCGGACGAATCGGCTTCGCCCTTGACCATCGGCAGCAAGGCAGTCGCCAGTTCCTTGCCCAGCTCGACGCCCCACTGGTCAAACGAGTTGATGCCCCAGATGACACCTTCGACGAACACCCGGTGTTCATAGAGGGCAATCAGACGGCCGAGCGCATAGGGGGTGAGCTGGTCGTGGACGATGGTGATCGACGGGCGGTCGCCCGGGAACACTTTGTGCGGTGCCAACTGATCGATCTCGTCCGGCGACAGGCCTGCGGCTGCCAGCTGCGCGCGGGCTTCAGCTTCGGTGCGCCCCAGCATCAAGGCCTCCGACTGGGCGAGGCAGTTGGCCACGAGCATTTCGTGGTGGTGGGCGAGGTCCGACTCATGCCCCTGCGCAGCGACGATGAACTCGCACGGGATCACGGTCGTGCCCTGGTGCAGCAGCTGGTAGAATGCATGCTGGCCATTGGTGCCGGGCTCGCCCCAGACGAGCGGGCCGGTCTCGACGCTGACCGGAGAGCCATCGAGGGTCACGCCCTTGCCGTTTGATTCCATGTCGAGCTGCTGCAGATAGGCGGGCAGGCGCGACAGGCGCTGGTCATAGGGCAGGACGGCGCGGGCGGCATAGCCGAGCGCATTGCGGTTCCAGACGCCAACCAGCCCCATCAGCATCGGCAGGTTGTCCTCCACCGGCGCGGTCTGGAAATGCAGGTCCATGGCATGGGCGCCCTCGAGGAACTCCGCAAATGCATCCGGACCGACGGCGATCATCAGCGGCAGGCCAATGGCCGACCAGACGGAATAGCGCCCGCCAACCCAATCCCAGAAGCCGAAGACGCGCGAGGGTTCGATGCCAAAGGCTGCGACCTTGTCGATAGCGGTGGAGACGGCAGCAAAATGGTCACCCACGGCCCGCTCGCCGAGCGCATTGGCCACCCAGAGACGGGCCGAGCGGGCGTTGGTCATGGTCTCGATCGTGGTGAAGGTCTTCGACGCGACGATGAACAGGGTCGTTTCCGGGTCGAGTGCCTTCAGCGTGTCGGCAAGATGCGCGCCGTCCACGTTGGAGACGTAATGCAGGCGCGGGCCATCGTGGTAGGGCGCGAGCGCCAGGGTGGTCATGACCGGGCCGAGATCCGAGCCGCCGATGCCGATGTTGACGACATCGGTGAAGGGCTTGCCCGTCGCGCCGGTGATCTCGCCGGCCCTGAGGCCTTCGGCAAAGTCGCCAAGCGTCGCCAGCACTTCGCGCACATCCGGCATCACATCCTCGCCGTCGACGATGACCGGATTGTCGGACAGGTTGCGCAGGGCGGTATGCAGGACAGCACGCTTTTCGGTCGCGTTGATTTTCTCGCCGGCGAACATTGCATCGCGGCGGGCCTCGACACCAGCTTCCCGCGCGAACCGGCAGAGCAGTGCCAGCAGCTCCGGCGTCAGGCGTGACTTCGAAAAGTCGATCAGGAGATCCGCGTCAGACCGGCTGAGTTCTGCAAAACGATCCGGGTTGGCGGCGAAGAGTTGCCGCAGGCTGGTGCCCTTGAGGGCTTCGGCGTGAGACTTCAGCGACTGCCAGTGGTCAGCGGTAAACATGCAGGCTCCTAAATCGATTTAAATCAATCGCCGCAGGATCAGCGGTCCGGCCTTGGGATAGCACAGTCGACGTCGGATGGGCAGGCGGAAAAGGCCGGCAAAGTCCGGCTGCACCATTGGGGCGTCAGGTCGTCTTCTTGACGAATTCGGTCAGGATCACGATTCGCTGGTCGTTGACCCGGCCCTCGATCTGCTCCGGATTGTCGATGACCAGCGAGATGTTGCGCACGGCGGTGCCGCGCTTGGCGGTGAAGTTGGCGCCCTTGACCTTGAGATCCTTGATCAGGGTCACGGTGTCGCCCGCACTGAGGGGCGCGCCGAACGTATCCTTGTGTCCGGTGCCGGTTTCACCGCTGCTGTCAGCTTCCGCTTCGGGCTTGGCATGGACCCAGGCGAGTGTGTCCTCGTCGAGATAGAGCTGGTCGAGCAGGTCGCGCGCCCAGTCTTCTTCGGGCAGGCTCTCCAGAAGACGCCAGGCAACGACCTGGACCGCCGGTACCTGGCTCCAGGCGCTTTCGGTCAGGCAACGCCAGCGATGGTCCGGCGCGCTGCCCTCCGTCAGGGCGTCGCGGCACGTGCGGCAGGTCAGGATGGTTTCCTCGGCGCTGTCACCGGGGCGCGGCGATACCGCATAGGCAGCAAGCTCGGTCGTTGCGCCGCACAGTTCGCAGCAGCCTCCGGCCCGCGTGATGAGAAGGTCGCGCTCGGCGGCGGAAAGGGGCATCTGCAACTCCGGATCCTGAACAATTTTGCGTCCCTTACGCCATTTGACGTCCAAGTGATAGACCGTAGGTATGCATAGGGGGGCATCTGGTTCACTGATGTGGCCTGTTCAGGGTGTTAAGCCGCGCCGCTTCCAGTGCTTCTGTGTGATGTGCCTTGATTGATTGGTTCTTGCCAAATGCAGGCTGTGGGCCGAAGTGTTGGTCTTTGAGCGTGCCGGGTCGTTGCCGGCCAAAGGGAGACAAGCGCAATGCCTCAGAAGATCACCACCGGGTATCAGGCTCTGCTGGATGAGGCCAATGCCCGTGTTGTGGCGGTCTCCCCGCAGGAGGCGATCGAGCTGCTGCCGCGCGACGATCACATCTTCATTGATTTGCGTGATCCGCGCGAGCTGGAGCGGGAGGGCGCAATACCTGGGGCATTCCATTGCCCGCGCGGTATGCTGGAATTCTGGATCGATCCGGCCAGTCCCTACCACAAGGACATTTTTGCCCGGGATGCGACGTTTGTCTTCTTCTGTGCCGGGGGCTGGCGGTCGGCGCTTGCCGGTGTCACGGCCCTCGACATGGGGCTGAAGCCGGTGGTTCATCTCGAAGGTGGCTTCACGGCCTGGGTCAAGGCCGGCGGTGCGGTGGACCGACGCGCTTGAGGCGCGCCGGTCGCGGTTTCAGTCAAACGCCAGGGGTCTGGGTGAACAGCCAGGCGCAGTAACCGGCGTAGAGCACAAGGAAACCGCCGCCGATCAGGCGTGACAGGTGTTTCGTTGCCAGCAGCAAGACCACTAGCAGCACAGAGGCGGCAAGCATCAATGGAATGTCAAAGCCGGCAATGGTCGGGTTGATCGAGATCGGGTGGATGATCGCGGTCAACGACAGGATGCCGAAGATGTTGAAGATGTTCGAGCCGATCACATTGCCGATGGCGATTTCCGAGTGCTTGCGGAAAGCCGCGACAACCGAGGTTGCGAGTTCCGGCAGGCTGGTGCCGACGGCGACGATCGTCAGGCCGATGACAGCCTCTGAGATCCCGAAGCTGCGGGCAATCGAGGTTGCCCCCGTGACGAGAAGGTCAGCGCCGTAAACCAGGGCCGCAAGCCCTGCGAAAATGAAGCCCAGCTGCTGCCAAAGCGGCAGGGTTGCGGGCTTCTCCTCATCATCGTCGGACTTTCCAGACATCGCAGCGTAGGTGAGATAGCCGATGAGCGCGATGAACATGGCCGACCCCGTCAGGCGATCTACGGCTCCCATGAATCCCAGTCCAAGGGTGAAGAACGCCACGCCCAGCATGACAAACAGGTCGCGGCGGATGCCCGGGATGCGGGTCGGGATCGGGTAGATCACCGCTGCAGCACCAAGGATCAGCAGGATATTGGCGGTGTTTGATCCCACCACATTGCCGACGGCAATGTCAGGCGAACCTGCGAAGGCGGCCTTCAGCGACACGACCAGTTCCGGCATCGACGTGCCGAAACCGACGACCGTGAGGCCGATTAGCAGCGGTGACATGCCGAGGCGGGCGGCCAGGGAGACAGCGCCGCGTACGAGGCCTTCGCCTCCAACAAAAAGCAGTACCAAACCGATGGCGAGAAAAGCGATGTCGAGAGCCATTGAGGGCGCATTCCTTGTTCTGCAGTCGCCGGATCGGCCGGCTGAAGGGATACGGCACGCTTGCACTGGGTCAGTGAGGCCACCACATCCAGGGAAAATCGAGCAGGGAAGGAACAAGGGGACCACTTTTGCCGGAAGCGACGTGGTTCCCCTCAAAACTTGACCGTCTGTCGCCGGCGGCAAGTAATGAAGTCGGGCGGCCTATTCAAGGCCGCCCGATGCGATTGTGTCGATTTTTCGGCAAGATAACCAGGTTTTACCGTGCCAGTGCTGCTGCTTCGCGGGCTCGCGCCTCGATCCCGGCCCAATCTCCCGCCGCAATCGAGGCCGCATCGGCAATCCAGGAGCCGCCGACACACAGGACGTTCGGCAGGGCGAGATAGGTCGGAGCCTTGTCGAGGCTGATGCTGCCGGTCGGGCAGAATTTCACCTGCGACAGCGGCGAAGACAGCGACTTCAGATAGGCAGCGCCGCCGGCCTGTTCGGCCGGGAAGAACTTCAGCCGCAGGTAACCGCGTTCGATCAGGGCCATGACTTCCGATGCGGTGGCAGCGCCAGGCAGCAGCGGGACATCATGGTTCGCGGCAGCATCCAGCAGTTTCGGGGTCGCGCCCGGAGACACGATGAACTTTGAACCGGCCTTCACCGCAGCCTCATACTGGGCAGCATCCAGAACGGTGCCTGCACCAGGGATCGCCCCTTCAACATGGTCGGCAACGGCCTTGATGGCCTCGAGCGCACGCGGGGTCCGCAGGGTGATCTCGATTGCCGGCAGACCGCCCCGGACCAGAGCTTCCGCCATCGGCACGGCGCTCTTCGGATCATCGACGATCAGTACCGGGATGACGGGGGCTGCACGCATGACAGCTTCGATACGGGCGGTGTCCTGGGCCATTCCTGAATTTCCTTATGCAATGATGATCGGGGTGCCGGTACGGTCACGCACCGAAGACATGAGCCCCTTCGTCCGCGGTGCCAACGAGGGCGCGGAAGCCGGCGAACAGGTCGCGGCCGACGCCGAACTGGTTGGCGGACAGATCCTGCGTCGCCAGCGGCCGGGCATTGAAGGTCGCCTCATCCACCAGCACTTCCAGCGTTCCGGTCACCGCGTCAACACGGATGATGTCACCGTCCTGAATACGGGCAATGGAGCCTCCGGCGCAGGCCTCCGGCGTCACGTGGATTGCGGCAGGAACCTTGCCGGAGGCTCCGGACATGCGTCCGTCGGTGACGAGGGCGACCTTGTGACCACGGTCCTGCAGGATCCCGAGCGCGGGCGTCAGCTTGTGCAGTTCCGGCATGCCGCAGGCCTTGGGGCCCTGGAAGCGGACAACGGCGACGACGTCCGACGTCAGTTCGCCTGCCTTGAAGGCCGCTTGCAGCGCGTCCTGGGAGTGGAACACACGGGCCGGAGCCTCGATGATGTGCCGCTCCGGCGCCACGGCCGAGATCTTGATGACCGCGCGGCCAAGGTTGCCGGTCAGCATCTTCAGGCCGCCATTGGACTGGAATGCCTTGCCGAGCGGCGCGAGCACCTTCTCGTCGCCGGACTGGGCCGGAGACGGATCCTTGCGCAGGCTGCCATCGTCGTTGAGGTGCGCCTCGACCGTGTAACCATCGAGGCCGGTGCCGTTCACCGTCCGCACGTCCTTGTGCAGGAATCCGCCCGACAGAAGCTCACGGATCAGGAAGCCCATGCCGCCTGCCGCCTGGAAGTGGTTCACATCGGCCTTGCCGTTGGGGTAGACGCGGGCGAGCAGGGGGACGGCGTCGGACAGGTCCGAAATATCGTCCCAGGTCAGCTTGATGCCGGCCGCGTTGGCCATGGCAACAAGATGCATGGTGTGGTTGGTCGAGCCACCGGTGGCATGCAGGCCGACGACGCCGTTGACCACGGCGCGTTCATCAATCACCTCACCGACCGGTGTGTATTCATTGCCGGATGCGGTAATGGCGAGCGCACGCTTGACGGCTTCGCGGGTCAGCGCGTCGCGCAGGGGGGTGTTCGGGTTGACGAAGGAGGCGCCCGGCAGGTGCAGGCCCATGATCTCCATCAGCATCTGGTTGGAATTGGCCGTGCCGTAAAAGGTACAGGTGCCCGGGCCGTGGTAGGACTTGCTTTCGGACTCCAGCAGTTCCTTGCGCCCCACCTTGCCCTCGGCAAAGAGCTGGCGAACCTTGGCTTTCTCGTCGTTGGAGATACCGGTGGTCATCGGACCGGCTGGAATGAACACGGCGGGCAGATGGCCGAAGGACAGGGCGGCCATGACAAGGCCAGGGACGATCTTGTCGCAGATGCCGAGGAATACGGCCGCGTCGAACATCTGGTGCGACAGGCCGATCGCGGCGCTCATGGCGATGACATCGCGCGAAAACAGCGACAGTTCCATACCGTCCTGGCCCTGGGTAACGCCGTCACACATGGCCGGCACGCCGCCGGCGACCTGCGCCACAGCTCCGGCCTCGCGTGCGGCCTGCCGGATCAGTTCCGGATAGGTCTCGTAGGGCTGGTGGGCGGACAGCATGTCGTTATAGGCGGTGATGATGCCAAGGTTCGGCACCACGTCGCCGGCAAGGGCGGCCTTGTCGGACGGACCGCAGGCGGCAAAGCCATGGGCGAGGTTGCCGCACGCCAGTCGTGAGCGCACCGGGCCTTTCTCGGCAGCTGCGCGGATGCGGTCCAGGTACAGCGCGCGGCTGTCATGGCTGCGGCGAGCGATGCGTTCGGTGACTTCACCGATACGAGCGTGAATGGTCATGGACCTCTCCCTCAGGCTGCCCCCGATGCCGTCCCCAGCCCAGTGCCGATATCGGGGTCACGCGGATGCGCGATGCAAGCAGTTGATTTCAATCGATTTAAGGTCGGTGCCGGAAAAAGGCCTCTTAAGGGCCTTGCCGTGCTGCCGGTCCGGTGACGGCGGCGTCTCGCCGTCACCGTCTCCGTATCAGATGCCGTCTTCGGCCCAGGTGCGGCCATCGCGTTCGATCAAGGCGATCGAGGCAGACGGGCCCCAGGTGCCGGAGGTGTAGGCCTTCGGCTGGTCCTTGGCTGCCGCCCAGGACTCCAGGATCGGGTCAACCCAGGCCCAGGCTGCGTCCACCTCGTCGCGGCGCATGAAGAGGGTCTGGTTGCCGCGGATGACATCCATGATCAAACGCTCATAGGCATCCGGATTGCGGACCTTGAAGGCATCGGCAAAGCTCATGTCGAGCGGTACCTGGCGCAGGCGCATGCCGCCCGGGCCCGGATCCTTGATCATGACCTGCATCTTGACGCCCTCATCCGGTTGCAGGCGGATGATGAGGCGGTTGGCGGAAATGACGCCCGCTTCCGGCCCGAAGATCGAATGCGGGATCGGGCGGAACTGCACCACGATCTCGGACACGCGCGTTGCCAGCCGCTTGCCGGTGCGCAGATAGAACGGCACGCCGGCCCACCGCCAGTTGGCGATCTGGGCCTTCAGGGCCACAAACGTCTCGGTCAGGCTGTCGTCGCGGCCAAGTTCGTCGAGATAGCCGGGAACGGCTCCGCCTTCGGATGCACCGGCCTTGTACTGGCCGCGCACGATGTGCTTTTCGGCCAGTTCCGGCGTGATCGGGGCGAGCGCCTTCAGCACCTTCAGTTTCTCATCGCGCACGCTGTCGGCGTTCATGGACTCCGGCGGCTCCATGGCGACAAGGCAAAGCAGCTGCAGGATGTGGTTCTGCACCATGTCGCGCAGTGCGCCGGCCGTGTCGTAGTAGCCGGCGCGGCCACCGACGCCGAGCGACTCGGCAACCGTGATCTGGACGTGGTCGATGTGGGCGGCGTTCCAGAGCGGCTCGAACAGGGCATTGGCAAAGCGCAGCGCCATGAGGTTCTGCACGGTCTCCTTGCCGAGATAGTGGTCGATACGGAAGATCTGGTGTTCCTTGAACACCTTGCCGATGCTCTCGTTCAGGGCATGGGCAGAGGCGCCGTCCTTGCCGATCGGCTTTTCGATGACCACGCGCGTGTTGGCAGTGACCAGTCCATGCCGGCCGATGCCATCGCAGATGGTGCCGAAGAAGTCGGGTGCCACGGCCAGGTAGAAGGCCCGGATGACTTTCGGGCGCTTGGCGAGGATCGCACCGAGTTCGGCCCAGCCTGCATCGGTTGCAACGTCGATGGCGATGTAGATCAGCCGGTCGAGGAAGCGCTTCAGTGCGGCCGGCTCCAGATCCTTGACGTGCTCGCCGAGCGCGCCTTCCGCCCAGGCCTGGTATTCCTCGCCCGAGAACTCGCGGCGGGAGGTGACGACGATGCGTGCGCCGGCTGGAAGCTGGCCATCGAGATCGCGATGATACAGGGCGGGCAGCAGCTTGCGGTGCGCAAGGTCACCGGTGCCTCCGAACACCACCAGGTCGAAATCATCCACCTCGATCACGCGTACGGCCATCAGCCAGATCTCCCGAGACAGGCGCCAAATCAGGGCAGCCAGAAATTTTCAATCGTTTTAATAAGGGAAGCGGTTCTCTTGTGCAATGCCGAAGGGCACAAGGCTTCCGTTACGGCGAAAGCCCGCCGGGCGGCCCGGCGGGCAAATGCCAGATCAGGCTGCCAGATCCTGCGGCGGTTCCTTGGCACCGGTCATGATGGCGACCGCATCGGACATGCTGTAGTCGTGTGGACGGATGACGCAGGCGCGCCGGCCGAGGCGGTGAATGTGAATTCTGTCTGCCACTTCAAACACATGTGGCATGTTATGGCTGATCAGGACAATCGGCAGGCCGCGGGCCTTCACATCCTTTATCAGGTCAAGGACACGGCGGCTTTCCTTCACGCCAAGGGCCGCCGTCGGTTCGTCCATGATTACGAGTTTTGACCCGAAGGCTGCGGCGCGGGCGACGGCAATGCCCTGGCGCTGGCCGCCCGAGAGGGTCTCCACCGCCTGATTGATGTTCTGGATCGTCAGGAGACCCAGTTCGCTCAGCTTCTCGCGGGCGATCCGTTCCATCGCCTTGCGGTCGAGGGTGCGCAGGTATTTGCCCATGAAGCCGGGCTTGCGGATTTCACGGCCCATGAACAGGTTGTCGGCGATGGACAGGGCAGGGGAGAGGGCCAGGTTCTGGTACACTGTCTCGATCCCGGCCTCGCGGGCCTGCATCGGTGAGGTGAAGTTGATCGTCTGGCCCTCGAGCCGGATCTCGCCCTCGTCCGGCGTGACGGCACCGGAAATGGCCTTGATCAGTGTCGACTTGCCAGCGCCGTTGTCACCGATCACGGCAAGGATCTCGCCGGGATAGAGGTCAAAGTCGGCGTGATCGAGCGCCACCACGCGGCCGTAGCGCTTGACGAGACTGCGGGCTGTGAGGATCGGTGCGGGCAGTGTGGAGGTCCTGGTCATGCGGCAACCTTTCTGATCCACTGGTCAATGGCGACGGCGGCAATGATCAGCGCGCCGATGAGGAGATAGGTCCACTGCGGGTCGGTGCCGATCAGGCGCAATCCCAGCGAGAACACGCCGACGATCAGGGCCCCGAAGATCATGCCGAGGATCGACCCGCGGCCACCGAAGAGTGAGATGCCGCCGATCACTACAGCCGTGATGGATTCGATGTTGGCGAACTGGCCTGCCGTCGGCGACACCGAGCCGATGCGGCCAATCAGCGTCCATCCGGCAAAGGCGCAGATCAGGCCAGCCAGCGTGTAGACCGAGATCCGGACCCTGGAGACCCGGACGCCTGCCAGTTCGGCCGCATCAGGGTCATCGCCGATGGCATAGACATGGCGGCCCCAGGCGGTGTGGTTGAGGATGTAGTTGAACAGAAGCACCAGCAGGATCATCAGGATGACGCCATAGGTGAACACCGCGCCGCCGATGTTGATCTTCTCGCCAAAGAACTGGAGGATCGGAGCCTGAGCCGAGATGTCCTGGCTGCGGATCGTTTCATTGGCCGAATAGAGGAAGTTCGAGGCCAGCACGATCTGCCACATGCCAAGCGTGACGATGAAGGGCGGCAACCGCATGACGGCGATCAGAACGCCGTTGACGAAACCGCAGAACGCGCCGACCGCCAGGCCGCAGAGCACGGCAATTTCCGCTGGCAAGCCGTATCGGAAGGTGAACTGCCCCATCACCACCGACGACAGCACCATGATGGCGCCGACCGACAGGTCGATGCCGGCGGTGAGGACCACCAGCGACTGTGCGACGCCGACGATGCCGACAACGGCAACCTGCTGCAGGATCAGGGTGAGGGAGAACGGGGTGAAGAATTTCTCCCCGAGGATCAGGCCGAAAATCAAAAGGGAGGCCGACAGGACGATCAGTGGCACGCCCGCCGGGTTGGCATGCAGCGCATGTTGCATTCGGGCGAGGGGCGATCGGTCGTGGGTGTCGAAACTGGCGACGCGGGTGGCGCTGCCTTCAAGCCCTTTCTCGAATTCCTGCCCTGATTGGCCTTTCTCGGTCATTCGTCTCCCCCTTGTTGTGATGCGCCCCGGTGCTTGAGGCACCGGGGCTTTGCGTATGGGTCAGGCCTTGCTCAGCCCCAGCACTTGTCGAGGCCTTCCTTCGTGTCGATTGACTCTACGCCCGCCGCCGGCTTGTCGGTCACAAGGGCAACGCCGGTGTCGAAGAAGGCCTTGCCGTCGGTCGGCTTCGGCTTCGCGCCGGTGTCGGCAAAGGTCTTGATGGCTTCGATGCCAAGGGCCGCCATCAGCAGCGGGTACTGCTGCGACGTGGCACCGATGACGCCTTCTGCAACGTTCTTCACGCCCGGGCAGCCGCCGTCGACGGACACGATCAGCACGTCCTTCTCACGGCCCACGGCCTTGAGCGCCTCATAGGCACCGGCAGCGGACGGCTCGTTGATGGTGTAGACGACGTTGATCATCGGGTCCTTGGTCAGAAGGTTTTCCATCGCCTTGCGGCCGCCTTCCTCGTTGCCCGAGGTGACTTCGTTGCCGACGATGCGCGGATCTGTCTCGTCGCCCCACTTGTTCGGGTCGGCCACGTCGATGCCGAAGCCGGTGAGGAAGCCCTGATCGCGCAACACGTCGACTGACGGCTGGCTGATGGACAGGTCGAGCATGGCGATCTTGGCGTCTTTGGTCTTGTCGCCCAGCGTTGCCTTGGCCCAGGACCCGATCAGCGTGCCGGCCTTGAAGTTGTCGGTGGCGAAGGTCATGTCGGCGGAGTCGATCGGCTCCAGCGGGGTGTCGAGTGCGATCACCAGAATTCCGGCGTCGCGCGCCTGCTTGACGCTGTCGACAATGGCCTTGGTGTCCGACGCTGTGATGAGAATGCCTTTCGCGCCGTCGGCGATGCAGGTCTCGATGGCAGCGACCTGGCTTTCATGGTCGCCATCGATCTTGCCGGCATAGGCCTTGAGCGTGACACCAAGCTCTGCGGCCTTGGCGGTCGCGCCTTCCTTCATCTTGACGAAGAAGGGATTGGTATCGGTCTTGGTGATCAGGCAGGCGCTGGTTCCGGCTGCCTGCGCGGGCATTGCGCCCATGGCGGCGAGAATGGAACCGGCGAGAAGCATCTTGCGGATCATTGGTTTTCCTCCCTGGCCGTTGGCAACAGTCCTCCCGTCCGCAGGCCGACCAGTTGCCTGCAGGGCGATTTCGGGCGTGCAGCGCACGCATGTCCAGTTTCCCCGTCAATCCCGGGGCAGCATCTCCGGTCGTGCGTTGCCGTTCACGGCAACTGCCTGGGCCCCACCAGTCAGGATCGAGGCCCTTGGAGAAAAGTTGAAGAACATCGGCAGGCTGGCGGCGCCAAGCGCACCGGCATCCTGACCGAAACTGCCGCGCGCAACGCGCGGCGCGTGCCTTGCCTCCGGCGCTCCTGCCTCCAGCGCCGCCTGAAGCCGGGCGAGCAGCGTGGTCAGCATGCCGCCATCGACATCGCAGTCGACCACCACCAGCGGCACATCCAGAAGGGCGTGTCCGGCCTGGATCGTCGGGGTCAGGGCGTCGATGCAGTCATCAAGCCACTCGGCCACTTCCGGCCGGCCAGCCGAGATGGCCTGCTCGAGATCGGAGCGCAGGGGCCGCAGGCCCGTGCCCGGTGTCAGATGGCGTGCCAGCGCGCCCAGCGAGGCCCTCGTCAGCAGGATATCCCACTGTCCCTTTGGCCGCGGCGCACTGGCGAGACGGCTCGGCAGGACCGGCATGACGGCAACATCGGCGGCGTTGCCGGTGCGGCCGCGAACCACATCGCCGTGCAGGATCAGGCCACCGCCGATGGCCGGGCCAATGAACAGGTATAGAAAGTCGTCTTCATTGCGTCCGATGCCGTAGAACAACTCTGCGACAGCGGCGGCGGTACCGTCGTTCTCTGCAAAGACCGGCAACCGGGTCGCCTGCTCCAGTGCCGATGCCACATCGACCTCGTCCCACGGTTTGAAGTTTTCCGCCGGCAGACCAAGTTCCCGCAGCCACGCACCCAGGTTGAAGGGTTGCGCCAGGCCAATCCCCGTGATGCGCCGGCGTTCGGCCGGCGTGAGCAGTTCATGCAGGCCCTCGATATCGCGCCGGATGATGTCGATGGCCTTTTCCGGGACCGGCAGCACCATGTCATGTGCGCTGCGCCCGATGACGCGACCGGCAAAGTCGACCAGCACGGTTTCGATGCCGGCGCGGCCGAGCCGGACGCCGAAGCCGAAGGCCCCACGTGGTGCCAGACGCAGCATCGTCGCCGGTTGCCCCCGGCCGCCATCGTGGCGCTTGCCGACGTCCTCGATCAGTCCCTCGGTATCGAGATCCTGAATGATTGCGCCAATCGCCGCATTTGTGAGGTTGGCGGCACGGGCGAGATCAGCCTTCGAGGCCTCGCCGGCGCGCCGCAGGATCTGTAGCACCAGGCGCTCATTGTACCGGCGCAACTGGGCCGAGTTACTGCCGCGCCCCGTCCCTGTGCCGGACTGTCCGGCTGTTCCTGCCCTGCTCATTCAGCGCCCTCCCTGCCAGAGCGTTTCCACCGGCAGCACCGAATAATTATTGTTGGATTAATTAATAGACATGATGTTGCCGCGGTCAATGAGGAAACTGTGTTGCGGCGCCGCATTTCGACGGTGCAATGCGAGAGAAGCCAAGGAATGCCCTGCGGCAGATACGCCGAATGCGGCGGTTGTTCATCATGCTGCGCGGGGCGGTGCGCTCGCGGCTCAGTTCTCCCCGAGGTTGCGTTCGCGATCATCCTGACGCAAATTTATTAAGCTGCAAGGTGTTTTGTTGACAGTACCTGCTGACTGGCATCAGCCTGTGTGCAGAGCATGTTTTTTGGCCAGGTGCCGTTACGTTGCGGGTTGACGCAAACGGAAGGCCTGATCAAAGCTGACGCTGACTGTTCTGGACAGAAGGGAACACCCTCCTGCCTGCGGACTGTACGACGGGGAAGGACATCCGGGCGACCGGATGGGCGGGTTGAGGAGCCCGCTGACGTCGGCGGACTGGACGAGGCAGGCGGAATAACCACGGTGGAGACCGCCATGACGACTGCGGAGGAATTTGGCCCGGTATTCCGGGCGCGTGCGGTGCATGAGTATCTGGAGGAGACTGTGCGCAGCTATGGCAAGAGCCGGGCTGTCGACTTCCTGGGCAAGACCTGGACCTATGCCGAAATCGGCGCACTGACGAACCGCACGGCGGCGGGCCTGCAAGCCATGGGCGTGACCAAGGGCACCAAGGTTGGGCTCTGCCTGCCCAACACGCCCTACTACACGATCTTCTACTTTGCGCTGCTCAAGATCGGCGCCACGGTGGTCAACTTCAATCCGCTCTATGTCGAGCGTGAGATCGCATTCCAGACGCGCGATGCCGATGCGCGCATCATGGTGACGCTTGATCTCAAGGTGATCTACGACAAGGTCGAGGCTGTCCGCCGCGACGGCATGCTTGAGAAGATCATCGTTTGCCCCTTCACCGAGATCCTGCCGCAGCCGAAGAAATTCCTGTTCTCGCTCTTCAAGGGCAAGGAGCGGGCAAAGGTTCCTGAAGATGCGGCGCATATTCCTTTTGCCTCGCTCCTGACCCGGGGCGGCAAGGTCACGCCTGTTGCCATCAATCCGGACGAGGACGTGGCCGTCCTGCAGTACACCGGCGGCACCACCGGTGTGCCGAAGGGGGCGATGCTGACGCATGCGAACCTCTCGGCCAACATCGAGCAGATGAAGCTGGTTTTCCATGCCGCCGAGATGGGCAAGGAAAAGATGCTCAGCGTGCTGCCGTTCTTCCACGTCTTTGCCATGACGGTGGCGCAGAACCTTGCCGTGGTGCTTGGGGCGGAAATGGTGCTAATGCCGCGGTTCGAGCTGAAGATGCTGCTCGACACGATCAAGCGCACCCGGCCCACCCTGTTCCCGGGCGTGCCGACGATCTACACCGCCATCAACAACTCGCCGATGACGGCCAATTACGACCTCACCTGCATCAAGCTCTGCCTGTCGGGTGGTGCGCCGCTGCCGGTGGAGGTGAAGGAAAAGTTCGAGAAGCTGACGCATTGCGTGCTGGTCGAGGGCTACGGCCTCACCGAATCCTCGCCGGTTGCCGCCGTCAATCCACTTGATGACACGCGCCGTGCCGGCTCGATTGGCCGGGCCGTGAGCTGGACCACAATCGAGTTCCGGGCCCTCGACAATCGCTCGGTGCCGGTTGCTGAAGGCGAAAAAGGCGAGCTCTGCATCAAGGGCCCGCAGGTGATGAAGGGCTACTGGAAGCGGCCGGATGAAACCGGGCAGACCATCGAGGACGGTTTCCTGCACACCGGCGACGTTGGCTACCGCGATGCAGATGGCTTCATCTATCTCGTCGACCGCATCAAGGACCTGATCCTGTGTTCCGGCTACAACGTGTACCCTCGTGTGATCGAGGAAGCGCTGTATCAGCACCCGGCGGTCGAAGAGACGATCGTGATCGCCGTTCCCGATGAATATCGTGGACAGGCGCCAAAGGCCTTCATCAAGGTTCGCGCAGGCCATTCCGTCTCTGCCGACGACATCAAGACCTTCCTGAAGGGACATCTGTCGGCCATCGAGCTGCCGCGCGAAATCGAGTTCCGCGAAGCGCTGCCCAAGACCATGGTCGGCAAACTGTCCAAGAAGGAACTGGTCGAGGAGGAAGCCGCCAAGCGCGCCAAGGCACCGGCGGCCTGAACCTGCTCAATTGGCTCGACTGAACCTGCAGAAGCCCTCGTCCGGTCGTCCGGGCGGGGCCCAAACTGCAAACAAACTTTCCATCGTCATCCCGGCCGAGCATCAGCTCGAGCCGGGACCGGAGAGCCAAGGTCTCTCCGGTGTTCACTCATTGAAATATAGAGGCCTCGGCTCTCCGGTCCCGGCTCAGCGCTTTGCTTGGCCGGGATGACGCAGGAAAGGTCTGGTTTTGTCATCAACACCAGCCCTCATCCGGTCGTCCGGGCGGGGGCTTTGTCATGCTGCGTGCCGGGTGGTGTCGGACTTGAGGCGTCCGTCTTCCATGACGATGATCCGGTCGGCAAGATCGAGGATCCGGTTGTCATGGGTCACCATCAGGATGGTGGTGCCCGTGCTGCG
The DNA here is from genome assembly GCF_003012935.1 of Pannonibacter carbonis. Lineage (GTDB taxonomy): Bacteria > Pseudomonadota > Alphaproteobacteria > Rhizobiales > Stappiaceae > Pannonibacter > Pannonibacter carbonis. Next base: position 160,605 of record NZ_PUDR01000005.1, on the reverse strand, counting down.
GGCGCGTTGCAGGAACAACTGCACCACGGCAAGGCCGCTGTCCTTGTCGAGCGCCGCCGTCGGCTCGTCGGCAAAGATCAAGGGCGGGTTCGCCACCAGCGCGCGGGCGATGGCCACTCGTTGTTTCTGTCCGCCGGACAGGCGGGAGGGGAGATAGTTGAGGCGCTCGCCAAGCCCGAGCTCCCCCAGCATGGCGCGGGCTTTGTTCTCCCAATCTGTCATCGCCGGCCGGCCATGCACTTCAAGCCCCATGCGCACGTTTTCCAGCGCCGTCAGGCTTTCGTGCAGGTTGTGCGCCTGAAAGATGAAGCCGAGCTGGCGCCGGCTGGTGACGAGTGTTGCCTCGTTCGCCCCGGCCAGTTCCCGGCCCAGCAGACGAATGCTTCCGGACTGTACCGAGCGCAGGCAGCCGGCCAGGGTCAGCAGGGTTGTCTTGCCGGACCCGGACGCGCCCATGAGAATGACGAGTTCACCGGGCTTCAGCGTCAGGTTGATGCCATGCAGCACCTGCTTCTGTGCCTCGCCCTCGCCGAACCAGTGATTGAGCCCCATGACGGTGAGGACATCGGGGCAGGATTGCGCGTTCATGCGTTGGATCCTCGCATCAGAACAGGTCAGCCGGGTCGGCGGCATTGAGGCGCCGGGTGGCAAGCGCGCCGGAAAGTGCACAGGCGGCAATTGTGCCGATCAGCACCGCGCCGGCCCGCATCATGTTCATTTCGAGCGGCAATCCGGTTGCCTTCGAGACCACGGCGTAAAACCCGGTGGCGATGAGAAGGCCCGGTACGAAGCCGAGCAGGGCCAGCAGCACGGCTTCTTCAAAGACGATGCCGAGGAAGAACCGGCGCGGATAGCCCATGGCCTTGAAGGTCGCATATTCCTTCAGGTGATCGGCGACGTCGGTCGACAACACCTGATAGACGATGATGATCCCGACCAGCATGCCGATGATGACGCCAAAGCCGAAGACGACGCCGACCGGACGCTTTGTCGTCTGGTAGCTCTGGTCCTTGGCGATGGCGCTCGCGAGCGTCTCGACGCGGGTGTCTTCCGCTGGCAGCACCTCTCGCAGGTCCGTGGCGACTTGGTCAGCCTGGGTCCCACCAGCCTTGCGCAGCAGGATGTGGTTTGGCGCGCCGGGACTTCTGGCAGGAAACAGCCGCATGAAAGTCTGGTCCGAGACGATCAGATAGCCATCTGCTTCGAAACCGCCACCGATCCGGAAGCCGCCGATCAGATCCAGTTGCCGCCCTGCAAGTTCCAGTGACACGGGCGCTTTGAGCGAGGCATTTGCAAAGCGGGACTTGTCGAGCGTGCGCGTTGCCATGTCGAGCAGAGCGGTGTCAGGCACCGACAACGCTGTCAGCTGGTCATTCAGCTCCTGTGACCGGAATGGCCGCGTTGCCGGGTCAAAGCCGAAGACCTGCAGGGAAATCGACTGCCCCGGAGCCAGATCCCAGTCCAGCTTGCCGACATACCAGGCGTGCCCGCCCTCGATGTCGGGCCGTGCCAGAGCCTCGTACAGTCGCTGGCGCGGAAGATAGCTGCCATCTGTCAGCGTGTTGGCATCTGCGGCCGTCAGGAAGATATCGGCATCCAGCAGGCGGTAGGGCATCCGGATTGTCTCCAGCAAGGCCCCGAAAAAGCCGAGCTGCATGAAGACCAGAATGTTGGCGAAGGCCACGCCGCCAACGGCGGCGATCAGGCGCGTCCTGTTGTGCGTCAGCTGCAGCCAGCCGATCGGCAGCCGTCCCAGCAGAAGCGTCAGGACGCGTGCGGTGACTGGCTTTCGCGACGCCGTCATCATTGGCCACCTTGCGTGGGCTGGTTTCCGGCCGCGTGCCCGGGGGCGATCCGCGCCAGCGCCTGCAGTCCGATCAGGCGGCCAGCAAGGGCCGTGGACGGGCCATCCAGCGTGATGTCGACTTCAATGACCCGGGCGTCGGTGTTGGCGGCGGGGTTCTTGTCGATGATGCTCTGGCGCTGCACCTGCAGTCCGATGCGTGACACCGTGCCTCGCAGCTCGTCCGGGAGGGCGGAGGACTGGAGTGTCGCTTTCGCACCGAGGACCACTGACGCGATGCTGGTTTCATAGATCTCCGCGCGGCCGATCATGTGCGACGTATCCGCCAGCTCCAGAATGCCGCTGCCGGAGGGCTTTTCCCCCGCACGGGCATGGATGGCGATGATCGTGCCGTTGATCGGGGCGCGAATGTAGGCCTGCTCCAGATCTTGCCGGCTGGCATCGAGCTGGCGTTCGGCCTGGTCGAGGTTGCTGAGCGCAAGCCGGATGTCGCCCTGTTCCAGCACCGAGGCGGGAACTCCTTCTCCGGTGACATAGCGGGACAGGGTGGCACTGGCCGCTTCCACGCGCTGGCGCGCCTGGCTGGCCGTTGCTTCGGCCTGGTCCAATGCGGCCTTTGCAACGAAGTTGCGGTTGAAGAGACTGCGGGTGCGCTCCAGTTCCTGGTCTGCGACCAGCGCTGCCGCTTCCTCGCGGGCGAGGGCTGCGCGGGCCTCGCCGATGCTCGCCTGATTGCGGTCGCGCGCCAGATCCAGCTCGGCCTTGCGCACATTGACGGTTGCTTCCGCGAGCCTCACGGCGTGTTGCAGCCGTCCCTCATTGTCGAGCCGGGCGAGAACGTCGCCGGCCTTGACCTGATCCCCGAGCTCCACGTCCAGCACGGCAATGCGCGCGTCCGTCGAGCCGGAGGGCAGGGCGAGGGTGCGGATCTGGCTGGCGGGCAAAAGCGTGGCAAGACCAATGGCGGCATCGCGTGGCGCCGGCCGCTCTACGGTGGGGCTGGCAGCGGTGGGGCTGGCTGCGGTGGAGGCGTCCAGCAGCCGCTGCCGAGCCACATAGCCGCCAGCCGCCACCATCCCGATCAGCGCAACGCCAACCGCCAGACGAGCCCAAAGGCTGCGCCGACGCGGTGTCTTTGCGGGGTACGAGGGCGCAGGCTGCGTGCTCGCGACATGAGGCTGGCTGTCCATTGTGTTCCCTGTCGGTTCGGGACATCTTGAGGGATATCTTTTTAATGACCCATGAGTCATTAATATCGTCATAACCGCGACGAGGCAACTGGCATGATCGACGACGCAGCGGCGGGAACCGCATCACCGAAGCCTAGACAACGCCGCCGGGAACAGCGGCCGGGCGAAATTATCGCCGCAGGTTTTGCGGAGTTTGCTGCGAATGGCTTTGAAGGCACGCGGCTGGAGGACGTCGCGGCGCGGGCCGGGGTCGTCAAGGGAACGATCTATCGCTACTTCGACAGCAAGGAGGCGCTGTTCGAGGCCGTCGTCCGCTCCCGCCTGACAAGCAATCTCGACGCGATCGGCATGGCGATTTCAAGCTACCCGGGCAGTGCCACGGCCTTGCTGGAGCACATGATCGGGCAGCTCTATGAGCTGGTTCTGAAGTCAGATGCACATGTGCTGATGCGCATCCTGATTGCGGAGGGACCACGGTTTCCCGGCATCACCGAATTTTATCACCGCGAAGTCATCAGCAAGGGTACGGCGCTGATCGGCGCTGTGGTCCGTCTAGGCGTGGAGCGCGGCGAGTTTCGCGATGGGCCGTTGGCCCGCCTGCCGATGGTTCTCTTTGCCCCGGGACTGATGGCGGCGATCTGGCAGCTGACCTTTGCGCGGCACCAACCCATTGATCTGGACGCGTTCAAGGCGGCCCATGTCGATCTGGTGCTGAACGGACTGAAGCTGAACGAAAGCGCGTGAGACAGGTGATGGCCGCCAGGGGTGGTCGGGGCGGCATCCGCGCGCTATTCTTTCCGCAATGCAAGACAAGCCTGCGGCTTTTTCCCCTGTCGCCGGCTTTCCCCCAAAGCTTGAGGCCGCCTCCAGATGAACGACATGACGCCGAAGAAGTTCGGAATCGGGGCACCGATCCGGCGCAAGGAAGACGCGACCCTGATCACCGGGCGCGGCCGCTACACCGACGACTTTGCACCCGAGGGCCTGCTGCAGGCTTACGTGCTGCGCTCGGCCATGGCCCATGCCACGATCAAGCTCGACGGGCTCGACGCCGCCCGGGCTGCACCCGGCGTCCATCTGGTGCTGACCGCCGCCGATCTCGGCGCGATGAAGCCGATGCCGACCAAGGCCGTGATGCGGCAGGTCGACGGCACGACGCACAAGGTGCCGGAGCGGCCGGTCCTGTGCTCTGACACGGTCCGCCACGTGGGCGATGCCATCGCCTTCATCGTCGCTGACAGCGTTAATGCCGCGAAATCCGCTGCGGAGCTGATCGAGGTGGAATACACGCCGCTGGATGTGGTGGTGGACATCGAGGCGGCGCTGCAGGACGACGCACCGCTCGTCTGGCCCGAGTTCGGCACCAACCGCGCCTTCACGCTCGGCCATGGCGATGCCGCAAAGACGGAAACGGCCTTTGCCTCGACCGCACATGTGTCGCAGATCAAGCTGCACAACAACCGGCTTGTGGCCAACTACATGGAGCCGCGCGCCTGCGTTGCCGAGTTCGATCCGTCGAGCGGGCGCTACACCCTGACCGCCGGCACGCAAGGCGGCCACGGCATGCGCGACATCATCGCCCGCGACATCCTCGGCATCGAGCCCTCGCAGCTGCGCATTGTCACGCCCGAGGTCGGCGGCGGCTTCGGCACCAAGATGTTCGTCTACCGCGAATATCCGCTCTGCCTGTTTGCGGCCGAGAAACTGCGCCGGCCCGTGAAGTGGACTGGCGAGCGCATGGACCACTTCGTCACCGATGCCCATGGCCGCGACAACGTGACGACGGCGGAGCTGGCACTGGGCGCAAACGGCAAGATCCTCGGCCTGCGCATCCATGTGCTCGCGGCAATGGGGGCCTATCTGCACCAGTTCGGGCCGTTCATTCCCTTTGTCGGCACGTCCATGTCGACCGGGCTCTACGACATCCCCGCGCTGCATGTGACGGCAACGGGCGTCTATGCGCATACGGTGCCGACCGATGCCTATCGCGGCGCCGGCCGTCCGGAGGCGGCCTATCTGATCGAGCGGCTTATCGAGCAGGCGGCCCTTGATCTGGGCCTTGCCTCCGACGAGATCCGCCGCCGCAACTTCATCCCGAAGGAGGCGCTGCCTTATCGCACGCCGACGGGACGCCTGTACGACACGGGTGACTTCACCGCGCACATGGACAAGGCGTTGCAGGTGGCCGACTGGGCCGGCGTTGCCGCGCGCAAGGCCGACAGCGCCGCCCGTGGCAAGTTCCGCGGCATCGGCATGTGCTGCTACATCGAGGCTTGCGCCTTCCCGGGCGGGGAGGAAGCGACCGTCGAGCTGAATGGCAACGGCACGGTGACGCTGCTGATCGGCACGCAGACCAACGGCCAGGGCCATGCCACCTCCTATGCCCAGGTCATCGCCGAAGAGCTCGGTCTCGATCTAGACCGCATCGAGGTCATCCAGGGCGACACTGACCGGGTGCGCAAGGGTGGGGGCACGGGCGGGTCGCGCTCCATTCCGCTGGGGCTGCCGTCCGTGCTGAAGGCGTCGAAGAGCCTCGTGCAGAAGATCAAGGACCAGGCGGCCGAGAAGCTGGAAGCCGGACCGGAGGATCTGGAACTGGTCGATGGCACCGTGCGGGTCGTCGGCACGGACCGGATGGTGACGCTGGCCGAGATCGCCGCCGGTGCGTCCGAGCCGCTCGCCGGTCAGGAGGAAGTGAAGCAGGTCGAGGCGACCTATCCGAACGGGACGCATGTCTGCGAGCTGGAGGTGGACCCGGAGACGGGCGACATCACCATCACCAACTACACGATCGTTGACGATTTCGGCGTCACGGTGAACCCGATCCTGCTCGCCGGGCAGGTGATCGGCGGCACCGCTCAGGCCATCAGCCAGGCGCTGTGTGAGGAGACCGTCTACGATGCCGACGGCCAGCTGCTGACGGCCTCGCTGCTCGACTACCGGCTGATTCGGGCTGCCGACCTGCCGGACATTCATTTCGAGACCAACAACATTCCCTCCACCACCAATGCGCTGGGCATCAAGGGCGCCGGGGAGGCGGGCACCATCGGCGGCTGCGCCTCCGTGATGAACGCGCTGCAGATGGCGCTGCGCGAGGGCGCCGGCGTCCAGCACATCGACATGCCAGCCACGCCGCAGAAGGTGTGGCAGGCCATTCAGGCGGCACGGTAGTGGTCGTTGAAAATTTCGCCAGAAAGTGCTATCTAGTTGGGTGTGAAAGAGGAGAATTCTGATGCGCGGTCCGGACCCGATCAAGATTTGACCGAAACTGCTGGTACCTCTGTTCGAGACCTGCGGCGCTCGTGCTTGTTTGCGGGGAATTTCTCTGCGTACGACGCAAGTTAAGCGCTGAATACTCCAGTTCCATCACACCGAGTATTGTTCGCCCGAATGTCGCGCATTCCCCGACAGTCTTGAAGATTTCACGAATTGTTGCCTCGCGTCCGTCGGCTGAGATCAGGGTGAAGCTCTTGAGATGAATGCCATCTATCTGCGTCTTGAGCTTCTCCAGAAAGCCGTAAAAGCACACCAATTGGCCGGTGAGATCGTTATTAACGTATGTAATCTTAGATACATCTGATCGATAGATGTCAGTGTGACGTGCGTCGGTAATGTGGGGAATGAAGCCCTGAGTACTCCGAACCTTGTCTACCACTGCCTTGATTGATGCTGACTGCGACTGGAACAGTTCCATATCATAAGTGTTGAAGTCGATTTCAGCATAGAGCGCGCGGATATAGTTCCGGTTTTCACGTCGTGTTGCGCGCCAGTCCTTGATCCAGTCGAACAGGCGTGTCGCGACCCAGATGACGACCGAGACGCTTGCGGTTACCGCCGCTGCGGCAGGTATGGAGATGCTTTCCATCGCGCGGCTCCCGGTCGCTCTGCCTACAACACCTGGACAAGCAATTAATTGCATTCTTGCCACCGTGCAACCAGATGGCTGTCAGGGGGCGTGACCTGCCTCTGCCTTTCCTAGCCGTTCGCACTCCCGGCTTGACCTCCGCCGCGCTGCTTGCTTCAGTAAGGTCGCGACTCGTTCAATCCTGCCATCTCTCTGCCATGATTGCCGTCTTGAAATCGGTCTCATCGTGGCGGACTCCTGCCCTCCTTTCCTCCCCAAGAAGTGGCTCCCCAGCCGGCCACCTCCAGATCAAAGAGCTGGCGACAAGGACATGACCATGGCGTTGAAGGACGCAGGGACACCTCGAGATGAAGGCGTTCCCACCCGGCCAGATGGCGAATTGCAGGATCGCCAGGCGGATACGATCCCGCCGCAGGCCGTCGACCGGACGGAGCACAAGCCTCTCCTCGGCATCGGCCTGAAGGTAGCGTCCACGCTTGTTTTCTCGATCATGGTGGTCGCGCTCAAGATCGCAGCCGAGCGGGTGCCGATCGGACAGGTTGTGTTTGCGCGCAACTTCTTCGGCATTGTTCCGGTGCTGGTCATCCTGCTCTGGCGGCGTGAACTGGTTTCGGCGATGCACACCCGCCAGCCGCTCGGGCATATTGGGCGGGCGACGGTGGGCATGCTGGCCATGGCCTGTTCCTTCACCGCGCTGAGATACCTGCCTCTGCCCGATGCCACGGCGATCGGTTTTGCCTCGCCGCTGTTTACCGTCGTTCTGGCTTTCCTGTTTCTGGGGGAAACGGTCCGCGTCTATCGCTGGAGTGCAGTCGCTGTTGGCTTCTGTGGGATCATGATCATCCTGTCGCCGCACATGGGCGGATTGCAGATCACGGAAGCGACCTGGTTTGGCGCCCTTGCGGCTGCCGTCGGGGCGCTGTTCTCCGGCATGGCCATGATTTTCGTGCGTAAGCTGTGCGAGACCGAACGCACATCCACGATTGTTCTCTGGTTCTCGGCCAGCGCATCGCTGATGGCATTGCTGACGATCCCGGCTGGCTGGTTTGATCCTGCCTATGCCTGGGTGCTGCCGGACTGGGAGACTGCGGGGCTCCTGATCTTCGTCGGGCTCGCCGGCGGGATTGGGCAGATCATCATGACCGAGTCCTACCGCTATGCCGACGCCTCGACCATTGCCCCGTTCGATTACACCAACATGATCTGGGCGGTGCTGCTGGGCTGGATGTTCTTTGCCGAGGTGCCGGTCTGGCAGGTCATCGTCGGCTCGCTCATCGTGACCGCCGCCGGTCTTTTCGTGATGTTCCGCGAACGGCAGCTTGGCCGCGACGACACACGGGCGCGCAAGGCCGGAGGGCCAATGCGACCGTGATGGCGCCCTCCGACGGCGTTCTTGCGCGGTTGTTCCGTGAAAGTCAGGCCTGAGCTCAGAAGGCCTTGAAGGTGATGATGGTGCGCGTGTCGCGGATGCCATCGAGGCAGTGCAGCTTCTGGTTCACGAAGTGGCCGATGTCCTCGCCGTCTTCGATGTAGACCTTGACCAGGAGGTCATAGTCGCCGCTGGTCGAGTAGATTTCCGAGGCAATCTCGGCATCGGCAATCGCGTTTGCCACCTTGTAGGTGTCGCCCAGGTTGCACTTGATCATGATGAAAAACGGCTTCATGGCGGCTCCTCGCGGGGCAGCGTCCGGATGCTGCCCTGTGACAGGTGGAATGGCCGATCGGCGCGGCCGCGTCAACACATGCCATCGCCTCTTGCATTGCGCCGCCGCTCTTGTTAGCTGTCTTCCCGTCTCATGGGGGTGCCCGATATCCGGGCTGAGAGGCATCGTGCCAACTCCTTGAACCTGATCCGGGTCGTGCCGGCGGAGGGATTTGGGATGACAGGCCAGATGTGTTCGGCCGCGCCTTCGATGCGCTGCCAGTTGATTTCCTCGACATTGCTGCTGCCCTTCGCTGAGCATCCGCTCGCGTTCCATCTATTTGGAGAGGCGGCATGAACGCTGCGATCGATCACTCACGTGAGGCGCTGGCGGACGCCATGGCTGGTGTCCTGGAGCGTTTGCGCCAGCGGGCTCCGCGCGTCCATTGCCTGACCAACGCCGTTGCCCAAGCCTTCACCGCCAACGTGCTCCTGGCACTTGGGGCGATCCCTTCGATGACACTGGCGGCCGAGGAAGTCCCGGCCTTCGCGGCAAGTGCCGATGCCCTGCTGCTCAACCTGGGCACGCTGGATGACACACGCCGCACCGCCTTTGCCCTCGGGCTGGAGGTCGCCGAACGGGACGGCAAGCCCTGGGTGCTCGATCCGGTCTTCGTTGACCGCTCGCCGCCCCGTCTGGCGCTGGCCGGGGACCTGCTTTTGCGGACCCCAACCCTGCTGAAGGTCAACGCCGGCGAACTTGCGGCGATGGGCGGGGCGGATCGGCTGGGTGCCGGTTCCTATGCGGTGACAGGGGCCGTTGACGTCGTGTCTTGCGGCGGCCGCCAGCTCCGTCTGGCCAATGGCGATCCGATGATGGGCCGCGTGACGGCCACGGGCTGCGCAGCCGGTGCCGTGCTCGGGGCCTGCCTGGCGGTGGAACCTGATCCGCTGCTGGCAGCCGCGAGCGGTCTCAGCTTTGTGGCGATTGCAGGGGAGCTGGCTGCGCGTGAGGCGAGGGGGCCGGGCAGCTTCGTGCCCGCGTTCCTCGATGCGCTCTACGGCCTCGACGCCAGAACCCTTACAGACCAGCTGCGGCTCGCCTGACCGTCTTCATCCTGTCTTCTTAAACCTGGGGCATCCCGATGACAGCAATTGCCTTGACCATTGCGGGCTCGGATTCCGGCGGCGGTGCCGGCATTCAGGCCGATCTCAAGACCTTCTCTGCACTCGGCGTCTACGGCGCCAGCGTTCTGACCGCGTTGACGGCGCAGAACACCCACGGCGTCACCGCAATCCACGATGTGCCGCCGCAGTTCGTTCGGGCGCAGATGGATGCGGTGCTGGGGGATCTGTCTGTCGATGCGATCAAGATCGGCATGCTGTCCCGTCCGGACGTGATCCTCGCCGTGGCGGCCGGGCTTGATGCCTACAAGCCGCGTCCGGTGGTTCTCGACCCCGTCATGGTGGCGGCCTCCGGTGATCCGCTGCTGGTGCCTGAGGCGGTGCAGGTGATCATCGCTGAGCTGCTGCCACGGGCGTCGCTCATCACGCCGAACCTCCCCGAGGCCGCGCGCATGCTTGGCGTTGCCGCTGCCATTGGCAGGGACGACATGCGGATCCAGGCCGGTGCGCTGCTTGGCCTTGGCGCCCGCGCAGTTCTGCTCAAGGGCGGTCATGGCGAAGGTCCGCAGAGCGAGGATCTGCTGCTGACCGCTGACGGCAGCGAGAACTGGTTTTCGGCGCCGCGTCACACCACCCGCAACACCCACGGCACGGGCTGCACCCTGTCATCGGCCATCACGGCAGGACTGGCCCGCGGGCTCGCGCTGCCGGATGCGGTTGCCGCCGCCAAGGCCTATGTGACTGCGGCCATTCGTGCCGCCGATCATCTTGCAATCGGCTCCGGACACGGACCAGTGCACCATTTCCATGCCGTCTGGGAGACTGCTGAATGACCCATGATCTGACACTGTCCCGCCGCAAGGCGCTTGGCCTTGGTCTGGCTGGCGCTGCAGGCACGCTTGCTGCGCCTGGGCTTGCACTGGGGTCTGCGACCATCGAATGGAAGATGGTGACCTCGTGGCAGAAGAACCTGCCAGGTCCGGGCGTGACAGCACAACGCATTTGCGACCAGATCGGCAAGTTGTCGGGTGGCCGCATGCGGGTGCAACTGGCCGCCGCCGGCGAGCTGGTTCCAGCGCTCGGCGTGCTCGACGCTGTCTCCTCCGGTACGGCACAGATGGGGCACACCGCATCGTTCTTTTGGCAGGGCAAGATGCCGGCTGCCGTGTTCTTCACCGCCATCCCCTTTGGCCTGACGCCGCTCGAACACATGACGTGGATCGACCAGGGGGGCGGTCAGGCGCTGTGGGATGAGCTTTACGCTCCCTTCGGCATCAAGCCGGTGATGGCCGGCAACACCGGCGTGCAGATGGGCGGCTGGTTCAAGCGTGAGATCACGTCGCTGAATGATCTGGCTGGTCTGAAGATCCGCATGCCGGGGCTCGGCGGTGAGGTCCTGCGGCGGCTTGGAGCAACTCCGGTGGCGCTGCCGCCTGGCGAGATCTTCCAGGCCCTCCAGTCCGGCGTGATTGATGCGACCGAGTTTCTGGGGCCATGGAGTGACCAGGCCATGGGCTTCCAGAAGGTGGCGAAATACTACTACGCCCCCGGCTTCCACGAACCGAACGGAACCGGCGAGGCCCTGTTCAACAAGGTGGCGCTTGACGGTCTGCCGGAAGACCTTCGCGCGATCGTGCTTGAGGCCTGCCGCGCGGAAAACGCGCTGGCCCTGACCGAAAGCGAGTGGATGAATGCCGGCTCGCTCGCCACCCTGCAACAGACGGATGGCGTTGAGGTGCGTTTCTATCCCGATGACGTGCTGGCTGGCTTGCGCAAGGAAAGCGACGCGGTGCTTGCCGGATTTGCCGACAAGGATCCGCTGTCGGCGAAGATCCTTGAAAGCTATCAGGCCGCAGTCGCGCGGCTCGCGCTTTGGAGCCGGGTCTCGGTTCAACGCTTCCTGTCGGCGCGCGACGGCGCCTGACCGGCATCTGAGCACGCTTGACGTAACGTGTGACGCATTCAGGGCTTTGCGGGGCGAAGAGCGCTTCCTGCATTCCGCTGGCCCCGAATCGTGCTGTTCAAAGCGGTGACCTGCTCTGGTCCCTGCTGAGGTCAGGCCACGGCCATTGGCAGGGAACAGGGCGCCGTCGCCCGCCGGCAAGCACGATCCTCCCGCCCCCTGGCCGGACTTCGCCCGGGGGTGGCGCGCCTTCGACAAGGGACTGCCACTTGATCTGTTGCAGTTCAGCAACGCAAGTGACGAAAATATGTCCGTTCTGTGGGGTGGTGATTTTGCTCAAAAATTAGGCAATGTGCGAGTTCAGAGCCTGGGCGTTGCAGGAAACAGTGTGAACCAGAAGAAATTGACGTTATCGGCAGGGGTGACGTTGGGGTATCGGGTTAAGTTCTCGTCATTTTTGCACCGCAGCATGACTAGGCCGCGCTACGCACTGCTGATTTTCGCAATTGCACTTGTGTCGGGTTTTATTGATCCTCTTTCCAATCGTGAAAGCTAGGCAGAGCGGACACGAATGTTTTTGGGAGGGAACTTGAATATGAACCGTGCACTCAAGGCTGCTGCTCTGTGCGGCTCGGCGCTGAGCCTGATCGCGGTGGCCGGGCAGGCCCAGGCCGGCGGCTTCGCGCTGCGGGAGCAGAGCGCCTACTACCAGGGCATGTCTTTCGCAGGTAACGCCACAACTGGTCCGAGCATTTCATCGATGTTCTGGAACCCGGCGACGATCACCGGCGCAGGTGAGGGGATCACCTTCGAATCCCACAACTCGTTCATCGTGCCGAGTGCGGATCTGGATGCAACCTTTACCAGGGGGGCTATTCCGTGGATCGGTTCGGGCTCAGGCAAGACAGGCGATATCGGTTCTGATGCCTGGATTCCGGCCAGCTACAATGCCTACAAGGTCAATGACGACCTCTTTGTCGGTATGTCGATCACCGCCCCGTTCGGTCTGGCAACCAAGCCGAGCCCCGACTGGTCCGGCAAGTGGTACAACCGCTCGTCGGAAGTATTCTCGGTCAATTTCACCCCAACCATCGGCTATCGCATCAACGACATGATCTCGGTGGGTGCCGGCATCCAGATCCAGTATCTGCAGGTTCGTCTGAAATCCGCTTTCCCGTTGTCCTCGACGGCGCAGAATGCCGAAGTAAAGGGCAGCGATATTGGGTTTGGCGTGACAGCGGGTGTCACGGTCAAGCCGATGGAAGGCACCGAATTCGGTCTCGGCTTCCGTTCTGCCGTGTCGCATGAACTTGACGGGAAGTACATCCAGCCGGCTGGCGTGGCGCTTCCCTCCGGTACACCGTTCCCGGCGATGACCACGGGCATCACCGCGTCGACGATGACCCCGGAAATGGTGACCTTCTCGGTCAAGCAGCGCGTGTCGGATGCGTTCCGGGTGGCGGGTACCGTCGAGTGGACCAACTGGAGCCGCCTGGGCACCATTCACACCAAGCCGAAGTCTGGCACTGCGTCGACCCCGGATCTCAAGTTCAACTACAATGACGGCTGGTTCTTTGCCGTTGGTGGTGAATATGATTTCAATGAAAAGCTGACGCTGCGCGCCGGCCTTGCTTATGAGCTGTCTCCGATCGATGAGAAGATCCGCTCTGCGCGTCTTCCGGACAACAATCGGTACTGGCTGTCGGCTGGCCTGAGCTACAAGGTCATGGAAAACATGTCCCTGGATCTCGGCTACACGCACATCATTCCGGAGAAGACCAAGATCAACATCGGCCCAGGGCATCAGGACTATAACCCTGCCGTTGGCCGTCTGACCGCGAATGTCGATGCCAATGTCAACATCTTCACGGCAGCCTTCCGCTACCGTTGGGGTGGCAAGCTCTGACAGCCTCCTGAAAAGACAAGAAGAGCCGGCGCAGTGCGTCGGCTCAGACCGCTGACAAACCCTCTATCGTCATCCCGGCTCGGCGCTTCGCTTGGCCGGGATGACTTCGGTGAGGTCGAGGTTTGTCATCAAGCTCAGCCGGCGCAGTGCGTCGGCTTTTTTGTTTGCTGCAGTGTCATGAAGGCCCCGGCAGCGTTAAGCATGCTGTCATAAAGCGCCGTTTCATTTCAGGGATTTAGTCGATCTGGCCGACGGAAACCGCCGCTTTCTGCGCTTTGTCATATTCCTGATACTTGAATCGCGTCTAAGAGCCTCGTCCTTGACGTGGAGTGCGGACGATGACAGCGCGACCGGAAGCGCGGCACTATCGGGCTTTGTTCATTTCCGATGTTCATCTCGGAACCCGTGGTTGCCAGGCTGACCTCTTACTTGATTTCCTCAAGTACAATGATGCCGAGACCGTCTATCTGGTTGGGGATATCGTGGATGGCTGGCGCCTGAAGCGGGCGTGGTATTGGCCGCAGGCGCACAACGACGTGATCCAGAAGATCCTGCGCAAGGCTCGCAAGGGCGCGCGGATTTTCTACATCCCCGGCAATCACGATGAGTTCCTGCGCGACTTTCTCGGCACGCATTTCGGCGGCGTGGAGGTTGCTGACAGCGTTGTCCATACCGCTGCGGACGGGCGAGAATATCTTGTGATCCATGGCGACCAGTTCGATGTGGTCATCCGCCACGCGAAGTGGCTCGCCTTTTTCGGGGACAAGGCTTATGTCGCGGCACTTGGCCTCAACACGACGCTGAACTTCATGCGTCGTCGTCTTGGCCTGACCTACTGGTCGCTGTCCGCCTGGGCGAAGCTGAAGGTGAAGAATGCGGTGAGTTTCATCGGCCGCTTCGAGGAGGCCTTGTCAGACGAGGCGAGACGTCAAGGGACCCATGGCGTGATCTGTGGGCACATTCACCATGCGGCCAGCCACATGACCCATGGCATCCATTACATCAATACCGGTGATTGGGTTGAGAGTTGCACGGCCGTCGCCGAGCATCATGACGGGACCTTCGAGGTGATCCGATGGGTGGAACACGCGAAGCTGGAAACCTCGGACGAGGCGGCCCAGGAGCAGCCCGTCGCGGCATGACCTCCGTTCTCATCGTGACGGATGCGTGGCATCCGCAAATCAATGGCGTAGTCCGTTCGCTCGAACGCACAGCTGAAGAGCTGGAGCGCATGGGGGTACGCGTCGAGTTTTTGACGCCGCAGCTGTTCCGCACCCTGCCATGCCCGACCTATCCGGAAATACGCCTGTCGTTGACGACACCGGGGCGGGTTCGGTCCCTGATCCGCAAGTTCAATTGCGACCATCTCCACATCGCGACGGAAGGACCGCTGGGCATTCTCGCCCGCCGTGCCGCGTTGAGATCCGGGCAAGTCTTCACGACGAGTTACCACACGCGGTTTCCTGAGTATCTCTCCGCCCGCTTGCCCGTGCCGCTTGACTGGACCTATGGCTGGCTGCGCCGGTTCCACAACGCCGGGCAGGGGTGCATGGTGGCAACCCGGTCACTGGATGAAGATCTGACCGCCCGGGGCTTCACCAACTTGATGCGTTGGTCGCGCGGGGTTGATGATGCCGTGTTCCGGCCTTTCGAAGGCAATGTCCTGCCCGATGATCTGCCACGGCCGATCTTCATGAATGTCGGGCGCGTTGCGGTCGAGAAGAATATCACCGCGTTCCTGGATCTGGATCTTCCGGGCAGCAAGGTTGTGGTCGGCGAGGGGCCACAGCTGGAACCCTTGCGCAAGGCCTATCCGGATGTGCTGTTTACCGGCGCCAAGGTCGGTGAGGATCTGGCCCGCCATTACGCCGCCGCCGATGTTTTTGTCTTTCCGTCTCTGACGGATACGTTTGGCAACGTCCTGCTTGAAGCGCTTGCCTGCGGTGTCCCTGTCGCGGCCTATCCAGTGATGGGCCCACTGGATGTTATCGGGGAGAGCGGGGCAGGAGTTCTCTCGCATGATCTGCGCGAAGCTGCTCTCGCGGCGCTTGATATCCCGCGCGATTACTGTCGCCAGGTGGCGCAGGGGTATTCCTGGGCCAACAGTTCGCGTCAGTTTCTCGAAAATGCCGAGCTGGCCCATGCAAGTCAGAACGCTGGACACAACCCTGCCGCGGACACCTCCGCTGCGGCGGAATAGCATCTGACCGCTTGTCGAGGTGTCTTCGGGCTGCTACCGCTGAGGAGCGCAACGGAGTACCCTCAGATGTTGGACCTGCCGAGCTATGAGACAGTGCTGGCGGCTCGCGACCGACTTGCAGGCCACGTGGTTGTAACACCGCTGTTGCGGTTCCAGGTGCTTGATGCTTTGGCCGGTCGCCCCGTCCTGGTAAAGCCCGAGGTTCTGCAGCGCACCGGCTCCTTCAAGTTTCGTGGCGCATTCAATCGTCTGTCCATGATTCCTTCCGATGAGCGGTCGTCCGGCGTTGTTGCCTGTTCCTCGGGTAATCACGCGCAAGGCGTTGCGGAAGCCGCGCGTATCCTCGGGCTTCAGGCTACGATCGTGATGCCTGACGATGCTCCGGCCATCAAGCTGAAGCGCACGCGTGATTATGGCGCGCAGGTGATCACCTATCGCCGGGGTGTGGATGACCGGGATGCAATCGCGGCGGAAATCTGCGGACGGACCGGGGCCACCTTCGTGCATCCGTACAATGATGCAGGCGTCATTTCCGGCCAGGGTACAGTCGGTCTGGAGATCGGTGCGCAGGCGAAGGCGCTGGGGTTGGTGCCGGAGGTCGTCGTGGCCTGCACAGGCGGAGGCGGGTTGACCAGTGGCATGGCGCTTGGCCTTGCGGCCGATGCGCCGGGTGCACTTGTCTGCACCAGCGAACCGGCCGGGTTTGATGACTATGCCCGCTCGCTGGAAAGTGGCACCCGGCAGGCGAATGCGGCTGCAAGCGGGTCAATCTGCGATGCGATCCTGACGGGTGAGCCCGGTGAGACAGCGTTCGGCATCCTCCTGCAACGCAAGGCGCGCGGCTTGGTCGTCAGTGATGCTGAGGCGCTTGCTGCCGTCGCCTTTGCGTTCCGGGAGTTGAAGCTGGTCGTTGAGCCAGGCGGTGCCGTGGCACTGGCTGCGCTTTTGTCTGGCAAGGTGCCGTCCGGTTCTGGGCCGGTTGCCATAGTCCTGTCTGGCGGCAATGTGGATCCGGCGATGATGCAGCGCGCACTTGCTGCTTAAGTCTTTGAAAATACATATGTATTTTCTGCTGCCCGTCCCAATGTCACGGTTCTGGCGTGGGTCGGAACTGCGTTAGACAGCGGCCATGCGTCGGCCGGTCCGGAAGCGGAGGATCTCGTCGGGGATCGTCCGGTTGCTGCGGTCGAACCACTGGCACCGGGCTTCCAGAAAGCGGCGGAAGGTCTTGTGGTCGATTCCCGTATCGCGCATCAGGTTTGTCACGGCGCTGTCAGCGTCCGACTTGATGATCTTGGCGACCGTCGTCTCGGGGACATGTGTCTTGCGGGCAATCAGCCAGAAACAGGCGTCGATACGCTTCTGCTCGATCAGCGTCAGCAGGATGGAATCGAACGACAGTTCTCCCGATGCGATCTGAACATGGGCCTCGTGGCAGGAGATCGACTTGCCATCGATGCTGAAGTCTACGGCCTTGTCGTCGCTTTTCGCGGTCCGTGCCAGACGCTCCAGGTCATCCTCCTTCATGGCCTTGGCGAGGGCAGGCGGGATCAGCGGGCAATTGGCGTCGAGGATGGTCTGGAGGTCGCTGCGAAAGACTTCGTCCTGAAGGGCCCGCTGGGCGATGCCGCCAAGGACGGGCTGTTCCACATTTGCGAAGATCAGCAGGGCCAGAAGTCCGCGCGCCGAGAATGTTACTGATAGATTGCGCAGGAGGATGTAGGTGACACCGCGGCCGGCCTTGGCAATCATCGTGTCAACGATGTCTTCCGGCAGATCCATGCGCCGGGCAATCGCGGCCCGGTGGCGATCGGATCGACTGCGGACGATCTCGCGCAAGGCGCTTTGGCTGATGGTCGGCGAGAATTCAAGGACAGGTTCGCTGAGCTCGAAATCCTCCTGCGCGAGACGGTCTGCCAGTGCAGATGTTATCCTCTGCGTCTTGGCCAGCCGGACGACCAGATCAAAGCGCGTCGGTCGGTCGAGCTGGTGAAACACATCCAGCACCAGGGCTGAGAACAGTTCCCGCTCCATCGCGGACGGGTCCGGTGTCGACGGATTGGCAAACTCCGAGCCAAGCGTCCGGATCAGCTCTGATCTGGCCGAGGCGTCCTTGTTTCTCGCGAGCTGTTCCAGGCTTTGCAGTAGCATTTTGCTGTGATGCTTTGGCTTCGCGGTCGATGTCACTCGCCGCCTTTTCTTTCTCTTCTTAATGTTGCGGACAAGAATGAATTAATCGTTGTTTTCTTTCATATTCAACGCGCTAGTGCATCGATAGTGACAGAAATCCAAGGGTCTCAACTACACTGCATCTTTGGTGGCAGATCGCGTGTGGCAGTTGTTTCGCAAACCGGCTTGCCGAGGCTCAAGGGACTTTGGGAGGAGAAAGCAAGCTGCAGGACCTGTGATTAGCCGCCTCAGGGCTGTGGATGTTTACGTTGCATTAGAACAGAGCCGCCATGGTCGCAGCAGAACCCGGCAGGACGGATGCCGGGCCGACCTGCCTTTGACCGCCCAACGACCACATGGAGGGGAAATGACCTGTCTGCAGATTGCGGACCGGCTGAAGTTTTTTCAGCTTGATCCGGCCGAGATCGCTCTGGCGCGTGATGCCTGGAGATTGATCGAACCGGCTCTTCCCGGGATCCTTGAAGGATTTTATCGCCATGTTGGCCGTGTTCCGGCCCTTGCCGCGATTGTAGGGGGACGGCAGTCACACCTCATCACGGCCCAGACCCGGCATTGGCAGCAGCTGTTCTGCAGCGGTTTCGACAATGCCTATCAGGAAAGCGCGCTGCGCATCGGACGCGCGCATGTGCGGATCGGTCTCGAACCCAGCTGGTACATCGGCGGCTATGGTTACGTGCTGGCGCAGTTGACCGATGTGATTGGCCGCAAGCATCGCTTTTCGGGCCAGCGGACAGCGAGGCTGATCGGACTGGTGACCCGGATCGTCCTGCTCGACATGGACATTGCTGTTTCCACCTATGGCGAGGCGATGGTCGAGCAAGCCGAGCAGCGCGAGAAGCGGGTCCGCGATGCGGTCCAGGGCTTCGAGGAACAGCTTCGCTCAGCCCTCGGCGGACTTGTGGCCGCCTCGCAGGCGCTTGAGACCACGGCGGATCACCTCTCCGGTGCCGCAAGTGATGCCGGCACGCGGGTCGGCACCATGGAACTGTCAGCGGCCAATACCTCACGTGGCATTCACTCCAGCGCGGCCGCGACCGAGCAGATGTCGGCCTCGATCCACGAGATCAGCCGCCAGGCCAGCATGTCGCGCGACATCTCCAACGGCGCTGTCGAGAACGCGCGGCGGACCAATCAGTCCGTCCAGAGCCTGTCGGCCGCAGCCGAGCGGGTAGGTTCCGTTATCGAGCTGATCTCGGAAATCGCTGGCCAGACAAATCTCCTGGCACTGAACGCGACCATCGAGGCTGCGCGTGCAGGAGAAATGGGACGCGGATTTGCCGTCGTCGCGGCGGAGGTCAAGGATCTCGCCGGCCAGACCACCCGGGCAACCGAGGAGATCACGGGTCAGGTCGCAGCCATCCAGGCGGCCACCCGTCAGGCGGTCGTGGACATCAACGGGATCTCGGAAACCATCGAGACGATTGCCGGCATTGCCGCTGAAATCTCTGCTGCCGTCGAACAGCAGATGGAAGCCACCACCGAGATCTCGCGCAATGTCCAGACGGCTGCGGCCGGAACGGCGACCATGAGCGACGAACTGACTGCCGTTCATGGCATGGTCCAGGGGACGCAGGACACGGCCGAAAGCATTGCACAGATGTCGGGACAGTTGCGGTCCCAGTCGTCAGGCCTTGGCGAAAGTGCAAGCATCTTCTTTGCCAATGTCTTGGGCGATAGAAAAAGCGCCTGACTGAAACGAAAAAACCCCGGCAAGCCGGGGTTTTTGTTTTGAACTGTTGAGATTCAGCTAAAAAGCGCCTGGCGTTCGTTTTCTGACAACATTGCCAGCGGATCTGCCTCGTCGATTTCGGCCAGGATTTCTTCTTCTTCCCAGGCCGCGTCCGCCGAGGCTTCTTCGACCGGATCGCTGTCCGTGTCGCCTTCAGGAATCGTGTCAAACAGGGCTGCGATGCTGTCCGCATCCATGACGTCGTCGGCAGCGCCCTCCATCTCATCGTCTTCGGAGGCGAGGTCGTCATCTGGCGCGTCGAAAATCGCGTCGATGGTTGCAGCGTCGAGCTGTTTGTCAGACGTCTGAACATCGGCCATTGCGGCGGTCTTGGGTGCGTTGTCGGCGGTCGCGCCCTTGCTGCTGAACTCCATATCGAAGTCGTCGCTGTCGACGGCTGAGCCGGGCGACATGAACATCATGCTGTCGACATCGGTCTGATTGACACCCTTGCCATCAAGCTGCGGGCCGTTCAGAAGATGCGCATCGGGACGGCTGTCCACCGGACCGGCCGTGTCTTCCGCCTTCATTTCCGAAATACCCCAGATCCCGATCATCAGATTGATCCGGCTCTCCAGGTAGCGCATCACATGCACCACCTTCTGGGTCCGCTGGCCGGTCAGGTCCTGGAACGAGCAGGCCATGAAGATTTCGGTCGCCTTGGCATCGATTTCGTCGCAGACCGCGTCGTCGGCGCCCTTTTCACGCAGGATCCAGGCCTGTTCCTGGATGCGCTCGGCAGCAGCCAGGATGTCCTGTGTCGCCCGTTCGGTCTGGGTGACGATGGCATCCAGCTCGCTGGAGGTGTTGGTGAAGCGGTTGCCGTCATCCTCTTCCAGCTTGATATTGGCAATCTCGCGCTTTGTGCGCTCGATCGCTTCCTGCATGTCTGCAAGGTCAAGCTTGATGCGGTTGAGGTCCGGTACCGTCCGTTCCCGGTGCATCACCCGTTCCAGTCGCCCGATGGCGTCGAGAATCGTGTTGGTTTCCGAACTGCGATGCCGGCGCAGATACTCGGCGAGGAAGCGGCGACCGCGGTCAGACTCAGTCAGTGTCTGCTCGAGGACGGTGTATTCGGTTTCCTGGATCAGGACTGGCGGTTCGATTGCTGCCATCGTAAAGGTCTCGATGTCCTCTTCGCCGCGCTGCCCCTGATTCGAGGCAAACGCCGATACTCAGGGTAAAGTTAGGCCGCAACAGTTAACATCTCTTTAGGCCCGAAACTCTGGGTCAAGGCTCATGGCAAAATTTCAAGTCGGCTTGTCTACCCGCGTTAGTGGTCTCTTCTGGGTTCACTTCATTGGGTCTGGCCTTTTTCTGCCCTTCTTTCCGCTGCTCCTCAGCAATCGATCGCTTTCCGTTTCGGAAATTGCGACGGCTCTGGCACTGGCGACCTTTGCTCGTATTCTCGCAGCACCGCTGCTGACTTCCTTGTCGGACAAGACCGGGCGCCGAAGACTGTCGATCTTCATCTACTCCTGGGCGGGTGTGGGTTTCCTGGTTTTGTTCGCCGCAACAGACAGCTACATCGCAACGCTGATTGCGGTAGCCGGCCTGATGATCTTCTGGGCACCGATCATTCCGCTGGCCGATGCCTACGCGCTGGACGTGGTGCGGCTGCGGGGCGGGCAATATGGCCGGATGCGGTTGTGGGGCTCGGTTGCCTTTATTGTCGGCAATCTTGCCGGCGGCTGGCTGATTTCCTTTGCGACAGACCTTCCCTACCTGGGCGGTATCCTCCTGTCGCTGCTGGCCACGGCGGTCGTCGCGATCACCTTGCCCCCGGCATCACGGCGCGAGGGCGGCGAACAGCAGGCCGACGACGTGCGGCCCGTGGTGTTTCGCCAAATCTGGTTCCTGGCACTGCTGGGCGCCATTGGCCTCATCCAGGCCAGCCATGCCGGCTACTACGCCTTTGCCACCATCTTCTGGCGGACCTCCGGTGTTCCCGACACGGCCATCGGCCTGATCTGGTCGATTGGTGTGATCACGGAAATCGCGCTGTTTCTCTATGCCAGCCGTCTGCCGGTCTGGTTCACGCCGTTGCGGCTGATCCTGATCGGCGGACTGGCCGGCGTCCTGCGCTGGCTTCTGTTTGCCGAAGCGACGAGCCCGGCGTTCATTGTTCTGCTGCAGGGCCTGCATGGCCTGAGTTTTGGCGCGGTGCATCTGGGCACCGTCAGCCTGCTCGGACGGATCGTGCCATCGCGCTGGTCAGCCACCGGCCAGAGCCTGATGGCGACATCGATTGGCCTGCTCAATGCCCTGGCCACCTGGGGCAGCGGCCCGCTTTACGCGCAGGCGCCGGCATATGCGTTCTGGGCGATGTCCGGCCTCTCCTTGCTGGGTGTGGTGGCCCTGCTGGCACTTGCCGGTCGGGTGACACGCGAAGTTTCGGCTGACTCCGCTTTGGCGGATCGCTAGCCCCAGAGGGAAGACTGTGGCGGGATCAGTGTGCTGCCCTCAAACACGAGCCCGCCTGGACGATCATGGGACAACAGCAGCGGACCGTCGAGATCAACATAGTCGGCATCCTGGGCAATGAGGACAGCGGGTGCCATCGCGAGGGACGTGCCGAGCATGCAGCCGACCATGACCTTGAAGCCGAGCGCACGCGCATCGCTGTAAAGCGCCAACGCCTCTGTCAGGCCGCCGGCCTTGTCCAGCTTGATGTTGACGGCATCGTAGCGTTTCCGCAGGGCCGGTAAATCGGCCCGTGTGTGCAGGCTTTCATCGGCGCAGACCGGGACTGGCCGGGCCAGGTGTTCGAGCGCGGCATCATGTGCTGCGGGCAAGGGCTGCTCGATGAGTTCCACCCCGGCTTCTGCGCAGGCGGCCATGTTGTCGGTATAGCAATCTTCGGTCCAGGCCTCGTTGGCGTCCACCACCAGACGGGCGTCTGGCGCTGCGGCCCGGACTGCCGCGATCCGGGCGGCATCGCCCGGGCCTGCCAGCTTGACCTTCAGGAGCGGCCTGCCAGCAGCCTTCAGAGCCGCCGCCGCCATGCTCTCGGGCGACCCGACGCTTAGCGTGAAGCAGGTGGTCAACGGTTTCAGGCTGCCGATAGCAGCCAGGTCCGCCGCCCGGCGTCCGCTGCGCTTGGCCTCCAGATCCCACAGCGCGCAGTCGATAGCATTGCGCGCAGCGCCGGCCTTCAGCGTTGCGGCAAGGCTGTGCCGGTCGAGGCGGTCGCCCAGTTCTCCGACCGTCGCCCGGACTGCCGCCATCACGCTGTCGATGCTTTCGCCATAGCGTGGGTAGGGCACGCATTCACCCCGGCCGGTGTGGACGCCGTCGCTTAAGGCGACAACCACCACATCCGCATGGGTGCGGCTGCCGCGTGAGATCGCAAAGCCGCCGGCAATCTCGAAGCGTTCATGTTCGATTTCAAGGCTCAGCATCATGGTGCCCCGAACTCGGAGGCAAGCCGGTCGATCACCGGCATCATGCCGTAGCGGACGGGATCAGTGGCCGGCAAGGCGTATTTCTTCTCCAGATCCGCCAGATAGGTCCGCGCTTCCGCATCGCCAAGCGCGGCTGTATTCACCGAGAGGCCGATACAGCGGATGGCCGGATTGGTCAGCTTGCCGCACTGGATCGTCAGATCGATCACCGCCTGGATCGAGGGCAGGGGCGTTTCGACCCCGCGCATCGTGCGGCGGGTTGGTTCATGGCAGACGATGAAGGCATCGGGTTGCGCACCATGCAGCAGACCCAGAGTGACCCCGGCGAAGGATGGGTGGAAGAGCGATCCCTGGCCTTCGATCACATCCCACTGCTGCTCATCCATGGCCGGGGAGATCCACTCGACGGCACCGGAAATGAAGTCTGCGATCACCGCATCAATGGCAACGCCGCGTCCGGAGATGAAGACGCCTGTCTGGCCTGTTGCCTTGAAGTCGCAGGCGTAGCCGCGAGCCCGCATGTCGCGCTCCATGGCCAATGCCGTATATTTCTTGCCAACTGAACAGTCAGTGCCGACGGTCAGGATCCGCTTGCCGGAGCGCTTGCTGCCCTTGCCCGTGGCGAAGACCTCGCTGGAGTGGCGCACATCGAACAACTTGCGGCCATTGCGCTCGGCCGCCTCCCGAATCGCCGGGATCGAGCCCAGTCTCACATGCAGGCCACTGGCCACGTCGAGCCCGGCGTCCAGGGCCGCGACGATCGAGGTGACCCAATGATCTGGCAAACGTCCGCCGGCGTTCACCGCACCGACGATCATGGTGCGCGCGCCGGCCTTGGCGGCCGCCTCGATGCTCATGTCGGGAAGCCCTGCATCGGCCTGGCATCCAGGAAGGCGGTTCTGACCAAGGCACCATTCCCGTCGCCAGTCGACCACGCCCAGGGCTGTCTTCGCTGCCAGCGCGTCCGGAACGTCACCGAGAAACATCAGGTAGGGATTTGCGATATCCATGGTCATATCCGCCTTTTACCGAGGCTGCAGGGGTGCGCGGCTGGACGCCTTGCTGTCCTGTCAGGTATAGGGGGTTGTCCTTCACAGCGGCAAGAGGCTCGCGGCGCGCGCTATGGCCTTATTCAATGACATGATCGAGCCACGATGCGCTACGCGCCATGACGGGGAGCGCGTGGTTCTCATACTGTCCGGGGACTGGATCATCCGCTCGGCCATGGACTGCGAAGCCTTGGCAGAGCAGATCTGCAACGACTTGCGCGCTGCAGTCGTCGCTGTCGACTTTTCGGCGCTCGGCCGTCTTGATACGGCCGGTGCCTGGATCCTTCACAAGTTTCGTGGCCGCATCGAGTATTCGGGTGCCCGGGTTCAGGTTGTCGGCGTCAGCGAGGAACACCGGCTGCTGCTGAATGAGGTGGACGCCCACCACCCGCCTCCGTTCGTGCCGGACAACAATCGCACCTCCATTGTCAGCGTTTTTGACTCGACCGGTCGTGCGGTCGTCGAGGCGTGGCGGGACTTCATCGCCATTCTGCATATTCTCGGCTCTCTTAGCGCGGTAGTGACCACCGTCCTGTTTCAGCCAAAGCGCTTGCGCGGCATTGCCATTGCTGTCCAGTTCGACAAGACCTGCATCGGCGCGGTACCGATCGTCGCGCTGATGAGTTTCCTGATTGGCGCGATCATTTCACAGCAAGGCGGCTTTTACCTCCGGCAGTTCGGTGCTGATCTGTTCGTGGTGGATCTGGCCGGTGTCCTGGTCCTGCGCGAAATCGGTGTTCTCCTGACTGCAATCATGGTGGCTGGCCGGTCGGGATCAGCGTTCACGGCCGAACTGGGCGCGATGAAAATGCAGGAAGAGATCGACGCCCTGCATGTCATCGGTCTCAATGTGACCGAAGTCCTTATCCTGCCCCGGCTTCTTGCCCTGATGGCGGCGGTGCCGGTTCTCGCCTTTGTGTCCGATATTGCCGCCCTGACAGGGGCCGGTCTTGTGTCCTGGTCCTACCTCGGCATTCCGCCGCAGGCGTTTATTTCGCGCCTGCAGGATGCGGTGACGATGCAGACGTTTCTCGTCGGCATGGTCAAGGCGCCCTTTATGGCCCTGATCATTGGCCTGATTGCCTGCGTTGAGGGGCTCAAGGTCGGCGGCTCGGCCGACTCGCTCGGCCGTCATACGACCATGTCGGTCGTTAAGGCGATTTTCCTTGTCATCGTCGTGGATGGCCTGTTTGCCATCTTCTTTGCCGCGATCAACGTGTGAGGCCCGCGTGAGCACTTTCACACATCCTGCCGGTATCGAGCCGGGCGAGGCAACAGCGCGGCCGAAGATCCTGACGGCGCGTGGCGTCACGGTCGGCTTTGGCAACAAGCTGATTCTGGAAAACCTCGATCTCGACGTCTATCGCGGCGAGGTTCTTGGCTTTGTCGGGGGATCGGGCACCGGCAAGTCGGTCCTGATGCGCAGCATTCTCGGCCTGACGCCGCGCCGGGCTGGACGGATCGAGGTCTTTGGCCAGGATCTGGACACAGCCACATCCGACGAACGCAACCTGATCGAGCGGCGCTGGGGCGTCCTGTTCCAGCAAGGGGCATTGTTCTCCTCCCTCACAGTAAAGCAGAACATCCAGGTTCCCATGCGGGAGTACATGGGTTTGTCCCAGGTCCTGATGGATGAACTGGCCTGGCTGAAACTGGAACTTGTCGGCTTGCCGCGGGATGCCGCTGACAAGTATCCCTCGGAACTGTCGGGCGGCATGGTCAAGCGGGCCAGTCTGGCGCGGGCGCTGGCGCTGGACCCGGATCTCGTGTTCCTTGATGAACCGACCTCAGGTCTTGACCCGATTGGCGCTGCGGCTTTCGACAAGCTCATCGCAAAGTTGCGAGAAACGCTTGGGCTTACCGTCTATATGGTGACACATGATCTCGATAGTCTGCATTCCATCTGTGATCGAATTGCGGTGCTGGGTGAGCGCCGGGTCTTGTTGGCAGGAACGATAGAAGACATGATGGCGAGCGATTATCCTTGGATCGAAGCCTATTTCCGGGGCGAGCGCGCCCTGCGCCGGGTTTGAAGGAAGACAAATGGAAACCCGGGCAAACTATGTCCTGATCGGTGGCTTTGTTCTCGGTACGCTTCTTGCCGCCTTCCTGTTCATTTACTGGCTGGCGGCCAGTTCCGACAGCCGGACCAGCGTCAATGTCAAGGTTGTGTTCCCCGGCGCAGTGACCGGTCTGCCGGTCGGTGGGCAGGTGCTGTTCAACGGGATCAAGGTCGGCGATGTCGCGACGCTTGACTTCGATCCGACGGACCCGCGCATTGTCGTCGCGACCATACGCGTGACCCCGACAGCGCCCCTACGCAAGGACGTCAAGGCGACGCTCGGGTTCCAGGGCCTCACGGGCGTTGCCTATGTTGACCTCAAGGGCGGGACATCCGGTTCCGGCTTGCTGCTCGACGACACCGTACAGGAGCCGGTCATATATGCGGACCGGTCGTTCTTTGACGACATCCTTGATCATGGTCGGGATGTTCTGCGCAAAGCCGACCAAACGTTGTCAACCATCGATGCGGTCATCCAGGAAAACCGGCCGGTAATCTCGGCCACTGCTCGGAATGTGGAAACATTCTCTGCAGCTCTTGCCGAGAACTCTGACGGCGTGAAGGAATTCATGACCTCTGTCGGCGAAGCCACAACAGCCTTCAAGTCTCTGGCCGGCCGGATGGAAGGTCTTGTCGTGGAAGGTGAGCGCATCCTGGCTGCTGTGCCCTCGGACAAGGTCGAGGAACTTGTGGGCAATGTCACAACCTTCTCCCAGTCCTTGCGTGATGCCGGTCCGGAAATCAGCAAAATGGTTGCCGATGCACAGTCAGCGACATCCAATCTCAATGATTTCACCGTGCGTCTCAATGGATCCCTTGCCCAGGTTGAAGCGGTGGTGGCTGCTGTGAACCCGGAAGCTGTGAGCAAGGCTGTCGGCGGCGCTGCCGCCCTTGGTTCGGTCCTGACAGACCGCTCGGCCGATATCGAACGGCTCATCGGCTCCACGGCCGGCACCATGGAGAATCTTGACCAGATCACCCGTACGGTTCGCGCCCGAGAAGCTGATTTCACGACCTTTATCACCGATGGCCGGCAACTTGTCGGTGAATTGTTGAAGACCGTCGAGAACGCCGGCGGCGTCGTCGCAGCCGTCGACCCTGCGCGCGTCAGCAGCATACTGGCCAGTGTTGACAAGGTCGTCGGTAACTTCGCCGGCCAGGGTGAGGCGATCACCGCGACGATCACCTCGGCTCGCAGCGCTGCCGCCAATATCGAGACGCTCACCAATGACCTCAATGCCCGTCGCGGCGATGTCGACCAGATCATCACCGATGCGAAGACCGTGTCGACAAACCTGTCGACGGCGTCCGGCAAGCTCAACGGCCTGGTGGACAACGTCAACTCGATGGTCGAGGGCAATGGCGAGGGGCTGATCGTCGAGGCGACCAAGGCCGCTGCAGCGATCCGCAAAATCGCCGAAACCTTCGAGAGCCGGGCCGGTGGCATTGCCGACGGCCTTTCCAAGTTCGCGCAGCAGGGCTCGACCGACTTTGCCGCGACACTTGACCAGATCAACCGTACCTTCGCCGCGATCCAGCGGGCAGTGGACAATTTTGACCGGGCGCCGAACCGAGTAATCTTCGGCGGTGACGACGTGCCCCGATTTGGCGGGGGGCAGCGGCGTTGAAGCCGGCGGTGACAGGACCCAGGATGATGATGCAACGGGCATATGAGGCCATGACGGGTAGAACAAGGGCCAAGCGGCATCGCCGGGCCGCGCTGGGGCTTGCAGCGGCTGCGCTGCTTCTGGCTGCTTGCGCATCGACGGCGCCCAATGCGCTCTACGGGCTCAACGCGCCGTCGGACTTTGTCAGCGGACAAAGGCGCTCCGTCCAGATCCTTGTGGCCACACCGCGTGCCTTGAGCGCCCTGGATACGTCCAATATCGCCGTTGTCGACAAGGGCCCGTCCTACAGCTACTTCCCGCAGGCTGCCTGGGCCGACCAGTTGTCAAATGTCGTGCAGGCCGGCCTGGTCCAGACGCTGGAGAACACCAATCGACTGAAGGGAGTTGGTCTGGCCGGTGAAGGCCTGCTGATCGACTACCAGCTTCAGACCGAGTTGCGGGCGTTCCAGTTGCAGGTGGACGGCGCGGATCGTGCCGTTGTCGAGATCGCCGCCAAGCTTGTGAATGACCGCAACGGGCGGACGGTCGACAGCCGGGTCTTCAGCGCCGTCGTTCCGTCCAATGGGACGGGCGTGGAGCAGGCTGTTGCCGCAATGAACAGTGCATCCGGCCAGGTGTTCCGGGAAATGGCGGCCTGGGTTCTCTCCAAGGTCTGATCAGGCCCTTGTGGCCGCGGCCTTTGTGGCTGCCCTTTTTGTCCCATGCCAAATAAAAGGCCCGCCGGATCGCTCCGGCGGGCCTTTCTGCATTGTGATGTGAGGAGCCTCAGTCGAGGCGGCCGCTGGCATGGGCGAGCATGGTGTAGACCTTGCCCGTGTCCGAGGTCAGGTAAGTCTGCCCCAGCATGTTGTCGCGGTCGTTGCGCGAGACCTGCGCAAGCAGCGCCTCGAAGTCGGCGATGTAGCGGTCGACTGCGGTGCGGAATTCCGGATCGCGGCCGTATTTCTGGCGGATCTCGTCGAAGGTCTGCTGGCCCTGCAGCGTGTAGAGCCGGCGGGTGAAGACATGACGCTCACCGCGCTTGTAACGGTCCCACAGGTCGACAAAGGTCTCGTGATCGATGGCCCGTGCGATGTCCATGGACAGGGAGTTGAGGCTCTCGACCATGTGCAGCGGCGAGCGCGGGACCTTCGCGGACGTGGCAGGCGCCTCTTCGTCACGCGAGGCGCGGCGGAGCAGGTCGCTGACCCAACCCTTGGCGGCAGGGTCAGTTGCCTGCTGGGGCTGGATCTCTGCCGGTGCCGTCCTGCGCGGGGCTTCCGCGCGCGGGGCAGGGCGTTCTGCTTCGGTCCGGGCGGGAACGGCAGGGCGAGACGCCGGCTGGGCCGGGAAGGTGGCAGGGGCGGCTGCAGAGGCTGCAATCCGTTCCTGCTGCGGCCGGGAGATGTCGAGGACGTTGGACTGACGTGCAACGATCTCGGACAGCTCTGTCAGGGCGCGGATCTGCTCATTGACCACCTTGCGCAGTGCGGCCGAAGATTCTTCGGCTTCTTCCGGCAGGTTGAGCACGCCCTGCTTCAGTTCCTTGCGGGTCGCTTCCAGCTCAAGATGGACATCCCGGGCGACATCCCGCATGCGGGTTGCCGCCTCGCCGAAGCGTTCGGAAGCTTCTGCCACCGAGCGGGTCATTTCCTTCATGATCTCGTCCTGCACCGACCGGATGGCATCGCGGGCGCGCTGCCCTTCCATGCCTGCCGTCAGGCGCATCGATTCGAACTGTTCGGCGACCTGACGCGAAGCAGCTTCCGCAGCAGCGGCCAGCATGCCTGCGGCATCCCGTGCCTTGTCGTCTGCCGTCTCCAGCGTTTCGGACAGGGTGCTGGTGAACGTCCGCATCAGGGTGTCGACAGACTCGGTCTTCGCCAGGAGGGTGTCGGCAACGGTCTCGATTGCAGTCTTGCGTTCGCCGATCCGGTTCTCGACGAGACGGTTCGTCTCCTCGAGGTGGCGGGCTGCCGAGATCAGGCTCTGGCTCTGCTGGTCAAAGCGCGAGGCAAGGGCCTGGATGTCGGTGAGGACCGTGGACGTCACGTCGCGCAGCGCGCCCACCTGGCCGTCGATGAGGTTCGTGGACGCATTCGTCTCGGTGACTGCCCGCTCGACTGCGTTGCGGAACTCGCCGGCGCGGCGGGCCAGGTTGTTCTCCACATCGGCCATGTTGGCACCGGCATGGGACATGACGTCCTGCAGCGTGGTGTTGGACTGGTCGAGGCGATCCAGGATGGCCGAGACGTCCGCTTCAAGCTGCTGCTTGGTCCGCTCGAGCAGGGAGACGGCGCGCATGGAGCGGTCGTCGATGCCCGTGATGATGCGTTCGCCTGCATCGACCAGCGAGCGGGTCGCTTCCAGGCCGTGCTGCGCGAAGGTATCGGCGACATCGCGGCCCTTGACGGAGATCGCATCGAGAATCGCCCGGTGGATTTCCCCGACGCGGCTGGTGAGTTCGGTGGCCCGGGCCTCGATGGCCGTGACCAGCTCGTTGCCATCTGTGCCGACAAGGCGGGCGAACTCGCCGCTGCGGGCTCCGAAGGCCTCGTTCAGTTCTGCGGCCTTGTCGAGCATTTCTCTCGCCACCGTGTTGCCACGCTGGGACAGGAGATCGGCAGCCTGCTGGACCGCGCTGCTGACGCGGGTGCGGACGCTGTCAGCCTCGCCGGACATCAGGTTGCGCATCTCTTCGACGGTGCGGGTCAGGGTGACGCGCGCATGTTCGCTTTCTGCGGTCAGGTTGCCGGAGATCTCTGCAATGGTGCGCGAGAGATCCGAGCGCACCTTCTCGCTCTCGCCAGTCAGCGAGCCGGAGAATTCGGCGAGCGTGCCGACATACAGGGTGCGGGCCTTCTCGCTCTCGGCGGCCATCGAGCGGGCTGCTTCCGAGACGGCGGTCAGAACGAGATCGCGGACGCGATCCCCTTCACCCGACAGATGTCCGGTTGCCTGCGACATCGCAGATGTAACCGTTTCGGCAGCCTTCTGGCTTTCGCCGACGAGCACGCCGCGTGCTTCGCCAACGGCACCCAGAACCAGCTGGCGCAGGCGCTCGCCTTCACCGGCAAGCTTGCCGGTGACGTCGGTGAAGGTCGCGTTGACGGTTTCCACCGTGCGTTCACGTTCGCCGGCAAGCGAGGCGGCAGCCTGGCCGACGGCTTCGATGACCATGTCACGCACACGGGTGCTTTCGCCGGACAGGACAGAGCTTGCCTCGATCATTGCGCCGGTGAGTGTATCGCGCGCCTTCTCGGTCTCGCCGGACAGCGTTCCGGAGATTGCGGCAAGACGCTCGTTGAGCACGGCTTCCAGCTGGCTGGCGCGGGTGTCCAGCGTTTCGGCGACTTCGAACACCTTGGCACCGAGCGAGACATTGATCTCTGCGATGCGCTCGGACAGGGTCTCGGTGAGTTCAGCGCTCTGGCGAGCCAGCACGCTGCCAGCCTCGTCGAGGCGGCTGTCCAGTGCCTGCGTCATCTCGCTCTGGCCGTCAATGAAGGCCTTGGCGATTTCACGGGTGCGGGAAATCAGGGTCTCGCTGATCTGGCGGGCGCGATTGTCGAGCGTCTGGTCGATACGCTCCGTGCCGGTCGCCATGCTCTCAGCCAGGTGCTCGGCCTTGTCGCTGATCGACACGGCAGCAGCATCCACCCGCTCGTTGATGGACGAGGCGGCGACTTCAACGCGCTCGCTGATCGAGGAGGCCGCTCCGTCGACCTTGTCCGCGATGATCTGGCCCACCTGCTCGGCGCGTTCCACCAGCTGCTCGCCAGCGGAATCCACACGGCGGGACAGTTCGTAGGTGATGGCGTCGGAGCGGTCAGCCAGCACTTCGGCGATGGTGCGGGATTTCTGTTCCAGCGTTTCGCTGAGCACTTCGGTCCGGCTGCTGATGGCTTCCGCCAACAGGGTCGTGCGCGATTCAAGCGCTGCTTCGAACGAAGCCGTGCGCTGCTCCAGCGTCAGGTCGAGGCTGTTGATCCGGCTGTCCAGCGAGGAATCCAGTCCGCCGACGCGGGTCTCGAAGGTTGCATCGAGCGTCTCAAGCCGGCTGTCCAGGGTCTGGGCCAGGACCTGGGCGCGGCTGTCGAACGACTGCACAAGATCGGAGCCGCGCTCGGCGACAATCTGCTCCAGTTCGTTGAGGCGGGAGGCAAGGCCTTGCTGCAGGGCCTGGCCACGCTCGTCCAGGGTTGCCGCGATCCGGTCGCCAACGGTGCCGATGTCCGTGCTGACCCGGTCGCCACGGGTGCCGATGAGGCGGGCGAGTTCGGTTCCGGTCTCGGCCAGCTTCTGGGCCAGGTCCGTCGTGCGCTGTCCGAGCGTTTCGGAGATTTCGGACGAAGCGGTTGCAAGCGTCTCGCGGAAGCCGATGGTCTGGCTTTCGATGAGCAGGGCCATTTCGGTGCCGCGGGCGCCAAGGCGCTGGTCGAGGTCCGCACCATGGACAGTGATGGCCGTCTCGATACGGTCACTGATCGAGCCAAGGCGCTCGGCCAGGTCGCCGCCATGGACCGTAATGGTCTGGGTGAGGCTGGATGATGTCTCGTCGAGCTTGGCGGCAATCTCGCCGCCGCGCAAGGACAGGTCGACAACGATGGA
Source organism: Pannonibacter carbonis (assembly GCF_003012935.1). GTDB lineage: Bacteria > Pseudomonadota > Alphaproteobacteria > Rhizobiales > Stappiaceae > Pannonibacter > Pannonibacter carbonis. Next base: position 128,318 of record NZ_PUDR01000005.1, on the reverse strand, counting down.
TTCGCCCGTTCCGCGCAGGATTTCCGCCACTTCTGCGCTGCGTTCGGACAGGGTCTCGACGATCTCGGCGCCCTTCACCGAGATGGTGTCGGTGACCTGCTGGCCGCGCTGCGAAATGCTCTCGACCACACGCTCGCCGGTTTCATTCAACGAGTTGTCGAGATGGGTCACGCGGCTGTCGACGGTGGTGATCAACTCGGTGGTGCGGGTGGTGATGGTGTCGATCAGGCGGCCGCTGGTGAGGGCGAGCGTTGCATTGATCTCGTCACCACGCTGCGCGATCGTGTCGCCAACCGTTGCGCCGGTCCGGTCGAGGGCCTCGGTGAATTCCTGGGTGCGCTGGGTCAGCGTCGAATTGATTTCGCCGCCACGTACGGTCAGGGTTTCGACGAATTCGCTGGCCGTGGAAGCAAAGCGCTCGTTCACCTCATTGCCGCGCAGGCTGAGGGTTTCCCAAAGCTCGGTCCCGGTGCGCGACAGGTTGTCGACCATCTCGCTGCCTGAAGCGGTAAGACGGGAGACGTAATCGCCGGCACGGTCAGTAAGGGCCTCGACCAGTTCAGAGCCGGATGCGGTCAGGGACGAGTTGAGCGCATCGATACGGCTGTCGACGGACCCGGTCAGATCGCCGATCCGGTCTTCGACGGCGGACACGAGGCGCGACGTTGCCGCGTCGACCGTCCGGGAAATCTCGTCGGACGTGACCGACAGCTGACCTGCGAAGCTTTCATGCGCACCGGAAATCGTCTCACGGACGCGCTCGGCATTGGCGATGATTGCCTCGCGCTGGGAGATGAGTTCATCGATCAGCGCGCGGATCTTCAGCTCATTGTCGTTGTAGGACCGCTCGAGCGAGGAGACCTCGTTGTGCACCAGCACCTCGAGTTCGCTCGCACGGGCAATTGCCCGCTCGATGCCATCGCCCATGGCGGCGACTTCACGGCGGATCGCCTGACCGACGGTCAGAACGGATTCCTTCGCCATGTCCTCAGGCTCGGCAAGGCGCAGGGCAACTTCGGTCATGCCGCGGGCGACGATGCGCATTTCCTGCGCGCGCCAGATCATCATGGCCATGACGAAGAAGAACAGGATGGGTACGACAATGCCGACACCGGCCAGCACCAGGGAAGGAGAGGCGGCAAGGGCTTCCGGTCCGGACAGCGCGGCGATTTCGGCACTGAAGCCGGAGAGCAGCAAGGTCCCGCCGATCAGCCCCCAGGCGATGCTGAGAACCAGAGCGACCCAGAACGGGGCAGCCGAGGGGCGGCTCTGCAGGGCATAGATCAGATTGCCAATGCTGCGGCGATCATCGTTGGCAGCAGGCGGACGTCCGCCACGACCACGGCCACGCCGGCTGTCGGCCGGTCCGGCGTCATTGGCTGAGGTTCGTTCGCTTCCCCCAAGCGCCGGCTTTTCAGCCAGGGCCTCGCCAAGGGCTGCGCGAGCCGCATCGTCACTGGCTGCCACTGTCTTGTCCGGGCCGCCGAAGTCGAGCTTCAGCGCCTCTTCGACAGCGGACAGGGCCGCTTCCGCAGGATCTTTCACCTTCGGGGGATTTGCCATCTTGGATCGCCTCACATCCGTACTCATTACATATCGGAGGCCGAAGCCGCCGAACGCGCTCCCTGCAGCGTTCCGCCAGACTGACTGCTGACTGTCGCCGCATGGATTGAGACAAGGCCGGGTGCCGCCGCATCTGCTGTCCGCCGCTTTGCCGGACAGCCTTTTCCCCACCTTGCCGCATTCCTCAATCTAATGGCACAATCTGCGTTAAGGAACAAGAAACGCCGTTATGCATCAGGTCTCTCAAGGGGGTGGAGCCATGCCCGGACGCAGCGTAAAATCACCGAGGCAAGGGGGTCTGGCGGCCTCCGAAAGCGGAGGGACAGGCACTGCTTCGCCCACCCCTGTGCAACTGCGATGGCTGCGCCGCGGGCTCGAGCAGGCCGGTGGCAAGCTCCCGCTTTTTGACGAGGGCGGACGGGAGATGTCTCCCCGGACCATTCGGGCCTGCGTAAAGGCCGGATGGGCAGAGCCTTGGTTTTCCAATCCAATTAAGCCCGATTGGCTCGTCTGCCGGCTGACCGAAGCCGGACGGGCTGTCGCCGAGGCTCCGGGCTCCGGTCCGGCGACCGAGCGGTAGTGGCGTCGCCGTTGATCGCGGCTTTCGATTTCTCCGACCATGGATGTTGCGCCGCGAAAGGAGTTCTGGCGACTTTCCAAATGCGCGTTAACCAATGATTCACTTTGTTGGGGAGAGTTGCCCATCTGCACCCCTTGGGCGGGCCACTCTTAACCTCGCATTTTCGAAACCGGGTGCAAATCTCTCTAAACATTCGGCTTGTTCGCCATCAGTCAGAGCCACCGACGGTCGGAGCAGCGGGAGAATCAGATGGGCCATAAAGCACCGACCGGGACGGATTGGCCTTGTGAGAACCACGAACCCTCGCCACCGGTGGATCGCTCGGTGCTCGCGGCCAGTACCTTTGGCAACACGGACCTCGAGCAGGAGGTCCTTCGCCTTTTTCTCGTTCAGGCCCAGACGCTTCTCCAGCGCATTGGATCAGCCCCCACCAAGGGCGAGGCAGCAGATCAGGTCCACACACTCAAGGGCTCATCGCGTGCAGTTGGCGCCGGCCGTCTTGCGGATGCCTGCGAAGTCGTCGAAGCGGAGTTGCGCGCGGGCGAAGCTCCAGCACTTCTGACCCTGGTCCGTCTCGTTGAGGAAGCCTCAGACTATATCCGCCGGCAGATGCTGGCTTGAGACAGGCTGCCGCAGCGGGCTTGCTTGACCTTTTGCGGTGAACCTATATTCCGGTCAGCACAGACATAATTCACCGGACGGACGCGCATATGCCCCATATCACTTTCGTTACTGCCGATGGCGCACGCCATGAGGTTGATGCTGCCGATGGCGCCACCGTGATGGAAAGCGCCATCAAGCATATGGTTCCCGGCATCGAGGCCGAATGTGGCGGGGCCTGTGCCTGCGCAACCTGCCATGTCTATGTCGACGACGCCTGGTCGGCAAAGGCCGGCAGCCCGGAGCCGATGGAAGAGGACATGCTGGACTTTGCCTATGACGTTCGTCCGACCTCGCGCCTGTCCTGCCAGATCAAGATGAACTCGGCCCTCGACGGCATCGTCGTTCATGTGCCGGAACGTCAGGCCTGAACTACGGCTTGCTGTCTCGGAAAAGAGAAAACGCCCGCGCTGGGAGACGCGGGCGTTTCCTTGTGTCCTGACCCTCACTCCGCCGGTCGGGCGGGCGTGCTGCTCCAGGGCAGGACAACTTCATTGCCCACATCAGGGGCGTGCGGCACCAGTCGAGACAGGCCGAGGCTGGAAACCGCCATGCCGGCACCGACAAGGAATACGGCAGCGGGTGACACCAGCCACAACAGGCCGAAGGCGACCGGGATAAACACCGCTGCGATGTGGTTGATTGTGAAGGCGACGCCGGCGGTCGGGGCGATGTCGGCGGGGTCGGCGATTTTCTGGAAATAGGTCTTCATGGCGATGGCGATGGCAAAGAACATGTGATCGATCACATAAAGGGCCGCCGCCACGGATGCGTTCGTCACAAAGGCATAGCCGACGAAGACCAGGAACAGACCGCCATATTCGATCGCCATGGCGCGCCGCTCTCCGATACGCACGATCATCTGGCCGATCTTCGGGGCGATCAGCATGTTGACCGCGCCGTTGATCAGGAACAGCCCGGCGACTTCGTGCACGTCGTAGCCGAAGCGCTCGACCATCAGGAATCCGGCAAAGACAGTGAAAATCTGCCGCCGGGCGCCGGCCATGAAGGTTAGCGCGTAGTAAAGCCAGTATCGCTTGCGCAGGATCAGTTTCTTGTGCTGGGGCACGCCTTCGCGGAACTTCGGAAAGATAAAGATCAGGGCCGCCAGGGCGATCAGCGTGGTGATGCCAGAGACCAGGAAGACGGTCTCGAAAGTCAGGCCGAACGTCTTCCATCCCAGCAAGATGAGAGAATAGGCGATCAACTGGGCAAAAGCGCCAACAGCCAGGATCTTGCCCATGCCTGCTGCTGCCGTCTGCTTCGGCAACCACTGCAGCGCAAGTGATTGCGCCATGGTCTCATAATAGTGGAAGCCGATCGACATGATCAGCGTCGTTACATAGAATCCGAAGGCGGTCGGGAAGTAGCCCGTGACCGCAACGCCAATGCCCAGGCAGGCGAGCGAAAGATAGGCCAGCGTCTGTTCGCGCATCAGCAGCAACAGATACACCGCCGTGAAGGCCAGAAACCCCGGGATCTCGCGGATCGACTGCTGGATGCCGATTTCCTTGCCGGTGAACAGCAGTTCCTGCACGGCGAAATTGTTGACGAGGTTCCACCAGCCAGCGAAGGATAGTTGCATTGCGCCGGCCATCACCATCAACAGGACGAGCGGCGACCGCCAGCCGGTGGCGGTCATCGGGTCTGCTGCGCGGGTGAAGTAGCTCATCGGCTTGTCCGTTGCATTCGGGCGACCTGTCATGCGGCCGCATTTCAGGAACCGTACGGTACGGTTCTTGGTTGGATGCCCTCTTATACGCGTCTTGCGCCCTTGCGTGTTAGCGCCGTTTTGTCATCATATGTCGCTGAGTTGCCAAAGGAGCCGTCGCATGGCCATTCATCCGGAACTGCACCAGTCACCGGGCGGGCCACTTCTGTCGCCGATCTATGCCTACACGACACAGGAGACGGCTGGTGAGGTGACGCTGCTGCATTGTCACGACGCGGCGCAGTTGTTTCACGTCGTGCGCGGATCCCTCGCCATCGACACGGAGCGCGGCACCTTTTTCGTTCCGCCGGAACGGGCCGTCTGGATTCCGCCGCGCTTTGCCCATGAGACGCGATACCTAACCCAGTCCGAGGTCCGGTATCTCTACATCCGCAGGGATGCGGCGGCCCAGTTGCCGCAGGAGCCCCGGATCCTGCAGATGACGCTGCTGCTGCGGGAACTGATCCTTGCCTATATGTCCTATCCGCGCGCGGAAACGGCGGGGGGGGCAGCAGCACGGTTGGGTGCGGTCATTCTCGACCAGCTTGACCTGCTGCCAGCGCAAGGGCTGGAACTGCCGATGCCGGCCGAGGGACGGTTGCGGCAGCTCTGCGAGGCGATTGCCCGGGATCCCGGCACCGTGCCACAGCTGCCCGAGGCGGCAGCCGCCTGTGCCTTGTCGGTTCGCTCCTTCGAGCGGCGAGTGCAGGGGGAGACGGGCCTGTCCTACCGCAGTTGGTGCCGGCAGGCGAAACTGTTCCGCGCCCTGGAGTTGCTTGCCTCCGGCGCGCGGGTCTCCGATGTGGCCGATCACCTCGGCTACGAGGGGCCAAGCGCGTTTGTCGCAACCTTCCGCAAGGCGTTCGGAGTTACACCGGGGCGATATTTCAATCCCTTGCCGAGGTCTTGATCCATCTCAACGTCATGTCCCCTTCAGAATGCGAGGTTGCCTGCCGAACGACCTTAGAGGAGGGATTGATGTTCAAGATGATTATCGTGCCGGTGGATCCGGGTGAGCCGAAGTTCTCTGCCCCGGCCATCGAGGCGGCCAGCCGTTTTGCCCGCGATTACGGCAGCAGCCTTCGCCTCGTTGCCGTCCTGGCGCATTCGCAGGGCTTTGTCGCCAGCTATCTTCCGGCGGACTTTGAGGAAAAGGCCATCTCCGACACCCGCGCGATGCTGGATGACTTGGCGCACGGCCTCGGCCTGCCCAAGGACAAGATCGCAGTCAGTGTCCGCATCGGGTCAATCTATCATGAGGTGATCGAGGAGGCGAGAGACGCCGAAGCCGATCTGATCGTGATGGAATCCCATCGCCCCGATCTGTCGACCTATCTGCTCGGCTCCAACGCCGCCAAGATCGTGCGTCACTCGACCTGTTCGGTCATGGTGTTGCGGCCCTCGAAGTAAGGGCCCGTCAAGCGGCAGGGGCTGATGCATCTGCCGCTTGTGATCTCTGCCGGGGCCTTCAGCGGGCGAGATCGCGCATGGCGTCCGTCAGGCCTTCCAGCGTCAGGCCATACATCCGCCCGCCCATCAGCTCGCGCATCATGCGGATGGAGTGGGTGTAGTCCCAGTGCTGCTCCGGCACCGGGTTCAGCCAGGCCGCGCGGTGATAGATGTTCAGCACCCGCTGCATCCAGGCGCTGCCCGGCTCCTCGTTCCAGTGTTCCACCGAGCCGCCGGGATAGGCGATCTCGTAGGGGCTCATCGAGGCGTCGCCGACGAAGATTACCTTGTAGTCGGCAGGATACTTGTGCAGCACATCCATGGTCGGCAGCCGCTCGGAATGGCGGCGGCGGTTTTCCTTCCACACATGCTCGTAAAGGCAATTGTGGAAGTAGAAATGCTCCATCACCTTGAACTCGGAGCGTGCCGCTGAAAACAGTTCCTCGCAGACGCGGATGTGGTCGTCCATCGAGCCGCCGATGTCGAAGAACAGCAGCACTTTCACCGCGTTGCGCCGCTCGGGTCGCATCTTGACGTCCAGCATGCCCCTGTGCGCGGTCGAGCGGATCGTGTCATCGAGATCCAGTTCGTCGGCGGCGCCGGTGCGTGCAAACTTCCGCAGCCGCTTCAGGGCAACCTTAATGTTGCGCGTGCCGATTTCGACGCTGTCGTCGAGATCCTTGAACTCGCGCTGGTCCCAGACCTTGACCGCGCGGCGATGCCGGCTTTCCTTCTGGCCGATGCGCACGCCTTCCGGATTGTAGCCGTAAGCACCAAAGGGAGATGTCCCGGCCGTGCCGATCCACTTGTTGCCGCCCTGATGGCGCTCCTTCTGTTCTTCGAGCCGCTGCTTCAGCGTTTCCATCAGCTTCTCGAAGCCGCCGAGGCTTTTGATAAGGGCTTTTTCTTCTTCGCTGAGGTGCTTCTCGGCCAGCTTGCGCAGCCAGTCTTCCGGGATCTCTGCCCCCGGGGCCTCGCTCATCAGGTCGAGCCCCTTGAAGACATGCCCGAACACCCGGTCGAAGCGGTCGAGATGGCTCTCGTCCTTCACCAGCGCCGTGCGGGACAGATAATAGAAGTCCTCGACCCGTCGGCCGGCGAGGTCAAGCTCCAGCGCCCGCATCAGGTCCAGGTACTCACGCAGGGAAACCGGAACGCCGGCCCCCTTCAACTCGGTGAAGAAGGTGATGAACATGGGCAGAAGGTAGGCGGGCCTGGCCACCTTGTCGAGAGGCAGGCCCACTTCACCGCATCAGCCACCGCTGTCGCCGGGCGTGAGATCCGGATGGAGCTTCCGGCCCAGGATGTGGGTGCTCTGGCCGATGACATGATGCGCTGCGCCGACGATCAGCGGATCGGGCGCTCCGACTATATGCGGGTCCTTGTCCGGATAGGGCAGGGCACTGAGAAAATGATCCATGCAGTTCAGCCGGGCGCGCTTCTTGTCATCGGATTTCACGATGGTCCAGGGCGCATCGGCGGTGTCGGTGTAGAAGAACATCGCCTCCTTGGCCTCGGTGTAGTCGTCCCATTTGTCGAGGGAGGCAAGGTCGATGGGAGACAGCTTCCACTGCTTCAGCGGATCGGTCTGGCGTTCCATGAACCGTTTGCGCTGTTCGTCCTGGGTGACCGAGAACCAGTATTTGAACAGCCGGACCCCGTCGCGCACCAGCATACGCTCGAACTCCGGGCACTGGCGCATGAATTCGAGATACTGGCTGGCGGTGCAGAAGCCCATGACGCGCTCGACGCCGGCCCGGTTGTACCAAGAACGGTCGAACAGCACCATTTCACCTGCGGAGGGAAGGTGCTGGATATAGCGCTGGAAGTACCACTGCGTTGCCTCGCGCTCGGTCGGCTTCTGCAGAGCAACCACCGTCGCGCCGCGCGGATTGAGGTGTTCCATGAAGCGCTTGATGGTGCCGCCCTTGCCGGCAGCGTCACGGCCTTCGAACAGGATGATCACCCGTTGGCCGGTTTCCTTGATCCAGCGCTGCGCCTTCAGCAACTCAGCCTGCAGCTTCGCCTTGCGCTTTTCATATGGGGCCGCGCGCATCCGCGTGGCGTAGGGGTATTCACCGCTCTCGAAGATCTGGTGGATCGTCGCCGGGTCGTGCCGTTTCTCTGCAACGCTGGCACGATGTACGGATGGTGCCGGAGCCGTCTCAGTGGCGACGGTGGCAGAACCAGACGCCGGCGCCGTGGACGCGGGGACTTCTGCTATTGTTCCGGTCTCCGGCTCCGGTGCCGCAGCAGTCGGGGCAGGCGCTGCGGTCTTGCGTTGGCGGCTGGTCGTGCGCGGGCGGGCCACGCCGCCTCCTGCCGCCGCTCCACTGGATGCGTTGTCTTCGTCTGCCATGCCGGTCCTCCCGCTTCCTGTCTTCCGTTGAGGAAAGCTTAGCAGGCAAACGCAAACAAGCCCTTGATCAAAATCACATGGCTGCACATCCAGCGGGCCAGATGGCGCGCGGTCAGGCGCTGCTCTCATCCTTGGGGATGGACCGTGTCAGTTCGGCCAGGAAATCCTGGATGCGGGGGCCTTTCGTGCCGATGAAAGGGGCGGGGCGGCAGACATCGGTCGCTGCCACCCCGATCCGGGCTGTCAGCAGTCCGTTGATCACACCTTCGCCAAGGCGTGCGGAGAGGCGGGCGGCCAGTCCATGGCCAAGAAACTGCGATATGAGGCTGTCCCCCGCGGCCATTCCGCCCGTGACAGCCAGATGTCCAGCCACTTCCCTGGCAAGGCGGATGAAGCCAATGGTGCCGGGGCGTCCGCCATAGAGCGCCGAGAGGCGGCGGATGATGCGAATGTTCTCGGCCAGCACCACGATCAGGTCGAGGGCGGCACGCGGGCTGACAGCAGTGATCAGCGAGACGCGCTTGGCGCTGTCGGTGACGATCCGCCGGGCGGCGGCATCCAGCGGGGCCAGCAACTCCCGTTCAGCGAGCAGGATCAGGTCACGGCCGTCAATGACTTCCGCCATATGCGCCTTCATGGCGGCGCGCCCGCGCGCCGTCTCGGGGCGGTCTTTGTAGAGCCCGATCAACTCGGTGATGGCGGCCTTGGCCGCCTTGGTGTCGTCAGCCTCGGCTGCTGCGCCCATCGCGTCGCGTAGCCGGTCAATGCGGCGCAGCCGGGCGAGGCCGGCTAGTTCCCGGATGATCAGGCCCGCCAGACCGAGAACGGCCAGGGCAACGAGGGCGAGCCCCAGCCAGCCGAGCCAGTCGGTGCGGGCAAAGAGGTCCCGGATCAGGCTGTCGATGGCAAGGCCCATGGCCAGGCTGACGAGGCCACCAAGGCCGGCCAGGAACCAGCGGCCGAACCGGACGCTGGGGGCAGAGCGAACCGGGCTTGCCGCATTGTCCTCAGGCTCCGCCGCAGCCGGAATGATCCTTGCCTCATTGCGCAGCGGGGTTCCGAGCGTTCCATCCTCGAAGCGGACATTGGCATCGTCGAGCCGGAAGGCAGTCGGGCGTCGCGGCGTGCGGGTGTCTTCGCTCATGCGAGCCTGTCTCCGATCAGGAAGTTGATGGCGCGGTCGAGGCGGATATGCGGCAACGACAGGGTCAGCCCCTCCGCTGTTCTCTCAAGGGCCGGCGGCCGGAACCGAACAAAGCGGAGCCCGGCCTGGCCTTTTTCCTTCTCCTGAAGCCGCTGAAGTTCCGATTCAGAATCAACGGCTGCAGGTGATGATTCTGATTCAACGGTTTGAAAAAGTGAGTCCGCTTCTTCCGGCAAGTCCCCGGGAAACATGGCGATTTCCGTCCGGCCATCGTATTTGTCGCCATTCACAGCCTCACCCGGCAACGGCGTGCCAAGGATGGCCGGAAGGTCTTCGCCCGCGTGACGGACGGTCGCCTCACGTGTCGCGCGAACGGCGGCCAGGGCCAGGACTTCGACCTCGGCACCGCGAAACTGGGCATGTTCGATACCGCGTGCCACCAGCCGGCGCAGGATGGCTTCCAGGCGGTCATGATCGTCCCGGTGCAGGTGGTCGGCCTTTGTCGCGGCAAACAGGATCCGGTCGATCCGCCTTGTGAGAATAGATGACAGCCAACTCGACCGGCCCGGGCGGAACGAGGTCAGCACCTGCCCCAGTGCAGTCTCCAGATCGCGCAAGGCTGCCGGTCCCGCGTTCAAAGCCTGCAGCGCATCCACCAGCACGATCTGCCGGTCGAGCCGGGCAAAATGGTCGTGGAAGAACGGCCGTATCACATGCTTCTTGTAGGCCTCGAAGCGTCGCTCCATCATGGCCAGCAGACTGCCGGGACCTGCCGGGCCGGGATGACCGCTCAGATCCAGCGGTGCAAATGTCAGTGCCGGCGAGCCGTCCAGGTCACCGGGCATCAGGAACCGCCCCGGTGGCAACATCGACAAGGCATGTTCGTCGGTGCGGCAGGCGGCCAGGTATCCCGTGAAAGCGCGGGCGAGAGCCCGGGCGTCAGTCTCGTTTTCCGGGGTGGCCGGGTCTGTTGCCTGAAGTGCGGTCAGATAGTCTTGCGCCAGAGCCGTCCGGCCGGGGGCTCTCGCCAGGCGCAGGGCCTCATCCGAGAAGCTGCGAAAGTCCTTGGACAGCAGCGGCAGGTCGAGAAGCCATTCGCCCGGATAGTCGACGATGTCGAGATGCAGCTTTCCGCGCCCCAAGGTCCGCGTCAGGAACGAAGCCGATTCATATTCGACCGTGAGCCGTAGCTCGGACACCTGCCTGGTCGACTGCGGCCAGACCCTCTCATTCACCAGCGCGGCAACATGGGCTTCGTAGTCGAAGCGCGGCACCGCATCATCGGGCTGCGGCTGCAGCGATGTCGCGGAGATCCGCCGCCCGGCAGCCGCATCGAACAGCGGCAGGCGGCCACCATGCAACAGATTGTGCACGAGCGCCGTGATGAACACAGTCTTGCCGGCGCGGGCAAGGCCGGTGACACCGATCCTGAGGCTGGGCACGCCGAGATCGCCTGCCGTGCCGGTCAGGTTTTCCAGGGCCAGCAGGGCCTCATCGGCGAGGGAGGAGAGTTTCATCGAAGCATCCTTGTCAGGACTTCGATGTAGGAAGCCGCAGCTCCGGCTGCAACGCCGACCATTTCCGGTTTCACATCAGGTCCCGCGGCCGGACAAACCGGACAAGCCGTCCGCTCGCCGGCTGCAGTCCGGAAAAGTCCTCGCACGGCAGATTTATTTCGGCGAGACCGGCCGTCGGAAATTTTTCGGCCAACGCATGCATGGCGTCCGCGTCACCATCGACTACCAACTCACGCGCGGTGTCATGGATGGCCGGATTATGCGCTATCAGCATCAGGGTTTGAGCGCCACCGCCATGAGTGCGCAGGAGGTCGACGTAGTCGCTCTCGGAGGCATCATAGATCTCGCGCAGCAGGCGGATCTCGCAGGATCCGCGCAAAACCGGCAACAAGGCCTGCAACGTCAGGCGCGTGCGCAGGGCCGTGGAGCACAGGATCAGGTCGGGCGTCAATCGTTCCGCATCGATCCAGGCGGCCATGCGCTGCGCCGCGTCCTCGCCACGCGGAGCGAGCCATCGGTCGTGGTCGTGGACCTCCGGATTGCTCCAGTCGGACTTGGCGTGGCGATAAAGGATCAGTCTGGGCATGGCACACTCCCGTTGCTGTCTGAATTTCTAGCAGATCCCCCTCCGCACGGTATAGCCAATGCTTTGGCGTGACGATTTGCGACGAAACCTGATGTGTTCAGCTCATTCTTCGAGCTGGATCTGTTCTAGTTTTACAGTTCCTTGAAAATTAATTCAGCCAGACAGTGTTCTTCCGGAGTATCGACGTTGTATAGTTAATTCTTAAAATTTAAATTTGCCTATGCGTTAGTTTTGCTTTTCTGTTGCGGGTGTCAGCCGGATTGAATAGGACCAGTGTGGGTGAGGCGAATGGTGGGGGTGTCGTGTCCATTCCACATGCGCATGTCGCATCATACTACCGTGCGATCCGGTCTGCTGACGATACCGCCTTCATCGGTCTCGATGGCCGGGCGCATGCCGAGATCTGTGTCATCGGCGGTGGTCTTGCCGGACTGACCACAGCGTTCGAGCTTGCCCGTCAGGGGCGGCGCGTTGTCCTTATTGAGGCGGATCGGATTGGCTGGGGTGCGTCGGGGCGCAATGCCGGATTTGTCTCCTGCGGCTTTGCCGAAAGCATCGATGCGGTCGAGACCCGGGTTGGACCGGCCAATGCCCGGGCCCTGTTCGACCTGTCCCGCCTGGGCGTCCAGTATGTCGCCGAAACCATCATTGCAAGCGACCGGCGTGACATTGTTGCCGGTCGCGGTGCGCTCAGCCTGTCTCGCCGGCCCGAACTCAAGGCCCTGCAGCAGCGCCAGACAAAAATGGCGGAGAACTACGGTTGCAAGCTGGATCTGTGGTCCCGCGACAAGGTCGCGTCGATGCTGGCGACGTCGACTTACTTCGACGCGCTGCATGACCCGTCCGCGTTTCAAATCGATCCGCTGGCCTATACGGCACTGATGAGCGACCGCTGCCGGGCCGCCGGGGTATGGATCTTCGAGGCCAGTCCAGTGCACCGGATCGCCGATGTCGGCGCCGGCTGGCGTGTCGAGACGGACCGGGGCGTCGTCCACTGCGAGCAGGTGGTTCTGGCGACCAGCGCCTATGGTGTTCTCAATCATACCTATCGACCGGTGGACCGTGCTGTCCTGCCCGTTGCCACCTATGTCATCACCAGCGAACCATTTGGCGAGCGGCTGCGCGAGACGATCGCTTTCCGGGGCGCGCTGTCAGACAGGCGCAGGGCAGGGGATTACTATCGCGTCGTCGGGGGCGACCGGCTGCTGTGGGGTGGACGCATCACAACCCGGCGGGCAGAATCGGGCCGGCTGGCGGATATGCTCAAGGCCGACATTCGGCGCATCTATCCGCAGCTCGGTGATTTTCAGGTGGACTTCGCCTGGTCCGGGCTGATGGGCTATGCCCGCCACAAGATGCCGCTCATCGGCATGATCCGGCGCGGGCTCTGGGTTGCCACGGCCTTTGGCGGACATGGTCTCAACACAACCGCGATGGCCGGACAGTTGATCGCCTCGGCCATTGCAGATCAGGATGATCGCTGGCGTCTGTTTGCACCCTTCGAGGCGACCTGGGGTGGCGGTTTTGCCGGCCGCATCGCCGCCCAGCTTGAATATTGGCGCATGCAAGTGCTCGACCGGGCCGGGGAATGGCGGCATCGCCGTGGTTCGGCTGCCGGATCTTCGACCGTTTCCCCGAAACGGCCGGTTACCTCAGACGCGCCAACTGCTCCGTGATTTCCTGAAAGGCCGGTTCCAGCAGGGTTTCGTGCTCTGGCAAGCTGTAGGAAATCCAGAGCGAATAGTCGGAAGAGCGGCCAGTCAGGTGCCAAAAGCTTTCCAGAAGGGCTCGCTTGTCGGTGCCACCCGTCCGGAAGGTAATGCCCTGCTCGGCGACGCCGCTGAGGCGCAACAGGGCATAGCCGGCTTTCTGATAGGCATCGGCAAAGCGCCTTGCCTCATCCCGCCCCGTTTCCGGCGCATGCTGCCGGACAACCAGTTGCATGCCCCGTTCGGAGGTATAGATGCAGCCGGCAAGGCGGGTCCGGGCGGCGGCCAGCACCTTGGTCCGGGTCAGGTCTCCAAGCCGGTTGGGGCAACTCAGCCCGGAAAAATGGCGCATGCCAAGCGCATCATTGACCCAGCCGGCTTCGTATTCGCTCTGCACCTTTGGGGCTGCCGTCTGCGCAAGCGCTGATGTCGGCTGCAACAGGCCTGACACGATCAGGCAGGCGGCGAGCCAGGCAGGGGCGGTGAGGCGACACGGGTGTTGCATGGTTCAGCGTTGCTCGCGCCGTGTCATGAATGCAAGCCGCTCGAACAGATGCACATCCTGCTCGTTCTTGAGCAGTGCCCCGTGCAGGGGCGGAATCAAGTGCTTGGGGTCCCTTTCCCTTAGCACCGAAGGATCGATATCCTCGTTGAGCAGCAGCTTGATCCAGTCGAGCAGTTCCGAGGTGGAAGGTTTCTTCTTGAGCCCTGCCACATCGCGGATGTCATAGAACAGCGACAGGGCTTCGCGCAGCAGTCGGTCCTTGAGACCTGGAAAATGCACGGCGACGATTTCGGCCATGGTCTCCCGGTCGGGGAACTTGATGTAGTGAAAGAAGCATCGACGCAGGAATGCGTCGGGCAGGTCCTTCTCGTTGTTCGAGGTGATGATCACAACCGGCCTTTGCCGGGCTTTCACCAGTTCGCCGGTCTCGTAGACATGGAACTCCATCCGGTCGAGTTCCTGCAGCAGGTCATTGGGAAACTCGATGTCGGCCTTATCGATCTCGTCGATCAAGAGGACTGGCCGGACGTCGCTGGCAAAGGCATCCCAGAGCTTGCCCTTGCGGATGTAGTTGCGGATGTCCTTGACCCTCTCGTCGCCAAGCTGGCTGTCGCGAAGGCGCGACACGGCGTCATACTCATAAAGTCCCTGCTGCGCCTTGGTGGTCGACTTGACATGCCATTCGAGCAGGGGCGCACCCAAGGCTGCAGCCACCTCGTGGGCCAGAACGGTCTTGCCGGTCCCCGGTTCGCCCTTGACCAGCAGCGGCCGCTCCAGAGTGACCGCCGCGTTGACCGCAACCCGGAGGTCTTCGGTGGCAATATAACTCGTCGTCCCATTGAATCGCATCTGCGCGTCGGCTCCATCTGGTTTTGCGCCGGAGAGTAGGGCCGGGGACTGGGGCGTGCAAGTCTTGCCCGGCCTTGCTGCACACGGCGTGTTTTTCCCGGTGCCCCGGCAGCTTTTGCCGTGGCCCGGCAGGAATGCTCCCATGATGCCAAGCCGCAGTTCATGCGGGGTTCTGGCCTTTTTCAATTAATTCAATGATTTAAATTGTTTTCCCCGATTGGCACGCCGTTTGCGAGGAAGGTGCAGGGCCATTCCTGTTTTATTGAGTCCAAGAGGAAGCGGAATGAGTATTTACGGGGCAATCAATGCGGCGACTTCCGGCCTTACGGCTCAGTCGAAGGCGCTTGAGAACATTTCGGGCAACGTCGCCAACTCACAGACGATCGGCTACAAGCGCCTTGACACCACCTTTGCCGACCTTGTGTCGAGTGGTGGTGCAGTGCAGGGCAAGCAGGTCGCTGGCACCACGCTGGCAACGTCGCGCGCAACCAACACGGTCTCGGGTGCCATCGTTGCGTCCCAGGTCGACACCTATCTGGCAATTAACGGCAAAGGCTACTTTGTCGTTACCAAGGCTGCCGATGTCATTGATGGCCAGACGACCTTTGCAGATGCCGAGTATTACTCGCGTGCCGGCGACTTCGAGCTGGACGAGAACGGCTACCTGGTCAACAGCGCAGGTTACTTCCTCAAGGGGTTCCAGCTCGATCCCTTGACGGGCAATGCCGTGGGTGACAACGCCACTGTCATCCAGATATCCAAGAAGCCGATGGCTGCCAAGGCGACGTCCGAAATCCGCTATCAGGCCAACCTTCCGACTTATCCGCTGACAAAGAACGCAGACAAGACGGTGCCGGGCAGCCAGTATCTTGATACTTCGGGCGCTATTACCGCGACATCAAATATCACCAATGCGGATCTCCAGGACTTCCTGGATTCGTCTATCTCCGGTCAGTCCATCACGTCTTATGATCAGAATGGTGCGCCGTTGAACGTCGAGGTTCGTTGGGCGCAAACCGGACCGAACACCTGGAACGCCTATTACTCGGCTGGTCTGAATGCTGCGACCGCAGCGCCTGCGGATGTGATGTGGAACCTGATCGGCGAGGCGACCTTCACGGCGGCTGGGAAGATGGACGTCTTGACGCCGCAGGCTCCCAACACACTGGCGCCTGGTGGCGCAGGATTCGTGATCGATAACCTGACGGTTGGCGGCGTAAATGCTGGCAACATTCAGTTCTCCTTCAAAAACGATGCGCTCACCCAATATGCTGATCCCAAGGGTCTTGCCTCATCTGTTGCATTGAACCAGGACGGTTATGCAGCTGGTCAGGTCGTTGGCGTGACCATCGACGCGGCTGGTCGTGTGACTGCCTCTTATTCAAATCAGCAGCAGCTGGCGATTTACGAGATCCCGATCGCGACTTTCAGCGCCGAGCATAATCTGCGTCGCGTCGATGGTGCTGCATTTGCTGCGACGCCTTTGTCCGGTGTGCCGGTCTATGGAGAGGGTGGCTCGGTGCTGTCCAACAGCTACGAGGCATCCAATGCGGATATCGCAGCCGAGTTCGCCAAGTTGATCATCACTCAGCAAGCCTATTCGGCCA
This sequence comes from Pannonibacter carbonis, assembly GCF_003012935.1. Taxonomy (GTDB): domain Bacteria; phylum Pseudomonadota; class Alphaproteobacteria; order Rhizobiales; family Stappiaceae; genus Pannonibacter; species Pannonibacter carbonis. The sequence goes on along the minus strand of NZ_PUDR01000005.1, from coordinate 112,079 downwards.
ATTCCAAGGTCGTTACCTCTGCCGACGAAATGCTGAACAGCGCTCTCAACATGATCCGCTGACGCGGGAAACGTGAATGGTGAGGGCGGCTGCTCCGGCCGCCCCACCGAAAGGTAAGGGTCCGGAGGCGCATATGAGTTTGACGTCTGCCCTCAACACCGCCTTGTTCGGCCTGACTCACAATCAGCGTCAGATCGATGTGACGGCTGCAAACATTGCCAACGCCAACACCGCAGGCTATACGGCCAAGCGCGTCGAGGCGAATGTCTATTTTGACAAGCACGGCAATGTTTCCGGTTTGCTGACCAGCAACATTCGGCGCGATATTGATCGGGCAATCCAGGGTAACTACTGGGACAGCCTTGCCCAGACCGCTTTTGCCAATACTAGGCACGCCTATACCAGTGAGATCGACCGGACGATCGGGTCTCTCGGAGACTCGTCATCGTTGCCCTCGTTGATGTCCAAGTTGAACACCAATTTGGCCAGTCTCGTAAGTGCGCCAGACAGTTATGCCGCGCGCCAGGAGTTTCTCGGCACTGCCGATCTTCTCGCTCGTCGCTTGAATTCGACCTACGAAGACCTGCAGAACATGCGAACACGCGCCGACAGCGCGATTGGCAATCAGGTCGGTGAAGTCAATCAGTTGCTCGCGCGGATCCAGGAAATCGACAAGGAAATCCAGTCGGCCAAGCTGACGGGCATGCCGGGCGTTGATCTGTACGATCAGCGGGATCGTTATCTTGAGCAGATATCGAGCTACCTTGATGTGTCTGTCTCGTTCGACAACAACGGCTTCACGCGGATCAACACCTATTCCGGACAGATCCTTTACAGCGATGGTCAGGCCGCCAAACTGGAGTTCAGGCCGACCGGAACCTTGAAGCCGGGGCAGGACGGCAACACGATTACGGTCGTGACACCCGGTGGGACGCCCTACGATCTTGTTTCGGCCTCTCGCTCCGGATCCATGATGGCGCTTGTCAATCTGCGGGACGAGACGCTGACGGAGGCTCAGGCCCAGCTTGATGAATTGGCTTCCCAGTTGTCGCTCGCCTTCTCGAACGTGAATGTTGCGAGCACGGAGACGACAGTGGGACCCGAGACCGGGTTCACCCTCGATATTGCCGGCTTGCAGGCAGGGAACACGGTGTCGCTGTCCTATGTCGACAGTGGTGGAACGACGCGGAATGTCAGCTTTGTTGCAGTGAAGGATCCGGCACTGTTGCCCTTGGCCGCGTCCACCACGGCCAGGCCCGACGATATTGTCTTCGGCATTGATATCTCGAGCGGGACACCTGCGAACTATATCGCGCAGATCGCGACGGCCCTGATCGGCTCCAATCTCGCTGTAGCAGATGACGGAACGGGCAAGCTGCGTGTTTTGGGAGATTCGGGTACCAACACCGTTGCCAAGTCCCTGTCTGCCAATGTCACCACGACGGCCTCCTCCAACCAGGGGCTGGGGCTTGCGGTGTTCGTGGACGGTCGCAACGGCCAGGAGCTTTATACGGGGGCACTGGAGAACGGTGGCCAGCGGACCGGGTTCGCGCGCTCCATTTCGCTCGACCTGACTTTGAAGTCCGACAGTTCCAAGCTGGTCAATTACCAGACGACGCCGACGACGAACTCACCAAAGGACTCCTCGCGGCCGCAGTACCTGCTTGATGCGCTGAGCAAGACCAACTTTTCCTTCGATGCTTCGATGGGAATCGGGACGGAAGGGGACCCGTTCAAAGGGACAGTGATGGGATTCGTCAACCAGCTTGTTTCCTATCAGGGTGAGCAGGCTGAGACCGCGAAGCAAACATCAAGTGCCCGAACGACGTTAACTCAAAATCTCGCTATCCGATACGAAGAAGACTACAAGGTTGATATGGATGCTGAGCTTGGATTTCTGATCCAGTTACAGAATGCATACTCGGCGAATGCGCGCGTGATGCAGGCTACGCGTGAAATGTTTGATGTTCTCCTGAACTCTGTCTAGAGGTTCGTATGGCTATCGGGTCCATCACTTCGTCACGCGGGTATCTGACCCAGCAGTTGACGACGCTCAGCAGGACGCTGACGGAAAAGACCGGCCAACTGGCGACAGGCAAGGTCGCAACCACCTATGGCGGTGTCGGCAATCAGCGCGGGCTTGATCTGGAACTCACCCAGAAGGTGAAGCGGATCGAGGCCTATCAGGAAACGATCACGATGAGCCGTCTGCATATCAAGACGCTCAACATCAATCTTGACCGCCTTGAAAAGTTACGGATCCAGGCAAAAGATGCCATGGATATCAATAACTTCGAGCTCCAGGCTGATGGTCAGACCTCGACCCAGGCAACGGCAGAAATCCTGCTGACGGAAGCGATCAGCCTTCTGAACTCTGAGGTTGGCGGGCACTATCTGTTTGGTGGCAGTGATTCCAGCACCAATCCCGTTCGTCAGATGAAGGAGATTCTCGACGGCGTTGACGGCAAGGCCGGGTTGAAGCAGGTGCTGTCCGAGTTCTGGCAAGCCAATCGTGGGGCAAGCGAACTGGGCCGGTTGGACATGTCGGCATTGACGACAACGCTGGACGGCTTCGGTGCCCCCTTGACGTCCTCTTTCACGGTGACAGAGGATGGTGCGCATAACTTCGGCTTTGATATCAAGGCTGTGACATCAGATCTTAGCAATCTTACCCTGACCGCGCCGACGGGTGTCGATCCGGACAGTTTTGGCGTGGAGTTTACCGGGCAACCTTTGCCTGGCCAGAAAATCACCCTTGAACTCGCATTACCTCCGGCTGGCGAGCGGACGACAAAGATCGAGTTGACGTCGGCTGTAAGCGGTAACACGAAGAATACCTTCCTCATTGGTGCTGATCTGGCCGAGACCGCTGCGAACCTGCGCACGGCAGTTACCGACGCCCTCAAGGAAGAAGCGAGCACAACCTTGCGCGCTGCCTCCGATGAATGGGCGGCGAGTTCCTTCTTTGACAGCTTTGGTGGCAATCCGCCAATGCGGGTGAATGGCCCTCCCTTTGACACGGCCACATCGTTGATGGATGGTTCGGCGACGACCACGTCCTGGTACATCGGCGAAAACACGCCCACCAGTGATCCCAGGCAGGACAAAATAGCGGCTGTCGATGACAATCTGCGCCTTGGCTACGGCGTTCGCGCCAATGAGCAGGGACTGACCGACGTGATCAAGTCACTCTCGACATTCATCGCTGGCGACTTTTCTGGCAACACGTCCACGGACGAAAAATACTACACCGCGCTCGCCGACAGGATGAAGGCAACCATCCAGCCGCAAGGGACGGCCCGGTCCGGCATTGTCGACATAACGACTGAGGTGGCCATCGCCTTCCGGTCGATCGAATACACCGCTGAACGCCACACTGTGCTGAAGTCCGGTTATCAGGGCACCATCGCGGATATCGAAGGTGTCGACAAGGAAACCCTTGCGGTTGAGATCCTGCAACTCCAGACCATGCTGGAAGCCTCCTACAGGGCATCCGCGATTGCCATGAAGATGTCGCTGGCCGATTATCTCTGACGCATACTCTGAAGCCCATAGAAATCAGAAAGGCCGCGCGATCAGATCGCAGCGGCCTTTCAGTGTCTGGATGTCGCGATCGGTATCAGGTCGCAGCGGCCGGTTGGGCGCGTAGGCCTTCCGCAATGCTGCGGTTGATCGAAATCAGCGTGTTCAGCTTTTCCGGCTGCGGGTCGATCAGGATGTCCATTGTGTGGCGGAAGATGAACACGCCGAGCGTGGCAATGTTGTCCTTGATCGGTTGCGGCAGCGGATTTTCCGGGTTGGTGACTGAAGTCACCAGAATGGTCCAGAGCTTGCGGTTGTAGGTCAGAGCCTCGTCCTTTTCGGCGAAGGAGGTCTCGTCCCACTCGTCCTTGACAAGCTGCAGTCTAGCGGCCGCCTTCATCAGGATCGTCGCTTCCAGTTCCCGCGGGGAAACGGCGACCTGGCTCGTTTTCTGATAAGCCTGTGCTGCCTGCTTGTACATGACTGATAAGCGTCCTCTCGTACTCGATAAGCTTCTTTGCTTCCTTCAGAGCCTTGTAGAAGGCACCTCCCAGGATCGAGTTACTCACCTTTGTAACATAAGGAATGGTACTCGGCGCTGCCCGGATAATGTCGTTGACCAGTGTAAAGTAGTCGTCCTTAATTTTCTCTATATCGGCCGAAAGATACATCAACTGCACAGCAAGATAGATCCGCTTGGCGGGCGTGTCTGCCGTAGCTGGAGTCAGGATATCCTTCTCGCGGAGAATTGGCGCCTGGCCTTCTATGAAGAGCCGCGTGCGCTGGTTGTCATTGGTAATGACGCTGTCGCCAACGATGATCCTCTCGCCTGGCTTCAACTCTACCTTGAGCGCCATGACCAGCCCCCCACAGTCCAGTTTGGTTCACAACCATTAACCAAATGGTTAACGACGCCCATGCGATCTTTAACGTTTCGACGTATTCCCATCAGCCGAACAGGCTGAGCACGCTCTGGTCCGCCTGGTTGGCGAGCGAGAGGGCGGTGGAGGACAACTGCTGCCGGGTCTGGAGTGCCAGCATGTTGGCACCTTCCTGGTTCATGTCGGCGATCGTCAGGGCGCCCGCTCCCACTTCAAGGGTGTTGATCAGCTGCCGTGTAAACTTCTGGCGGACTTCCACGGTCGACAGGGTGGTTCCGAGTGACGATGCGCTGGACCTTAGCGTTGCGAGCGCCGAGTTGATGGCCTGCAGCGTCCGCTCGATGTCGGTATCGTCCTTGAAGTCGGAGTCCGTTGCCGTCAGCTTCACCGTTCCGTCGGTGGTCGCAAGCGCTGCAATATTGAAATCCGGGTTGCTGCTCTTTACGTCAAAGGAAACATCCCCGATCAGGCTGATCGTGCCCCCGGAGAAGCCGGCCTTGAGGCCCTTGACGCCGTTCATGAGCTTGACGAGATCATCTATCGTTGTGTTCGCTGAGACTTCCAGCGCGGCGGCCTCGTAGCCATTGCCGTCGACGATCCGCAAGACGTCACCGACTTGATAGCTGCCGGACGAAATGAGTTTGGCATTCTGGGTCATCGGTGCGGTCGTCAGGGTTGTTGTCCCGGTCCCGATGCCGCCGTTCGTTGCTGACCCGCCGCCCGCCGCGTTCTTCGCAATGGTCACGTTGACGCCAACGCCAGACGTTACTGTAATCTGGTCAGTGCCTTCGTCGAACTTCGCCTTGATGCCGCCAACGTTGTTGAGGGCATTGACATAGTCCTGGACCGTCCTGATCTGGCCCGGTCCACTGCCGATCGTAAATGTTTTCGTGGTGACGCCGTCAGACACACTGACGACATCCCCATCGGCCCAGGCAGCCAGTTCATTCAGGTTTGAAGACGCCTGCAGCCCGGTAAGATCCAGTGTGGCGTTTGCACTGCTCAGTGCAAAAGATGCAGTTGCGCCGGCTCCCGTTGCGAGATCCTTGAGGGCCAGGCCGTCTTCAAGCGTCGTGTCGGTGAAATCAACCGGGAGCACTTTCAACGTTGATGTGCTGTCTTCATTGAAGATGACGGTCAGCTCGTTGCCAGCCCCAGCCAAAAGGTTCTTGCCCTTGTAGCTGGCATCGCGTGCCATGTCTTCGATCTGCTCCATCACGGCATTGTAGCGCTCGGCGTAGACCTTGCGCTCATACTCGCTCTGCGTTTGAAGAGCCTGATTGGCGATGGCCTTCGCAGATTCCACCAGCTTGGTGATTGAGGTGATGCCGTTGTCGGCTGCCTTGATGGTCTGAACGGCCTGTCCCATGCTGTCGAGCAGATTGTTCAGATCCTTGGCCCGGTCATTGAGGCCGGCGGCCGTGAAAAACGAGTTCGGATTGTCGAGGGCACTGTTCACCTTCAGGCCGGTGGCCAGACGGTTCTGCGTCGTGGACATCAGCTGGGCGGTATTCTTGAGCGAGAGCAGGTTCTCCCGGACGGCGCTGGACAGGACAATGTCGCTCATGGCGTGCTCACCGATCTCTACAAGTGTGGTCCATTAACAAACCACTGACGATGTTCTGACCTTATTTCTTAATGAAAAGTAAATGCGCTGTGTACCTGTTAACGGTTTGGTGAGTGAAGTTACCAAATGGTTTCTTTTATCTGATTGAAAACCAACGATAAAATTCGACTGGGGGGAACTGGTTGCAAGCGTGCAACAACGCAAAAGGCGGGGCTTTCGCCCCGCCTTCGCGGTGAGTGTCAGGATGTGAGTCGCGCGACTGATTCTTAGAACAGGGACAGCACTGTCTGGTCCGCCTGCGAGGCGAAGGACAAGGATGTCGATCCCAACTGCTGCCGTGTCTGCAGGGCCAGGAGGTTCGCACCTTCCTGGTTTGTATCGGCCAGGGTCAGCTTGCCGGCGCCTTCCTGAAGCGTGTTGATCATCTTCTTCGTGTAATCCTGACGGATTTCCACGGTCGACAGGTTGGTACCGAACTCGGACGCCTGCGAGCGCAGGTTCGACAGGGCGTTGTTCAGCCGGTCGATGACCTTGTTGATCGCCTCATCCGAGGCAAAGCCGGATTCCTGTTGCGCGACCACATTCACGCCATCGGTATCAGCCGTGAAGGCAGCCGCGTTGAAGTTCTTGTTGTCGCTCTTCAAGGTGAGTGAGACATCGCTCTCGATCGTCACCTTGCCGGTGCCGCTGTTGAACGAGGCCTTGACACCGTTGAAGTCCTTGATGAAGTCGACAAGGTCGTTAACAGAAGTCTTCTTGCCGATTTCCAGCGAACCCAGTTCGTAGCCGTTGCCGTCAACGAGCTTGAGGATGTCGCCGACCGCGAAGGAGCCGGTGTCCATGAGCAACTGGCTTCCGGCGGTGAAGTTGGCAGCCGTCAATGAAGCCAGATCCGAAGGTGCCGGCGTTGCGGCGCCGGCATCTGTGTTGCGCAGGTAAACGTTGTCATTCGACGTGATGCTGAGGGTGCCGGTCTTTTCGTCAAACTCGGCCCGGACGCCAGCAGCCTTGTTGATCTCGTCAACGACGTTCTGAACGGTGGTGTTGGCACCGATTGTGATGGCCGAGGTGCCGCTGACAAGCGTGCCGCCACCGGAGGCTGCGGTGCGCAGTTGCAGCACGTCGCCGAGTTCAAGGCTGGTGGCGTCCGAGATCAGCGAACCGGACGTGAGCGTATTGCCGGAGCCGTTGGTGAAGGTGACCGAGGTCTTGCCGCCTTCGATCTGCAGGGCAGACGCACCACCCTTGGCCTTGGCCAGATCGGAGAGGTTCAGGCCTCCGGACAGGGTCGTGTCGGTGTAGTCGACGGCCGACACGGTCAGCTTGGAGGTGTTGTCCTCGTTGAAGATGGCGGTGAGATCGTTGCCTTCGCCGGCGAGCAGGTTCTTGCCCTTGTAGGACGAGTCCTTGGCGACGTCCTCGATCTGCTTCAAGAGGTCGTTGTACTGCTTGGCGTACTGGGCGCGCTCATACTGGCTCTGGGTCTGCAGGGCCTGGTTGGCCTTGGCCTTGGCAGTTTCGACCAGCTTGGTGATCGAGGTGATACCCTGATCAGCTGCCTTCATCGTCTGCACCACCTGGCCCATGTCGTCGAGCAGGCTGCTGAGGTCATTGGCGCGGAAATTGAGGCCAGAGGCCGTGAAGAAGGAGTTCGGATTGTCGAGGGCGGAGTTGACCTTCTTGCCGGTTGCGAGGCGGTTCTGAACACCGGACATCAGGTCGGCGGTGGTCTGCAGCGTCAGCAGGTTCTGCCGTACGGCAGCCGACAGGGTAATATCGGACATTACTAATCCCTTTCCTGGGGCAGATACTGGTACCGCTCTTCCTGAGCGGGTTGGCCTTGATCATCTTTAGTTAACCTTAATCAAGGGTTAACGATGTGGGGCTTCCGTTTACCATTTCTGCACAGAGGTTACCGAAACCCTCTGAATTCGTTGCGTTATGCAAAACCGGCATGGCGAGTGTGGATAAAAAATTTACGTCTCGGGCCAACCTGCAACATAAGTTTGTCTGGCGCGCCGGGTGAGGGCAGGGGGCAGAGTTCGCGCAAATGCAAAAGGCGGGGCTTTCGCCCCGCCTGAGGTTGATCACAAACCCTGGATGGTCATCCCGGACGCAGCGAAGCGGAGATCCGGGACCGGAGAGCCAAGGTCTTTCCGGGCTTAACTCATTGAATTATAGAGGCCTGGACTCTCCGGTCCCGGCTCGGCGCTGCGCTCGGCTGGGATGACATCGGTGAGGCCGCAGTTTGTCATAAAGCTAAAGGCGGGGCTTTCGCCCCGCCTTTGCGGTGAGTGTCAGGTTGTGAGTCGCGCGACTGATTCTTAGAACAGGGACAGCACTGTCTGGTCCGCCTGCGAGGCGAAGGACAAGGATGTCGAAGCCAACTGCTGCCGGGTCTGCAGGGCCAGGAGGTTCGCACCTTCCTGGTTTGTATCGGCCAGGGTCAGCTTGCCGGCGCCTTCCTGAAGCGTGTTGATCATCTTCTTCGTGTAATCCTGACGGATTTCCACGGTCGACAGGTTGGTACCGAACTCGGACGCCTGCGAGCGCAGGTTCGACAGGGCGTTGTTCAGCCGGTCGACGACCTTGTTGATCGCCTCATCCGAGGCAAAGCCGGATTCCTGCTGGGCTACGACATTGATGCCGTCAGTATCGGCCGTGAAGGCGGCCGCAGCGAAATCCTTGTTGTCGCTCTTCAAGGTGAGTGAGACATCGCTCTCGATCGTCACCTTGCCGGTGCCGGTGTTGAACGAGGCCTTGACACCGTTGAAGTCCTTGATGAAGTCGACAAGGTCGTTAACAGAAGTCTTCTTGCCGACTTCCAGCGAACCCAGTTCGTAGCCGTTGCCGTCAACGAGCTTGAGGATGTCGCCGACCGCGAAGGAGCCGGTGTCCATGAGCAACTGGCTTCCGGCGGTGAAGTTGGCAGCCGTCAATGAAGCCAGATCCGAAGGCGCCGGCGTTGCGGCGCCGGCATCTGTGTTGCGCAGGTAGACGTTGTCATTCGACGTGATGCTGAGGGTGCCGGTCTTTTCGTCAAACTCGGCCCGGACGCCAGCAGCCTTGTTGATCTCGTCGACGACGTTCTGGACGGTGGTGTTGGCGCCGACCGTGATGGCCGAGGTGCCGCTGACGATCGCACCGCCACCGGAGGCTGCAGTGCGCAGCTGAAGCACATCGCCGAGGGCGACAGAGGTCGCATCCGAGATCAACGAACCCGAGGTCAGCGTATTGCCTGAGCCATTGGTGAAGGTGATCGAGGCCTTGCCGCCTTCGATCTGCAGCGACGAGGCGCCGCCTTTGGCGGTGGCCAGATCGGAGAGGTTCAGGCCGCCGGACAGGGTCGTGTCGGTGTAGTCGACGGCCGACACGGTCAGCTTGGAGGTGTTGTCCTCGTTGAAGATGGCGGTGAGATCGTTGCCTTCGCCGGCGAGCAGGTTCTTGCCCTTGTACGACGAGTCCTTGGCGACGTCCTCGATCTGCTTCAGGAGGTCGTTGTACTGCTTGGCGTACTGGGCGCGCTCATACTGGCTCTGGGTCTGCAGGGCCTGGTTGGCCTTGGCCTTGGCAGTTTCGACCAGCTTGGTGATCGAGGTGATGCCCTGATCAGCTGCCTTCATCGTCTGCACCACCTGGCCCATGTCGTCAAGCAGGGTGCCGAGGTCCTTGGCGCGGTTGCTGAGACCCGACGCGGTGAAGAAGGAATTCGGATTGTCGAGGGCCGTGTTGACCTTCTTGCCGGTTGCCAGCTTGTTCTGGACGCCAGACATCAGGTCTGCGGTGGTCTGCAACGTCAGCAGGTTCTGCCGTACGGCAGCTGACAGGGTAATATCAGTCATTACTAGTCCCTTTCCTGGGTCCATCACGTGCCGCCGCTCTTCCTGAGCGGGTATGGAGCAATCATGATTTGGTAACCCTAATCAAAGGTAAACGACTGAAATTTTAAGGTTAATCAAACGTAAACTCGTAGGCTGAAAGCTTTGAAGGGCTGGTGGGGGTGTTAGTAAAAGATTAACCCTGCGGCTTCTGTCGCAGGGGCGCGAGGGCTGAAACGCAAAGCGGCGGGCCGAGGCCCGCCGCTTGCAGTGTCTTGCGGATCGTATGGATCAGAACAGACGCAGCACGTTCTGGTCGGCCTGCGAGGCCAGCGACAGGGCCGTGGAGGCCAGGGACTGCTGGGTCTGCAGGGCCAGAAGGTTGGCGCCTTCCTTGTTTGTGTCGGCGAGGGTGAGCTTGCCGGCGCCTTCTTCAAGGGTGTTGATCATCGCCTTGGTGAAGTCCTGACGGTTCTGCACGATCGACAGGTTGGTACCGAAGGTCGAGGCCTGGGCACGCAGGGTGTCCTGTGCGCCCTTCAGCTTCTTCAGGGCAGCGTCAATGTCGCTGTCCTTGGCAAAGCCCGACTCTGCCGAGTTGTTGGTCGTGCGGTCAGCGAAGGAGCCGGCAGCTTCAGACGACGACTTCATCGTCAGCTTGAACTCGGAAGTCACGGTCATCGTGCCACCGGAGAGCTCCGCTTTGATGCCCGAGGTATCGTCAAGGAACTTCTTCAGGTCGTTGACAGTGGTCGTCGCGGTGATCTCGAGCTTGCCGATTTCCGTGCCATTGGTGTCGGTCAGGCTGAGGACATCGCCGGCCGCAAATTCGCTGTCTGCGGCCAGCAGGCTGCCGCCGGTGAGGGCCGTGGTGGCCGTGCCGTTGGTCAGCGTGATGGTCGCGGTGCCGCTGGTGCCGGTTGCCAGGTCCGAAAGGTTCAGGCCGGTAGACGAGGTGGTGTCGGTGAAGTTAACGGCGGAAATGTCGAGTTTCGACGAGCCGTTTTCGTTGAACGTCACCTTCAGATCGTTACCGGTACCGCCGAGCAGGTTCTTGCCCTTGTAGCCGGAGTCCTTTGCGACGGACTCGATCTGGGACATCAGCTCGTTGAACTCTTTGGCGTACTGCGCGCGCTGGGTCTGGCTTGAGGTCTGGGCGGCCTGGTTGGCCTTTGCCTTGGCGGCGTCGACGAGGCCGGAGATCGAGGTGATCCCCTTGTCGGCTGCCTTCAGGGTCTGGACGGTCTGGCCCATGTCGTCCAGAAGGGTGCCAAGGTCGCTTGACCGGTTTTCCAGGCCCTTCGCAGTGAAGAAAGAATTCGGGTTATCGAGCGCCGAGTTGACCTTTCTGCCTGTGGAGAGTTTCTCCTGGACGCGGCTCATCATTTCAGAAGTCGACTGAAGAGCGGAGAGGTTGGCGCGCACTGCGCTCGAAATTGTAATACCAGACATCGTTCTATTCCTTCCTGGGAATGTGTTTTACTCAAACCCTTCCTGGGTCTGATGTGAGAAAATCTGCGCTTTAAATGCGAATGAGATGTAAAAAGACTTGGTTAGCGCAATTTAACCTTAACGGGGATTGAAGTATTGAAAGTAGTGATTTGCAAAATGCTTGTGCTGGAAGGGGTTGCGAAAAGCGAAAAAGTAAAACGGCGGACCGATGGCCCGCCGTTTTCCGCGTCTTGTTGTCCGACGCTCTCCCTGTGTAACGAAATCAGAACAGACGCAGCACGTTCTGGTCAGCAGATGCTGCCAGCGACAGGGCCGTTGAGGCCAGGGACTGCTGGGTCTGCAGGGCCAGAAGGTTGGCGCCTTCCTGATTGGTGTCGGCGAGGGTGAGCTTGCCGGCGCCTTCTTCCAGGGTGTTGATCATCGATTTGGTGAAGTCCTGACGGTTCTGCACGATCGACAGGTTGGTGCCAAAAGTTGACGCTTGGCCGCGCAAGGTATCCTGGGCGCTCTTCAGTTTGCGCAAGGCGGCGTCAATGTCGCTGTCCTTGGCAAAGCCCGACTCTGCCGAGTTGTTGGTCGTGCGGTCAGCGAAGGAGCCGGCAGCTTCAGACGACGACTTCATCGTCAGCTTGAACTCGGAAGTCACGGTCATCGTGCCACCGGAGAGCTCCGCTTTGATGCCTGAGGTATCGTCAAGGAACTTCTTCAGGTCGTTGACAGTGGTCGTCGCGGTGATCTCGAGCTTGCCGATTTCCGTGCCATTGGTGTCGGTCAGGCTGAGGACGTCGCCGGCCGCAAATTCGCTGTCTGCGGTCAGCAGGCTGCCGCCGGTGAGGGCCGTGGTGGCAGTGCCGTTGGTCAAGGTAATCGTCGCGGTGCCGCTGGTGCCGGTTGCCAGGTCCGACAGGTTCAGGCCGGTGGACGAGGTGGTGTCGGTGAAGTCAACGGCGGTTATGCTCAGCTTGGAGGTGCCGTTTTCGTTGAACGTCACCGAGACGTCGTTGCCCTTGCCGCCGAGCAGGTTCTTGCCCTTGTAGCTGGAGTCCTTTGCGACGGACTCGATCTGGCCCATCAGCTCGTTGAACTCTTTGGCGTACTGGGCGCGCTGGGTCTGGCTTGAGGTCTGGGCGGCCTGGTTGGCCTTCGCCTTGGCGGCATCGACGAGGCCGGAGATCGAACTGATCCCCTTGTCGGCTGCCTTCAGCGTCTGGACGGTCTGGCCCATGTCATCCAGAAGGGTGCCAAGGTCACCTGCGCGGTTCGAAAGGCCCTGCGCGGTAAAGAAAGAATTCGGGTTGTCGAGCGCCGAGTTGACCTTCTTGCCCGTGGAGAGCTTCTCCTGGACCTTGCTCATCATCTGCGACGTGGACTGCAGAGCCGTGAGGTTGTTTCTCACAGCGCTTGAAAGTGTTACTCCTGACATTTTTTTGTTCCTTCTGGTTTGCGCCTGTCATCCTTTCTGAATGACGAAGAAACAATTGCCAGATAGAACTGTATTACTTGTAAATTGATATGGTTTCCGGAATTTAAGTTTAAATATATGTAAATTTAAATGACTTCTGTACTGTTTATTTACATTAAGTTCTTTGGTAAATATTGTGTTTCTCGGTGTCCGTGCCTGAGGTTTTGCGCCAATTTGCAGAAGGGGGGCAGGTAAACGAAAGGCCCTCGCGCCGGGTGGCGGAGGGCCTTTCGTTGGGGGGGCGGGCAGGCGAGGGGTCAGGCGGTCCTGATCACGCTCGCCTTCCTGTCCTGATTTTCCTGGTTGTCAGTCGAGATCGCGTAGGCGCGCAGCCGGCGCAAGGTCTCGCTGGGCACCTGTGTCACGACCTCGCCGGATTCCCGATCCATGGCAACATAGATCAAGGACTGGCTTTCTGGGTCGAGCTTGTTCTTGCGCACGAGGTCACGCAACTGCTGGCCCCCAACCGGACCCTGGTTGCGTTCTTCCTTTGCCGGACGCTGGGCCGAGCTCTCCCCCGACGGGGTTACCGTCTTGGCAATATCGTTATCGGTTTTTGCTGCGGGTTCGTTGCGTTGCGGCGCCCGCGTTTCCGGTGTGATTGCCGTATAGGCCGGCAACGGCGACCGGATCACTCCTGTGTCCATGGCAGCCTCCTCGGGGTATCTGTTCCTAGACCCGATGCTACCTTCTGACGTTACGGCAAGGGTGTGAATCGCTCCTTAACGGAAAGGTTAGGATTGTCCCGAAGGGGTGTTTTTTTGATTCGGTCTGCTCAGAGAGACCGGTTGACCGCGATGCCTTCTGCCGGTCGTGCCGGAGCCGGCGCGGTACCGCCCGGCCCGTAGGTTGTGGTCCGCTGCCGTGAGCCAACCGCGCGGGCGACCGTGCTGACGATGTCATTGGTCACTTCCCGAGCCGTGGCGAGCACGGCGAGATTGATGCGTAGCACCGGCTGGAACTCGGCGTGCTGCCGGCGCAGGGCCTGCACGGCCACAGGGGCCAGGTTGCCGAGGGCGACCGAGTGCTCCTTCGCATAAAGGACGCCCTGGGTATAATGGTGGATCAGAACCGCCTTCTCGCCCTGCAGTTCTCCAGCGGCGCGCAGCTGCCCTTCGCGAACGAGATCTGTCTCCTGTTCAATCACCTCCAGCAGCCGCTCCATGGTCCGGCGAACGGCATTGCAGAAGTTCTCTGCTTCCTGTCTGCTGGATGGACGCTCGATGGCGAAGGGAAGGGCAACGGTGGTTTCGGCCTGTTCACTCACTGGGAAATCTCCTGAAGGGCCAGCAGTTCGCGTTCGACGGTCGCGGCAATGCCGATGCCGCCGCGCGCTGCGATGTTCTTTGCAAATTCGTCGATGAGGAGGCCTTGCCAGGTTTCGGATCCTTGGCCGCCCCCCCATGCTCCGCCTTCCTCGATGCCGGTGAACATCGATTGCAGCATGGTGTTGAGGAAGACTGCCTCATACGACTGAGCGGCTTGCTTCACCTTCGCCTTGGCGGCGTCTTGCGCGCCGCCGAGCGTCGATGCTTGCAGGGAGCGCAGGGTCGGGACGGGGTCATTGGCGGTGAGCATCACAGCGCCTCGATTTCTGCCTGCATGGCACCTGCGGCCTTGATGGCCTGAAGGATGGAGATCATGTCGCGTGGTCCGATGCCGAGGGCGTTGAGCCCGTTCACCAGTTCCTGCAGGGTTACGGTCTCCTTCAGGATGGCGAGCTTCTTGTCGGCGTCCGTGTCAACCGTCACGTCCGTGCGTGGCACGACCGTGGTTTCCCCATTGGCAAAGGGTAGCGGCTGCGAAACTTCCGGGCTTTCCGCGATGGTGACCGTCAGGTTGCCTTGCGCGACCGCGACCGTGGAGACCTTGACGTTCTGACCCATGACAATGATGCCCGAGTTCTCGTCGATCACGACGCGCGCCGGCATGTCCGGTTCAATGATCAGCTGCTCGATGTCAGTCAGGAGATCGACGATGTTGCCGTCGTAATCCCGGGGCAGGTCGATCCGGACGGTTGCCGGATCCATCGGCTCTGCCGTCGGCAGGCCGATCAGTTCGTTGATGGCCAGGGCAATGCGGCGCGATGTGGTCAGATCCGGGTTGCGCAGGGCCAGGCGAAGCGTGGTGAGGCCGGCAAGTTTGAACTCAACTTCCCGTTCAACCAGGGCCCCGTTCGCGATCCGGCCGGAGGTCGGCACGCCGCGCACAACGGCTGCCGCATCGCCCTGTGCCGAAAAGCCGGCGATGGCGACGGACCCTTGCGCAATCGCATAGACCTCGCCATCGGCGCCCATCAGCGGCGTCACCAGCAAGGTGCCGCCCTGAAGGCTCTTGGCATCGCCAAGTGCGCTGACATTCACGTCAATGCGCGTGCCTTGCGTGGAGAAGGGCGGCAGGTTGGCCGTTACCATGACTGCAGCGACATTGTTGGTATTGAGATCGACGCCGCGGGTGTTGACACCTAGCCGTTCCAGCATCGCCTGCAGACTTTGCCGGGTGAAGGGGGCGTTGCGGAGGGAGTCGCCCGTGCCATTGAGGCCAACCACCAGGCCGTAGCCGATGAGCTGGTTTTCACGGATCCCCTCGAAGTCGGAGATATCCTTGATGCGGGAGGCAGCCGTGGCCGCAGAGGCGAGACACGCCAGCAGGACAAAAACGGCGCCGAAGCGGAACAGGTTGGCAGGCGTCATTCGGGTCAATCCGGACATGAGATTTTGCCGGTCCTATGCGAGAGCCGTGCCACATTCTGCGCTGTCCGCCGGAAGCTGTCTTAAGTCACTGTAAAGTTGGGTTAATTTTTCTTTAATCACGGCCGGGCGCTTCCGGCAGGGGATAGTCAGGTCGGCACGTGACGGCAAAAGTTGCCGGGGCATGGGGGATGCCGTAGATTTGCCGGGAAGAAAATGACAGGTGCCCGGGCAACTGAACGCAGCCGACCGGCGGCCAGGGGTCGGCGCACACCTCCGTTGAAGGTCGGCTTCATGCGCATTACAGGCAATCCCCCCATTTCCACGGTGCAGGGCAAGGGCGGCAAAAAGCGCACGGGCAGCGGCGGCGACGGGTTCTTCCTGACTTCGGACAGCGAATCGACGTCGGTTTCCACGACGAGTTCTGCATCGGGCCTGGGTGGCATCGATGCTCTGCTTGCCCTTCAGGAAGTCGAGGTCCAGCCTGACAACCGGGATATTGCCGGCAAGCGCGGCCATTCGCTGCTCGATGCACTGGATGCCCTCAAGGCGGATCTGCTCGCCGGCCTAGTGCAGGATGGCCGTCTGGAGAGCATGGCAAGCACGCTCAGGGACCGGGCTCCAAGCGGCGATGATCAACTCGACAGTGTCATCGACGAGATCGAACTTCGTGTCCGGGTTGAGCTGGCCAAGCTCGGCAAATTCGACGAGTAAGCCGGCAAAGCGAATGCCCGCGCGAGAGCGCGTTAAGCTTAACTATCTGAAATCAAAATCAAAATCGTTTGAACTTTTTTCAAGGACAGCCGTTGTACGGGCGGTCGGTAAGGAATATATTGCGCCCGTCCTAACGGTAACCGGAGTTTTCGATGACGGTTGAACTTGAGTCTGATTATCGACCTTCCGAGGACGAGCCGTTCATGAATGATCGGCAGCGTGACTATTTCCGCAACAAGCTGATTGCCTGGAAAGAGGACATCTTGCGGGAAAGCCGCGAGACGTTGGCGCATCTTCAGGAAGAAAGCACGAACCACCCGGATTTCGCGGACCGGGCTTCCTCGGAGACGGACCGTTCCATCGAACTGCGCGCCCGCGACCGCCAGCGCAAGCTGATCTCCAAGATCGATGCCGCGCTCGAGCGTATCAATGACGGCAGTTACGGTTACTGCGAGGAGACAGGCGATCCCATTTCGGTGAAGCGGCTTGATGCCCGCCCGATCGCGACCTTGTCCATCGAGGCGCAGGAAGCTCACGAACGCCGCGAGAAGGTCTATCGTGACGATTGACCTGACCATCAGCGACTGAATTTCTTGAGGCCCCGGACGTCAAACGTCCGGGGCCTTCAGATTTCCGACAAACCCTCGATGGTCATCCCGGACGCAGCGAAGCGGAGATCCGGGACCGGAGAGCCTAGGTCTCTTCCGGGTTAGCTCATTGAAATATAGAGGCCTCGACGCTCCGGTCCCGGCTCGGCGCTGCGCTTGGCCGGGATGACTGCGGTGAGGTCGAGGTTTGTCATCAAGCTTACGGCCCCGGACGTTAAACGTCCGGGGCCTTTATTGTTCGTAGTTTTTTCCGAAGCACGGGCCGTGGGGAGCGGCTGGCACTGGCATCGGCAGATGAGAACGGGCACGGCGCTCGGGGAGCGAGACGCCGTGCCCGTCGTCAGGCGTCCTGAAGCTCGAGTTCTTCAGGACGCCCGGGGGACTGTGATTTAGGATGAGAAGGAGAGCATGCCGGCAGCAGGGGGGGGGCGGCCGCGTGCGGGGCGGCGGTCAGAACGGCAGGATGATGTCCATGACCTGGGCGCCATAGCGCGGCTGCTGCACGTCCGTGATCTGGCCACGGCCACCGTAGCCGATACGCGCTTCGGCGATCTTCTCGCTGGCGATGGTGTTGTTGGCCTGGATGTCCTGCGGCCGGACCACGCCAGCGACGACCAGTTCGCGAACTTCGAAGTTCACGCGGACTTCCTGGCGCCCTTCGATGACAAGATTGCCGTTGGGCAGGACCTGGGTGACAACGGCTGCGACTGTGGTTTTCAGGGTTTCCTTGCGGTCGATGGTGCCATTGCCCTTGAAGTTGGACGCGCCATTCAATGTTGCCAGGTTGCTGGCGCTGACGCCGGCGGGCAGGAACACTGTGTCGATGGCCGTGCCGAGGGCCCCGCCGGCACCGGCGGAATCCGAGCCGGAGCGTGAGCGTTCGGTCTGGTTGTCGAACTGGGCCTTGTCAGAGATCGTCACCATGACCGTCAGCAGATCGCCAACGCGGCTTGCCCGCTGGTCCTCGAAGAAGGCCCGGTTGCCGGACTTCCAGAGCGAATTGGCATTGTAATGCGCGGGCTGGGGTGCAGGCATCGGCATCTGCACCGGCCGGTAGCCCGGCATGGTGGTCGGGTCCTGGATCGCGTTGAGGGGCGGCTGCTGGCCGACCTGCGACAGCCGGTCAGCCGCGCCACAGGCGGCAAGGCTCAGGCCGATCGCCGTCAAGGTGAAGGCGGTGGAGAGGGAGCGGATCATTGGGCAATCTCCTTGGCCGGCGTTTCGGTCAGGGCGGCAACAGCGCGGGGCGGTGTGCCGACGCGGACCTGGCCGCGGCCGAGAACAGTTCCGGTGACGGTCCGGCGGGACTGGATGTTCATGATGTCGATGAGGTCGCCTGCCGCGCCGCTGGCCATGGCCTGGCCCTTGGTCGTCAGGCGCATGGCGCCGATTTCATAGACCAGCGTGACCTGGTCGCCCCGAGCAATGAGCTGGGGCCTTTCGAAATCGCTGCGCGACAGCGGGCGTCCGGGACGCAGGTTGTTTCTCGCCGCAAACCCCGCAATGTCCGAGACATCCGTCAGTGTGCGCGCGGGTACGCGGCTGCGCGGCAGGCGAAGCACCGTGACGTCCTCCGGCTTGATCAGCTGTCCCTTGTCGAGCGGTTGTGCCAGGGTCAGGACGGAGGCCATCTCGCGGGCGGTGCCAGTCAGGACGAGCTTGCGCGGACCGGAGGCGCCCACGAGTTCGATAGTGATGTCGAAACGACCGTCGTTGCGGGACCAGACCACCTGCTCGAAGCGGATTGGCTCGGAGGCTGCCGGGTCGACGTGCGTTGTCTGCGGGTTGCGCACGAACAGGACATCGAGATCGGCGGCGAAGATGTCCGGGTTTTGTGCCGCGATGGCGTCGGCTACCATGGCCGACAGGCGGCCGGTATCCATGACAATCGACTGGCGCTCGACCAGGACATCGCGCAGGCCATCTGTTCCGGCACCGCTGAGGCCGGCTGCCCGGGCCCGTTCTGCGACGACACCCGCCTCTACCCGGCCGCTCTGGCCAAGGTCGGGAGAGCGGAACAGCGGCACACCGGCCAGCAGCCCGGCATTTGAGTAGAAGTCGCCGACGGTGACCACGTCCGAGTTGATGGAAATCTGCGACCGCAACACGGGTGTACCGAGCGCGAGGGCTGGAAATCCTGCGAGCGCTGCACCCAGAAGAGCGAAGGCCGCGATGAGGATATGACGCATCAGACCCTCCCTTACCGGATGTTCGTTGTGGTGGAGTACATGTCGTCGGCTGCCTTGATGACGCGGGAGTTCATCTCATAGGCGCGCTGGGCGGCGATCAGGTCCGCGATCTCCGACACGGCCTCGACATTGGCCATTTCAAGGAAGTTCTGCTGCAGACTGCCGTATCCGTCCGCGTCAGGGTTGCCGACCTGTGCTGCGCCACTGGCTTCCGTTTCCAGGAACAGGTTGTCACCGACGGCTTCCAGACCTGACTTGTTGACGAAGCGAGCCGTCTGGATCTGGCCAAGCTGCTGTGCCACCCCGCCGACGATGGCCTGGACAGAGCCTTCTGCCGAAATCGTGACATCGCGGGCATCCTGCGGGATCACGATGCCGGGCAGGATCGTGTAACCGTCGATGGTGACCAGCGTTCCGTTGGCATCGCGCTCGAAGGAGCCGTCGCGGGAATAGGCCGTGGTTCCGTCCGGCATCTGGACCTGGAAGAAGCCTTCGCCGCGGATGGCGACGTCGAGTTCCTTGCCGGTCTGTTGCAGGTTGCCCTGGGACATGATGCGGGCAGTGGCGGCGGTCTTCACGCCCGAGCCGATCTGCACGCCGGTTGGCACGATGGTGCCGTTGGCCGAGGTGTCCGTGCCCATGCGGCGCAGGTTCTGATAGAGCAGATCCTGGAAGTCGGCGCGCTGGCGCTTGTAGCCCGTGGTCCGCATGTTGGCCACGTTGTTGGAGATAACTTCGACGTTCAGCTCCTGGGCCTTCATGCCCGTGGCGGCAATATGGAGTGCCTTCATCTGTCAGTTCTCCTGCCGTCAGGCCTGGCTCGAGCCGAGGCGTTCGATGGCCTGGCGGGCCAGGTCATCGGTGTCCTTGAGCATCTTGGTCACGGACTCGTATTTGCGGGTGATCTCGATCATGTCGGCGATTTCAACGACGCCCTGGACGTTGGAGTCTTCAAGGCCGCCCTGGATCACCCGGACCCTGCCAACGGGCTGAGGGTTCTCGTAGGTCACCAGGTTGTTGCCGATGGCGACGGCGTTTTGGGGCCGGTCCAGTTCGACAAGCCGCAGCCGGCCGCGCGCACCCAGACGTGTGGAGATCGTGCCATCATCGGAGATCGTGATGCTGCCGTCTTCCGGCGTGAAGCTGATCGGGCCACCGTCAGTGAGGACCGGGCGCCCCTCGGATGTGACCAACTGGCCGACATTGTTGAGATGAAAGGCGCCGTTGCGTGAGTAGGCCTCCGAACCATCTTCCATCTGGATCGCAAACCAGCCGTCGCCGTCGACTGCCACATCAAGCTCGTTTCCTGTGAGCTGGATGCTGCCGGCAAGGAAGTTGGTTATGGTGCGCGAATCCTGGACGTAGGACAGCTTCAGGTCGCCACGCGGAAAGGCGGTCGCCTCGGCGACCGGCATGATGAATTCCTCGAAAATCAGACGCTTTGCCTTGAAGCCAGATGTGTTGAGGTTCGCGATATTGTTCGCGGTCACGTCCATTTGGCGTCGCAGGCTGATCTGACGCGACAGGTTGATTAACTGCGCGTTTTCCATGTTAACGATTCCTTATGCTCCCCGAGGGACGCCAGACCTCCCCAGACCCGTCGTCCGACCCTATGTAAGCAGGGATCGTGCCAAGACGAATTGCATTGAAAAACAACGATAAAATTTTGGGAGCTGCTCTGGCTCGGCAAATAGGTGAGGAAAAAGTTAACCAGTCGGCAAGACCTGCCGGGTGATGGGTTAAGGGTTTGGTAACCACTCGTTAACCATTAACCCTTTAGAAACCATTTACGCGCGCGTGACTGGTGCAAGGCAGGCGGGGCATTTCATGGCGGCTGAAGCTGAGGCCGACGGCGAAGACGGCGCAGAAGGCGCCAAAGGCGGCGGCAAGAAGAAACTCATCATTATCGGAGCTGGTGCGCTGGTCGCGCTGCTGGCTATCGGCGGTGGCGCGTATTTCTTCCTGTTTTCCGGTGGCAATGAAGCCCCGTCCGACCCGAATGCGCCACCGGTGCGGGAGCAGAAGCCGGTGATGTTCTTCGAGCTGCCGGAGATGACGGTAAACCTGTCGACGACCGGGCGTGCGACCTACCTGAAGGTCCGCATCGCGCTTGAAGTCGATGACCAGGGAACGATCGACCGGATCACGCCGTTGCTGCCGCGCATTCTGGATGCCTTCCAGATTTACCTGCGCGAGTTGCGTCCAGCGGATCTTGAGGGATCTGCAGGCTTGTTCCGGCTCAAGGAAGAACTGCTTCGACGCATCAACATGTCGGTTTATCCGGCAAAGGTGAATGCGGTGCTGTTCAAGGAAATCCTGATTCAGTGATGGTGCGGCATGGCTGACGACGATGACGATCTGAGTGATGCCGATCTGGCAGATGCCTGGGGTGCGGCCCTGGCAGAACAGGGCGTTGGCGATGATGACGACGACCTAGCGTCTGCGTGGGGTGCCGCGCTCGAGGAGCAGGGCGTCGGCAATGCGGATGACATGGCGGCCCAATGGGCGGCGATGATCGATGACAGCGAGCCGGAGCTTGAAAATGCGACGCGCGGGGCTGACCGCGTCCTGAACCAGGAAGAAATCGACAACCTCCTCGGCTTCAACATTGAGGACACAATTGCCGGTGACCAGAGCGGTATCCGCGCCCTGATCAATTCGGCGATGGTGTCCTATGAACGCCTGCCGATGCTGGAAATCGTGTTCGACCGCCTCGTGCGTCTGACCACGACGTCCTTGCGCAACTTCACGTCGGACAATGTTGAAGTCTCTCTGGATTCGATTTCCTCCGTCCGTTTTGGCGATTACCTCAACTCTATTCCGCTCCCCGCAATCCTTGGCGTGTTCAAGGCCGAGGAGTGGGACGGATTCGGGCTGGTGACCGTCGAGTCGAGCCTGATCTACTCGATCATCGACGTACTGCTGGGCGGTGGGCGTGGCACCACCGGCATTCGTGTTGAAGGCCGGCCCTATACGACCATTGAGGTGAACCTCGTCCGGCGGATGCTCGAACTGATCCTGGCGGATGCGCAGCAAGCCTTTGCGCCACTGTCACCGGTTCACTTCAACCTGGAGCGCCTGGAAACCAACCCGCGCTTTGCAGCGATCTCGCGCCCGGCCAATGCGGCCATTCTTGTCGAACTGCGCATCGACATGGAAGACCGGGGCGGCACCATCGAGATCATGATGCCCTATGCCACGCTCGAGCCGATCCGCGATCTGCTCCTGCAGATGTTCATGGGCGAGAAATTCGGCCGTGATCCGATCTGGGAAGGGCATCTTGCCAGCGAGATCCACGCAGCTGAACTCGAGGTCGATGCAGTTCTGTACGAGACATTCCTGCCGCTCGGGCGGGTTCTCAGCTTCGATGTGGGTCAAACCCTCGTTTTCAATGTGGAACCTACCGATCCAATCACCATCAAATGCGGCAATGTGGCCCTCACGGAGGGTACACTCGGGCGGGTCGAGGATTCGATCGCGATTCGGGTCACGCGAAGCCTCAGGCGGCCGAAGATGACTCTGGCAGCCTTTGAACGCGCGATGCAGAAGGAAATGGAAAGCACATGAGCCCCCTGCCAATCGGAATGATCATCGAGAGCCTGGTGGCGGTCCTTCTTGTCGTTACCATCGGCTATTGCTGGATCCTGAATCGCCGGCTGCAGCGTCTTCGCGCCGACGAGGAGACCCTTCGGGCCACGATTTCCGAGCTGATCACCGCCACGGAAATTGCCGAACGCGCCATTCTCGGCCTCAAGGCCACTGCGAACGAGGCCGACAAGACCCTCGGCACTCGCCTGTCCCAGGCCGAGCAGATGTCCAAGCTGCTGGCCGACCAGCTCGGTGAAGGCGAGCAGGTGCTGACCCGGATTGCGCAGATCGCCGAGGCGGCACGCACGGCGCACACGGCCGAGGCCTCACGCCGCGTGGCCGAAGATCAGGCTGAAGTTGCCCGGTCCGCCGCGCAGGCCGCTCAGGCAGCTGCGGTCCATGCCGCCCGTCCAGTTACCGGCGGGGCCCATCAGCCGGCCTATGCCCCGACCCGTCCTGCAGCGCAGGGATATGTTGCGCCGCAGCCGCAGCCACGTCCGACTGCCCCGGCCTACCAGCCGTCATCAGGCAGCCAGTTCCGGCAGCCGATGTCCCAGTCTGTAGCCCAGACGGCAGCCCAGCATGCAGTACAGCCGCAGGGGCAGGCCCCGTCCGCGCAACCCGCCGTTCCTGTGAGCCATTCTCAGGCTGGCGTTTCGACCCGGGACATCCGGGCAGCTGCAGCTGAAGCAACGGCCCGGCTCGAGCGGTTCCGCAAGAAGTCGGAGGAGGCAGCAGCGTGACACTCCGCCTGCTTCCTATTGTCGGTATTGCAGCCAGCGCTCTGCTGGGTCTGAAGGTGCTCGGGCTTGTGCTCGGGCATTCGACGACCGTATTGCCGATCCAGGAAGCCCGGGCGCAGGCCCCTGCCGCCAACCAGACGCCACCTCCACCAACGCCCCCGGGTGGGGCGGAACCTCCTGCTCCGCCGGGTGATCCGTCTGCAAGTGCTGTTCCACCACTGGCGGGGACCAACGAGATGGAAATTGGCGGATCTGCCGCCGAGCGGGCTGTTCTTGAAAGTCTTGGCAACCGCCGCCGGGCCCTGTCCGATCAGGAGGGGCAACTGGACCTGCGCGAAAAGCTGCTGCAGGCAACGGAGGACCGGGTGCAGCAGCGGGTCGATGAACTGAAAGCGCTTGAACAAAAGATCGAACAGGTCGTCGAGGAAAAGCGCAAGCAGGAAGAAAGCGAAGTCGCCGGTCTGGTGGTCATGTATGAAAACATGAAGCCAAAGGATGCAGCCCGGATTTTTGACCGCCTGGAGTTGGAGATCCTTCTCAAGGTCGTGCGGCAGATGAAGCCGCGCAAGATGGCAGATATCCTGGCGAAAATGAGCCCTGAGTCCGCAGAAAAGCTGACGGTTGCCATCGCCAGCGGCGATCCTGACAAGCGGGCTGATCCTGCCGCTCCTGCCCAGCTTCCGAAGATCGGCTCAAATTGAGGGATTCGGACCGTTTCGGTCAGTTTAGGGCTCGCCTGTAAGGCCGCGTTAAGGCCAGCGTCCTAGGGTTGGGCGTGATGCCGAGCGAGAGGATAACCCTGACTTTGTTGACACTTATGAGGCAAGCGCGTGAGTTCGCCTCGTCATGGGGCCAAAGGGCCGCCCGGGGACTTCCGGTGCGGAAGCGCTTCTTCGTTGCGTTGACACCTTTCCTGCTGCTTTCGGCGCTGCTGCCCGGTCCGGCCATGCTCGGGCATCCGTCCGGTTTGGCCTATGCCCAGAGCCTGTCTATTGTGGAGATGCAGGCCAAGGCCGAGAAGGGCTATGGCCGCATGATCCTGACCTTCAAGGACAAGACGCTGCTGCCGCACTATGATGCGACGGTTACCAGCGGCGTCTTGCGGATTGCCTTTGAAGAGCCGATCGCGATCAGCGTCGATGATATCCCGCTGCAGCTTGCCGACTATATTGCCATTGCCCGGCGCGACCCGGACGGCAGTGCAATCCGCTTTGCGCTGAAGGACAAGTTCCGCATCAATACGCTGGAGGCCGGCGAGAAGCTGTTCGTTGATATCCTTCCGGCCAACTGGCAGGGCCTGCCACCCGGCTTGCCGGACGACGTGGTGCGCGAGCTTGCCAAGCGCGCGGAAGAAGCAATGCGCCAGGTGCGCGCCCTGGAACAGGCGCGGCTGAAGGCAGAGGAGGGACCTCGGGTCAACCTGCGCGTTGGCGAACATCCGACGTTCACCCGGCTGGTCTTTGACTGGACCGTTCGATTTGACACGTCCTTCGTCCGGGAGGACGATATTGTCCGCGTTACCTTCAACCAGGCTGCCCAGCTTGATGTCAGTGACCTTAGGGCACATCTGCCTCCGGGCGTAGTTGATGCAACGTCTTTTCTCGACGGCGGCAAGCTGAAGTTCCTGATGCGGATCGATCCGACCGTCGATATTCGCGCGTTCCGCGAGGAGCAGACCTATGTCATCGATATCACGCCGACGGTCGGTCGGGTGGGCGATGCGGTCAATGATGCCATCGGCGCGGCGATGAATGGCCGCCCGGCGGGGGCGCAAGGGCTGATTGTTGCACCGGGTGAGGGGGGCAATGCCATGCCAGCGCCGCCTGCGCCCGGGCAGGGTTCGGCCAGCGATCTTCCGGGTGTTCCAAAGGCTGATCCGGAAACCGTTCCCAAGCCCGGGGCCATTGCACCCGCGGTGGTGCCTCTTCCCGTATTGGCGGATGCCGGGCCGGCGACGGACCCGGCCTTCGTGCTTCCAAGAGCCAAGCCAAGCCCGGACCTGGTCGTGCTGGCAGGGCGTGAGGCTTCAGCCGGGCAACTGCTGCCTGAGGCGGGCGAGCCTGATACGGTTGCGTCCGTTTCTTTCGTTCCGCCTACGACTGAGGCTGCTCCGCAGTCCGGGCCTCCGGAGCTTGTCCGGTCAGCCCAGAACAACGCCGCAGCGGACGCGGGCCCGCGCGTGCTAAGCGCCCAGAAAGATTTCGGCGACCGGATCATCAATGCTGCGCCACTGGATCTGATGCCCGGGACGGGCGTGCCCCAGATTCCGTCGTCCGACCAGCCGAGGGCACCGCGTGTTCTCGAGGGCGTGCAGATCCCGGCTGCTGTTGACTTGCGCCAACCGTCCCCGTCGACTGCGGCCGATCCCTGGCGCGCTGCGGGCGGTGCGCAGGGCAGTGAAACACAGCCGTCGCAGCCGCCGGCGGAGCCGGCCTCGCCCGAAAGCCTGCCGGCCAACGCCGCAGACGCCGTGCGCAACTATGTTGCCGCAGAGGCCCGACGGATCGGCAACACCGTGCGGGTGGTGTTTCCGTTCCGCGAACAAGTGTCGACTGCGGTGTTCCGGCGCAATGATTCGATCTGGATGGTGTTCGATACCAGCGTCACCATCGACGTGCGGGCGATCAAGTCAGCCTTGCAGGATGTCGCCAGCGCCATCGACATGCGGGAGTATGGCGACTACCAGGTCTTGCGCGTCGATGTGACCTCGGCGGCCCTTGCAACAGTCGGGGCCGATGGCAACGCCTGGAACCTTGTCGTCGGTGACATGATTGTCGAGCCGTCGCGCCCTCTGTCCATCGAACGCAACGTCCGGTCCGATGGCGGCAGCGTCCTGCGCATTCCGTTCCAGAAGCCGCAGAACGTGCGCACCCTGACAGATCCGTTTGTCGGGGATACCATTGTGGCCGTGACCGGGTTCGGACCGGCGAGGGGGCTTTTAAAGCCGCAGCGCTTTGTCGATCTCGATACTTTGGCCTCGGCGCATGGCGTTGCCATCGTGCCGCAGACGGATGGCGTGAAGCCGGAACTGGCTGGTGACGATGTCATCCTGCAGCGCGACCAGGGATTGACCCTGTCGACCGGGAACCTGCGCGGCTCGCGTGTGCTCAACACGATCATTGATCCCAACCAGCCCAATTACGTCGATTTCACCAGCCTTGCGACGAGGGATCAGGGCGAGTTCATGCAGCGCCGGATGGAACTGGAAGCGGTCCTGACCAACGCGCCGCCGGACCGGCGGCGCGGACCGCGCATGGATCTGGCACGGTTTTTCCTCGCGCATCTGCTGCCTTATGAAGCGCTGGGAATGATGCAACTGGCGCTGGAGGAAGATCCGGCACTTGCGGACGAAAGTGCCTTCAACCTGATGATGGGGGCGGCCCAGACGCTGGCGGCGCGCCCTGAGCAAGCCTATCCGCATCTCAATCGCCCGGATCTCAAGAACAGTCCCGATGCGGCCGTCTGGCAGACCGTTGTCGAGGTCGCACTCAACAACTGGCCGGGGGCACGCATTTCCATGCCGCGCGGCCGGGCTGTGATCGGCAATTACCCGGTGCGGATCCAGGCTGAGTTCAACATCGCGGCTGCGCAGGCGATGGTCGAGCTGAATGATTTCGGCATGGCCAATGCCATTCTGGCCGAGATCGAGCCCAGCCTGATTTCACCCGTTCAGGCGGCCCGGTATGACCTGTTGCGCGGCCGGGTGGCCGATGCGTCCGGGCGTTCGCTTGAGGCCTTGACTGCGTTTGACCTTGTGGCTCGGACGGATGACCGGCCGCGCGCCGCCGAGGCAACCTACCGGGCCCTGCGCATTCGCCACCGGGATGGCGAACTGACCACGGACCAGACGGTCGAGGAACTGGCTGCGCTGGCAACCTGGTGGCGCGGTGACGAGGTTGAGCTGAAGACATTGCGCTTCCTCGCCCAATTGCAGGCTGAACGCGGCAACTACCGGGAAGCCTTCGAGGCGATGAAGCTGGCAGTGCAGTCGAATTCGGAATCCGAGACAACGCGGCTGCTGCAGGAGGAAATGAACGCACTGTTTGCGCTGCTGTTCCTCGATGGCAAGGCCAATGAAATGCCTCCGGTGAAGGCATTGGCGCTGTTCTATGATTTTCGCGAGATGACCCCGCCGGGGCGTCAGGGCGATGAAATGGTACGCGGCCTTGCCAAGCGGCTGGTGGAGGTTGAATTGCTCGACCAGGCCAGTGCCCTGCTGCAGCATCAGGTCGACAACCGGCTCAAGGGTGCGGCCCGGGCGCAGATTGCGGCCGATCTGGCTGCCATCTACCTGATGGATCGCAAGCCTGAGCGGGCGCTCTCGGTGTTGAACCGGACGCGGCAGGCAAACCTTCCCTCAACGCTTGAACGCCAGCGCAATGTGGTGGAGGCCCGCGCCCTGACAGAGAGCGGGCGGCCGGATCTGGCGCTGGAACTGGTGCGCAACATGCGCGGCGGCGAGGTGGACCGGCTACGGGCAGATACGTTCTGGGCAGCGCAAAGCTGGCGTGAGGCCGGGGAACAGCTGGAGGCTATGTATGGCTCGCGCTGGTCTGACAGCATTCCGCTGGAGCAGATCGAGCGCAATGACGTGCTGAAGGCCGGGATCGCCTATTCGCTCGCCGGTGACCAACTCAGCCTCGACCGGCTACGCACGAAATATTCCGCCAAGATGTCTGACAGCCCGGAGTCCTTTGCCTTTGACGTGGTGACACGTCCCATTGAGGCGCAGGGTGTCGAGTTCCTCGAGGTCGCCCGCGGAGTGGCCTCTATCGACACGCTCACCACGTTCATGGATGAGTACCGCCGCCAGTACATGACGCCGAATGACAGCACCGGAGGCGGGGCGATGGCCAACGCCCAGTCCTCGAACGGCTAAGGCGACCTAGGCCGCGCTAGCCGCCCGTACCAAAACTTCGCACCAGGCTGCCGGCAACCAGGTTCCAGCCATCCACCAGCACGAAGAAGATCAGCTTGAATGGGAGCGAGATCACGACCGGCGGCAGCATCATCATGCCCATCGACATGAGGATCGAGGCAATGACCAGGTCGATGATCAGGAACGGCAGGTAGAGCAGGAAGCCGATTTCAAAGGCCCGGCGCAACTCACTGATCATGAAAGCCGGGATCAGGACCTGGAAGGACAATTCCTCGGGGGTCTCCGGTACCGCTCGCCCCGACAGTTCCTGGAACAGCGCCAGATCCTTCTCGCGCACCTGTGACAGCATGAAACTGCGGAAGGGCTCGGATCCGCGCTCGAACGCCTGTTCGAACTCGATTGTTCCCTCGACCAGCGGCTTGACGCCCTCTTCATAGGCCAACTGCAGGGTCGGAGCCATGATGAAGGCAGACAGGAACAGGGCGAGGGAGATCATCACCGAGTTTGGCGGTGCGGTCTGGAGGCCGATGGCCGAGCGCAGCAGTGACAGCACCACAACGATCCGGGTGAAACAGGTCACCATGATCAGGATGGAGGGGGCGAGACTGAGGATGGTCAGCAGCGCGACCATCTGCACGGCCCGCTCGGTGACGCTGGTGCCCTCGCCAAAGCCGATTGTGATTTCCTGTGCCTCGGCTGCACCGAGGCCCAGGAACGGCAGGGACAGGAGACCGATTAGGCCGGTCAGGACAAGGAGAGCGGGCTGGGACCGGGAGGCCGGGCGGCTTCTGCCTGCCCGGGCTCCAACTAGGGTCAGGCCCGTCATTTCCGCCCTTGCACGCCGATTTC
This sequence comes from Pannonibacter carbonis, assembly GCF_003012935.1. Classification (GTDB taxonomy): domain Bacteria; phylum Pseudomonadota; class Alphaproteobacteria; order Rhizobiales; family Stappiaceae; genus Pannonibacter; species Pannonibacter carbonis. The sequence goes on along the minus strand of NZ_PUDR01000005.1, from coordinate 83,117 downwards.
GGAGAGAAGGCGTGCCATCTCTTCCTCGATCGCATTGACACCCGCAGCGTCGCGGTTGCCAGCCTGAACTTCGACTTTCGGGACTTCAATCGCCGGGACTTCAATCGCCGGGGCTTCGACGACAGCTTCAGAGACCGGGGTGACTGCCGGGATGGTGGCCTCCGGGGGACTATCGGGCGCCGTGGCCGCCTGCGTCGGTACGACCAGATCGGCCGCCGTCAGTTTGATTTCCGGGATGACCCCGGCGACTGGCGGGTGGGAAACAGAGACCGGGTTGACTGCCGTCTCACTGCCGATGGTCAGGGATGCGAGCGTGGCTGCGGCGGCAACGGTTTCGGTCGAGGCCTGCTTCGGCTCGGGCCGGGATTCCAGCTCGAAGATGTCATCAGCAGCCGGAGCGGCTTCCAGAGGCGCTTTCGCCTCTGGCTGCGCTTGCTCTTTCACGGGCCCGCTGCTTGTCTGGAGAACGGGCGGTGTCAGCCGGACTTCGGATGACACGGGCGCGAGCGGGCGAGTGGAGGTGCCGGGCACAGGACCACCGAGCCGCACGTTTGCCATCACCGGCTCCCTTTTCGCGGGCGGGGTCTCAAAAGGTGCAACTTCGGCAGCAACCGGCGGCGTCGCGGGCTCTGGCTGCTTGCGCGGCGGGACCGGGAAGCCGCCGAACATCTTGGTGTCCGCAACAGTCGGAGCAGCGGCAGCGGCGCGGCTTTCCGGGTCGTCGACCTTGGCTGGCGGGGTGGATCCAGCCTGCTCGGTTGCGGCAGGCGCCGGCTGTCTCTCGATCTCTGCCACAGCTTGAGGCGCTGCTGCGGCCTGTTGCGCCGCCAAGGGGTTGGGGAAGGCGGTCCGGGCGCGAGCGGCAGGTCCCGAGGAGGGCGGCGTCAGCTGCCGTTTCACTTCCGGCTCGGGCGCAGTTCCCGTGCGCTCAGAGGACCTGGACAGGCTCCGGGCAAGGTCAGCCACGGCAGCGCCTGCAGCGGCAACGGATGCGCCTGCCTTTGTTGTCAGTGTCGAGGCCGCGGCGGCAATCGCCTCGGCCGGGCGCGCAGGCTGCTGGGACAGGGTCGGCTGGACCCTGGCGGCGTCTGGATTGGCCGCTTCGCTGTGAACGGCGGACGCAACTTGCGTATCAGCCACCGGGGGGCGGCGTAGCGGTTCGGTCAGTGCGGCAATGCGCGGGCGCAGCGACTTGACGTTGGTCTCGTCTTCGCCATCGGGCGTTGCGGCCTCGACGCGCGGCGTCGTGTTGCGGCTACGCAGGGCGGCCAGGGCAGCTTCCTGTGCGGTCTGCCGCAGAGAAGAGGCGCGCGGTGCAGCTGGCGTCGGTGCGACCTGAGCCTGAGCCCGTACAGCAGCCTCAGGTGCGGCGGCTACCGGTTGCGCCGCTGCGTGGGCGGCCATGGCGACAGGGGCAACGGGTGTGGCCGCTGTGGCCGCAGCTGGGGCAACCGGCCAGGAGGCGGGGGCGGTTGCTGGGGCGGCGGCATAGGGTTCCGGCTCGCCCTCATAAGGGGCCGTTCCGTATTGCGGCGCCGGTTGGCCTGGACCCTGTCCGGCTCGCGGGTAGGGCGCGGCAACCGGTGCGCCGCGGACAATGGCCTGCTCGACCACGACATCGGTCGGTCCGCCCACGAGGATCAGGTGCTCGACATTGTCCCGGCGGACCAGCAGCAGGCGGCGCCTTGGATCAATGTGCATGGCATCCATGACCGCGATGCGCGGTTGCCGGTTGCGGCCCGTGCTGATGCGGTTGCCGGTCAGTCGCCGCAGGACGAACAGGACGAGACCGATCAGGCCAAACACAATGGCCAGCGCGATGATGAAGGACATCACCCGGGCGATGCCGTCTCCCACGCCGAAGGTTTCCGCGATCCATGTGTACATGCGAACCTCTTGAAGCCTAGACCATCTGGTGCAACGGAAAGCCGCACGCTAGATGCTCTAACACATTAAGATCGATCAGCTTTTCAGCATTCATCGTTGCCGGTTGAATGCGTGCCGATCTCGTGATGGCCTGAAGCTATTCCGGCGTCCGGACACACTGTCCAGCAGCCAACGGCCGTTTCTGGTGGTGTGCAGATATCATCTGAAGCCGATCAGGTATACTGTTGCGTCATTGTGCGGAGCTTGCCGGCCCCTTGCTCGGGTCCTGACCAGCCGGTCGCAGTGATTCTTTCCGGTTGTTAGGAAAGATTAACACCGTGCGGCAAAAATTGCCGAGTCCGGTCGGGCGTGTCCGGTTGCGTTTCCCGCAGAAATCCATGATTTCCACTGAAATGCGGCGCCAGTTTGAAATTGCAATAGGCTCAAGCTTAACCATTCGTTAACCATTTGACCGGCAACACTTGCCTAATCCGTTAACAAATGGTGACTCGCATGGCCTTGTCGGATCTTTCGATGTTCCGGGCGTTGAAGTCCAAGATGCACTGGCACCAGTCGCGTCAGAGCGTTCTGTCGGAAAACGTTGCGAATGCCGACACGCCCGGCTACCGCGCCCGGGATATGAAGGCCTTCGACCTCGACAAGCTGGACAACACCGGCAGCGCTGGCCTGTCCACGGCGATCACTCAGAAGAATCATCTGGCCGGTTTCATGACGGCATCTTCCAACAAGAACACCAAGATCGATTCCTTCGAGATCACGCCGGACGGCAACAGCGTGTCACTGGAAGAGCAGATGATGATGGTGACGGCCAACCAGATGGACTACCAGGCCGCGACCAGTCTCTACACCAAGAGCATCGGGCTCATCCGCATCGCCCTCGGCAAGACGGCGTAAGGAGCACTGTCATGGATCTTGTCAAATCCCTGTTCGTTTCGGCCTCTGGCCTTAAAGCCCAGAACGGCCGTATCCGCGTGATCGCTGAGAACATCGCCAATGCTGATTCCACCGGCAAGACGCCGGAAGAGGATCCCTACCGGCGCAAGATTCCGACCTTCAAGAACCAGTTTGATCGGGCATTGCAGGCCGAAACGGTGGCTCTCGGCCGCATCGAGGAAGACAAGTCTCAGTTTCCCACCCGGTATGAGCCGGGTCACCCGGCAGCCGACATCAACGGCAATGTGCGGATGCCAAATGTGAATTCGCTGGTGGAGAGCGTCGACATGCGCGAGGCGCAGCGCTCCTACGAAGCAAACCTGAATGTCATCGAAGCCACCCGCCGCATGCTGCAGCGGACAATCGACATCCTGCGCGGCTGATCGCCGGCACGCTGAGGAGCCTTGAGCCATGTCCATTCCCTCGATCGCGGCGAATGCCTACCAGAACATGTCGCGGCTGACGAAGCCGATTGCCGCCGAGGCCGAGATGGCCCCTGCTGGTGGAGCCGATTTCGGTGGCCTGGTGCGGGATGCGGTGAACAACGTCGTCCAGGGGGGGCGCGAGGCCGACAAGATGGCGCTGGGCCTTGTGCAGGGCAAGGCGGACGTGGTTGACGTGGTGACTGCCATTGCCGAGACCGAGGTTGCACTGGAAACCATGGTCACCGTGCGGGACCGGGTCATCGCTGCCTATGAGGAAATCATGCGCATGCCGATCTGATCGGCTTTTGCAGCGCTGAAAGCGGGGAAAGGCATGACCGGACCTGAAGTCATGGACGTGGCACGCGAGGGTATATGGACCCTCGTGCTTTTGGCTGCGCCGACGATGGTCGTCGGGCTCGTGGTCGGCGTGATCATTGCCCTGTTCCAGGCACTGACCCAGATCCAGGAAATGACGCTGGTTTTCGTTCCGAAGATCCTTGCCATCTTCGTCACCATGGTTCTGACATTGCCATTCATGGGCAGCCTGATGAGTTCCTTCATGGCGCGCATCACCGACCTCATCCTGGCAACCGGCTGAAAGGGGGCGGGCGGTGACGCTGGAACTGTCCTTCCTGCCGGCGATGGCCGCCATGTTCATGCTGATGTTCGCAAGGCTTGGCACAATGGTGATGCTGCTGCCGGGGCTTGGGGAGAGTTCGATCCCGGGGCGGATGCGCCTCACCATCGCCCTTGCCGTGACCCTGGTGCTCTATCCGATGGCATCACGCAGCTATCCGGCTGATCTCATGACGAACCTGCCGCGGCTCGGGGTTTTGCTCGCCGGCGAGTTCCTGATCGGCTTTGCCATTGGGCTGTCGGCGCGCATGATCACGGCTGCGCTTCAGATCGCGGGGACGATCATCGCCAGCCAGATCGGCCTTGCCTTCGCGATGGGCTCGGATCTCACCAATTCCGGCCAGCAGGGGGCCCTGATCGGCAACTACCTGTCCATTCTGGCGGTGACGCTGGTATTCGTCACGGACGCGCATTTTCTGATCATCGCGGCGCTGCATGACAGTTTTACCCTGTTTCCTCCTGGGGACCTGATGCCGATCGGCGACTTTACCAAGGTGGCCGTCGACACGTTTGCGCATGTGTTCTCGATCGCGGTGCGCATGAGCGCGCCTTTCATCGTTGTGGGGCTTGTGTTCTATTTCGGCCTCGGCCTGCTCAACAAGCTGATGCCACAGATGCAGATCTTCTTTATCTCGATGCCGGTGAACATCACGCTCGGCATCGTGCTCCTGCTGGTCCTGATCGGGACGATCATGTCCTGGTATCTCACCCATTTCGCCGAGCAAATCGGCCGATACACGGCGGGGTAGGGGCGCTATGGCTGAAAGCGGCGACGACGCCGAGAAAACCGAGGACCCCACGCAAAAACGCCTCACGGAGGCGATGCAGCGCGGGGATGTCGCGAAGTCCCAGGAAGTCTCGACCTGGTTCCTGATGGCGGGAACAGCGATGGTGGTTGCCTTTTTCGCGCCGGCGGCCGCGCGTGATCTCGGCGCGCACCTGAAGTGGTATCTCGAACAGGCCGCAATGATCCAGGCGGACGGCAACGCGCTGACGGATCTCCTGTGGGACGTCGGTTTCGTCATGGGAGCGGTGCTGGGCCTCCCGTTTCTGCTTCTGCTGCTGATGGCCGTGGCCGGCAACATGGTGCAGCACAGCCTCATCTTCAGTGCCGAGGCGCTGAAGCCGAAACTGTCCAAGGTCTCGCCCCTGTCCGGCTTCAAGCGGTTGTTCTCGGCCGACAGCCTGATCAACTTCGCAAAGGGGATCGTGAAAATTACAGTGGTCTCGATGCTGATGATTGCGGTGTTGTGGCCGCAGCGGGACCGGGCCGAGACCATCATTTTTGCGCCGGAACTGGTGATGCTGGAAGAAACACGCCAGCTGATCCTGCAACTGATCGGGGCGATCCTCGCGGTCATGACAATTGTTGCGGCTGGCGACTATCTCTGGCAGCGGCGCAAGTGGTTCGAAAAGCAGAAAATGAGCCAGCGCGAGGTCAAGGAAGAATACAAGCAGACCGAAGGTGACCCGCTGATCAAGGGCAAGATCCGGCAGTTGCGGATGGAGCGCAGCCGCCGCCGCATGATGGCCGCCGTGCCGCAGGCAACCGTCGTGGTGACTAACCCGACGCACTATGCGGTTGCGCTCAAATACGATGAGGCCATGGGCGCGCCACAGTGTATTGCAAAGGGCACGGATGCGGTGGCGCTGAAGATCCGTGAAGTCGCCAAGGGGGCAAATGTACCGGTGATCGAGAATCCGCCACTGGCCCGTGCGCTCTATGCCAGTGTTGAAATCGACCAGTTCATTCCGGAAGAACACTACAAGGCGGTCGCGGAAGTCATCGGATTCGTTTACCGGATGCGGAAAACCCGGAGCTGGCGCGCGAATTAGCGCAACGCGAGTTGAATTTCGCCGCCGCCCGCAGAATGCTGGCGCAGGTGCCGAATCCCGCTGGGCGGGAGGGAGATGGTCAGGAATGAGCGACAGGGACGGGGAGCCGGCAGCGCCGGTGGTCGATCGGGGCGAGCGGACCGGCAACATTGCCGTCTTGCTTGTGCTCGCGCTTGCCCTGGTGGGCGCGGCGACAGCCTTTGCCGTCATGGGGCAGGAGGCATCCGAACCCTATGTTCTCGGCCTTCTCGGCATCCTGGCGGTGGTCGGGGTGTTTTCGCTGTTTGCCGGAGCCATCGGTCTGTTGCGCTTTGCGCCGCGTGCTCCGGTCAATCCGCTTGGTGCGGCGTTTCTCGACAGCCTGGATGATGGCGCGATCGTCACCGATGCCGATGGCCGGATGATCTATGCCAACCAGGCCTATGCGCAGCTGACCGGTGCCGAATCGGCAGCTGACGTGCGCACCGTCGAGCGGGTGTTCTCCTCTGACCCTGATGCAGCCGACGTGATCTTCCGCCTGTCGCAGGCGATGCGCGAGGGGCGCCGGGTGCAGGAAGAGGTGCGGCTGCCCTATGCGCTGGATGGCAGCGACGGCGGTGCGCGCTGGTACAGGGTGCTGGTGCGCCCGTTGTCTGTCGCCCGCAAGGAGGGCGGGACAGGTCGCCGCATGACCGTCTGGCAACTGGCCGACATCACCCGCGACCGCAGCGACCAGGAAAGCTCTTTCCAGGAACTGCAGCGGGTCATCAACTTCCTCGACCATGCGCCAGCCGGGTTCTTCTCCTGCGATGCCCGGGGCAAGCTTGTTTATCTCAATGCCACTCTCGCCGACTGGCTCGGCTATGATCTGGCCCAGTTCCAGGCGGGCGAAGTGGCGCTGTCGGAGATTATCCGGGGCGACGGGGCCGAACTGGTCCGCTCCGTGCGCGGCACGGCGGGTGAGGTCAAGAGCGAGACCTTCGATCTGGATCTTGTCACCCGCAACGGGCGCGGCATTCCGGTTCGCCTGCTGCACCGCGTGCCCTTCGGTGCCGACGGCATTGCCGGTGACAGCCGCACGCTGGTGCTGAACCGGTCACGCGGTGAGGAGGTTGCCGAGGCGCTGCGGGCGGCGGAAGTGCGCTTCGCCCGGTTCTTCAACAACACGCCGATCGCCATTGCCTCCCTTGATGCCGAGGGCCGGGTGCTGCGCACCAATGCCCCGTTCCTGCGCCTGTTCGGCGCCGCCGACCCGACCTCGGACGGCACAAGGCTGCAGGATTTCGTCACCGGCCCCGGGCGCGAGGAACTCACCAAATCGCTGGCCGCCGCCTCCAAGGGCATCGGCGCGATTGCGCCGCTCGACCTGCCGCTGGCCAAGTCGTCTGACGGCCGCTCGGCGACGTTCTATGTCTCGGCGGTGCAGGACGGGGCAGGGGATGGCGAGGTGGCCATTGTCTATGCGCTGGAGACGACCCAGCAGCGCGCGCTGGAAGCCCAGTTTGCCCAGAGCCAGAAGATGCAGGCCATTGGCCAGCTCGCCGGCGGTGTGGCGCATGACTTCAACAACGTCCTGACGGCGATCATCGGCTTCTCCGACCTGCTGCTCGCCAGCCACAGACCGACCGATCCGTCCTTCCAGGACATCATGAACATCAAGCAGAACGCCAACCGGGCGGCGGGCCTTGTCCGCCAGCTGCTGGCCTTCTCGCGCCGCCAGACGCTCCGGCCACAGCAACTGGCGCTGAATGATGTGCTCGCCGACCTGACCGTGCTGCTCGACCGGCTCCTGGGCGAGACCATCGAGCTGAAGATGGTACACGGCCGGGATCTGTGGCCGGTGATGGCGGACGTCAACCAGCTCGAACAGGTGATCATGAACCTGGCGGTGAACGCCCGCGATGCGATGGCCGAGGGCGGTCTCCTGACCATCCGCACCGGCAATGTGAGCGAGCAGGAGTCCACGCTCTTCGACAACACGCGCGGCATGCCGCCCGGCGAATACACCATGATCGAGGTGGTCGACACCGGCACCGGCATGTCGCCGGAGATCATGGAAAAGATCTTCGAGCCGTTCTTCTCGACCAAGGAAGTCGGCAAGGGCACCGGTCTTGGCCTGTCGACGGTCTACGGTATCGTCAAGCAGACCGGCGGCTACATCTTCTGTACCTCTGAACTCGGCTCTGGAACCACATTCCGCATCTTCTTCCCGCGCCACATCCCCAAGGAAGTTCCGGTCGTCGAGAAGAAGCAGGTCGAGGAACCGGAAAAGGTCAAGGATCTCACCGGGTCGGCGACCATTCTTCTCGTCGAGGACGAGGAAGCGGTGCGCGCTTTCGCCGCCCGCGCGCTCGCCTCGCGCGGCTATACCGTGCATGAGGCGTCCTCCGGCACCGAGGCGCTCGAGGTGATGGAGGAGACCGGCGGTACCATCGATCTGGTGGTCTCCGACGTGGTCATGCCGGAAATGGACGGCCCTACACTGCTGGTCGAACTGCGCAAGACGCGGCCCGACCTCAAGATTATCTTCGTGTCGGGCTACGCCGAGGATGCCTTCGAGGAAAACCTGCCGGCGCATGAGAAGTTCTTCTTCCTCGCCAAGCCTTTCACGCTGAAGCAACTGGCGACAACGGTGAAGGACGTGCTGTCAAGCTGAGGCGGCAAAAAAGGGTTCAACCAGGGTCCTCGATCACGTTTCAGGTCTCCAGGAGAGGCAACGACGGGCAGAACGGCCTCGTTCAACCCCTTCCGGAGACCGATCATGTTCCAGACCTTATCTCTCAGCCGCACTGCATTTGCGGCTTTCACCCTTTTTGTTGGCGCGTCCAGCCATGCCACCGCAGCTGACATTGGCTTTCGCGACTTCGAGACAGGTGCCGACACCGCGCGGCCCTTGCATGTCAGCCTGTGGTATCCCGCCAGGAGCGGCGGCACGCCGGGCATCGTTGGCGACAATCGCGTCTTTCACGGCATTGCTGCCAGAACGGGTGCGGAGCCCGAGATGGGACCGCATCCGCTTGTGGTCCTCTCGCATGGCTATGGCGGCAGCTGGCGCAATCTCAACTGGCTTGCCGGGGAACTGGCCGCGCAAGGCTATGTGGTAGCCGCGCCCGATCATCCCGGCACCACGACGTTCAACCGGGACCCGGCATCCGCAGCCCGGATCTGGGAGCGGCCGAAGGACCTGTCCCGCGTCATCGATGCGGTGCTGGCCGATCCGGCGTTGGCAGGCCGCGTGAATGGCGAGAAGATCGCGGCGATCGGGCATTCGCTGGGCGGCTGGACCGTCACGGCGGCGGCAGGGGCAAGGTTCGACACGCGGCGCTTTGCCGAGGACTGCGCCAAGGGTCACAGCCCGCGCGCCTGCGGCCTGCTGCAGGAACTGGGGCTCGACAATACGAGCGTTGAAGCCGACCTCAAGGACCCGCGCATCGGGGCCTTCGTCTCATTCGACCTTGGCCTTGCACGCGGCTTCACACCGGAAAGCCTGAGCCAGCTGAGCGTTCCGGCGCTGATCTTCGGCGCAGGCGTGGACATTGGCGATCTGCCGGCGCGGCTGGAATCGGGCTATCTGGCCGAGCATCTGCCAGCATCGACCGCACGCTACAACGAGATCGCCGATGCGGCGCATTTCAGCTTCATGCAACTGTGTAAGCCCGGTGCGGTCGAACTGATCGAAGAAGAAACACCCGGCGATGGCATCGTCTGCAAGGATGGGGGTGAACGCAGCCGCGAGGACCTGCATGCGGTGGTCTCGGCCGAGGTCATCGACTTCCTCGGCAAGGCGCTCGCAACGCCGCGATAAACGTGGGCTCAAGGTGCTCCTGGGCTCTCTGATGTCACCCCGGCCGAGCAACGCGAGAGCCGGGGCCTACTCGCTTCCAGATCGGCGCGGAGAGATCCGCAGCGCCACGGCAGGCATTCTGCAGCTTATCGGAATTTGTGGCGCAGCCCTGTCACAGTTTGCCGCTCTGCAAACGAGTAGGCCCCGGGTCTGCGCTGCGCTCCGCCCGGGGTGACACGTGGAGGGATGCGGGCAAACCTGGGGGGCTTGTTGCCTCAGGCGGAGCGGCGGTAGTCGCTTGGGGTCGTGCCGGTGACGCGGGCGAATTCGCGGTTGAAATTGGACTTGGTCTGGAAGCCGCAGTCGAACATCACCGTGGTGACGGGTCTGTCGGTCTCCGCCAAGAGCCGCATGGCCTCGGCAATGCGGTACTCGTTGACGACCTGCGACACGTTGCGTCCGTGGATGCGATTGACCGCTGCCGAGATCTGCCGCGCCGGGATGCCGATGCGCCGGGCGAGGCGTGTCAGCGTCAGGTCCGGATCGCGGTAGAGCTGGCGCTCCCGCATCGTGCGGTCGACGCGGTCCAGAATGGCGGCATCGGTTGCCTGTTGTCCGTCTGGATCGTCAGCCGTTGACGGGGGTGCGATGGCCGGTGGCGGGGCATTGCCCTCGCTCTCATCGGCCGGAAGGTCTGAACGGGCGGCCGTATCATCGCCTGTTTCCTGTCCGGGCTGGCTGCGGCCGATGACCATGATGGCATAGGCTATGACCGGCAGGGTCAGCATGTTGGCGAGGCTGACGATCGATGCCGCGTGCTGCCCGCCGAGGAGATCGAAATCGACAGCGACCGCAAGATCCACGCAGCCTGAACCGACCAGCACGAGGCCTGCGAAAAGTACCGCGCGACGCGCAGTCGGCGCATCGCTCAGCCTTGCATCAACGAGCCGGTCCGTCCCGGCCGCAGCCTGGCGCAGCAGTGCAGCGCCGTAGCCGAAGAACAGACCCGCCAGAACCAGATCAAGGGGCGGATGCCACCGGTTCCAGCTCGCGCTCAGGATCAGGACCAGCACCGGTCCGGCGGCGTGGTGCCAGGCATGGCGGAGAGGCTGGCGAGCAAGTCCGGTGAAGGAGAGCCAGGCAAAAGGCGGCAACAGGGAGGCCACGACCGGCTGAAGCATTCGCAGCGCGGGCAGGTCTATGGTCCAGCGCAGCCCGACGACAGCGGTCAGGAGCGTGCAGCCACCAATGAAAATGGTCGAGGCCGTCGGGCGAAAACTGCTGCGCAGCAGGTTCTGCAGCAGCAGGATCAGCAACAGCAGTGCCAGCACGAAGGGGAGGGGGATGGCCGGCACCACAGTTCATCGGCTCCCTTGTGGCCGTCAGAGGACCTACCGCTGCAAGTTCCGCTATCAGACCGCCGGGCAGCCCGACGTCTGCTCCGCGCGGGACTTGAGGCCCTTCAGGCTGTCCATGGTGTTGGCGTTGCCCGGCAGCACGAAGCTCTGTTCCAGCGCCGTGCGGGCGTTGTTGATCACCGCCAGATCCTGCACCGCAAGCGTGTTGCAGGGCTCTCCGGTGAAGCGGACGCGCACGCGGATGACCCGGTCGCCATTGTCGGAGGCACCGAATTCGGCATCCAGCGCCGGGTTCGCACCGGTCATCTTTCGCTCGATCACAACCATGTTGGCATCCTGCTGCACAACCGGCGTGCCGCGCTGCTGGGCGCTTTCGACCAGGGCTGCGCGCACCTGTTCCGGGCTGGCCGCTATGGTCAACGACTGCGCACCGGCGGGAACGGACAGGGCCGGCTGGGCGGGAAGGGCAGGGGCCGTCGGCACAGGCCGCGAGGACTGGCAAGCGGCAAGAGTGGCGGCGAGTGCGACGACGGTGAGCGACTGGCGCATGGCGCGATCCTTCGGCTTGGCCGGTTCGGTCGGCAACCGGGGCGACGGTGGAGCCTGTGCTAACCGGCACCCTGTTTCAGAAACGTCTTTGGACAATGGTCCATCACATAACCAGATCCGGCATGAAAGGAAGGTCTGTCACACCGATATCCACCTCCAACTGTGACAGGAGTGTGGTGATCTGGCCACGATGATGCGTCTGGTGATTGAACATGTGGCTGACCAGAAGCCAGCGCGGACGGGTGCTGACGCGGCTGCCGTCGGTGCTGGTCCAGGTGAGATCATCTGCCAGCCACTGCGGCGTCAGGTCCAGCGTCCAGTCAAGGATGCGGCCGCATTGCTCCAGATGCGCCTGGCGCAGCCCCTCAAAATCATCATGGATATCAACGCCCATGCCGCGATCGGCCGCCGGTGCGCCGGTGAAACGGCTCATCCAGACCATGTCACCAAAAAGTATGTGGTTGAGGGTCGAATGGACCGAGCGGAAATATGCGCCGCGATCCGCCTTGCGCGTTGCATCGTCAAGGCCGGCTGCGGCGCTGTAGAGCTTCGATGTCATCCAGGAGTTATAGGCGGCGAATCGCTGGTAGAGCGCTGGATCGGACATGACTTTGCCTTGCTTCCTGCGGTTTCGATTAGCGGCAACAAAAGATCAGAATGTTTCCCCGGTGCGGAACCCGTCGCCGCCGGAGGAATTGCTGCCGGATCCGCTCCGCGACCCACCACCAGACCCGCCACCGAAGCCGCCCGGAAGGCCGCCGCCGAGACCACCACCGAACCCGCCTGGCAAGCCGGCCTGGCGCCGGTTCGATGGCTTGCGGCTGTGCGAGCGCTTGGCGCGTGCCCAGTAGTCGGCACCGGTGATGGCACCCTTGACCAGTTCACCGAGCAGCACCGTGGTCAGGTTGTCGTCCTTGAAGGTGGAATCCCAGCCATCATAGCCGCTCTGGCGAAACTGGCCGGCAACCTTGGTCAGTTCCTCGCGCCGGCGCGACAGGTCGCGCTGCAGTTCCTTGTCCTGCCGCACTTCGCGGGTCAGGTCATTCACCTGCGCCTCGATTTCCTGCAACTGGCGCACCAGCTTCTCGTCCTCCAGCGAGGGCGTATCTAGCGCGGCACGGAACAGGTCCGTGAGATCGGTCATCTTCAAGACTTCGGCCAGCTTGCCTTCGGCGGCCTTGTAGGTGTCGTCCTCGCCATTTGCGTAGCGCTGCAACTCGGCACTCAGCGCGGCGATTTCCCGCTCAAGGTCTTCGAGCGACTGATCCTGCGTCACGATGGCGGCTGTCTTTTGCTCGATGACGGAGTTGAGATCCTGGCCGGCAAGGTCTGCCGCTGCCTTGCGCTGCGCCTGTTGCAAGGTTTCCAGCGCTTCGGCGGCCTCAACCTCGATCCGGGCGGCATGGGCTGCCAGCCGCTCGGGAATTTCGGTCAGCATGACATAATTGGGCCGTGCGGCCTCGAACTGGATGATCCGGGCCACCCAGCGGTCCATGCTGCGGATCAGGCCGCTCGAGGCATAGGACGTGGTGCCGAAGCCGCGCTGAAGCAGATACAGGAACAGCGGGTCGCTTTCATAGGCCTTGCCCTTCTCCGCCTTGTCGGCCGCTGCTGTTGCGGCCTTGGACCTTGCAGCCTCAGCCATGGTCTGTGCCGTTTCGGCGGCCTGCTTCAGGGCCTGGAAGGTGCTGTCGGCGGCCAGTTTCTCGCGGAGCTTGCCGGAGAGCTCTTCCAACTGGTCCTCGGCACTATCGCGCGCATCCGCCAGCTTTTCCCGCTCGCGCTGCAGTTCCGCCCGTTTGGCTTCCTTGAGGCGAAGGCGCTCGGTCAGGGCTGCAATCTCTTTCGATCGTGTGTCGAGCAGCAAGCGCGCGCCCTTTGACGCGCCGCCCAGCCGGTTGTCGATGTCATCGGCCTTGCCGGTGTCGAGGCGGAAGCGGGCGAGCGCAGAGAACACTTCGCCCTGCTGCGCGTGCAGGTCAGAGACGGCGCGGGTCGCCCGTTCGATGCGGTGGTTGAGTTCGGCTTCCTCGCGGCGCAGGTCGGCCAGCGCCTGTTCGATGGAGCCGAGGGTCTGGCGTCCGCTCAGCATCTGGCCTTGCTCCCTGTGTTCGCCCGCGCCGTTACCATGTTGTGATCGCTCCGTTTTCGACCTTCATGGCCCAGTCGATGTCGAGCTTGCCACGGGCCTTGGTTCCGAGCACGGCGTCCTGGACAATCCCGTCCTTGGCCTTGTCGTCGCGGATGCGGTTGAAGACGGCTTCCGGGACGCGCTGGCCCCAGATGGTGACGGTCTTGGGCTTGCGGTCTTCTTCCGAGATGATGGTCCGCTGCAGCGCCTTGCCATCCGGGCCGATGGCTTCCACCAGGAGATAGAAGTTTCGCGTGGCGCGGTTGACGTCCGGAATGCGGGTGACGCCGGTCGGTGTTCCGGGCCGCGAGACGATGCGCACCTCGAAACGGGTGCTCAGTTCGGCCTCCAGCGCGGCGAGATCAGCAACCGCCTTGCGTGCGGCCGTCAGATCCTTGGCCTGGACGGCGCGGTCAGCGTCGGTTGCAAGGGTCACGGCCTGGGTCAGCGCAGCCGGATCCTGGCTCAGCCGGTCGATGGCCCCGGTCAGCCGGGCCACTTCGGCCGGAATGCCCGTGGTCAGTTCCTGAGCCAGCGTCACGGCGGCCCGCTCGCGGGGGGCAACGACGAGCGTCTGCCAGCCGATGACGGCGGCAAGGATCAGCGCCACGGCAATGCCACCGAATTTTGCGATCATACCCCGGCGGATATAGGCAAGCGCCAGCGTCCGCGAGAAGCCTGCGGCGGGCGGGGCATAGACGAAGCGGTCCTGCTTCAGGCCACTGACGCCCTGTTCGAGGATACGGTCGGGAACCGATATTCCCTGCGAGGCATAGATTTCGCGCAGCCGCGCAATCAGGGCGGCATCACTGGTATCCTTGCCAAGCTCGCGCTGCACCAGGGCGTCATCGTGGCGGAGCGTGTCCACCACATCCATCGCCATCATCAGGTCGTCGAGGGGCGGCTGCCCTGCATTCGCCGTATCGGCCATCGAGATCCTCCGACCCGCATATGGGTCCGTGGAATGCGCTTGAAAAGAGGTGTCCCGGCCGCACCGGCAATGCCGGAACCAGGGCGCGTGGCAAGATCAGTGCGGCCGCAAACGCATCATGTCAGCGCAGGGCCGCGCCTTCGGCGGTGAGCTTGGCAAGGCGGCGCTTGCCGTCTTCCACTGCCACACGGATCTCCTCGGAGTTCTTGGTCGACATCTCGCGCATCTCGTTGATGATCGAGCGGGAATTTTCCTGGAAGGAAATGACGCTGTCGACGAGTTTCTTCACCGAGGCAGCCTGGACGGTCGGGCCATAACCGGCCTTGATTGCAGCTTCCTGCACCGCGCCACCGATTTCGGCAAGGGTCTCGAGGCTCTTGTTGACCCCGTCCTTCATGGCGTTCAGCGTCTCGGTCGATTCATGCAGGCCCTGCAGGCCTGTGAAGGACGCGTTCAGTGCCGTCAGCACGGACTCGTTGGTGGAGAAGAAGCTGACCGACTGGGCGTAGACCCGTTCCTTGGCATTGGTGGTCTGCAGCAGGCGGACCATGATGACTTCGGAGGTGTTGTAGCCGATGGTCAGGTTGTCGGCGAGGTCCTTGGCGACCTGGTACCGCTTTTCCTCGTCCTGCATCCGGCGCATCTGCTCGTCGCGGGCCAGTTCCAGCCGGGCCTTTGCGGCCGCGTCGGTTCCGGTATAGGCGGAGACTTCGGCCGAGGCGGCCTCCAGCGCTGTCTTGGCGGCGTCGAGCTTGGCGGTCGCCGTGTTGAGCACTTCCAGCGCCAGCACCTCGGCCTGCTTCAGCGCGCCGCGATAGTCGCGATAGGCGTTGAGGATGACCTGCTCGCGTTCGATCTGGTCCTTGGTGGCCTTGGCGACCTCGATATAGGTCTTGCGGATGTCGTCGAAGCGGTCGGAAATCGTGCCGCGGCGCATGTCGCGCCAGCGATTGGACAGGTTCTCCATGAAGGAGATCTTGCCGTCGGCGAGCTGGTCGACCAGCGCCTTGGCATCGTCGCGGATCGAGTTGAAGGCTTCGGTGATGGTCTCGTAGCGCTCACCGATGGACATCGTCTGGATCTGGGTGCGGACCACCTCGTTGAAGGTCGATGCCTGGCCGAGGGTGCGGGTGATGACCGCGATCTTGTCCGGCGACAGGTCGGAAATCTGTTCCAGCAGCGCGTTGATCGGCGCATCGGCCTGGGTTTCGGGCATCAGGCCCATGTCGCGCAGGGCGCCAACGGCCTTGTCGAGGTACTGGAGGGGAGAAAGCGCAGTCGTTTCGGTCATTTGCCGCTCCTTGTTCATGGACGGGAGACAGGCTCCCGCCATGGCATCCGCCGGCCGTCGTGGCCGTTGTTGTCCGGCCTTTCGGCCTGTTTTGCGAACGACGGCGAGCTGTTCTGCCCGAAAGCTGCCGTTGCGTCCCGTTCCTGCCCCTTTGGCGCCCGCCCGGCGGGCGATGAGAGCATCACCACCCAGGCGATGCCTTCATCCCGGCCACTCGCATGGCGCAGTGCACCAAGTAGGTCAGTCCGGTGCGATGAAGTCAACGCCTTGGCAGGTCAGGTCAATCATATCCCTACTGCCTGTAACCGGAACGTGACACTGCGTCAGGTGCGTCCGTTGGATGTCAGGCGCAGACATCTGGGATCCGTTCGACACGGCAGGGCAGCGTCAGCTTCCGGTCAGTGCGACGGCGATGGCGGCGGCCAGCCGGGCGTTGTTCCGCACCAGCGCGATGTTGGTGACGAGGCTGCGGCCCTTGGTCAGTTCGAAGATCAGCGCCAAGACGAAGGGCGTCACGGTCTTGCCGCGAATGCCGCGACGGTCAGCCTCGGCGATGGCAGCATTGATGAACCCTGCCATCTCGGCCTGCGGGATCTCGGCCTCCGTCGGCACCGGGTTGGCGACCAGCACACCGCCGTGGTCGCCAAAGATCTGGCGGGCCCGGATCAGCCGGGCTAGGTCTTCCGCGCTGTCCATCCGGTACGGGGAGGGCAGGCCGCTTGTGCGCGACCAGAAAGCCGGCACCTCGTCCACGCCATAGGAGACGACCGGCACGCCGCGCGTTTCCAGGACTTCCAGCGTTTTCGGGATATCCAGCAGGGCCTTGGCTCCGGCGCAGACGACACAGACCGGGGTGCGCGAGAGTTCGTCAAGGTCGGCGGAGACGTCGAAGCTGGTCTCAGCGCCCTTGTGCACTCCGCCAATTCCGCCGGTGGCAAAGACCGCGATCCCGGCCAGATGGGCGGCCATCATGGTGGCGGCAACCGTGGTGGAACCAGGGCGGCCGGTAGCTATGGCGATGGCAAGGTCGGCGCGCGAACATTTCATCACGCCTGTCGCCTGGCCAAGACGGTCGAGATCGACGTCATCAAGGCCGATGCGGATCCTGCCATCAAGAACGGCGATTGTTGCCGGCACAGCACCGGCAGCGCGGATATCGGCCTCGACCTGGCGCGCGGTCTCGACATTCTGCGGGAATGGCATGCCATGGGTGATGATGGTGGATTCCAGCGCGACGATGGGCTGTCCTTGCGCGCGCGCTTCGGCGACTTCGCGGGAGAACTGCAGCAGGCCTGCGGCATCGACGGGCAGCGCGGACAGGGGCAGCGTGGCGGACATGGCGTGTTCCTTGTGGCTTTGGATTTGAAACAGGCGTTTCGAATGACAGGGATTGAGGGGATGATACCGGAATGCCGGCGGATCAGGGGGCCAGAACCGGGCAGATATTGTCCCATGCAAGATCAGGCGCGACCGCGCCCGTGGCCTCGAGTGTCAGCCGGGCCGCAATGAGCCCGGCATGGGCTGCATCCTCCAGCTGCAGGCCGTGAGCCAGGCCCGCTAGGGTGCCGGCGATCAGGGCGTCGCCAGCGCCGGTGACATCGACGATCTCGACCGGGGACGGCTCGATCTGCAGCGGCCTGCCGCCCTCGACAATCGTCAGCAGTCCGGCCCCGTCGCTCAGCACAACCTGGCGCGAGCCGAGGGCTGCAACGGCCAGCGCCAGTGGAACGGCCGGTTTTGCCTCGGCAAAGCCCGTCCAGGCGGCAGCCTCCGCCCGGTTCAGGAACACTAGGTCGAGCCGTCCGGCGAGGGCGGCAAGGCGCGGCGCCTTGGCACTGGAAACGGCATCGGCGACCAACAGCCGCTCGCCAGCCCGTTCGGCCAGCTCTGCCAGCGCGTCATCGGGCAGGTTGGCCTCGGCGAACCAGATCGGGCATGCGTCAAGAAGTCCTGCGGCATGGGCAATGAACCCGGCGTCGAGACTGTCTGTGATGGTGGTGTCGCAGATTGCACCTGCAAGGCTGCCGCCCGGATCATGCAGGGCGACATAGCGGCCTGTCGGCAGGTCGGTGCGCGCCAGTGCGGACAGGTCGATCCCTTCTTCTGATAAAAGCCTGTGTAGGCTGATCCCGTCGCTGTCGGTTCCGACAGCGCCGGCGAGGTAAGCCGGGACGCCCAGCCGGGCAAGGGCACGGGCCACATTGGTGGCCACTCCGCCGGGGGTCATGGCAATCGTGCCCGGTGTCGAGGTCTCGCGCAGGACGGGTCTTGCGCCATGGGCGATGAGATCGGCATGGACAGCGCCGAAGCAGGCGATGGCGCGGGGGTTCATCATGGACAACCTGTGGCCGGGACCTGGGTGAAGTTCGGAGCCCTTCTTGTGATCCGATGCCAGGCGGCGCCAGACACCTTGATGGAAAACCCGAAGGCACAAGCGGGCGGCGTATCAGGACCGGCCTGCGCGGGCAAGCCAGCTGATTCCCGGGGTGTTGCGAATTTCGTCTTGCAGGTTGTAAATTTACGTTGCGGCATATTTGTGTCTATGAGTGCGAACATACAAGGAACGATTTGATAATTCAGGATAAATATCAATTGTGTAAACGGGCTTGGCAAACGAGAACAAAAAAGGTACAAAAGCTGAGTTTGAAACGGCGAGTCCATCGTGGAATAAGGAGCCTCGCATATGTCCCAAAGTTCACTTCGCCTTGTAGAGAGCAGCCAGATGGACAAGACCAAAGCGCTCGACGCCGCGCTGTCGCAGATTGAACGGGCCTTCGGCAAGGGATCCATCATGCGGATGGGTGCTGGCCAGGTGGTCGAGGTGCAGACGGTATCGACCGGCTCGCTCGGGCTGGATATCGCCCTTGGCATCGGCGGCCTGCCCAAGGGCCGTATCGTCGAGATCTACGGACCGGAATCCTCGGGCAAGACGACGCTCGCCCTGCACACCATTGCCGAGGCCCAGAAGTCCGGCGGCATCTGCGCCTTCGTCGATGCCGAGCACGCGCTGGATCCGATCTATGCCCGCAAGCTTGGCGTCAATCTCGATGACCTGTTGATCTCGCAGCCTGATGCCGGCGAGCAGGCGCTGGAAATCGCCGACACGCTGGTCCGCTCCGGCGCCATCGAGGTTCTGGTCATCGATTCCGTGGCGGCCCTGACGCCGAAGGCGGAACTTGAAGGCGAGATGGGCGACAGCCTTCCAGGCATGCAGGCGCGCCTGATGAGCCAGGCGCTGCGCAAGCTGACGGCCTCGATCTCCAAGTCGAACTGCATGGTGATCTTCATCAACCAGATCCGCATGAAGATCGGCGTGATGTTCGGCTCACCCGAGACCACCACCGGCGGCAACGCGCTGAAGTTCTATGCCTCGGTCCGTCTCGACATCCGCCGCATCGGGTCGATCAAGGACCGCGAGGAAGTTGTCGGCAACCAGACCCGCGTCAAGGTGGTCAAGAACAAGCTCGCGCCTCCGTTCCGTCAGGTCGAATTCGACATCATCTACGGCGAAGGCGTTTCGAAATCCGGCGAGCTGGTGGATCTTGGCGTCAAGGCGGGCATCGTCGAGAAATCAGGTGCCTGGTTCTCCTACAACAGCCAGCGCCTTGGCCAGGGCCGCGAGAACGCCAAGCAGTTCCTGCGCGACAACCCGGCCGTTGCTGACGAGATCGAACTGGCAATCCGCCAGAATGCCGGCCTCCTGGCCGATGCGATCACGGTCGGCGACAGCGGCGACGACGACACGGACGAGTAAGCTCTGCCGTTCGCCGGCATGGCGGATGCGATCTTGCTGACTTTCAAGGCCCCGGGGTTCCTCTCCCGGGGTTTTTGCTTTTGACAAACTTAGGGTTTCGTCAGTTTGCCGTCATTCCGGACAAGGTGAGCGGTCAGCGAACCGCAGATCCGGGATCCAGGGCGTCTGTGCGAGCGGGAGCGAGCCCATAGTCAAGTCAACGCAGCAAACCTTTCGACTGACAGGTTTGTCGCGCTTCGCGCGGCTGATGTCTGGATCCCGGCTCGGCACTTCGCTAACGCTCAGCTGGGCCGGGATGACCGTGAGTAGGTTTGTCAGCAGTCTGAGCCCCGGGATTCGTCCCCGGGGCTTTTGCTTTGCCGGTATCCCGAGGGCCTCGCCGCTGGACACACAATGGGGTGAAAGATAAAAGGCTTTGAATTGCTTGCGCGGGCTGAGCCGGTGCAGCGTCTGCCGAGACGCCGCGCCCTGAGTTGCCTGCCGGCCCCGGAAAAGACAAGAGCGAGACCCAGATGAGCGGCGTAAACGAGATCAGATCAGCGTTTCTGGACTACTTTGCCAAGAACGATCACCAGGTGGTGGATTCCAGCCCCTTGGTGCCGCGCAATGATCCGACGCTGATGTTCACCAACGCCGGCATGGTGCAGTTCAAGAATGTCTTCACCGGCCTTGAAAAGCGCGACTATGCCCGCGCCGTCACGTCGCAGAAGGTCGTGCGCGCCGGCGGCAAGCACAATGACCTCGACAATGTCGGCTACACCGCGCGCCACCACACCTTCTTCGAGATGCTCGGCAATTTCTCCTTCGGCGACTATTTCAAGGAACGGGCCATCGAACTGGCCTGGAACCTGATCACCAAGGAATATGGCCTGCCGCAGCACCGCCTGACCGTCACTGTCTACTCCGAGGACGACGAGGCGCACGGGCTGTGGAAGAAGATTGCCGGCCTGAGCGACGACAAGATCATCCGTATCCCGACCGCCGACAATTTCTGGAGCATGGGGGACACCGGCCCCTGTGGTCCCTGCTCGGAAATCTTCTATGACCATGGCGACCACATCTGGGGTGGCCCTCCGGGATCGCCGGAAGAAAACGGTGATCGCTTCATCGAGATCTGGAACCTCGTGTTCATGCAGTATGAGCAGACGCCGGAAGGCCGTTTGGCGCTGCCGCGTCCATCGATCGACACCGGCATGGGCCTCGAGCGCATCGCCGCCGTGCTGCAGGGCGTGCACGACAATTACGACATCGACCTGTTCCGGGCGCTGATCTCCGCCTCGGTCAATGCCACGGGCGTCGAGGCGGAAGGCGCGGCCCGGTCCAGCCACCGGGTCATTGCCGACCACCTGCGCTCCTCCTGCTTCCTGATTGCGGATGGCGTGCTGCCGTCCAACGAAGGCCGTGGCTATGTGCTGCGCCGCATCATGCGCCGTGGCATGCGCCACGCCCATCTGCTGGGCGCGCGCGATCCGCTGTTGTGGAAGCTGGTGCCGGCGCTCATCCGCGAGATGGGCCGGGCCTATCCGGAACTGGTGCGCGCCGAGGCGCTGATCACCGAAACGCTCCGGCTGGAAGAAACCCGTTTCCGCAAGACGCTGGAACGCGGACTTGGTCTGCTCGACACCGCCACGGCGGATCTGACCGAAGGCGGCGAGCTGGATGGCGAGACCGCATTCAAGCTCTATGACACCTACGGCTTCCCGCTCGACCTGACCCAGGATGCCCTGCGCGCCCGTGGCATCGGCGTCGACACATCCGGCTTTGCCACGGCCATGGAACGGCAGAAGGCCGAGGCGCGTGCCGCCTGGTCGGGCTCGGGCGAAGCGGCAACGGACACCGTCTGGTTCGCGCTGAAGGAAAAGTGCGGAGCGACCGAGTTCCTCGGCTACGAGACCGAACAGGCCGAAGGCGCGATCCTTGCGCTCGTCAACGAAGGCAAGGAAGTGTCCGAGCTTGGCGCTGGCCAGAGCGGCTTTGTCATCGTCAACCAGACGCCATTCTATGCCGAATCGGGTGGTCAGGTCGGCGACACCGGTCTGCTGAAGGCCACCGGGATTCTTGCCCGGGTCACGGACACGATGAAGAAGGCCGATGGCCTGTTCATCCATGCGGTCACCGTCGAGGAAGGCAGCCTGACGGCCGGTCTTGCGGTTGATCTCGTCGTTGATCACGGCCGCCGCGGCCAGATCCGCGCCAACCACTCCGCCACGCACCTCATCCACGAGGCGCTGCGCGAAGTGCTCGGCACGCATGTGGCCCAGAAGGGATCGATGGTGACGTCTGACCGCCTTCGGTTCGACTTCTCCCATCCCAAGCCGATGTCTGATGAGGAACTGAAGGTCGTCGAGACCTATGCCAACCAGATCGTGCTGCAGAACGCGCCCGTCGACACGCGCCTGATGGCCGTCGACGACGCGATCGAGAGCGGTGCCATGGCGCTGTTCGGCGAGAAGTACGGCGAGGAAGTGCGCGTCGTCACCATGGGCACCGCGCTGCATGGGGCCAAGGCGGGCAAGTCCTATTCCGTCGAGCTTTGCGGCGGCACGCATGTGAAGCGCACTGGTGACATCGGCCTCGTCCGGCTGGTGGCTGAAGGCGCGGTCGCCGCAGGTGTCCGCCGCATCGAGGCGCTTACCGGTGAAGCGGCGCGGGCCTATCTCGACGAGCAGGACCAGCGCGTGCGCGACATTGCCGGTCTCCTGAAGGTTGGTGCCGGTGAGATCACCGCGCGCGTGGCGCAGCTGGTGGAAGACCGCCGCCGCATGGAAAAGGAACTGGCAGAAGCCAAGAAGCGTCTGGCAATGGGCGGTGCTGGCGGTGAAGGCTCGGCGGCTGCTGTCCGCCAGGCCGGCCGGTTCGCGCTGCTGGCACGGATCGTCGATGGCATCAATCCGAAGGACCTGAAGGGTCTGGCGGATGAGTCCATGGCTCAGGTCGGCTCCGGCGTCGTCGTGCTGATCAGCCGTTCGGAAGATGGCAAGGCCGCCATCGTGACGGCGGTTGCCAAGGATCTGACGACATCCGTCAGCGCCGTGGATCTGGTTCGCATCGGTGCGGAAGCCATGGGTGGCAAGGGCGGCGGCGGCCGTCCGGACATGGCCCAGGCCGGCGGCCCCGATGCGTCGCAGGCTGAGGCAGCTGTTACCGCAGTCGAGGCGCATCTGGCCGCGCTCTGAGGCGTCCCGGCCGGGCAAGACATTCGAAAGCCGCCGGTCATTCCGGCGGCTTTCCTGTTTTCAGCCTGGTTCGCGTTTGGCCAGCCAGGCATGTATGAGCGCCGGGTCGGTTTGTGGCCGGCAGATGTGATAGCCCTGCGCCATGTCACAGCCGATGGACCTTAGAAACGCCAGCTGCCCGGGCGTTTCCACCCCTTCCGCAACCACAGTCATGCCGAGGCCATGTGCCAGTTCCACCATCGCCCGGACGATGACACTGTCTTGCACGCAAGTCTCCACATTCATAATGAAGGACCGGTCGATCTTGATGCCGGTGACCGGGAACTGCTTGAGGTGGGTAAGCGAGGCGTAGCCGGTGCCGAAATCGTCCAGCGTCAGCCGGAACCCCATGTCGCGCAACACGTCCAGGGCCCTGCGGATCTGGTCAATCGACCGGTCGAGCAGCGTGTTTTCGGTGATTTCCAGTTCGATATGTTCCGGCTTCAATCCGTACCGTTCGAGGCATGTCTGCAGCATGTCGGGGAAGCCGGACGATTTCAGCTGGGTTGTGCCGAGGTTGACTGCGGCAAAGCCCGGATCCAGTCCTTCGCTGATCAATGCCGCCAGCTTGGTGCAAGTGCGGTTGAGCATGTTCTGTCCAAGGGCAAGGCCGAGGCCGGCATCCTCCGCCACCGCGACAAATTCAAATGGCGAGATCGCCTCGCCGTTCCTCGACCAGCGGGCAAGTGCCTCAAAGCCGACATGGGCGCCGCTGGCCACATCCATCAATGGCTGCAGCGCCGCGCGGATATCGCCGAGCATCAAGGCCTCGGCGAGGTCCTCGCGCAGCTGGCTGCGCCGGCGCAGGCGGTCTCCAAGGTCCTGGTTGAACAGCGTCCAGCCGTTGCGGCCGCTTTCCTTGGTTCGGTACAGCGCCGTATCTGCGCTCTTGAACAGTTCGGCGGCGGAGTTGCCGTCCCGGGGAAACAGGGCGATGCCCATGGATACGCCGGGGCGCAGGAGCCGACCCTGGATGTTGATCTCTTCGGTCAACGCCCGGTGCAGGTTGCTGGCGACGACCTCGCATGCTTCCTCCTGGGCAAAGCCGTTGGCCAGCACGGCAAATTCATCGCCTCCAAGGCGTGCAATCGTGTCGCCAGCCCGCAAGGAGGCCTTCAGCCGGTCCGCCATGATCCGAAGCACCTGATCGCCGGCCGCATGCCCAAGCGTATCGTTGATCGCCTTGAAGTGATCGATGTCCAGCATCAGCAGGGCGCCGCTACGATCTGCGATGCGCTGTCCCTTGAGAGCACTCTCGAGCGCGTTCAGCATCACGCCGCGATTGGCAAGGCCCGTGAGAGCGTCGGTTTCTGCCGTATGCCGGATTACCGCTTCGGCTTCCTTTAGGGCAGAGACATCTGTGCGGACCCCGACGACGTTGCCGGAGGCGGAGCGCCTTTCGCGCACATGCAGCCAGCGTCCGTTCGGCAATTGCTGGATGAGGGCGGTCTGTGCCGGATCCCGATGCGCAGCCAGCCGGCCCGCCAGCCATGCGTCATGTTGCTCGCCGGTTGTCCCGGCATCGACGTATTGGCCAGCGGCCAGGCCATAGCGCAGGATGTCCTCGAAGCGGGACCCGATCCGGATGGACGGGGCCGAGAGCTCATAGAGCTTGCGATAGGCGGCGTTGAACAGGATCAGCCGGTCGTCCCGGTCATAGGCGGCAATTGCATCGGGAATGGTCTCGATGACATCGTCGAGCAGGGCGCGGGCGTCTTCGGCCTCGCGCTGTGTAGCGATCCAGGGGTCGTTGTTGATGGCGAGCCCCAGTGCTCCGATGATCACCGCATTGTCGAACACGGGAACGATCGTCGTGTCGAAGTGGCTGACGCCATGCCGGGTTGCGATCTTGCGGGTATGGCGGACGACTTCGCCTGTCAATGCGCGCCGATGTGCCCTGACCCAATCGGCAGCCTGATCTGCCGGCATCCAGTCCTTGTCGGGTAGCTGACTGGAAAGATCGCCGAAACAGGCCCGATGCATCCGGTTCTGGTAGATATACTGACCCTCGCGATCAACCACCCAGGCCCCATGTGGCAAATCGTCCATTGCCTTGTAAATTTCAGCAGTGTCAGTTCTAAGTGAGTTAACTGCCATAGCGGAACCTGATGTAAATCGCTCAACATGAATGAAAACATTTACACCCAAGCTTCAACGACAAGTTAATCTAGAGATTATTTATGTAAATGATGGTCTCGTGTGTTGAGTTTGAAATATTTATACATATTGTCACGAACTGCAGCCGTGCGGGGTGGGAGTGCGGGGAAAGTTCTCGCACGGTCGGGCGAAAACCCCGAGGAGTGCAAATTATTTCAAGTGCTTGCGGTTCGTGGACCGGGTGGATCGTTTGGATCGGGTCGCGCCGGTTTGCAGGTTCAAGAGCTTGTTCGTATAAGGATTGAACATGCCGGAGCCCCGTAATGACATCGTTCAAGAAGCGTCTTTATCGCCTGCTCGAGGACGGACGGGAGAATGACCATGCGGCACGGCGCGTCACCCGCCTGCTGGTTGCCTTGGTATTGGTGACAGTCGCCATTTCCGTTCTGGAAACAGTTCCGGCCATCCAGGCATCCTGGGGGCGGCATTTGTCGGACGTTCAACTGGGGCTGGGCTTTGTCTTCCTTGCCGAGTATCTCTGCCGGCTCCTGGTCGCGGACCTGCATCCACCGCTGCGCCGCTATGGTCCGGTCGGGTCCCGGTTGCGATATGCCCTGCAGCCGATGGCGATCATCGACCTGCTGGCGATCCTGCCCCTGCTGCTGGTGTTTGTCCTGCCGGTGACGGCCTTGCCGGCGCTTGCGGTGCTGCGGCTGCTGCGGTTTCTCAAGCTGCTGCGCTACTCCCCGGCGCTGCGCTCCCTGGCGGCGGCCATGGCGGGAGAAAAGCGTGCCCTGGCAGCGAGTTTCCTGATTGTTTGCGGCGTCATTCTGGTGGCCTCGACCCTGATGTATCTCGTCGAGCATGACGAGCAGCCGGACGTCTTTGGCAGCATTCCCCTGGCCGCCTGGTGGGCCGTCACCACGGCAACGACCACCGGCTATGGTGATGTTGTTCCCTCGACAGCGCTTGGCAAGATGATCGCAGGTCTCGTCATGATGACCGGCTATGCCCTGCTGGCGCTTCCGGTCGGCATCATCGCCTCCGCCTTCGCCCGCGAAGTGCACAGCCGCGATTTCGTGGTCACCTGGTCCATGGTGTCCCGCGTTCCCCTCTTCGAGGACCTGAAGGCGGGGGAAGTCGCTGAAGTTGCAAAGCTGCTCCGGTCCCATGTCGTGACCGCCGGCGAGCTGATTGCCGAACGCGGCGAGGCTGCGCATTGCATGTATTTCGTCGCCTCGGGCGAGGTGGAAGTGACCATGCCCTCCGGAATTGTCCAGCTGGGCGAGGGGGCGTATTTCGGGGAGATGGCGTTGTTGCGGCAGCGCCGCCACCTGGCAACAGTCCGGGCGGTCGAGCGGACACAGCTTCTGGTGCTGGATGCCGCATCGCTCAAGCATCTGATGCGGCAGAACCCCGAGCTTGCCCGCCGGATCCAGAACGAAGCACAGGCTCGTGAGGCGTGGGCGCGGCAAGGAGGTGGCGACCTGACCGAAGAGGAATTGCACCAGCCCGAAGCGCTGGATCTTCCTCCACCCCATTCGGTTCACGTCAAGGATGAGCGACCGGCTTGACCCGGTCCGGCTCATCTTTCGACGCAGTCAGACGCCGTTATTGCGGTATGAGACCGGCGGGCAGCTGTTCATAGAGCGGCTGGCCATACCAGAACGCATCCGTCGGGCCGATGGCGAAGTCGATGATGTTCCAGCGGCCATTCGCCTGGCGCAGCAGGGCATAGAGGCTGGCGTCACCACTGAGTTCGGCCAGATCCGCCAGCATCGTCTGGCTGAGGTCGATCGCCTTGCCGCCCGGGCGTTGTGGCAGCAGGATGACGAAGGCCCAGCCATTGGCCACCTGCATCCGTTCCACGACGAATTCAACCGGAGCGCCGAGCCGGGCTTCCATCATCGGCCGGACGGCATCGTTGATCGCGGCCCGCTCGGCGCTGCCACGCGGGGGCTCATAGGCGCCTGCGGCAAGAGACGGCTCTGCAAAGGCAAGGGTCAGCGCAAGGCTTGCTGCGGCAATCAGGCTGGTTTTCCGGAACATGGCCATCCTCGAATCAAGCTGAGACACTAGCGGTGACGATAGCCGTTGTCTCCCTGTTCCGGAATGCCGGCGCGGCGGCTGGGCGCGAAACTTACGGGGTGGAGTTGGTGGGCACTGTGCCCGTCATCCTGGCCCTGCAAGCTATGGCAAAAGGCCAGACCGAGATCGACGGGGGAGGACAGCTTGCCGGTAGAATCTTTTTCCGGAAGCGGTGCAGCATACAACCCCTCTCCCCCCTTGAGGGGGAGATGCCCCCGGAAGGGGGCAGAGGGGGGTATTCTGCCTCTCCATACCGACCTGAGTTGGTTTGTGTTGCAACGCCGTTCCCCCCCTCTGTCTGCTGACGCAGACATCTCCCCCTCAAGGGGGGAGAGGGGGGCGGTTGCACGTCAACAGATCCCGGCAGACTGCTGACAATCCCTCCGTCGTCTTCTCGGGCGCAGCGGAGCGGAGACCCGGGACCGGTGAGTTAAAGGCTCTCCCGGGATAACGCATTGAAAGATAGAGGCTTCGGCTCTCCGGTCCCGGCTCGGCGCTTGGCCGGGATGACTACGGTGAGGTCAAGGTTTGTCATCAAGCAAAAAGGCGCGACTTGGGGGCCGCGCCTTGAGATGTGTCATTGGTGGAAAGGCAGCCCTCAGGCGCCCATCGCCTTCTTCAGGTTCTCGTCGATCTTGTCGAGGAAGCCGGTGGTGGTCATCCAGCCCTGATCCGGGCCGACCAAGAGGGCGAGGTCCTTGGTCATGAAGCCGGATTCGACCGTGTCGATGCAGACTTTTTCCAGCATCAGGGCGAAGTTCAGGAGTGCATCGTTGCTGTCCAGCTTGGCGCGGTGGGCAAGACCGCGCGTCCAGGCGAAGATCGAGGCGATCGGGTTGGTCGAGGTCTGCTCGCCTCGCTGATGCTGGCGGTAGTGGCGCGTGACGGTGCCATGGGCAGCTTCCGCCTCCACGGTCTGGCCATCCGGCGTCATCAGCACCGAGGTCATGAGGCCGAGCGAGCCGAAGCCCTGCGCGACGATGTCGGACTGCACGTCGCCGTCATAGTTCTTGCAGGCCCAGACATAGCCGCCCGACCACTTGATCGCCGAAGCGACCATGTCGTCGATCAGGCGGTGTTCGTACCAGATCTTCTTGGCCTCGTAGGCTGCCTTGAATTCCCGGTCGAAGACCTCCTGGAACAGGTCCTTGAAGCGGCCGTCGTAGGCCTTGAGGATCGTGTTCTTGGTCGACAGGTAGCAGGGCACGCCGCGCTGCAGGGCGTAGTTGAACGAGGCGCGGGCGAAGTCGATGATCGAATCGTCGAGGTTGTACATCGCCATGGCGACGCCGGCGGACGGGGCGTCATAGACGTCATGCTCGATCACGGTGCCGTCGTCGCCGACAAACGTGATGGTCAGCTTGCCCTTGCCCGGGAACTTGAAATCGGTGGCGCGGTACTGGTCACCGAAGGCGTGGCGGCCGACGATGATCGGCTGGGTCCAGCCCGGCACCAGCCGGGGCACGTTGCTCATGATGATCGGCTCGCGGAAGATCACGCCGCCGAGGATGTTGCGGATGGTGCCGTTCGGGCTCTTCCACATCTTCTTCAGGCCAAACTCGGCCACGCGCGCCTCATCGGGGGTGATGGTCGCGCATTTGACGCCGACGCCGTGCTTCTTGATCGCATGGGCTGCGTCGATGGTGATCTGGTCGTCCGTCTCGTCGCGCTTCTGGATCGACAGGTCGTAATAGTCGAGGGTCAGGTCCAGATACGGAAAGATCAGCTTGTCCTTGATGAACTGCCAGATGATGCGGGTCATCTCGTCGCCGTCGATATCGACGACGGGGTTCGCTACCTTGATCTTTGCCATGGGGGGAGACCTCGTTTAGGGATGAAGGATTGTGTGCGGCTGTATACGATTTTGCTGGCTGTCAGGCAAGCGCTACCGCGCAACAGGACTTTGCCGGAAGTTTGGCTCACAGGGAAGGGTAGGGCAGAAACATGACGCTTGCCGTCTGCACAACGACCGAAAGTCGTGAAGAAGCGCAAAAAATTGCCCGGGCCTGTGTCGAGGCGCGGCTGGCGGCCTGCGTCCACATTGACGAGATCGCCAGCATCTATGTTTGGCAGGGCGACGTGCAGGAAGGGCGTGAGTTCCGCCTGACGATGAAGACGACGACCGAGGCCTATCCCGCGCTTGAAGCGCGGATCCGGCAGCTGCACTCGTATGACCTGCCGGCGATCTACGCCTTTGAGGTGGTTCGGGGTAGTGAGGACTATCTGGACTGGGTGCGGGGGGAAGTTGATCCCAAAAAGTGATGGGTCGTTGAATTGTACAGAATTCTGTGCATATTATTCAGCCCAATGAGGAGCCTTGTCATGGACGTCATCACCTATACCGATGCTCGCGCGTCCTTGAAGGACGTGATGGACCGGGTCATCCATGACCGCGTCGAGGTGATCGTCACCCGCAAGAAGCGGGAGGCCGTCGTGATCATGTCGCTCGACGAGTTCAATGCGATCCAGGAAACGCTGCATCTGCAGAAGAGCCCGGAGAACGCGCGGCGGCTGCAGGCTTCGATTGCCCAGTTGACAGCCGGTGAGGGCAAGGAGCACGAGATCGACCTGTGAAGCTCGTCTTTTCCGATCATGCCTGGGACGATTATCTCTGGTGGCAGTCACCCGGACGGGAAAAGGGGCTCGAACGGGTCAACATCTTGATCCTTTCAACCCGCAGGCAACCCTTTTCCGGCATCGGCAAGCCCGAACCGCTCAAGGGCGACCTCACGGGCTGGTGGTCGCGCCGCATCACGGATGATCACCGCTTCGTCTATCGGGTCAGCGGCAAGGCTGATGCGCACAGCCTCGAGATCGCGCAGCTGCGCTATCATTATTGAGGGCGTGAAACCGACCGCGGCGACGCGGGACATGCCACGCCTTTCCTCGTTCCGCAGTCATCCATTCACGGGCAAAGCAAGCTTTTGCCTGCACCCGCAGCCGAATCCCGCGCCGTCCCGGCCTTGTGCCGGGACCTGTTGTTCATGCACGGCCCATCACAGGTCCCGGCTCAAGGCCGGGACAGCGCGGAGAGGGGGAAAGGCGGTGTTCAAAGAGGGCCGCCCGCTGTCTTGCGATTGTTGTCGCAGAACACATGACGACGCGTCGAGGCCTTGCCGTATGCGCCCTCTCCCCCCTTGAGGGGGAGATGCCCCCGGAGGGGGCAGAGGGGGGTATCGGATTGTCGTCGCTGCCGGCGTTGGTCCTGCGCGGAGGCGCAGCCACCCCCCTCTGTCTGCTGACGCAGACATCTCCCCCTCAAGGGGGGAGAGGGGCCCCTGTC
This sequence comes from Pannonibacter carbonis, assembly GCF_003012935.1. Classification (GTDB taxonomy): domain Bacteria; phylum Pseudomonadota; class Alphaproteobacteria; order Rhizobiales; family Stappiaceae; genus Pannonibacter; species Pannonibacter carbonis. The sequence goes on along the minus strand of NZ_PUDR01000005.1, from coordinate 52,940 downwards.
GACCGCCGAGCACATTCAGTGCCGCAGCGAGCGTGCCAAACAAAAAAGGCGGCCCGTGGGACCGCCCTCGATGTTGATGACAAACCTCGCCCTTACCGAAGTCATCCCGGCCAAGCGTAGCGCCGAGCCGGGACCGGAGAGTCGAGGCGTCAATGTTTCGGTCAGTGAACCCCAGAGAGACCTTGGCTCTCCTGTCCCGGATCTCCGCTTCGCTGCGTCCGGGATGACCATAGAGGGTTTGTCATCAGTAAAAAGGGCGGCCCGTAGGACCGCCCTTTTCCGTTTCAACAGCAGACGAGCATGTCAGCCGATGATGGCGTTCAGCGTGGCGCTCGGGCGCAGGGCGGCGGTGACCTTGGCGGCCGGGGCGTGGTAGTAGCCGCCGAGATCGACGGGCTTGCCCTGCACGGCGTTCAGCTCAGTGACGATCTTGGTCTCGTTCTCGGTCAGCGCCTTGGCGATCGGGGCGAAGTGCGCCTGCAGCTCGGCGTCCTTGTCCTGTGCGGCAAGGTTCTGCGCCCAGTAGAGGGCGATGTAGAAGTGGCTGCCGCGGTTGTCGAGCTGGCCGACCTTGCGCTGCGGCGACTTGTCGTTGTCGAGCAGCTTCTCGATGGCCCCGTCCAGCGTGTCGGCCAGAACCTGAGCCTTGGCGTTGGACTTGACGTTGGCCAGATGCTCCAGCGAGGCACCAAGGGCGCAGAATTCGCCGAGCGAATCCCAGCGCAGGTAGTTCTCTTCCATCAGCTGCTGCACATGCTTGGGCGCAGAGCCGCCGGCGCCGGTCTCGAACAGGCCGCCGCCGTTCATGAGCGGAACGATGGAGAGCATCTTGGCCGAGGTGCCGACTTCCAGGATCGGATAGAGGTCCGTCAGGTAGTCGCGCAGCACGTTGCCGGTGATGGAAATGGTGTCGAGACCCTTGGCGATGCGCTCGGTCGAATAGCGGGCAGCCTCGCTCGGCGACATGATCTGCAGGTCCAGACCCGAGGTGTCGTGCTCCGGCAGATAGGCTTCCACCTTCTTGATCAGCTCCGCATCATGGGCGCGGGCCTTGTCGAGCCAGAACACGCCCGGCATGCCGGAGAGGCGGGCGCGGCTGACGCCGAGCTTCACCCAGTCGCGGATCGGGGCGTCCTTGGTGAGGCAGGCGCGCCAGATGTCGCCGGCCTCGACCTCATGCGCGATCAGCGTGGTGCCGGCCGCGTCGACAATGCGGATGGTGCCGTCGCTGGCGGCCTTGAAGGTCTGCGGATGCGAGCCGTATTCCTCGGCCTTCTGCGCCATCAGGCCAACGTTCGGCACGGTGCCCATCTTGGACGGGTCAAGCGCGCCGTTCTTCTTGCAGAACTCGATGACCGCGTCATAGACGCCGGCATAGGACGAGTCCGGGATCACGCACTTGGTGTCGTGTTCCTTGCCGTCCGGACCCCAGCACTTGCCGCCGGCGCGGATGAGGGCCGGCATGGAGGCATCGATGATGACGTCGGACGAGACATGCAGGTTGGTGATGCCCTTGTCCGAGTTCACCATGTAGAGCGCCGGGCCGGCGTCGAGCGCGGCCTTCAGATCGGCCTGCAGGTCGGCAGCGTTCGGCAGGGCGGCAATCTTGGCTTCCAGATCGCCAAGGCCCAGATCCGGGTTGACGCCGGCGGCTGCGAGCGTGGCGCCGTGCTTGGCGAAGAAGTCCTTCAGGAACACCTTGACCACATGGCCGAAGATGATCGGGTCGGAGACCTTCATCATCGTCGCCTTGAGGTGGACGGAGAACAGGATGCCCTGCGCCTTGGCGTCGGCGATCTCGGCGGCGAGGAAGGCGTCGAGCGCCTTGGCGCTCAGGAACGTGCCGTCGAGCACGTCACCGGCGTCAAGCTTCAGGTTGTTCTTGAGAACGGTGACGGTGCCGTCCTTGGCCACGTGCTCGATCCTGGCGGTACCGGCGGAGCTGGCCGCGATGGTGACCGACTTCTCGTTGGCGGCGAAGTCGTTCTTGCCCATGGTGGCGACATGGGTCTTGGAGGTCGGCGCCCAGGCGCCCATCGAATGGGGGTTCTTCTTGGCGAATTCCTTCACGGCCTTGGGCGCGCGGCGGTCGGAGTTGCCTTCGCGCAGCACCGGGTTCACGGCCGAGCCCTTGATGGCGTCATAAATCGCCTTGACGGCCTTTTCCTCGTCCGTGGCCGGTGCGTCCGGGTAGGAGGGGATGGCATAGCCCTGGGCCTGCAGTTCCTTGATCGCGGCGTTCAGCTGCGGCTGCGATGCGGAGATGTTCGGCAGCTTGATGACGTTCGCATCCGGCTCGATCACCAGGCGGCCGAGTTCGGCCAGGTCGTCCGGCTGCTTCTGCGCGTCGGTCAGGTACTGCGGCAGGTTGGCCAGGATGCGGCCGGCCAGCGAGATGTCCTTGGTGCCGATGGTGATACCGGCCGGCTTGGCAAAGGCCTTGATGATCGGCAGCAGCGAGGCGCTGGCCAGTTCAGGGGCTTCGTCGACCTTGGTGTAAATGATGTCGGCCATGTCGTGTGCTTCCTGGAACGTGAGGACGGATCGTCAGTTGTGCGGGCGCTCGGCCCGGATTCTCAATCGAGAACTCGTATACAGTTGTGCGCAATATTTGCGAAGGCGCAGCCGCAACATTTTGCAGGGTGTTCTAGCAAACAGGGGGGAAAAGGCAATCAACCGAAAGCCGCAGGCCAGACCGCAAGCCGGGTCGCGCTTCGCAAATGCGTCAGGATCACGAAGGCCGGCGACGTCTGCCGCCGGCCGGCATACGAGAATTACTCGGCGGTCGCGCGGGCGGCGAGGCCAATGGCGATATAGCTCCAGCCGTTGAACAGGATGGAGATGCCGGCCATCAGGCCGAGGGCCCAGTCTGCCGACGCGGGCAGTTCCGCCCAGATCATGCCGCCGGCAGCGAGCGAGACGACACCGGCGATCAGCACCCAAACCCAGCCGGCATGGGGCCGCAGGCGGAGGGCAAAGACGACCTGCGAAATGCCCTGTGCCACAAAGACGGCGGCGACAACCAGCGTGAGGGCCAGCGTTCCGGCGAGCGGGTTGGTGTAGATGATGATGCCGCCAGCCAGGGCGATGGCACCGGTGATCAGCGACCACAGGAAACCGGCCCAGCCCTGAACCTTGAACGACTGATAGATCTGGATCGCCCCACCGATGACCAGCACGGCTGCAATGAACAGCGTCACTGCGATCGACGCGGCCAGCGGTGCGGCGATGATCACGAGCCCGCCCAGCACAAGGATGACCCCGAGGGCAACAAACCAGCCCCAGTTTTCCCGCACGCGGGCCGCGATGGATTCGAGGTCTTGGTCATGGCTCATTGATCTTGCTCCGTCTTTCACCTTTTCGGGCTGCATGTGCGACCCGGTCGGATCCACCATGAGTTGCGAGACGTTACATCCTCGTGAAAATTGTCAAGACAAGCCCCTGATTTCGCCATTGGTAACTGTAATGGCCAGATGGACCTGCCAGGCCAGGCATCCTGGATCGCTACTTCAAGTCTGCGGAATCGATCCCGAGTGCGGTGACGGCCCCGACCTGGTTGACGATGGCGCACCAGATCCGACCGGTCGGAAAACGGGCGCAGCCTGGATCATGGGCGATCTTGCCGGGTAGTTGCTTCAGGGCCTTCCAGTTTCCAGGGGCCGCCCGGCGCGTCGCGGTGATCTCATTTGATGAATTGCGGAAGAACACATAATAGTCGCCCTGGACGGGCGAAGCACGAAACACCTCCGGCCTTGTGATCATCGCTTGCTTCAGGGTTTCGATCTGGGGCGAGGCTCCGATAGCGGCCGCGCTTGCGTTCTCGAAGAATTCGAAGCTTTTTGTGTCGCGGTTCCGCATGAGGCAAGGCACCGGCGAAACATTCATGTCAGAGCAGGACGGGGCCGTATCGTAGAAGCGGTCTTGCGCGGTCATCTGCCAGGGCCGGTCACTGCGCCACTCCCAAAGGCGGTTGTCGCGTCCGATCGCATAGATGAAGAGAGCCTGCTGCCCAAACATGTCCAGTCGGATGACGTCCGGATCAGACAGGACTTTAGCGCCCGTGCTTGTAAACCCGGCCCACTTGCCCGACTTGATGTCGTAAGATGTGTACTGCACCGAGTCATCGGCCCATCGAACGGCGCAGACGACCGATCCAAGGCCGTTGTTGGCACATGCCGGTGCGCCCTTGAGCGAGCCGCCGATACGGGCCCAGCCGTACCACTCTCCCATTCCGTTGCCGGCCTGCCACCACAAGGCGTTGTCCTGGCCGCGAATGAAGATTGCTACCCTTTGCGAGCTGCCGCTTCCCCAGACCACGACGGCTGCCCGCGATGTTGCGACACCGCCGAGCGGTTTGAACTCGAGTGCAAGTGCCGGCTGAGCCGACAGGAATGCAATAACAATCAGCGACATGAACAAGCGCGGGAGTTCCCTCGCCATAGCTGCAAGTGACGCCATGTTGACCGCGCTCCTGGATTAGTGGCTGCTTTGTTTGCCGTTACGGAAGCAAGGTGCTCCGTCTTGTTCCGGGCGTCAATCAGCGCCGTCGGATTTGTCCTTGCAGCAGCGCTTGTGGCTCTTTGGCCGAAGAGCTGGAGTTTGCCGCAAACATCCGCTAAATCCCGCAGATCATGACACGAAACGCAAACATCCGCGATGAAGCCCTGACCGTCGACGTCCGTCCGCCGGCAGTGATCCTGTGCGAGCCGCAGCTGGGCGAAAACATCGGCACCGCCGCCCGCGCCATGGCCAATTTTGGCCTGACCGATCTGCGCATCGTCAATCCGCGCGATGGCTGGCCGAGCGAGAAGGCCCGGGCTGCGGCCTCGCGCGCAGACCATGTCATCGACAAGGTCCAGGTCTTTGACAGCCTCGAGGCGGCCATCGCTGACCTGACCTTCGTCTATGCCACCACAGCGCGCTCACGCGAGGTCGCCAAGCCCGTGCAGGGGCCCGACGAGGCAGCGGCCAAGGTCACCGGCCTTGGCGCGCAGGGGCTTGCCACCGGCTATATCTTCGGGCGCGAGCGCTGGGGCCTCAACAACGAGGAAGTCGCGCTGGCTGACGCTATTGTCACCCTGCCGGTCGATCCGAATTTTGCCTCGCTCAACATCGCCCAGGCGGTGCTGGTCTGCGCCTATGAGTGGCGCAAGACGGCAACCAACGGTGCCCTGCCTTTCGTGCTCGACACGGAGGCCAATCCGCCGGTGCAGAAGGACGATCTGCTGCGCTTCTTCGAGCATCTGGAGGGGGCCCTCGACCGGGTCACCTTCTTCCGTCCGGTGGAACGGCGGCCGCATATCGTGCGCAACATCCGCAACATCTTCCAGAAGGCCGAGCTGACCGATCAGGAAGTGAAGACCCTGCGCGGCATCATCGCCGCGCTGGAAGGCCGGCCGACACGTCCGCGCAAGGATCAGGACGCTGCCGCGACCGAGCCGCAGACGGAGACACCAGACCAATGAGCCGGCCCGTCCTCCTGTTCGATTCCGGTATCGGCGGGTTGACGGTCCTGCGCGAGGCGCGCGTGCTCATGCCGGAGCGCAGTTTCGTCTATGTCGCCGATGATGCCGGCTTTCCCTATGGCGGCTGGGAAGAAGAGGCGCTGAAGGCGCGGCTTCTGTCGCTGTTCAAGGACCTCCTGCACAGGTTCGATCCGGAGGTGGCGGTGGTGGCCTGCAACACCGCCTTCACGCTGGCAGGTGCCGATCTGCGGGCTGCTTTTCCCGGCACGGTCTTTGTCGGCACGGTGCCGGCGATCAAGCCGGCGGCGGAACGCACCCGCTCGGGCCTTATCTCCGTGCTGGCAACGCCTGGCACGGTCAAGCGGGCCTATACCCGGGACCTGATCCAGTCTTTCGCCAGCCAATGCCATGTGCAGCTCGTCGGCTCGCCGAAGCTCGCCAGCATGGCGGAGGCTTATATTCGCGGCGAGACGCTGACCGACGACGATGTCCGGGCCGAGTTTTCCGGCTGCTTCCAGGAGCGGGAAGGCGCACGCACCGACATCGTCGTTCTGGCCTGCACCCATTATCCGTTCCTGGTGAATGTGTTCCGCCGTCTCGCGCCCTGGCCGGTCGACTGGCTCGATCCGGCAGAGGCAATTGCCCGGCAGGCGCGCCGGTTGGTGCCAGCGCTGGACCGGCTCAAGGCCGATTCCCGTCCGGACCGTGTCGTGTTCACCTCCGATGCGCCGGATTTTGCCACCCGGCGCCTGGTCCAGGGCTTTGGTCTGTCGCCCCTGGTTTAGAAAATGGCCGGATTTCCGGCTTTTTTCGTGCGGAGGCCATGTCCGCGCGTTTGACAATCCCGGTCGTCTCGTCTATTGACCCGCGATCCGTACGGGGCTTGCCCTGTCGGTCCACGCACCCGTGGGGATTTTCCAGCCGGCGCAGTTCAGCTGGACCCCTGTCGATCAGATCGCTTTGGCAAATGTCGAGGCGGATCCGATAAAGGAGGGCGCGTTTCCTTAAAAAACGAGCCAAACGACAAAGGAAACAGCGATGTCGAAGCGCCACAGCGTTAAGTACAAGATCGACCGCCGCATGGGCGAAAACATCTGGGGTCGCCCGAAGAGCCCGGTCAACAAGCGTGAATACGGCCCGGGCCAGCACGGTCAGCGCCGCAAGGGCAAGATGTCCGACTTCGGCGTGCAGCTGCGCGCCAAGCAGAAGCTCAAGGGCTACTACGGCAACATCTCTGAGAAGCAGTTCCACAAGACCTACGTCGAAGCGTCGCGCATGAAGGGTGACAGCTCCGAGAACCTGATTGGTCTGCTGGAGCGCCGTCTCGACGCGATTGTCTACCGCGCCAAGCTGGTCCCGACCGTCTTCGCAGCCCGTCAGTTCGTCAACCATGGCCACGTCAAGGTCAATGGCAAGCGCGTCACCATCGGCAGCTACCGTTGCCGTCCGGGCGACCTCATCGAGGTCCGCGACCGCTCCAAGCAGATGGCCCTGGTCATCGAGGCGACCCAGTCGTCCGAGCGTGACGTTCCGGAGTACCTGGAAGTCGACCACGGCAAGATGACCGTCAAGCTGAACCGCGTCCCGGCCTTCAACGAAGTGCCGTACCCGGTCCAGATGGAACCGAACCTGATCGTCGAATTCTATTCGCGCTGATCGGTCTGGTCCTCAGACTTACGGAAAGGCCGGGCAATCGCCCGGCCTTTTTGCGTTCGGATTACAGTTCGGGGGGCGGCAGGGCGTTGACGATGCGTGTCAGGCCTTCGGCATAGCCCTCACGCAGTTGCGTCAGATAGGCATCGCCCTCGTCGAAGGAGCGAAGCCGCTGCGCCTCCAATGATCCATTCTCATAAAGCAGCAGATCGATCGGTGCCCCGACCGACAGGTTGGAGCGCATGGTCGCGTCGAAGGACAGCAACGTCAGCTTGGCTGCTTCCTCAAGGCTGGTGTCATGCCGCAGCAGTCGGTCGAGGATCGGCTTGCCGTATTTGGTCTCGCCGATCTGCAGGAAAGGCGTGCGTTCCGAGGCTTCCATGAAATTGCCGGCGGAATAGATCTGGAACAGCCGTCGATCCTCGCCACGGATCTGGCCGCCGAGCAGAAACGAGGCGGAGGGGTCACCATAGGGATGCACGAAGCTGGCTTCCCGCGCCAGCACGTCCCGCAGGCAGTCACCGATCTTCTGGGCTGCATCGAAGAGGGATCCGGACAGGGCGAGGTCTCGTTGCATGTCGCCGGTGCCATAGGCCTGGCGCAGCGCCGAGATGACCGCCTGGGTGGTTGCAAGGTTGCCGGCAGACAACACGGTCATCAGGCGCTCGTCCGGCGTTGCAAAGATGGCCAGCTTCGAAACTGTCGCGATCTGGTCCACGCCGGCATTGGTGCGCGAATCGGACGCCAGAAGCAGGCCGCGCTCTAGGAGAATGCCAAGGCAATAAGTCATGTCGAATTGCTCGCGACTTTGAAAACCACTGCTTACCATCTCGCATGGAAATGACCTCAAGCCTAACAGGGTGGCGAAATTCATGCTGAAACCCTCTTGTGTCACTGGTTTCAGTAAGGTGCAGGTAATAATTCTGACGCAGGGTTATTTCATAAACACCGCGCGTGTGTGTGCGGAAAAACTGCCAGAGGTCATACAGAATGAAGAAAATCCTGCTCTCCGCGATCGCTCTTGTTTGCTTTGTAGGTTCGTCGAACGCAGCGGAAATCACGCTCACGACGGAAGATTACAAGCCTTACAACTTCATGGAAGGTGACAAGATTGCCGGTATCGGCGCAGATCAGGTGTTTGAGCTGATGAAGCGCGCCGACGTGCCTTACAAGGCCGAAATGATGCAGTGGTCCCGCGCCATCGGTCTGGCTGAGAAGGATGCCAACACCTGCGTCTTTACCGCCTCGCACAGCGCCGAACGTGACAAGCGCTTTGCCTGGGTCGAGCCGCTGTTCGTTGATCGCACCCTGCTGATCCGCAAGGCCGGTTCGTCGATTGCTCCGGCGAATGTTGACGAGGCCAAGTCTTACAGCATCGGCACACAGGCCAAGGATTACACCGAGGATCTTCTAAAGACCTCCGGGTTCCCAAAGATTGATCCGGCCAACAACCTGGAGCAGACCCTGAAGAAGCTCGACGCCGGGCGCGTTGACCTGGTCGCTGTGTCCGGCTCCTATTTCGACAGCCTGAAAAAGACAGGGGCGCCGGTCGAGGAGGCCTTTGTTCTCAACGAGACGACCCTGTCGATGGCCTGCAATCTGGGCACCGATGCCGCTGCCCTCGACAAGATGCGCGGTGCCCTGAAGTCGATGATTGACGACGGCACCCAGGCCGCAATCGTTGCCAAATACCAGTAAGGCCGTCTGACTTTCACTTGCCTGACTTCCATCTGCAGTCTCCCAAGACTCCCCTCAACTGGCCGCCCCACCGGGCGGCCTTTCTTTTTCGCCCAACTCCTGCCCACCGCGCCCTTTACAAAGCCGGAGTGGGGCGGCATAGCAGCCTCAAATACCGGGCCGCGACAGCCGCGCCGGATCAGGACCGAGACCCGACATGACCACTGCACCCGAAAGCCAGATGCTGGAGGCGGAGGAAGCCATCGATGCCGATTGCCCGGCGATGCTGCGCGCCGCGCCGTCATCCGTCGAGTTCAAGAAGCTGCGCAAACGGCTGCTGCGTGAGGTGCGCCAGGCCATCGATGACTACGGCATGGTGTCGCCGGATGCGCATCTGAAGCGCCCCAGATGGCTGGTCTGCCTGTCGGGCGGCAAGGACAGCTACACGTTGCTCGCCGTGTTGATGGACCTGAAGTGGCGCGGGTTGCTGCCGGTAGATCTGCTGGCCTGCAATCTCGATCAGGCGCAGCCTGGTTTCCCGCCCGAGATATTGCCGGCCTTCTTCGAGAAGAACGGCATCGAGAACCTCATCGTGCGTGAGGATACCTATTCCATCGTCACGTCGAAGATCCCGGCGCACAAGACCTATTGCTCGCTGTGCTCACGCTTGCGCCGCGGCATTCTCTACCGTATCGCGCGGGAGCAGGGCTGCGAGGCCATCGTGCTGGGGCATCACCGCGAGGATATCCTCGAGACCTTCTTCATGAACCTGTTCCACGGCGGGCGACTGGCATCAATGCCGCCGAAGCTGGTGAATGACGAGGGGGATATCCTGGTGTTGCGGCCGCTTGCCTATTGCGCGGAAAGCGATGTGGCGAAGTACGCCGCCGGCATGCAGTTCCCGATCATTCCCTGCAATCTCTGCGGCTCGCAGGATGGTCTGCAGCGCGAAGAGGTCAAGCGCATGCTGATGGACTGGGAACGTGCGTCTCCGGGCCGTCTCGGCGTCATGGCGCGGGCGCTGGCCCATACGCGGCCGTCGCATTTACTTGACAGGTCGCTGTTCGACTTTCCGGCTGTCCGGCCCGATGCTGCCAATGGCAAGGCGTCCCGGGAAGCGGAGGAGCCCTGCGGCGCCGGCTTGGCGATGGCCGCGAATTTGTTCGGCGATCTGTAACGGCTCAGGATCCCGACCGGCCCTTGAAACCGCCAACAGGCGTGTTGCGCACGAGGATAACGAGACCCTCGTTGCTTGGGGAGGCATCGGATGCGGCCAGGCCGCCATGCGGACGGCACAGATCATCTGCCGAAGCCCGGTTCGCGGACACGAACAGCGTGAGTTTGGCGCAATTGATCCGCGTCAGTTCTTCGTCCTTGATGATCTTCGGAGTGTTAGCCAGTGCGACGGCACCCAGTGCAGCGACTGAGGTTGCGCAAGCGATAAAACGGATGGTCTTCAGCATGGTCCCCGCTCCCTGTTGCCCGGCCTCATGGCCGGCTTCCGGTACGGAGAATGGCGGTACACGACTGTACTGACCTTGAACCCGGCATTCACCTGATGTTCAGGTTAGACGAGTCGGCAAAATTTGCCTACCGGGCATGAATAGACCGGCCGCGCAGGGCACGACCGGTCCACAAGTTTCTGCCCTTACGGCATCAAGCCGTGGTGACGCCCTTTTCGGCGAACGCGGCCTGCAGTTCCTGGTTCTGGAACATCTCGCGCACGATGTCGCAGCCGCCGACGAACTCACCCTTGATGTAGAGCTGCGGAATGGTCGGCCAGTTTGCGTAGTCCTTGATGCCCTGGCGCAGGTCCGCGTCCTCGAGAACGTTGATGCCCTTGTAGGGCACGCCGAGGTAGTCGAGGATCTGGACGACCTGACCGGAGAAGCCGCACTGCGGAAAATTCGGCGTGCCCTTCATGAACAGCACAACGTCGTTGCTCTCGACTTCGTTCTTGATCCAGTCCTGAATGCTCATCGCTTGGTCCTCGTCTCCATGGGCCGCTTCAAGGGGCCTGGAACAATGTCTGCAGGGGCTTTTGTCGTCTTGCTCAATCCGGCGCGTTGGTCTGAAGGGCGAGGGCGTGCAAGGTGCCGCCCATGTTGCCCTTCAGCGCCTGGTAGACCATCTGATGCTGCTGCACGCGGCTCTTGCCCCGGAAGGCTTCCGAGACGACGTTTGCAGCATAGTGGTCACCGTCACCAGCCAGATCGCGCACCTCGATCGTGGCATCTGGCAGGGCAGCCTTGATCAGGGTGATGATTTCATTCGCGTCCATCGGCATCGGTCTGGCCCTCTTCCCTTTGACTTCCCGCCCGGGCGGCACATCTCCGCCCGCGCTTGCATTTCCTTATCCGGCAGGATCGCCGGCCCGGTTGCTCCGGGTCAGCGCGCCGACATGAAGGCAGGGAACCATTCTTCATGCGCCTGACGGAGCTTTGCAACGGATATGGTGAGGATCCCGTCCACAGTCAAATCCGTACCGCCGGTCGTTCCGATCCGCTGGATGTCGATCCCAGCGTCCAGACCATCCTCGATTGCCGCGTCCGCCTCGTCTTCTGCCACAGTCACGACATACCGACCTTGATCTTCGCCAAACAGGGTAGCATGTGCGGGGCCTTCCAGCTTGACGCTGGCCCCCAGATCGCCGGCCATCGCCATTTCAGCGAGAGCGACACCGAGGCCACCGGAGGAGATGTCATGCACCGCGCTGACCCGGCCGGCGCGGATCCACTCCCGCACGAGGTCGCCGTTGCGGCGCTCGGCGGCCAGATCCACCGGCGGCGGAGCGCCTTCTTCCCGGCCCAGAATATCGGCAAGATACTGGCTGGCGCCCAGATGGGTGCCGTGCCCACCGATCAGGAGGATCACCTCTTCCGGTTCGGCAAAGCCGATGCTGGCGCGCTTGGTGACATCGTCCAGGAGGCCCACACCGGCGATGGCCGGTGTCGGGAGGATCGCCTGGCCGTGAGTCTCGTTGTAGAGCGAGACGTTGCCGGAGACGACGGGGAAGTCGAGGGCGCGGCAGGCTTCGCCGATGCCTTTTATGCAGCCGACGAACTGGCCCATGATCTCCGGCTTTTCCGGGTTGCCGAAGTTGAGGTTGTCGGTGATCGCGAGCGGCTCGGCGCCAACGGCGGTCAGGTTGCGCCAGACTTCGGCCACGGCCTGCTTGCCGCCTTCGACCGGATCGGCCTCGCAGTAGCGCGGCGTCACGTCGGCGGAGAAGGCGAGGCCCTTGCCGGCGGCGTTGACGCGGATGACGCCCGCATCGCCGCCCGGACGCTGGGCGGTGTTGCCCTGGATCAGGGTGTCATACTGTTCGTAAACCCAGCGGCGCGACGAGCCATTGGCCCCGCCGACGAGCCTCAAGAGCGCGTCGGCATAGTCCGCAGGTGCGGCGACATCGCTGGCGGCCAGAAGCGGACGCTTCGGGCTTTCCACCCAGGGCCGGTCATACTCGGGAGCCTCGTCGCCGAGTTCCTTGATCGGCAGGTCGGCGACAACTTCGCCCTGGTGCTTGATGATGAAGCGCAGCGTGTCGGTGGTCTTGCCGACGACGGCGAAGTCGAGGCCCCACTTGACAAAGATCGCCTTGGCTTCCTCTTCCTTCTCCGGCCGCAGCACCATGAGCATGCGCTCCTGGCTTTCCGACAGCATCATCTCGTAGGCGGTCATGCGCTCCTCGCGCACCGGCACCTTGTCGAGGTCGAGTTCAATACCGAGGTCGCCCTTGGCGCCCATCTCGACGGCCGAGCAGGTGAGGCCCGCCGCGCCCATGTCCTGGATCGCAATGACGGCGCCGGACGCCATCAGTTCAAGGCAGGCTTCCAGCAGGCACTTTTCGGTGAAGGGATCACCCACCTGAACGGTCGGGCGCTTTTCCTCGATGCTGTCGTCGAATTCGGCCGAGGCCATGGTTGCGCCCCCGACACCGTCACGGCCCGTCTTCGCGCCGAGATAGACGACCGGGAGGCCGACGCCTTCCGCCTTGGACAGGAAGATGCCGTCCTTCTTGGCAAGACCGGCTGCAAAGGCGTTGACGAGGCAGTTGCCGTTGTAGCGGGCGTGGAACTCCACCTCGCCGCCAACCGTCGGCACGCCGAAGGAATTGCCATAGCCGCCGACGCCAGCGACGACGCCCGAAACGAGATGGCGGGTGCGCGGATGGTCCGGCGCGCCGAAGCGCAGCGCGTTCATCGCGGCAACAGGGCGCGCGCCCATGGTGAAGACGTCGCGCAGGATGCCGCCGACGCCGGTCGCCGCGCCCTGGTAGGGCTCGATGTAGGACGGGTGGTTATGGCTTTCCATCTTGAAGACGACCACGTCATCGTCGCCGATGTCGACCACACCGGCATTTTCGCCCGGGCCCTGGACCACGCGCGGGCCAGTGATCGGCAAGGTCTTCAGCCACTTCTTGGAGGACTTGTACGAGCAATGCTCGTTCCACATGGCGGAAAAGATGCCCAGTTCCGTGAAGGTCGGCTCACGGCCGATCAGGTCGAGGATCCGCTGGTATTCGTCAGGCTTCAGCCCGTGGGCCGCGACGAGGTCAGGGGTGATCTTGATGTCGTTGGGGATCATGGGCATCCGCTTCGTTGCGCAAGGGACAAGGCCTGTGCCGGCTCGCGCCCCCTTTAACAGATCACCGCGCGGAATGGGAGTGCTTCACGGCTCAAAACACAGCCTGAAAAGGTCCGGTGCTGGAGGGGAGTGCAAGCAAAAGGCTCGAAGTTGTTTCGCGCTCGCCTTACAACTCACTGCCAATTTTTACGATGCAACTTATTATTTTAAGATTTCGTTCAGCCTGTCCCCTTAGCTCTGGTTATGGATGACCAAGGGGAAGTAAATGTTCCGATTCAAGTCAGTAACGTCCGAAACGCCAAGTGCTGTCAGTAAAACTCCCGATCTTCCCTTGCTGGCAGTCGTGGCGGCCTTGCGCGGACTTGAAGCCCACGCCCGGCTTGAGGGCCTTGATGCGCTTCCGGCTGACCTGGCCAATGCGTTGAAATCCCTGGCCGCCACGCTTGGCCGGCAGGACGAGACCCAGCTGCGGCAAACCGTTGACTATTCTGTCCAGGCCAGCGAGGCGATGGCGGCCACCGCGCGCATCACCGGCGAAATCCGCGATACCGACCAGCAGGCCCGGATGATGTCGGCTGGCGTCGACGAACTGACGGCCTCCATCGAACAGATCTCACATACGGCCAACGAGGCCGCCACATCCATGGAAGTGGCGCATGAGGCGCTGCAGGGCGGGGCAGGGGCTACGCGCAAGGCGGCGGCATCGTCGCTGCGTATTGGCGAGTCCTTCGACAAGATGAGCGAAAGCGCCCGTCAGCTCGCTCTCGCGGCCGAACAGATCAGCACCTTTGTCGCCACCATCGATGGTCTGGCGCAGCAGACCAACCTGCTTGCGTTGAACGCGACCATCGAGGCCGCGCGCGCCGGCGAGGCGGGCAAGGGCTTTGCCGTTGTCGCCAGCGAGGTCAAGCAACTGTCCGGTCAGACCCAGAAGGCAACCGACGACATCCGCGCCCGCATCGAGCGCCTGCAGGTGCATGTCGGCGAGGTCATGTCTTCGGTTGACGAGGTTCAGGGACTGGTCGGGGACAGCGCCGAGCAATCCGAGGATGCCGCCACCAAGATCGGTTCCGTGCTCGAGCATGTCGGCAGCAATGCCACCCGGATGAACGCGATTGCCGGTCTTCTCAGCCAGCAGAGCGAAGCCGTGCGCGAGATCGCCACCGGCATCCACGCTGTCGCCCGCCATTCGGAGGCAGCGACCCGTTACACCGAGGACGTCATTCGTGCGGTCGGCAGTTCGGAAGCGGTCATCAACGCCCAGTTTGCCGAACTCGACAAGCGCGAGATCGCCAACTACGTGCTGCACCGGGCAAAGTCGGATCACCTTTTGTGGAAGAAGCGGCTGTCCGAAATGCTGGTCGGGCTGAAGAGCCTCAAGACCGAAGAACTCAACGATCATCACCACTGCCGGCTGGGCAAGTGGTACGACGGCGTCACCGATCAGTCGCTTCGCCGCCATCCCTCGTTCTCGGCCTTGCTGCCCGTGCATGAGGCCGTGCATCGCAACGGCAAACTGGCGGCCAGCCTTCATGCCAAGGGCGACAGGGATGGCGCACTGAAGGCGCTGGCCGACATGGAAAAGGCTTCAACCGAAGTCGTTCGCCATATCGATGCCCTGCTGAAGGGCTGAGCCTCAGTCCTGCTCCAGACGCGCGCTGGCCAGCACGCACATCAGTTCGAACATCAGTGAGGCTCCCAGCCAAGCGGTCCCGCCAGAGGGATCGAAGGGCGGGGAGACTTCGACCAGATCCGCGCCAATCAGGTTGAGGCCGGAGAGCTTGCGGATCATCCGCTGCGCCTGGAACGAGGTAAAGCCGCCGATCTCCGGCGTGCCTGTGCCCGGGGCGAAGGCCGGATCGATGCCATCGATGTCAAAGCTGACATAGGTGGGCTCGCGCCCGACACGTTCGCGTGCCTCGTCCATCACATGCTCAACGCCGCGCTCCATCAATTCCTCTATCATGATGATGCGGACGCCCTGAGCTTCACCCCACTCGATGTCTTCTCCGTCATACATCGTGCCGCGGATGCCGATCTGGACGACCCTTTCCGGATCCAGCAGCTCTTCCTCAATGGCGCGGCGGAACGGCGTGCCATGGGTGTAGCGGAAGCCGCCGAAATAGCCGTCGAAGAGGTCCGTATGGGCATCGAAATGCACCATGCCGAGCGGCCCCTGCCGGGCAAGGGCCCTCAGGATCGGCAGGGACACCAGATGGTCACCGCCAGCCGACAGCGGCGTGATGCCGAGATCCATCACCTGGTCGTAGAAGCCTGTGATGCGGGCCAGCGCGTCCTGCACATCCGCCGGGTTGACCGGGGCATCGCCAAGGTCGGCGCAGCGCGCCAGCTTGAACGGGTTGACGCCCGTGTGCGGATGCACCTGGCGGATCATGGTGGACAGGTCGCGTAACTGCCTTGGCCCATGGCGGGCGCCGGCGCGGTTCGTTGTACCGCCATCCCAGGGCACGCCTATGAGACCGATATCGACCTCATCCACCCGGTCATCGCGCAAATGCACATGCGGCAGGCGCATGAACGTCGGTATTCCGGCAAAGCGCGGCAGATCGAAGCCGGACACCGGCTGGAAAAAGTCATCCCCCGTCATCAGTTCCCCCTGTTTTGCGTCAGCATGCACAACGGCGGCGAGGGCGGCAAGGGGAGGGGGGCGGCAAGGGCCGCTGCTGCGTGCCCGCCAAGTCGGGACGTCGAGTGGAAGGCCCTGGTCCCTTCAGTCGAACAGCAGTTTGTCGTCCTGGAGTAGTTAGGAGCCGGATGCTCTCCCCCCTTGAGGGGGAGATGCCCCCGATAGGGGGCAGAGGGGGGTATTGGGCCTGTCAGGAAAGGGTGAAGGTGGAACAGCGCGGCGGCGCTGCACCCCCCTCTGTCCGCATGCGCGGACATCTCCCCCTCAAGGGGGGAGAGGGGGCCTGCGGTCAGTTTGTTCAACCCCGGAGAGGGCGGGTTTCTGATCGCCAACCGCGCGGTGTCTCACCGCCGGTCGTGGCGCTCCAGGGCGGAGAGATCGTCGCTGAGATCGTCGAAGCGGCGGGCGGTGAGGGCGGCGGCGTCGCGCACGCCTTGCGTATAGAAGGCGCTGCCGGCTTCCTGGCTGAGGAAATCGAGGAGCCGCAGCGCGTCCATGTTGCCGATATCGATATCCAGCTCGTCGCGGCAGAAGGCGGCAAGGCGGCTGGCGATGTCACTCTGGAGGTCGCGGGGCAGTTCGAGCTTGCTCATGTCCTGTCCCCGCGCAGTGGTGTTTCTGGTCAGGCGACCAGCTGGCCGACGAGGCTCTCGAACAGCTTGCGGCCGTCGCTGCCGCCCTGCAGGTCCTCGATCAGGTTTTCCGGATGCGGCATCATGCCGAGGACATTGCCCTCGGCATTGACGATGCCGGCGATGTCGTTCAGCGAGCCGTTCGGGTTCTGGCCATCCGCATAGCGGAATACGACCTGGCCGTTGTCCTCGATGGCCTTCAGCGTCTCGGCGTCGGCGAAGTAATTGCCGTCATGGTGGGCAATCGGGCAGCGCCAGACTTCGCCCTCCTGGAAGGCATTCGAGAAGGCGGTGCGGGCGTTCACGGTCTTGAGCTGCACTTCCTTGCAGATGAACTTCAGACCGGCATTGCGCATCAGGGCGCCCGGCAGCAGGCCAGCCTCGGTGAGGATCTGGAAGCCGTTGCATACGCCCAGGACATGCACGCCCTTGGCAGCGCGCTCGATCACGGTCTGCAGCACCGGCGAGCGGGCGGCAATGGCGCCGCAGCGCAGGTAGTCGCCGTAGGAGAACCCGCCCGGGATGACGATGAGATCGACGTCCGGAATGTCGGTGTCCGTGTGCCAGACCGTTGCCGGCTTGCGGCCGGTGATCGTCTCCAGCGCGTAGAGCATGTCGCGGTCGCGGTTGAGGCCTGGGCAGAGGATGACGGCGGACTTCATGATCTCGGTTCCCCGTTGGTCAGGTTTGCGCCTAGAGCAGGACCAGCACGGCCAAAAGGCTCAAGGCAGCGGGAAGCAGGATGAACACGGCGGCCTTGAGGAGAAGGAAGCGGATCGCGCGGGCGCTGTCCTCATCCATGGGCCAACCTCCTTCTGCTTCAGAGGATCTCGATGGCGTAGTTCTCGATCACCGTGTTGGCGAGCAGCTTCTCGCACATGGCGGCGATCTCTTCGCGCGCCTTGGCAGCGTCACGGTCGCTCAGTTCGATGTCGAAGACCTTGCCCTGGCGCACGCCGCCGATGCCGCCGAAGCCGAGCGCGCCAAGCGCCCCCTCGATGGCCTTGCCCTGGGGATCCAGAACGCCGTTCTTCAGGGTGACGGTGACACGTGCCTTCATCGCTGTCGTCTTTCCGCTTGTCGCCTTGACCCCACAGGGTCATCCGTTGCGCGCTCCTTACACCACAGCGGCCAAGCGCGAAAGAGCCAAGCTCCCGCTCAGGACCCGGAAAAGCAAAAACCCCCGGCGAAGTATTCGCCAGGGGTTTTCCGTTTCGGGTGCGCGATGCCGGATGCTTACTGCACCAGCGTCGGGCCGGAGCCGCCGGGGCGCTCGTTGTCGTTCAGGATGCCCAGACGGCGGGCAACTTCCTGGTAGGCCTCGAGCATGCCGCCGAGGTCGCGGCGGAAGCGGTCCTTGTCCATCTTCTCGTTGGTCGTGATGTCCCACAGACGGCAGTTGTCCGGGGAGATCTCGTCGGCAACGACGATGCGCATCATGTCGCCCTCGAACAGGCGGCCGCATTCGATCTTGAAATCGACAAGGCGGATGCCGACGCCAAGGAACAGGCCGGACAGGAAGTCATTGACACGGATGGCAAGCGCCATGATGTCGTCGAGTTCCTGCGGGGTGGCCCAGCCAAAGGCGGTGACATGCTCTTCGGCGACCAGCGGGTCGTTCAGCGCATCGCTCTTGTAGTAGAACTCGATGATCGAGCGCGGCAGCTGGGTGCCTTCCTCGAGGCCGAGACGGGTCGCCAGCGAGCCGGCGGCCACGTTGCGGACCACGACTTCCAGCGGAATGATCTCGACTTCGCGGATCAGCTGCTCGCGCATGTTCATCCGGCGAATGAAATGGGTCGGAATGCCCATGCCGTTCAGCTGGTTGAAGATGAATTCGGAGATCCGGTTGTTGAGGACACCCTTGCCGTCGACAATCTCGTGTTTCTTGGCATTGAAGGCTGTTGCGTCGTCCTTGAAATGCTGGATCAAGGTTCCAGGCTCCGGGCCCTCATAGAGGATCTTGCCCTTGCCTTCATAGATGCGCCGGCGGCGATTCATGGGCACGTACCGTGTTCGTTCGAGGAAATCCATCGAGGCGGGAAACTCCTTGGCGTCTGATTCCGGGTGGCGCGAGCGCTGACCAATCACCGCGTTATCGACATTTAGCCCCGCATTAGCGGCGCGGAACTTAACTGATCCTTCGCAAAAGCACAATGAGCGCGGCCCCGCCTTTCTCTTTGCTGGCGCACCGATGCGGGATCGCGGCGATATCGCGTTGATTTGCAGGGCGGTGAAGGATATTGAGAAGCCCGAAAAAGCCCCCATTTCAGGGGTAGACTTTCTGTCCGCCAGTGAGGAGGCACCAGATGAGCACGTTCGATAATCGCGAGAAGGGTTTCGAGAGCAAGTTTGCTCACGACGAGGAACTTCGCTTCAAGGCCACTGCCCGCCGCAACAAGCTGCTCGGCCTTTGGGCTGCCGACCTGCTTGGCCTTTCCGGCGAGCAGGCCGACGCTTATGCCAAGGAAGTCGTCCGCGCGGACTTCGAGGAAGCCGGTGACGAGGACGTGTTCCGCAAGATCCGCGGCGACCTCGACAAGGGGCATGTCGAACAGTCCGACCACCAGATTCGCCGCACGATGGACGAACTGATGCACACCGCCATCGACCAGATCCAGAAGGGCGAATAAGCCTTTCTCCGATGAGCCTTCCAGACCCCGCTTCGGCGGGGTCTTTGTTTTTTTGGCAAGACTGTTCATTCTGTCGTCATCCCGGCCAAGCTGAGCGTTAGCGAAGCGCCGAGCCGGGATCCAGATATCAGCCGCGCGATGCGCGACGAGACTGGTCCGGTGTTTGCGGATACTTCTGCTAAGGTGAAGGGCTCGCTCGCGCAGATCCGCTGGATTCCGGATCGTCGGTTCGCTGAACGCTCACCTTGTCCGGAATGACAGGGGATGGAGGTAACTGCGGAGGCGGGCAGAATGGGTTTTCGCTGTGGTCACGTTGTTCTGTTTGTGCCTTGACCTTGTGTGAACTTGTTTCGCCAAGGCAACTGCCCACTGTCTGTCACGCCTTGCCGTCGCCGTGCGAACCGGCTTTGATCCCGCTCCAACCGGACGGCGCTGGCGAACCTCTTGCCGCGCAGTCGTGACAGCTCAGGGATCCAAGATCATGTCCATCTCAACCCAGCCCAGCCTCGCCACGCGTCTGCGTGCCGGCGAAACCATCGTGACCGCCTGGTCCAACCTTGCCGTGCCGATCCTCGCCGAGGTCATGGGCCGGGCCGGGTATCCCTGCGTCACGCTCGACATGCAGCATGGCATGCATGACATTGCCAGCCTGCGGGACGGGCTGGCGGCCATCGCGCTTTCGGGTGCGCACCGGGCCGTCCGTATTCCGGTCGGCGAATCGGGCACGGCCAGCCGCGCACTGGATTTCGGTGCCGAATTGGTCATCGCCCCGATGATCAACTCCGCCGCCGAGGCCAAGGCCTTTGCCGATGCGATGAAATACCCGCCGATTGGCGCGCGCAGCTGGGGGCCGCAGCGTGGCGCGATGCTGGCCGGCAAATCGCCCGCCGACTATCTCGCGAGTGCCAACACCGAGCTTCTTTCGCTGGCGATGATCGAAACGCCGGAAGCGATTGCCGCACTCGATGACATCCTTGCCGAGCCGGGGATCGATGGCATCTTCGTCGGGCCGAGTGACCTGTCGCTGACGCTGAACAAGGGGGCAAAGCTCGATCCGGGCGGCAACATGACGATGGCAGCTGCGCAGGATATCGCCGCACGCACGCGCGCGGCCGGCAAGATTGCCGGCATCTTCTGCCTTGAGGCCTCCGGCGTCGGCCAGGCCCGGGACATGGGCTACAGCTTCATCGCCCATGGCGTCGATTTGACGCTGTTATCCGCCGCGCTGAAGGACACGCTGGCGCGGATCAGTTGACAAGGGTCAAGGCAGGGCAGGGTGGCTCGGGTCATCCTGCCTGCCAGGTCATCCCCGGGACGCGCGAATGCGTCCGGACGGCGGGACGATGACAGCAGGGCCGGATCCTGTTCCGGCTGAACCCCTTGTCAGGGAACCCGTCACATGTGGAAGCTTGCAGCCATCCTCTTCATCATCATCGGCCCGACGCTGGCCGGCATCGGTGCGCTCGTGCCGCTGACCGTCTATGGCGTCAATGAATTCAACCCGCTGCTTCTGGCAATTGCAGCCGGCATCGGCCTTTTGGTCGCCATTCCCGTCAGTCTGGTGGTGGGCAAGAAGATTAATGACGCCATCCGCCCGCGCCGCTTGGCGTGAGGGGCAGGGGTGGGAGGTCAATCGCACCAGAGCGCAAATCTTTATCGCGGCGTCTCAGCGCCCCTCCCCCTCGTGGGGGCCCAAGGCGGGGCGAGACCGTTGGCTCGACCCAGGTCGGGTAAGGGGTGGGGGGCTCTACGACCAAACGTCAGATATTGAAACCAGGTGCAGGCTGCGGTCACAAGACGTTGGCTTCTCATGGTCTGTCCGCCGCTGTCCCCCCACCCCCGACCCCTCCCCACGAGGGGGAGGGGCGCTGAGAGGCTGCGGCTGACACGCCAGAAGGACTGCGGCGGTCATCCCCGCACAAGGCGGGGATGACCGCTGTATGACTGGCGCTCCCAACCATCCCGCGAACGTTGTGCTGCCGGCGCTGCGTTACAGCCGTGCCATGAAATGGGCGAAGGACATCATGCCCTCCGGCCAGGGGCCGTGGCCGCTTTCCAGGTTGATGTGGCCGGCCTGTCCGGCGTCCTGCAATGTGGCGCCCCAAGCCGTCGCCAGATCATGGGCAACGGCATAGTCGCAGTAGTCATCATTGCGGCTTGCCACCACATGGGTGCGGAAGGGCAGGGGCATGCGCGGCACCGGCACGAAGTCGCCGCCGTCGAACTCCGGCACGAGGCCTGGGCGGTCCCAGTCGGAGGGGGCAACGAGAAACGCCCCCCTGACCTTGTCCTTCGGCAGAACATGCGCGCCATGGGCCACGAAGATGCAGCCCAGGGAATGTGCCACCAGCACGACCGGCTTGGTTGCCCGCTCGATTTCCGCGAGCAGGGTTTCCATCCAGACCTTCTTCGACGGCGTCCACCAGTTGTCCTGCTCGACCACCCGGGCGGTCGAGATCTTGTCCGCCCAGCGGCGCATCCAGTGGCCGGCCTCGGCATTGCCGAAGCCGGGGATGAGCAGGATCTCAGCTTCTGCCGTCTTCATCGTCTCAGGCCTCGCCAAACACACGCTTGAAGATCACGTCGACCGCCTTGGTGTGGTAGCCAAGGTCGAAGCGGGCGCGGATCTCGTCTTCCGACAGATACTTGCGCACGTCAGCGTCGTTGAGAAGCTCGGTCAGGAAGTCGACCGTGGCGCTGCCGGCGACCTGGTAGCTTTCCCAGACCTTCATGGCGTTGCGCTGGACGAGACGGTAGGCGTCCTCGCGCGAGGAACCGGCCTGGGTCAGGGCCAGCAGGATGCGCTGGGAATGCACGAGGCCACCGAGACGGTCCATGTTGCCCATCATGCGCTCCGGATAGACCAGCAGCTTGTCGATGACGGTGGTCAGGCGCGCGAGGGCGAAGTCAAGGGTGATGGTCGCGTCCGGGCCGATCATGCGCTCGACGGAGGAATGCGAGATGTCGCGCTCGTGCCACAGGGCGACGTTCTCCATCGCCGGGATGGCATAGCCGCGCACCAGGCGGGCCAGACCGGTGAGATTTTCGGTCAACACCGGGTTGCGCTTGTGCGGCATCGCCGAGGAGCCCTTCTGGCCGGGGGAGAAATACTCCTCCGCTTCCAGCACTTCCGTGCGCTGCAGGTGGCGCACTTCGGTCGCGAGGCGCTCGATCGACGAGGCGATGACGCCGAGCGTGGCGAAATACATCGCATGGCGGTCGCGCGGGATGACCTGGGTCGACACCGGCTCGGCCTTCAGGCCCATGGCCTCGGCGACGTGTTCTTCGACGCGCGGGTCGATGTTGGCGAAGGTGCCGACCGCGCCGGAAATGGCGCAGGTGGCGATTTCCTCGCGCGCATGCAGGAGGCGGGTGCGGCAGCGGTCGAACTCGGCATAGGCCTGGGCGAGCTTCAGGCCGAAGGTGACCGGCTCGGCGTGGATGCCATGCGAGCGGCCGATGGTGACCGTGTCCTTGTGCTCGAAGGCGCGGCGCTTGAGGGCGGCGAGCAGCGCGTCCATGTCCTTCAGCAGAAGGTCCGTCGCCTTGACCAGCTGAACGTTGAAGCAGGTGTCGAGCACGTCAGAGGAGGTCATGCCCTGGTGCACGAAGCGGGCATCCGGACCGACGATCTCGGCCAGATGGGTCAGGAAGGCGATGACGTCATGCTTGGTCTCGCGTTCGATCTCGTCGATGCGCTCGATGTCAAAGGTGGCCGGGCCGCCCTTTTCCCAGATGGTCTTGGCCGCTTCCTTCGGGATCACGCCGATCTCGGCAAGCGCGTCGCAGGCATGCGCCTCGATCTCGAACCAGATGCGGAACTTCGTCTCCGGCGACCAGATGGCGACCATGTCGGGGCGGGAATAGCGCGGGATCATCGCGGGCCTCGTGTTTTCAAGGGATGTTGGCCGTGCCAATAGCAGGTAGCGCCCTGAACCTCAATCAGCGCGGCTGTCCTCCCGGCTTCGCTGGCGCACAAAGATCAGCGCGGCGCAAACCAGCAGCGGCAGCCCGGCTGGCAAAAGGATCCGCGTGCCGTCGATGGCAAACAGATAGCCGGCGTTGGCGCCGGTCATCAGCGTTTCGAGGATCCAGTCGCGGCTGAGCGGCGTCTGGTGGAAGGCGGCATAGTAGAGGCGGAACTGCAGGAAATAGCAGAACGCCGTCGCTCCGGCCGTGCCGAGGCCGAGCAACAGGAACAGCGCTGCGAAACGTGCGGTTGCGGCTTTCCGGCGGTCGGCAATCCACAGGGCCAGCGGCCAGGCGAGCAGTGCGCCCGTGAGCCCGCCAAGGCCGTAGATGACCATCAAGGCAAGCGTTCGGGCGGTCATCGCTTCCTCTGCGCGCAGCACATGAAACCCGGCGAGCGCAGCCATGGCCGGTGGCCAGAGCAGGGCGGCAATGCTCACCTCCAGGGCTCGCCCCTTGTGGCTGCGGACGGTCATTGCTGAATTATCCCTGTGTCTTGTTGCGTTTCAGGGTATATGCCGGAAGATGACGGTGGCAACATCCGGTAAATCGTCTTGGGCAGGAGCGGGCGTGCACAGTGTAGACGTCATCGTGCTGGGGGCGGGGATTGTCGGGGCCTCGACGGCCTTGCAGCTCCAGCGCAAGGGGCTTGACGTCGCCCTTGTCGATCGCCGCCAGCCCGGCGAGGAAACTTCCTATGGCAATGCCGGCATCATCGAGCGCAATGGTTTCGTCCCGATCGGCTTTCCCGACGACTGGCGTTTTCTTCTCGACATCGCGCTGAAGCGCAGCCCGGCCGTCAATTATGACCTGAGGACCGTCCTGCGCATTGCGCCCTGGCTGGCGGCCTTGAAGCGGCAATCATCGCGCGCCGGACTGCAGCGCTTTGCCCATGCCATCGACAGTTTCGAGCGTCATGCAGTGGTCGAGCATCAAGTGCTCGCCGAAATGGCCGGCTGCGAAGCCTTTTACCGCAAGACTGGCTGGCTGCATCTCTACCGGACGGAAGCGGCCTACAGGGCCGCCGAGACGGAACGTCACTTCGCCCGCATCTTCGGCGCCGAGTACCAGGAACTGGGGCCGCTCGAAATCAATGAACTGGAACCGGCGCTGCTGGCTGATTCGTGTCAGGGGGTCTACTGGCCGGAGAGCCATTCGGTGTCCAGCCCGGGTGGTGTCACCAAGGCCTTTGCGCGGGCCGTCGTCGAAGGCGGCGGCCGGCTGTATCTGGGCGATGCCCGCCGCCTCAGCCGCTCGCGCGGCGGTTGGGCCGTGGCAACCGACCGGGGGCCGGTACGCGGGCGGGCGGTGGTTGTCTGTCTCGGACCCTGGGCGCCGGATCTCCTCAAAGGCTTCGGCCTGCGCTTTCCGATGATCGTCAAACGCGGTTATCACCTGCACTACAAGGCCCCGGCGAATGCCGTTCTTGGCCGGCCGGTCGTCGACATGGAACACGGCTATGTCCTGACGCCGATGGAAAAGGGCATCCGTCTGACCACGGGGATCGAGTTCCGCGACCGTGATGCGCCGCCGTCGCCGGTGCAGATCGGCAAGGCGCTTGAGAAGGCGAAGGAAATCTATCCGCTTGGCGTGCCGGCGGAATCCGAGCCCTGGATGGGCGCGCGGCCCTGCTTTGCCGATTCTCTTCCCGTCACGGGCGCCGCGCCTGGTGAGGCCGGCCTGTGGCTCAACTTCGGCCACGGCCATGTCGGCTTCACGCTCGGACCGGTCACTGGCCGCCTGATCGCCGAAATGATCACGGGTCAGGACCCGTTTGTTGATCCCGGCCCGCTGTCGCCCAATCGGTTTTGATGGCGCGTGCCTTCGCGCCATTGGCGCGGTGCCACTGTTCCCTCTGGAGGGCAGGGCTCTCGCAGATTTGGTCAGACAGTTTTCGAGGCCTCGCCGCCCCCCTCCCCCTCGTGGGGAGGGGTGAGGGGTGGGGGGCACGGCGACCGTTTGGTCGCAAATTGCGTGAAACACGTCCAGTCAGGAACGCCGGTTATCTGGATTGCAGTCTGTTCCCCCCACCCCCAACCCCTCCCCACGTGGGGGAGGGGAGCGGAGGGGCTCCGACAGGGTAATAATTTCCGGCTCAGTCGTTCACTGAACATGTGCTGCACATCATATGCGAAAGCCCTGCCGTCCAGGGAGGGGAGCGGCGCTGGGGTTCTGACTGCCGGTTCTGGCGTTTTCCTCACCGCTCTCGCAGCGGCAGGGCGACGGTGTCCTTCACCGTGTTGACCACGATGCGCGACTGCACGTCCGACACCAGCGTGTTGTCGAGGAGTTTCAGCCGCAGGAAATTGTCATAGGCCTTGATGTCGTCCGTCACCACCTTGATCAGGTAGTCGACCGCGCCGGTGATGCGTTCACAGGTAACGACTTCCTGCCAGTGATGCACCAGCTTGTCGAAGGTCTCCATGTTGTCGCGGCTGGGCACCGTCAGCTTCACGAACGCATAGGAGACGAAGCCGAGACCGACGGATTCCCGGTCGACGACGGCCACCACTTGACGGATGACCCCCATCTCCTTCAGCTTCTTGATACGGCGCCAGCAAGGCGTCTGGCTCATGCCGGCCGCCTTGGCAATTTCAGCGATGGATTGCGATGCATCCCGCTGCAGCACCCGGAGGACCCGGATGTCGGAAGGGTCTAGGAGAAAATTTTCGGTCATTCCCGGCTTCTTGGAAGGATTGCGCCACTTCGGGCTCTTGGGCAGGCACATTAGCACAGAACTTGCCGTGGAAAAGGACGATATTGGTTCCTCGAGAGGCCGTGGGTTGGCGAGGGCTGAAAAGCGTCGTCAATCTGGCCGAGGAGGGGATCCGATGAACGTTTATGCACCCATCGTCACACGCGACGATCAGGCTCGCAAGTCCGTAACGCTGGACGATAAATTTGCTGCACTCGATGGCCGCATCTATCTGACAGGCATCCAGGCGCTGGTGCGTCTGGCGCTGGATCGCAAGCGCCTCGACCGGGACGCGGGACTGAAGACGGGAGGCTTCATCTCAGGCTATCGCGGCTCGCCGCTGGCCGGTTACGACACCGAGCTGACCCGGGCGCGTCGTCATCTCGCAGCCCATGACGTGGTGTTCAAGCCGGGTGTCAACGAGGAGCTCGGCGCCACCGCGGTCTGGGGCTCCCAGAAGGTACGCCAGCACGGGCGCGGCTCCAGCTACGACGGTGTTTTCGGGATCTGGTACGGCAAGGCCCCGGGCGTTGACCGGGCCGGTGATGTGCTGAAACAGGCCAATGCCTCGGGGGTTGATCGCAACGGCGGCGTTCTGGCCCTTGCTGGCGACGACCACCTTGCCAAATCCTCGATCCTTCCGGCGCAGAGCGAGTTCTTCTTCGAGCACGCCGAAATGCCGATCCTCAATCCGGCTGACATTCAGGAAGTTCTCGACTACGGCCTGCACGGCTTCGAACTGTCGCGCTATGCCGGTCTGTGGACCGCGATGATCTGCCTCGCCGACACGATGGACGCTTCGGCCACCATTTCTGTTGCCCCGCAGCGGCTGACGTTCCTGCGCCCCGACAGCGATCCCTGGGGCGAACAGGATCTCAACCGCGTGCTGATGCTGGGCAACCGGCTGGAGACCGAGCGCCTTCTGCGCGATGTGCGCATCCCGGCGGCCCAGGCCTATGTCCGTGCCAACCGGCTTGATGCCATCGCCTTCGGCGCCAGCCGTCCGCGCTTCGGCATCGTTGCCACCGGCAAGGCCTTCCGCGACCTGCTGCAGGCGCTGGATCTCCTTGGCATCACCGAGGCCCGCGCCCGCGACATCGGCCTTGCTGTCTACAAGGTGGCCATGCCCTGGCCGCTGGAGCCCTACAATTTCACCGAATTTGGCCGTGGCCTGTCCAAGCTGCTCGTCGTCGAGCACAAGCGGGCCTTCATGGAACAGCAGATCAAGTCGATCTCCTACCATTGGCCGGAAGGCTCGCGCCCGTTGATCTGGGGCAAGCGCACACCGGATGGCTCGCCGTTCCTGTCCGATGTGCTGGAACTGTCTGTCGCCGAAATCCTGCAGGCCCTGCTGAAGTATCTGCCGGAAGATGTTGTCAGCGACGAGATGCGCGCCGTCAGCGAAAAGATGACGATGCAGGTGATGTGGGCCCAGGGTCATGCGGAACGCGCCGCCCGCGTGCCGTATTTCTGCTCCGGCTGCCCGCATTCCTCTTCAACCGTGACGCCGGAAGGCTCCCGCTCGCTGCCGGGCATCGGCTGCCACGCCATGACCGAACAGGCGGGCCGCACCACCGACGGCCAGATCGCCATGGGCGGGGAGGGCGTGCTGTGGGTCGGGCAGAAGGACTTCTCCAACGACACCCACGTTTTCGCCAATCTGGGCGATGGCACCTATTTCCATTCCGGAATTCTGGCGATCCGTCAGTCCATCGCCGCGAAGATGCCGATCACCTACAAGATCCTCTACAACGACGCCGTCGCCATGACCGGCGGCCAGCCGCATGACGGCACGCTCACCGTGCCGCAGATCACCCGGCAGCTCGAGGCCGAGGGCGTTGACCGCATTGCCGTCGTCTCGGAAAACCCTGATGCCTATATCGGCCGAAGTGATCTTGCCCCGCTGACCCAGGTCGTGCACCGCGATTTCCTGATGGATGTGCAGCGCGAGTTCCAGACCGTGCTGGGCGTCACCGTCATCGTCTATGACCAGACGTGCGCAGCCGAAAAGCGTCGCCGCCGCAAGAAGGGCTCGTTCCCCGATCCGGATCTGCGCCTGTTCATCAACGACCGTGTCTGCGAGGGCTGCGGTGACTGTTCGGTGCAGTCCAATTGTCTCTCCGTCGAGCCGCTGAAGACGGCCTTCGGCGAAAAGCGCCAGATCAATCAGTCGAGCTGCAACAAGGACTTTTCCTGCGTGAAGGGCTTCTGCCCGTCCTTCGTCGAGGTTGGCGGCGCAGCCCTGCGCAAGGCGACCACAAAGGGCCTCGATATCGACGCCATGCTGACGGACCTGCCCGAGGTCGAGCTGCCGGGGCTGGAGCGCACCCGCAACCTGCTCGTTGCCGGTATCGGTGGCATGGGCGTGACGACCATCTCCGCCGTTCTCGCCATGGCGGCGCATCTGGATGGCATCCAGGCCTCGACGCTGGACATGACCGGTCTGGCCCAGAAGGGTGGCCCGGTGACCTCGCATGTGCGCTTCGCCTCGCTTGAGCGGGGTATCGAGGGCCCGCGCGTGCCCACGGCCGCGCTTGATGTGCTAATCGCCTCCGACATGGTCGTGGCCACCAACGCCGAACAGCTTGCGCTGGCCAACCGTCCGGTGATGCTGAGTGTCGCCAATACCCGCGTGGCACCGACCGCCGAATTCGTGCTGAAACAGACCTTGTCCTTCGACGAGGCGCGGATGCTGAAGTCGCTGGAAGCCGCCTCGCGCGCCTGCCTGCCGATGGATGCGGCGAGCGTTGCCGAGAAGCTTTTCGGCGATGCCATCTACGCCAACATGATGCTGGTCGGCATGGCCTATCAGGCCGGCGGCCTGCCGCTGCATGCCGAAGCCATCGAGGCCGCGCTGGAACTGAACGGCGCGTCTGTAGCCAGCAACATCAAGGCCTTCCGCGCCGGGCGCGTGCTGGCTGCCGATCCGGTGAAGATCCTGTCGGCCCTGCCGGGCCAGGAAAAGCCGGCGGCCGAGACGCTGGACGAGAAGATCGCCCGCTACGCCCGGGAGCTCACCGCCTACCAGAACGCTGCCTATGCCGACCGCTTCACAGCGCTGGTTGGCGACATGCGCAAGGCCGACGCGACCCATGGTCCGGGCACCTTCCGCCTCACGGGGACGGTCGCGGACATGCTCTACAAGGTGATGGCCTACAAGGACGAGTATGAGGTCGCGCGGCTCTATGCCGATCCGGCCTTCAAGACCAAGCTGCTGGCGCAGTTCGATGATCCGAAGAAGCTGAAGGTCCTGCTGGCCCCGCCGCTTCTGGCCCATCGCAAGGATCCGAAGACGGGCCGCCCGGCCAAGATCGGCTTCGGTCCGTGGATCTTCACCGCCTTCCGCCTGTTGTCGAAGTTCAAGTCGCTGCGCGGCACCAGGCTCGACATTTTCGGCTACAACGCCGAGCGCAAGGCAGAGCGGGCGTTGGTCGACAGCTACAGCGCCGATGTCGCGGTTCTCACCGGTCACCTCGGCACGGCGAGCTACGGCCTTCTGGTGGAGATCGCCCGCGTGCCGGATCTGGTGCGTGGTTTCGGCCCGGTGAAGGAAGCGAACCTTGCCAAGGCCGAGGCCAAGCGTGAGCAACTGATGCACAAGCTCGTCACCGGCAACGGCTCGGAAGGGTTCATGGCTGCGGCGGAATAATCGCGTTCCTTGTTGCCGCCGCATAGGTGTCTTTCCGGCTGCACATGCGGCGGCCCTCCGGCTATGGCAATGTCGTGTTCCGACAGTCCGGAGCACAGCAGGAGGGCTGTCGTCATTCGCACCCATGAATGTCTTTTTCCAGGCGCATGCACAGGTCACGTGCCTCCTATGCCGGCCGGGGTGGCGGCATGATAGCCCTGCTGCTTGGCGGCACGGGTCTCTTTCTCGCCGGCATGTGGATGATGACCGATGGTCTGAAGCTGGCGGCCGGCAAGGCGCTCGAGAGCTTGTTGCGCAGCGCCACCGGGGCGCCCTGGCGCGGAGTTCTCGCCGGTATTGCGGTGACGGCGATCGTTCAGTCGTCTTCGGCGGTGACGGTTGCCACCATTGGCTTTGTGAACGCGGGTCTCCTGTCCCTGGCCCAGTCGATATGGGTGATATTTGGCACGAATATCGGGACGACGATGACCGGCTGGCTGGTGGCCACTCTGGGGTTCAAGCTGGACATTGTCGGCCTTGCCCTGCCCCTGCTCGGTGCCGGAATGGTCGTCCGCGTGGCAGCGGGGTCCCGGGGCCGGCTCTCCGGGCTTGGGCAGGCCATTGCCGGATTTGGCGCCTTCTTTCTCGGCATCGGATTCCTGCAGCAGGCCTTCGGTGATGTGGCCGTGCCTGCGGCACTCTCAGGTCTGGCTGAAACGCCCCTCACCGGAATTCCGATTTTCCTTCTGGTCGGGATAGCCCTGACCATCCTGACCCAGTCGTCGAGCGCAGCTATGGCCATTGTGCTGACCTCGAGCGCGGGGGCAGGCCTGCCGCTCTTTTTGGGGGCTGCAGCCGTCATCGGAACCAACATCGGCACAACATCGACAGCGGCTTTTGCGGCGCTGTCGGCAACGCCGCCGGCCCGGCGGGTTGCGGCGGCCCATATTGCCTTCAACTGCCTCACGGCCTGTGCCGCGCTGATCTTGCTGTACCCGTTGCTGCACCTTGCCCGGCTCCTTGCTGCCGACGTTTCGGGGGAGGCAGCTGGCGCGGCGGATATCGCCCTGATTCTAGCGGTTTTTCATACTCTTTTCAATTGCTTGGGCTTGGTTCTGATTTGGCCGCTGACGGGTGGACTGGTCCAGTGGCTTGAACGGCGCTTCGTCAACGCGGAGGAAAGGATCGGCCGGCCGGAGTTTCTTGATCCGACCCTGCGCCCGGTGCCGCAGCTGGCGCTGCGCGGCGTGCTTCTGGAAACAGCGAGGTTGTCATCCATCACGCATTCCCTCTCCCTCGATTGCTTTGCCGAACCGGTTCGCTCACCTGCCGAGCTTGAGGTGCGCCTCAGCGGGAGCCTTGTGCTTGGCCGGGCAATCCGCAGCTTCATCGAGCAGATGAACAAGGAGGCGATGCCGGAAGCGGTCTCGTCCGCCATTCCTGATGTCATCCGTGGCGTCCAGCACCTTGAGGAGGCCGCGCGCCTTGCCGTTGCGGCGGTACCTGGCCTGCAGGCAAAGGACGACGATCCGGAGATCGGGCAGATGCGCAGGACGGTTATTGCGGCGCTCCAGGCGACACATCTTGGTCCTGACGCGGAACCGGTGGCAGACCCGGATGCTGCGGTAAACGAGGTCGAGACATCTTACCAGTTGCTGAAGGCATCGCTTCTGGCTCAGGCCAGCCGCCCGGGCGCTGACCTTGAAGCGGTGGAACGGCGTTTGCTGCAGATCCAGCAGATGCGGCGTTGTGCCATGGCTGTCTGGAAAGCACGGCAACGGCTCGGCCGCTGGCTTGACCCGCTCTGCACGGACGTCCGGGCCTGAGGCGCTGCAATAGGTGTCATGCTGGCGGGGTGTGCCGCCAGCATGACACCGGTTGTTCTTGCGTCCGGTTCAGGAAAATTTCTGCTGCCAGGTTGGCACCGGATCGCCCGGTGCCGGTGTGGCGTGGTAGATGCCCCGGGCAATGGCGCGGGCGAGGGTGGACACGGCAGCTGCACCCAGCTGAACCATGTCTGCCATCGGCCGCTCCAGTTTTTTCTGGCCGGTGGAGATTGCAAACACCAGGTCGCCGTCCAGCGGCGTATGCGCCGGCCACAGCGCCCGGGCGAGGCCATCATGCGCCATCACGGCAAGGCGCTTGGCTTCTGCCTTGGTCAGGATCGCATCGGTGGCGACGGCCGCGATCGTGGTGTTCGCGCCTGCTGACAGCGCGTCGAGCTTGGTCCGTACGCTGACGGCATCGTCGGGCAGGGGATTGGGATAGCCCAGTCCGCCGAACTCGCCGTTGCGCTCGTAAGGGGCGGCCCAGAAGTGCCGCGTATCGCCAACGGTTGCCCGGCCCAGTGCATTGACGGCAACGATGGCGCCAACTGTCACCCCGTTCTCCAGCCGGATCGAGGCGGAGCCGAGCCCGCCCTTGAGGTTGGCCGTCGTCGCGCCGCAGCCCGCGCCGTGCGAGCCGAGCGGGAAATCGCGTGAGACCGTGTCGAGTGCCGCCCGTCCAAGGTCGCGATAGGGGGCCATGTCGCCCCAGCTCTTGTTGCCGCCGTTGAGGAGGTCGAACAGGATCGCCGAGGGAACGATTGGCACGCGCACCGGGCCGACCTGAAAGCCGCGTCCCATTTCCGCCAGCCGTCCCTGCACGCCCGCGCCAGCATCGAGGCCGAAGGCCGATCCGCCGGCCAGCACAATGGCATCGACGGCCTCCACGGTTTGCTCGGGTTCCAGCAGCGCGATTTCGCGCGTGCCCGGCGCGCCGCCATGGATGGCGACCGAGGCCACCGCAGGCTGGTCGGGCAGGATAACCGTGACGCCGGACTTCAGGTCAAGATCATCGGCCCAGCCCACAGACAATCCGGGTACGTCGGTGATGAGGTTGCGCAGCGTGTCACTCAATCCCGGCATCGCGGTCCTCCGTCAGCCGGACCTTAAACAGACGAGGCTCCGGAGCCCCAAGCCTGATCGGCTTTTGACTTCTGTGCAAGGGGAGGGACCAGGAAATGACGGGTGAAGCTCCACAGGCCTCGAAGCCCCCCTCCCCCTCGTGGGGAGGGGTGAGGGGTGGGGGGAGCGGTCTTAGATCCAGGCTACTTATGTCCCTGACAAGGCTTACTTTATACGCTTTGTGATCTGACGGTCTCCCGTGCCCCCCACCCCACCCCTCCCCACGAGGGGGAGGGGGGCTGAGATGCCTTGAAAACAGTCTGGCCAAATTTCAGATAGTCAGGTTTCCAGGGGGAGGTGCGCATCGCCCAACCAGCACCATAAGGACGCGGTTGACCTCAGAGGCTGTGATAGGCGCGGGCCTTGTAGATCAGGGCGTCATGCGCCTCGCCCAGTCGCACATCCTTCAGCGCGCCGATGAAGATCGAATGCGAGCCGACATCGTGGGTCTGCAACAGGCTGCAATCTGCGCTCATCAAGGCGCCGACCAGCACGGGCGCTCCGGTTGCGCCGGTGATCCATTCGGCGCTGGCAAAGCGCGGCTCCATGTCCGCGCCATTGCGGCCGGCGAACGTGTCCGAGAGCCCGCTCTGGTGTCCGGCCAGCGTGTTGAGGCAGAAGACCCGGTTCTCCATCACGGCCGCGTGGATGCGGCTGGAGCGGTTGACGCAGACGATCAGAGCAGGCGGGCTGTCGGTCAGCGAGCAGGCCGCGGACACGGTCGCGCCGCAGCGCCCGCTGACGCCGTCCGTCGTCAGAACATGGACAGCGGTGGCGATTCGGCTCATCGCCTCGCGGAAACGGGCGATGTCGAGCGCCGGCAGGGCAGCGGCCTTGCCTGCGAGTGCAGTCGGATCAGGCTGGTTAGGAGCAGGCTTGTTAGGAGCAGACATGGGCGAAAAGGTCTTTCCCTTGCGTCTTGCGGTCAACGCGCGAAAATGTGGCCTGGCAGCAAGCTCGGCACGGGGGCAATGCACTCATCGGCCAGAGTATTTCTCAGGCTGTCCGGTGGCGAAAGCCAGTATGGCGGCAAGGATATAACGCGGCCTTGCCGAACTTGCACCCCGGACCGGTCTTTTGGTTGCGGTAAAGTGTCAGCCACGCAAAAAAATCATGTCTGGTTGCAGCGGTTTGTCCGCGCGGATGATACTAGGACACGGAACGTCGGATTGAGGCCAGCGCTGACTGGCAAGCGATTGAGGATCGGAACGGGGATGAAGCGCGGGATCGCGGCGGCGACAGGTGTGGTTCTGGCAAGCCTCTGGGCACCCTTGGCCATGGCGGATATCGCCATCGGAGTGGCTGCTCCCCTCAACGGGCCCTTTGCTCCCCTTGGCCAGCAGCTGCTGTCGGGCGTGCGCGAGGCGATCGCGGATCTGAATGCCCGTGGCGGGGTGGCGGGCGAGAAGCTGAAGCTTGAAGCGGTCGACGATGGCTGCGAGGCGAAAAAGGCCGAAGCCGTCGCCAACCAGCTGGTTGGCCGCAAGATTCGCCTTGTCGTCGGTCACGTCTGCTCGGCAGCTTCGCTGGCAGCTGCCAAGGTCTATGCCGAGGCCGGGATCATCCAGATCAGCCCGGCGACCCTGTTGCCCCGTCTGACGGAGGATCGTGCCGGCCCTGGCCTGTTCCGTCTGGCGCGGCGCGACGACGCACAGGCGACAGCGCTTGCCGATCTGCTCCTGAAGCAGTTTGGCACGGAGCGCGTCGCGCTGATCGCGGACCGCAGTGCCTATGGCAAGGCGCTGTCCGATGCAGTGAAGGAAAAGATCAATGCCGGCGGTTTGCGCGAGGCCGTCAACCTGACCTTCGAGCCGGGGGAAAAGGATTTTCGCGGCCTTGCCTCCACGTTGAAGGGCGAGACCATCGACGCCGTCTTCATCGCCGCCCATGCTGCCGATACGGGCAATCTCAAGGCTGCACTTGCCGGGCTCGGGCTGAACGTGCCCGTCATTGCCGGCGATGCGGTGATGAGCACCGACTATGGTGCTGCCGCAGGTGAGGCTGCCAGCGGCATCAGCGTCAGCTTCCTTCCCGATGCGACGGGACTTGCCGCCGCCCAGGACATCGTTGAACGCCTGCGCACTCGCAAGGACGAGGCTTTGGGCTATACCTTGCCGGCTTATGCCGCACTCGAACTCTATGCGGCGGCTGTAGCTGATGCCGGAGACACGGAGTTCGCCAAGGTCGCAACGGCCTTGCAGCAAGGCCGGTTCGAGACGGTGATCGGCCCTGTCGCCTTCACCCCGGACGGGGATGCGGACATGCCGGGCTATGCCTTCTATGACTGGCGCGACGGCGCCTTCCGGCCCGCTGACGCAACCAATTAACCCTTTGTTCAGATATCGCCCGCCGCCGGGTGCCGCGCGGACGGGGTACTGCTAGTGTTGCCGCCAGTCTTGTCTGGTTCAGGCGGCGGATGGAAATGGCAGCAAATCACGGTGGGCGGAGGCTTTGCCTCGTTACATATGGCGCATGTCTTGCGCTTTTCGGACTTCTCGGTCTTGGCCCGGCAACGGTCAGCCCGGCCCATGCTGGCGGCACGCTGGTGCATTTCGAGGACCCGCGCTTTGCCCCCGGCACCATCGTCGTGCGCAATGGCGAGCGGCGGCTCTATCTGGTCGTGGGGCAGGGCAGGGCGCTTGCCTATCCTGTCGCAGTCGGCAAGCGCGGCAAGAGCTGGACCGGCCAGACCTATGTCGACGGCAAATACGTGAAGCCAGCCTGGATCCCGCCGGCCGAGGTGAAGCGTGACATCCCGTCCTTGCCGGACCGCATTCCCGGCGGCGCGCCCAACAATCCGATGGGCATTGCCGCGCTGACCCTGTCTGGCGGCGAATATGCCATTCACGGCACCAACCGCCCCGACAGCATCGGCCGCCCGGTCTCCTACGGCTGCATCCGCATGCACAACGACGACATCGCCGACCTGTTCCACCGCGTCGCCGTAAACACGCCGGTCGTGGCGCTGCCGTAAGGCGGGCAGCTCAACAAGGCGGACGCTCCCGCGCCGCATTGCCACCTTGTGCCTGACGGCTGGCCCGGACACTCTGGAGCCTTGATTCCTGAAGGGGCCGGAGCGGGCGATGTTGTTCTATCTCACTGTCATTCTCGTCTGCCAGCTCGCGGGCGAGCTGATTGTCGTTGGGCTTGGCCTGCCGATGCCGGGGCCAGTGATCGGCATGATCCTGCTGTTTGCCGGGCTCGTCATCCGGGGCGGCATTCCGGAGGGGCTGACGCGGGTGGGGGATGCGTTTCTCTCCAACCTGTCGCTGCTGTTCATTCCCGCCGGCGTCGGCGTCGTGCTGCATATGGGGCTGATCGCGCGCGAGGCGAAGGCGCTGGGCGCAGCCCTCTTCGGCAGCACGCTGATCGCCATCGCCGTCACCGGCCTCCTGATGCATCTGCTCACCCGGCGCCAGCGGGCCCGGGCGGGTGAGGGCACGGGCGAGACGGGAGACCGGCCATGAGCGCGCCGGCCAGCCTCACCGAACTCTGGGTCTATCTCGCTGCCAGCCCGCTGACGGCGCTGACCATGACGCTGATCGCCTATCAATGCGGCATGTGGATCTCGGCAAAAGCCGGCTTCAGCCCGCTGGCCAATCCGGTGCTGCTCGCCGTGCTCCTGCTGGTTGGCTTGCTGCTCGTCACCGGCACCGACTATCGAACCTATTTCGAGGGCGCGCAGTTCGTCCACTTCCTGCTCGGACCGGCCACCGTGGCGCTGGCGTTGCCGCTCTACCGGCAGATCGAACGGGTGCGGCGTTCGGCCCTTGCCATCACGGTCAGCCTCATCACCGGCGGCGCGGTGGCGGCGGCAACGGCGGTGGCCATAGGTGCCTTTTTCGGGGCCGGGCCGGACATTCTCGCCTCGCTCGCCCCGAAGTCGGTCACGGCTGCCGTTGCCATGGGCATTGCCGACAAGCTCGGCGGACTGCCCTCGCTCACCGCCGTGCTGGTGATGATCACCGGGGTGATCGGCGCCGCGCTGGGCCCTCTGCTGCTGACGCTCCTCGGCGTGCGCGATCCGGCCTCGCGCGGGCTTGCCATCGGCACGGCGGCGCATGGCATCGGCACGGCGCGCGCGCTGCAGATGAGCGATCTCGAAGGTGCCTTCGCCGGCCTTGCCATGGGCCTCAACGCGCTTGCCACTGCACTGCTCTTGCCGCTCGTCTGGGGCTGGGTGTTCTGACGAGGCCTGCAGCTGCTCAGTCGAGACCGGCGGCCTTCCTCAGTGCGGCGTTCATGCGCGATTGCCAGCCTGCGCCAGACTGCCGGAAATGATCGACCACATCTGCGTCCAGTCGCAAGGACACCGGCAGCTTCACCGTGTCTGCCTTCGGCCGACCGCCAAGGTTCTTGCGCATGGCGGCGGCGAGGTCTGGAAACACCTCGGCAAAGGGTCGTGCGGCCGCAAGTTCCGTTTCGCTCGCCTCTGGTGCATCTGGGTCAAGGGATGGCGCGGGCCGGAGTGGAGGTTTCCGAGGTCTGGTCACAGCAGGCTCCTTTCCCTCTGGCTTGCCGGGCGCATGGAGATGACCGAAAGCCCTTCGGCTCCGAGCACCGTGAAAACAACGGCAATTGTCCCGTCCAGCAAACGCCCAATGGCCATAAACCGACCGCCGCGCGACGGGATCACAAGCGAGTTCAGAAAGAACGCTTCATCCAGATCCGCAAAGTCGAGGCCATGCTTGGCCAGATTGGACGCCCGTTTCGGTTCGTCCCAGACGATCAGACGCATCGGTTTTTGTATATACGA
Source organism: Pannonibacter carbonis (assembly GCF_003012935.1). Classification (GTDB taxonomy): domain Bacteria; phylum Pseudomonadota; class Alphaproteobacteria; order Rhizobiales; family Stappiaceae; genus Pannonibacter; species Pannonibacter carbonis. The sequence continues at coordinate 15,650 of NZ_PUDR01000005.1, read as the reverse complement.
AAACTGGACAGTCGTAAAGTCGTCGCTACCGCACCCCGAGCCAGGCTCTGGGATCAACCTTCGCGTCCGTATTTCCGGTTCCCGAAAGAGCCTTCACCAGATCGGTGACGGCCTCCAGCGAATGGACGGCGCGGAATTCGTCCACATGCGGCAGCATGGCGCGGATGCCGCGGGCTTTGGGCTCGAAGCCGTCGAAGCGCAGCAACGGGTTGAGCCAGATCAGCCGGCGGCAGGAGCGGTGCAGCCGGTCCATCTCGCGGGCAAGATCCTCGTCGGTCTCCCGCTCCAGCCCGTCGGTAATCAGCAGCACGGTCGGTCCGCCGGAGAGCACCCGGCGCGACCAGTGGCGGTTGAACAGGTGCAGCGCCGTGGCGATGCGCGTGCCGCCGGACCAGTCGGCGACACCGGCCGAGCACGCTTCCAGCGCCTCGTCCGGGTCCTTCATGCGCAGCGAGCGGGTGACATTGGTGAGCCGCGTGCCGAACAGGAACGTGTGCACGTCGCGCCGGGTCTCTGTCATCCCATGCAGGAAATGCAGGAGGATGCGGCTGTATTGGCTCATCGACCCGGAAATGTCGCAGAGCGCCACGATGGGCGGCAGCTTTTCCTGCCGCGCCCGGTGCTTCAGGTCGATGATGGCACCGCCCGCGCGCAGGGATGCGCGCAGCGTGCGGCGCGGGTCGATCTGGCCGCGCGGGGCCGCGACCTGGCGGAGATGCAGGATCATGTCCTTCGGGATCCGCATGGCCCTCAGCGCTGCTTTCGCCTCGGCGATCTCGGCGGCGGTCATCTGGGCAAAGTCCTTGGCCTGCAGCAGTTCGCGGCCCGACACGGTGAAGCGGGCATCCACCTCCACCTCGGGCTGCTCGGCCAGCGTCTCGCGCCGCTCGCGCGCGGCCTGGAAGGCCTGGGACACGCGGGTCTGGCCGGCCTTGGCCTTTTCAGGGGCGGCACGCGGCGGGGCGACAGGCGACAGGATCGCCAGCATCTTCTCGATCAGCCCGCGGCTCTGCCAATAGATGCGGAAGGCCTCGTCAAACAGCACCCGGTGTTCGCGCTTCTGCACGAACAGGGCATGCAGCGTCCAGTAAAGGTCGTCGCGGCTCTCGATGCCGTTCACCTCGACCGCGCGCACGGCTTCCACCACGGTGGCCGGTCCGGCGGGCAGTCCGGCGCGGCGCAGGGTGCGGGCGAAATGGACGATGTTCTCCACCATCCGTCCGCGCCGATCGGCCTCTGTCGTCACCGGTCCCGCGGTCACCATCGGCTCAGGCCCCGCCGGCCGGGCGCTGGCCGAGGTCGCGGGCGCCTTCCTTGCGGATGTCCTCGACGATCTGACGCAGGCGTGAGCCGCGCACCCGCTCGATGTCGTCCTGGTATTTCAGCAGCACGCCCAGCGTGTCGGAGGCCATGTCGGGATCAAGGGCCAGTTCGTTGAGCTCGGTCAGCGCCGTGGCCCAGTCCAGCGTTTCGGCGACGCCCGGCTGCTTGAACAGGTCTTCGGTGGCGCGCAGGCGCTGGACGAAGGCGACAATCTCCGCCGTCAACCGTTCCGAGGCACCGGGCACCTTGCCCCGGACGATGGCGAGTTCCCGCTCCGCATCCGGATAGTCGACCCAGTGATAGAGGCAGCGCCGCTTCAGCGCGTCATGGATCTCGCGGGTGCGGTTGGTGGTGATGATGACGATCGGCGGCTCGGCGGCGCGGATGGTGCCGAGTTCGGGGATCGTCACCTGATTGTCGGACAGAACCTCCAGCAGAAACGCTTCGAAGGCTTCGTCTGCGCGGTCCAGCTCGTCGATCAGGAACACCGGCGGTCCCTTCAGCGAGGGTTCAAGTGCCCGGAGCACCGGGCGCTTGATCAGGAAGCGTTCATCGAAGATGGAGCGCGACAGGGCGCTGTGGTCGGTGTCGCCGGAGGCTTCGGCAACGCGGATTTCCACCATCTGCGCGGCGTAGTTCCACTCGTAAACGGCGGCGGAAATGTCCAGCCCCTCATAGCATTGCAGGCGAATGAGATCGCGGCCGAGGGTGGCCGCCAGAACCTTGGCGATCTCGGTCTTGCCGACGCCGGCCTCGCCTTCCAGAAACAGAGGCCGGCCCATCTTCAGGGCCAGATGCAGCACGGTTGCCAAGGCCCGGTCGGCGACATAGCCGCCGCTGGTGAGTAGCCCCAGGGTGGCATCGATGGAGGCGGGCAGGGCGCTGGGCGCGTGAGGGGTCGGCGTCATGGGGTCTCCCGGCATGTGTCGCTGCCGTCCATCCCCGGTCGCCGGGCGGGCAGCTGTTGGCGGGCGCTCCCGCCCGCGCAGCATATAAGGCGGCATTGAACTTGGGCAGCGGTGAATGCGACAGCGCCGCTGAAACCGTCTCAGGCCCGGGACATGTCAGTGCCGGCACCATCTTGCCTCGGGGTTTTGCCGGACTTGCTGTGGCGACGCGCGCCGCCCACCTTCACCGCAGAATGACGGGGAGAGGTTCATGCGATTCGAAATCGGCCGCACAGGCGGCGTGTTGCTGGCGCTTGGTCTTGCACTGGCCCTGATAGGGGGGAGTGTCACCGCCGCACCGTCACCGCAGCCGGATGCTGCATCGGACCTGAAGGCCGTGGAACTTGGCCGGGGGATTGCCGAAGTCAATTGCGCTGTCTGCCATGCGCTTGGCCGCGACGACACAAGCCCGATGGTGACGGCCCCGGCCTTCCGCGACCTGTGGAAGCGCTATCCGGTCGAGCAACTGGAGGAGAGCCTTGCCGAGGGCATTGTCGCCGGCCACGAGAACATGCCGGAGCTGATGCTGGAGCCGAACGAGATCAACGCTTTCGTTGCCTATCTCAAGTCCCTCGGCGGTCCGATCGGTAACTGAACGGCTGGCAGCACTCAAGGTAACCGGCTGCTAACATATTGAATTTTAAAGTGATATGCTGATTTTTTAGTTGTCTGTTTACTTTGCTGGCGTGACACTTTTGCTGTGGCAACCACGTCATGAGGTGACCCATGCAGGCAAGTGAAAGTTTTCGCCGCCAGTTTGCTGGCTATGGCGTTCTGACCGCCGAAATCCTGTACCGCATGCCGGACCATCCGGCGCTCTTGCAGAGTTTTCTCTGGCAGACCGAGGACAAGGCGCCGCAATTTCCCGAACTGCGCCGCTTCCTTGCCTATTGGGAGCGGGAGATCGAGGCTCTGATCCACTCGGTCCGTGTCGCCCACAAGGATCTGATCGGCCCGATGGACGTGCGCTACGCCAAGGGCGAATTCCTGATCCATTGACGCCGACGGGCGCATGAAAAAGCGGGCAGAGCGTCAGTTCTGCCCGTCTGTCTGTTGCCAAAAATTCTGGCGGTCCGCACCCGCTCGGCGTCACCAATGCGACGCGGAAGGTGGGCCGGACTTGACCTTGCTGATGCAAGGTCAAGTCAGTTCATGTCACTTCTTGCAGCCCTGGCCCTTCGGATAAGGGGGGCCGTAGAGGACGAACGCCGAGAAACTGGTGCCGCCCGATGCAAGGTCGAGCAGTTCATCCGGCAACTCGTCCTGTGCGATGGACCGCGGTAGCACAAGCACTGCTTCGCCCGGCGCTTCCTCGATGACGGTGATCTTGTAGGACGGGATCGGGTCAGTGCCGATCAGTTCCTTGATGGCCGCATGCGGGTTGGACTTCAGCAGGTCACGGAAGGCTGCATCGGTCGAGGCCCGTTTGATCAGGTGCTTCTCGATGTGCTGGCGGGCCTGGATAAGCGGATCGGTTTCCGACATGAGCGTACTCCTTGGCATTTCTCATGCAATCAGGTCTGCGTCGTCATCGCCGTCGTGACGCTGCCGAAGCATCCTCGTGCCAAGATTTACGGCAAGATTTCTGATGCTGCGGGGTTGGACCCCAAATCTGCCACTCAAGGTCTAGGCTGCAGGTCCAGCCCCTTGCCATCGCGCATCACGGCCTTTGCCTCGGGGAGAAACTCCGAGCCGTCGCCTTCATGCAGCACAAAGCCTGGCATCAGGCGCAGCGGCGCGCGGCTGGCGCGGATGGCGCGCAGCAGGATGCGGGTGGCGGCAGCGTCCGGGCGCGGACGCAGGGGGATGATGTCGATGGCGCCGAAGCGGCCCTGCAGCACCTCCAGCACCTCCTGCAAGCCGTCGGCGCGGAAGATGACCGTCAATGATCCGCCTTCGCGCAGGATATCGGCCGCAGTGCGGGCCCAGGGCTCCAGGCCCCGTTCGTCCAGCATGTGTGCCTGCGCCCTTGCATCCGCCGGCGAGGAGCGGAACTGGCGCGCCGGATAGTAGGGCGGATTCATGATGACGTGATCGGCCATGCCCGGCGTCAGGCCGCTGGCATGGCGCGCGGCGCCTTTCGCCGTGATGTCAGCGGCCAGCACCTGCACCCGTGATGCAAATGCGGCATTGAGCGGGGCGGTCAGGCTGCTGCGCGCCAGGTCCAGCACCAGCGCATCATTGTCCACGAGGGTGACGGTAATGTCGCAAAGCCGGGCGGCGGCGCAGAAACCGGCGGTGCCGACGCCTGCGCCCAGATCCACCACATGGCCAGTCGTGGCATCGGGCAGGGCGGCGGCGAGGTAGACCGCGTCGAGCCCGGCGCGATGCCGACCCTTGGCCGGTTGTTCCACGGTGACAAGACCACCCAGAAATGCATCCCGCGTCGTCGCAGGCGCAGCATCACCCGTCATTTGCGTGGATCACTCAATTCATGGCCGAGTTCGGCGTCACGCATCAGCCGGCGGGCGGTGTCGATGTCGTCGCTGTCCACCATCACCCGGCGCGGAATGATGCCCAGCGAGCCTTCCAGGATGCTCATGTTGCCATCCGCGACAAAATGCGCGATTCCCGCCTGGCCCAGCAATGAGCCGACGACAGAAATGATCACGGGATCATTGGTTCTGAGCAGTTCTTCCATGATCTTCCGGGTCCTTGGCGAGTTGTTGGCCGGCAGGCAGGACGGCAGTTCCAAGCTTTATGCCGCCTGCTGCGTCGTGGACAAGTCTGTTCAACGGTTTGTCAATTGAATGCTCCCTTGCCCCGGACGGCCGAGGTGCCTATTGTCCGCCAAAACCTGACCCCTCGCCAGACCCGTTGGGAGAGTGCATTTGGCAGCCCTTGTCGCTTCCGCACCGGATAAAAGCCGCGCCCAGCCGGGCATCCAGCTTCTCGTTGATCTCGTTGCCGCCGACATGCAGAAGGTCAACGAGTTGATCCTGTCGAAGGCGGGTTCGAATGTCGAGCTGATCCCGGTCATCGCCAAGCATCTGATCGATTCCGGTGGCAAGCGGCTCCGGCCGATGCTGACCCTCGCGCTCGCCGGCATGTTTGGCTATGCCGGCAACGGCCATGTCATTCTGGCTGCCAGCGTCGAGTTCATGCACACCGCCACGCTTCTGCATGACGATGTGGTCGACGAGAGCGACATGCGCCGGGGCAAGTTGGCCGCACGCAAGCTCTGGGGCAACCAGGCCAGCGTTCTGGTCGGTGACTATCTGCTCGGCCAGGCCTTCAAGATGATGGTCGATGTCGGTTCGCTCGAAGCCCTGCGCATCCTGGCCGAAGCCTCCGCCGTGATCGCGGAAGGCGAGGTGATGCAGCTGGGCGCGGCCAAGAACATCGCCACCACGGAAGCTGCTTATCTCAAGGTCATCGAAGCCAAGACGGCGGCGCTGTTTGCTGCTGCCGCAGAGGTTGGCCCGGTGATTTCCGGCCAGAGCGCCGAGATCTGCGCCGCCGCCCGCCGCTATGGCATGGATCTTGGCCTCGCGTTCCAGCTCGTCGACGATGCCCTTGATTACGGCGGCTCGTCGGCTGACCTTGGCAAGCAGGTCGGTGACGATTTCCGGGAAGGCAAGATCACCTTGCCGGTGGTTGTGGCGCTCGAGCGCGGCTCCGACGAGGACCGCGCCTTCTGGAAGCGTTGCCTCGAAACCGGTGACATCCGCGACGGTGATCTTGACCACGCAATCGCCTTGCTGCGCCAGCATGGGGCGATCGAGGAGACCATCCTGCGCGCAAGTCACTACGGTGCCAGCGCCCTGGCTGCCCTTGAGGCGCTGCCGGATACCGCGCACCGTCAGGCACTGGCCGATGCCGTCGAGTTCTGCATCGCCCGCGTCAGCTGACGCGAACCAGCCAGTTCCGGTCATCGAAACCAGACTACTCTCCGCGCGGTCCCGGCCTTGAGCCGGGACCGTTTTTTGTTGGTCAAGACGTCATGCCTGCAGAGTTGGGCTTCCCGCCACCCACCAGCCGGGATGCTTGCGTGACAGGTCGCTGACCAGCCCTTGAACCTCAGTCGCCGCGCAAAGGGCAAAGCAGGTCGCCCCTGATCCGGACATCCGTGCGAGGGAAATGCGCGGGTCGGCCTTCAGAATTGTCAGAACCTCGCCGATGGCCGGACAGATCGAGATGGCTGGCGCTTCAAGGTCATTGCGCGCGTTGTTGAGATACTCCAGCAGCGCTGCGGCGTCGGCAAAGCCATCCGGAATGTCCGGCAAGGCGGCATTGTCGCGCCTTGTCAGGGCCTTGAATACGTCCGGCGTTGCCACCTTCTGGCGCGGGTTGACCAGAACCAGGCCGAGCTGGGGCAGTTTCGGCAAGGGTAACAGTTCCTCGCCGATGCCGCGCATGCGGCTGGCACTCTGACTGAGGCACACCGGCACATCGGCGCCGAGGCTTGCTGCGATTTCCGCCAGCATTGCATCGGGAACGGGCGTGCCGCTGTGCTGTGCCATCAGGCGCAGGGCTGCCGCCGCATCGGCCGAGCCGCCGCCGATGCCGGAGGCAACCGGCAGGCGCTTCGTCAGACGCAGGTGATAGGCCGGCTCCGCCGTCTCCAGCCGCAGGGCCAAGGCCCGAACGGCGCGCAGGACCAGGTTGCTGGCGGGATCCTCGCCTTTCAGCTCGCCGGCAAACGGGCCCTCGATGGCAAGATCCAGTTGATCCGCCGGCTCGAGCAGCAGCACATCACCGATGGCCGGAAACACCACCAGACTGTCGATGAGATGATAGCCATCTGCCCTCTGTCCGGTGACATGCAGCGCCAGATTGACCTTGGCGCGCGCCAACTGCACCCGGGGCGGCGGCGGCCCGCGCCGCGCCTCCGGGCTTTCATCCCTGTCGCTCATCGCAACCTCAGCCGCCGTTGCCGCTGGTGTTGGCGGCTGTTGGCGTTGCCGGCTCGTCCATCAGGCCATTGGCGATCTTGTCGAGGATCTTCGGCAGGTCTTCCGGCTCCGGGCTCAGGTCGCGGGCATGGTTCCACTGGAACCGGGCTTCCAGTCGCCGTCCGACTTTCCAGTAGGCGTCGCCGAGGTGATCGTTGATGGTCGGATCGCCGGGGCGCAGTTCGACGGCGCGTTCCAGTTCCTTGACGGCGTCCTCGTAGCGGCCAAGCCGGTAATAGGCCCAGCCCAGGCTGTCGACAATGTAGCCATCGCTCGGGCGCAGGGCGACCGCCTTCTTGATCATGCCAAGAGCTTCATCAAGCTTCAGGTTCTGGTCAACCAGCGAATAGCCGAGGTAATTCAGCACCATCGGCTGGTCCGGATAGAGCTCCAATGCCTTGCGCAGGTCTGCCTCGGCTCCGTCCCATTGCTTTAACCGCTCGCGGCAGATGCCCCGGTAGTAGAACAGGGCCCAGTGCCGCCCATCGGTGTCCTTCACCGTATCGATGCCGCCCGAATAGATTTTCTCGGCTTCGGCAAACATCTTGTGCGCTCGCAGCACGTTGCCGAGCGAGGTGATCGCCTCCAGGTCGCTCGGGTCCTGCTTGATCAGCGCTTCCAGATGCGCCCGGGCCTCGTCGACCTTTTCCAGGGCATTGAAGTTCAGGGCGATCTGGATTTCCGCATCCCGCTTCAGCGGAGAGGACTGCGGCACCTGTTCCAGCGCTTCGATGGCGCGCTGCGGATTGTTCATCCGCTCATGGAGGCCGCCGAGCGCGATAGCTGCAAAATCGGCATCCGGGTTGAGATAGAGCGACAGGTTCAGATAGGCAGCGGCGAGTTCCTCGGCGCCATCCCGGCCAATGGCCGAGCCTAGACCATTCAGCAGTTCTGCGACCCCCAGCAGCGGGCTCTTGACCAGTGGCGGGATCTTCTTGCCCGATTCGATGGCCTCGCGACTGGCTTTCAGCAGCGGATGGCCGGGGACAATCTCGTCATATTCGGCCAGAACGGCCAGTGCTTCCTTCTTCTTGCCATTGCTGGCCAGCAGGCGGGCATAGGAATCAGCAACACGCAGTGCACCGCGGTCAGCGTTATAGGCGGCCTCGATGCGCTCCAGCGCCAGCTTGGGCCGGCCGGCGTTCTGCGCAATCAGGGCCGCATGGTTGGCCTTGAACACGTCGAACCATTCGGGACCCTTGAGGCCATCGATCCGCGACAGTGCCTTGTCGACTTCGCCAGCACCCGCCTCCATCCAGGCCTTGGCCAGGGTCAGGGTCAGTTCGGCCAGCGGGCCGCCGCCGGGATCATTCTTCAGCGCCGAGGCAGCGGAACGGAACTTCTTGTCCTGTGCCAGGTTGACCGAGGTGACCAGGTAGCCGAGGAAATTCCCGAGCTTCATTGCATCGAGATCGCGCGCCAGCTCGCCGGCGAAGTCAATCTCGCCATTGGCCATCTTCAGCATGAAGGTGCGTTCCAGCAGGAACGGGTTCTGCGGGTCCGTCGCCAGCGTCTCTTCATAGAAGGCGGCGGCGGACGCAAAGTCCTTCACGCGGGTGGCCAGCCGCCCGGACAGGTAGCTGCCGGACTGGGTAATATTCAGATCATCCGGTGTCCCGGGGCGCACCGGCTCCGCAGTCTGGGATGCATGAACGGGCACAACGAGGGCCGGTGCGACAAGGGCCGGTATGGCAAGGGCGACCAGCGCGGTTGTCAGCAGCCCCCGCAGGCGGAAGCGGGAGATCAGCCGGAGTTTCCTCGGCGCGGCGATGACGTTCTTCATTGATCCTCGCAGGTAACCTCGCAGGACGAGCGTATCGGATGCATGGCCGGAGCCGGACCGATTCAGGTTCGTCCAGTGAACTCAGACGACAGTGGCGGGTTTGTGGCGATGCGGCAAGCAACTGTGCTCGGCTTGCACCAAACCCGTGGTCAAATCCCTGTGCATGGTAGACCAATTACCAAGCCGGCTGTTGTGCGCTTTGGTCGGTTGCAGTGCAAAAAAGGCTTGTGTCGCCCCCCCTTGACGTAGCAGGAATACGCCTGCTCCGGGCACCGGGTTCTCCGGTCCTGGACCTGAAGTGACCAGCAGGAACCTGCGGGACCTGCTGTGAGGACGGAGGCGGGAATGTCCAAGTGGGTCTATGGTTTCGGCAACGGTGCCGCCGAAGGCGATGCCAGCATGAAGAGCCTGCTCGGTGGCAAGGGTGCGAACCTCGCCGAGATGAGCAATCTGGGCCTGCCGGTTCCTCCCGGTTTTACCATCCCCACCGAGGTCTGCACCTGGTATTACGACCATGACAAGACCTATCCGGCTGATCTGGCTGCCCAGGTCGAGGCCGCACTTGCCGAGGTTGGCCGGTTCACCGGCCGTGCCTTTGGCGACAAGGTCAATCCGCTGCTGGTCTCCGTACGCTCCGGTGCCCGCGTGTCCATGCCGGGCATGATGGACACGGTTCTCAACCTTGGCCTCAATGACGAGACGGTCAAGGCGATTGCGCAAAGCTCCGGCGACGAGCGCTTTGCCTATGACAGCTACCGCCGCTTCATCCAGATGTATGGCGACGTGGTGCTTGGCGTCGATCACCATTCCTTCGAGGAAATCCTGCAGGAAGTGAAGGACGAGGCCGGGCATGTGCTCGACACCGAACTTTCCGCTGCCGAGCTTGCCGGCATCATTGAGCGCTTCAAGGATCTCGTCGCCGAGGAACTGGGCCGTCCGTTCCCGCAGGACCCGATGGAGCAGCTGTGGGGCGCAATCAGCGCCGTCTTCAGCTCCTGGATGACCGCCCGCGCCCAGACCTACCGCCGCCTGCACGACATTCCCGCCAGCTGGGGCACCGCCGTCAACGTCCAGGCCATGGTGTTCGGCAACATGGGCGAAACTTCGGCCACCGGCGTTGCCTTCACCCGCAACCCGTCCACCGGCGAGAAGGCGCTCTATGGCGAGTTCCTCGTCAATGCCCAGGGCGAAGACGTGGTTGCCGGCATCCGCACGCCGCAGGACATCACCGAGAAGGCCCGCATCGAGGCTGCCTCCGACCGTCCGTCGATGGAACGGCTGATGCCGGACGCCTATGCCGAGTTCATCCGCATCTGTGATCGCCTCGAGGCGCATTACCGCGACATGCAGGACCTCGAATTCACCATCGAGCGCGGCAAGCTGTGGATGCTGCAGACCCGCTCGGGCAAGCGCACCGCCAAGGCCGCGCTCAAGATCGCGGTCGACATGGCGGCCGAAGGCCTGATCACCGAGAAGGAAGCGGTGCTGCGCGTCGAGCCGTCGGCGCTGGACCAGCTGCTGCATCCGACCATTGATCCGAAGGCGGAACGCAAGATCTTCGTCACCGGTCTGCCCGCATCCCCGGGTGCAGCCTGCGGCGCCATCGTCTTCACCTCGGAAGAAGCCGAGCAGGCCAAGGCGGCCGGGCGCAAGGTGATCCTTGTGCGCGTGGAAACCTCGCCGGAAGACATTCACGGCATGCATGCGGCCGAGGGCATCCTCACCAGCCGCGGTGGCATGACGTCACACGCTGCCGTGGTGGCGCGCGGCATGGGCAAGCCCTGCGTCTCCGGCGCCGGCTCGCTGCGCATCGACTATCGCAACGGCACGGTCAGCGCGGGCGGCAAGGTTCTGGAAAAGGGCCAGATCGTCACCATCGACGGGTCCACCGGCCAGGTGCTCATCGGCGAAGTCCCGATGCTGCAGCCCTCCCTGTCGGGTGACTTTGCCACGCTGATGGTCTGGGCCGACGCTGGCCGCCGCATGAAGGTGCGCGCCAACGCCGAAACCCCGGCCGACGCCCGCGTTGCCCGTGACTTTGGCGCCGAAGGCATTGGCCTGTGCCGCACCGAGCACATGTTCTTCGACGGCGAGCGCATTCTGGCCGTGCGCGAGATGATCCTGTCCTCGACCGAGGAAGGACGCCGCGCCGCGCTCGCCAAGCTTCTGCCGATGCAGCGCAACGACTTCCTGCAAATCTTTGAAATCATGAAGGGTCTGCCGGTCACCATCCGCCTGCTCGACCCGCCGCTGCACGAGTTCCTGCCGCATTCCGACGCCGAGATTGCGGAAGTGGCTGCAGCAATGGGCGTCTCTGCCGACAAGCTGCGCGAGCGGGCGATGGAACTGGCCGAGTTCAACCCGATGCTCGGCCACCGCGGCTGCCGATTGCTGGTGTCCTATCCGGAAATTGCCGAAATGCAGGCCCGCGCCATCTTCGAGGCGGCTGTGGAAGCCGGCAAGCGCACCGGTGCCCCGGTGGTGCCGGAAGTCATGGTGCCGCTGGTCGGCCTCAAGGCCGAGCTGGACCTGGTGCGTGGCCGCATCGATGCCATGGCCAAGGCGGTCGCAAGCGAAACCGGCATCGCCATCGACTATCAGGTCGGCACCATGGTGGAGCTGCCGCGCGCGGCCTTGCGCGCTGGCGAGATTGCAGAGGCGGCGGAGTTCTTCTCCTTCGGCACCAACGATCTCACCCAGACGACCTTCGGCATCTCGCGCGATGACGCCTCGTCGTTCCTCGGCACCTACCAGCAGAAGGGCCTGATCGAACAGGATCCGTTCGTCTCGCTCGACCGCGAGGGCGTTGGCGAGCTGATCAGCATCGCCGCTGAGCGTGGCCGCAAGACCCGTCCAGACATCAAGCTCGGCATCTGCGGCGAACATGGCGGTGACCCGTCGTCGATCCACTTCTGCGAAAGCGTCGACCTCGACTACGTCTCCTGCTCGCCGTTCCGCGTGCCGATTGCCCGTCTGGCGGCGGCGCAGGCGGCGCTGAAGCGGAGCTGACGCCATGACCGATGGGGCAGGGGAGGCACTCGCCCTTCTGCGGCAGGGCGGCAAGCTTGCGCTGTCCCGTGCCCTGTCGCGGCTGGAAGCGGAAGAAGGCAGCGCCCGTCTGGCGGCGCTGCTTGATCTTGCGGTCTCAGAAGGCTCCGGCCGGGCGCTGGGCCTCACGGGCCCTCCCGGCGTCGGCAAGTCGACGCTCACCAATGCGTTGATCCGCGGCTTTCGCACGGCTGGCGACACGGTTGGCGTTCTGGCAGTGGACCCGTCCTCGCGGCTGACCGGCGGGGCGCTGCTGGGTGACCGCACGCGGCTTGCCACCGATCCGGAAGACCAGGGCATCTTCGTGCGCTCCATGGCCGCGCGGGATCGTCTCGGCGGCCTCTCCGACCATGCCATCGCCGCCATTGCCCTGTTCCGGGCCGCGCGGGATCAGGTCATCGTCGAATCGGTTGGTATCGGCCAGTCAGAGGCGGACGTGGCATTCGCCGTCGACACGCTCGTCCTGTGCATCCAGCCCGGCTCCGGCGACAGCCTTCAGTTCATGAAGGCCGGTGTCATGGAGCTGCCCGACATCATCGTCGTCACCAAGGCCGACATGGGTGCGGCCGCCGCGCGGGCGAAGTCGGATGTTGAGGGCGCGCTCAGCCTGTCACGCCTTGCCAGCCAGGACTGGACGGTGCCGGTGCTGACCGTTTCAGCGGCGGAGGACAAGGGGACAGCGGAGCTGATGCAGGCCATCGCCCGCCACCAGGCCTATCTGACATCCAGTGGCAAGGGCGCGAGCCGCTATCTTGCCCAGCAGCAGGACTGGGTTTCTGATTTTGTCCTGACCCGTTACGGCCGCGCAGGCGCCAGCCTCGTCGATGTCCCCGCTCGCCTGGCCCTTGCCGGCGGTCCTTTTGCGGCGATGGCAGCCATCCGTCAGGATCTGGACGCCCGGCTCGGTCTCGTCTGAAGCCGGTCTGGCAAGGAAGTTGATACATCGCCTCAAGGCGATCAGCGGGTCATGGCAGCCTTGTTCAGCTGAAAAGTCCTAGCTCGCCCGCAGCTGGCTCGCGGCAATCTTGACCCGGCTGTCGATCAGGCTGCCGGCAATCACCGGGGCAATCTCGTTCGCGGGCCCCGGACGGCTGATGTAGTAGCCCTGCAACCGCTCGCAGCCGATCGAGGTGAGGAATTCCATCTGCTCCGGCGTTTCGATGCCTTCGGCGACGACCGTCATGCCCAGCGCTTCGCCAAGATCGATGATCGTGCGCAGGATGGCCTGGGCCTGCGGGCAGTCCCCGGCCGGCAGGATGAAGTCCCGGTCGATCTTGAGGATGTCAAAGGGGAAACGGCGCAGGTAGCTGAGTGATGAATAGCCGGAGCCGAAGTCGTCGAGCGCGATCTTGATGCCGAGTTCCCGCAGCCGCTTCATCACGTTGAGCACGGCCATATCCTTGCCGGCAAAGACCGATTCCGTCACCTCGATTTCCAGGCGCGATGGCGGCAGGTCAAAGGAGGCGAGCGTTTCGATCAACTGGTCGATGAAGCGCGGATGGCGGAACTGGGTTGGCGAGATGTTCACCGAGATCATCACATCCGGCCACAGATGCGCGTCGCGGCAAGCGCGGCGCAGCACCCAGAGACCCAGGTCATTGATCAGGCCGGTTTCCTCGGCAATCGGTACGAAGCTTGCGGGACTGATCGGGCCCCGCTCGGGATGGTTCCAGCGTACAAGCGTCTCGATGGCCGTGATCTTGCCGGTCTTCGACGACAGCTGCGGCTGGTAGGCGACAGCCAGCGCGTCATTGTCGATGGCGCGGCGGAGTTCACGGGCGATGTTGTCGCGCGTCTGGACATATTCTTCCATCGAGGGATCGAAGAACGACCAGCGGCCGCGTCCGTTCGCCTTGGCATCATAGAGCGCGATATCGGCCTTGCGCAGCAACTCGCCGGCCCCGGTGCCGTCCTGTGGCGAGATCGCCGCGCCCATCGACAGGCTGACGAACAGCTCTGTTCCCGCCACCTTGACCGGGCGGATCAACTCGTCCTGCACCCGGCTCAGCTGGTACTCGATCAGCGCGCGCGACGAGCACTGGCTGAGCACCATTGCGAACTCGTCGCCAGAGATGCGCGCGAGCGTGCCGGTTGGAGGAACGACGCTGCGCAGCCGGGCGGTTACGGCGCGCAACACCTCGTCTCCGGCCGCATGGCCGAGGGTGTCGTTGATATCCTTGAAATGGTCCAGGTCGATATAGACCACTGCCGTCAGGCCCTTGTCGTCATAGGCATGGGCGAGGGTCTGGGTCAGAAGACCGGTGAAATAGTCGCGGTTCGGCAGGCCGGTCAGGCTGTCATGCTGGGCGGCATAGACGGCCTTCGCCTCGCTGCTGGCAAGCTTGCGCGTCGACGAGCGGGCATAGTTCAGCAGCACGCCGGTCAGGACGGCGACCGCGAGCGCCAGGATCACCATCACTGGCAGGATCCGGTTCAGCATTTCAGAGCCGGGACTTTTCGACACCCAGTTCAGCCGCACGACGGGCTGGTTGTTCGGATCCCGCAGCATCAGGTCTGCCATGCCGTGGCGGCTATTGCTTGGCTGCGTTGCGGCGATGCTCGACAATCCGGCCATTTCCGACAGGCGGCCAAGCGCAAGGCTGTTGATCGGTACGAAACTCACGATCACCGACGGGGGCTCGCGCTCCGCGCCGATGGTGTGCAGGTCCGGGGCGATGGCTGTCACGGAAAAATAATAGGGCGCGGCATCGATGCGTACGAGACCGGTTTCGAACAGGGAATGATGGAAATTGCGATAGACCGGCTGGAACTTGTAGGTTCCGGATGGAGTACGCACGAAACTGTTGATGTAGCGGGCCCGAACCCGGGCGATCGGGCCCTTCAGCGCGTTCAGCAGGTGCTCGCTCGCCCAGTTGCCGTCACCGGAGCGATCGAAGGCGACGAGAATATCGCGCTTGCTTCCCAGGATCAGGCTGCGGCTGTGGCCATAGCCCTCGGCAAGCCAGGCGGAGACATGATGGCGCAGCCAGTCGCGGTTCTCGATCCCCCGTTCGGCGCGGAAGAATGCGTCGTCCCAGACCGCAGCGCCTTCCTGTTGCTTGGCGATCTGGTCCAGCTGCAACTGGATCGCCTCCTGCAACAGGTTGCGTTCGCTGGTGACGGCTGCCTCATCGGTGAGCCGGGATGACCAGACAAGGATTGCAAAGACGAAGACAACAGCAAGCGCCACAATCCCGATCACCGGCATGATGATCGTGTTGGCAATTTTGCCGCTTCGAGCGCTTGATGCCGGTTCCATCCTTGACCACCCTGCATGTGTCAGCGAACGTTAGCGCAGACGCCTTAAGGAAAGGCCGACGAATATAGTTAAAAATACCTGATCACCGGTCATGGAGGAATGAAATACAGGCGGGCATCAAAGCAATTGCAGGCCCCGGAAGCTTACCTCCGTACCCCGTGCAACGATGATGTGGTCATGCACTTCAATGCCCAGCGGCTTGGCGATGTCGATGATCTGCCGCGTCATCTGGATGTCCGCGCGCGACGGCGTCGGGTCGCCGGAGGGGTGGTTGTGCATCACCCATTTTAATCTACTATTATATTGAATATGCTATATATTAATACTTTTTGAGAGTAGGTGGGGACGTCGTTCGGGGTATGTAGGTCGTGCTCTAGTATGATCATCACGCTTGA
>NZ_PUDR01000004.1 GCF_003012935.1 Pannonibacter carbonis | reverse complement strand
GAAACACGCTATTCTCATGACGCATGACATTGACCTCCTGCCCGTGTCCAGACCGTCGCTAAACGCCTGAACACGAGTAGAATCAATGTCATGCACCTTGTCCAGAAACTTAAACCGGACAGCAGTGAGGCGAAGAAGGAAGCCGGCAGGCGGACGTTCTTCATCTTCGAGAAGCGCGGGGCACGTGAGGATCAGGAGCTGGAACTGGCCTTTCGCCGGATCATTGCCGGAGACAATCAGATCCGGAAACCAATGCCCGGCTTTGAGATGATTTTTCTCGACAAGAAATCCAATTCAACGGGTCTACAGATTGCCGATCTCACCGCCCGGCCCCTGGCCCTCAGCGTTTTCCGCAAGGATCAGCCGAACCGGGCCTTCGAGATCCTGTCCCAAAAGATGATCGGCGGCATATCCCTGGGTGCGAAGGGACGTGGAATCTTCGCCTGAAAAGCGAAAGGCCCCGGATTACTCCAGAGCCTGACGCCGACCGGGAACCCCCAATCCATTTGCATCGAAGATAAGGAGTTTTCAGATTTTGTCAAGACTTTTCATAGGCTTAAGCAAACAGTTCCAACCCCTTCATCTGCTTCAGCTTTCCCTTGCCGCGCGGATCAAACGCATCGCCTCGGCCGGGTCGAGCCGGCCGTCATAGAGCGCGCGGCCGGAGATCGCGCCCTCAAGGATCGCGCAATCGGGTTCCAGCAGGCGATGGATGTCGTCGATGGAGGCAAGCCCGCCCGAGGCGATCACGGGGATCGAGACTGCGCGGGCGAGTTCCAGCGTCGAAGGGATGTTGAGGCCCTTCAGCACGCCGTCGCGGTCGATGTCGGTGTAGATGATCGCCGACACGCCGGCGTCCTCGAAGCGGCGGGCGAGATCGACGGCGGTGAGTTCCGAAGTCTCGGCCCAGCCCTCGACGGCCACATGGCCACCGCGGGCGTCGATGCCGACGGCAACCTTGCCCGGAAAGGCCTTGCAGGCCGCCTTGACCAGCTCCGGATCACGCACGGCCACCGTGCCGAGGATGACGCGGGCGATGCCCTTGGCAAGCCAGGCCTCGACATGGGCCAGCGTGCGGATGCCGCCGCCCAGCTGCACCGGGTTTTTCGTTGAAGCCAGAATGGCATCCACGGCGGCGCCATTGCGGCTCTCGCCGGCAAAGGCGCCGTTGAGGTCGACCACATGCAGCCATTCGAAGCCCTGGTCCTCGAAGGTCTTGGCCTGGGCGCCGGGGTTGTCGTTGAAGACGGTGGCCTCGTTCATGTCGCCGAGCTTCAGGCGAACGCACTGGCCGTCCTTGAGGTCAATGGCGGGGAAGAGAATCATTCTGTCGTGCTCCCGCGCCGCTCAGGGCGCCCAGTCCAGGAAATTGGCGATCAGGCCGAGGCCAAGCCGCTGGCTCTTTTCCGGGTGGAACTGCGTGCCCACCATGTTGTCGCGTGCCACCATGGCGGTGAAGGTGCCGGCGTAATCGAAAGTGGCCAGCCGATGCTCGTCCTTCGTGCAGGCGAAATGGAACGAGTGGACGAAATAGGCGTGCAGGCCATCGGGGCCAACATCGAGACCCTTGAGAACCGGATGGCTCTGCGGACGAACGGCAATCGTGTTCCAGCCCATATGCGGGATCTTGAGCGCCGGGTCTGAGGGCTGCATGGCCACGACATCGCCCGGGATCCAGTCGAGGCCGGCCACGGTCTCGAACTCGAGCCCGCGCGAGGCCATGAGCTGCATGCCGACGCAAATGCCGAGGAACGGCCGCCCCTTGCTGCGGACGGCGTCTTCCAGCGCCTCGGTCATGCCGGAGACGGCGTCGAGACCTCGGCGGCAGTCGGCATAGGCGCCAACGCCCGGCAGCACGATGCGGTCCGCCTTCGCGACCCGGTCGGGGTCGGCGGTGACGAACACATCCGGTACGTGCGCATGCTCACGGGCCGCGCGCTCGAAGGCCTTGGCGGCGGAGCGCAGGTTGCCGGAGCCGTAATCGATGATGGCAACGCTCAACGGATGCCTCCCTGGCCAAGCGTGAGACCAACGACCGGCTGGGTGCCGATGCGCGGAACGATGCCGCCGGCAGGCGCAGACGGGCGGGGGGAAACGGGACGCGGGGTCTGCGTGCCCATGAAGTAACGGATCTCGGCTTCCTCGGCGGTGTCTGCCGCCACGACCGCAGCAAAGCGGTAGCCGCGCCGCTCAAGCTGCCAGCGGCGCAGGGTGCCGGCCTCGAAGCCGATCAGCAGGCTGGCACAGAAGGCCGCAATGCCAGGAACGGAGTTGCCGAGCGCCAGCGTACCGAGTTCCAGGCCCAGCGTCAGCACCAGATACCCGAGAAACGGCAGCCAAAGCCGGTTCCACAGCATCCAGAGCCCGGAAAAGACGAAGGCCGGGGCCGAAAACCCGTCGCGCACGAACGCAACCCGCTCTGCCGCACGCGGCGACGGCAGGCCTGACGGCGCGACCGCATCCGCCTCGGGCGGAAGCATCACCATGTAAACGCTCATGTCTCGCCTCGTTCAGCCGCCGAGCTGGCCCTTGGTGGTGGGAACGCGGCCAGCCTGGCGCGGATCGACCTCGATGGCCTTGCGCAGGGTCCGGGCCACCGCCTTGAAGCAGGTTTCGGCGATATGGTGGCAGTTGGAGCCGTAGAGATTGGCGATATGCAGGGTGATCCCGGCATTGATGGCAAAAGCGCGGAAGAACTCCTCGAACAGTTCCGTGTCGAAGTCCCCGACCTTCGGGCGCGGGAACTCGACCTGCCAGACCAGGAAGGGCCGGCCCGACACATCCAGCGCGCAGCGGGTCAGCGCCTCGTCCATGGCCAGATGGGTGTCGGCATAGCGGGTGATGCCGGACATGTCGCCCAGCGCCCGCGACAGCGCCTGACCGAGCGCGATGCCGACATCCTCGACCGTGTGATGAAAATCAATGTGGGTGTCGCCTTCGGCGCGGATCTTGATGTCGATCAGCGAATGTCGCGCAAGCTGTTCCAGCATATGGTCAAAGAAACCGACGCCCGTCGCCACGTCATAGGCGCCGGTGCCGTCCAGGTTGATCTCCACCTCGATGCGGGTTTCCTTGGTGTTGCGCGAGATCGTCGCTGTGCGCATCTGTCGTCCTTCCCTCGGCCGGTGAGGAGCACCGGCGAAACCGCGGTGTTTTAGCAGGCGCGGGAAGCCATTGAAACAAAAATGGACTGACCGGTCCATTGGCCGCAAGAACCGGAAAGGACCGGCTTGCTTTCCTTGCTGCTGCACGCAAACGACTGGCGGAATGAGAGGGCTGCTGGTACTAGACCGCCACACCAAACGTGCCACCGCCCTGTCAAATGGAGCCTCCCATGACGCGCCGCAGTCCCTTTGCCCCGCAGTCTGCCACCGGCCGGCTCGTGCTGCCCCTGGACGTGCCGACAGTTGCCGAGGCGCGGGACTTGATCGCGGCGACCAAGGGAGCGGTCGGCGTGTACAAGATCGGGATGGAGCTGCAGTTTGCCGGCGGACTGGAGCTGGCCCGCGAACTGGCAGGCGAGGGCATCGACGTGTTCCTCGATGTGAAGCTGCTCGACATCGACAACACCATTGCCAGCGCCGTGCGCAACATCGCCCGCATGGGCGTGCGCTTCGTCACGCTGCATGCCTATCCGAAGACCATGCGCGCCGCCGTGACCGCGCTTGAGGACACCGGCGTCACCGACCTCTGCCTGCTCGGCGTCACCGTGCTCACCTCGATGGACGAGGCGGACGTGACTGCCGCCGGCTACGGCAAGCCGGTGCGCGATCTCGTCACCAGCCGGGCCGCCGATGCCCGTGCCGCCGGAATGGGTGGCCTCGTCTGTTCGCCGCTGGAAGCGCCGCTGGTGCGGCCGCTGGTTGGCGAGGAACTGGTGATCGTGACGCCGGGCGTGCGCCCCGCCGGCAGCGACCACGGCGACCAGAAGCGCGTGATGACCCCGGCGGACGCGATCCGCGCGGGGTCCGACTATCTCGTCATCGGCCGTCCGATCAGCCGGGCTGCCGATCCACGCCGGGCCGCCGAGGCCATCGTCGAAGAGATTGCCTCGGCGCTCTGATCTTCAGGACCAATGAGACTCAGGTGCGGGTCTCTGCCATCGTGCCTGCATCACGGCTCAAGGTCGGATCTTGTGCCGGCCCTGCACCTGACCAGTCCAGCTTGCGGGTTGCGAACATGGTCACGGCAATGGCCGCAAAGGCGATGAACGAACCGACCAGCAGGGCATAGTCTTCCTCGCGCATCAGCAGGTAAAGCGTGCCGTAAACGCTGGCGAGCACCAGACCCATGATGAGGCCAGCCCGGCGGCTGGCAACCAACAGCCCGATGTAGACCGCAATGAGCAGGGTCACCGCAGTGGATGCCGCCAGATAGGCAATGTCGTAGCCGACGTGTTCGGCCAGCGCGAGCAGCATCACATAGAACACGACCAGCGCCAGGCCTGTCAGGCCATACTGGGTCCAGTGCACGCGCCCCGGCGCCCGCATTTCGATCAGAAACACGGCGAGGAAGGTGAGAGTGATGAAGAAGATCGCGTATTTCACCGACCGGTCGATGGTCTGATAAAGATCGACCTGCTGCACGAGGTTGACGCCAAGCGTACCCAGCTCGAACGGCAGCCTGCCATCGAACTCGACATCGGGCAGACCGCGGGCGAGGTTCGGCAGCGACCAGCTGGCAGTGAACCCGTCCGCCGTGATCTCGCGCTGATCCGGCAGCAGGCCACCGGCAAAGCCAGGATGCGGCCAGTTCGACGTGAGGTTCACCTGCGTTGTCCGTCCCATCGGCGCAACATGGAAGGCGCTCGACCCGTTCAGCACGATCGGGATCTCGAAGCCGAAGCCACCGGCGGCTTCAGCCGGCGTCACGGTGCTGTTGATCGCATAGCCCGTGTTGCCGGGCAGGCCCGTGCCGGCAGTCCCCGGTTCGAAGGCGCGCGGCTTGCCACCATCTACGATCAGGAGAATTTCCGACTTGACGGAACGAAGCTCGCTCAAAGACGCGATCACACGCGGCTGTTCATCCGACGCCCGAACCTGGCCGCCGTGGCGGGGCGGTACCCTGTCCGCCGTGATCGGCGCGAAGTGACCGGTGAGGCGAATGTCGGCACGGTAAACCGGCAGGCTGTAGAGCGACAGCTTGCGGTCTTCCGTTGCGATCTTCGCACGGATGTCGAGGTCACTTGGCAAAGACACGGCCCAGCGCCTGTATCGTTCCGTGCGGCGGCGCACTTCGCCGTTCACGGTCTCCTCCCGAGGCACCTCCTCGATGAAATAGGACACCAGAACCGGGCCGACGACTGTCTGCTTGCGACCCCAGCCGGCCGCGATGTCCTCGGCCACATCGCGGGCCCGGAATTGCCGCTCGTCAACGAGGCTGGACACCATCACGGTTGGAATGAGCAGAAACAGGGTCAGGACTGAAATGATACCGGCCTTGAAAGCCGGTGACGCCAGAACCCGGCGCAATGCGCCGAGCAGGGCCATGCAGAATTGCGCAAACGTCATGATCAAAAGCCTTCTCGAAATGGAAGTGCAGTATGATCAGGCGCCTGATCTTGGCGTTTCAGATGATGGTTTGGAGAATTCTTCGCGGCGGCGCTGTGACCCTTTTGGACATGTGTGACCGGGATCACGATTTCTGCCCAGTTTACCGTTCGCGCGTTTCCTGGATCGGCAAGGGCCGCTGTTCCTCGATGGCTTCCATCGCAAAATAAGACGTCACACTGTCCAGTTCGACCCCGGCGATCAGGCGGCGATAGACCGCGTCGTAACTGGCCATGTCCCGGGTGACGACCTTGAGCAGGTAGTCGTAGTCCCCGCCAATGCGGAAGAAGTCGATCACCTCCGGAATGGTCTGCACGTGGCGGCGGAAGGTCTCGAGCCATTCGGCCGAGTGATGCCGGGTGCGGATCATGGCGAAGACCACCAGATCAAGCCCGAGACGTGTGCGGTCGAGCTGCACGGTCTGGCCGGTGATCACCCCGTCCTTCTTCATCGTCTGGATGCGGTTCCAGCAGGCGTTGGGCGACAGGTGAACCTTTTCCGACAGCTCGCGCTGGGTCAGGCTGCCGTCCTGCTGCAGCGCCTTCAGGATGGCCTTGTTGAACTGGTCAATCATTGCGGCGTCTTCTCGAACAAAATCAACGTGAGTGATCCATACAGTGTGAAACTTTGGAATTTCTCTCAAGCGCTTTCGCATAAATTCTTGCGCATTCGCTCTTTTGCAGGATACCCGCCATGCCGATGTCCCTTGCCGATTTCCGTGACCACCTGGCCGCAAACGCGTCGCTCGTTGAGACCTTGCGCGCGGGATTGATCGGCGAAGGCATCGAGATCGAAGGCGCGTTCGGGTCGCGCAAGCTGGTCTATGCGGACTACACCGCATCCGGCCGGGCCCTGCGGCAAGTGGAAGAGTTCATCCTCGCCGAGGTGCTGCCCTATTACGCCAACAGCCACACGGAAGCGTCCTGGTGCGGCGCGCGCATGACGCAGCTGCGGCGCGAGGCGCGGGCCCTGATCGCCGAGGTTACCGGGGCTGGTGAGGACTGCACCGTCATCTTCACCGGCTCGGGCGCGACGGCGGCGATCAACCGGGCGGCCAGCCTGTTCGGCGTCACGGGCCATCACGGCACGACAGGCGACGACCGGGCAGCCGTCCTGATCGGTCCCTACGAGCATCATTCCAACATCCTGCCCTGGCGCGAGAGCGGTGCCGAGGTGATCGAGATTGCCGAGGCTGCCGAGGGCGGCCCCGACATGGCGCAGCTTCAGGCCGAGCTGATCCGTCTGGCCGGCCGCCCCCTCGTCATCGGCGCCTTCTCCGCCGCCTCCAACGTCACCGGTCTCCTGACCGATGTGGACGCAGTGACCCGGCTGCTCAAGGCACACGGGGCGCTGGCGCTGTGGGACTATGCCGGCGGCGGCCCCTATCTGCCGATCCGCATGAACTCCGGCAGTGACTGCGCCAGGGATGCGGTCGTCGTTTCGCCGCACAAGTTCCCCGGCGGACCGGGCGCCTCAGGCGTCCTGATCATCCGCAATTCGGCCGTCCGGGCGGTGAAGCCGACCTGGCCGGGCGGCGGCACCGTTGCCTTCGTCTCGCCCTGGGCGCATGACTATTCCGCCTCGCTGGCGGCCCGTGAGGAAGCCGGCACGCCGAATGTCGTCGGTGACATCCGCGCCGGCCTTGCCTTCCTGATCAAGGACACGGTCGGCGAGGACTTCATCCTCTCCCGCGACAAGGCCCTCGCCCGGATGGCATTCGAGGCCTGGGCCGGACACCCGAGCCTGAAGATCCTCGCAGGCGACAAGCAGGACCGGCTGCCGATCTTCGCCTTCCAGATCGAGGACGCGGCCGGCAACCGGGTGCATCCGCAGCTGTTCACGCGGATGCTGTCGGATTTCCACGGCATCCAGGCGCGCGGCGGCTGCGCCTGCGCCGGACCCTATGCACACCGGCTGCTCGGCATTGACCAGACACGCTCGGAAGAACTTCGTGCTTCGATCCAGGCCGGCGAGGAGATGGAGAAGCCGGGCTGGACACGGCTCAACTTCAGCTACCTGATGGACGATGCCACCGCGCGCTTCATTCATGAGTGCGTGGCGCAGCTCGCCCGCGACGGCCAGGAACTGGCCAAGCTCTATGTCGGCGATCCGCGCACCGCGCGGTTCCGCAAGGCCGGTTGAGCCCTCGCATATCGGGTGGCTGAACCGGGGCAGGGCGGGGTAAGGTCAGGCAGTATCCAATGCCCGACCTTGCCGAGTGATCCAGATGGCCAATGCCTCCCAGTCCGACCTGTTTGCCGCCACCGATCTGGCGACCGCCCGCGCGAACGCGGTCAGCGCCGAGCTGATCCCTGCCATCGCCACCGGCGAGGATGCGGCACGGGACTATCAGGTCGTGCGCGAAACGCTGGAGCGCATCACCGAGACCTGGCGCGACCAGCCGCAGCTCGATGATCTGGCGCGGCAGGTGGGCCTGCAACCGATCCAGCTTCAGCGTGTGTTCTCGCGCTGGGCCGGGCTGACACCAAAGCAGTTCGTCCAGGCGATCACGCTCGACCACGCCCGCGCGCTGCTGCGCGATGCGGCGAGCATCCTCGACACGTCCTACGAGGTCGGCCTGTCCGGTCCCGCCCGGCTGCACGACCTGTTCGTGACGCATGAGGCGATGACACCGGGCGACTACCGCGGCCGCGGCGCCGGCGTCACCATCCGCTACGGCTTCCACCCTTGCCCCTTTGGCCAGGTGCTGCTGATGATCACCGAGCGGGGACTCGCGGGCCTTGCCTTTGCCGATCCGGGAGAGGAAACGTCAGCCTTCGAGGACATGAGCAGCCGTTGGCCGGCCGCCAGTTTCGTCGCTGATCAGGAGGCAACGCTGCCCTATGCCGTGCGGGTGTTCGATCCCTCGGCCTGGGCGTCCGACACGCCGCTCAATGTCGTCTTCATCGGCACCGATTTCGAGATCCGGGTGTGGCAGACGCTGCTGAAGATCCCGATGGGCCGGGCCAGCACCTATTCCGACATCGCCCGCAGCCTCGGCAAGCCCAGCGCGGCGCGGGCGGTGGGCACAGCGGTCGGGCGCAACCCGATCTCCTTCGTCGTGCCCTGCCACCGGGTGCTGGGCCGCACCGGCGGGCTCTGCGGCTACCACTGGGGCCTGACCCGCAAGCGCGCGATCCTCGGCTGGGAAGCCGGCCTGACGGGGCCGGTGCTACAGATGGGCTGAACCGGGTTCTGACCAGTTCAATGCGCTTCGTCCCAGGTATCAGCAGCGCGGGCATCAACCTGCAGCGGCACTGTCAGGCGGAGGGATGGTTCGCAGGCTGTCTCCATCACATGGCGGATGACCGGAATGGCCTGATCGACGCCGGCCTCATCCACCTCGAAGATGAGTTCATCGTGAACCTGCAGCAGCATGTCGGCAGACGAGTTGGCAGCGGCGAGCGCGCCCTCCATCCGCACCATCGCCCGGCGCAGGATATCAGCGGCCGATCCCTGGATCGGCGCGTTGATTGCCGCGCGCTCGAAGAAGGCGCGCATCGACGGATTTGACGTGTTCACGTCCGGATAGTGCGCCTTGCGACCGAAGATGGTGGTGACATAGCCCTTGTCGTGCACTTCCCGCTTCACCGCTTCCATGTAGTCGCGGATGCCGGGGAAACGCTGGAAATACATCTTGATGTAGTCGCTCGCCTCGCCGCGCGAGATGCCGAGCTGGGCGGCAAGGCCAAAGGCCGAGATGCCATAGATGATGCCGAAATTGATCGCCTTGGCGCGGCGGCGGACCATCGGGTCCATGTCCTTCACCGGCACGCCGAACATCTCGCTCGCCGTCATGGCGTGAATGTCCAGCCCGTCGGCGAAGGCCTTCTTCAGCTGCGGGATATCGGCGATATGGGCCAGCACGCGCAGCTCGATCTGGCTGTAATCGGCCGAGATCAGCTTGCGGCCCTTGTCCGCCACGAACGCCTTGCGGATCTTGCGGCCGGCTTCAGTGCGGACCGGAATGTTCTGCAGGTTTGGCTCCGACGAGGACAGACGCCCCGTCGTGGTCGAGGCCAGCGAATAGGATGTGTGGACGCGCTTTGTCTCGGGATGAATGTAGCCGGGCAACGCGTCGGTGTAGGTGGACTTCAGCTTGGCGAGCTGGCGCCACTCGACGATTTTCACCGGCAGTTCGTGGCCTTCTGCTGCGAGATCATCCAGCACGGAAACGGCGGTAGACCATGCGCCGGTCTTGGTTTTCTTGCCGCCGGGCAGGCCCATCCGCCCGAACAGGATGTCACCCAGCTGTTTCGGTGAGCCGATGTTGAACGTCTCGCCGGCCAGGGCATAGATCTCCGCCTCGACAGCGGCCATGCCTTGCGCGAACTCACCGGACAGGCGCGACAGCATCTGCCGGTCGATGGAAATGCCGCGCCGCTCCATGCGGGCCAGCACCGGCACCATCGGCCGCTCCAGCGTCTCGTAAACCGTGGCCATGGCCTCAGATGCCAGACGCGGCTTCAGCACGCGCCAGAGCCGCAAGGTCACGTCCGCATCTTCGGCGGCATAGGCCGTCGCCTTGTCGATCGCCACCTTGTCGAAGGTGATCATCGACTTGCCCGAGCCGGCCACGTCCTTGAAGGAAATCGGCGTGT
This sequence comes from Pannonibacter carbonis, assembly GCF_003012935.1. Lineage (GTDB taxonomy): Bacteria > Pseudomonadota > Alphaproteobacteria > Rhizobiales > Stappiaceae > Pannonibacter > Pannonibacter carbonis. Next base: position 422,103 of record NZ_PUDR01000004.1, on the reverse strand, counting down.
GCCCGAGCCAGCGGTCGGACAGCTCGTCCATGCCGTTGCCGCCCTTGCCCGCGTCCAGCGCGTAGGACAGAAGCATGGTGTCGTCGAGCGGGCCGATGGCAACGCCGTAGCGCAGCATCAGGAGATAGTCATATTTGAGGTTCTGGCCGATCTTGAGGACGCCGGCGTCCTCCAGCAGCGGCTTGAGGACGCCCAGGGCCTCGCGCAGCGGGATCTGGCCGGGAACCAGACCGCCGCCACCGAGCAGGTCGCCTTCGCCGTCGACATGGCCAAGCGGCACGTAGCAGGCCCGGCCGGGCCGTGTTGCCAACGACACGCCGACGAGGCTTGCCTGCATGGCATCCAGCGAGGTGGTCTCAGTGTCGAAGGCGACGAGACCAGCTTCCATGGCTTCGGCGACCCAGGCCTTCAGCCGGTCGAGATCGCGGACGGTCTCATAGGTTGCGTGGTCGATCTTGAGACTGCGCGCCTCGTTCTGTCGGCCTTCGGCAAGGGCCTGCGCCGTCATCAGACCGGCGGTGGCGTCAGCTGGTGTGGCGACCGAACGACTACCACTTGAGCCTTCCGAGATATCAACCGGTGCAACAGTCTCGCCGCGCTCCATCTGGCGGCCCTTCGCATCGGGTGTATGCCAGCCGGCAATCTCGAACTCGGACGGTTCGATGTTGGCAACCTCGGCCCCTGTCGCATCGGCGACACGGCGGGTGAGGGTGGTGAACTGCATCGCCTTGAGAAAACCCACAGCCTGCGGACCATTGACCGGCTCAACGGCCAGATCCGTTACAGGAATGAGGACCGGCACATCGGTCTTCAGCGTCACCAGCTGTTTGGAAATGCGGGCCTGTTCGGCAAATTCGATCAGGTTTTCGCGGCGCTTGGTCTGCTTGATGGTGTGCGCGTTGGCAAGCAGCGTCTCCAGATCGCCGAACTCGAGAATGAGCTGCGCCGCCGTCTTGAGCCCGATGCCGGGAACACCCGGGACATTGTCGACGCTGTCGCCGGCGAGCGACTGGACCTCGATCACCTTGTCCGGACCGACGCCGAATTTCTCGAACACCTCCGGTTCGCCGATGATCTTGTTCTTCATTGTGTCGATCATGCCAACGCGGGGACCGATCAACTGCATCAGGTCCTTGTCACCGGACACGATGGTGACGCGCGCGCCCATCTCCGCCGCCTGGCGGGCATAAGTGGCGATCAGGTCGTCAGCTTCAAACCCTTCCTGCTCGATCGACGGCACATTGAAGGCACGGGTGGCCGTGCGGATCAGGCCAAACTGCGGGATCAGATCTTCCGGCGGTGCCGGGCGTTGGGCCTTGTAGTCCGGATAGATATCACTCCGGAACGTCTTGGACGAATGGTCGAAAATGACGGCAAAGTGGGTCGGCTCGTCGCCCTTTTCCGGCGTCAGGCCTTCGGTCAAGAGCTTCCACAGCATGTTGCAGAAGCCGGAGACCGCGCCAACTGGCAGCCCGTCCGACTTGCGCGTCAGGGGTGGCAGCGCGTGATAGGCGCGGAAAATGAAGGTGGAACCGTCGACCAGAATGAGGTGGTCGTCAGCGGTGAGCGCGGGGGGGGAAGCATCGTTCGACATGGCGCGGATCATGCCCGCTTGGCCCGGAGGAAGAAAGGGTGAATGTGCGTCCGCAGCAATGGCCTGGCTGGTCGCCTATTCTGCTGCTTGTCCGGCCTGTTTGGTCGCTGCTGGCCGGGCAATATGGGCCCAGGCCGGCCGTCTGAACAAGAACCAGCCGAGGCCGGTTCGCTCAATTGCCAGATAGAGGACAACCGGTCCGCTCACAGCGGCAAACGTGACCAGCAAGGACATCGTGCCCGTATCAAACAGGCCAAGCTTGGGAAGCAGCAGACGGGCCACCGCCATCGGGAAAAAGAAGGCGAGGTAGATGACGATCGAATGTGCGCCCATCCAACGCAACCAGGAAAGGTGGCCGGACGAGGCGAGGAGACTTGAGACAAGAACCACGGCAACGCCGCCGGCCGCGCCCAGTGCCAGAGACAGGCCGGGAAGGGGATAGCTGCCGGTGGCAACTGCAGCTCCGTTCAGGCAGGCCCAGATGGCGATAGCGCCCAGTGCTGCGGAACGCTTTTCTGCAGCCAGGGCGGCAAGCGCAAACAGGCGCGGCGCAAACACATATCCCGCAAAGAAGAAGACGAATCGATCAGCAAAATAGTCGAGGATATACACCCCGGTCTCGACAGGAGCGATCTGCAACACTGCAGCAAGGAAAAGGGTCAGTTGCCACGGAACCTTCAGGCCGTGCAATATTTTTGTCACGACAAAGAAGATCGCCAGAAGGTAGATGAACCACAGCGTGCCAAACGGCTGAACGAAAGCAAGAAGATACTCGCCAGCTGTTGCCTCGACACCCAGTTCAGCGACCATGCCCGGCGCCTTGACTGCGAACTGGATCGTCAGCCACAGGACGTAGAAATAAAGGAAATGAACGACCTTCCTGTCAAGATACAGCCGCCAGTCGCGGTCCAGCACATTGGCGACAAACAGGCCTGAAATCAGGAAGAAATCAGGCATGCGGAACGGCGCGGCAAACTGCACGACAGGGTGCATCCAGCCGGTTTCGCCGGCGGCAAGCTCCATGCCAAATACACTGTGCATCATCACCACGAGTATGATGCAGATGCCCTTCGCGTGATCGATCCAGTCGAGACGCGCAGGAACGGTTGGGTGCATAGGGGAGAAACTGCCGGCTGCCATAAGTCAACCTTAACGTGCATTGGCGACGCTGTCGGTTAAGAATGCTGGTAATTCCGACAACTCTTGCAACGCAGCAATCACAAGACTGTGAAGCGCCGGGTCTCGTTACGGCTTGTCACCGGTGTCTTTCCAAGGGCTCTCCAGGGCGGGACGCTTGGATCCACCGGGGGTGTCAGCAGTTTGCGACGCTTCCCGGTGCCAGTCTTCCGCATCCAGATCCACGACCGTTGGCCCGCGGGTGCCAGAGCGCTTGGCGGCAATGATGGTGGCCCGGCTTGCCATGCGCCGGACCAGAAGCGCCCTCAGTGGCGGAAGGAAAAGCAGGAGACCGATGGTATCGGTCAGGAACCCGGGCAGGAGCAGCAGAATACTGGCGGTGACCATCAGCACACCATGCATCATTTCCTCGCCCGGCACCCGGCCAGCGTCCAGCTCGCCCTGCATCTTGCGGACAAGCGACAGGCCCTGGTGCCGCAGCATGGCCGTTCCGGCGATGGCGGTGGCGACGGTCAGCAGGATTGTCGGCAAGACGCCGATTTCCTCGCCGATCATGATGAAGACCGCGATCTCCGCAAGCGGGAGAAGGATGAGACCGGCAAGAACCAGAAAGGCCACGAAATACCTGACGTTGACTGTTGGCTAACCCGCCCAAGATAAGGTGCCTTGAACGGGATTGCGAGTATCTTGCCGGGGGCGTCCAACAATCGCCTTGCTCTTGGCACTGGATGCTGGTTCAAGAACCCCTACATTCAAAGGAACCTGACCGGTGGATCCGGGGTGCGCCGACAGCATCCGGACATCAGGCCAGGGATCAAAAGCCGGTAGCACCCATGAGCGACGTTCTGGACATCTACAACATCATCCTCCTGGCACTGGCTGTGTTCGTGTTCTTCAAGCTGCGATCAGTCCTTGGCAAGCGGACGGGCAATGAGCGGCCGCCGTTCGATCCCTATTCCAAGCCGGCCCAGGACCGCGAAGACCGGGAAAAAGCTCCCGCACAGCGTGACAATGTCATTCCGTTGCCCGGTACGCCCACCGGTACGGCTGGTGATGAACCGGCGTCTGGCGAGGTCGTTCTCGACAAGGTCGCGCCGTCTGGAACCGCGTTGAACGCAGCGCTGCGCCAGATTCTTTCGGCTGACCGGAGCTTCGAGCCAGAGCAGTTCCTGCAAGGCGCGCGCGGCGCCTACGAGATGATCGTGACAGCCTTCGCCGAAGGGGATCGCAAGACATTGAAGCAACTGCTGTCGAAGGATGTATTCGACGGATTTGTCACGGCGATCAATGACCGGGAAACGCGCGGCGAAACGGTGGAATCGACGTTTGTCGGCATCAACAAGGCCGAAATCGTCGAAGCTGCCCTTAAGGGAACTACGGCTCAGGTGACCGTGCGGCTTCAGAGCGAGCTGATTTCTGCCACCCGCGACCGGGATGGTCATGTGATCGACGGCGACCCGGCGAAAGTCAGCGAAGTTGTCGACATCTGGACCTTCGCGCGTGACACCAGCACCCGTGATCCGAACTGGAAGCTGGTTGCCACCGAATCGGCGGAATGAGCCGAGCGCTCCGGCGCGTCGGCGCCCTGTTGATCCTTCTGACCGCCGCCCAGGGCTTTGCTCCGGGCGGCGCATTTGCAAAGCCGGGGAAGACAGCGTCCGTGTCCGACGATCTGACATCACGCCTTGCTGCCGGGTCGTTTGCCGAGATTTCGGGCTGGGATCGGGATGACCACCTGGCAGCCCTCTCCGCCTTTCGGCGCTTTTGCAACAGCCGCGATGACACCCGGACAGGCGTTCCATCAACCAGTCAGAGCCAGCGCGAAGTTCTGGCAGAGCTGAAGCAGATCTGCAAAGACGCACCAGATGCTGCATCGAATTCGGATGCGCGTGCCTTTTTCGAGCGCGCTTTCGTCCCGGCGCGGATTGTCGCTTCCGGATTTGTCACTGGATACTATGAACCTGAAGTCGACGGCTCCCGCAAGCCGTCGGAAGTCTATGCGACGCCACTCTACAGGGCCCCGCAAGGGCTGACCCTTGTAACGGACAAGAACCGGCCGAAAGGCTGGCCGGCTGATATCAGCCATGGCATCAGACGTGGCAAGGCGTTCGAGGTCCTGCCTGACCGCCCCTCAATCATGAAAGGCGCGCTTGAGGGCAAGGATCTCGAGCTGATCTGGCTGAGAAGCCCGGTCGATGCTTTTTTCGTGCATGTGCAGGGCTCGGCCCGCGTCCGCCTCGAGGATGGCTCCGTGATACGTGTCGGCTATGCCGGCAAGACGGGGCACCCTTATACGGCGATTGGCCGGGTGCTGGTCCAGGCGGGCGAAGGCACGCCGGAAGACTTCACCATGACGGGCTTGCGCGGCTGGCTCCAGCGCAATCCGCAGCGGATGGACTGGCTATTTGCCCACAACCGCTCCTTCATCTTTTTCAGAGCCATTGAGGACATTGATCCAGGCCAGGGTCCGATTGGTGCGGCCGGTGTGCCATTGGTGGCAGGGCGCAGCATTGCGATGGACCATTCCCTGCACACTTACGGCATGCCCGTCTTTGTCGACGCTGATCTGGCCGGCTCGGGCCTCACTGACCCACGCTGGCAACGGTTGATGATCGTTGATGATACCGGCTCTGCGATCAAGGGCCAGGCGCGGGGCGACCTGTTCATCGGGTCAGGGGCAAAAGCCGGGACGATAGCTGGCGCCGTGCGGCATCCTGCTTCAATGACGCTGCTGTGGCCACGAAAGCTGGCACATCTTCTGGGGCAGGGGTCGTGAGCGGAGGGCGTCGCCGCGGTCCGCGCAATCTGACCGGCGAGGAGCGCGAACTTTGGTCCAAAGTGGCAGCAAGCGCCACGCCTCTGAAGTCAACAATCTGGACCCCGGAGGAAACGGCGGCACCGCCGCCGCCCCTGACTGCCGAGGACGTTGCGGCCTCCAAGACACCGCCGGCAACTGAAACCGCGATGCGGCCGGCGCCGCAGCCGAAGGGACCGCCGCCGCTGGCGCCGATCGAGCGCCGGGTACGGCAGAAGGTCGTCCGCGGGCAACGCAACATTGATGCGCGCATCGACCTGCATGGCCTGACCCAGCATCAGGCGCATGACCGGTTGCGGTCTTTCCTGCATTTCGCACAACGGCAAGGCTATACATTCGTGTTGGTGATCACCGGCAAGGGTGGGGCAGGATCGATGGCGGCATACATGGATGAGCGCGGCATCCTGCGCCGTGTCGTGCCGCAATGGCTGGCCATGGCCGACCTCAGGACCATCGTTCTCGGATTTGAGGAAGCGCATCTGACCCATGGCGGGTCCGGTGCCCTCTATGTGCGCCTGCGCAAGGCGAGGGACAACTAGCAAGAGGGGCAGGCATGACGCCGCTTGGGGCAAAACTGCGGGAGATGCGCGCCAAGCGCGGTGTCTCGCTGAAGGAGATGGCAGCGGGACTGTCGGTCTCCAGCGCCTATCTGTCCGCACTGGAACATGGCAAGCGTGGCAAGCCGACCTGGTTTCTCGTGCAACGCATCATCACTTATTTCAATGTGATCTGGGATGAAGCGGAGGAGATCCAGCGCCTTGCCGAGATGTCGGACCCGAAGGTGACGCTGGATACTTCCGGCCTGGATCCGCGGGCAACCGAGCTGACCAATCTGCTGGAGCGCAAGATCGGCGGCCTCAGCGCGGAGTCGCTTGATCATCTGCTGCATCAGCTTCGGGTCGTGGCCGCCCGCGACAATGTCTAGCATTCTGGCGGACCAAACGGCCCCTGCAGGGCCTTGCAGCCTTGTGTGGACACGGGATGGGACTATTGTCCTGCAAACAGCAAGACGGTGCGGGCGCGCTGTGTCACGCCTTCAAGACCCGCGATAGCTTCTGGAATTCGACCGGAACTCGACGAAAATCACAGCCTTTCAGACAGACAAGGATCCGCAAAGGACCATGAGTTATCCCGCCTCCGATTTTGCCGACATGATCGATGCTGATGCCTTGCGGGCGAAGCTGACCAGCCTGACAGCCGGCTATGATGGTCTGGGAACCGACAACAAGGTCCGAGCCGCTGCGCTGGCCGAGCTGAAGGCTGCCATGAGGGCTGGCCGCGAGGTGGCGCAGGAGCATCTCAACCGCGAGGGTGGCGGGCTCGCCTGTGCCCGTCGGCTCAGTCACCTGCAGGATGAACTCATTCGCGTCATCTATGATTTCGCGCTGGCGCATGTCTACCGGATCACCAATCCCTCGACGGCCGAGCGCATGGCTGTGGTTGCCGTGGGCGGCTACGGACGCGGCACACTGGCCCCCGGCTCGGACGTCGATCTTCTGTTCCTGCTGCCCTACAAGCAGACCCCCTGGGGTGAGCAGGTGGTGGAATACATCCTCTACATGCTGTGGGACCTTGGCCTCAAGGTGGGCCATGCGACCCGAAACCTTGAGGAATGCATCCGCCTGTCCCGGTCCGACATGACCATCCGTACAGCGGTCCTCGAAGCGCGTTTTATCTGGGGCGAGGAAACACTGTTCCGGGAATTGCAGACGAAATTCGATACGGAAGTCGTGGCCGGCACGAGTTCAGATTTCATTGCGGCAAAGCTTGCCGAACGCGACGAGCGCCACAAGCGGCAGGGCATGTCGCGCTACTTGGTCGAGCCGAACATCAAGGAAGGCAAGGGCGGCCTGCGCGACCTCAACACCCTGTTCTGGATCGCCAAGTATCACTATCGCGTACGCCGCCAGTCCGAACTTGTGTCGAAGGGTGTGCTGTCGCGGGCAGAGTACAACCTCTTTGTCAAATGCGAGGACTTCCTTTGGGCAGTCCGCTGCCATCTGCATTATCTCACCGGTCGTCCCGAAGAACGCCTGTCTTTTGACGTCCAGCGCGAGATCGCGATCCGGCTTGGCTACACCCAGCATCCCGGGCTGAAGGACGTCGAGCGCTTCATGAAGCACTACTTCCTGGTCGCCAAGGACGTGGGCGACCTGACGCGCATCCTGTGTTCGGCCCTTGAGGCGCAGCATGTGAAGTCGCCCCATGGCACGGGCTTCACCGGACTGATGCTGCGGCTGAAGAGCCCGCGCGGTCCGGCCGCGCAGCCAATCCGCGAGGCACCGGGCTTTGTCGCCGAGAACGGGCGAATCAATGCGGCCAGCGACATGGTGTTCCGGGAAGATCCCGTGAACCTTATCCGCGTGTTCCAGGTGGCCGACCGGCTGAACTACATCCTGCATCCGGAGCTGATGCAGCTGATCCATCGCTCGCTGTCGCTGATCAACGCAGCCTTGCGTGACAATCCGGAAGCCAACCGGTTGTTCCTGTCGATCCTCACATCGAGATCACAGCCGGAAGCGACCTTGCGCGCCATGAACGAAGCCGGTGTCCTGGGCCGCTTCGTGCCGGACTTCGGCAAGGTCGTGGCGATGATGCAGTTCAACATGTACCACCACTACACGGTGGACGAGCACCTGCTGCGCTCCATCGGCGTTCTGGCCGAGATTGAACGGGGCGGGGCTGAGGGCGAGAATCCGCTAGCCAGCCAGCTCATCAAGTCGATCCAGAACCGCCGTGTCCTGTATGTGGCAATGTTCCTGCACGACATCGCCAAGGGGCGTCCCGAGGATCACTCGATCGCCGGTGCCAAGATTGCCCGCAAGGTTTGCCCACGCCTCGGCCTGAGTGCGGCCGAGACCGAAACCGTTGCCTGGCTGATCGAGCACCATCTCGACATGAGCACCTATGCCCAGTCGCGCGATCTCTCCGACCGCAAAACCATTGATGACTTTGCGCAGATCGTTCAGAGCCTGGAGCGGTTGAAGTTGCTGCTGATCCTGACGGTTGCCGATATCCGCGCCGTTGGTCCCGGGGTCTTCAACGGCTGGAAGGGCCAGCTGCTGAGGACGCTCTACTACGAATGCGAGCCGCATCTGACCGGCGGACACAGCCAGTTGAGCCGCAAGGAAGTGGTGACCGACGCCAAGGAACGGCTCCTGGAAAAGCTCACCCACTGGACCACGAGCGAACGCCAGTCCTATGTCGGTCGGCACTATCCCGCCTACTGGATGCGGGCGGAAATCGACCGGGCGATTGCCCATGCCGAGCTGATCCGCCGGGCCGACGCGCGCAACGAGAAATTTGCCGCCGAGGTGCGCACGCATGCCTTCGAGGGCGTTACGGAAATCACCATCCTTGCGCCGGACCATCCGCGCCTGCTGTCGTCAATTGCCGGGGCGTGTTTCGTCACCGGTGCCAACATCGTCGATGCGCAGATCGACACGACGACGGATGGCTTCGCGCTGGATTCGATCTTCGTTGGCCGCGAGTTGCCAGATGATGCCGACGAGCGCCGGCGCGGCGAACGCATCACAGACATCATCCTGAAAACCCTGCGGGGCGAGATGCCCCTGCCGGAACACATCGCCAAGAAGGCCAACATGAAGGGGCGCATGAAGGCGTTCCGGGTGGCGGCCGAGGTTCTGGTCAACAATTCCTGGTCGGACAGCTACACCGTCGTGGAAGTCAGCGGGCTGGACCGTCCCGGACTTCTGTACGAGCTGACCCGGGCGATTGCCGGGCTCAATCTCAACATCGCCTCCGCGCATATCTCGACCTTTGGTGAGCGGGTGGTGGACGTGTTCTACGTGACCGACCTGACGGGCCAGAAAATCTCCAACATCAGCCGTCAGGAGACGATCCGCGAGCGGCTGACCGAGGCGGTGGAAGGAAAGCCGGAGCCTGCCCCCGTAACGTCTGGCTGATGGAACGCGAATGAGCCTGATCCGCAACTTTGCAACCGTCGGTGCGGCAACGCTTGCCAGCCGCATTCTTGGCTTCGTGCGTGATGCCATGCTGGCGGCTGTGCTGGGAGCCGGACCGGTGGCCGACGCCTTTGTTGTGGCCTTCCGTCTTCCCAACCTCTTTCGCCGGCTGTTTGCGGAAGGCGCCTTCAACTCGGCGTTCGTGCCCCTGTTCGGGCGGGCGCTGGAGGAGGAGGGCGAAACGAGGGCGCGGCAGGTGGCCGGCGAAATCGCGTCCGGCATGCTGTTCGTGCTGCTCATCCTGCTGGCCCTCGCCGAGATTGCCATGCCCGCCGTGGTCTGGGTCCTCGCACCGGGCTTTCTGGAAGATCCGGCCAAGTTTGACCTGACCGTGCTGATGTCGCGGATCACCTTTCCCTATCTGCTGTTCATGTCGATGCTGGCGCTGATCGCGGGCATCCTGAACACCTATCAGAGCTTCGCCGCCGCTGCCTTTGCCCCGGTGATGCTGAATGTGGTGATGATTGCCGTGCTGGCGGGCATCGTCCTCTCCGGTGTGATCGAGGAACGGCAGATCGGCCTCACCCTCTGCCTCGGCGTTTCCGTTGCCGGGGTGGCGCAGCTGGCTGTCGTGCTGTGGGACATGAAGCGGCTGGGCTTTCGCCTGACCCTGCCACGGCCGCGCCTGACGCCGGCAGTGCGCCGGCTGGTGACGCTGGGCGTACCCGGGCTCATTGCCGGTGGCATCACCCAGATCAACATCGTCGTTGGCCAGGTGATCGCCTCGGCGCAGGCGAGCGCGAATGCGCTGCTCTACTACGCCGACCGGCTGTATCAGCTGCCGCTCGGGGTCATCGGGATTGCCATCGGCGTCGTGCTGCTGCCCAGCCTGACCCGGCAGCTGCGGGCCGGAGAGGATGCGCAGTTCCAGAAGACGCTGAACGGGGCGATGGAACTGTCCTTCGCACTGACGCTGCCGGCCTCTGTTGCGCTGGTGGTGATCCCGGATGAGATCGTCTCGGTGCTGTTCGGGCGCGGCGCCTTCGATGCGGCGGCCGTGAGCGGAACGGCCGCGGCGCTGGCGGCTTTTTCGTTTGGGTTGCCGGCCTATGTGCTGAACAAGGTGTTCTCGCCCGGCTATTTCGCCCGCGAGGACACGAAGACGCCGATGTGGTTTGCCGGACTCAGTGCGCTGGTGAATGTCGTGCTGTCGTTGCTGCTGTTTCCGGTGCTGGCGCATGTGGGCATCGCGCTGGCGACGACCGTTGCCGGCTGGGTCAACGCGCTGGCGCTTGGGGTGGTGTTGTGGCGGCGCGGGCATTTCGAGCCGGATCTGGTGGTCCTGCGCAAGATCGGGCTGCTGGGGGTGGCAAGCGCCGTCATGGGTGTGTGCGTTCATCTGGGGGCAGAGGCCTTGGCGGGTGCGCTGGCCGGGCCATCGCTGGGTATCCGTGTGGCCGCGCTGGGCGTGCTGGTGGCCGGCGGGGTCACGGTCTTCGCCGGTCTGGCGCAGGTCACCGGCGCGGCAGACCTCATTGGCCTTGCGCGGATGATCCGCCGGCGCAGGACCGGGGCATGAGGCGCGTTGCTGCCGCTTGCCTTGCTGCGGGCGCCAAGCCATAAGTCCAGCGGCATCCTGCCTTTCCCAATTTCAGGCCCTTCCAACCGGCCGACTGTTTCAGGGACTTTACATGACAGCGCTCCAGCCCCGCTGCTTCTCCGGTGTTCAACCGACCGGCAACCTTCACCTCGGCAATTACCTCGGCGCTGTCTCGCGCTGGGTGCCGATGCAGGACCAGATGCCGACGATCTTCTGCGTCGTCGACATGCATGCGATCACGGCCGGCTTCCCCGATGCGAAGGAACTCACCAACGCAACCCGCGAAGTCACCGCCGCCTTCATCGCCGCAGGCATCGACCCCAAGCGCTCGGTGATCTTCAACCAGAGCCAGGTGAAGGAACACGCCGAGCTGGCGTGGATCTTCAACTGCGTGGCGCGCATGGGCTGGCTGAACCGCATGACGCAGTTCAAGGACAAGGCGGGCAAGAACAGCGAGAACGCTTCGGTCGGTCTCTTCGCCTATCCGAACCTGATGGCGGCCGACATTCTGGCTTACCGCGCGACGCATGTTCCAGTGGGCGATGACCAGAAGCAGCATCTGGAGCTGACCCGCGACATCGCGCAGAAGTTCAACAATGACTTTGCCGAGCGGATCATGGAGCTGGGACTGGGTTCGCCCAATCCGACGCCGTCGCCGGAAAGCCCGGAACAGATCTATCTGCCGCTGCCCGAGCCGATGATCGCCGGCCCCGCGCCGCGCGTGATGAGCCTGCGCGACGGCACGAAGAAGATGTCGAAGTCCGATCCCTCGGACCTGTCGCGCATCAATCTGGCGGACGACGCCGACATGATCGCCAAGAAGATCAAGAAGGCCAAGACCGATCCGGAGCCGCTGCCGGGTGAACTGGAGGGCCTCAAGGGCCGGCCGGAAGCCGAGAACCTGGTCGCGATCTATGCCGCGCTTGCCGGCAAGACCAAGGACGCGATCATTTCCGACTTCGGCGGTCAGCCGTTCTCCGTGTTCAAGCCGGCGCTGGCCGAGCTTGCCGTGGAGCGGCTTGCGCCGCTGAACGCCGAGATGCGCCGGCTGATGGCCGATCCGGCGGAAATCGACGCCGTCCTGAAGAACGGCGCCGAACAGGCTTCCGCCATCGCCGAGCCGGTGCTGCGCGACATGCGCAAGATCATCGGCTTTCTGGATGTGAGGTAAGCGGATCGACCCCATATGGGTGAGATCGCACCACGTACCGGACAAGGAGACAGTCCATGGACTTCATGAAGATGATGAAGCAGGCGAAGCAGCTGCAGGAGAAGATGGGCTCGCTGCAGGAAGCCTTTGCCAATATCGAGACCGAAGGCAGCTCGGGTGGCGGCATGGTGAAGATCACCATTGCCGGCAAGGGCGAGATCCGCGCGATCAAGATCGATCCGTCGCTGCTGAAGGAAGAAGAGGCGGAAATCCTCGAGGACCTGATCATCGCGGCCCATAACGAGGCCCGGATCAAGGCCGAGACCCTGATGCAGGAAAAGACCCAGGAACTGATGGGTGGCATGGGGCTTCCGGCCGGCATGAAGATGCCGTTCTGACAGACCGGCTGCGGGCCGGGCGCACGCGCGCCGGCCCGCGTGCGGACAAGAACACAGGGAACACGAGATGGCAGGGCGCAAGGTCGCAGGTCCGGAGATCGAACGGCTGATCCAGCTGCTCGCACGGCTGCCCGGGCTCGGGCCGCGGTCGGCCCGGCGCGCCGCCCTGCATCTCATCAAGAAGAAGGAGCAGCTGCTGGTTCCGCTCGCCGACGCCATGGGCGTGGCGGTGGAGAAGGTTGGCATCTGCTCGGTCTGCGGCACGGTCGACACCTGCGACCCTTGCACAATCTGCTGCGACGATGGCCGGGACGAAACCGTTCTGGTCGTGGTGGAAGATGTCGCGGACCTGTGGGCGCTGGAGCGCGCCGGGGCCATCAACGCCCGCTACCATGTGCTGGGCGGCACCCTGTCGCCGCTGGACGGAATTGGCCCGGAAGACCTCAACATCGCCGCGCTGGTTGCACGCGTCGAGGCGGGATCGATCCGCGAGGTGGTGCTGGCAGTGAATGCGACGGTCGAGGGCCAGACCACGGCGCTTTACATCACCGATCAGCTTGCCGGCCTCGATGTCACCGTCACGCGGCTGGCGCATGGCGTGCCGGTGGGCGGCGAGCTGGACCATCTGGATGAAGGCACGCTGATGCAGGCGCTGAAGGCGCGAACCCGGTTCTGAGCGGTCATTGCGATTGCCGGTCGGCCTGCCTATGTGAGGGCGGTGACCGAAATGAAGGAACCAGGACGAATGTTGTCTGATGCGCTGCGGGCCTTTGGCCAGGTGTTTGAACCCGCCTTTCGCACCATCCTGATCAAGTCGCTGGCCTTCTCGATTGCGGTTCTTGCGGTGATCTGGATCGCCCTGCAGGGCGTTGTCGCCGGCTATGTCGAGCTGCCCTATCCCTGGCTTGACACGGTGGTGTCGATCCTGACGGGCATCGGCGCGATCTTTGTCCTTGGCTTCCTGGTTGCTCCTGTTACGGCCCTGTTTGCCGGACTGTTCCAGGACGACGTAGCCGCGATTGTCGAGCAGACCAACTACGCTCACGAACAACCTGGCCGTGCCATGCCGCTGGGTGCTTCACTTGCCGCAACCGTCAAGTTCACCGGTGTTGTCATTCTCGGCAATATTGTTGCGCTGATTCTGCTGCTGGTTCCCGGCGTCAATCTGATCGCATTTCTCGTGGTCAACGCCTACCTGCTCGGCCGCGAGTTCTTCGAGTTTGCCGCCACGCGGTTCATGAGCCCCGTCGAGGCCCGCGCGCTGCGAAAGGCGCACTCCGGAACAGTGTTCATGGGTGGGTTGCTGATCGCCGGGCTTCTGGCTGTCCCTCTGCTCAACCTCGTGACACCGGTCTTTGCGACCATCTTCATGATGCACCTGTTCAAGCGCATCGCGGCTCAGCGGTCGCTCCGGCCAACCTGACATTCTGGCCGGAGCTTTTGTTTCAGGAGCTTCACTCCCGGTCCTGATCGAGAAGATTACTCAGTGTCAGCCGACAGGATGCCGCTCTTGAACAGCAGGCCCGCCGCTGCGGCACCAAGCATGGGTGCTAGAATGAAGAGCCAGAGTTGGGCAACGGCCGCCGGGTTGCCGCCAGCGCCGACGATGGCAGGTCCGATGGACCGTGCCGGGTTGACCGAAACGCCAGTGACATTGATCCCGACAATGTGGATTGCCGTCAGCGTCAGGCCAATGGCAAGACCTGCAAACTGGCTCGGCGCACCTTTCTGGGTCACACCGAGGATGCAGACCAGGAACAGGAAGGTTGCAACCGCCTCGAAGACAAACGCTGCGGTTACACCATACTCACCGAGATAACCTGCACCCCAGCCATTCTGGCCCAGACCGCCACTCCAGCCGCCGGCCTTGTCCGAGAGAATCACTGCAAGGATCGCAGCTCCGGCCAAAGCGCCAAGGATCTGGGCGATCACGTAGCGAATAAAATCCGATAGGCTCATACGACCTGCAAGCAGTACACCAAAGCTGACCGCCGGATTGATGTGGCATCCTGAAATCATGCCAATGCCATAAGCCATTGCAACGATTGACAAGCCAAAAGCAAATGCGATCCCGAGAATGTCGATTGCTGTCGGACCTGTTCCCATTCCCGCAATTACAGCGGCACCGCACCCGAACAACACAAGAGTCATGGTACCGATGAATTCTGCGATCATTTTTTTCATTCTGGAAAACTCCAAATACTGATAATAGGCGTCAAATGTCAGTTGGGTAGCGAATTTTGTTATTTTGACGCAACGGTAACACAGGGCGATTTTTGGCTCCAGTGTTCAAGACAATCGTCCAGTTCGGCCGATAGGATACTTTGACGAGTGGGTTGGTTGGCGCTATTACGCCTTTAGACAACGCCAGCTGATGCTTACGTTTACGCAAACGTAAGGTTGGCGTCGGACGGGAGAGAAAGTCCATGCCGGATGTCGATATGAAGGGCAGCCGCCCTCTGTCGCCCCATCTTCAGATCTATAAGCCGATCCTGACGATGGTGATGTCGATCCTGCACCGCATCACCGGTGCAGCGCTGTACTTCGGGACGCTGCTTCTTGCCTGGTGGCTCATTGCCGCCGCCAGCGGCCCGGCCTATTTCGATTTCGTGAATGACCTGATGGGGTCGATCCTCGGCCGCCTGGTGCTGTTCGGTTTCACCTGGGCACTGGTGCATCACATGCTTGGCGGTCTGCGCCACTTCATCTGGGACATGGGCGCTGGCTTCGGACGTGAAGCGCGCGAATGGCTGGCCCGGGCAACCATCATTGGCTCCGTTGCGCTGACGATCCTGCTGTGGGTCATCGGCTACATGGTTCGCTGAGGAGACACGAATGACCGATATGCGCACTCCGCTCGGCAAGGTCCGTGGCCTCGGCTCGGCCAAGGAAGGCACCGAGCATTTCTGGCGCCAGCGCGTCACCGCGGTGGCCAACGTGTTCCTGATCTCGTTCTTCGTGGTTCTGGTGATTTCCCTGCAGGGTGGCAGCCATGCAGACGTGGTCGCGACGCTGAAGAACCCGCTGATCTCGATCCTGCTGCTGCTCGTCATCCTGTCCGGCATCTATCACATGAAGCTCGGGATGCAGATCATCATCGAAGACTATGTCCATGGTGACGGCGTGAAGTTCCTCGCGCTGATGGCCAACATCTTCTTCTGTGCCGCTGTCGGGCTCGGCTCGGTGTTCGCGGTTATCAAGATCGGCTTTGGAGGCTGACCCACATGGCCAAGACCTATGAATTCGTCGAACATACCTTCGACGTGGTGGTGGTCGGTGCCGGCGGTGCCGGCCTGCGCGCCACGCTCGGCATGGCCGAGCAGGGCCTGCGCACGGCCTGCATCACCAAGGTGTTCCCGACCCGCTCGCACACCGTTGCAGCACAGGGCGGCATTGCTGCCTCGCTGAAGAACATGACGCCGGACTGCTGGGAATGGCACATGTTCGACACGGTGAAGGGCTCCGACTGGCTCGGCGATGCTGACGCCATGGAGTATCTGGCCCGCGAGGCCCCGAAAGCCGTCTACGAGCTGGAACACTACGGCGTGCCCTTCTCGCGCACCGAAGACGGCCGCATTTACCAGCGCCCCTTCGGCGGCCACATGCAGAACTACGGCGACGGCCCCCCGGTGCAGCGCACCTGCGCCGCAGCCGACCGCACCGGCCACGCCATCCTGCACACGCTCTATGGCCAGTCGCTGAAGAACAACGCAGAGTTCTACATCGAGTATTTCGCGCTCGACCTGATCATGTCGGATGACGGCGTGTGCCAGGGCGTCATCGCCTGGAACCTCGATGACGGCACCATCCACCGCTTCTCCGCCAAGATGGTGGTGCTGGCGACCGGTGGGTATGGCCGCGCCTATTTCTCGGCAACCTCCGCCCATACCTGCACCGGCGACGGTGGCGGCATGGTCGCGCGTGCCGGTCTGCCGCTGCAGGACATGGAATTCGTGCAGTTCCATCCGACCGGCATCTACGGTTCGGGCTGCCTCATCACCGAAGGCGCGCGCGGCGAAGGCGGCTATCTGGTCAACTCCGAAGGCGAGCGCTTCATGGAGCGCTATGCCCCGTCGGCCAAGGACCTTGCCTCCCGCGACGTGGTGTCGCGCTGCATGACGATCGAGATCCGTGAAGGCCGCGGCGTCGGCAAGAACAAGGATCACATCTTCCTGCACCTCGACCACCTGGATCCGGCGCTTCTGCACGAGCGCCTGCCGGGCATCTCGGAATCGGCCAAGATCTTCGCCGGCGTCGACGTGACCAAGGAGCCGATCCCGGTCCTGCCGACCGTGCACTACAACATGGGCGGCATCCCGACCAACTATTGGGGCGAGGTGCTGAACCCGACGGCGAGCGACCCGAACCGCATCCAGCCGGGCCTGATGGCCGTGGGCGAAGCGGGTTGCGCCTCGGTGCATGGCGCCAACCGCCTCGGCTCCAACTCGCTGATCGACCTGGTCGTCTTCGGCCGCGCTGCTGCCATCCGTGCCCGCGAGGTCGTGGATCCCAAGAGCGCCGTGCCGACGCCGAACGAGCGGTCCTGCGAAGAAATCATGGCCCGCTTCGACAAGACGCGGCATGCCAGCGGCTCGACGCCGACGGCGGTGCTGCGCGAGAAGATGCAGCGCGCCATGCAGGACGACGCGGCCGTGTTCCGCACCCAGGAAAGCCTGGAACAGGGCTGCAAGCGCCTGTCCGCGATCTGGGGCGAAATGTCCGACATCAAGGTCACCGACCGCTCGATGATCTGGAACTCGGACCTTGTCGAAACCCTCGAGCTGCAGAACCTGATGGCCAACGCCATCACGACGGTCTACGGCGCCGAGGCCCGCAAGGAAAGCCGTGGTGCCCACGCACGCGAGGACTACAAGGATGGTCCGCTCGGCGGCCGCGACGACGTCAACTGGCGCAAGCACACGCTGGCCTGGGTCGACGAAGCCGGTGCCGTCAAGCTCGACTACCGCGCCGTGATCACCGAGCCGCTGACCCGCTACGAAGACGGCGGCATCGACCCGAAGAAGATCGCGCCGAAGGCGCGCGTCTACTAAGGACTGTCCATGGTTGCCGCTCTCGCCCGGCCTGACATCACCTCGCCCTTCGGCACATACCGTGCCGAGGGACTGGTGAAGTTTGCCTGGGCGCTGGCGGACCGGCACGACCTGTCGGCCTTCCTGCGCAAGCGGATCCGCAGCCTCGTCGCCCGGGTGTTTTCCGGCCCTTATGACACCGTGGTGGAGGGACTGAAGTTCCGCCTCTATCCCGGTGGCAATTACGATGACCGGAAAATGATGGCCAAGGGCCGCCTGCCCGAACAGGCGGAACACCGGCTGATTGCGCCTCTGCTCGGCAATGACCGTGTCTTTGTCGACGTGGGGGCCAACATCGGCACCTACAGCCTGTTTGCCGCCGCAAGCGGAGCCGAGGTTCTGGCCGTCGAGGCGAGCCCCGACACGGCCGACAAGCTGGCCTTTAACCTCGCTGCCAACGGCGCGTCGGATGTCCGCATCGCCCGCACGGCGGTGGGCGCTGAGGACGGCGAACTGTCGCTGTGGCGCGAGCCCTCGAACGCCGGCTTTGCCACGCTGGTCGAAGACCTGACCCAGGGCGAGTGGGCCGGCAACTGGAGCGCTTTCCGCGTGCCGGTGCGCCCCCTGGCCGATGTGGTGACTGAAGCCGGACTGACACGGATCGACGTGATGAAGATCGACGTGGAGGGATTTGAGGACCGTGTTCTGGTGCCCTATCTCTCCACCACCAGCCGGGACCTCTGGCCCCGCGCCATTCTGCTTGAAACAAACTGCCGGCCGCATTGGACCGAGGACTGCCTGAGCCTGCTCACGCGCCTTGGCTATGAACAGGCCGGCGAAACCAGAGACAACATCCTGTTCAGCCTGAAGGCCTGACGGGGAACCCATTGGCCCGGACATCCATCCGGCGCCGTAACGCGGAGCGACGAGAATGGTTCAGCTGACGCTTCCAAAGAATTCCAAGGTGACCGAGGGCAAGGTCTGGGACAAGCCGAAGGGCTCCACCAACCTACGCGAATACCGGATCTACCGCTGGAATCCGGATGACGGCCGCAACCCGCGCGTGGACACCTATTTCGTCGATCTCGACGATTGCGGTCCGATGATCCTGGACGGGCTCATCTACATCAAGAACAAGATCGACCCGACGCTGACCTTCCGCCGCTCGTGCCGCGAAGGCATCTGCGGCTCCTGCGCCATGAACATCGACGGCACCAACACCCTGGCCTGCACCAAGGGCATGGACGAGGTGGGCAAGGGCGCGATTGCGATCTACCCGCTGCCGCACATGCCGGTGATCAAGGATCTGGTTCCGGACCTGACCCGCTTCTACGCCCAGCACCGCTCGATCGAGCCCTGGCTGAAGACCGTGTCGCCGGCCCCGGAAAAGGAATGGCGCCAGAGCCACGAGGACCGCGCCAAGCTGGATGGCCTCTATGAGTGCATCCTCTGCGCCTGCTGCTCGACCTCTTGCCCGTCGTACTGGTGGAACGGCGACCGCTATCTTGGGCCCGCCGTGCTGCTGCAGGCCTATCGCTGGCTGATCGACAGCCGCGACGAAGCCAAGGGCGAGCGCCTCGACAACCTTGAGGATCCGTTCCGCCTGTACCGCTGCCACACGATCATGAACTGCGCCCAGGCCTGCCCCAAGGGCCTGAACCCGGCCAAGGCCATCGCAGAGATCAAGAAGATGCTGGTGGAGCGCCGCGTCTGACGCGACGCCGGAGCGCATCGGAATTGTTGGGGGGCAGTCGCGAGGCTGCCCTTCTTTTTGGGCTTCCAGCCGGCGTGGCCGGGCTATAGGCTCGCCGCTCGCGCATCGGGACCATAGCCCTTGCGGCTGAACGAACGTCAGGCAGTCATGTCCAGAATTCCAGTCAAGATCTGTGGTCTATCGACCGAGGAGACCCTGCAGACGGCGATTGACGCCGGTGCGGACATGATCGGGCTGGTGTTCTTTCCCAAAAGCCCGCGGCATGTGTCCCTGAGTGATGCCTGCCGCCTGGCGGATATGGCGCGCGGCAAGACCGAGATCGTGGCGCTGACCGTCGATATGGATCTTGCCGGGCTGCAACGGATCAACGAGCTGGTGAAGCCGGATCTGTTCCAGTTTCACGGCTCCGAAACGCCGGAAGCCTGCGCTGCGGCGCGGATCATGTTGCGCACCCGCATCATCAAGGCGATTGGCGTGCGGGAGAAGGCTGACACCGAGAAGGCGCTGCCCTATGTCACGGTGGCTGAGTGGATCCTGTTCGATGCCAAGCCGCCGGCGGACTCGGATGTGCCGGGCGGTCACGGGGTTCCCTATGACTGGACGATCCTCAAGGCGCTTGACCTGCCGCGCCGCTTCATGCTTTCCGGGGGGCTCGATCCGGAGAATGTAGGCCGTGCCATCGCCATGAGCGGGGCGCCGGCCGTAGATGTGTCCTCGGGCGTGGAACGCACCAAGGGCGTCAAGGACAGCGATCTGATCCGCGCCTTTATGGCGGCCGTTCGATCGGCGGAAGATGTGAAGGAGTGACGAGACGTGACCACAATGGCCAACACCCTGCGCTCGGGACCGGACGAGCGCGGCCACTTCGGGATCTTCGGCGGCCGCTATGTGGCCGAGACGCTGATGCCGCTGATCCTCGACCTCGAGAAGGCCTATAACGACGCCAAGGCGGATCCTGCCTTCAAGGCGCAGCTCGATGATCTCAACACCCATTACACCGGCCGGCCATCGCCGCTGTATTTCGCCGAGCGCCTGACCCAGCATCTTCGTGAAGTTTCTGAGGCCTCCGGCCTCGGGGGTGGCGCGAAGATCTACTTCAAGCGCGACGAGCTGAACCACACCGGCAGCCACAAGATCAACAACTGCCTCGGCCAGATCCTGCTGGCCATGCGCATGGGCAAGACACGGATCATCGCGGAAACCGGCGCTGGTCAGCACGGCGTCGCCACCGCAACCGTCTGCGCCCGCTTCGGCCTGCCCTGCGTCGTCTACATGGGCGCGACCGACGTGGAGCGTCAGAAGCCGAACGTGTTCCGCATGAAGCTGCTGGGTGCCGAGATCGTTCCGGTCACCGCCGGTGCCGGCACGCTGAAGGACGCCATGAACGAGGCGCTGCGCGACTGGGTCACCAATGTCGACAACACCTATTACCTGATCGGCACCGCCGCTGGCCCGCACCCCTATCCGGAGCTGGTGCGCGACTTCCAGTCTGTGATCGGCAAGGAAACCCGCGAGCAGATGCTGGCCGCTGAAGGCCGCCTGCCGGATGCGATTGTTGCTGCCGTTGGCGGCGGCTCGAACGCCATCGGCCTGTTCCACCCGTTCCTCGACGACAAGAGCGTCGAGATCTGGGGCGTGGAAGCTGGTGGACGTGGTCTTGAGGGCGACGAGCATTGCGCCTCGCTGAACGCCGGCAAGCCGGGCGTGCTGCATGGCAACCGCACTTATCTCCTGCAGGACGCCGACGGCCAGATCCTGGAAGGCCATTCGATCTCGGCCGGCCTCGACTATCCCGGCATCGGACCGGAGCATTCCTGGCTGAAGGAAATCGGCCGGGCCAATTACGTGCCGATCACCGATGACGAGGCAATGGAAGCCTTCCAGCTGCTGACAAAGATCGAAGGCATCATTCCGGCGCTGGAGCCGGCGCATGCGCTGGCCCAGGTGATGAAGCTGGCGCCGAAGATGCGCAAGGACCAGATCATCGTCATGAACCTGTGCGGCCGTGGCGACAAGGACGTCTTCACTGTCGGCAAGATGCTGGGCTTCGATCTCTGAGATAAAGACCGGTCCCGGCGTTGCGTCGGGACCGGTTGCCTCTCCGAATGGCCGTCAGAAATCCCGGGCGTCCCGCTCCCGCAGCTCCGCCCAGGTGAGGGGGGCCTCGCCACTTAGCGGGTTTTTCGGGGACCAGCGATAGGTGATCTCGTCCATGCGCAGCGACAGCGCATTGAACATCACCAGCCGGCCGACCGGGCCTTCACCAGCGCCCGTGATCGCCTTGATCGCTTCCATCGCCTGCAGTGTGCCGAGAATGCCCGTTAGCGCACCGACCACGCCTGCTTCCGCGCAGGAGGGAACGATGCCCGCTTTCGGAGGCGTGGGAAACAGGCAGCGATAGGTCGGGTTGGGCGTGCCGTCCGCCGCCCGCTCATGCGGCCTCAAGAGCGTCAACGAGCCATCAAACCGGCCCACCGCTGCCGTGATCAGCGGCTTCTTGCGATAGTAGCAGGCATCCGAGACAAGATACCGGGTCTCAAAGTTGTCCGATCCGTCGATGACGAGGTCGTAGCCGCCCACGAGGGACAACGCGTTGTGACCGCCCAGCCGCTCCGGATGCGGCTCCACCGCGACATAAGGGTTGAGCCGTGCGATGGCCTCGGCCGCGCTGGCCACCTTCGGTTCACCCAACTGGTTCGTGTCGTGGATCACCTGCCGTTGCAGGTTGGACAGCGACACGGTGTCATGGTCGACGATCCCGAGTGTTCCCACACCTGCGGCGGCCAGGTACTGCAGCACGGGTGAGCCAAGCCCGCCGGCGCCGATCACAAGTACCCGCGCGGCTTTCAGCTTCTGTTGCCCCGGTCCGCCGATTTCGCGCAGGACAATGTGGCGGGCATAGCGTTCGAGTTCGGCAGGCGACAGCATGGAGCATTCCTGATGTGCGGGATTTCGGTTGCCGGCAGCGCCGCGTCAGCCGACAAGGCGGCTGACGAGGCGAGCCGTATAGTCAACCATCGGGATGACGCGCGCATAGTTCAGCCGTGTCGGGCCGATGACGCCCAACACGCCGATGATACGCTGCTCCCGGTCCCGGTAGGGCGAGACCACGACGGAGGATCCTGACAGGGAGAACAGCTTGTTCTCGGAGCCGATGAAGATCCGGACCCCGTCGCCGGTTTCGGCAAGGCCGAGCAACTGGATCAGGTCGCGCTTGTTCTCAAGGTCGTCAAACAGCAGCCGCACACGTTCCAGATCCTCGGCAGCGCCGACTTCGGTCAGGAGGTTGGACTGGCCACGCACGATCAGTGTGTCGCCGTCACCCGATTCCCCGCCCCAGACCGCAAGCCCGGCCTCGACGATCTTCTGGGTCAACTGGTCCAGCTCCGCCTGGTTGGCTTCGCGCAGGCGTTCAAGCTCGCGGCGGACTTCCGCGATGGTCCGCCCCTGGATCTGGGCGTTGAGATAGTTCGACGCCTGCACCAGCGCCGAAGACGGCAGGTTTGCGGGTAGCTCGACAATCCGGTTCTCCACCGAGCCATCTTCCCCGACCAGCACTGCAAGGGCGCGCAGGGGCTCGATGCGGATGAATTCGATGTGTTTGAGGCGGATGTCCTGCTTGTGGGTCAGGACGACGGCGGCACCGCTTGTCAGTCCAGACAAGAGCTGTGTCGCTTCAGTCAGCACCTGTTCCGTATTCTTGCCGCCAGTGGCGCGGACCTGGACATTGATCCGCTCCCGCTCTTCCCGCGACAGGTCGCCAACCTCAAGCAGTGCATCGATGAAGAACCGCAGCCCGGTCTCGGTCGGCAGCCGTCCGGCGCTGGTGTGCGGCGAGTACAGAAGGCCCAGATGTTCCAGATCCGCCATGACATTGCGCACCGATGCGGGTGACAACGACATGCCGAGACCTCGCGCCACATTGCGCGATCCGACCGGCTCACCCGTATCCAGATAACTCTCCACAATGGAGCGGAAGATGTCGCGAGATCGCCTGTCCAGCTCGCTCAAGCTCACCATTCCTGCCTCTTTCCCACTTGGGTTTCCTCGGACAGGCCATGTGACATGGCCTTGCAAATTAAAGATATAGGATCAATTCCGCCGTCAAGCGCAAGCAGACCTTTGCGTCGGCGCGCGCCAGCAGTTACAAGCGCGCGAAAGTGCCAGTTCCGGGCGATTGCTTCCGGACAAACCTCAGGGAGTTGCCCATGCGTCCGTCCAAGCGCGCTGCCGACGAACTCAGAGCCGTTACGCTGGAGCGTGGCTTTGCCAAGCACGCGGAAGGCTCCTGCCTTGTCAAGTTCGGTGACACCCATGTCCTGTGCACCGCCAGCCTCGAAGATCGCGTGCCGCCCTGGTTGCGTGGCCAGAACCGCGGCTGGGTCACGGCGGAATATGGCATGCTGCCGCGCGCCACGGGCGAGCGGATGCGCCGCGAGGCTTCTGCTGGCAAGCAGTCTGGCCGCACCCAGGAAATCCAGCGTCTGATCGGTCGCTCCTTACGCGCTGTTGTCGACCTCGAGGCCCTTGGCGAGAACCAGATCACCATCGACTGTGACGTTATCCAGGCGGACGGCGGCACCCGGACGGCAGCGATCACGGGTGCCTGGGTAGCCCTGCATGACTGCATCGAATGGATGCGCGCCCGGGAAATGGTGAAGAAGCAGGTCCTCAAGGATCATGTCGCTGCCATCTCTTGCGGCATTCACAACGGCAAGCCGGTGCTTGACCTTGACTACGCCGAGGACTCCACCGCGCAGACCGACGCCAACTTCGTCTTCACCGGCAAAGGCGGCATCGTCGAGATCCAGGGAACTGCGGAAGGCGAGCCTTTCTCCGAAGCTGATCTTGCCGCGCTGATGGGGCTTGCCAAGTCGGGCATCGCCCGTCTGGTCGACCTGCAGAAAATGGCGATCCTGTGAGGTTTTTGGCATGACCCACCGCAAGCTTGAACCCGGGCGTCTCGTCCTGGCCAGCCACAATGCCGGTAAACTGCGCGAGTTTCGCGAGTTGCTGGCGCCTTACGGCTATGACGTTGTCTCGGCCGGGGACCTCGATCTTCCGGAGCCGGAGGAAACCGGTACCACGTTCGAGGCCAATGCAGAGCTGAAGGCTGTCGCCTCGGCGCAGGCATCTGGCCTGCCGTCGCTCGCGGATGACAGCGGCTTCTGCGCCGCAGCGCTTGATGGCGCACCGGGGATCTATTCCGCCCGCTGGGCCGGTCCCTCCAAGGACTTCGCCATGGCCATGCGCAATGTCGAGGAAAAGCTGCAGCAGCTTGGCGCCACCGCGCCGGAGCGGCGTCGCGGGTCGTTTGTTGCAGTCCTGTGCCTGGCCTGGCCGGATGGTCACACCGAGTTCTTCCGGGGCGAGGTCGAGGGCCAGATCGTCTGGCCGCCGCGCGGCGAGAAGGGCTTCGGCTATGACCCGATGTTCCAGCCGGATGGCCATGACCGGACATTTGGCGAAATGACCTCTGACGAAAAGCACGGCTGGTCTCGCACGAGCCCCGGCCTGTCGCATCGCGCCCGCGCATTTGCCGCCTTTTCCAAGGCCTGTCTGGAGCAGGAATGACCACGACACCGGACGGGGGATTTGGGATTTATGTGCACTGGCCGTTCTGCGCGGCCAAATGCCCGTATTGCGACTTCAATTCCCACGTTCGCCATCAGGCCGTGGATCAGGAGCGCTATGTCGCCGCTTTCAAGCGGGAACTGGCCCATTTCGCCGCCTGGACGCCCGGCCGCACCGTTCAGTCGATCTTCTTCGGCGGCGGCACCCCGTCGCTGATGCTGCCGGCTACCGTCGAGCGGATCCTTGAGGCGATCGCCGGTCACTGGGCGATGGATCCCGATGCAGAGATCTCGCTGGAGGCCAATCCGTCCTCGGTGGAGGCAGAGCGGTTCCGCGGCTATCGCGCAGCAGGGGTCAATCGGGTTTCCATGGGGGTTCAGGCGCTCAACGATCCGGACCTGCGGCTCCTCGGCCGCCTGCATGATGTG
The DNA here is from genome assembly GCF_003012935.1 of Pannonibacter carbonis. Taxonomy (GTDB): domain Bacteria; phylum Pseudomonadota; class Alphaproteobacteria; order Rhizobiales; family Stappiaceae; genus Pannonibacter; species Pannonibacter carbonis. The sequence continues at coordinate 396,737 of NZ_PUDR01000004.1, read as the reverse complement.
GCCGGAGCCCGTCGTGCCATCGAGACGGCCCGCGAGACGTTTCCACGCCTGTCTTTCGATCTCATCTATGCCCGTCCGGGTCAGACTGTTGCGGCGTGGGAGCGGGAGCTCACCGAGGCGATATCGCTCGCGGCCGATCATTTGTCGCTCTATCAGCTGACCATCGAGGAGGGCACGCCGTTCTTTGCCTTGCACAAGGCTGGAAAGCTGGTGGTCCCGGAGCCCGATGTCGGCGCCGAGTTCTATGCGGTGACGCAGGATGTGACCGACGCGCATGGCCTTCCGGCCTATGAGGTCTCGAACCACGCCCGTCCCGGCGCGGAATGCCGGCATAATCTCGTCTATTGGCGTTATGGCGACTATGTCGGTGTCGGTCCTGGGGCCCATGGCCGCCTGTCACTGGGCGCGACCAAGCGGGCCACGGCCATCGAACGCCATCCGGAAACCTGGTTGTCCCATGTCGAGGAACGCGGACATGGCATGGTCGAGGATATGCCGCTCAATGACGAGGAGCAGGGGGATGAATACCTGCTGATGGGCTTGCGCCTTGTCGAAGGCGTCGATCTGCTGCGTTATGAGAAACTGGCCAGTCGCCGGATCGATCCGCGTCGACTGGATGCCCTGCTGGAGCACGGCATGGTTGAAATGCTCGGAAATCACCGCCTGCGCGCGACCCGGGATGGATTTTTTGTGCTTGATGCGGTCGTCGCCGATCTTGCTGCCTGAGCCCGCGCAACCGGGGTGCCACCTGTCATGGAAGATGCGCGCGGCTTGTCACATTACCCGGCTAACTGCTTCAAGCTAAACGACTTTACCCCTATTGTCATGCTGCATTGCGGCATACTGTGACGCTGAAATAGAAGCCATTATATTGGCTGGGGCGACTTGTTCTTCACGAATAATCAACAAGCTGGGCACAAGCTATATCCAAACCGGCTATTGAAGAGGCGTGAATCTTCGGCCTATCCTGCTGCAATGCCAGAACCTGAGGTGCGTTCCGCGTACCCGGTCAGCGAAGAGGATTGGAACTGGTGCCGTTCTATCATCTCTATGAGCTCAACCACGCGGCGATGGCGCCCATGCGCGCTGCTGCCGATGCAACCCGGCTCTACTTCCAGAACCCGTTCAACCCGATGACCCATACCCAGATGGGGCGTCAGATTGCGGCCGCCTGTGAAGTGCTGGAGCGTACAACCCGTCGCTATGGCAAACCCGAATTCGGCCTGCCGACGACGCTTGTCGGCGGCACGCGTGTTCCGGTGCATGAACGTGTCGTCTGGAGCCGGCCGTTCTGCAACCTGATCCATTTCGAGCGCGCGCTCGAACGGCCGCGAAAAGACCCGAAGATCCTCATCGTCGCGCCGATGTCGGGCCACTACGCAACATTGCTGCGTGGTACCGTCGAGGCCATGATGCCGCGCGCCGACGTCTATATCACCGACTGGATCGATGCCCGGATGGTGCCTCTTGCCGATGGCAAGTTCGATCTTGATGACTACATCGACTATGTCATCGCGATGATCCATCACCTGGGGCCGGATACGCATGTCGTCGCCGTCTGCCAGCCGTCTGTCCCGGTTCTCGCCGCTGTTGCCGTCATGGAAGGTCGCGAGGATCCGCTTGCCCCATCCACGATGACCCTGATGGGCGGTCCAGTGGATACCCGCGTGGCGCCCACCGCCGTGAATGATCTTGCGATGTCGAAGGGCATCGACTGGTTCCGGCGCAATGTCATTATGACGGTGCCGTTCCCGCATCCCGGCACCATGCGCGAGGTTTATCCCGGCTTCCTGCAACTGTCCGGCTTCATGTCGATGAACCTCGACCGTCACCTGATTGCGCATCGCGACTTCTTCCAGCACCTGGTCAAGGGCGATGGCGACAACGCCGAGAAGCACCGCGACTTCTATGACGAGTATCTCGCCGTCATGGACCTGACGGCCGAGTTCTATCTTCAGACTGTCGAAACGGTGTTCATCGATCACTCGCTGCCGAATGGCACGATGATGCACGGGGACACTCCGGTCGATTGCTCGAAGATCCGCAATACGGCCCTGTTGACCGTTGAAGGCGAGAAAGACGACATCACCGGCCGTGGCCAGACCCGTGCGGCCCATGATCTGTGCTCCTCGCTGCCGGACGATATGAAGGTCCATTACGAGCAGCCGGCGGTTGGTCACTATGGCGTCTTCAACGGTTCGCGGTTCCGCTCTGAAATCGCCCCGCGGATGATCGACTTCATCCTGACCCACTCTCAGGACAATCGTGCGAGACAGGCACGCGCGGCAGCAGCCTCGACCCCGGCCTCGACCCCGGCATCGACCCCTGCCTCGCCTGGTGGTGTGGCACCAGCCGCAGCCAAGACTCCACGCGCCACCCCGTCTGATCCGTTGGCGAAGATCCTGTTGTCGAAGCCGAAGGGCGTCGCAGATGATCTGAAGGCAATCACGGGTGTGGGTCCGAAGCTGGAAAAGACGCTGAACGAGGCAGGGATCTTTCACTTCTGGCAGATCGCCGGGCTGACCGAGGCGCAGATCGAGGCTCTCGACGCACGCCTTGACATTCGTGGCCGCATGGCCCGCGACCAGTGGATCGAACAGGCTCGCCGTCTGTCTGAAACAGTCGACTGAGGACTGGCCCGGCGGCGAAACCGCCGGGGCCATGCCGCAAATTTTTCCCTTGCGTCAAGCGCGTTGCTGTTGTCCGGTCCGCCGGACAACAGGAGCACTCTTGGCGTGATGCAGGATCTACTCGACGAAATCGCCGCAACGCTTGGGCCCAGGCCAGATCGTGGTTCGGTGGCAGATTACATTCCGGAACTCGCCAAGATTGATCCGCAGCAGTTCGGCATGGCCATAGCGCTGGCCGACGGGTCAGTTCATGTGGCCGGTGATGCTGATACGCCGTTTTCCATCCAGTCTGTCTCGAAGGTTTTTGCCTTGGCTTTGGCCCTTGGCAAGGTCGGGGACCAGCTGTGGCGACGCGTTGGCCGTGAGCCCTCTGGCCAGAGCTTCAACAGCATCCTTTTGCTGGAACGCGAGGAAGGTATTCCGCGCAACCCCTTCATCAATGCCGGTGCCCTTGTCACCACGGACACCTATCTTGCGTTGTCCTCACCGCGCGAGGCACTGGGCCATCTGCTACGCTTTGTCAGGGCTGCTGCAGATGATGAGGGCATTCACATCAACCACGATGTGGCCCGGTCGGAGCTGGAGACCGCGCATCGCAATTTCGCACTGGCGCATTATCTCGCCGCCTTTGACAATCTCCATAACAGTCCGGACAAGGTGCTGGGCACCTATTGCCACCAGTGCGCCATCGACATGACTTGCCGCCAGCTTGCGCTGGCCGGCCGTTTCCTGATCGAGGGGGCTGGGTTTCCGCGTCTCCTCAGCCGGGATCGACGCCGCCGCATCAATGCGCTGATGATGACCTGCGGGCATTATGACGGCTCGGGCGATTTTGCTTTTCGGGTCGGCCTTCCCGGCAAGAGCGGTGTTGGCGGCGGTATCCTCGTGATTGCACCGGGCCGGGCCTCAATCGCCGTATGGTCGCCCGGACTGAACCGCTATGGCAACTCCCTGCTCGGCACGGAGGCCATGGAAGTGTTCGCCCGTCGGACCGGCTGGTCGGTCTTTGGCTAGACCGCCGGACCTTGGTCCATGCGGGACGAATATGTCCCGGTTTGTAACAGCTCTTGAACAGGCGGCCTCGACCCCCCACGTGATTCGCTGTTGAGGTAACCGATAGGGAGCAGACATGACCGCAACTTCCGTCATCCGCCCGGGCTGGTCCCCGGTGACCATCGGCCTGATGGTCTTGGGTTTCGTCGTCTTCTGGCCGCTGGGCCTGGCGATGTTGGCCTATATTCTCTGGGGCGACCGCTTCCAGTCCATGGCTCGCGATGCCAGGGACCAGTGGAACGCCAGCCCGATGAAGGGAACTTTCTGCAACATGAGCAAGAACACCGGCTTCAGCCGCACCGGCAACGTCGCCTTTGACGACTACCGCGAGCGCGAAATCAAGCGCATCGAGGACGAACGGGCGAAGCTGGACGAAATGCGCGCTGACTTTGACAGCTATCTCCGCGAACTGCGCCGCGCCAAGGACCAGGAAGAGTTTGATCGCTTCATGGCAACCCGGGCCAACCGCACTCCGGCAGACCTGCATCAGGGCTGACCTGCAGACTGATCCTGGACCCGACCGGAAGCGGCGCCCACAGCGCCGCTTTCGTCGTTCTGGACCTTGAAGGCAGTTGGCACTCGAACTTGCGTTCGCCAGACAGCCCAAGGTTCTCTCAACGCTGGTCCCGACGGTCACAATCCCGTACTACGCTTGGGTTCCGTTTCGATTCCTTGGGCGCCGATGCTGTTCCGTTCCCGCCGTGTGAAACTGCCTGAAGCCGTCATGCTCGCCCTGACCAGTGGCGAGGTCAGCATCCGGCTGCGCCAGGATCCGCGGGCCCGCCGTTATCTGTTGCGGTTGCCGACAAATGCCCCAGAGCCTGTCCTGACCATTCCACGCGGAGGCTCGCTGGAAACTGCCCTCGACTTCGTTGCCCGCAACAGGGGCTGGCTGGAAAGCCAGTTGTCGGCACGCCCTGCCGTCACCCCTTTTGCGGCAGATGCTGAGATCCCTGTTCGCGGTGTGCTGCACCGGATTGTCGCCACGGGGCGCCTGCGCGGGCCGGTCACCTGCGTTGCCGCGCCGGACGGCCCGCAGCTGCACGTTCCAGGCGATGCTGCCCACGCCAGTCGAAAGGTCACAGACTGGCTGCGCCGTCAGGCACGCGATGATCTTGTGCAGGCTGTTGATCGCCACTGTGCCACAGTCGGCCGTCAGGCCACGGCGATTTCCCTGCGGGATACCCGCAGCCGCTGGGGCTCCTGCGCTGCGAATGGCCGGCTCTCGTTTTCCTGGCGGCTGATCCTCGCGCCGCCTGAAATCCTGGACTACGTTGCCGCCCACGAGGTTGCCCATCTGGTCGAGATGAACCACTCGGATCGCTTCTGGGCTGTCTGCCGGCGTCTTGCCCCGCAGACACCGACTGCCCGCGAGTGGTTGCGGCAGCATGGTGCGGGACTGCACACCTACGGCTGACAGCCAGGGTAGCTGGTCTCGGGGATCAGTTTCCGAAGATGCGTTCGATCAGGTTGAGAGGGCCCGGTGCCCCTTCCTGCGGCGGAACCAGCTGACTGCCTGAGCCAACATCTGCCGGTGGCAGCGGTGCATCGTCGCTTGGGGCAGGTCCGGCTTCGAGGATCATCTGCGCGGCGACACCAGGAAGCGGGGCCACAGGTAGGCCGAGATGCGCTGCCTCCATGGTTTCGCGCCAGATATCGGCAGGCAGTGAGCCACCTGTCGCTTTCTTTGTCGGGCTATTGTCATCATTGCCAAGCCAGACGGTGGCCGTGAGATTGGCAGTGTAGCCGATGAACCAGCCGTCGCGGAAATCCTGGCTGGTGCCGGTCTTGCCTGCGGCGGGGCGCTTGTCGAACAGCACCGCCTTCTTGCCCGTCCCGGTGATCAATGTCTGCGCCAGCATATGGTTCATCTGCGCCAGATGAACTGGACTGATGATCTTGCCCGGACCATTACCCTGGCGCGCATACAGCGTCCGTCCTTCCGTCGTGCGGATCCGCTTGATCACATGTGGCACAACGCCATAGCCGCCATTCGACAAGGGGACGAATGCAGCCGTCAGTTCCAGCGGTGTGACCTCAGACGTGCCGAGCGAAAGCGACAGGTTCGCGGCCATAGGCGATGAAATGCCCATCCGCCGCGCCGTGCGGATCACTGCTTTCGGTCCAAGTTCGGACATCAACCTGGCTGCAACGGTGTTGAGCGACATGGCCAGCGCTTGCGTCAGGGTGACGTCGCCATAGAACTTCTTGGTGTAGTTCTGCGGCGACCATCCCTTGACGGTGAACGGCTGGTCGCGCCGGACAGTGTCGGGTGTCAGGCCGGCTTCAAGTGCGGCGAGGAAGACAAAGGGCTTGAATGCGGAACCCGGCTGACGCCGCGCAGCAACAGCCCGGTTGAACTGGCTCTGGCTGTAGTCGGCGCCACCGACCAGCGCCTTGACGGCGCCTGCCGTATCCAGAATGACAACGGCACCCTGCCGCACCCCAAGCGTCTGGCCTTGTGCGGCAAGATTGCCGCGCAAGGCCAGTTCGGCAGCCTCCTGCATACTGCCGTCGATCGTCGTATCGACGACGATGTCCGCATCGATGGCGCCGACATATTGCGGCAGCATGTCCATCACCCAGTCGGCAACATAATTGGCGCTGGAGCTGTTCTGGATCGAAACCACCACGGCTGGTTCGTTTATGGCCTTGCGTGCGGTTCCCGCTTCAATAAAGCCAGCATCATGCATTGCGGCCAGAACCACCTGGGCCCGGTCTGCCGCCAGTTTGGGATTGCGTGTCGGTGCATAGCGCGATGGTGCCTTCAAGAGGCCGGCCAGTGTCGCGGCCTCGGCAAGCGTGATCATGCGCGCCGACTTGCCGAAATAACGTCGCGCGGCCGCGTCGACGCCATAGGCGCCGGCACCGAGATAGACCCGGTTCAGGTACATCTCCAGGATTTCGTCCTTGGAATAGGTCGCTTCAAGCCACAGCGCGAGAACCAACTCCTGGACCTTGCGGCCAAGTGTACGGTCCGGTTCCAGGAACAGGTTCTTGGCCAACTGCTGGGTCAAGGTCGACCCGCCCTGCACCAGCCGTCCGGAAGACACATTGACCGCCATCGCCCGGGCGAAACCGATCGGATCAAGGCCGAAATGGCTGTAGAAGCGTCGATCCTCGATAGCGATCACCGCCTGCGGCAGATACGGGGGCAATTGTTCCAGCCGCACGGCCTCGCCGCCCGTGTCACCGCGATTGGCAAGCAACTCGCCGTTGGCCGCAACGATCTTCACATTTGGCGGTCGTTCAGGGACATGCCATTCGGATGTCGGGGGTAGGTGCGCCGCATAGTAGCCAAGAATGCCGACAGCCGCGATCACGCCCCAGATCGACAGCACGAAACCCCAGTAAAGCGTACGCCGGACCAGCCTGCCAAGAAAACCGCGTCGTTTCCGTCTGGGCTTGCCGGAGCCGCCGCCGCGCGGAGCGGAGCGTTTTGGCCGGCCGCGGCCCGACGGGGACATCTCCTCCTCGTCAGGTTGGTCCGGCCTCTGCCTGCGGCGTTTGCCGGATGCGGGCACAGAAGTGCTCACCCGATCACGCGACGTGGGACGCAGGTCCAGGAAGGCTGCATCACCACCGTCGAATATCGGCTCGATTCGAGGTCCACTTTTGCGCTTCTGCGCCATGATCTCCCGGCAACGCTGGCAACCGCGCGCACAAATTGTTCTGCGGCCTGTCATTCAAAATAGAAGCCGGGTTTTAAGGCGGCGTTAAGCCATGGTGGTTGTTCGAAGGGCAGCACTGCATGGCTTGAGCCGTCTCGGCATTGAGGGGGGCTGAAGTCCAGACGTTGTTTGGCTCACCGGGCGCGGTCAGAAGGACCCGAAACGGTTGTGCCGGTTGCCAGAACAGGCGAAAAAGTCGAGGTTGGCGGCGCTGCCCGCATCGGGATCCCGGCAAACGGAAAGGACAGCGGAATGGCGAAAGGTTACTGGATCGGACGGGTCGATGTAACGGATCAGGAAGCCTACAAGGCCTATGTCGCGGCCAATGCCGAGCCTTTTGCGGCTTATGGCGCGCGCTTCCTCGTGCGTGGCGGACAGTTCGAATGCGTTGAAGGAGAGGCCCGGGCTCGCAATGTGGTGATCGAGTTTCCGAGCTATGAAGCCGCTCTGGCCTGCTATCAGTCGCCGGGATATGCCCATGCCAAGTCGCTGCGCGATCAGGCAGGCATCGCCGACATCATCGTCATCGAGGGTTATGAAGGCCCGCAGCCGGTATAGTTGTGTTCTGGCAAGCCGTGGTGCAGCAGGACTCCCGAAGCACTGGGGCTTGCTTGGATACGGACGGAGGGACCGGTTTGAGCTGGCGGACTTGAGTTTGCTGCGGCCGCTGCGCTCCGGAATTGGCTTCTGTGGCTGGCTCTTTGAAGCTTGAACCTTCCCCTTTGGATGCAGTTTCTCGTCCCGTGCGGACGAGAACTCCCGGCCCGGGGATATCTCCGCTTTGCGACAGGTCAACCCGGCTGTGATCTGAACCTGCTAGCAATCCTGAAGAGGCGGCAGAGCCGCCGCTCAAGACAGAAGGATGGCGATATGTCCGTGAGTGACTGGCAGAGCTTCATTTCCGAAACCGATAGCCGGATGGCCACATTGAGGGCCGGCATTCCGGGCGTTGCCAAGGGCTTCGGCGAGACGGCCCGCGCGGCTATTGGTGCAGGGGCGCTGGATTCCAAGACCAAGGAACTGATCGCGCTGGCCATCGGCATCACCGCGCGCTGCGATGGTTGCCTCGCTTATCATGCCAAGGCGGCGGCGAAATATGGCGCCAGCCGGGAAGAAATACTGGAGACCATCGGCGTTGCAGTCTACATGGGAGGTGGGCCGTCCATGATTTATGGTGCCGAAGCGCTGGCGGCCTTTGACGCCTTCGCACCCTCCGCCCCCCAGGGCTGACAGACGCAACGCAGGTCTCGGCTGCCGTTTGCCCTGCCGGCCTCCCCACCCATGGGGGCAGCAAGGCGAACGGCATGTATGACGCGGTGATCTTCGACCTCGACGGAACCCTGCTTTCCACCGAATCCGTTTCGGTGCGCGGCGGCATGAGCGCGCTCAGGTCGCTAGGGCGGACGGCTGAGGAGCACCTGTTCCACCTGCTGGTCGGCAAGGATGATGCCGCCAGCCGGCTCATTCTGGTTGACCATCTGGGTGAAGAGGCGGTGAACGCCTTCATGCCGGCCTGGGGCGACGAGTGCCAGCGCATCTTTACAGAGGAAGGCATTCCGTTGCGCCCGCGCGTGACCGAGCTGTTGGAGCATCTGGACACCACGGGACTGCCGCGCGCCATCGCGACCTCAAGCCGGCGCGACAGCGCCCGGACCAAGCTGAAGTGGGCCGGACTTGAGAGGCAGTTTGCATCGGTGGTGTGTTTCGAGGATGTGGCGCGGCGCAAGCCGGCGCCTGATCCTTACCTGCATGCAGCCGAATTGCTGGGTGTGGATCCGGGCCGCTGCATTGCATTTGAAGACAGCGAGACAGGGGCGGAAGCGGCGATGCTTGCCGGTATGGTCGTCGTGCAGGTGCCGGACCTGCTGCCGTCCGAAGGTCAGTTTGCCCATCACCTGGCTGAGGATATCTGGACCGGAGCCCGGATGGCCGGGCTGATATGAGCCGGAGGCGGCTTCCGGCCGAAACCGGAAGCCGTTGTCATTTCACGGGCGCGGGATGTGGGCGCCTGTGGCCGTATCGGTGCCGAGATAGCCGTAGCCGGCCGCTTTCCAGGCGGTGAAGCCGCCGGTGACATGGGTGATCCGATCGAAACCGGCTTCGATGCAGCGCTCGGCCATCAGCCGTGAACGAACGCCCGAGCCGCACATCAGCACCAGCGGCCGTGGCCCGCCGGTCGGCAGGCGGGCCGGATCAAACCCGGACACGGGCGCCAGCAATGCGCCGGCGACATGCTCATAGGCGTACTCGCCCGGCGTCCGGACGTCGATCAGGACAATCTCGTTGCCGTCATAAAGCGCCCGCGCCTCCTCGACGGTAAGGGTTTGCAGAATTGCAGTTCCGATGTGGTCTTCTGTCGACATGTCGCCATTCTCCAGTTTTAGATTGTTTTCGTATATTCGAAATTTATGACATTTAAAATCCGTGATTTTCGACTCATTCCTGTAGAAAGCACCGTAGCGTCAGCTTTTTGTCACATGGGCGTTGCCGGACAATTCTAGACAGGCCGCGCCGGAAAGTTTCCGAATCGAGAGGCGCTGCATGAGCACTGCCACCGTTCTGTTTGTCTGCCCTGACAATGCCCTGCTGGGGCCCCTCGCTGAAGCCTATCTGAACGCCATTGGCGGACATCGGCTGCGGGCGTTCTCGGCAGCTCCGATGCCGCGTGTCAATCTCCATCCGGCGGTTCCGCGTCTTCTGTCGGATCAGGGACTGGCTGGAACAGGGCTCATGCCGAAGAGCTGGGACATCTTTTTGTTGCCTCATGCACCGCAGCCTGACCGGATCGTCGCCTTGTCCGCATCGGTGACAGGATCGCAGCAGCCGCTCTGGCGTGGCGCGCCGCGTCAGACGCTCTGGGACATTGCAGGCAACGGCGAGCGCAATGACAGTCTTGCCGTTTGTTCGGAGTATTTCAGGCGCATCCGGTTGTGCATTGACCGGATCCTGCAGGATCCCATGGCCGCCCGGCTGCCTGCCCTCGCCAGCTGAACCGGTCCGACAACGCCGAGGTCCGGCTGGGTATTCGATCATCGCGCGGCCCTGCCACTGTCGGCATTGGCAATCGTGAAACCTTCGCGTGCTAGATACCTGTTGAGCCCCCAGAAGGCTGCCTATATGCAGGCAGCGACTGAATCGCGGCGGCAACGTTCCGCGTCCAACAGGGCGAGGGACGGAGGACCTTGCGCCCAGCCCTTGCACGGACACGCGACTTGACAGAGTACCTGAACCAGATCGTGACGTTTCTGGGCGATAATCCGGACCTGGCGGGAATCATCGTTTTCCTGATCGCGATGGGCGAGGCGCTGTTCATCGTTGGACTGTTCGTACCCAGCACCGTAGTTCTGGTGGGGGCAGGCGCTCTTGTGGGTCTCGGCAAGCTCGACCCCTGGTCCATCTTCATCTGGACGACCATGGGTGCCATTGCGGGTGATGCAGCATCCTATTGGGTTGGCTGTATCTACAAGGAAAAGTTGCGCGGGCTGTGGCCCTTGTCGCGCTATCCGGCCCTGATGGCGCAAGGAGAAGCCTTCTTCCGGCTGCATGGCGGCAAGAGCATCTTCATCGGCCGCTTTGTGCCGGGCGTGAAATCCGTCGTGCCAGGCATCGCCGGCATGGTTGGCATGAATTTCTGGTACTTCACTTTCGTCAATGTGACCTCGGCCATCGCCTGGTCGATCGTGCATCTGGGCCCCGGCTTCCTGGCCGGAACCGTGCTCAGCGCCATTGGCGAGGTCTCAGGACGTCTGGCGGCGGTGCTGGGTGGGCTTTGCGTCATCCTGTTCGTCATCATCATGCTGGGTCGCTGGCTGATCCAGATCGTGATGCCCCTGTTTCCCGGGACCCATGCGGTTGTGGTTGGCTGGTTTGCCCGCCGCCCGGACAGGCTCTCCCAGTGGGTGGCGCGCACCTTTGATCCGGAACATCCGCGCTCGGTTGGCATGCTGGCATCGGTTGCGGTGCTGCTCGTCACCATGCCGATGTTTTTCTGGCTGATCAGTGAGGTGGGCCCTGGCGAGAGCCTCGTCCAGGCGGATATAGCGATCCGCAACCTGTTCGACACGCTGCGCACGCCCATTGGAGACCGTATCCTCGTGCCGGTCACCATGCTGGGAGACGGGTTTATCATCTTCCTGCTCACCCTCGTGGTTGCTGGCTATCTGTTCCTGCGCAAGGCCTGGCGACGCGCCACCGGCTTTCTGATCTCGATGACCGGTGCGGCGCTGTTCGTGCCGCTGATGAAAGCCATCGTGCTGCGCGAAAGGCCGATGGATCTGGCCGAGGGGGTGCATGCCTACTCCTTTCCTTCCGGTCATGCGACGCTCACCACGGTCCTGTTCGGTATCGTGGCTGTGCTCGTCGCTCATGACCGCTCGGCCTGGGTCAAGGCTGGCGTCTTCACCATTACGGCAATCTTTGTCCTGACGATGGGCTTCTCCCGCATCTATCTCGGCGTCCACTGGACCACGGACGTGGTCGCCGGGCTGCTGTTCGGCACGGCAATGGTGTCAGTGTTTGCGTTTGTTTTCGGCTCGATTCACAACGAGAAAATCGGTCGCGGTGTGTTGTCCGGGTTTGTCGCCGTTTCGCTTGCCGGCATTGGCGCCTGGCATATCAGCCGGAACCTGCCGGATGCGCTGGTCGTCTACAGTCCGGTGGCGCGTGAGGAAATACTCACGCAGGACGCCTGGATGTCCGATGGCTGGACCCGGGTGGCCGGTCGTCGTATCGGGCTTGGGGGTGAGTTCAACGAACCGCTCGTGATCCAGTATGCTGGCACCCTTGACGCCCTCGCGCGGCGGCTGGAAGCCGACGGCTGGAGGCGTCCGCCGGACTGGTCCGTCAAGTCGGCCACCGGCTTTGTTGAAGGCAAGACAACGCCGGATGAACTTCCGACCCTGCCACGGACCCACAATGGCCGCTATGCAGCGCTTGCGCTGATGCGCGACGACCCTAACGGCGGTTTGGGTGGCAAGCGCTGGGTGCTGCGGTTCTGGCCGACGAGCTATCTTGTTGACGCAAGTGGCAGGACGTTGCCGCTCTATGCCGGCGGTCTGCTGCGCGAGGAAATCCTGCATCCCCTCGGCGAGTTCTCCAGCACGATGATTGACCTGCCGGCTCCAGCTCTCGCGGACAATCCTGTCACAGCACTCCCCGGTGCGGCGGTGCGCACCCGGGAGGACGGCACCCAGACCGTATTGGTGCCGGATCTGGCACCTGGCATCGAATAGTTTCGCTTTATTGAAAATAAGACTTGGCGCAGGCGGTCTGATTTCATATATTCGGAACTAGAGGGGCTTGCTTTCGGGCCAGCCTCTGCATGCGAAGAGGGGTTCGAACATGCCTACCGAGTTCACGCCGATCCTGTCATTGGCAGGCGGCGCATTGATTGGCCTTGCGGCTGTTGCATTGATGGCCACCCATGGCCGCATCGCCGGCATTACCGGCATCCTTGGTGCCTTCCTGCCTGGCTCCGGTGACACCGACTGGGGCTGGCGAATTGCCTTCCTGGCCGGCATGATCGCCGCACCTGTCGCCATGATGGTGGTCACCGGCACCATGCCGCAGATCGAGGTGCCGGTTTCGACCACTGCCCTGGTCATCGGCGGCTTCCTTGTCGGCATCGGCGCGACCTATGGCTCCGGCTGCACCAGTGGACATGGCGTCTGCGGTATTTCCCGCCTGTCGCCGCGCTCCATCGTTGCGACGCTCAGCTTCATGGCGACCGGCGGCGTCACTGTCTTCCTCGTGCGCCATGTGTTCGGAGGCTAAGCAATGCGGTTTGTATCTGCTGTCCTCATCGGCCTTGTCTTTGGTCTCGGTATCATGCTCTCCGGCATGGCTAATCCGGCCAAGGTTCTGAATTTCTTCGATATCGCCGGGACATGGGATCCCAGCCTCGCCTTTGTCATGGGCGGCGCGCTGGTGGTGACGGCCATTGGCTATCGCCTCGTGTTCCGCTCGGCCCAGCCGCTGTTTGCACCGCGCTTCCTCGTGCCGACGCGCAAGGACATCGACGTCAAGCTGGTGGGTGGCTCCGCCGTCTTCGGTATCGGCTGGGGCCTGTCCGGCTTCTGCCCGGGTGGCCTGGTTCCGGCGCTGGGCATTGGCGACAGCGCACCCTGGATCGCCTTTGCAGCCATTCTTGCCGGCATGATGGCCGCGCGTGTTCTGGCCAGCCTGCAGGCCCGCCAGAAGCTGGCCCCCGGCGAGTAACAGCAACAGCCAGCGGCTGCGGCCGCTGGTCATCCGAAACGGAACCCGCCAGTGGCACTTGATCCACTGGAGCCCGAATGGAGCACCTGATGAGCGCGTTGTCCTATCCTGTCGACATGTCCGTGAAGCCCGAGGTGACCGCATTCTTTGATCCGGCCACGAACACGATCAGCTATGTGGTGAAGGATCCGGCATCGACGTCCTGCGCTGTCATCGACAGTGTGATGGACATCGACTACGCCGCCGGCCGCATCACTTACGACTCTGCGGACAAGATCGTTGCCTTCATCGAGAGCAACGGGCTCAAGCTGGAATGGCTGATCGAGACGCATGTCCATGCCGACCATCTGTCCGGCGCGCCCTATATCCAGGGCAAGCTCGGCGGCAAGCTGGGCATAGGTGACAAGATCACCGTCGTGCAGGAAACGTTCGGCAAGATCTTCAATGAAGGCACCGAGTTCCAGCGCGATGGCAGCCAGTTCGACAAACTGTTTGCCGATGGCGATATTTACCGGATCGGGAGCATGGCGTGTTTCGTTATGTATACGCCGGGCCATACACCGGCCTGCATGACCCATGTGGTCGGGAATGCAGCCTTCGTTGGCGACACACTGTTCATGCCCGATGGCGGTTCGGCCCGTGCCGACTTCCCCGGCGGCGATGCGGGTGTTCTGTATGACTCGATCCAGAAGGTTCTCGCTCTGCCGGACGACATGCGCCTGTTCATGTGCCATGACTACGGCCCGAATGGCCGAGACATCCAGTGGGAGACCACCGTCGGGGCGGAGAAGGTGCACAACATCCATGTCGGCAGCGGCAAGAGCCGCGAGGAGTTTATCGCCTTCCGTACCGCTCGCGACGCGACCCTCGACATGCCGAAGCTGATCATCCCGTCGCTGCAGGTGAACATGCGCGCAGGCCAGCTTCCGCCGGCCGACGACAGCGGCAAGACTTATCTCAAGGTGCCGATCAACGGACTCTGAGCCAGTCAGCTCTCCGGCGGCCTTGCGATCCGCAACCGGGGATGGCACCGTCACAGGCGCCAAGGCCTGAAGAGGATCGTTCTTTCAAAAGGACCGGGGCGAGGGAACCCGGAGCCGCATGCCATGGACGGGATGGCGGCTCCGGGAACCTGATGCCGAGCAGGCAGCGGGCGCAAAGCCCCGCGACGGATGGCTGGGCCAGATGAACCTGAAGCGCTATTTCCCCATCCTCGACTGGGGCTCCACCTACACCCGCGACACGGCGACGAATGATCTCATCGCTGCTGTGATCGTGACGATCATGCTGATCCCGCAGTCGCTCGCCTATGCGCTGCTGGCCGGGTTGCCGCCGGAAATCGGGCTCTATGCCTCGATCCTGCCGCTGGTCGCCTATGCGATCTTTGGCACGAGCCGGGCGCTCGCGGTGGGCCCCGTGGCGGTCGTCTCCCTGATGACCGCCTCGGCGGTCGGCGAACTGGCGGCGCAGGGCACGGCCGAATATCTCGGCGCGGCCATCGCGCTCGCCTTCCTGTCCGGCCTGATGCTGGTGGTCATGGGCCTGTTCCGGCTCGGCTTTCTGGCCAGCCTCCTGTCGCATCCGGTCATCTCCGGCTTCATCACGGCCTCGGGCCTGCTGATCGCCGCCAGCCAGCTGAAGCATGTGCTCGGCATTGGCGGCGGCGGGCACACGATGGTCGAGATCATGGGCTCGGTGCTGTCGCGGCTCGGCGAGATCAACCTGATCACCCTCGTCATCGGCGTCAGCGCGACGGCATTCCTGTTCTGGGTGCGCAAGGGACTGAAGCCCTTGCTGATTTCCTTCGGTCTGCGGCCACGCCTTGCCGACAGCCTGGCCAAGGCCGGGCCGGTGGCCGCCGTTGCTGCAACGACGGTGGCAGCGACGGTGTTTCATCTCGGTGACCAGGGCGTGAAGCTCGTCGGCGACATCCCGACCGGGCTGCCAATGCCGACCCTGCCGCCCTTCGATGCGAAGCTCTGGCTGGATCTGGCCGGCCCGGCGCTGCTGATCTCGGTCGTCGGTTTCGTGGAATCGGTGTCGGTGGCGCAGACGCTGGCGGCCAAGAAGCGGCAGCGGATCGTGCCGGATCAGGAACTGATCGGGCTCGGGGCCTCCAACATTGCCGCGGCCGTCTCCGGCGGCTATCCGGTGACCGGCGGGTTTGCCCGCTCCGTGGTGAACTTTGATGCCGGGGCCGAAACGCCGGCGGCCGGTGCCTATACGGCTGTCGGCATTGCACTGGCGACCCTGTTCCTGACGCCGCTGCTGGCCAACCTGCCGCAGGCGACACTGGCAGGGACAATCATTGTGGCGGTGCTGTCGCTGGTGGATTTCAAGGCGCTGAAGCGCACTTGGGTCTACTCCAAGAGCGACTTCACCGCGATGGCTGCGACAATCCTGGTGACCCTCGGCATCGGCGTGGAGGCGGGGATCACGTCGGGCGTCGTCCTGTCCGTGCTGTTGTATCTGTTCCGGACCAGCCGCCCACACATGGCTGTCGTCGGCATTGTTCCTGGCACCGAACATTTCCGCAATGTGCAGCGCCACCGGGTGCTGACCGGCACGAAGGTGCTGAGCGTGCGTGTTGACGAGAGCCTTTACTTCGCCAACAGCCGCTTTCTGGAGGATCGCATCCTGGAACTTGTGGCCGAACGCCCGAGCATTTCGCATGTGGTGCTGATGTGTCCGGCGGTGAATGTCATCGACGCCAGTGCCTTCGAGACGCTGGAGGAGCTGAACCGGAGGCTGAAGGATTCCGGCGTCAAGTTCCATCTGTCGGAGGTCAAGGGCCCGGTGATGGACCGGTTGCAACAGACGGATTTCCTTGAACATCTGACCGGTGAGGTGTTCCTCACCCAGTATCAGGCCTTCTGCACCCTGGATCCGCATACGGCCCATGTGGCCGAGGCGCGCAATCCGAAACAGAAGGCCACCAGTGACCTGTGGAGCGGGCCGGAGATCTGAGGCGCGGCGAGTTGCCCCGCTTGCGGCAACGCCCCGGCAATGGCAGCATGCGCGCATGGTCGCTGTACGCAAAAGTTTTGAAGAGGGACACCGCCGCAAATTCCTGGTTGTCGTTGACGACACGCCGGAATGTGATCGCGCGATTGTCTATGCCGCCAAGCGCGCTGCCCGCACGGGCGGCGTGGTCGTGCTTTTGTTCGTGATCGCCCCCGGCGATTTCCAGCACTGGCTGGGCGTCGAGGACATCATGCGCGCCGAAGCTCAGGAGCTAGCCGAAACGACCCTGGCCAAGGCCTCGGATCGGGTACGGTCGGTCGCAAGAACCGAACCGGAACTGGTGATCCGCGAGGGCAACATGTCCGACGAGATCGTAACGCTTATTGAGTCGGACGCGGATATCGCAATTCTGGTGTTGGCCGCCGGGCTCAGTTCTGATGGACCCGGCCCGCTGGTGACCCAGATTGCCGGCAAGGCAGCCGGGCATTTCCCGATCCCGATCACGATTGTACCCGGCAACCTTGATGATGACGCCATCGCAGCTCTGGCCTGAGCTATCTGCCAGACTCCGGCTTGACCTCTGGCCTCGGTGGTCTATCTAGTTTACAAGAATTCCAACCTGGGGCTTTTCCGACCAGCCACCGCCAGTCGATTGAGCGCTGCCCCGAACGTTCGACTGAGGACAACACCGATGTTCATCCAGACCGAGGCGACGCCGAACCCGGCGACCCTGAAGTTTCTTCCCGGCCGTGTGGTCCTACCGGAAGGCACCCGTGATTTCCGTTCTGCGGATGAAGCGGCAATGTCGCCTCTGGCCCAGACCTTGTTCGCAGTGCCAGGCGTGCAGGCCATCTTCTTCGGCCATGACTTCATTACTGTCACCAAGGACGACACCGACTGGCAGCACATGAAGCCTGCCATTCTCGGTGCGATCATGGAACAGTTCATGTCCGGCCAGCCGGTCATGCTGGCGTCAGCTGGAACCGAAGAGGGAGACGGCGAGGAGTTTTTCGAGGCCGGCGACGCGGAAACCGTAACGGTCATCAAGGACCTGATCGAGACGCGTGTCCGTCCAGCCGTGGCGCAGGACGGCGGCGACATCACGTTCAAGGGCTTCAAGGAAGGCATCGTCTATCTGTCGATGCGCGGCGCTTGCGCCGGTTGCCCGTCGTCGACAGCCACCCTCAAGCACGGCATCCAGAACCTGCTGCGGCACTTTGTGCCGGAAGTCGAGGAAGTCCGCTCCATCTGAGGGCTGCCGAAGATTAAAGCAAAAAGCCCGCTCCGGCGGGCTTTTTGGTGTCCACAAACGGCGGGGCGTTAAGACGCGACGAGACGATTGCGGCCAGCACTCTTGGCGGAATAGAGATAGGTATCGGCAATCCGCAGCGCCTCCGACACATCGCTGCCGTGGACACGGGCGAGGCCGATACTGACGGTGATGCGAAAGTTTTGATCGTCGCGGATCACATCGCGGTTTTGTAGTTGAACCCGGAACCTTTCGATGAGCCCACGCGCCTCCGCTTCGCTGGAACTGCCAACGACGGCGCAGAACTCGTCCCCGCCAATACGCACGGCAAATCCGTTCTCAACGGTCAAGCGGTTTAACTCACTGGCGAGCAGCAGCAAGGCCTCATCGCCAGCACCATGACCTCGGCTGTCGTTGATCGATTTGAATTCGTCGACATCGATCAGGGCAAGCCATACCGGCTGCTGTTGCTGGGCTGCTACTTCGCAGCGTCGCACGCCTTCGCCAAAGAGATATCGGCGGTTGTAGAGACCGGTCAGCGTGTCGCGAAGGCTACGGTCCGAAAGCGTTGCAAAACGGTCAATCACGTCAAGGTTTTGCGAGATGCGCAGAAGCAATTCTTCCGGCGGGCAGCTTTTCTGCAGAAAATCGCTCGCACCATATTTCAGGAAACGGATGCGGTTCTCCGTATCCTCAAGGCCGGACATGCCAAGAACGGCCAGCTTCTCGCGACCGTACTTGCGACGCACCGTCTTCAGGAAAGCAAAACCATCTTCGTCCGGCATGAAATAGTCAACCAGGACGAGCTTGATGTCCAGATTGTTGGCCAGAAGATCGAGCCCCTCATGGGAAGAGCGGGCCTGATAGACCTTGTAGCGATGGCGCGACAGGGTTTCGGCCAGTATCGCGCGTTCAACGGACGCGTCATCAATGACCAGAACCCCGATCGACGGGTTCCGGCCAAGACGCTGGACCAGCTCACCGAGATATTCAAGGCTCGATGGGCTGTCCTTGACCACATAGTCAAGGACTCCCTTCTGGCGCATGGCTGCACGAAGGCGTGGCTCGAACCGGCTGGTGAAAACCACGGTCGGAATATCGTGGCCAATGCAAAGATCAACGATCTCGCCGTCCGGCGCATCCGGCAGCGTGAGGTCGACAAGGGCAAGGTCCGGCCTCTGTGCGTTCGAGGCAAGGATATCCTTTGCTTCGGCATAGTCACGGGCAACCAGCACCTGATGTTCGCCGATTTCGGTCAGCTTCTTGAGGGCCGCCTTCTCGAAGAAGGAAGCATCCTCAACAAGGAGGATCGTCTGCATCCGCGTTCCTGATGCTCCTGATTTGTCCAAGAAAATTGCGCGCAAATCACGAAGAAAGCGTTAGTATCTGACGCAGCGGAATCAAGTTTCATGTGAAAAATGACAGGATCGTGAGATGCGATGCCACAAGGGCAGCGCGCGCGTCAACCGGCGCTAGTGCGCACGGAGGGATCAGGGATCCGCTTTGCCCGGAACAAGATCTAGAGATGCGCGACCGAAACATCCTGGTTGGTACCAGAGGCAGCAGCCACCGCAGCTTCGAGCATAGGCAGTATATCTTCGATCCGCTCGGCGACCAGATAGGGAACCTCGGTCTCCGGGCGAATGAACGCTTCTGCGCGCATATGATCCATAAGCTCAAGCAGGGGCGACCAGAAACCGTCAATGTTGGCCAGCAGGATTGGCTTGCGATGCTGACCGAGCTGCGCCCAGGTCATCATCTCGACGACCTCTTCAAGCGTGCCAATGCCGCCGGGCAGGGCGACAAAGGCGTCCGACTTTTCAAACATCAGGCGCTTGCGCTCATGCATGTCGTCAGTAACGATAAGGTCAGTCACGTCGCGCAGCATGACTTCGCGCTGTTCGAGAAACTGCGGGATGATACCCGTGACGTGGCCACCAGCCTCAAGGGTGGAATGCGCAACGGTCCCCATGAGGCCGATAGAGCCGCCACCATAGACGCAATTCACCTCGGCAGCAGCCAGAGCTGTGCCGAACTGACGGGCAGCTTCGATATAGGCCGGATTTCGACCATTGCTCGAGCCACAATAGACGCAGACGCTTTTGAGAAGTTTCATGCTCGACTGTCTGACATTGAGGGCGCGGTGCCGTCAAGTCCGGCCCGCAATCGTTTCAAACGATGCAGACAGCAATGAAGGGTTGGTTAACAAACGAGCTTTGCTTGCCGCACTGCGAAAAGACGTATAAAGCAGCGGATAAGGAACTTGGCAGAAAATCTGTGACAAGTCCGTAAGTTGACGGGAAAAAACCCTTGCCGGGCTGTAACGTCGGGTAAGGGTGGTCGCAAGGCCAGGCGATGGTGGGCATCGCCAAAGGTGGGGTCTAATCAATGACGCGAACAGGCGTGATCTGGAGCCTTGTCGTTGCCGCAGTGGTCGGCATTGCGGCAGTTGTGACAGGTGTTCTCAACTTCGGTCCGGACAAGTTGCCGGCACCGCTGGCGGAGCTGCCTGCCCAGGCACCCGCAGCACAGGCACCCGCAGCACAGGCGCCCGCTGTTCAGGCACCAGCTGTTACGGCACCGGATACGCAGGCACCTGCCGCACCGGCTGCAATCGCCGAATCCCCGCAAGCTCCTGCCCCGGAAACACCGGCCCCGGCGGCCGCGCCATCGGGAACGGAGGCAACGTCACAGCCGGCCCCAGCACCTCAGGTTGACCAGGCCCAGGCCCCGACCCAAGCACCGGCACCGACAGATGCCGCGAACACGCCGGTTGATGTTCCCAGCTTTGACGTTGTCGGTATCCAGCCGGACGGGGCGGCGGTCATTGCCGGCCGCTCTGAACCGGGCGCAATTGTCGCTCTGCTTGCCAATGGCGCTGTTGTTGGCAAGGGCATTGCCAACAAGGATGGCGAATGGTCCATCATTCTGGAGAACCCGCTGCCCCCTGGCGATTATGACATGCAGTTGCAGTCTGAGCGCGATGGCAAGTCGCTGGATTCGGAACAGCGTCTGGCCGTCTCGATTCCGGAAGGCGGCAAGGACCGGCCTTTGATCGTGCTCAACACACCGGATGCCCCGTCGAGTGTGCTGCAGACGCCCGAACCGGTCGCCGCGCCGCTGCAGGTCGCCGAGGCACCCGTTCCCGCTCCTGCTGCTGAGCCTGCTCCGGCGCCAGCTGACGCAGTAGCAGCCGAAATTCCAGCCACTGCTCCAGCCTCTGCTCCGGCAGAGGCCCCGGCTGCCGCCCCGACGCCGGTGGAAGCACCCGCATCAGCACCCGCTCCGGTGGCAGCAGCTGCAGAAGCCGCGACACCAGCGCCAGCAGCTGAGGCTGAGGCTTCTGCTGCAGCGCCGGCTGCGGAAATCCCGGCTCCTGTTGCAGATGCTGCGACAGCCGTTGCAGAGCCGGCGGCCCCTGCCGCCCCTGTTGCATCGCCAACGCCCGAAGCACCGGCAGCCGAGATGTCAGGTCCGTTGACGGTGGAAGCTGTTGAATCTGAAAACGGCAAGCTCTACGCGGCTGGAACCAGCGCGCCTGGCGCGTTGCTGCGAGTATATGTTGCCGACCAGCATGCCGGCGATGTCGATGGCAATCAGAACGGCAGCTGGCTGCATGAAAGCCAGACCGAAGTCCCTGTCGGGTCTGTGGAGATCCGGGTTGACCAGGTTTCGCGGGCAACCGGGGAAGTCCTGGCCCGTGCGGCGGTGACCTTCGAGAAGGCTGTTGAAGACGAAATCGTCCTGTCCAAGGTCGAGGAGCCGAAGCCCGGCGAAGCGGCACAGTCTGCCGGAGAGGCGCGTCCAACACCGAATGTTATCATCCGCAAGGGCGATAACCTCTGGAATATCTCACGTCGGCTTTATGGCACCGGCTATCGTTACACCACGATTTACCAGGCCAACCGCGACCAGATCCGCAATCCGGACCTGATCTACCCCGGGCAGGTGTTCCTGACCCCGGAAGCGGCAGCACCGGCCGCTGAGTGAGTCGTATCTCCAGGCATCAAACGGCAGGAGCCCGGTGAACAGCCGGGCTTTTGTCTGTTTGGGACACGCCGCGCGAAGGCATAAGTCAAAAGCCCGGCTCGACAAGTGCGGCCCAGGGAACTAAGCGATAGGCATGAAGAGGCTACTTGCGATCGATACCGCGCAGACAACCTGCGCGGCAGCTGTTCTGGTCCAGGACGAGAACCGGGAGCATCTGGTGCGTCGCTCACGGGTGATCGGGCGCGGCCATGCTGAAATGCTGCTCGCCATGATCGCGGACGTGATGGCGGAAGCAGATTGCGCCTTTGACGATCTCGACCGCATTGCCGTGACCAACGGCCCGGGAAGTTTCACCGGCCTGCGGGTCGGGCTGTCAGTGGCCCGCGGCTTCGCCCTGGTGAAGAACACACCCGTGGTTGGCGTTTCAACTCTGGATGCAATAGCATCGGAAATGCTGGAGCGCTCTGCCGGCCATCCACTGCTCGTGGCCCTCAGCGCGCGGGAAAACGAAGTCTATGCGGGGTGGTTCGATGCGGATGGCCTGCCACGAGAGCCCGCCCATGTGGCGCTGGTCGAAGACCTGGCGGCAAACCTGACCACAGGCTGTCGGCTTGCCGGATCGGCCGCAACGACAATTGCCAGCGCAGCCCGGCTTGGCCCTGAGACGGTGCTGTCCGCCTCTGCGGAGGTGGACATCGGCACGATCGCCCGCCTTGGCCTCGCCGCTCCGGCTGATGCTCCGGCGCCGGTGCCACTGTACCTCCGGCCGGCGGACGCCAAACCTCAAACCCGGGGAAGGATCGAACGGATATGAGCTTCTGGTGGTTCTGGACTTCCCCGCCGGTGATTGAAGTGGCACTGGACGACGACCTTCCGGCACTTGCCGAAATACATGGCCAGTCATTTGCCCATCAATGGGACGCGGACGAACTGGCGCGGCTGCGTGATCAGGACGGGGCGACCCTGCTGCTGGCCCGCAGGGCCAGTCCCTATGGGACACGCCGGCCCCTCGGCTTCCTGCTGCTGCGCCAGGTGGCGGATGAGGCAGAGGTGCTGACGCTCGCAGTTGACCCGCGCCATCGCGGCCGCGGCATCGGTAAGCGCTTGATGCAGGACGGTATGTTCCGCCTCTATGGCGACCGCTGCAAAAGTCTGTTCCTTGAAGTTGATGCGGCGAATGAAGCGGCCTTACTGCTTTACAAGGCACTGGGTTTCCGCCAGGTCGGTGAGCGCAAGGGATATTACCGCGACAGCGAAGGCGGCGGCACCGCGCTTGTCATGCGGGTTGATCTTCGTTAATCGCTGGCGATGAAGCAGGTGCCAGGAACCAAGGGGCGTGCCATGACGGATGAGCGGCAATCCACGCTCGCGGATCAATGCGTTGCCAAGGGCATGCGCATGACCGACCAGCGCCGCATCATCGCCTCGGTGATCGAGGAGGCGAGCGATCATCCCGATGTGGAGGAACTCTATCGTCGTGCCTCTGCCCTTGATGCCCGGATCTCGATCTCGACGGTTTATCGGACGGTGAAGCTGTTCGAGGATGCGGGCATGATCGAGCGGCATGATTTTCGCGACGGCCGTTCACGGTACGAAACCGTGCCAGAAGAGCATCATGACCACCTGATTGATCTGCGCAGTGGCAAGGTGATCGAGTTCCGTTCGGAGGATATCGAGGCGCTGCAGGACCTGATCGCGCGGCGCCTCGGCTATCGGCTTGTTGACCACCGCCTCGAACTCTATGCCGTTCCGCTTGATCCGGATTCAAAGGAACCGGCTGATGATGGCGCTTAGGGGCGGACTGGCGCTGACCTTGCTGACCATCGTCTCGCTGACGATGATCCCGATGCAATGGTTGGCCCTGCGCTTCGACTGGTCCATCAAGCGTCATCTGCCGTGCCTCTGGCACCGGATCGCCACCCGCCTGATCGGTATCCGCATTCACCAGATTGGCCGGCCGACGGCCGGCCGCCCATTGCTGGTCACCGCCAATCATGCCTCCTGGGTGGATATCACGGTGCTGGGCTCCGTGATGCCATTGTCCTTCATCGCCAAGTCTGAAGTGGAGGGATGGCCGGTGTTCGGGCTGTTTGCCCGGCTGCAGCGGACTGTCTTCGTCAACCGCACCCGGCGCAGCGAGACCGGCGCGGTGGCCAGCCGCATTGCCGAACGGATCGGCGACGGCGACGTGATGGTGCTCTTTGCCGAGGGCACCTCGAATGATGGCAATGGCGTGCTGCCGTTCCGCTCGGCCTTGCTGGGCGCAGCGACCAAGGCCCTTGCGGATGGCAGGCCGGTCCAGGTCCAGCCCTTGTCCATCGCCTATACGCACCTGCAAGGATTGCCGATGGATCGCCGCACCCGGCCGCATGTGGCCTGGTATGGTGACATGGAACTGGCCGGGCATCTGTGGTCCATTGTGCGGGAAGGCGCGCTGGATGTGACCCTGACCTGGGGTGAACCGTTGCGGCTGGATGCCGGCACCGACCGCAAGCAACTGAGTCAACGGCTGCATCGGGACGTGAGCGCAATGACGGCGTCCGCGCTGACGGGCCGTCCTGTGAACCCGGATGACACTGACCCTGATGCCCTTCCGCTGGACATGCAGACCGGCGAGACAGAGGCGGTTGGCTGAGCCGGCTATTCTCAAGCGCGGCAAAAGCCGTTAAAGCAGGGAAAGTCAGGGAAACCCCTTGGTGTGACGGCAAACCGTCACATGTATTGCCTTACATTCACATGATCCGTGTGCCAGGTCGCGCCGTCAGGCGCCGTGCCGGCACCGGCGAGGACCATATGACCGAGCAGCCGCGTCACGTGACCATGACCAGCGATGCCCTTCCCGACGTCAGAGATGGCGGCGTTGAAGGCTCAGAGGACGCCATCGTCAGCCGCCGTGCGGAAGCCGGCCCGGCCGGCGAGAACACCAGGCGGGTGTTCGTGCGCACCTATGGCTGCCAGATGAATGTCTATGACAGCGATCGCATGACGGATGTCCTGGGCAGCGAAGGCTATCGCACCACCGACACGATGGAGGATGCCGATCTCGTCATCCTCAACACCTGCCATATCCGGGAGCGGGCATCGGAAAAGGTCTATTCCGAGCTTGGCCGCATCCGCAAGCTGAAGGATGAGCGCGGCCCTGACGGTAAGCCGCTGATGGTCGGCGTGGCCGGTTGCGTCGCCCAGGCAGAGGGGCGCGAGATTGCCCGCCGCGCGCCGGTGGTCGACATGGTGTTCGGACCGCAGAGCTTCCACCGCCTTCCCGATCTGCTTGCCCGGGCGGAGCGAGGTGAGCGTGGCCTCGTCGAGACCGAGTTCGAGAGTGATGAGAAATTCGATGCACTGACCCGGCAGTCGGATGGGCAGGCGCAGCGACAGGCGATCAAGCGCGCGCCCTCGGCCTTTTTGACCGTGCAGGAAGGCTGCGACAAGTTCTGTACCTTTTGCGTGGTGCCCTACACGCGCGGTGCCGAAGTCTCCCGGTCGCTTGACCAGATCGTCCGTGAGGCTGGCCAGTTGGCCGCAAGTGGCGTGCGTGAGATCACGCTGCTTGGCCAAAATGTCAACGCATGGCATGGCGAAGGCGCGGACGGCAAGGCCTGGGGTCTTGGGCGCTTGTTACGGCGTCTGGCCGAGATCCCTGGCCTCGACCGGCTGCGCTACACCACCAGCCACCCGCGCGACATGGACGATGAACTGATCGAGGCGCATGGCGAGCTGCCGGAACTGATGCCCTATCTGCATCTGCCGGTGCAGTCCGGATCGGACCGGATCCTGGCGGCAATGAACCGCAAGCACACCCGCGATGACTATTTCCGCCTGATCGACCGGATCCGGGCCAAGGCGCCGGGCCTGGCGCTCTCGGGGGACTTCATCGTTGGCTTCCCGGGCGAGACCGACGCGGATTTCGCCGACACCATGGATCTGGTGCGGCAGGTGGAATATGCGGCCTGCTTCTCGTTTAAGTACAGCCAGCGGCCCGGAACGCCCGGTGCCACGATGGCAGACCAGGTGCCGGAAGAGATCAAGACGGAACGGCTGCTGGAGTTGCAGGCACTCTTGACCGAACAGCAGCGGGCGTTCAACCGTTCGCGCGTTGGTATGCGCATGGACGTGCTGTTCGAGAAGATCGGACGCATGCCGGGACAGATCACCGGCCGCTCGCCCTGGCTGCAACCGGTGCAGGTGGATGGCCCGCTCGACATGCTTGGCACAATTCAAACCGTGGAAATTACCGGGATCAGTTCCAATTCCCTGTTCGGACGCCTCATCGCAGGGCACAATGATCAGGCAGCCGGGCTCCCGGCCGCCAGCACGGAGGACGCCATTTGACGCGTGACAGCCAGCCATCGGCTCGCAAGTTCCCTGCAGACCGGGGCGCAGTCCCCGCCTCAGACATGACCCACATCGTCCTTGCCTTCGATGACAACAGGCTGATCGGTGACCTGTTCGGGCAGTTCGACCAGAATCTCGCCCTGATCGAACAGCGTCTTGGTGTCGACGCGGTCGCGCGCGGCAATCAGGTGACCCTGAAAGGCAAGCATGGCCAGTGCGAACAGGCCCGGCTTGCCCTGGAGGCGCTGTATCATCGCCTGCAGCAGGGCCATGAAATCCATCCCGCCGATGTTGACGGTGCAGTGCGCATGGCGGTTGCCGCCGATGCGCAGTTGCCCCTGCCGACGCTTGAACCGCGCTCGCGTTTGTCCTTTGCACAGGTGTCGACACGGCGCAAGACGGTGGTTGCCCGCACGGCGGCGCAGGATGCCTATATCCGCTCCATGGATCGCGCCGACATGATCTTCGGTACGGGCCCGGCGGGCACCGGCAAGACCTTCCTCGCGGTTGCCTATGCTGCAGCGCTGATCGAGCGCGGCGACGTGGCGCGCCTGATCCTGTCCCGTCCGGCGGTGGAAGCCGGTGAGCGTCTCGGCTTCCTGCCCGGCGACATGAAGGACAAGGTCGACCCTTACCTGCGCCCGCTCTACGACGCGCTCTACGAGATGATGCCGCCGGAAAAGGTCGATCGTGGCCTCCAGTCCGGTATGATCGAAGTGGCGCCGCTGGCTTTCATGCGCGGCCGGACGCTGTCCAATGCGGTGGTGTTGCTCGACGAGGCGCAGAACACCACGACGATGCAGATGAAGATGTTCCTGACGCGCCTGGGTGAAAATTCCAAGATGATCGTCACGGGCGACCCGACGCAGGTCGATTTGCCGCCGGGACAGAAGTCAGGCCTGCGCGAGGCTCTTGAGCTTCTGACTGACATCGAGGGCATCGCCCATGTCCAGTTTACCGATGTCGATGTGGTGCGTCATGAGCTTGTCGGGCGGATCGTCAAGGCCTATGACGATGCCAGCCGCGATATGCTGCAGGAACGCGAGCGCCGCATTGACGCCCGGGGAGAACGAGTATGACGGCATCGCCGGATCTGGCCACCGCTGACGACATCGAGATTGAAATCGCGATTGAGAGTGGCGACTGGCCTGACGAGGACCGGTTGTTCGACCTCAGCGAGGCGGCGGTGGCCGCCGCCTTTGCCCGCGCGCCGTTGAAGGCCATGCCCGGGTCCGAGCTGTCACTTGTCTTCGTCAATGACGCAAGGATCCAGGAACTGAACGCCGAATGGCGGGGCAAGGACAAGCCGACAAACGTGTTGTCCTTTCCTGGTGGCGAGGCGATGAAAGGTGTGTTCGGTCCTCTTCTGGGGGATGTGATTTTCGCGCAGGAAACCGTTGCCCGCGAGGCTGTGGAGCAGGTTGTTTCCTTTGAACATCATTTTTCTCATCTTGTTGTCCACGGACTGCTTCATCTTTTCGGCTATGATCACCAGATGGAGGCTGAAGCCGAGGTGATGGAAGGCCTGGAACGACAGATCCTGGCCGATCTTGGCATTGCAGATCCTTATGCTGACGCACCGCTCGTGGCCGACGAGCCCGCCGCCGGGGCGGCAGCGTCCAATTGATTGACGGAACCCATGACCGTTTCTGACAGTCGAAGTATCGAAACTCAGCCCGTTCAGCCGGCAGCGCCGGCCGACACCAAGGAGAGCGGCGATCCGCGATCTCCCGAGCCCCGGAAATCGGGGCTCTTTTCCCGATTGATCGGGTATTTTTCACGGTTGCGCCGGGGTTCGGGTGCCACGTTGCGCGAGAACCTGCAGGACGAGCTGGCACGTGATGCGGGCGCCGATGCGGCCTTTTCCCCTGAGGAACGCCTGCTTTTGGGCAACATTCTTCGACTTCGCGAGTTGCGCGTCGATGACGTGATGGTGCCACGCGCCGACATCGAGGCTATCGACGACAGCGTCAGCCTCGGCCGCCTGATGGAAGTCTTCCGCGAAAACGGTCATTCCCGCATGCCGGTCTATCATGAGTCCCTCGATGATCCACGCGGCATGGTCCACATCAAGGATCTAATGGCCTTTGTCGCCGCCAAGGCGGGTGCCGGGAAACCAACCGACGAGAGCGATGGACGCAACCTGTCCATCGACCTGTCCCACGTCGACCTTGCTATGACCCTTGCCGAGACTGGCTTGCAACGACCTCTTCTGTTCGTTCCGGCCTCGATGCCCGCCACAGACCTGATGGCCAAGATGCAGGCGAGCCGCGTGCAGATGGCGCTGGTCATCGACGAATATGGCGGTACGGACGGCCTCGTTTCTCTGGAAGATATTGTCGAGACCGTCGTCGGGGACATTGAAGACGAGCATGACGAGGATGAGGAGGCCATGCTCGTCGCGACCAGCGACGGCATCTGGGTGGCGGATCCGCGGATACCACTTGAAGACCTGTCCGAGCAGCTTGGCGCCGAGTTTAATGTCGGCGAGGTTGCCGAGGAAGTCGATACGTTGGGTGGCCTGTTGTTTACGCTGCTGGGGCGTGTGCCAGTCCGCGGGGAACTGATCGCGCCGAAAGAGGTTCCTGGCTACGAGTTTGAAATCCTTGATGCGGATCCCCGGCGGATCAAACGGTTGCGTATTCGCCGCCGGCGACCGGAAAAGGCAGCGATCGATCCGCGTCGGCGTCAAAAACGCGGCGACAAGCCGGCCGAAGACATTTCCCCGGGCACCTAGCCCTGCGACGGGGCTGGACGGGATGTGGCGCTGCGCTGGCAATCCCTGAACTCTCCGGCAACGCTTGACCGCAAGCGGCGCGGGCCGCAACTGTAGCCCGACTGCCCGATCCGGAAAGATTCGCCATGTCCACCCTCGTTGCCCGTCTTCTTGTCTTGCCGGGCCTGTTCCTGCTGGCCCATGGCATCAAACGCTGGCTTCTTGCCTGTGCAACAGGTGCCGCCTGCGTTCTTGCCCTGCCACCCTTCGGCCATCTGTTCGTGTTCTTTCTGGCGGTGCCGGCGCTGGTCTGGCTGATCGACGGCGCAGCCGGGGCCCCGGGGACGCTGTCTTCAGGACGGCGCCTGCGGGTGGGCTTTGCCATCGGCTGGTGGTTCGGATTCGGGTACTTCCTCGCAGGTCTTTGGTGGATCGGCAGCGCCTTCCTTGTCGAGGCGGAGCGCTTCGCCTGGATGATGCCCTTGGCGGTGACGCTGCTTCCGGCTGGGCTGGCCCTGTTCCATGGGCTGGCCGTGGCGCTGGCGACCCGCATCTGGCCGGACAACTGGACCAGGGTCCTTGTTCTGGCAGGCTGTCTGTCAGTGTCCGATTGGCTCAGAGGGCATGTGCTGACAGGGTTTCCCTGGAACGCTTTCGGATATGTGACCGCTGAGACGCTGCCTTTGGCACAGACCGCCAGTTTGGTGGGCGTGTATGGTGTCGGGGCCTTGATCCTCGCGCTTGCCGCGGCACCAGCCCTGCTTGTCGACGGTCGTCGATCCGCAGTTGTCGGCTTCGGTGCGGTGGTTGTGGGTCTGGCTGCGATGTCCATTTGGGGGGCGATGCGACTAAATGGCACAGCTGGACTAATCGATCACAGTGTCTTGTTGCGCATTATACAACCTTCAATCGCGCAAAACGAGAAATGGAGCCCAGAAAATCGAGCGGCAATCTTCCGACGCTATCTGGAGTTGAGTTCATCTGCACGTGGTGGTGATGAAACGTCAACAACTCGCCGTGTGTATGTCTGGCCGGAATCGGCGTTTCCGTTCCTTCTGACGCAGGAGCCGGAAGCTATATCGGAAATAGATAACCTCCTTAAGCCCGGAGCGGTTCTGATTACGGGAGCAATCAGGGCTGAAAGAAACCCGGATGGTGTAAATTACTATAACAGCATCTACGGCATTTTAGACGGCGGTACGATTGTGGATGCTTATGACAAGGTCCGTCTGGTGCCATTTGGCGAGTACTTGCCCTTTGCGGAGGTGCTGGAGCAGCTGGGGCTTCGGGCGCTGGTGAACGCGCCGAGCCCGTTTCAGGCCGGCTATACCCATGCTGTGCTGTCCTCGGGCGACCTGCCACCCTTTTTACCCTTGATCTGCTATGAAGTGATTTTTCCGCAGATCCCCGGCTCACTATCAGATCGCCCCAAGTGGTTGGTAAATCTTACGAATGATGCCTGGTTCGGAGATACGGCCGGCCCTTACCAGCATTTTGCCCAGGCTCGCTTCCGGGCGATCGAGCAAGGGTTGCCGCTGGTTCGATCCGCAAACACCGGCATTTCAGCTGTCATCGATGCCTATGGACGACAAGTCGAGACGCTGGCGCCTTTCGTCGTGGGGGCAATCGAGACACCGCTTCCGGCGGCTATATCGCCGACACTTTTTGCCCGAACTGGCGACCTTGGCTTCTTTTTAATCCTGTTGCTTTTTACTGGAGTGTTTACTTTCGGTCGTTTCAACCTCTCCTCGCGTCATAATTGATGTTGATCCGGCGAGTCCGCCAGCATAGTGTTATACAACCGATGCACCACCAAGTGGCAGTGACCAGGCATCGGTGAGGGCATGACGGTTGAGGAACTGCGCTAGTGTGACCGGCAGGTGATCCGGGATCGACATTCGGCGGGAAAGCTGAATCGATCAGGACAACGCCGGGCAGGCCGCCGGGGACCGGAACGCCCTTTTTGAAACCAAGGCGGACAACCGCGGGAACAGCGAAAGACGACGGCGATGCCCAGCAAGAAAGCACCCAATCCGATTGATGTGCATGTCGGCAGTCGTGTCCGGTTGCGGCGCATGATGCTCGGCATGAGCCAGGAGAAGCTGGGCGAGGCCCTCGGCATCACGTTCCAGCAGATCCAGAAATATGAAAAGGGCACCAACCGCATCGGTGCCTCCCGCCTGCAGCACATCTCGACCGTGCTGAAAGTACCGGTCGCCTTCTTCTTCGAGGACGCGCCCGGCTCCCCGGACGACTTCGAGGGCTTTGGCGAATCACAGCCGACATCCTATGTCGTCGACTTCCTGTCTTCCTCGGAAGGCTTGTCGCTGAACAAGGCCTTCGTCCGCATCGAGGATCCGAAGGTCCGTCGCAAGATCGTTGATCTTGTTCGCGCCCTTGCTGGTGAAGAAGCCTGAGCAGCGGCTGCACTGCGCGAGAACCGTAACCATCAGGTGAGGTCCCACGCGCGCAGTGCTTGACGTCGCCCGCTGCAATCTGGTTCATGGCGCTCGGGAGCGGCGGCTTCTCCGCTGGTTCCGGACCAACTTTCCCAGAAGGACGTCAGGCCATGGCCCGTCAGGATTATCTCTTTACCTCCGAGTCCGTGTCCGAAGGGCACCCGGACAAGGTTTGCGACCGAATTTCCGATGCCGTCGTTGACGCTTACCTGCGCGAAATGCCGGAAGCGCGTGTTGCCTGCGAAACGCTGGCAACCACCAACCGCATCGTCATCGCCGGCGAGACCCGCGGCCCGGCGACCATCACCAAGGACTACATCGCCCATCTCGCCCGCCTGGCGGTGAAGGACATCGGCTATTCCCAGGAAGGCTTCCACTGGGAAAATTGCGACATTTCCGTGTATCTGCACGGCCAGTCGGCGCATATCGCCCAGGGCGTTGACGCAGCCGGCAACAAGGACGAAGGCGCGGGCGACCAGGGCATCATGTTCGGTTATGCCTGCCGCGAGACGCCGGAATTCATGCCGGCGCCTATCTATTACGCCCACAAGATGCTGCGCATCCTCGCCGAGGCACGCAAGTCCGGCCGCGAGCCGGTGCTCGGGCCCGACGCCAAGAGCCAGGTGACCGTCCGCTACGTCAACGGCAAGCCGGTCGGCGTCACCTCGATCGTGCTGTCGACGCAGCACCTCGACGCAACGCTGTCCTCATCCGACGTACGCGCCATTGTCGAGCCCTACATTCGTTCCGCACTTCCGGACGGCTGGATCGATCCCTCGACCGTCTGGCACGTCAACCCGACCGGCGCCTTCGTCATTGGCGGTCCGGACGGCGACTGCGGCTTGACCGGCCGCAAGATCATCGTCGACACCTACGGCGGCGCGGCCCCGCATGGCGGCGGCGCGTTCTCCGGCAAGGACCCGACCAAGGTTGACCGGTCTGCCGCCTATGCAGCTCGCTACCTCGCCAAGAACGTTGTCGCGGCCGAGCTGGCTGACCGCTGCACCATCCAGCTCTCCTACGCCATCGGCGTTGCCGAGCCGCTGTCGGTCTATGTCGACCTGCATGGCACCGGCACCTGCGATGAAGCCAAGCTGGAAAAGACGCTGCGTGATGTCATGCGCCTCACCCCGCGCGGCATCCGCGAGCACCTGAAGCTCAACGCGCCGATCTATGAGCGCACCTCCGCCTACGGCCACTTCGGCCGCGAGCCGGATGCAGACGGCGGCTTCACCTGGGAAAAGATCGATCTCGTCAGCGCCCTGCGCAGCGCGCTCGCCTGATCCCTCATGACCTGATGACATCCCTGCGCCGGCCGCTGAAAGGTGGTCGGCGCGGCTGTTTGAGATGCAGCACACGGCAATGACCGACTTCTACGATGGTTCCTTCTATGGCCGGCGCATGGGCAAGCCGCTCACACCGCGCCAGCGCCTGCTGATGGACAGCGACATGCCACGCCTGCGCCCGGATCTGGGCCAGCCGGCACCCGCCGACCTCACCGCGCTGTTCGACGCGCCGGTGGATGAGGTCTGGCTGGAGGTCGGCTTCGGCGGCGGCGAGCATCTGATCCACCGCGCTGTCGAGAACCCGCGCGTCGGCTTCATCGGTGTCGAGCCGTTCATGACCTCCATGGCCAAGGCGCTGAGCGAGGTTGTCGACCGCGGGCTGGGCAATTTGCGGCTCTACGATGATGACGCGATCAAGCTGCTGGACTGGCTGCCGGAGGCGAGCCTGTCGCGGGCCTATCAGCTCTATCCTGATCCCTGGCCGAAAAAGCGGCACTGGAAGCGGCGCTTCATCAATCCGCAGAATCTTGACCGCTATGCGCGGGCGTTGAAGCCGGGATCAGACTTTCGCTTTGCCAGCGACATCGACACCTATGTCGACTGGGCCCTGCGCCACATCCGCGATCACGAAGCCTTTGACTGGACGGCGGAAACCGCTGACGACTGGCGTCTGCCCTGGCCGACGTGGCCCGGCACGCGCTACGAGGCGAAAGCATTCCGCGAGGGGCGGGTTCCCCGTTATCTGACGTTCCGCCGGCGATAGGCGCAGGAACCTGGAATCGGCTGCCGGGCCGCCCGGCGGCTTTTTCCTTGCGTTTCCGAAGGAAGCGCGTATAAGAACGCCATTCATCTTCTCCAGCGGCTCGATCGGAGCAGTTTGAGAGTGGGCCCCGCGAAGGACCCGCTCTTTTTGGCTTATCCAGGCAGTTGGAACACCCGGACTGGCCCGCGCAAGACGCGGTGCCAAAGCGACAGGAGACTGGCGTGAGCCTGCATGAAGCCCGCATCGTGACCGAAGAGGGTCTGGATGCCCGCGTCGCGGCCATTGTCGAACCGGTCATTACCGACCTCGGCTATCGCCTGGTGCGCGTCAAGATCAGCGCGGCCAATGGCTGCACGCTGCAGATTATGGCCGAACGGCCGGACGGCACCATGAGCGTGCACGACTGCGAGGAAATCAGCCGCGCGGTCTCGCCGGCGCTCGACGTCGATGACCCGATCAACCGCGCCTACCACCTGGAGATCTCCTCGCCGGGGATCGACCGTCCGCTGGTGCGCGAGAGCGATTTTGTCCGCTGGGCCGGGCATGAGGCCAAGGTGGAAATGGCTGTGCCGCTCGACGGCCGCAAGCGGTTCCGCGGCATCCTGACGGGTGTCGAGAACGGCCAGGCCGTGCTGCGCCTGCTGGATGCGCCGGAAGGCGCGGTCAATCCGGTGCTGCTGCCGCTGACCGACATCGACGAGGCACGGCTCATCCTGACGGATGACCTGATCCGCGCGGCCCTGCGCGCCGAAAAGGCGGCACTGTCCGCCCGCGGCATCGACACGTCCGACCTGCCGGACGAGGACGATGACATCGAATTCGAGTATGACGCCGCGGACGAAGACGACGAGGCGGACGAAGAAGAGCGCGGCAGGGCCAACTGACCGGCCACATCCGCGAGACGGGACTGAATGGGATGCGCAGCGAAAACGGCGCGCAAGAGGAGTAGACGAGAATGGCAATCAGCGCGAACCGGCTGGAACTGCTGCAGATCGCCGATGCGGTGGCTCGCGAGAAGACGATTGACCGCGGCATCGTGATCGCTGCGATGGAAGACGCCATCCAGAAGGCGGCCCGTTCCCGTTATGGTACCGAGACCGAGGTGCGCGCCGAGATCAACCCGAAGACGGGTGAAATCCGGCTGCAGCGCCTGTTGCAGGTCGTCGATAATGTCGAGAACATCTCCACCGAGATCGCCCTCATCGATGCCAAGCAGCGCAATCCGGAAGCGATGATCGGCGACTATATCGCCGAGCCGTTGCCGCCGCTCGACTTCGGCCGCATCGCCGCCCAGTCTGCCAAACAGGTCATCGTGCAGAAGGTGCGCGAGGCCGAGCGTGACCGTCAGTATGACGAGTTCAAGGATCGCATCGGCGAGATCGTCAATGGTGTCGTCAAGCGCGCTGAGTATGGCAACGTCATCGTCGACCTCGGCCGCGGCGAAGGCATCGTGCGCCGCGACGAACTCATCCCGCGCGAGCTGTTCCGCACTGGCGACCGCATCCGCGCCTATGTCTATGACGTGCGCCGCGAACAGCGCGGTCCGCAGATTTTCCTGTCGCGCACGCATCCGCAGTTCATGGCGAAACTTTTCGCGCAGGAAGTCCCGGAAATCTATGACAACGTCATCGAGATCAAGTCCGTTGCCCGTGACCCGGGTTCGCGCGCCAAGATCGCCGTGATTTCCAAGGACAGTTCCATTGATCCCGTCGGTGCATGCGTCGGCATGCGCGGCTCGCGCGTGCAGGCCGTGGTTGGTGAGCTCCAGGGCGAAAAGATCGACATCATTCCGTGGAACCCGGATGCGGCGACCTTCATCGTGAACGCACTGCAGCCGGCGGAAGTTGCCAAGGTGGTGCTCGACGAAGATGCCGAGCGCATTGAAGTCGTGGTGCCGGACGAGCAGCTGTCGCTCGCCATCGGCCGTCGCGGCCAGAACGTGCGTCTGGCGTCGCAGCTGACCGGCTGGGCCATCGACATCATGACCGAGCAGGAAGAAAGCGAGCGCCGCCAGAAGGAATTCGTGGAACGTTCGACCCTGTTCATGGACTCGCTGAACGTCGACGAAATGGTCGGCCAGTTGCTGGCGACCGAAGGCTTCTCCTCCGTCGAGGAAGTGGCCTATGTCGATCTGGAGGAAATCGCGGCCATTGAAGGCTTTGACGACGAGACCGCCGAGGAAATCCAGGAGCGTGCACGCGACTATCTGGCCGAGCAGGAAGCCAAGCTCGATGAAGAGCGCCGGGCCCTGGGCGTTGCCGACGAGTTGCGCCAGATCGATGGCCTGACGACGGCGATGCTGGTGGCTCTGGGCAAGGACGGGATCAAGACGATCGAGGATCTTGCCGGCTGCGCCACCGACGATCTCGTTGGCTGGAGCGAGCGCAAGGACGGCGAAACGAAACGTTTCCCGGGCACGCTGTCGGGCTTCGAGCTGTCGCGGACCGAGGCTGAGACCATGGTGATGGCAGCGCGCGTTGCCGCCGGCTGGATCAGCGAAGAGGAATTTGCCGCTGCCACTGCCGCACTGGCCGAGGCGGAAGAGCTGGAAGCAGACGACGAAGAGGAAGTCGAGGACGTCGCCGAGTGATCGGCTGACGCGATCGACGACCGAACAAGGGCAAGGCAGCAGGAGGCCGGACCGGAGTGCCAAGGAAGAATGAGCCGCTTGAACGGCAATGCGCACTTACCCGAGAGGTAAGGCCTGTGTCGGAACTGATGCGGTTTGTGATGGACCCGGACGGCAATGTGATGCCCGATTTCCGACGCAACCTGCCAGGCCGTGGCGTATGGATCACGGCCAGCAAGGAAGCGCTGGATCTGGCCGAGAAGCGCCGGGTGTTCCCGAAGGCCTTCAAGGCCGAGGCCAAGGTCGAGCCGGGTTTGTCGGCACGGGTGGATGCCATGCTGGTGCGCAGCGCTCTCTCGGCCCTGTCCCTGGCACGCAAGGCCGGTGAACTCGTCACCGGCTTTGCCAAGGTCGATGCGGCGCTGAAGCGGGATCCGGTTGTCGGCCTCATTCATGCTTCGGATGCTTCCGAAGACGGAGTACGGAAGCTCGCGGGTCTTTTCGCGAGCCGATTTGAAGACACAAACGGCGGTCCGGTCGTCCGTTTGTTCGATTCGACTCAATTGGATTTGGCATTGGGTCGATCTAATGTGATACATGCTGCGCTGCTCGCAGGCCGGGCGAGTGGAGGCTTCCTTGCGCGACTACGCGATCTGGAGGCTTTCCGGGCGGGTTCCGTCGCGAAAGACAGCGACGGTGCGAACAGCGTAGCAGGGCAGGACTGAAGGCAAATATGAACGATACGAAGAATCCAGGCGACAAGACGATTAGCGTCGAGCGGAAGACCCTTGGCATCAAGCGGGGAGGCGTCGAACAGGGCACTGTTCGTCAGAGCTTCTCCCATGGCCGGTCTAAGGCTGTCGTCGTGGAGAAGAAGAAGCGGCGCGTGGTGGTTCCTGGCCAGGAAGGACGTCCGGAGGCAGAAGCCGCCGCCGCAGCTCCCGCTCCTGCCCCGGTCGAACGTCCGCGCGAGCCGGCACCGGCCGCACCGCAGCAGCCAAGGCAGCAGCAGCCCCAGGGGCAGCCGCAGCAGCAGCGCCGTCAGCAGGGCAGCTCTTCCGGGCAGCCGCAGCGGCAGCAGCAGCGTCCCGGCGGTGGTGCCGTCCTTCGCTCCCTGACCCAGGAAGAAGCCGCAGCCCGCATGGCCGCGCTGAAGATGGCGCAGGTTCGTGAAGTCGAGGAGCGCAAGCGCGCCGAAGAGGAAGCGGCCCGCCGCGCCATCGAAGACGCACAGCGCAAGGCCGAAGAGGAAATTCGGGCCAAGGCCGAGGAAGAGGCACGCAAGATCCGTGAGGCTGAAGAGGCCGCGTATCGCCTTGCCAACCCTGAGCCGGTCGCCCCGGTTGTCGCTCCCAAGCCGGTTGAGGCACCGCGTGCTGCGGCTCCTGCCGGTGCCGCTCGCCCGGCGGGCAATGACCAGCGTGGCGGCCAGCCGCAGGCACGTCGCACGGATGGTCAGCCGCAGTCGGACCGTCCGCGTCCGGGCGCAGCCCCTGCTGCTCCCGCTGCCGCGAGTGACGATGATGAGGGCAACAAGAATGCCCTGCGTACCGTCAAGCGTCCGAAGGCACCGGTTGCTCCGGTCGCCAAGCGTGGCACGGACGATCGCCGTCGGTCCAAGCTCACCATTTCCGCCGCAACCGGTGGCTCGGATGAGCAGCGCTCGCGCTCGCTCGCCTCGCTGCGCCGTCGCCGCGAAAAGGAAAAGCGTGGCGGCATGCAGGCCGTGCGCGAGAAGATTTCGCGTGAAGTCATCCTGCCGGAAGCCATCACCATCCAGGAACTCGCCAACCGTATGGCGGAACGGTCCGTTGATGTCATCAAGCTGCTGATGAAGCAGGGCCAGATGCTGAAGATCAACGACGTGATCGACGCGGACACGGCGGAGCTGATCGCGTCGGAACTGGGGCACACGGTCAAGCGGGTCTCCGAGTCTGACGTTGAAGAAGGCTTGTTCACCACCAGCGACATCGAAGGCAGCCTGCTGCCGCGTCCGCCGGTCGTGACCATCATGGGCCACGTTGACCACGGCAAGACGTCGCTTCTGGACGCGATCCGCAACTCGAAGGTTGTCTCGGGCGAAGCCGGTGGCATCACCCAGCACATCGGCGCCTATCAGGTCGAGAAGAACGGTCAGAAGATCACCTTCATCGATACCCCGGGCCATGCGGCCTTTACCCAGATGCGTGCCCGTGGCGCCAAGGCGACGGACATCGTCATCCTGGTGGTTGCTGCCGATGACGGCGTGAAGCCGCAGACGAAGGAGGCCGTGGCCCACGCCAAGGCTGCCGGCGTCCCGATCATCGTGGCGATCAACAAGATCGACAAGCCGGCCGCTGACCCGCAGCGCGTGCGCACCGAACTCTTGCATGACGAGATCGTCGTGGAAGCCATGGGCGGTGACACGATCGACGTCGAAGTCTCCGCCAAGACCGGTCATAACCTTGACCGGCTGCTCGAGATGGTCCTGCTGCAGGCTGAAGTTCTCGAACTGCGTGCCAACCCGGACCGCACGGCTGAAGGTCTTGTCATTGAAGCCCAGCTCGACAAGGGCCGAGGCCCGGTGGCAACGGTACTGGTTCAGAAGGGCACCCTGCGCGTGGGTGACATTCTCGTCGCCGGTGGCGAATGGGGCAAGGTCCGCGCCCTTCTGGACGAGGACGGCAACCAGGTGAAGGAGGCAGGCCCCTCCAAGCCGGTGGAAGTCCTCGGCTTCCAGGGCACGCCGGAGGCCGGTGACCAGGTCGCTGTCGTCGAGAACGAGGCCCGCGCCCGCGAGATCGCCGACTACCGTCTGCGCCAGAAGCGTGACCGGTTGTCGGTGCTGAAATCGGGTTCGCGCGGTTCGATCGAACAGATGATGAGCCGCCTGCAGACCGGTGGTCGCAAGGAGTTCCCGCTGGTCGTCAAGGCCGACGTGCAGGGTTCGGCGGAAGCCATCGCTCATGCGCTCGACAAGATCGGCAACGAGGAAGTCGGCGCGCGCATCCTGCATGCCGGCGTCGGTGGCATCACCGAATCCGATATCACGCTGGCTGCTGCCTCCAACGCCTCCATCGTCGGCTTCAACGTCCGTGCCAACAAGCAGGCGCGTGAACTGGCCGAGCGCGAGGGCATCGACATCCGCTACTACAACATCATTTACGACCTCGTGGATGATGTTAAGGCTGCCATGTCGGGCATGCTGACCCCGGAACGTCGCGAGACCTTCATCGGTTACGCCTCCATCCGCGAAATCTTCGACATCACCAAGGTCGGCAAGGTTGCTGGCTGTCTGGTGACCGAGGGTGTGGTCGAACGTGGCGCCGAAGTCCGCCTGCTGCGCGAAAACGTCGTCGTCCATCAGGGCAAGCTTGGAACGCTCAAGCGCTTCAAGGACGAAGTCAAGTCGGTCGAGTCCGGCCAGGAATGCGGCATGAACTTCGAAAACTACCAGGACATGCGCGTTGGCGACGTGATCGAATGCTTCCGTGTGGAGCAGATCGCCCGCTCGCTCTGAGCTGCCTGGTTCAACAAACCGAACAAGACGCCGGCGCAGGGGCAGACCCGCGCCGGCATCTTCATTTCGCAGCCGCCCCGGCCGATCCCGGCGCCGCTGCCTGACTGGATAGACAACATGGCCAAAAGCATGGGAGAGGGCGCCGGCATGCCCTCGCAACGGCAGTTGCGCGTAGGCGAACTGGTCCGCAAGGAAATGTCGGAAATCTTCAGCCGCGGCCA
This sequence comes from Pannonibacter carbonis, assembly GCF_003012935.1. Lineage (GTDB taxonomy): Bacteria > Pseudomonadota > Alphaproteobacteria > Rhizobiales > Stappiaceae > Pannonibacter > Pannonibacter carbonis. Next base: position 357,116 of record NZ_PUDR01000004.1, on the reverse strand, counting down.
ACTGTCCGATCCGGACCTGGATGGCGTGATCCTGACCATCCCCGAAGTGCGGATGACCCCGGACCTGCGGCTTGCAACATGCCTGGTGATGCCGCTCGGCGGCCAGAACACCGACAAGGTGGTCAAGGCGCTGAACCGCAGCGCGAAGTATTTTCGCGGTCAGGTCTCGCGCAAGCTGACGATGAAATACATGCCGGACCTGCGCTTCATTCTCGACACCCGCTTCGACGATGACGACCGCATCGGCTCGCTGCTGATGCAGCCGGAGGTCAAGCGCGACCTCGATGCCGAAGACACGGCGGACGATCAGGACGACTGATTGTTGCAGCGCCAGCATCTGCGGATGCTGCAGATTGCTGGAAGGCCCTTCCTCGCGTCATCCCGGGCAAGCGCAAGCGCAGATCCGGGACCGGAGTGATAGGGCGATATCGTTGTAAATATTAATTAATTACGACCTTGGCTTACCGGTCCCGGCTCGCGTTGCGCTTGGCCGGGATGACGCCGGGGTGGGGGTAGAGGATTTCTAAATGTCGCGTCCCCAGAAGGTCCGCCGGCCACGCAACCCAATTGATGGGTGGCTGGTGCTGGACAAGCCCTACGGCCTGACCTCGAATGATGCCCTGACCCGCATCAAGCGTCTCCTGCATCCGGAAAAGGTGGGGCATGCCGGCACCCTCGATCCGCGAGCGTCCGGATGCCTGCCGCTTGCTTTCGGCGAGGCAACCAAGACCGTTCCGATGATCATGAACGGGCGCAAGGTGTATCGGTTCGAGGTCACCTGGGGATCCGAAACGGACACGGACGACACGGAAGGTGCCGTGATTGCCACCTCTGACGTGCGACCGGATGCCGATGCCATTGTGGCGGTCCTTGGCGAATTTACCGGCACGATCCTGCAGGTTCCGCCGAAATTCTCCGCGATCAAGGTCGACGGCGCCCGCGCCTATGATCTTGCCCGCGAAGGCGCCGAGGTTGAGCTGGAAGCTCGGCCGATTGATGTTCATCGCCTGACGCTTGTCGAGATGCGCGGCAGCGATCGAAGCGTCTTCGAGGCGGAGTGCGGCAAGGGTACCTATGTCCGGGCACTGGCACGCGATCTGGGGCACCGGCTCGGGACCTGTGGCCACGTGACGGAACTGCGCCGGTTGCTGGTCGGTCCCTTCGGCGAAGCTGACATGGTGACGCTTGCGGAACTGGAAGACGCAGCTGAAGCCGCAGGCGAAGACGTCGAGCCGTTGATGGACTACCTGTTGCCGGTCCGCGAGGCGCTGGCCGATGTTCTGGAGGTGCCTGTCAGCATCGAGGAAGCCGGACGCATCCGCCAGGGCATGGCCGTTCTGCTGCGCGGAAAGTCGGCGCCCCTGGCTTGTGACCTTGCCTTCGCAAGCCACGCCGGAACTCCGGTTGCTCTTGGCAACATCGACAAGGGCCGCTTCCAGCCCTCGCGCATTCTTCACCTTTAGGGAAGGTGACACCGGCCAAAGCAAGAAATAGCTGGTGTTTCCGGCTGGTCTCCGCCATATTCCCGCGCCATCGGGCCCTATTGGCCCCGATACCTGCGCCCGACCTTTGCTGGACGACATCCCGGCCCTGGCTGAACGGCGACAGGATTTGACCCTGGCAAGCGCACTCCCTGTTCTACCGGCTCAAAAAGCAGGAGACAGGATGCTTGCCATCCGACACGGGTCCGGCCTTGCCGGACCCAGAACTTGAAAGGACACATGCGATGTCGATCACTGCTGAGCGCAAGGCTGCGCTGATCAAGGAATACGCCGTACAGGAAGGCGATACCGGTTCCCCGGAAGTGCAGGTCGCAATCCTGACCGAGCGCATCACCAACCTGACCGAACACTTCAAGGGCCATGGCAAGGACAATCACTCCCGCCGCGGTCTGCTGAAGATGGTCGCGCTGCGTCGTTCCCTGCTGGACTACCTGAACCGTAAGGACTCCGGCCGCTACAAGACGCTCATCGAGCGCCTGGGCATCCGCCGCTAATCGGCCTGGTACTGAACGCGGTGGGTGGATTTGCCCGCCGCGTTTGCTTATAGAATGTCTCATGACAGTCATGGGGCAGGATCGCAGGGTGCTGCCGCTTCGTCCGGTTCTCGGCATCCGCAGCGTCCCGCCGTCTTGCCCATGGCTCGTCACCGGTAACCGGTCCATAGGGGGCCGACCGAAACAACCCGCGCGCAGGTGCCGGGACCTGATCCGTTCTCGGATCGGCAGACCAGGCGCCGCGCGGGGACGAAGCTTGCAAGGAACTTACATGTTCAACGTACATCGCGTGGAAGTCGAGTGGGCCGGGCGCCCGCTCGTTCTGGAAACCGGCAAGGTCGCGCGCCAGGCTGATGGCGCCGTCATGGCGACCTATGGCGAGACCAAGGTTCTGGCCACTGTCGTCTCGGCCAAGGAGCCGAAGCCGGGCCAGGACTTCTTCCCGCTGACGGTCAACTATCAGGAAAAGGCTTTCGCGGCTGGCAAGATCCCGGGTGGCTTCTTCAAGCGCGAAGGCCGTCCGAGCGAGCACGAAACGCTGACCTCGCGCCTGATCGATCGTCCGATCCGCCCGCTGTTTGCCGATGGCTACAAGAACGACACCCAGGTGATCGTGACCGTGCTGTCGCATGACATGGAAAACGCCCCGGACATCCTGGCGCTGGTCGCCTCGTCCGCGGCACTGACCCTGTCCGGCGTTCCGTTCATGGGCCCGGTCGGCGGCGCCCGCGTCGGCTACATCAATGGCGAATACGTCCTCAACCCGCTGGTTGACGACATGGCCGAATCCAAGCTGGACCTCATCGTCGCCGGCACCGCCGACGCGGTTCTGATGGTCGAGTCCGAGGCTCAGGAACTGGGCGAAGATGTGATGCTTGGTGCCGTGATGTTCGGTCACCGTGGCTTCCAGCCGGTGATCGACGCGATCATCAAGCTGGCCGAGACCGCAGCCAAGGAACCGCGCCAGCTGTCGCTGCCGGATCACAGCGCGCTTTTTGCCCGCATCAAGGAAATCGCCGCCGAAGACCTGTCGGCTGCCTACAAGATCATCGCCAAGACCGAGCGCAAGAAGGCCGTTGATGCGGCCAAGGCCAAGGTCATCGACGCCGTGATCACCAACGGCGGTGACACCGTTCCGGCTGGCACCGTTGTCGGCGAGCTGTTCAAGAAGGTGGAAGCCGAGATCGTTCGCGGTGCCATCATCGAGACCGGCACCCGTATCGACGGCCGTGACCTGTCCACCGTCCGCCAGATCGTGTCGGAAGTCGGCATCCTGCCGCGCGCCCATGGTTCGGCGCTGTTCACCCGCGGTGAAACCCAGGGTCTCGTCGTTGCCACCCTCGGCACCGGTGAAGACGAGCAGTTCGTGGATGCGCTCGAAGGTACCTACAAGTCGCACTTCATGCTGCACTACAACTTCCCGCCCTACTCGGTCGGTGAAACCGGTCGCATGGGGTCGCCCGGCCGTCGTGAAATCGGTCATGGCAAGCTCGCATGGCGCGCCATCAACCCGATGCTGCCGGCCAAGCACGAGTTCCCCTACACCCTGCGCGTCGTCTCCGAGATCACCGAGTCCAACGGCTCGTCCTCGATGGCAACCGTCTGCGGCACCTCGCTCGCCCTCATGGATGCAGGCGTTCCGCTGAAGTCGCCGGTGGCCGGCATCGCCATGGGCCTGATCAAGGAAGGCGACAAGTTCGCCGTCTTGTCCGACATCCTGGGTGACGAAGATCACCTCGGCGACATGGACTTCAAGGTTGCCGGCACCGCTGACGGCATCACCGCGCTGCAGATGGACATCAAGATTGATGGCATCACCGAGGAGATCATGCAGGTTGCGCTGGCCCAGGCCCGCGCCGGCCGCATCCACATCCTTGGCGAGATGGCCAACGCGATCACTGAAGCCCGTTCGGAACTCGGCGAACATGCACCTCGCATCGAAGTGCTGAAGATCCCGGTCGACAAGATCCGTGAAGTGATCGGTTCGGGCGGCAAGGTCATCCGCGAGATCGTGGAAAAGACCGGCGCCAAGATCAACATCGAGGACGATGGCACCGTCAAGGTTGCCTCCTCCGACGGCAAGGCGATCAAGGCTGCGATCAACTGGATCAACTCCATCGCTGCCGAGCCGGAAATCGGCATGATCTACGAAGGCACGGTTGTTAAGTGCGTCGAATTCGGCGCTTTCGTGAACTTCTTCGGTGCCAAGGACGGCCTCGTCCACATCTCGCAACTTGCTCCGAAGAAGGTGGCCAAGGTCACCGACGTCGTGAAGGAAGGCGAGAAGGTCTGGGTCAAGCTGATGGGCTTTGATGAGCGCGGCAAGGTTCGCCTGTCGATGAAGGTCGTCGATCAGGAGACCGGTAAGGAACTCGAGCGTGAGAAGGAAGAGGACTGATCCTCTCCCGTCTGCGACGAACGAGATCAGGCCGGGGCATGCGCCCCGGCCTTTTCTTTATGGTCGAGCTGACGATCAGGAGCCTAGTTGACCTTTCGCCGTGCCGTGCTGCCTGTTATATCCGGCGATGATTCAACAGCGGGGTATCCCATGAGTGAGATGCGTCTTGTCGTGGTCGGAGCTGCCGGTCGCATGGGCCAGGCTCTCGTGCGCGCCATTTCGGCAATGGAGGGCGTGACCTTGAGCGCCGCCATCGAGCGCGAAGGAGCATCCGCTCTCGGCAAAGACGCTGGCGAACTTGCAGGCGTCGGTCACCTCGGCATTCCGGTCACTGACGATCCGCTGACGGCCTTTGCCGCGTCCGAGGGGGTTCTCGACTTCACGGCGCCCAAGGCAAGCTTGATGTTTGCCGAACTCGCCGCCCAGGCGCGCATCGTGCATGTCATCGGCACCACCGGCTGGGTGGACAGCGAGTTGCCGCCCCTGAAGGCCGCCGCACGTCATGCGCGCCTGGTCAAGTCCGGGAACATGAGCCTCGGCGTGAACCTGCTGGCCGCGATGGTCAGGAAGGCAGCCGCTGCCCTTGGTCCCGACTTTGATCTCGAGATTGTCGAGATGCACCACCGGCACAAGGTGGATGCGCCATCGGGCACTGCCTTGCTTCTGGGTGAGGCCGCAGCCGCTGGCCGGGGACTGAACCTCACCGACCATTCCGTGCGCGTCCGTGATGGCCATACAGGGCCTCGCCCCGTCGGTGACATTGGTTTTGCCACATTGCGCGGCGGTTCGGTCATTGGCGATCACACGGTGATCCTGGCTGGCGAGGGCGAGCGGGTGGAACTGAGCCACAAGGCGGAGGACCGCCAGATATTCGCGCGCGGCGCCGTCAAGGCAGCCCTTTGGGCCCGCGACAAGAAGCCCGGACTTTACTCCATGGCCGACGTGCTCGGCCTGAACGACTGAAACCTGCCAAAGCCTTGCGAGGAGAACGGCATATGGAACGTCTCTTGGTGCTCGTCCGTCATGGCCAGAGCGAATGGAACCTGAAGAACCTGTTCACCGGCTGGAAGGATCCCGACCTGACCGAGCTTGGCGTCAGCGAGGCCAAAGCGGCCGGCGTCAAGCTGCGGGATATGAAGCTGCAGTTCGACATGGCCTATACCTCGGTCCTGACCCGTGCCCAGCACACACTGGCGCTGATGCTTGCCGAACTTGGTCAGGAGGACCTGGAGACGGTACGGGACCAGGCCCTCAACGAGCGTGACTACGGTGACATCACCGGCATGGACAAGGATGAGGCCCGCGCGAAGTTCGGCGACGAGCAGGTGCATATCTGGCGCCGGTCCTTCGACATTCCTCCTCCGGGCGGTGAAAGCCTGAAAATGACCGCTGAGCGCGTGCTGCCTTATTACCGTGCCGAGATCCTGCCCCGCGTTCTGGAAGGCAAGCGCATCATCGTCGCGGCCCACGGCAATTCGCTGCGCTCGCTGATCATGGATCTGGAGAAGCTGACACCGGACGAGATCGTTGCCCGGGAACTGGCCACCGGTGCACCGCTTGTCTATCGTCTTGATGAAGACGGCAATGTCGTCAGCGTCGAAGATCTGGCCGACTGAGCTGGCTTCAGAACTTCGGATAAAGAGGCGCCCGGTGGGCGCCTTTTTTGTTGGTTGCGGACGTCTCGGTGCCGTTCTGTGCGTCAACGTGGCTCTCGGTTGTCACCCCGGCCGAGCAACGCGAGAGCCGGGGCCCACTCGTTTCCAGAGCAGTCCGGTTGAGGCAAGGAACGGGGGGCAATAGGGGTGCGGCACGACAGGTGCGCCGAAACTGTCGCTCTGCGAATGAGTAGGCCCCGGGTCTCCGCTTCGCTGCGCCCGGGGTGACATCAACACGTGGGGCATATGAAGAAGGCGCCCGGTGGGCGCCTTCTGGTCAGTGTTGCGTGGCCGTGTATCTCAGACCGGGAAGCCGGACTGCGCTGCAACGGCCTTCAATGGACGCTCCGGGCGGGCGCCGACATGGGTGATGACGGTGGAGGCGCAGAGGCAGCCGAGTTCGGTCGAGGTCTTCAGGTCGAAATCGCGGGCGAGGCCGAACAGGAAGCCGGAGGCGAACAGGTCGCCGGCTCCGGTCAGGTCGACCACTTCGGAGACCTTCAGCGCCGGGGCATGCACGGTTTCCTCGCGGGTGATGGCCATCGCGCCGTTGCTGCCAAGGGTCAGCGCCGTCAGCTTGCAGGTCTCGCGGGCGGCGGCAATGGCCGTGTCGAGATCAGCCGTCTGGTAGAGCGACTTCAGCTCGTGCTCGTTGGCGAACATCAGGTCGACGACGCCATCGCGCAGAAGGCCCTGGAACTCGTCGCGGTAGCGGTCAACGCAGAAGGCGTCGGACAGGGTCAGGCCGACCTTGCGGCCGTTCTCATGCGCGATCTTGGCCGCCTCCAGGAACGCCAGCTTGGCGGCCGGGGGATCCCACAGGTAGCCTTCCATGTAGGTGACCGCAGACGCGGCCACGACAGCCGGGTCGACGTCCTTCGGGCTCAGCTCGACGCAGGCGCCGAGATAGGTGTTCATGGTCCGCTCGCCATCCGGCGTGATCAGGATCATGGAGCGCGCGGTCGGGGCACCGCCCACCAGCGGATCGGTGTTGAAATAGACGCCGGTGCCCTTCATGTCATGGGCATAGCTGTCGCCCAGTTCGTCCCGGGCGACCTTGCCGAGATAGGCCGGCTTGCCACCGAGCGAGGCAATGCCTGCGGCCGTGTTGCCGGCGCTGCCGCCGGAGATGCGCACGGTCTGGCCCATCTTGTCGTAGAGACGCAGCGCCTCGCCGGTGTCGATGAGGCGCATGGAAGCCTTCACGAGGTTCTCGGCGACGAGGAAATCGTCCTCGACATGCGCGAACACATCGCAGATGGCATTGCCGATGCACAGGGCATCGTAGGTCACATTCGTCATTTGGCCTGCCTTGTGGTGTCTGGCGGGAAACTTACTGTGCGGAGTTCGGGCGCAGGGCGCGGTTGGCTTCCGGCTCGCGGATCTTTTCGCGGAACGGATTGGCCCGGTAGACGCCGAGGATCTTCAGCTCGGCGCAGAAGAAGGCGAGTTCTTCCAGCGCCAGCGCGACGTTCTTGTCGTCCGGGTGGCCTTCGATGTCGGCATAGAACATGGAGGCGAAGAACTGGCCTTCGAGCTGGTAGGATTCCAGCTTGGTCATGTTGACGCTGTTGGTGGCAAAGCCGCCAAGAGCCTTGTAGAGCGCTGCCGGAACGTTGCGCACGCGGAAGATGAAGGTGGTGATGATCGGCTGGCCGCTGTAGGCCGCCCGCGCCGGCTCGCGCGACAGGATCAGGAAGCGGGTGGTGTTGTGTTCCGCGTCCTCGACATTGCGCTTCAGGATATCAAGGCCATAGACCTCGGCAGCCATCTCCGGCGCAAGGGCTGCGGCGGTGAGATCGCCCAGCTCCGCGATCTGACGGGCGGAGCCGGCCGTGTCCGCGCCGACGATGGCCTTGAGGCCGAGGTCACGGATGATGTTGCGGCACTGGCCAAGCGCCATGACGTGGCTCTGGACGCTTTTCAGGGTCTCGATCCGCGCCCCCTTCGGGGCCATCAGCTGGAAGCGGATCGGCATGAAATATTCGCCGATGATGTGCAGGTTCGAGCGCGGTAGCAGGTGGTGGATGTCGGCGACGCGGCCGGCAATCGAGTTCTCGACCGGGATCATGCCGAAATCGGCTTCGCCCGATTCCATGGCGGCAAAGCAGTCCTCGAAGGTCGCGCAGGGCACGGCCACGTAATCCGGATAGACACTGCGGCAGGCCATGTGCGAATTCGCACCGGTTTCGCCCTGGAACACGATCTTCTTGCGGTCAGACATCAGCGTGGAAGCTTTCTTTCATCTCGGTCGGGGAGTGATGACATGTGAAGGTTACGGCCTTGTCAAAGCCCCGCAAGGGCCTTGCGGGCGCGTTCGAGGTCCTGCGGCGTATTGACATCCATCGGCGCGCTGTCGACCAGGCTGACGTCGATCCGCATGCCGGCTTCCAGAGCGCGCAGCTGCTCCAGCTTTTCGCGCTGCTCAAGCGGCGACGGCGGCAGGGAGACAAACCGGTCGAGCGCGCTGCGGCGATAGGCGTAGACGCCAATGTGCTGGAACAGCGGGCCAGGACCGGTGGGGGCCGTGGCGCGGGTGAAATACAGCGCCCGATAGCGCGCCCCGGCAATGGCCGTGACGACCGCCTTGACGAAGCTGGGATCCTGCCGGTCTTCCTCGGTGCGGATTTCCGTCATGATGGTGCCGATCTGCACCTCGGGATCTGCAAGCGGCGCGAAGGCGGCGCGGATGGCTGCCGGCTCGATCAGGGGGACATCACCCTGCAGATTGAGAATCACGTCGTGCCGGCGGTCAGGGTCCATCAGGGATGCCGCTTCGTGGATCCGGTCCGAGCCGGACTCATGATCTGTCCGGGTCAGGACGGCCTGGCCGCCATGATCGCTGACAGCCTCGAGGATGCGCTGATCATCACAGGCCACAACCACCGGGCCTATGTCGGCGGCCAGCGCCTGCTCCAGAACGCGGACAATCATCGGTTTGCCGGCAATGTCAGCAAGTGGTTTCTGGGGCAAACGGGTTGCCGCCATTCGGGAGGGAATAACTACAAGTGCGGATGTCACGACCGGCTCCGGGGCGCTCTGGACGGCATCAGGGCGAAAAAGCGTCGCCTGATAACGAATTCAGTGTGCCGCGACTTTTATACCTATGGACAGCGGCGTCAAAAAATTTGTAGGTTCCAGCCAAATTTGATGAAGGCAGATTGTGGCTCGCTCCGGAGAGGGTGCGGGCCATGGGCGCGTTAATCTGGAGCCTTACCGAATGGATTCCTTTGAGCTGAACAAGGCCGCGGGTGCGGTTTTGATGGTGCTGCTGCTGACGATGGGTGTGGGGATCGTCTCTGACGTCATCTTCACGCCGACCATACCGAACCAGCCGGGATACGAGATCGTGGTGGAAAGCGCCGAGAGCGATGCATCGACGGTTGAGGCTGTGCCGGAAACCGTTCCGCTGTCTGAGCGTCTTGTTGCAGCCACCGTTGCCGGTGGCGAGAAAGCTGCCAAGAAGTGCGCGGCCTGCCATTCCTTCGACAAGGGTGGTGCCAACAAGGTTGGTCCGAATCTTTGGGGCATCGTTGACCGCAAGCCGGCTTCGCACGAAGGGTTCTCCTATTCTGCGGCGATGGTCGCTTTTGGCGAAAGCAATCCGGCGTGGACGCTTGAACAGCTCTACGCTTTCCTGCAGAACCCGAAGGCGCATGTTCCAGGCACCTCGATGGGTTTCGCCGGACTTAAGAAGAGCGAAGAACGCGCTGACATGATTGTTTACATGAACAGCATGTCTGACAGCCCGGTTCCGCTGCAGTAATAACGACCTGGCGAAATCGGTTTCACTGAACCGCGCCTCTCGGGGCGCGGTTTTTCGTTGTTTGAACGACCGCAACAATCCTCTTTTTACGAAGCTGTCCTATGGTCAGGTTTGGGTGCGGGCCAATGGAGGTCAGCACAGGGAAGGGATCGCAGTGCTTCGCACGCTCAACCTGCTCAAGCGACGCAATGGATTCTGGCAGGCTCTGGTCACGGCGATCGTCGTTCTAGGTGTCGGGCTGGCGATGACGACCTATGTCGGCGGCCTTATCCGGGATGCAAATGTCGACCGGCACAAGGCAGCTGCTGTCTCGGTGTTGTCCGAGGCAAGGGCGCGGCTCTTGGGCGCCATAGGCCGCTCGGTGTCCCTGGGCACAGGCCTGATGAATTATGTCGTCATCAATCCACGTCTCGGTGACTTGCAGTTCCGCCGCTACAGCGCGGAAATGATGGCGTTGGACAAGGGCATTCGTTCGGTTGCGCTGGCCCCCGACAATGTACTGCGCTTCGTGCATCCACTGCAGGGCAATGAAAAGGCGATTGGCCTTAACTACGCAAACAATCGAGAGCAATGGCCAGGCATCCGCAAGGCAATGGAATCCCGCTCCGTCGTGCTGGTCGGGCCGGTGGACCTTGTCCAGGGCGGTCGCGCGATCATTGCCCGGATACCGATATTCGTACCGGCCTTTGCCGGCGCAGGAGAGAGCGCCAGAGCCTATTGGGGCGTCGGCTCCGTCGTCTTCGATGAGGAGGCAATGCTGGCTGCAGCAGACCTGAAGCCGGTGATGCTGGGCTATGACATTGCACTGCAGGTTCCAGCCAGCGGTGAGCGGGATGCTTCCGTCATTCTGGGCGATCTTGCTGTGTTCGATGCTGATGCAGCACGGCTGGATGTCGAGCTTCCCGGTGCGACCAGATGGCAGTTGGCTGCTTTTCCGCAAGGCGGCTGGATGCAGATGTCGAAGGAGCTGTGGTTGGCCCTGATCGCCGGCTATGGTGCAACCTTCATTGTTGCCGGCATGGGATTTCTGGTGGTGTTCGAAATGGTGCGTGCGCGCCAGCTTGCGCATCATGACCCGCTGACGGGCTTGCCCAACCGCCGCCTTCTGGAAGACCGGATGGAACAACTGGCGAGCCTGAGCGACCGGTCAGGTCTCGGCTTTCAGGTGTTCTTCGTCGATCTCAATGCATTCAAGCCGATCAATGACCAGCATGGCCACGCTATCGGGGACCAGATGCTGGTCGAAATTGGCCAAAGACTGAGGGCCATGACACGGCGCGCCGATACAGTGGCGCGGATTGGCGGAGACGAATTCGTGGTGCTGACACCGGGTATCATGTCGCAGGCCGATGTGACCTTGTTCAGCCGGCGCCTGGCCGCAACCGTCAGTGAGCCAATGCACCTCGGGACTATAACGGTTACCGTCCGAGCCAGTGTCGGCATCGCATCCTATCCGGAAGATGCCAAGACGATCCTCGAGTTGCTGGAACTTGCCGATACCCGCATGTATGCGCAGAAGAAGGAGCGCTTCAACGCCCTGTTTCCGGGCGTTCGGGCAGCCAGCGGATCTTAAATTTCTGTTATCTTGACATTTCTCCGGTGACGGAGCGGCCAGCTGACACTTACACTCTGTTTCAGGTGAACAGAGTCGTTCGTCGGCTCCGCTCTTGCATCGGGAGACAGATAATGACCGCAGGCCCGAAGGCCCCCAGACCCGTCTTTCTTGCCCTTGCCGCCAGTCTTTTCCTTGCCCTGCCCGTTGTTGCCCTGCCTGGGCTTGTGCGGGCCCAAACCGCCGAGCCCGCCTGGCATCACGCGACCGCTCTCGCAGGTACGCCGAAGTATGGACCTGATGCGAAACACTTCGATTATGTGAACCCGGATGCGCCAAAGGGCGGCATCGTCCGCCTGTCCGACACTGGCGGCTTCGATACGTTCAACCCGATCCTGCCGAAGGGCAATTCCGCGCGCGGGCTAGGTCTGATGTATGACAGCCTGATGGAAACGGCGCTCGACGAGGTCGACATCAGCGCCTCCTATGGCGTCATCGCCGACGCCATGCGTTATCCGGATGATTACTCCTGGGTTGAGTACCGGATCAATCCGAAGGCGCGCTGGCACGATGGCAAGCCGATCACCGCAGCCGATGTGGTCTGGTCGTTCCAGAAGGCCATCGAACTCAGCCCGCCGCAGAAATTCTATTACAAGAACGTCGTCAAGGCGGAGGAACTGCCCGGCGGCATCGTCCGCTTCGAGTTCGACACCAAGGGCAACCGGGAGCTGCCGCATATCGTCAGCCAGGTGCTGGTGCTGCCGCAGCACTGGTGGGAAGGCGTGGATGCCAAGGGCGAAAAGCGCGACATCGGGCGCGGCACGCTGGAGCCGCCGCTGGGGTCCGGGCCCTACAAGATCAAGTCCTTCGTGGCCAATCGCGACATTGTCTACGAGCGGGTGAAGGACTACTGGGGTGAAACCCTGCCGATCCGGGTCGGCACCAACAATTTTGATGAAGTTCGCTATGCGGTGTTCCTGGATCAGGCCGTGGAACTGGAGGCTTTCAAGGGCGACCAGTACGACTTTCGTGAGGAGCGGAGCGCCAGTCAGTGGTCAAAAGCCTATGATTTCCCGGCAGTGCGGGATGGACGCGTCGTGAAGGAGGAGTTCGTCGACAAGGGCTCCGGTCGGATGCAGGCCTATGTCCCGAACCTGCGCCGGGAGAAGTTCCAGGATCCACGCGTCCGGCAGGCGCTTAACTACGCCTATGATTTCGAGACCACGAACGAGATCGTATCTGCAAACCTGTTGAAGCGGATCGGTTCCTATTTCGCCGGTACAGACCTTGGTGCAACCGGACTGCCTGAGGGTTTGGAGCTGGAAATTCTGGAAAGTCTTCGAGGTGAAATCCCGGATGAGGTCTTCACGACAGAGTACAAGAACCCTGTTGGCGGCAACCCGCAGAATGTGCGGACCAACCTGAGGGAAGCGGTGAAACTGCTGACAGCCGCCGGCTACAAGCTGGACGGAGGGCGTCTGATCGACCCCAAGTCTGGTGAGCAATTCACCATCGAGATGCTCTATTTTGACAAGAGCGCCGAACGGAACCTGCTGCCCTATTCCAAGAATCTGGAAAGCATAGGCATCAGGACGATCCTGCGCATTGTCGACCAGCCGCAATATATCAACCGGATCAACACGCGTGACTTTGACATGGCGACGCTGGTCTGGGGCCAATCATTGTCGCCGGGCAACGAGCAGCGCGATTTTTGGGGTTCGGAAGCTGCTGACCGCGAGCAGTCGCGCAATTATGCCGGCATCAAGAACCCGGCAATCGACAAGCTGATTGACCGCGTTGTCTTTGCCAAGGATCGCGAGGAACTGCTGGCGGCAACCAAGGCGCTCGACCGGGTGCTACTCTGGAACCACTACGTGGTGCCGCAGTTCTATTCGGACATGGACCGCACGGTGCGCTGGAACCGTTTCGGTCATCCCAAGACAATGCCTGAGTTCACTTACGCTTTCCCCACCATCTGGTGGTACGACGAAGCGCTGGCGGCCAAGACGGGAGCGATCAAATGACAGATGTGACCGGCGTCTCGCGCCGCTCTGTACTTCAGCTGTCTGCCGCCGCGGCCGCAAGCTTGACGCTGCCATTTGGCGGCTTTGCCGGGGCGCAGCCGGCGTTGAAGCAAGGCCTGTCGGTATTTGGAGAGTTGAAGTATGGCCCCGGCTTCGAGGCCTTCGACTATGTGCGCAAGGATGCGCCGAAGGGCGGGAGGATCGCCTTTTCCGCGCCAAGCTGGGTGTTCAATCAGAACCCTCAAACCTTCAATACCTTCAACACTTTCGTACTGAAGGGCGATGCCCCGCCGCGCATGGAACGCTGCTTCGATACGCTGATGGTTCGGGCGCTGGACGAGCCGGATGCCATCTACGGTCTTGTCGCCTCCGGCGTCGAGATTTCTGCCGACGGCAACAGCTACATCTTCCATCTGCGCCCGGAGGCGAGGTTCCATGATGGTTCGAAGCTGACGGCCGAAGATGTCGCGTTTTCCTTAAACCTGCTGAAGGCGTCCGGTCATCCGCAGATCAGCCAGTCGATCCAGGAGTTCACCGAGGCCAAGGCGCTCGATGACGCGCGGGTCGAGGTTGTTTTCTCGGGCAAGCAGACGCGGCAGCTGCCGCTGATCGTCGCCACTCTGCCGATCTTTTCCAAGCGCTACTACAGCGCCTACGACTTCACCCAGTCGACGTTGACGCCGCCACTGTCCTCTGGCCCCTACAAGGTGGGCGCGCATGAGGTGGGCCGATTTGTCGAGTTCCACAGGGTTGCCGATTGGTGGGCCAAGGACCTGCCGGTAGCAGTCGGTCAGAACAACTTCGACATCATTCGCGTTGAGTTTTTCCGCGAACGGCAGGTGACCTTTGAAGCCTTCAAGAAAGGATTGCTGACCTATCAGGAGGAGTTCTCGTCCAAGACCTGGAGTACGGAATACACCTTCCCCGCTGTCACCGAAGGCAAGGTCTTGAAGGCGGAGTTTCCTGACAATCGGCCAAGTGGGGCACAGGGCTGGTTCTTCAACACACGCTTGCCGAAGTTCGCCGATGCACGGGTGCGCCGCGCCCTGGCCTTTGCGTTTGATTTCGAGTGGTCGAACCAGAACCTGTTCTACGGCATGTATAGCCGTACCCAATCGTTCTTCCAGAACTCCGACATGATGGCAACCGGGCTGCCGGATGCGGACGAACTGGCGCTGCTGGAACCCTACCGGGACCGGTTGCCGGTGGAGGTCTTTGGCGAACCGATCCTGGCACCTGCCTCGGACGGGTCGGGTAATGACCGCAACCTGCTTCGGCAGGCCTCCGAGCTGCTCGCCGAAGCTGGCCTGACACGCAAGGACGGGATTCTGCTGGGGCTCGATGGTAAGCCCTTCACCATCGAGTTCCTGGACTCCTCCTCCGCGTTTGACCGCGTGGTGCAGCCCTATATCGCCAATCTGAAACGGCTTGGCATTGCAGCAACCTTCCGCGTCGTCGATCCGGCGCAATATCAGACGCGCGAGAATGACTACGACTTCGAAGTTACAGGCCGGCGTTATTCCCTGTCGGCAACGCTCAGCGACAGCACCCGCGACATGTGGGGCAGCAAGGCTGCTGACAGGCCGGGCAGCTACAACCTCGCCGGAATCAAGGATCCGGTGGTCGATGCCTTGCTTGAAAAGGCGCTTGCAGCCGGTACACGCAAGGAGATGGTGACAGCCGCCCGGGCGCTGGACCGGGTTTTGCGCTCGGGCCACTACTGGGTGCCCCAGTGGAACAAGCCCTATCACTCGGTAGCCATCTGGGATGTCTTCGGTTATCCGGATGAACCGCCATTCTACGATTTTCCGGTTGAAACCACCTGGTGGTTTGACAAGGACAAGGCCGCGAAGATCGGCATCGCGGGCTGATCGCTTCCATTGGAAGCTGGTGATGCCGCGCGCGAGAAGGAAAATACCGAAACGATGGGCGCTTACATCCTCCGACGCCTGCTGCTGATGATCCCGACCCTGGTCGGGATCATGGCCATCAACTTCATCATTATCCAGTTTGCGCCGGGTGGCCCTGTCGAGCGCGTCATTGCGCAACTGCAGGGCAATGACGTCTCCGCAACCTCGCGGATCAGCGGCGGCGGCAATGATTTCGGTGGCGGCACCCAAAGCCAGCCGACGGCGGGCGACAGCCTCTCGACCAAGTATCGCGGCGCCCAGGGGCTGGATCCGGAATTCATCAAGGAACTGGAGGCGCAGTTCGGATTCGACAAGCCTCCGCTCGAGCGGTTTCTTGCGATGCTCTGGAATTATGCCCGCTTCGATTTCGGTGACAGTTACTTCCGCGACATCCGCATCATCGACCTCATCCTCGAAAAGATGCCGGTTTCGATTTCGCTCGGGCTCTGGATGACGCTGATTTCCTATTCGATCTCGATCCCGCTCGGCATTCGCAAGGCGGTGAAGGAGGGAACGCCTTTTGACGTGTGGACGTCAGGGATCATCATCGTCGCCTATGCCATTCCAAGCTTTCTCTTTGCCGTGATGTTGATCGTGTTCTTTGCGGGCGGATCGTTCCTGGACTGGTTCCCGCTGCGCGGTCTCACCTCCGACAACTGGGCGCAACTGTCCTGGCCGGAAAAGATCCTCGACTATTTCTGGCATATGACCCTGCCGCTGGTGGCGATGGCGCTGTCAGCCTTTGCCACCACGACGCTGTTGACGAAGAACTCGTTCCTGGAAGAAATCCGCAAGCAGTATGTGGTGACTGCTCGGGCCAAGGGCTTGAGCGAAAGCCAAGTGCTCTATGGCCATGTGTTCCGCAACGCCATGCTGATCGTGGTTGCGGGCTTCCCGGGCGCCTTTATCTCCGCGTTCTTCGCCGGGGCGCTGCTGATCGAGACGATCTTCTCGCTGGATGGGCTTGGCCTGCTCGGCTTTGAGTCCGTGATCAACCGCGATTATGCTGTGGTTTTTGCCACGCTCTACATCTTCTCGCTCATGGGGCTGCTGGTGAACCTACTTTCGGATCTGATGTATACATGGATCGATCCGCGCATCGACTTCGAAAGCCGGGAGGTCTGACGATGACTTCCCGTGATCTCGACAAGGCAGGCTTCGAAACGATCAATCCGCTGCCGGCCGAGGTGGTTCCGCCGCCGCGCCGGCGCGGACTGTCGCCGCTCAACCGGCGCCGCATCGCCAATTTCGCCGCCAACCGGCGCGGATTCTGGTCGCTCTGGATCTTTCTGGTGCTGTTCGGCCTGGCAATGGGGGCAGAGTTTTTCACCAACGACCGGCCGATCCTGGTGTCCTACAAGGGCGAATTGCTTGCCCCGGTGTTCGTTGACTATCCGGAGGAAAGGTTCGGTGGTTTCCTGGCGGTGACCGACTACCGCGATCCCTATATCCAGGATGAAATCAATGCCAACGGCTGGATGCTCTGGCCTCCGGTGCGCTATTCCTACCGCTCGGTCAACAAGGACATCCCGGTGCCTGCACCCGCACCGCCGTCGTGGATGATGGACAAGGAAAAACGCTGTTCACGCTATCCGCTCGGCGTGGCCGATCCCAATTGCACCATCGGCAACTGGAACTGGCTGGGGACCGATGACCAGGGCCGCGACATTGTCGCCCGACTGGTCTACGGCTTCCGCATTTCGGTGCTGTTCGGGCTGGCCCTGACGCTTGCCTCCTCCGCCATCGGCATTGCCGCCGGCGCGGTTCAAGGGTTCTACGGCGGCTGGATTGATCTCGGCTTCCAGCGCTTCATCGAGATCTGGTCTGCGATCCCGACGCTCTACCTGATCCTGATCATTTCCTCGGTTCTGGTGCCAGGGTTCTGGACCTTGTTCTGGATCCTGCTCGCCTTTTCCTGGGTGGCGCTGGTCGGCGTGGTGCGGGCCGAGTTCCTGCGCGGGCGAAACTTCGAATACATCGCCGCCGCGCGGGCGCTGGGCGTGTCGAACGGTGTCATCATGTGGCGGCACCTGTTGCCGAATGCCATGGTGGCGACGCTGACCTTCATGCCGTTCATCCTCAACGGCTCGATCTCGACGCTCACGGCGCTGGACTTCCTCGGCTTCGGCCTGCCGCCGGGCTCCGCCTCACTGGGTGAACTGCTGGCCCAGGGCAAGAACAACCTCCAGGCGCCGTGGATCGCGATCACCGGCTTCATCGTTGTCTCGACCATGCTGAGCCTGCTGATCTTCATCGGCGAAGCCGTCCGCGACGCCTTCGATCCGCGCAAGAGCTTTGTGTGATAGGGTGGGACGGGCTGGAAGGAGACTGACCGATGAACAGGATCGTCAAATCGGGATATCCGGTCGAGAAATTGCCGGAGGATCTCAGGGCAGGATTGCCTGCCGGGGTGAAGGTTCAGGTGACAGTCGAGACGGACAGTCCTGCGGTTGCAACGGATGAGGCCTCACGCCTGGACGAAGTGTTCAAGCGCACGCCTGACCGCTTGCGGAGGTCATCCGCGGATCTTGCAAATTTGCTGGACCATGACAGGGACGCGTGGGGAGGTTGATGCATCTGCTTTACCTCGACACCATGGTGTTCATCAGCGCTATTGAGGGGACTGAGCACGACAGCCTCGCGCAATGCGCGCGCGCCGTCCTCCGAAGTGCTGTGAATGGCACCGTCCGGGCAATGACGAGCGAACTGACCATTGCCGAGGTCCTGTCGTTTCGTGCCAAAGAGCTATCCGGGTCTGAAAGAAGCCTCCTGCGGGGAATTTATGAAGAGGTGCTGATCAATCAGCGCGCGATTGCCCTGTGCCCTGTTTCCAGAGAGCACATGTTCATCTCGGCAGACCTAAGTGCGACGCAGTCGGCAAAGGTTCGGCTTCCAGATCGTCTGCATCTAGCGGCTGCCATTGACTCCGGCGCGACGCATTTCGTTTCTCTTGACCAGCGGATCAATCCGCCGACCCCCATCCAGAAGATCGGCCTCGATGAGGCAACTTACGCCCTTCTCCAGACCCAGGTGCCTGACGCATGACCGAGACGCCCCTCCTGTCCGTCAAGGACCTCAGCGTTGCCTTCACCCAGAACGGGCAGACCAGCCTGGCCGTTGACCGGGTCAGCTTCGACATCCGGCCCGGCGAGACGCTGGCGGTCGTGGGGGAAAGCGGGTCCGGCAAGTCGGTGACGGCGCTGTCGATCCTGAAGCTGCTGCCCTATCCGGTTGCCTCGCATCCGGGCGGTACGATCCACTTCAAGGACCGGGAGTTGGTCAGCGCGGACGAGGACGCGATGCGCAAGTTGCGCGGCAACGACATCTCCATGATCTTCCAGGAGCCGATGACCTCGCTCAATCCGCTGCACACGGTGGAAAAGCAGATTGCCGAGATCCTGCGCGTGCACCGGGGCATGGGCGAGACAGCCGCGCGCACGCGGGTCATCGAACTGCTGACACAGGTCGGTATCCGCGATCCGGAAACCCGGCTCGGGTCCTATCCGCACCAGCTGTCGGGCGGTCAGCGCCAGCGTGTGATGATCGCCATGGCGCTGGCCAACGAGCCGGACCTGCTGATCGCCGACGAACCGACAACGGCGCTGGACGTGACCGTGCAAGCCCAGATCCTGAAGCTTCTGAAGGATCTGCAGCAGGCGCGCGGCATGGCGATGCTGTTCATCACCCATGACCTCGGCATCGTGCGCAAGATCGCCGACAAGGTCTGCGTCATGACCAAGGGCCGGGTTGTCGAGGCCGGACCAGTGGAAGAGGTTTTCAGCCGGCCGCAGCATCCCTACACGCAGCATCTGCTGGCGGCCGAGCCAAAGGGGCAGCCGCCCGCCGAAGACCTGACGCGCCCGGTTGTCGTGGAGACGAAGGACCTGCGTGTCTGGTTCCCGGTCAAGCGCGGGCTGATGCGGCGCACGGTCAGCCATATCAAGGCGGTTGACGGCATCGATCTCACCTTGCGCGAGGGGCAGACGCTTGGCATCGTCGGTGAAAGCGGCTCAGGCAAGACGACGCTGGGTCTCGCGATCCTGCGAATGATTTCCTCAACCGGCCAGATTGCCTTCAACGGCAACGAGATCTCGAAGTTCTCGTGGAAGGACATGCGTCCGCTCCGGCGGGACATGCAGATCGTGTTTCAGGATCCCTTCGGCGCGCTCAGCCCGCGCATGTCTGTCTCGGACATCGTCGGCGAGGGGCTTGCCGTGCATCACCCGCGCCTGTCGGCGGACGAGCGGGACGCACGGGTGGCTGCGGCGCTGGTCGAGGTCGGTCTCGATCCCTCAACCCGCTTCCGCTATCCGCATGAGTTCTCCGGCGGCCAGCGTCAGCGCATCTCGATTGCCCGCGCGCTGGTGCTCGAGCCGAAGTTCGTCATGCTGGACGAGCCCACCTCGGCGCTTGACATGAGCGTGCAGGCGCAGGTGGTGGAGCTGCTGCGCGAGCTGCAGAAAAAGCGCGGCCTCGCCTATCTCTTCATCTCGCATGACCTGAAGGTGGTGCGCGCGCTGGCCAATGACGTCATCGTCATGCGCCATGGCAAGGTGGTGGAATCGGGCCGTGCAACGGACATCTTCGACGCTCCGCAATCTGACTACACCCGCGCGCTGATGGCGGCCGCCTTCAACCTGGAAGCGGCAGAGGTTGGCGCTGTCAGCGAATGAGGCCGGGATTGTTGCCTTTTGCCCATAGCCACAGCACTTGGGTTGCCCCTTGCGAGATCTTGGCCGGATGTCCGGTCCGAAGGAGATGACATGACAGACTGCGTTGCTCTGGCCAGCCCCGGCCAAGAGACGGACTGGCTGAGCGACCCCGTTCACCGGGCATACCTGCGCCAGGACGCAGCCCGCCAGTTTTCATTCTTTGATGCCAGCTGCCGGCCGGCTGGTGGCTTCTGGACACTAGACCATGAAGGTCAACCTCTGCGCGACGAGCCGCAGGAACTGCACACCACGACGCGCTTGGTCCATTCCTATGCGTTGGGCAAGCAGGCCGGGCTGGTATCCTCCGATGCGATCATCGACCAGGGCATGGCCTATCTTTGGTCGCACCACCGGGATGCTGCCCATGGCGGCTATGTCTGGGCCCTGCACGGCAAGGACGATATCGCGGATGCGCGCAAGCTCGCCTATGGCCATGTCTTCGTGCTGCTGGCCGGTGCCAGCGCCCTTGAAGCGGGTCATCCGGATGCGCAGCGGCTGATTGACGATGTGAGGGCGATCATCGACCGGCATTTCTGGGAAGAGGACGCAGGTCTCCTGTGTGATGAATTCAACCGCGACTGGACGCCCTTTTCCTCCTATCGCGGCATGAATGCCAACATGCATGGCGTCGAGGCGTTGCTCGCCGCATTTGAGGCCACGGGTGACGAGCAGTTCCTGACGCGGGCAGGCCGCATCCTGGACTTTTTCGTTGGCAAAATGGCGCCAGCACATGACTGGCGGTTGCCTGAGCATTACACGGCGGACTGGAAGGTCGATCCTGGCTACGCCGGCAATCCGATGTTCCGTCCCGCCGGAACGACGCCCGGTCATTCCTTTGAACTTGGCCGCTTGCTGCTGCAGTACTGGGATCTCGCCGGACGTCCGGACGGCGACATGACACTGTCAGCGCGGCGGCTGATCGAAAGGGCACTGAGTGATTCATGGGACGAAGTGCGCGGCGGCTTTGCCTACACCTTGACGTTTGACGGCTCCGTGGACAATCCGAACCGATACTGGTGGCCGGTAACGGAGGCAATCGGCGCCGTGGCCACGTTGCTGAAGCTTGATCCTCAGCCGGTTGATTACGCCTGGTATGCACGGCTCTGGCGGTTTGCGGATGCGCATCTGATCGACCATGCCCGTGGCGGCTGGTATCCCGAGCTTGCAGCCGACGACAGCCTCGCCATGACCCAGTTCAAGGGCAAGCCGGACATCTATCACTCAGTGCAGGCGGCGCTGTTCCCGCTCGTGCCCGGCGTGTCGCGCATGTCCAGCGGACTGGCGACCCTGGCCGACTGACGCTGTTCACGACTGCGGGCAATGCGTCGCATGGCCTGTGCACTGCTGCTTCTGCTAGGTGTATCTGGAAGGGGCTTTCTGGATGATACGACCGCTGACGGCCATGGCTGCCTGCTTGCGCCTTGTTTGCGCCATGGCCATGCTTGTCCTCGGTTTCGCCCACCATGCCCCGAGCCTTGATGCGCGTGGACTTTCTGTCTCCGAACTGGCGCTATACACCCTGCCTGACGGCACGCTGCCCGACTTCTGCCTGAGCATCCAGGAAGAGGGATCAGGCACAACGGTGAAAAAGTCCGGGTGTGTCGCCTGCCGCATCGGCAGCGCTCTAGTTCCCCCATCGCGTGAGGATGGCTCCGGTGTGCGTATCGCCGTGCGGCTCGCGCCCCTATGGCCGCCGCGGGATCTCGGCACGCCTGACAGCCCTTTGGCGGCAATGGCGCCGCCCCGGGCGCCACCGGCACCCCATCCAGCCTGACCCCCTGACCGGCCCCGCCGGTTGTTGTGTTTGTGAGCCGGCGCGGGCCTATACCGTTGCCAGGCCTTGCCGGATGTCCCTTATGCTTGCCACTTCCAAGCCGCTTGCAGGCGCGGCCGTCGTTCCCATCGACGGATTGATCCGCCCTGGCAGTCACTCCGAAAACCGGATTGCCATCGTTCCCGCGCGCACCCGTATGTTCCTGCCGGGCATCGACCGCAGCGAAACTTTCCGCATCAAGGCGGGCTGCATCGCACTGTTTCAGTTGCTCCCCGACGGGCGGCGGCAGATTGTCGACATTCTTGGTCCGGACCGGCTGTTCGGTCGCGGCATCTCCGACCTGCACCAGTGCGGCGCAGAAACACTGTGCGAAACTGAAGTTGAACTGCTCACCGCGATGCGGCGATCGCTAGAGATCGAGATCAATCAGGCGGTGAGGCAGATGCTTCGGCGGGCCCAGGCACATGCGACATTGCTCGGCCGCAAGACCGCAGGCGAGCGCATAGCCTCCGCCCTGATCGATCTTGCGGGACAGTTCGCGGAAGACGGTGGCACCGCGTTTCAGCTTTACCTGACGCGGACGGACCTTGCCGACTGGCTCGGACTGACCCTCGAAACCGTGAGCCGCTACCTCAACCGTTTCCGGCGCGAGGGGCTCATCGACTTCGCAGGCGCAAATCACATCAGCCTCAGGGATCGGACCGCACTGACCCAGATTGCCAGTGGCCGCAACCTGGCGCTGGTGCAGTGAAACCATCCGGCTCCGTCTGAACCCGGAGCCGGCCCTCTGCTCAGCTCATCGGCGCATGCCAACTGCCCACGGCATTGCCGTGTCTTCAAAAGTGGCAAGGTACAGAGGTTTTGAGGAGATGATTGGCGCACCCGAAGGGATTCGAACCCCTGGCCTCTGCCTTCGGAGGGCAGCGCTCTATCCAGCTGAGCTACGGGTGCACTCGGCGTATGGCGTTAAAGCCTGCCGGACTTAGGTCTGATACAGGAATGATCCGGGATCGGCAACGGCTTTTCTGACGCTTTGGCAGGCCTGGTGTGTGCCATCCCCAGAACCGACTTCGGTTTGATGCTTCCAACAAGACAGCGATCCGGCATCCGGGGCAGACCTTGGGTCATTCGATGCCACCGGAAAAAATCTCCGTAACCATGGGGCGCGAGGCTCCGATCCCATCGCGCTGAAAACGAAGTCGCTGGTGATACGCAGGGCGCGCGCGTCCGTATGCGTTCGGTGACGAGATACTCTGACATCCAGGGCCCCGGATTACATGACTTCGCAGACAGACGCAGACCCAGGCCGGACGCGTAAACCCGCCATCATTCTCGTTCTGGGCGATCAGTTATCGCTGGGGCTCTCGTCCCTGCGCCGGGCGGACCGGGCGCTAGATGTGGTGCTGATGGTCGAGGCGGTGGAAGAGGCGACCTATGTCCGCCATCACAAGAAGAAGATCGCCTTCATCCTGTCGGTCATGCGCCACTTCGCCGAAAGGCTGCGATCCGAGGGCTGGACAGTGGAGTATGTCCGCCTCGATGACCCGCTGAACACCGGCAGCTTCACCGGGGAGGTCGGACGTGCAGTTGCCCGCCATGGTGCTGACCGGGTTGTGCTGACGGAACCTGGCGAGTGGCGGGTGCTGGAGGCAGCGCAGGCCTGGCCGAAGTCGTTCGGTGTCACCCTCGACCTTCTGACCGATGACCGGTTCATCTGTTCAGTGGCCGAGTTCAGCGCCTGGGCAAAGGGGCGCAAGCAATTGCGTATGGAGTATTTCTATCGCGAAATGCGGCGAAAGACCGGGCTGCTCATGACTGGCAGTGAACCGGAGGGCGGGCAGTGGAACTATGATGCAGACAACCGCAAGCCGGCCAGGGCAGACCTGTTCATGCCGAAACCGTTTCAGCCAAAACCGGACGCCACGACCCGCGAGGTTCTGGAACTCGTCGGCCACCGCTTTGCCGATCACTTCGGCCGCCTGGAGCCCTTTCGTTTTGCAGTGACGCCAGAGGATGCGGCGGAGGCCTTTGCCCGGTTCCTGACGGTGGCCTTGCCCCGTTTTGGCGATTACCAGGACGCGATGCTGCGCGGTGAACCCTGGCTCTATCACGCGGTGATTTCCCCCTATCTCAATGTCGGCCTGCTCGATCCCTTGACCGTTTGCCGGGCGGTGGAAGCTGAATACCGGGCAGGCCGGGTGCCCCTCAATGCGGCAGAGGGGTTCATCCGCCAGATCATCGGCTGGCGGGAATATGTTCGTGGCATCTACTGGCTGAAGACGCCGGGGTATACGCAGGTCAATGAGTTAGGTGCTTCCCGGGCACTCCCGGCCTTCTACTGGACCGGCGAGACGGACATGACCTGTCTCCGGGAAGCAATAGGCCAGACCCGGGACGAGGCCTATGCCCATCATATCCAGCGCCTGATGGTGACTGGCAATTTCGCCATGCTTGCCGGGATCAATCCGGCCGAGGTGCATGAGTGGTATCTGGCGGTCTATGCAGATGCGTTCGAATGGGTGGAAGCGCCCAACACCCTGGGTATGAGCCAGTTCGCCGATGGCGGATTGCTCGGATCCAAGCCCTATGCGGGTGGCGGCAACTACATCAACAAGATGTCCGACTATTGCGGCAGTTGCCGGTATGATGTGAAACAGCGAACCGGGCGCGGTGCCTGCCCGTTCAACGCGCTATATTGGGATTTTCTGGACCGCAACGCAGACAGGTTGCGGAAAAACCCGCGTCTAGGGCCAGTCTACGCCACCTGGGAGAAGATGGGGGAGAGCGCTCGTCAGGAGACACGGCAAAGCGCTCGAGCGTTTCTCGACAGCCAGGTTGCCTGGCAGGAACCGAAGAAACGCTCATAAAAAAGGCCGCGCAGCGAACAAACGCCAGCGCGGCCAAAGTTTTGTGCACATGGCCCCATCGACCACGGTGGCGAACTTTAACCGCTGTCGTGGAGCTTGTCATTATCGATTTTCAGAATTCTTTCACAATTGATGCGCCTGGCGATGGAAAAGAACTCTACGTTCTATGCCGGCGTAATATTGGTTAACAGCGGCCAGCCTTGGTTGTAACTTCACCATCTGGACCTATCACCTTGACGCGTGTCACGCCGCGGTTCAGAAATCCAAGCTCTTTTGCCGCTTGCCGGGTAACATCTATGACGCGGGACTTCACGAACGGTCCCCGGTCATTGATCCGGACCTTCACGGACTTTCCGTTATCCAGGTTTACAACTGTTACCACACTCCCGAACGGGAGATTTCGGTGCGCTGCGGTCATCATGTTCGGATTGGCGCGTTCGCCGCTGGCTGTCCGGCTGGTCAGGGCATACCAGGATGCCATTCCGCACTGGACCGGGCCGGCTTGGGCCGGCGCAAGCGGGGTCAATAGACCAAGACCGACTGACACCATGCAGCCTGCCTTACCAAGATTGCGCATCATGCGCGAGGTCGCTCTGAAGATTGGACCATCCTCCAATTCTAGGGGATTGCCCCTATGAGATATACCAGCACTTGAGTTGCGCTGAACCAGGGGCCGCAGGTGCCCTTGCAATCGGGCCATTTTGTGACGCAGCGGGAGATCTAGAGCCAACACCGTTTTGGGCCGTTTTGACGGAGTGACAACTGGATGCCCTGTGTCAAAGAACAGAAGCCTTGAATCCGAGTGAAATTGTTTAACTTCTGTTTACCTAAACCCCAGAACGAGTTCTGGAAACTTAACCAATCCTAATTCCCTGCGCCCCTTTTGTGGTACTCATCCGCGATCGATGCTGTCTAAACCCAAGATTACTTCCGGGTTTTCGAAGGAATTAATTGTCTCGAGGGCGCGAAATTGACAGAAGAAGCATCCATTTACTTCAGCTCCGACAATGCCAGGCAGGAACTTGGAGCAGAAGGCGCCCCTAATTTCGTCGAAGAAATCTTACGCAATTTGCCGTTTCCCTACGCTGTGGTGTCTGCTGCGGGCGCCATTGTCGCGGCCAATGCCGGTTTTGCCGTGTTGTTTGACCGGTTGCCGGCGAGTGTTGCCGGACTTGAGTTGTCGGCCCTGTTCGCCAAGACCGCGATGCGCCGGCTGCGTCCGGTGATCGACACCGCCCTGGCCGGGGCGCCAACGACAACCGAAGGAATGTTCGTGGCCCGGACCGGCCGCACCATTTACGCGCATGTGCAATGCCGGCCGTTGTCCGGTGTTCCGGGTGCCGCGCCGCGTGGTCTCTTGTTGGAGATCCGCGACCTGGCCGAGGATGGGCCGATCCGGACCCGGTTGCGGATGGCTGAGCAGGCTTTTCTGGCTCTTGCCGATCAGGCCTGGCTGATTGGTGCCGACGGCTGTGTCCGGGACGGGCTGC
Source organism: Pannonibacter carbonis (assembly GCF_003012935.1). Classification (GTDB taxonomy): domain Bacteria; phylum Pseudomonadota; class Alphaproteobacteria; order Rhizobiales; family Stappiaceae; genus Pannonibacter; species Pannonibacter carbonis. The sequence continues at coordinate 330,972 of NZ_PUDR01000004.1, read as the reverse complement.
CATCCGGATCGGAGCGGTTCGAGGTGCGGGGAGGAATCGAGCGGGTCCAGGGCCGGCATCTCAGTGATATTTTCGGCGCCACGGCCTTTGCCTGCCAGCTGGAACAGCCGCTCGCCCGTGCGTTCAAAGGTCGTAGCGAGCGCGTGAGCTTGCCGCGCCATGCCCTGCGGGCGTTGGTGTGGGACGCTCCTGGCGATGCGTCCCTGACGTCGATCTTGCCAGTGCCGTCGGAGCACGACCTGCAGGGAGTGTTGCGCCCGTTCCGAGGCGAGTTGGGGACGATCGACGGCGTGCTTCTGGTGCTGCGGCAGGAAGATGACCTGCCAGCCCGCGCGCGGGAACTTGAACGGCTGGCGATGGAGGATCCATTGACCGGGCTGTCCAACCGGCGGGCCTTTCAGAAGGTCCTTGAAGACGAGCTGATCAAGGCGCGGACCGGCATATCAGGCGGGATATCCTTGTTGGCGCTGGATCTCGACGACTTCAAGACCGTCAATGACCGGGGCGGTCATGCCGCCGGCGATGCAATGCTGTGCCAGATATCGGATCAACTGCGGGACGTAGTCGGGGACAGCGGCACCGTGGCACGCCTTGGCGGCGATGAGTTTGCCATTGTGCGCTACAGCGCAGATGAGGATGAGGCTGGTCGCCTTGCCCGGCAGATCATGCTCGCAATCGAGACGCTGCATCTCGACTGGAACGGAACCAGCTTCCGCACTGGATGTACTGTCGGGGTTGCCGTGCTGGATCGCCAGTTCATCCGTACGATGAACGCCACTGCAGCCGACGTGTTGCATTGGGCAGATGATGCCTGCCTGACCGGCAAGGCGACGGGAGGCGGCCAGGTTCGCCATTTCAAGGTCGGCGAGAACCTGCTTGCCAGCCGGCGTGAAGATCTTGGCAATGTCGCGCGGGTGGAGCGCGCCCTAGCAGAGGACGAACTGCGCCTGTTTGCCCTGCCGGTGTTTGACATGGCCAGCGGTGCGCCGGTGATGACGGAGTTGCTGCTTCGGGTGAAAGGCGAGGAAAACCGGCTACTGCGGCCGGGCGCCATGATCGCCTCGGCGGAACGGCATGGTCTGATGACCTCCGTCGACCGTTGGGTGCTGGACACGGTCCTTGACCGGCTCGCCGTCGATCCAGCCGGGGTTCCGGTCTCTTTGAACCTCTCGGCCCAGAGCCTCGCCAACAGCGAGTTCCAGGCTTATCTCGACAGCCGGTTGGCTGAGCGGCCGCACCTTGCCGGGCGCATGTGCTTCGAGCTTTCCGAGGTCTCCGTTGCCCGCAATCTGCCGGCAGCGGCCCGCATGGTGGCGCTGTTGAAGCGCCATGGCTGCAAGGTGGCTCTGGATGATTTTGGCGGCGGCTGGCCGACAACGGCTCATTTGCGCCGACTGGAGCTCGACTGGCTCAAGATCGATGGAACTATCACGCGGTCGATCGTCAGCGATCCGGTGCAGCATGCCGTCCTGCGCGGCATCATCTGTGTCGCGCAGGAACTCGGGATCGATCTGATTGCCGAATTCGTGGAGGATCGCGATACGGTCAAGGCCCTTACCGAACTGGGCATCACGCTCGGGCAAGGCTATCACTTCGCCGAACCGGCGCCATGGGCGCTGGGCTAGGCGGCGGGATCTGTATTGCGGCTGACGAGGGCTGCGGCCCAGAAACAGGCAACAAGCATCAATGATCCAGCAAGGGCGGCCTGCAGCACGGCGTCATAGGAGCCGCTCGCCTGCCACAGGAGCGCTGCGGCCGCCGGAGCAAGCGCCTTGGCCAAGGTTCCAGGCAGCGAGAGCGCCCCGTTCAGTGCGCCATAGGCGGAGCGTGACAGCATCTCCGGCACAGCCATACCGCGCACGATGGTCATGATGCCATTGGCAAGACCATAAAGCCCGACCATTGCCATGGCGGACAGCAGGGTCGCCGGCAACACCTCGATGCCGAACAATGCCAGGGGGAACAGTGCAACAATCAGGCAGCCGATGACCCGCACCGAAGCGCCAGCCGCCAGGCGCCAGATGATCAGGCGGCCGGCAACCTGCGCCGGACCGATCATCATCATGGCAGTCACGACGCCCGCTGCCGACAGACCCTTCTCAAGCAACAACGGATAGAGATGAAACGTGAAAGCCGAGAAAGTTGCGGCATAGGCTGTGAAGGCCAGGCCGAGCAGCCAGAACACCGGTTGCCGCAAGGCGTCTCGCACGGGTCGGGTACCGGTCTGGCCCGGCGCCGGGCTGACACCTGCTGAAGCTTGTGCAATCGCCGGGTTTGCCTGCATGGGTTCGCCAAGATCCTGCTGGCGATCGATAACCAGCGCGTAAAGACCCGCAATCACCAGATTCACAAGCGCCAGAACCATCAGGGCGCCGCGCCAGCCAAGCCCGTCGATCAGGATCTGCACCACCGGAATGAAGACCGTGCTGGCAAATCCGCCCCAGAATGTCAGTGTGGTAATGCCATTCCGTGCCCTGGCCGGCCCGACACGCCGTGCCACCACGGCAAAGGCCGGTTCGTAGAGAACGGCGGCCTGCAGCACGCCAATGACAGCCAGCAGGGCATAGAAGACCGGCAGGGTCTGCACTTGCGACCAGGCAAGCAGGGCAATTGCGGCCAGCAGGGAGCCGCCTGACATGATCAGGCGGCCATAGCCCCGATCGATCAGCACCCCGATCGGATATGCAGCAGGAGCGGCCAGCAACAGGCCGATGGTCGCGGCCAGGAAGATATCCGGCTTGCTCCAGCCAAGCTCCACTCCCATGGCCTCGCCAACGAGCGGGAAGGAGTAATAGAGCGTGCCCCAACTCGTGATCTGGCCGAGCCCGAGCCCGGTGATGAAATGGCGGCTGCTGGCGGACTGTCGCAAGGTCGCGGCCGTTGGAAAGTTCATGAAGGGGACACTCCGGTGTCAGTCACGGTGGAGGACGAACAGCAGGAATCCAACGACGCGTGCGGGCCGGTGGCGCCGGGAAAAAGATCGCGCGAGGCGCTGTCGAGTGCACGGCTAGCTTCCGCCCAGGCAATCAGCGCTGTTCTGAGGGCGTCACGCCCCTTGTCGGTCAACGTGTAGATCTTGCGTGTCCGTCCGCCGACCACCGCTTCGGTACGTGTGACATAGCCGCCGATTTCGAAGTCGCGCAGCACCGGGTAAATGGTGCCTTCAGTCGGGGAGCAGCAGCCCTTTGTCATATCCGCGACGCAGCGGGCGATTTCGTAGCCATAAGCGGGCGCTTCGAACAGGGCGCGTAGGATAAACAGCTTGGACAGGCTCATCTTGATCGTGCCGGTCCAGTAGGACCGGTCAGTCAGGTCGGGCACTGCGGTTAAAGGCATCGAGGGTCTAGGCATGGGGTTCTATATGCCTAGACCCTCGAGGTGTCAATCTTCTTTCCGGCATCACGCCCGGGCGACCAGCCAAGGGCACGCAACACCGGACCTGAGATCGTGCCGTTGGCTGTCGGGCAGACCAAAAGAAAAGGCCCCGCCGGATGAACCGCCGAGGCCTGCTCAGGACATGGAATTTGCGCGTCAGACGTCGAGGTTGGCGACGCTCAGCGCATTATCCTGGATGAACTCGCGGCGCGGCTCGACTTCGTCGCCCATCAACTTGGTGAAGATGTCGTCGGCGTCGTCCGCCTCGCGCACGCGAACCTGCAACAGCGAGCGAACGTTAGGATCCAGCGTGGTTTCCCAGAGCTGTTCGGGGTTCATCTCGCCGAGACCCTTATAGCGCTGCAGGCTGATGCCCTTGCGGCCGATGGCGAACACGGTCGAGAGCAGGGCCTGCGGACCCCGGATCGCGTGTTCCTGATCCTTGCGGCGCAGCGTGGCGGCCTTGCCGTAGATCTCTCGGAGATAGGCCCCATGCGCATCCAGGCGACGCGCATCGGACGAGCCGAGCAGGGCCGCGTCAATGGTTGCAACTTCCTCGACGCCGCGCACAGTGCGGCGGAACACGAGGCTGCCGTCATCACGGACTTCGGCCGACCAGCCCCGTTCGAACTCGTCGGCAAGGATATCCAGCCGGCGAGCGATATAGGCCGCTGCCTCCTGCGCCTTTTCGACATTGTGCAGGACTTCCGGGTTGAGAGCGCCGGCAATGGCTGCCTGCTCGACCACGGATCGGTCATAGCGGGCGTGCAGGCCATCGAGAATGCCGCTGATGCTGCGCGCCGTCTCGACCACCTGGCGTAGATCCGCGCCCATGAGCACCTCGCCATTGGCAAGGGTAAGCGAGGTGTCGTCCAGGCCGGTGCTGATCAGGTAGTTTTCCAGCGCCGTTTGGTCTTTCAGATACTGTTCGGACTGACCGCGCTTCACCTTGTAGAGCGGTGGCTGGGCAATATAGATGTGGCCGCGCTCGATCAGATCCGGCATCTGGCGGAAGAAGAATGTCAACAGCAGGGTGCGGATATGGGCGCCGTCGACGTCGGCGTCCGTCATGATGATGATCTTGTGGTAGCGCAGCTTGTCGACGTTGAACTCTTCCTTGCCGATGCCGGTGCCAAGCGCAGTAATCAGCGTGCCGATTTCGTTGGAAGAGAGCATCTTGTCGAAGCGCGCGCGCTCGACATTGAGGATCTTGCCGCGCAGCGGCAGAACCGCCTGACGCTCGCGATGGCGTCCCTGTTTGGCGGAGCCACCTGCCGAGTCACCCTCGACGAGGAACAGTTCGGACTTGGCTGGATCGCGCTCCTGGCAGTCGGCGAGCTTGCCTGGCAGCGAGGCGATGTCGAGGGCCCCTTTGCGGCGGGTCAGCTCGCGCGCCTTGCGTGCCGCTTCACGGGCAGAGGCGGCTTCCACCACCTTGCCAACCACGGCACGGGCCTTGCCCGGATTTTCTTCCAGCCACTCCGACAGCGCCTGATTGATGGCGTTCTCCACCACCGGACGCACCTCGGAGGAGACCAGCTTGTCTTTCGTCTGCGACGAAAACTTCGGATCCGGAACCTTGACGGACAGAACGCAGGTCAGACCCTCGCGGCAATCGTCGCCGGTGAGCGAGACCTTTTCCTTCTTCATCAGGCCGGAACTTTCGGCATAGCCGGTGATCTGACGGGTCAGCGCGCCGCGGAAGCCGGCAAGATGGGTGCCGCCATCGCGCTGCGGGATGTTGTTGGTGAAGCAGAGCACCTGCTCATGGTAGCTGTCATTCCACCACATTGAGGCTTCGACGGTGATGCCGTCGCGCTCGACGATCATGGTGATCGGAGCTTCCAGCAGCGGGTGCTTGGCGCGGTCGAGATAGCGGACGAAGGCCTCGAGGCCACCTTCGTAGAACAGTTCGACCTGCTTTTCCTCGACACCGCGATTGTCCGTCAGCAGGATGCGGACGCCAGAGTTGAGGAAGGCCAGTTCGCGCAGCCGGTGCTCCAGCGTGGCGAAATCGAACTCGATATGGGTGAAGGTTTCCGGCGAGGGCAGGAAGGTCACCTCGGTGCCCTTGCGGCCATTGGCCGGACCGACCACGACCAGGGGAGCTTCAGCATCGCCGTGGCGGAAGCGCATGAAATGCTCGTTGCCGCCGCGCCAGATGCGCAGCTCCAGCCTGGACGACAGCGCGTTCACCACCGACACGCCAACGCCATGCAGACCACCGGAAACCTTGTAGGAGTTCTGGTCGAATTTTCCGCCGGCATGCAGCTGCGTCATGATGACTTCAGCTGCCGAGACACCCTCTTCCGGGTGCATGTCGGTGGGAATGCCGCGGCCATTGTCCGTCACGGTAACGGAGCCATCGGCGTTCAGCGTGACAGTGACGCGGTCGGCGTGGCCGGCCAGAGCCTCGTCGATGGCGTTGTCAACCACCTCGTAGACCATGTGATGCAGGCCGGAGCCGTCATCGGTATCGCCGATATACATGCCCGGACGCTTGCGCACCGCATCAAGTCCCTTCAGCACCTTGATGCTGTCGGCACCATATTCCTGTTCGGCGGCGGCAGTGGCGGCGGCGGTGTTCTCGGGGGTCGGGGTGTCGCTCATGCGAATCAGTCACCAATCGGTCAAGAAAGTCAGGATCCCCTTATACGGCACTGGTCCGAAGGTTCAACCAGACCCGGTCTCAGGACGGGAATCACGTTGGGGCAAGGTGGATAAAGCCACGGAAATCGGGCCATTTCGGGGCCCCTCTGTCAGGGTATCCGGTTGAGTTGTCGATCTACCGCTCCGCAAGAGGCACGATCTCGCTCCCATCGGGCAGGTCGGCGAAGAGAAGGGCATCCGTTCCAGTCATGAAGACCTGGCAGTTCAGGCTGACGAGACGCGAAAACAGGGCTGCACGGCGACCCGGATCGAGATGGGCCGCGACCTCGTCGAGGAGCAGGATCGGCGTCAATCCGGACACGGCGGCCGTCAGATCGGCGTGGGCAAGGATCAGGCCGATCAGCAGTGCCTTTTGCTCGCCGGTCGAGGCAAGGCCTGCCGGCATCGCCTTGGCCACATGCAGCACCGAAAGATCGGTCCGATGCGGGCCGTTCAGGGTGCGGCCCGCCGCCCGGTCACGAGTTCGACCATCGCGCAGCTGGCGCAGCAGCAACTCCTCCTGGTCACTGGCAGCCAGTCCGCTGGCAGCCTGCTCGAACTCGCCCTCCAGCGACAGGTTCGCGCTGGGGAAGGGAAGGCCGAGCCCGCTCTGGGCATTGATGCGCCCCTGAAGCAAGCTGACCGTCTCGCGCCGTGCGGCAGCAACGGCGAGCCCCAGACCGGCAAGCTGCTGTTCCACGGCGTCGAGCCAGGCGGCGGATCCGCCGGTGTCCAGAAGCCGGTTGCGATGGCTTAGCGCTTTCTCGAAATCGGACACCCGGCGGCCATGCGACGGATCGATGGAGAGGGTCAAGCGATCCAGAAAGCGCCGCCGGTCGCCGGCCGGTCCCGTGAACAGGCCGTCCATCGCCGGCACCAGCCACAGCACTCGCACGTGTTCGAGCAGTGCTTCGGAGGATTTTGCTTCGGTGCCATCGATACGCACGCGTCGGCCACTTTCCGTGCCCGCGTAACCGGTGCCGATCTGCACGTCGCCCAGGGGGCCGTTCAGCGTGGCCGCGACCGCCCAGGCACCTGGGCCCTCTCGCCGCGCGATCTCGGACAAGGCGGCCCGGCGCAGGCCGCGCCCGGCAGACAGGAAGGAGATCGCCTCCAGCACATTGGTCTTGCCAATGCCATTGTTCCCGACGAGCGCAACAAGACGCCCGGCGGGAACGAGCGCCAGCCGGGCGTAGTTGCGAAAATCTGTCAGAAGCAGCCGTTCAATGGCTACCGGAGCCGGGGACGTCATCGCTCCTCACCTGGCTCTGGCCGTATGCATGAAAGCTCAGACGCGCATCGGCATCAGCACGAACAGGCAGTCTTCGGTGGCATGATCTTGCACCAGTGTCGGCGAGCCGGAGTCTGCCAAGCGGAAGAGGGCTGTGTCCCCTGACAATTGTGCTGCAATATCAAGCAAATAGCGCGAGTTGAAGCCAATCTCTATCGGATCGGAATCATACTCGACGGCGAGTTCTTCGGTGGCGCTACCGGAATCCGGATTGTTGACAGCGAGAACCAGTCGCCCCTCCGACAGGGAAAGCTTCACCGCGCGCCCCCGCTCAGAGGAAATCGTCGATACGCGGTCAACGGCCTCCTTGAACTCGTCACGGTCGACACGGAGTTCCTTGTCATTGTGCTGCGGAATGACACGGCCATAGTCCGGGAACGTCCCGTCAATCAGCTTGGATGTCAGAACCACCATGCCGTTGGTGATGCGGATCTTGGTCTCTGACAGTTCCACGGTCACTTCTGCATCGCGGTCTTCCAGAAGCTTCTGGATTTCGCCAACGGTCTTGCGCGGCACAATGACACCCGGCATACCGACGGCGCCCTGCGGTGCCGGCACCTCGGCCTGCGCCAGACGATGCCCGTCCGTCGCAACGGCCCGGACCATCTCCCCATTGGCGCCGGTCACTGCGTGCAGATAAATGCCATTGAGATAGTAGCGGGTCTCTTCGGTCGAAATCGCAAACTGGGTCGTATCGATCAGTTTGCGGATTGCACCGGCCGTCAGGGTGAACTGGTGCGGGAAAGTGCCAGCCGTGAGGTCCGGAAAATCGGCTTCAGGCAGCATCTGCAGCGCAAAGCGCGAGCGGCCAGCGCGCAATTCCAGCGTCGTGCCGTCGCTGTTGGTCTCCAGCACGACCTGAGAGCCATCGGGGAGCTTGCGCACGATGTCATAGATCATGTGGGCCGGCACAGTGGTTGCGCCCGGGGCCTCGATCATTGCCGGAACAGTTTCGACGACCTCAAGATCAAGGTCGGTCGCCTTGAGTTTCAACACGCCTTGCTCTGCGCGCAGCAGGACGTTCGACAGGATCGGAATGGTGTTCCGCCGCTCGACAACCCGGTGAACGTGGGTCAAGGACTTGAGGAGGTCGGTCCGTTCGAGGGTGGCTTTCATGACGGTTCGTCCATGTACTCGTGGGCCGTGATTGTTCCGGCGCTGGATACAGTTAGCCCCGCTGGAGCGGGACGGGCACCGAACGTGCCCTTAATGCAGCGCAAAAGCAAGAGGGACGCCCGTATGGACGTCCCTCTTGTTGCCGATATTCACGCAACGCAGCTTATGCGTCGAGCATGCGCTTCAGCAGTTCGATCTCCTGCGCCAGCGTCACGTCCGCACGCGCCATTTCCTCGATCTTGCGCACGGCGTGCAGCACGGTGGTGTGATCGCGGTTGCCAAAGCGACGGCCGATTTCCGGCAGCGAACGCGGGGTCATCACCTTTGCAAGATACATCGCGATCTGGCGCGGGCGCACGATGGTGCGCGTCCGGCGGGCCGACAGGAGATCGGCCTTGGTCACGTTATAGTGCTTCGAAACGATCCGCTGGATGTCCTCGATCTTCACTCGGCGCGGTTCGCTCGAGCGGATCAGGTCGCGGAGGGTCATCTCCGCCATTTCCTGCGTGATCGGCTGGTTGGTCAACTGGTTATGTGCCATCAGACGGTTCAGCGCCCCTTCAAGGTCGCGGCCGGATGAGACGACATGCCGGGCGACATAATCCAGCACCGTGTCCGGAACCGTGAAGTTCGGATAGGACTTGCGGGTGCTGGTGACGCGGGCCGACAGGATGTTGCGGCGCAGGCTGAAGTCGGGCTCTGCGATGCCGACGACCAGTCCACCGGACAGGCGCGAACGGACGCGGTCATCCAGCGTGTCGAGTTCGGACGGAGCGCGGTCGGCGGCCACGATCACCTGGCGGGCGCCATCAATCAGCGCGTTCAGGGTGTGACAGAATTCCTGCTGCACCTGTTTGCCATGCAGGAACTGCATGTCGTCGATGAGCAGCAGATCGATCGTGCGCAGGGTCTCCTTGAAGGCCAGCGCGGACTGCGCCTTCAGGGCCGCCACGAAGCGATACATAAAATGCTCGGCGGTCAGATACAGCACCTTGCGGCCCGACGCGCGTGCCTTTGAGGCAACCGCCTGCATCAGATGTGTCTTGCCGAGACCGACAGACGCATGCAGGTACAGGGGGTTGAAGGTGACCGCGCCGCCGGCCGCCACCTGCTTGGCCGCAGCCAGCGCCAGTCCGTTGGAGTCACCCTCGACAAAGGTCTCGAACGTGTATTTCGGATCGAGGGCTGCGCCCTGCAACACGTCGCGGGCGGAGTTGTCGGCCTCGGCCCGGGCAAGGGCGGCTGTTGCCGCCTGTGCCGCTGCAACAGAGTTGGGCTCGTTCAGCGTGATCGGACGGTATTCGGACGCAGCTTGGGTCACCACGGAACGGGTCGGCGCCGGAAGACTGCTGGCCATCGGCATTTCGACCGGACGCGGACGCGCCGCGCCACGGACCGTCAGTTCGATGCGGTGCACGTTCTCACACTCACGCTGCCAAAGACCGACGAGCCGGTCGCGGTAGTGCGACTGGATCCACTGTTTCAGGAACCGGGTCGGAACGGACAGACGTACGGTCCCGTCTGCATTTTCTTCGAGGTCCACACGTGCAAACCAACTGCTGAAGACATCATCTCCAAGCTCGGCGCGCAGACGCGTTTTGACACGGTTCCATTGTTCGGAGCCTACTTCTTGTTGGATATGCATGTCGCCTCGCCTCCGTCGTCATGCCAGGTCCCGGTCCGCCACAGCCCAGGGCCTGCTGCCTTGTTCGGTATGCCGCTGAGCGGCTGTTGTTTTATGTCGCCGCGTTAAAACGGCGATAGAAATTCAAGTCGACAGATCCTGCGCGGGACGCAGCTTATGCCGCCCCGCCGACCTACCATTTCGAAACTGAAACGGGTCTAGCTTTGGACCCAGGGAAGACCCTTGGCCTTCCAGCCTGCCACACCACCCCGGTGACCCTCAGGACCCATCGGCCCCTCGAACCCTTGAGCAATGTTGTAGCACGGGCCGTATCCCGCGCTGGTCATGGCGATCGCTGCACTCATGCTGCGCGCGCCGGACCGGCAGAGAAAATAGATCGGTGCAGCCTTGTCCAGGCCACGCCGGGCAATCTCGCCACTCAGCGTCTCGACAAAATCCGGCACGGCGCTTCCGGCAGGAAAGCCCTGCCATTCGACCATCAGGACGTCCTTGCCGATGGCGCGCAGATCCGGCACGCCGACAAAGGTCCATTCTGCCCGGGTGCGCACGTCAACCAGGACCGCGTCCGGGTTGGATGCCACCGCCTGATAAGCCGTTTCGACGTCAACGTCTCCGGCATAAGCCATAGAATTCGACAAGATGCCCCCTTCGCAACGTTGAAACGCCGCGGTGTGTCGATGCCAAAGCTGAGGAGATTATTGAGTAGGTTTAAGAGCTCGCGCTGATGAAACTGACAATGACCAGCGACTTAGCCAAGCAATACCCGAATATTTGCGGAGGGGTTTCCAAGAAAGTCGTCGTGATCATTGTCTGGTCCATGCACTGTGTAATTTTTTATTTAGTTTCGAGCTTGCGCCGATGGACTGAACATACACAGGCCCTAGGTAGGGAGCAACAGCGACTCGTTAACAAAAACCGACACATTCGGCCTGTCGCTGCGTCAAATCCCGGCCATCAATCCGCCTCTCGGGAGCAAATCCGTTTTGACTCAACGTCTTTTCGCGGTGCTTATCCGGCGATGCGGTTTGGCGTCACCAGACCAAAAAAAAATCCCGTGTCCGGCTTGACTCAAACCGAATCCGGCATAGGGCCATACGTCTTTTCCAACATATCGATAAGTGCATGATATATATGGAAAAAATATGGCAGACCGGATCACCGCCTTTGGGTCGCTGGACGGTAGGAACTTAGCCGGATGGCATTTCTTTCAAGCGCGTCGGCTAACAAAAAACCCGGCCTTGCGGGCCGGGTTCATGACAGGCTTCTGGAGCTTGTCTCAGGCCTTCAGAGCCTTCACGCGTGCGTTCAGGCGCGATACCTTGCGCGAGGCGGTGTTGGCGTGAACGACCCCCTTCGAGGCGGCGCGCATCAGTTCCGGCTGGGCGGCCTGGAACGCTGCGGTTGCAGCTGCGTGATCGCCGGAAGCAATCGCTTCTTCGACCTTGCGCAGGAAGGTGCGCATGCGGCTACGGCGTGTCTTGTTAACAGCCGTCCGGCGGGCAATCTTGCGGGCCGCCTTCTTGGCCGAGGGAGTGTTGGCCATTGGCTCAATCCTGGTCCGAGTGTGAAACTAAAAACCCGATCAACATCGGAGCGCGCACCTTTAGGTCCGATCATGCTCCGCGTCAAACGAATTCGGCGGCACGCTGGATGCCACCGATTGGGGGAGGCTTATAGTCGGGCGGGTCGAAACCGTCAATGCCAAACCCGCCCGACGGTACGTTATTTGTTGCGGAATTGCGGCGCACGCTTCTCGATGAAGGCCGCCATGCCCTCACTCTGGTCCTCGGTGGCGAAGGCGGCATGGAACATGCGGCGTTCGAACCGGATCCCTTCCGCCAACGTCGTCTCATAGGCGCGGTTGACGCTTTCCTTGGTCATCATGACCACCGGCAGGGAGAAGTCGGCGATCTTTTCCGCCGCCTTCAGCGCCTCTTCCATGAGGTCATCAACCGGCACGACGCGAGAGACGAGGCCTGAGCGCTCGGCTTCGATGGCATCCATGAGCCGACCGGTGAGGCACATATCCATCGCCTTGGACTTGCCGACGAACCGCGTCAGCCGCTGGGTGCCACCGGCGCCGGGCAACACGCCGAGGGTGATCTCAGGCTGGCCGAACTTGGCATTGTCGGCGCAGATGATGAAGTCGCACATCATCGCCAGCTCGCAGCCGCCTCCGAGCGCATAACCGGCCACGGCCGCAATGACCGGCTTGCGGTTGCGCGCCACCCGGTCCCAGGGTGTGATCAGGTCGCCCATGTAGGCCTTGGCAAAATCGAAGGGCTGCATCTCCTTGATGTCGGCACCGGCGGCGAAGGCCTTCTGCGACCCGGTGATGATGACGCAGCCGATGCGCTCATCCGCTTCATAGGCGTCGAGCGCGGCGGCGACCTCGGCCATCAGCTCGGCACACAGTGCATTCAGTGCCTTGGGGCGATTGAGCGTAATGATGCCAACCTTGCCACGCTTTTCGGTCAGGATGTTCTCGTATGCCATCTGGATCCTCCGCTTGAAACGCATGCAGGCGATCGGCCTCCGATCTGCCAGCAAGCGCCGAATGCCGTTCCGCCGCGTTCCGGACATCGGCACGCGGGCACGTCATTCAAGGGGTATCCGACACCTTTCGGGCGTGCAAGCGAACGGGCAGGGACGCCAGCCCTTTGGCTGAGGTGTCTATCGCTGGCACTTCGGACAATGGAAGGTTGACCGCCCGGACTGCACCAGACGTTCGATAGTACCGCCGCAGCCTGGCGTGCGGCAGGGCTCGCCTTCCCGGCCGTAGGCAGCAAAACTGTGCTGGAAGTAGCCAAGCGTTCCGTCAGTTTGCGTGTGGTCACGCAATGTCGAGCCACCGGCGAGGATCGCCTCTTCCAGCACCTCGCGGATCGACAGGGCAAGCTTCTCGCGCAGCACCTTGCGTCCGCGTTGCGGTCCGCAGATCTCGCCAGCCGCGCGTTGCGGCGACAGGCCGGAGCGCCACAGCGCCTCGCAGACATAGATGTTGCCGAGGCCGGCAATCAGGCGCTGGTCGAGCAATGCGGCTTTCAGCGGCGTCCGCTTGTCGCGGAAGAGGCCGTCCAGCACGTCGCCATCGAGGCGGTTTCCGAGTGGCTCCAGCCCCATGGCCGCAAACAGCGGATGCGAGGTCAGCCCCGCCCTTGGCACCATCTGCATGAAGCCGAAGCGGCGCGGGTCGTTGTAGACGATCCGGGCGACTGCATCACCGCTGTCGGATCCCGGTGCCGACAGATGGAACACGACATGGTCGTGCTTCTCGTCCTTCGACCGGGCATGGGCAAAGTCACCGGGCAAATGGCTGTCCCTAGCATCCTCGACCCGGAACGAGCCGGACATGCCAAGGTGCATCACCAGCACCTCGCCGTCATCAATATCTGCCAGGAGATACTTCGCCCGGCGGGACAGGGCTGCGACACGTCGTCCCTCGACGCGCTCACTGAAGCGCTCTGGGAAAGGAAACCGCAGGTCCGGCCGGCGGCATTCCAGCTTGAGGACACGCGCGCCCTCAAGGCTCGGCGCAAGGCCGCGGCGTACGGTTTCGACTTCCGGCAACTCGGGCATGGGGCTTGCGCTTCCCTGAAAAATCGCTAGGCGGACGAGAGGCCTCGCCTATATGAGACGCATGACATAGGACTGAGGGCCGGGGCAACAATAGCGTCGGCACGCGGGCTGTACTATGGTCCCGCCGAACCGAACCCGGGCCGCCGCCTTTCCCGGTGGCCAAGGAGACCTGCATGACTGACGAGACCGCTGCGGCAGGCGCCGCCTACCCCGGCCATCGCGACCCGCGTGAAATGCCGACGAGCTTTGGCTTCCGCACCGTGCGCGAAGGCGAGAAGCAGGGCATGGTCAACGACGTGTTCCACAAGGTGGCAACCCGCTACGATATCATGAACGATCTGATGTCCGGTGGCCTGCACCGGCTCTGGAAAGATGCGATGGTCTCGGTCCTGGCGCCGCCGCACACGCCCGGCCGTGACTGGCATGTCCTGGACGTCGCCGGTGGCACGGGTGACATCGCGACGCGCATCGTCGAACGCTCTGGCCGCGAAGTCGAGGCGGTCGTGCTGGACATCAACGGGTCCATGCTGTCCGTCGGCCAGGACCGGGCCGAGAAGGCCGGACTGTCGCCCTTCATCACCTTCACCCAGGGCAACGCCGAAGTCCTACCGTTCCCGGACAAGACTTTCGACGCCTATACGATCGCCTTTGGCATCCGCAACGTGCCTGACATTCCGAAGGCGCTCCGGGAAGCCCACCGCGTCTTGAAGCGCGGCGGCCGGTTCCTGTGCCTCGAGTTCTCGGAAGTCGAGTTGCCGATGCTCGACAAGGTCTATGACGCCTTCTCGTTCCACGCGATCCCGGCGATCGGCAAGGCTGTGACTGGCGACGGCGACCCCTACAAGTATCTCGTGGAATCCATCCGCAAGTTCCCGAACCAGGAACGTTTCGCCGAGATGATCGGCGAGGCCGGCTTCGAGAAGGTCACCTACCGCAATTACACCGGCGGCATTGCCGCGCTGCATTCGGGCTGGAAACTCTGATCCGATGGCGCAGTTGATCCGCCCGACCCTGCGGCTGATGCAGGCCGGCTTCGTGCTCGCCCGTGAGGGTGTTTTCGGGCTTGTGAACCTGCCTGACCTGCCGGCGGGACCGCGCCTCGCCATCCGGCTTGCGCGCCTGCTGGAACGCCGGTCGGTGCAGGACAAGAGCGCGCGGCTGCGCCTGTCGGACGCCATGAACCGGCTCGGGCCATCCTACGTGAAGCTGGGGCAGTTTCTGGCGACGCGCGCCGACGTGGTCGGCAAGGAAGCCGCCGCGGAACTGGCGCATCTTCAGGATCGGTTGCCCGCCTTCCCGCAGGAAGAGGCCCGCGCCCAGATCGCCGAGCAGCTGATGCGCCCGGTCGACGAGCTTTATGTCGAGTTCGGCGAACCTGTCGCCGCAGCCTCGATGGCACAGGTGCATCCGGCCCTTGTGCGCCAGCCTGACGGCTCGGTCCGCAAGATGGCGGTAAAAGTGCTGCGTCCGGATGTCGCTCGCCGGTTCAACAATGATCTGCAGAGCTTCTATCTGGTCGCCCGGCTGGCGGAGCGGTTCGTGCCGGCCGCGCGGCGACTGCGCCCGCTCGCCGTGGTCGACACGCTCGCGCGTTCCGTAGCGCTGGAGATGGATTTCCGCCTCGAGGCGGCTGCCCTGTCGGAAATGGCGGAGAACACCGCTGAGGACCCCGGCTTCCGGGTGCCGGCCGTCGACTGGATGCGAAGCGCCAAGGGCGTGCTGACGATGGAGTGGATCGACGGGCGCAAGCTCTCCGACGTCGCCGGCATCACCGAAGACGGGATGGATCTGGAGGCGCTTGGCGCCAATGTGATCCAGAGCTTCCTGCGCCACACCCTGCGCGATGGCTTCTTCCACGCCGACATGCACCAGGGCAACCTCTTCGTTCAGCCGGACGGCACGCTGGTCGCTGTCGACTTCGGCATCACCGGTCGCCTTGGCCGGTCCGAGCGCCGGTTCCTGGCCGAAATCCTCTATGGCTTCATCACGCGCGACTACCGCCGGGTGGCCGAGGTGCATTTCGAGGCCGGGTATGTTCCGGCCGATCAGGACGTGGATGTGTTTGCCCAGGCGATCCGCGCCATTGGCGAGCCGATCCATGGCCATGATGCCTCTGAAATCTCGATGGCGCGCCTGCTGACGCAGCTGTTCGAGATCACCGAACTGTTCCAGATGCGCACCCAGCCGCAGCTGATCATGCTGCAGAAGACGATGGTCGTGGTCGAAGGTGTTGCGCGCACGCTCAACCCGCGCCTTGACATGTGGCGGACGGCAGAGCCTGTGGTCTCGCACTGGATTGCCGGCAATCTCGGACCTGTGGGCCGGCTGCGTGATCTCGGCACCGGCCTGACCGCGCTGGGGCGCATTGCGACGGACCTGCCCATTTTCGCTGACCGTATTGGCCGCCTGTCGCAGGAGATGGAGCGGATGGCCGAAAAGGGCTTCCGCTTCGACGCCGAGACCGCCGATGCCATCGGCCGCTCGGAGGCCCGGCACAATCGCTCCGGCCGCGTGGCACTGTGGATCATCGCGATTGCGCTGGCGGCGCTTGCATTAAAGGCCTGGGCCTGAGGCTTAGGCGGGTACTGTCACCCGCCTCAGTGTCAGGTTGATCCGCCCGCTTCCTTTCAGCAGGGTGGAGGTCCCCGGATAAAGCCTGTCGATGCCGTGAAAGGCGAGGCGGGACGCGCCGCCGAGCAGGGCCACATCTCCGGACGACAGTTTCAGGGACAGCGTCGGATCACTGCGCTCAAGTCCGCCGATGCGGAACAGCGCCGTATCGCCCAGCGAGACCGACAGAACCGGCGCGTCGAAGGTCGCCTCGTCCCGGTCCTGATGCAGGCCCATGCGGGCGTCGGCGGCGTAGAAATTGATCAGGCAGGCTTCTGGCGGCGGCGCATCGGGGGCAAGCTCTGCCCACAGGGCAGTCAGGACCGACGGCATCGCTGGCCAGGGTCTGCCCGTGACAGGATGCAGCGGCTGATAGCGGTAGCCGTGAATATCCGAAACCCAGCCAAGCGGGCCGCAATTGCTCATGCGCACCGAGAATGGTTTTCCGGTGCGCGGCATGACCGGCGTGAACAGCGGTGCCTCGGCAATAATGGCCCGCAGCTCTGCAACGAGCGCTTCCTGGTCATCGCGGGCAAGCCGTCCGGGAACATGGCGAAAGCCCTGCGGCAGCACAGCCTTGCGGCGCGCCGAAACTGCAGCCTTGTCCTCTGCCAGTGGATTGCCCTGACCCGGTAAGTCCTGCATCAGCGTCTCCCTGGATTTGCTGTGGTGCCGAGGCTTGCGTGGGTCTGACCATGTTGTGGTCAATCGCGGCCAGCAAGGGGTTTGCGGCGGCACAGTAACGCTTTGCGAAGGAATACACCGCACATGCTGTGCGGGCGAACAACATTGGCATGTGCCTTGCGGCACTTCACGCCTCAACCTATATAGCGGTCAAGCCACGCGCTATCCGGTCCTGGAGCAGGTTTTGTCCGCCAAGGCGGAAACAAAACGTCATCAGGATACGGGCAGCGTGTCCCCGGCCAAGAGGCCGGAGGCTCATCGTGAAAAGGGGCCGGATCGACGCCGACGCGGGTCCATCCGGTTTGCTGGAAAGAGAGGATAAAATGGCAAAGGTCATCGGTATCGACCTCGGCACGACGAATTCGTGCGTCGCCGTCATGGACGGCAAGGATGCAAAGGTCATCGAGAATTCGGAAGGTGCACGCACCACGCCCTCGATGGTTGCCTTCACCGACGATGGCGAGCGCCTGGTCGGCCAGCCGGCAAAGCGCCAGGCAGTCACCAACCCGACCAATACGCTGTTTGCCGTCAAGCGCCTGATCGGGCGCCGCTATGACGACCCGACCGTAGCCAAGGACAAGGGCCTGGTTCCGTTCGACATCGTCAAGGCCGACAATGGCGATGCCTGGGTTGCGACCAACAGCGGCAAGTACTCTCCGTCGCAGGTTTCCGCCTTCATCTTGCAGAAGATGAAGGAAACCGCCGAGAGCTATCTTGGCGAAACGGTCACCCAGGCGGTGATCACCGTCCCGGCCTATTTCAACGACGCCCAGCGTCAGGCCACCAAGGATGCCGGCAAGATCGCCGGTCTTGAAGTCCTGCGCATTATCAACGAGCCGACTGCGGCGGCCCTTGCCTATGGCCTCGACAAGACCGAAGGCAAGACCATTGCGGTCTATGACCTTGGCGGCGGCACCTTCGACGTGTCCGTGCTCGAGATCGGCGACGGCGTCTTCGAGGTGAAGTCGACGAACGGCGACACGTTCCTTGGCGGTGAAGACTTCGACATGCGCCTGGTCGACTATCTGGCGACCGAGTTCAAGAAGGATCAGGGCATCGACCTGAAGAACGACAAGCTTGCCCTGCAGCGCCTCAAGGAAGCTGCGGAAAAGGCCAAGATCGAGCTGTCGTCCGCCTCGCAGACCGAAATCAACCTGCCGTTCATCACGGCGGATGCCTCTGGTCCGAAGCACCTGACCATGAAGCTGACCCGCGCCAAGTTCGAGACCCTCGTTGAGGATCTGGTGCAGCGGACGATCGAGCCGTGCAAGGCAGCCCTCAAGGATGCTGGCCTTGTTGCCGGTCAGATCGACGAGGTTGTTCTCGTCGGCGGCATGACCCGCATGCCGAAGATCCAGGAAGTCGTGAAGGCATTCTTCGGCAAGGAGCCGCACAAGGGCGTGAACCCGGACGAAGTGGTGGCCATGGGCGCTGCCATCCAGGCCGGCGTGCTGCAGGGTGACGTCAAGGACGTCCTGCTGCTCGACGTCACCCCGCTGTCGCTCGGCATCGAGACGCTCGGTGGCGTGTTCACCCGCCTGATCGACCGCAACACGACGATCCCGACCAAGAAGAGCCAGACCTTCTCGACCGCCGAGGACAACCAGAGCGCCGTGACGATCCGGGTGTTCCAGGGCGAACGCGAGATGGCGGCCGACAACAAGATGCTCGGCCAGTTCGACCTGATGGGCCTGCCGCCCGCCCCGCGTGGCATGCCGCAGATCGAGGTCGCTTTCGACATCGACGCCAACGGCATCGTCAATGTGACGGCGAAGGACAAGGGCACCGGCAAGGAACAGCAGATCCGTATCCAGGCCTCGGGTGGTCTTTCTGACGCCGACATCGAGAAGATGGTCAAGGACGCTGAAGCCCACGCCGACGAGGACAAGAAGCGTCGCGAGTTGGTGGAAGCCCGCAACCAGGGCGAGTCTCTGCTGCACTCCACCGAGAAGTCCCTCAAGGACTATGGCGACAAGGTCAGCGAAGCCGACAAGGGTGCCATCGAGACAGCACTGGCGAGCTTGAAGACGGCATTGGCCAGCGAAGATGTCGCCGACATCCAGGCCAAGACCCAGGCTCTGGCTGAAGTCTCGATGAAGCTGGGCGAGGCCATGTACAAGGCTTCGCAGGCGGAAGCCGAGGGCGGCTCCTCCGACGCCGACGAGGCCGGCAAGGATGATGTCGTCGATGCCGACTTCGAAGAAGTCAAGGACGACGACAAGAAGTAACAGGCGCAGCCGGCGCTGCCCATACAGGCAGCGCCGGCTCGCTTTTTGCTTGCAAGTGGCCCGATTAAGGGACAAGAGCGAAAAGCCTCCGTTGTGCGTAATCGGCGCAAGACGGGACATGCGGGCAGTAAAGTTCTCCGGAAGTAGCTCAACGCATTGATCTGGGAGCGATTTCTCATCGACCGGCCTATCGGTTCGATTGGAAAGCGCTCCAGAATCCAGCGAGTACCTCGACTATGGCAAAGCGCGATTATTATGAAATCCTTGGCGTTGAGCGCGGCGCGGATGAAAAGGTGCTCAAGAGCGCCTATCGCAAGCTCGCCATGCAGTATCACCCCGACCGCAACCCAGGGGACGATGCTGCCGAAGCACTCTTCAAGGAAGTCAACGAAGCCTATGACATCCTGAAAGACGGGCAGCGGCGCGCAGCCTATGACCGCTTCGGTCACGCTGCCTTCGAGAATGGCGGCGGTGGCGGCGGGTTCGGTGCGCATTCGCATGACTTTGCCTCGACGATGTCCGACATCTTCGAGGAATTTTTTGGCATGAGCGGCGGCGGCCGTCGCTCAGGCGGCCGCGAGCGCGGGGCTGACCTGCGCTACAATCTTGAAATCACTCTGGAAGAGGCCTTTGCAGGCAAGACGGTCGAGATCGAAGTGCCAACCTCGATCACCTGTCAGCCGTGCGGCGGCTCGGGCGCCAAGCCGGGCTCCAGCCCCACCACCTGCCGCACCTGCGGCGGCTCCGGACGCGTGCGCGCGGCACAGGGTTTCTTCACCCTCGAGCGGGCCTGCCCGAGCTGCCAGGGGCGTGGTCAGGTCATTTCCGACCCTTGCACCAACTGCGGCGGCGTGGGGCGGGTGACGCAGGAGCGGACCCTGTCCGTCAACATTCCGGCCGGCATCGAGGACGGCACCCGGATCCGGCTGGCCGGCGAAGGCGAAGCGGGCCTGCGCGGCGGCCCCAGCGGCGATCTCTACATCTTCCTGTCGATCAAGCCGCATGAGTTCTTCCAGCGCGATGGCGCGGATCTCTACTGCCGCGTTCCGATCTCGATGACGACGGCTTCGCTCGGCGGCCAGTTCGACGTCCCGACCGTGGATGGCGGCACGACACGGGTCAAGGTTCCCGAAAGCACCCAGACGGGCAAGCAGTTCCGCCTGAAGGGCAAGGGCATGCCGGTCATGCGCTCGAACCAGCATGGCGATATGTATATCCAGGTCACCGTTGAAACGCCGACGAACCTGACGAAACGCCAACGGGAATTGCTGGCGGAGTTCGAGAAGGAGAGCTCCGGCGAGAACAATCCTGAGTCCGCAGGTTTCTTTGCCAGGGTAAAGGATTTTCTCGATAAAATAGGCAGTTAGCATGCTGTGACGTTTACGTCAGCAAAGTTCGGTCTTGAAATCGCCCGTCATGGTTTCCTAAATGGAGATTATCGTTAAGGGGATGGATCCGATGGCCGCGCACAAGCTGCTGACACACAAGGGCCTCGTGGACAAGATCCGCGACGAGCTCAGGTTTTTTCGCAGCTGGATCGACAGTCCGCTGACCATGGGCGCCGTGAGCCCGTCGGGGCCGGAACTGGCGCAGCGGATTGCTTCCTTTGTTCCCGTGCGCCCGGGCGGTCGTTATCTCGAGCTCGGACCGGGCACCGGTGTGGTGACCAAGGCGATCTTTGACCGCGGCGTCGCCCAACGAGATCTCACGGCCATCGAGTACAGTCCGGATTTTTGCCACCTGCTGCAACAGCGCTACCCAGGCATGATCACCCTACAGGGTGACGCCTACAGCTTACGCAGCACCCTTGCCCCTCAAGTGGCGGCGGGCGAGACTGCAAGGTTTTCCGCAATCGTCTCCGGTTTGCCTCTGTTCAACAAACCGAAAGAGCAACGACGCGCGCTGATCCTCGAAGCTCTCGATCTGCTGGAGCCCGGTGCCCCTTTCATCCAGTTCTCCTACGCGCTGGTTCCTCCGGTGAAGCCGGAAGCCGGACTTTTTGATCTGGCGCGGACCGACTGGATCTGGGCAAATCTGCCGCCTGCACGGGTATGGGTGTACCGACGCCCGGATTGATCCGCGCCATTCCTGGACGCCCAGACGCTAGGTCAGAGCCGAGGGTTCATGTCCGGTCATTGAACTTTCTTCGTTCTGCCCGCACTGTGCACCGCGAAACGACGCAGTGCGCCGCAGTGCCGAGGAGATTTCATGCGCCATCCCAGAATTCTGGTTTTCTCCGGCTCCATCCGGGGCGGGTCCTACAACACGCAACTGGCTGCCCTTGTTGCCAAGCAACTGGTCATGGCCGATGCGGACGTGACCCGCATTTCCCTCGCCGACTATCCGATGCCGCTTTATGACGGCGACCATGAACGGGAAAAGGGCGTGCCGGAAGCCGCGCATAAATTGAAGCGGCTGATGCAGGAGCATCAGGGTGTCTTCATCGCCTGCCCGGAATACAACACTGCCATTACACCGCTGCTCAAGAACACCCTCGACTGGATCAGCCGCCTGAATGATCCGGGCGAACCGCCGGCTGCTGCGTTCAAGAACCGCGTCTTTGCGATTGGCTCCGCCTCGACGGGCGCGCTCGGCGGCATTCGCGGGTTGATCGGTACGCGGACAATCCTTGAAATCGGGCTTGGCGCGTTGCTGATCCCGGATATGATCATGGTTCCCAATGCAGCCGAGGCCTTTGACGACAAGGGCGACCTGCGCAACGAGCGCAGCATGGCCTCGCTCAATGCCTTGGTAAAGCGGCTGATCACCGAAACAGGGGCACGGGTCTGACGGGTGCGCCAGAGCGCAGCTTGGCGTCCGGCACTTGCGTGCCTAAATAAGAACCAACGAAGCGGTGACCTGAATGTGGACCGGCCCGGATCGACAGGTCTGGACCAAATGATCTGCATTCGCGGCCGCCGTCGTCTTCCGGCATGGACGCCGGAGACGGATGCGACAGACGGACGGGACATGAGTTCAGAACACGGAATGGGCACCTGGCACGGGACCACAATCCTGATGGTCCGCAAGGGCGGCCGCGTTGTCATTGCTGGCGACGGGCAGGTCTCGCTCGGACCGACGGTGATCAAGAATACCGCGCGCAAGGTGCGGCCACTGGCCAAGGGCAGCGTGATTGGCGGCTTTGCCGGCGCCACGGCTGATGCCTTCACCCTGTTCGAGCGGCTTGAGGCCAAGCTTGAGCAGTATCCCGGACAGCTGATGCGCGCCTGTGTCGAGCTGGCCAAGGACTGGCGGACGGACCGCTATCTGCGCCGGCTCGAAGCCATGATGCTGGTTGCCGACAAGGATGTCTCGCTGGTCCTGACCGGCACTGGCGACGTGCTTGAGCCTGAGGGCGGTGTCATGGGTATCGGGTCCGGCGGCAATTTCGCGCTGGCCGCTGCCCGCGCGCTGGTGGACACCGACATGGAAGCCGAGGCGATCGCACGCAAGGCGATGGCCATCGCCGCTGACATCTGCGTCTACACCAACGGCAATCTCACCATCGAAAGCCTGGAGAGCGCGCGCTGACACGCGGCGCGCCCCCGAGAGGACCATCGACACGATGACCAATTTTTCCCCCCGCGAGATCGTCTCCGAGCTCGACCGCTATATCGTTGGCCAGAAGGACGCCAAGCGTGCCGTCGCCATCGCCCTGCGCAACCGCTGGCGCCGGCAGCAGCTGGAAAGCCCGATGCGCGAGGAAGTTCTGCCGAAGAACATCCTCATGATCGGGCCCACTGGCGTCGGCAAGACCGAGATCGCCCGCCGTCTGGCACGGCTCGCCAACGCCCCCTTCGTCAAGGTCGAGGCAACCAAATTCACCGAAGTCGGCTATGTCGGCCGTGACGTGGAACAGATTATCCGCGATCTGGTCGAGGCCGGGATCTCGCTGGTGCGCGACGTGCGCCGGCAGGAGGTCAAGGCAAAGGCTCATGTGCTGGCAGAGGAGCGCGTGCTGGACGCGCTGGTCGGCGCCAGCGCCAGCCCCGCGACCCGGGACAGCTTCCGCAAGAAGCTGCGCGACGGTGAACTCGACAACCGCGAAATCGAGATCCAGGTTCGGGCGACGCCGCAGATGCCGGGCTTTGACGTTCCCGGCATGCCGGGTGCGAACATCGGCGTCATCAACATGTCCGAACTGCTCGGCAAAGCCTTTGGCGGCCAGACCAAAAGCCGGCGCGTGACGGTCAAGGAATCGCACGACATCCTGATTGCCGAAGAATCCGACAAGCTGCTCGACGAGGAAAAGGTCATCCGGGAAGCGGTTTCTCTGGTCGAGAATGCCGGGATCGTCTTCCTTGACGAGATCGACAAGATATGCGCCCGCGATGGCCGTGTTGGCGGCGATGTCTCGCGCGAGGGCGTTCAGCGCGACTTGCTGCCGCTGATCGAGGGAACTGTCGTTTCGACCAAGCACGGTCCGGTCAAGACGGACCATATCTTGTTCATTGCTTCGGGCGCGTTTCATGTGGCCAAACCGTCAGACCTTCTGCCGGAATTGCAGGGACGCTTGCCCATCCGCGTGGAACTGAAGCCGCTGACGCGGGAGGACTTCCGCGCGATCCTGACCGAGCCGGAGGCCAGCCTGATCAAGCAGTATGTGGCCTTGCTGAAGACCGAAGAGGTGGAACTGAGCTTTACCGAGGCAGCCATCGACGAGATCGCGGCCATTGCAGTGGAGCTGAATGCCAGCGTCGAGAACATCGGTGCCCGCCGTCTGCAGACCGTGATGGAGCGGATCCTCGACGAGGTGTCCTATTCCGCACCCGATCAGGCCGGGCGGGTGGTGGCCATCGACGCTGAGCACGTGCGGTCCAACGTCGGGGAACTGGCCAAGAACGTCGATCTGTCGCGCTTCATCCTGTGACGCTGCCGCAGACACCCGCCCCTGACCCATCGGCTCATCTCCGGCACCGGCTTGCCCCCGGTGCCGGCAGCGGCCTGCTCGTCGTGGTCTATTCGCAGGTTCGGGTGCCGGACGGCAAGTTCGGGCTGGAGCGGATGTTCTCCGCCACCCGTCACGCCTGCCTGTTTCTCAACGACACGCGTAACGGCTGGTATCTGGGCCAGGAGGTGGCCATCGATGCCGCCATCGAGGCGGCCATTGCCTCGGTCCGGCCCGCCCGCATCCTGCACTACGGCGCCTCGATGGGCGGATACGCCGCGCTGGTCACCGGCCTGCGCCGGGGAGACGGAGCGATCCACGCCTTCGGGCCTGAGCTGGAGCTGGGCCGGCCTGGCAGCCAGAGCGCGCTCTATGGCCTGCCCCATCCCGGCACCCCGGCCGAGGCGCTGGCGCTGGACCCTGCGCTCGACGGACTGCGGCGGGAGCTTGCCCATCCTGTCCATCTTTACTTTGGACACCTCGATCCGGTCGACAGTGCGGGTGTCGCGCGGGTCCTGGCGCAGGGACTGGGCGGCCGGCTGTTCGATCTCGCCTCCTGCCACGCCAGCCATGACCACCTCTACACGCTCAACGTGATCCGCAAAATCACCCGTACGTTCGACCGTGATCCCGATGAAGAGCTGACGGCGCGGGGCCTGATCCGGCCCTTGCCGCGCGCCTTTCATGAGGGCTTTGCTGCCGCTGGCGAGGCCTTTGCTGCCGGTGAGCGGTTGACGCCGGAGCAGCTTGATGCGCTGGCAGCGTTCGCACCGGGCCATGTCGGCCTGCTGCGGCTGCGGGCCGAAGCCGCTGCACGCGTCGGCGATCTCGCCCTGGCGGTTGATCTGATGCAGGCGGCGGAAGCGGCCATCGCGCAAGACCCGGCCTTGCACGGGTTGCCAAAACGCTGGCGTAAGGATCTGCCGCTTGCGCGCGCCAGCTGGCTGCTGGCGCTCGGACAAATCGATGCAGCCCTTGCGCTGCTGGCCAATTGCCGCGAGACCTTTGGGCCGGACGAGCGCATCGACGCGTTGTGGATGGCGGCCGAGACAGGGCGCGGCTAAGGGCGAGACGCGTCCGGGGGGCAACTCTTGCCGAAACCGGAAAAATCCGAACAACCTTGATAAGAATTGCCGGGAACAGTGCTTGATTTTCGCGAACGGGAAGGGAACAAATAGCGAATGAGCCTCACTGATCGCCCCGCCGGCAATCGCATTGCCCTCGACGACCCCTTAACGGATGGCCGCCAGTCGGAGACCGCGCTGAAGGTCTGGCGCGGCACCGCCCGGCTGCTGCGCCTGCAGGGCTATGTCTGCCTGCCCGAACTGACGCTGGCCTCGGGCCGCCGGGCAGACCTCATCGCGCTCGGCCAGAAGCAGGAGCTGGTCATCGTCGAGGTGAAGTCCTCCATTGCCGACTTCCGCGCCGACGGCAAATGGCCGGACTACCGCGCCCATTGCGACCGGCTCTATTTCGCCACCCATCCCGACGTGCCGCAGGACATCTTCCCGGAGGAGGCTGGCCTGATCCTGTCCGACGGCTTTTCGGCCGACATCCTGCGCGAGGCGCCAAGCCATCCGCTGCCGGCGGCCACCCGCAAGGCGGTGACCCTGCGCTTTGCCCGGCACGCAGCCCAGCGGCTGCATGACCTGATAGATCCGGATGCCCGCTTCCAGTCGGGGTCGCTCTGACGCACTCCCGGTAATCCTCTGCAGGCCGGTCTGCGTAGAGGCACGATAGTTGGTCGCCCCCCCATCCTTGCGGCTGAGCTACCTCCGTTGTGTTCCGTTGCCGGTGCCATGTCCGAATTTCCGCCCCTGCAGGTCGTCTGGTTCAAGCGCGATCTGCGCAGCTTTGATCACCAGCCGCTGGTCGAGGCCGCGCGGCGCGGTCCGGTGCTGCCGCTCTACATCATCGAGCCCGATCTCTGGCGGCAACCGGATGCCTCCGGCCGGCATCACGCCTTCCTTGCCGAGTGCCTGCACGAGCTGCGGCAGGATCTGGCCCGGCTTGGCCAGCCGCTGATCATCCGCAAGGGGGCCGCAGTCGAGGTTCTGCGCGCCCTGCACGCCCGGCGTGGCATCGCCACCCTCTGGTCGCACGAGGAAACCGGCAATGGCTTCACCTATGCCCGCGATCTGGCCGTGAAGGCCTTTTGCCGCGAGGCGGGCATTCCCTGGGAGGAGCCCCGCCAGACCGGCGTCATCCGCCGCCTGAAGAGCCGCAACGGCTGGGCGCAGCGCTGGGACCGCGACATGCGCCAGCCGCTGTTGCCGGAGCCGGCGCTGACGCCGCTGCCCGGCATCGAGCCCGGTCCCCTGCTGACGGCGCAGGACCTGGGCCTTGCCCCCGACCTCTGCCCCGGCCGCCAGCGCGGCGGCCGCCGGGCCGGTCTTGCCTGTCTCGACAGCTTCCTGACCCAGCGCGGCCGCACCTATCGTGCCGCCATGTCCAGCCCGGTCACCGGCTTCGATGCCTGTTCGCGGCTGTCGCCGCATCTGGCCTTCGGCACCCTGTCGCTGCGCGAGGTCACCCAGCGGGCCGAGGACCGGCTGCGCACCTTGGTCGAGAGCGGCGACAGCGGCGCCGCGCGCCAGTGGCAGGGCGCGGTCGGATCGTTTCTGTCCCGCCTGCACTGGCATTGCCACTTCATGCAGAAGCTGGAGGATGCGCCCGAGCTGGAGTTCCGCAATCTCCACCGCGCCCACGACGGCCTGCGCCCGCGCGAACCCGACGCCGCCCGGCTCGCGGCCTGGTGCGCGGGCGAGACCGGCCTGCCCTTCGTCGACGCGACCATGCGCGCGCTCAATGCCACCGGCTGGATGAACTTCCGTATGCGCGCCATGCTGATGGCCGTGGCCGCCTATCATCTCTGGCTGGACTGGCGGGCCCCGGGCGAGCATCTCGCGCGGGCCTTCACCGACTACGAGCCGGGCATCCACTGGCCACAGGTGCAGATGCAGTCCGGAACCACCGGCATCAACACCATCCGCATCTACAACCCGGTCAAGCAGGGGCAAGACCAGGATCCGCAGGGCGTCTTCATCCGCCGCTGGGTGCCGGAACTGTCCGAGGTGCCGGATGGCTTTCTCCATGCGCCCTGGACGTGGGGCGGCGCGGCGTCGCTGCTGGGTCGACGCTATCCCGAGCCCATCGTCGATCCACTGGCGGCCGCCCGCGCGGCCCGCGACCGGGTCTGGGGCCTGCGCAAGGAGCGTGAGTTCCACCGCGAGGCGGACCGGATCCAGGACCGCCACGGCAGCCGCAAGGCAGGCATCGCCAACCGCGGCCAGCGCAGCGACGGGCCCCCGGCCGCACGCAAGGGGCGGACGAAGTCGGCTCCCGATGGACAGCTCAGCCTGTTTGCAACCGGTGCCGAACCTGCCTCCACCGGATCCGACCCGGAGCCCCATCCCGACCCCGCTCAGGCAGGCCAGATCACATGAAGATGCGCAAAAAATCCGATTTGCCGCAGAAAACCTGCGTCACCTGTGGCCGCCCCTTCACCTGGCGCAAGAAATGGGAAAAGGTGTGGGACGAGGTTCGCTACTGCTCCGACCGCTGCCGCAACGAGCGTGGCAGCAAGGAGCGGAAGGGGGCTACGCCCGGCGCTTAAGCCGTCGTCTCAGGCCAAAGCGGCGGCAATCCGCGCGGCGAGGCGACGCGCGACCTCGCCCTTGTCCAGCGTCGGCCAGTCTTCCACGCCGGCGGCCGAGACGATGCGCACCGTGTTGGCGTCGCCGCCCATCACGCCGGTTTCCGGGCTGACGTCATTGGCGACGATCCAGTCCGCGCCCTTGCGCGCCAGCTTGGCCTGCGCATTGGCAATGAGGTTCTGGGTTTCTGCCGCAAAGCCGACGACGAGTTGCGGCCGCCGGTCGCCCAGATGACCGACGGTCGCCAGGATGTCCGGATTTTCCGTCAGGGCCAGCGCAGGCGGCCGGCCGGAGCCGTCCTTCTTGATCTTTTCAGTGCCCTCGCTCGCCACCCGCCAGTCGGCGACGGCTGCGGCCATGACGGCGGCATCCGCCGGCAGCGCCGCCTCGACAGCCGCCAGCATCTGCCGCGCCGTCTCCACATGCACCGTGGTGACGCCCTTCGGATCGGGCACCGTCACCGGACCGCTGACCAGCGTCACCCGGGCACCGAGCGCGGCCAGTGCGGCGGCGATGGCGTGCCCCTGCTTGCCGGATGACCGGTTGGCGATGTAGCGCACCGGGTCGATCGGCTCATGTGTCGGACCCGAGGTGACAACGATATGGCGCCCTGAAAGAGGACCGGGCGCCGGCACCAGCATCGCCGCGACCCGCTCAGCGATGGCCAGCGGCTCGCTCATGCGGCCAACGCCTGCCTCGCCGCTTTCCGCCATCTCGCCGCTTTCCGGGCCGATGAAGGCGATGCCATCCGCAATCAGCCGCGCCACATTGCGCTTCGTGGCCGGGTGGCTCCACATCGCCGGGTTCATTGCCGGAGCGACAAGAACCGGCTTCTTCGTCGCCAGCAGCACAGCTGTGGCAAGATCGCCAGCCAGTCCATTGACCATCTTGGCCATCAGATCCGCCGTCGCCGGGGCCACCAGCACAAGATCGGTTTCCCGCGCCAAGCGGATATGACCGACATCCTGCTCTGCCTCGCGGTCAAAGAGATCCGTGTAGACCCTGTCGGCGCTCAGCGCCCCGGCGGCCAGGGGCGTGATGAACTGTTGCGCCCCGGCCGTCATGATCACCCGGACAGCGGCACCGCGTTCCCTGAGGCGGCGGATCAGGTCGAGCGACTTGTAGGCGGCTATGCCGCCGCCAATGATCAGCAGGATGCGTTTGTCCGAAAGCATGGTGTGATGCCCTTACGAGGCCGCACGGAAATCACGCGGTGCCGGAGAAATGACCTTCATACCCCCTGGCGCGATCTCATAGACGGCAAGGCCTCGCTCGCTCTCGCCATTGGCCAGGAAGCGAAAGACGCCGTCGATGCCGAGAAAGCCGTCCCGATTGGTCAGCACAGGCTGCGAGAAGCGCTGAGGCCCTGCAGACCGCACGAGGCCCGCAGCGAGGATAGTGCCATCATAGGCCAGCGATGCATTGCGCGCCGGTGCTGCGCCAAATGTTGCCTGATAGCGACCGGACAGGGCATCGAAACCCGAGCGCTCCGGCCCCGGGAACCAGGTCCCTGCCATGATCGGATTGCTGGTCACTTGCGCTGCGTCCCACTGGCCGCTGCCGAGAACCTTGATGTTGGCCAGGTTGCCGCCCTGGGTCATCAGGCTTTGCATGACGAAGGGCGCGACATTCGCGGCTGGCAGGAACAGGGCATCTGCCTGCGGCAAGGCGCTGGCGATGGCTTGCGTCTTGGCGGCAAGATCGGTCGTGTCGGACCCGGAGACCTTGTAGCGCTGGATGGAGACCACCCGCCCGCCGGTGCGCCCGACTTCCTGGCGGAACGCTGCCTCGGTGACGGCGCCATAGGCATCATCCGGCAGCAGAGCGGCATAGGATCTGCGGTTCTGTCCGGCGGCGTAGCTGATGATGCGCTTCACATCACCCGCCGGGAGAAACGAGAGAAGATAGACGCCGGGGCCGGCGACCGACGTATCCGTGGAGAATGCGACAATCGGCACGCCGGATGTGCGCGCGACACTGGCCGCGCCGCTGACCGCCGGGGCAAAGACAGGACCCAGGATGAGCTCGGCCCCTTCCGCAATGGCCGCTTGCGCTGCCGCCCGGCCGCCTTCTGCTGTGCCGGCCGTATCCTTCACCAGCAACTGGATGTCGGAGCCCTGGAAGTCCTTGATCGCCAGTTCCGCCGAATTGCGGAAAGTCGCAGCGATGGCCGATGCCGACCCGCCGGCCGACAGCGGCAGCAACAGCCCGACGCGGACGGTGCCCGTGCCGATTGTCTGGCCGGTCACGGCCGGCACGGATGGCGTCGACGGCAGGGACTGCAGTCCATCCGGCGCTGTCCCCATGGTCGAGCCCATACAGCCGGCAAGAAGCCCGGTGACCGCAAATGCGCCTGCGCAGCGCAGGGCGCTCCGCCGCAGTCCTGAAAACCAGGCGATATACACCCTGAATCCACCGGCACGGAGGCCAGCAATTGGGGCATTGGCGGCAGCAGTCGTGTTTTCCACTCGGGCCTCCTCGCATCCGCGATCAAAAACCATTACGAATTCAGAACGTTCCTGTCCAGCCGCGTGAATGAATCGCTTCGGCTTGCCCGCTGCCAACTGCGATAAAACCGCCTTCTTGCCGAAATGTGTTGCGTACCGGCCTGTAAGACGCCGACAACCGGAAAGGCCCGCCTATGGCTGAAACACTGGCTGAACGCCGCTTTTTCATCGGGGAGCATGCCTTTGCCGCCCCGGCACAGGAAAGCGCGCTCTACATCGTCTCGACGCCGATCGGCAATCTTGGCGATATAACCATTCGCGCCCTCGAGACGCTGGCCGGCGCCGATGTGATCGCCTGCGAGGACACACGTGTGACTTCGACGCTCAGCCAGCGCTTCGGCCTGAAGGCACCGCTGCTGCCCTACCATGAGCACAATGCGGAGCGGCAGCGCCCGCGTCTACTGGCTGCCCTTGCCGAAGGGCAGGTCGTGGCTCTGGTCTCCGATGCCGGCACCCCGCTGGTGTCTGACCCTGGATACCGGCTGGTGCGTGATGTTCTGGCTGCCGGCTTCAAGGTGATTCCGATCCCCGGCGCCTCAGCGCCGCTGGCTGCGCTCGTCGCGTCCGGGTTGCCATCCGACACGCTTTTATTTGCGGGCTTTTTGCCGCAGAAGGCCGGTGCCCGTGCACGCCGCCTCGGCGAACTCGCGGTTATTCCGGCGACGCTCGCCTTTTTTGAATCGCCGCACCGGCTCGCCGCTTCGCTGGCGGCCATGTCGGAGACCCTTGGTGACCGCGAAGCCGTCGTCGCCCGTGAGCTGACCAAGCGCTTTGAAACGTTCCAGCGCGGAACCGTGAGCGAGCTTTACGCCTATTACGAAGCCAATCCGCCAAAGGGTGAGATCGTCATCCTCGTTGGCCCGCCTGCGGAGGTGGTGCCTGAGGTTAGCGAGGCAGATGTCGAGGCGCAGCTTCACGCCGCTCTGGCCCGGATGTCTGTCGCTGCCGCCGCAAAGGAGGTTGCCAGGCAGACAGGCCGGGACAGGGCCGAAGTCTACCACATGGCGCTTGCGCTCAAGGCCGCCGGCAGTGAGAGTGAGGCAGATATCGGCCCGGAGCGCTCCGACACGCCATGACCTCCCCGTCCGCCCTGCCCCCCGTTCGCGAGACGCCGCGCAACCGCCGCCGCGCCTATCGGCTGGGGCATGGCGCCGAGAGCCTGGCGGCGCTGATCTTGCAACTGAAGGGCTGGCGCATTCTGGCCCGGCGATTTCGGTCCGGCGCCGGGGAGGTTGATCTCGTCGCGCGGCGCGGGGATGTGCTGGCGTTCATCGAGGTCAAGGCGCGCCGCAGCCGCTCGGCTGCCCTTGAAGCCGTCAGCGCAACCGCGCGCGGGCGGATTATTCGGGCTGCCCAGATTTTTCTGGTCCAGTACCCGGACCAGGCTGACACGATACAGCGTTTCGATCTCATGTTGATTGTGCCCTGGCGCTGGCCTGAGCATCTGACCGATGCATTCCGGCCTGATCGTTTGATGTAAAATTCCGTGACGGGTTGCAGCATTGCCATTCTGGACAAGGCGGTCCAGAAATCCCATATCGAGCCCACCCTGACGAACCGTGCCGGTCTTGGCGCGGCGCTTTATCCGGAGAGACGCGCATGTCGCTGAAGGTCGCGGTCCAGATGGACCATATCTCGTCCATCAATATTCTGGGCGACAGCGCCTTTGCGTTGATGCTGGAAGCGCAAGCGCGTGGCCATTCGCTCTATCACTACACGCCGGATCGGCTGGCATTGCACGGTGACAAGGTCTTCGCCGCGCTGGAACCCGTTACCGTGCGTGACGAGAAGGGCAATCACTTCACGCTGGGTGAATCCGTTCGAACAGATCTTGCCGACATCGATGTGATCCTGATGCGGCAGGATCCGCCGTTCGACATGGCCTATGTCGCGGCCACCCATATTCTGGAGAAGATCCACCCGCATACCCTGGTGGTGAACAATCCAGCCGAAGTACGCAACGCCCCGGAGAAGCTGTTCGTCACCGAGTTTGCAGATCTTATGCCGCCGACCCTGATCACCCGCGACCGGGCAGAGATCGACGCTTTCCGCGAAGAGCATGGCGACATCGTCATGAAGCCGCTGTTCGGTCATGGTGGTGCAGCGGTCTTCCGCATCACCCAGGACGACCTCAACTACGGTTCGCTCTACGACTTTTTCGCTGTCACTTTCCGTGAGCCATGGGTGATCCAGCGCTTCCTGCCCAACGTCAAGCATGGCGACAAGCGTATCCTGCTCGTCGATGGCGAATTCGCCGGTGCGGTCAACCGGGTGCCGGCGCCGGGCGATCTGCGCTCCAACATGGTGCGCGGTGGCTCGCCGGCCGAATCCGACCTCAGCGACCGGGAGCGCGAAATCTGCGCTCGCCTCGGCCCGGCCCTGAAGGCCAAGGGCCTGCTCCTCGTCGGCATCGACGTCATCGACGGCTACCTGACCGAGATCAACGTCACCGCGCCCACCGGCATCCGCGCCGTCAAGCGCCTCGGAGGCCCTGACATTGCCATCCGCGTCTGGGACGTCATCGAAGCGCGGCGGCGCGGATAAGCGCCAATCGGATCTGAGCAGGGGTGACCGGGCCAACGGACACCCCTCTACACCCTTGAAACTGTGCGCTTATACCAGGGCCAGGATGCGAGCGGGACCACCCGTGCCGCCCTTGTGTTTCGGGGCGCCGACAATGAGTGTGGCGCCGGCCACTGGCAGCTGCTCCAGATTTGCGATGCATTCGATGCCCCAGCGGTTGCTCGGCAGCCATTTGTAATGGGTGGCAAAGTCCGGCGATGCGCCGAAGTCAAGCGACAGGGTGTCGACGGCTATGCCGACCACCTTGGCCTCCTCGATCAGCATCGCGGCCGCCTCGACGTGGAACCCGGGAAAATGCATCACGCCCTTGTCGTCGGGATTGCGGAATTTCGGGCTGGCAACGTGCTTGTCCCAACCTGACAGCATGGCAACGCAGGCCCCATCCGGGATCTCGCCGTTGGCTGCGATCCAGGCCTTCAAATCGTCAGGCGTCACCTGCGCATCCGCAGTCTCGGCTGCCTTGGCGCGAATGTCGACGATGGCCAGCGGCGCGACCAGATTGCTGACAGGGATCTCGGCCACCGACTGGCCATCTGCCGAGAAATGCAACGGCGCATCCACATGCGTGCCGGTGTGTTCGTTCACTCTCAGCTCGTAGAGGTTGAACTTGTCTTTCTGATAGTCAAACAGCTTGTTTGCAAAGAATTGCTGTTCGCCGAAAAACGTCGGGAAGCTTTCGCTTAATTCATGCGTCAGGTCACTGACCTTTGTAGGCGTTGCCGCCATCGCCGGTATTGCTGAGCCGGTAACTGTAACGGCAGCGGCAACACTGCCGGCAGCTGCCAGCCGGAACATGTCCCGGCGCGACAGCATCCGGTTCTTAACCGCGATCATGACGCATGCATCACACATGGCAACACGCTCCCTTGTGCCCGACCTATCCTGAAGCCTCCTCATGCTGCGACGGTTTCCAGACGACTGCAAGAGGTCGAGGGTGAATTAATGTTCTCTTTACGTTCTTGACTCTCCAAAAAGTTGCCGTATCGTCTTCCTCGACCTTTCGGGGAGTTGGGGTATGGTCAGTCGCGTAACAACTGTCGCGTTTCAGGGTATCGAAGCCGTTCCGGTCGATGTCCAGGTCATGGTCGGACCGGGTATGGTGGCCTTCACGATCGTCGGATTGCCGGACAAGGCGGTTGGCGAAAGCCGGGAACGGGTCAGGGCGGCGCTGCTGGCCTCCGGCCTGGCGTTGCCGGCCAAGCGGGTGACCGTCAATCTCGCGCCCGCCGATCTGCCGAAAGAGGGGTCGCATTATGATCTGCCGATTGCGCTTGGCATCATGGCGGCGATCGGCGCCATTCCGGCTGATATGCTCGCCGATTATGTCGTGCTCGGCGAATTGGGGCTTGATGGTCGCCTGGCGCCCGTCGCAGGTGTGTTGCCGGCGGCAATCGGGGCCAACGGACTTGGCAAGGGGCTGATTTGCCCGGCGGATTGCGGACCGGAAGCGGCCTGGGCCGACAGCGAGATGAGCATCCTGGCCCCACGCTCGCTGATCCAGCTGGCCAATCATTTCAAGGGCACGCAGGTCTTGTCGCGGCCGGCACCGAAATTGCGCGGGCCGGCGGGCGATCTGCCTGACCTTTCCGACGTCAAGGGCCAGGAGAGCGCGAAACGGGCGCTGGAGATTGCCGCTGCCGGCGGCCACAATCTTCTGATGGTCGGCCCCCCGGGCGCCGGCAAGTCGATGCTTGCAAGCCGCCTGCCGTCGCTGCTGCCACCTCTCAGCCCGCGCGAGTTGCTCGAGGTGTCGATGATCGCCTCCCTGGCCGGGGAACTGGCGGACGGGCGTCTGACTGACCGCAGGCCGTTCCGCGCGCCGCATCATTCCGCATCGATGGCCGCCCTCGTCGGCGGTGGTCTCAGGGCGCGTCCAGGTGAGGTTTCGCTCGCGCACAATGGCGTGCTGTTTCTTGACGAGTTGCCGGAGTTTCAGCCGCAGGTGCTCGACAGCCTGCGCCAGCCCCTTGAAACGGGGGAGACAGTGATTGCCCGGGCAAACCACCGGGTGACCTATCCCTCGCGCATCCAGTTGATCACGGCCATGAACCCCTGCCGTTGCGGCTATGCCGGCGAGCCGGGTCATGTCTGCCGCAGGGGACCGCGCTGCGCCATCGAATATCAGGGCCGTGTCTCCGGACCGTTTCTGGATCGCATCGACCTGCGCATCGAGGTGCCGGCTGTTTCGGCTTCCGACCTGCTGGCGCCGGGGAAAGCAGAGAGTTCGGCCAGCGTTGCCGCCCGGGTTGCCATGGCGCGTGACATCCAGCGCCGCCGCTCGCAAGGGCTTGGGCTCGGCGAATGTCCCAACGCCCGTCTGCCGGCTGGTCTGGTGGATGAGGTGACCGGCATGGACGCGGGCGGCCGCAGTTTCCTGGCCGACGCGGCCAATACATTGGCGCTGAGTGCGCGCGGCTATCACCGGGTGCTGAAGCTGGGGCGAACGTTGGCGGATCTGGATGGAGCGGACACCGTCAGTCGCCTGCATCTGGCGGAAGCCTTGAGCCTGCGCGGCGAGACGGTGCTGCGACAGGCTGCCTGACAATAACGGCTTGCAAAGGCGCCCCCCGGTCAGCCTTGCAAATCATGTGGGCCGGCCGGCTGGCCTATGTCCAGCCTGTTCCCAGCCTGTTCTTTGACAAGAGAAGACGAGAACTTTCACCCCGCGATAGGCGTCTGGGCATGCCCAGGGACCAGTCGTGCGGTTCAACCGTGTCCGAAGCATCCTGCGAAAGGATTTCCGAAAGGGTTTTGCGGGCACTCTGGCTGCAACGGGAATCAACCGATATCGCCGTTGATGCGATGTCGACGGGAAAGCGATATGACGGGCCAGAGCGACAGGACCAGAGCACAATCGCCGGCGCAGTCAGGCACCGATGAGCATAATGCCGCCGGACTTAAGAGTTCTGACGTCGACCCGGATGAGACCGGTCGCTCCGGCTTTGTCGGATCGCCTGGCCATGACCAATCCGAGGGCACGGCTCCGGCTCCGGAAACAGCGTCTTCATCGCGAGGGGACACAAGCATCCGGCAGGAGATACGGCTGGAGCAGGAGCGGCCTGCAGCCGATACCAGGGCAGGTGCTGTTTCAGGTGGCACACGGAGGGGGCAGACGCGCATTCTCTCTCGAATTGTCGCCGTTGCACCAGGTCTTGGGGTCGCTCTGGCACCGATTTGTGCACTCCTTCTGGTTAGCGGCGGTGCTTTCGAGCGGCTTGCGGCTGTGGTGCTTGCGTTTCTCGGCGGCGCTCTTGCGATGTATCTGTTGGCCCGGGACGACAACGAGCGCCAGGCCGATGCGCAAAATGCGCTGGAAGCGGATCGGCAGCACCTGCGCCAATGCCTGGAGGCGGTCGAGGACCAGGCCTGGGAACTGCGGGAGGCGGCTGAACGGCAGGCCAGTATTCTCCAGGCGCTCGGTGATGTTGTCATTCGGCGCAACATGACCGGTACGGTTCTTTATGTCAGTCCTGCCGCGCAGGCGCTTTTCCGGCCTGAGGCCATGCCACAGCCTGGTCAGCCCTTGCATTTGCCTTTGGCCGTGTTGAAGGACACCGCTGGCCCCACGGCTGGTGATGTTGCGTTCGGCGATATCATGCTCGAAACCCGACACGGCCCCCGGTGGTTCTCACGTCTTGACGTCACTGTGCGGGATGGATCCCGCGATACGCCCCTGATCCAGACGCTGCTGCGAGATGTCACCGACCGGCGGATGATGGAAGAGGAACTCCTTGCGGCTCGAAATTCGGCCGAGACGGCAAGCGAAGCCAAATCCCGCTTTCTGGCAACTGTTAGCCATGAGATCCGCACGCCTTTGAACGGTATTCTCGGCATGGCTGCCTTGTTGCGCGATACAAGGCTCAGCCCCGAGCAGGCAGCATATGCAGATGCGCTCAAAACGTCTGGCGAGACACTGCTGCTGCTGATCGATGAACTGCTGGATTTCTCGCGTGCCGAAGCCGGACGCCTTGCGATCCATCCGGCACCTTGTGCGCTGGCGCCCTTGTGCGAACAGGTTGTGGAATTGCTCGCCCCGCGGGCCCAGGCCAAGGGACTTGAAATTGCGCTGACCATTTCCCCGAGCGTTCCGGACGAGGTCACGGTGGATGCGAGCCGTTTGCGCCAGGTCCTCTACAACCTGGCCGGGAACGGGGTCAAGTTCACAGATAGCGGTGGGGTCAGCATCGATATTGCTGCTGCCGAAGGCGTCTCCGGCGGCGGAGAACTGGTGATTGCGGTGGCTGATAGCGGAATCGGCTTCGCACCCCAGGATGCGGCCCGCATGTTTGGCGAGTTTGAACAGGTCGACCATGGCCCCTCCCGACGTTATGGCGGCACAGGGCTCGGATTGGCCATCGTGCAGAGGCTGGTCACTCTCATGGCGGGTAGCATTGCCGCGGAGGGCGAGGAGGGCATCGGGGCGACGTTCGTCGTCCGTCTTCCGATTCCGGAAGTGCCGGTTCGAGCGCGAGCCTGGCCGGAGATCCGGGACAGGCAGATCATCGTTGTATCAGCAGGCCAGGTCGAGGCCGCTGCTCTGTCGCGGTATCTCTCGGCTTACGGGGCTTCTGTCAGCCGGGTCCTGCCCGGGGATCCGGCGTTGATGGAACGACTGGCAGTCGCCGATCTCGTCCTGCTCGACCATGGTTCCGTCAGTGATGGTGCTGCCTGGCTTGCCGGGGCCCGTGCTGCAGGATGCCAGGTGCCGGCCATCGTCCTGATCACGCCGACTGAACGCGAACGTCTCGACCGTCTGCGCAGTGCCGGGTTTTCCGCCTATCTGATCCGGCCAGTCCGCAGCCAGACCCTTGTGCGCACCTTGACCGCGTTGCTTGCCCCGGGCGGCAGCACGGGGCGGGCGACAGATAGCGATGTGACAGTGGACGGCAAGGTGGCAAACTGGGATGTCGCTGACGCCGTCGGCACGAGCCGGGCCGGGGGCGGGTCCCCAGCGCGGGCGCTCAGCACGGACCGTCAGTTGGCCCCAGCGCGCCCGCTGCGCCTCCTTCTTGCGGAAGACAATGACATCAACCGGCTCTTGGGCGAAGCTCTGTTGCGCAAGCTTGGACATGAAACGGAACTGGCAACCAATGGTCATGAAGCAGTCGCTGCAGCCGAGCGCGGCTGTTTCGATGCCATCCTGATGGATCTGCACATGCCGGGTCTCGATGGTTTTGGCGCAATCGCTGCAATTCGTGCAAAGGAAGCGGAGACTGGCGCATCCCCGGTGCCGATCCTCGTGGTAACGGCTGATGTCATGCCGGCAGCGCGCGAGCGTGCCAGGGAGCTTGGGGTTGCGGGCTATCTCACCAAGCCGCTAAACCAAACGGCAGTGGCCGAGGAACTTGTACGGCTCGGCTCACCCTCCTGATCCCCGGTCTCCTTCACGTGTTTCACTGACCTGGATTGCCATCGCTCCTGGCCAGGATGAAAGGTCGAGCTTCCGCCTTGGAGCGTTGTGCCGTTTTCCCCAGCGCCGGAGAACGGAGGATTGATGTTGTGCGCCGCTTTCAGCCCTGCCGGCAGGCCGGGCCTAGAACTTGCGCGGTTCCGGGGTGAAATAGATGCGATGACCGGCCTGTCATGTTACTGTTGAGAAACTGTGGTCCAGTCATTGGCTAGGGTCGTGACAGGATGACACGGCATGTGTCTGACCGTCTGGACCGAAACCGCAGGCCCGTGATCGGGATGAAATCGCGAAAGCGGATTGGACTGAAGGCGACGGAAACGCCATCCCCGTGGATGCATTCAACCGCGGCGGACAGTTTCTATCCCTTCTTTCCAGAAGGTCCGGCACGCTGCTTGCGGACTTGTCCGCAGCACAGGAAAATGCGCCGCCGATTGGCGTCGCCGACAAATCAAAGCCCTGCCATTCCGAAAGGATGCAAGCCGGGCGCTGGTGGAAACGACCGAAGCAAGCGAGGGGACCGAACACACATGGTGCGGTCGGGTATTTTTTCTCCGATGAAACTCGTCGAGAAGTTCACACCAATGCGCCGGGACACCGGCTCAGCTGGGCGGTGGTTTCCGGGGCTTTCGCGTCCATTGAAGTCGAGCCTGGCACTCGGGCCGGAGCCGACGACGCTCGGGCGCATCGGTTCACTTGAAGTCCGGATTGCGCGCAGCGCCAAGGAGATCAAGGCAGCGCAACGGTTGCGCTACAATGTCTTCTATGAAGAAATGTCAGCGATTGCGGATGCGCAGACCCTCGCCTCCAAGCGGGATTTCGATCCGTTTGATGCGATTTGCGATCACATGCTGGTCATCGACCATGCCTGCCTGAAACGCAACAAGCTCGGCCGGCTGCAGCCGCAGATCGTCGGCACGTATCGCCTGCTGCGCCAGGATGTCGCAAATCGGCACGGAGGGTTCTATTCCTCGGCTGAGTATGACATCCAGCCACTGATCGACGCCAATCCGGGGCTCAACTTCCTGGAACTTGGCCGGTCTTGCGTCTTGAAGCCCTATCGTAACAAACGCACCGTCGAGCTGCTGTGGCACGGCATCTGGTCGTATGTTCTGCAAAACCGGATCGATGTGATGATCGGTTGCGCTTCGATCGAGGGCACGGATCCGGACCTTATCGCCGGTCAGTTGTCGTTCCTGCATCATCATGCAAGGGCCCCCGAAAACTGGCGCGTCAAGGCGCTGCCCGAGCGATATGTCGAGATGAACCGGCTCGCGAAAGAAGATCTCAGCGAGAAGGCCGCGTTGCGCGACTTGCCGCCGTTGATCAAGGGGTACCTGCGGCTGGGAGCCTATATCGGCGACGGGGCGGTCATTGATCATCAATTTGGCACCACCGATGTCCTGATCGTGATGCCGGTTTCAGCCCTCAATGCCCGCTATGTGAACTACTACGGCGCCGACGCCAGCCGCCACGCCAGCTGAGCGTGCCGACCCCGGTCGCAGGTTGGCGCCTGGTTCATAACCGTATTGCTTCAAAGCAAAGCGAGCCCCCGTCTGGCGTTGACGTTGTCGCCAGACGGGGGCTGGTTCCTCATCGCCGCAGGAGCAAGTGGTCCCTGGGTCGAAGTGGTAACGCTGCTGCGGGGGCAAAGGACAGGATGCCGTTTCGGGCTGTACCCGCCGCCGATCAGCTGACCGTTTGCGCGACCGGATATCAATTGAAAATGCGGTCCGCCTTTCCGACCGGTGGAAGTCGCGTTTCAGACACCTGTCGGGACATGCCCGCCGGTTCACGGCGTGCATCTTTCACTCTATCCAGCAAGTGGCGTGGCGACCGGCCCGTTCCTGCATGAGCCCGAGCGAGCGCCGGGTCTTGAAGCCGATCAGGCCATCCGGCTTGCCAACGTCATAGCCGGCCTTCTGCATCTTCAGTTGCATGTCACGCACTTTGCCGCGCGAGACGTGGGGGCTCTCCCGCCACGGCGTGACAAACCCGGCATCGGAGCCATACCGGTCCGCCAGGTGGCCAACGAACAGCGCGTAAACGTCGCTTTCGTTATAGGCCTTGAGCACATAGAAATTTTCGGTCGCCAAAAATGCCGGTCCAAGCCGCCCGGCGGGCAGCAGGATATTGGCGTCACGGGCCAACTCGCGCTCGGGGAACGCCTTGCCGCTGGCCCTAGTAACGCCTTCCCTGACGAATGTGGCGATTGGCTGACGCTGGTCCGGACCTTCGCGGCTGCAGGACACCGCTGGCGGAAGAATGACCTCATAGCCCCAGTCGCGTCCGGCAACCCAGCCCTTTTCCTTCAGATAATTCGCAATCGACGCCAGCGTATCGGGGGCCGAACGCCAGATGTCGCGCCGACCGTCGCCGTCGAAGTCGACGGCATAGGCGAGGAAGGACGAGGGCAGGAACTGAGGTTGCCCCATCGCTCCGCCCCAGGAGCTTTTCAGCTCGGACCGGGTGATATGTCCGTCGGCGAGAATTTTCAGGGCAGCAACGGTCTCGCCAAGAAAGAACGCGCGCCTTTCGCCCATGAAGGCGCGGGTCGCAACGGTCTGCAAGCCGTCATGCGGGATCTTGGCAGAGCCATATCCGCTTTCCCGCGCCCAGATTGCCAAGAGGATCCGGCGCGGCACGCCATATCGTGCCTCGATCGCCTTTAAGGTATCGGCATGCTTCTGCGCCAGAGCACGCCCGGGGCCGGCCAATGCCCGAAACTGGCTGTCCTTGAAATAGCCGGCCGGCGCGCGGAATTCCGCCTGAAAATCGACCTTGGCGGGGGCCTCCGGCTTGTCCGGGCGGCCGAGGCCCGGCAAATCCGTGTTGGGCTTGAGACCGGCAAGTTCGCGCCGGAGGACCGAATCCGGCACACCGGCCGCGCGGGCGGCAGGGATCACCTTCTCTGCCAGAAAGGTCTTGAATTCACCTTCATACGCCGCGCCTGCAGGCGCTGGGCAAGCCAGCGTGGACAACAGGCCGAAGACAATAGGAAACAGGAGACGCATGGGCAATCCGATCTGAACAAGATGCCATGGTTACCCGAACCGGACGATTTGGCCAGAGGGAGAACGGCAGAAGAGGAGGCGAAGGGAATAAGGGCGAAAGGCTGGACGCCGCCGCCGGCCTAAAGCGCCGTCCAGCCCAGTGACGGCGCAGCCTGTCGATCAAGATCGGCAGGATCGAAGACGTACCAGTTGCCACCTGAGGACTGATCATGCA
Source organism: Pannonibacter carbonis (assembly GCF_003012935.1). Lineage (GTDB taxonomy): Bacteria > Pseudomonadota > Alphaproteobacteria > Rhizobiales > Stappiaceae > Pannonibacter > Pannonibacter carbonis. The sequence goes on along the minus strand of NZ_PUDR01000004.1, from coordinate 289,526 downwards.
GCCGTGCGATCGGCACGCCAAGCAGATGGCATTTCAGCAGCGTCCCGACACCGCCATGGCCGCAGAACAGGACAGGCTCGCCGGCTGGCAAGTTTGCAAGCGTGCTGCGGATGGCAGTGACGATGCGTGTTTGCGCGTCAATCGCCCGTTCCCAGCCGCGAATGCTCTCCTGCGGAGCGGCAAAGAAGGCGTTGGCAACCTCCTGAAACTCTGGTGGTGGCAGGTACCCTGTGGCTGAACGGTCATTCTCGTGCGTGGCTTCAACAATGCCCACCTCCAGACCGAAGGCTGCGGCGAAGAGTTCGGCTGTCTCGATGGCCTTGCGCTCGCCGCTGGAGATGACATGACGAATGCCGGGGGCCCAGTCGAGCAGAGGTGCACGCATTGCCCGCTCGCGGCCGATATCCGATAGGCCCCAATCCGGTACCGGGACGGCTGGATCGATCTGCACTTCCGGGTGGGTGAGATACACGCAGTAAGTCACGATGCGGTTTCCTGCAGCCAGCCGAGGATCAGATGATGGGCAATGGAAATGCCCGGCGGGATGCGATGTCCCTCGGGATGCGTCCCGGCCAACATGGTCTCAACCTCGGCCCGGCTGTACCAGCGGCAGGCTTCCAGCTCGTCCTGTGCGATTTCGATGTCCGTTGTCAGCGCTTCGCCGGTGCAGCCAAGCATGAGGTTGGCCGGAAAAGGCCACGGCTGGTTCAAAACCAGGCGGACATTGCCGACACGCACACGAGATTCCTCGAATGTCTCACGCCTGACCGCATCCTCAATGGTTTCACCCGGTTCCATGAACCCTGCCAGCGTGGTGTAGACGCCTTCCGCCAGCCGCGGTGGGCGGCCCAGCAGGACGTGGTCACCATGGGTGATGAGCATGATCACGACAGGATCCGTGCGGGGGAAATGCGGCGTCTGACACGCGGGACAATCCCGGCGATATCCAGCTTCGGCCATCACGGTTTTTTCGCCGCACCGGGAGCAGAACTGGTGGCTGAGGTGCCAATGTGCGAGGGCGCGGGCCTGGGCGAGGGCGCCGATATCGGCTTCGGGCAGGTCCCGGCGCAGCGCCAGGCTGCGCAGGTCGATGACTTCGAGCTCCTCACGGATCTCGAGCTGTTCATCGGAAAGGGTGGCGGTGCAGGCAAACAGCGGTGCGCCTGAGGGTTCAAGTCCGAGAAACGCTGTTTCTGCCGCGCTCTGACCAAGAGCCAAGGCTTCTGCCTGCGTGTGGCGCATGTTGGTCTGATCACGGCGCAGCACCAGCTTGCCGGCGGTGGCAACAACGAACCGGGCATCGTCCTGTTGCATCAGGCGGGCAAGCCACTCGGTTTCGCCCCGCCGCTCGGCGCAGCGGTCGAGCGGGTTGACGATGAAGCTCATGCCGCCCGGCTGGGTTGCCAGGGCATAGGCATCCAGTGCCATGGGTTTCTCCCTCAAGAATTGGTCAGGCAGGCAGCAAGGACCGTAGACGCTCGGTCAGTGCTTCAAGTTCGGCAGGTTCATAGGAACGGGCAGGTGCGGCGCCCCAGACCGGGTTCGGCCATGCAGCATCACTGCGGAACCGGGCGATCACATGCACATGCAATTGTGACACCACGTTGCCAAGCGCGCCGATGTTGATCTTGTCGCACGCCGTGGCAGTCTTCAGCGCATCGGCGCAGGCGGCAACTTCGTCAATCAGTTGCAACCTGTCCGGTTGTGCCAGATCGGTAAGTTCGACGAGATCCGCCTGGCGGGGGATCAGCAGCAGCCACGGGTAATTGGCATCCTTCATCAGCCTTACGGCACAGAGGGGAAGGTCCGCCACCGGCAGGCTGTCGCCTTCGAGGCGGGGATTGAGATCAAAGCGGATCATGTCGGGTCCGAAGCGGTGAGTGTGCCCGGACACTACACCTGCAAATGCAGGTTGGCGAGCGAGCCTGCCTTCACAATCGGCAACGGAATGTCTCCGGCTGCGGCGCCAGGCCTTGCGGATCTTAGTTGGAGGATCAACAAAGGAAAACGGCCCGGGCGATTGCCCGGGCCGTTCCGTGTTCAAGACTTGAGACCTTGCGCGAGGATTAGTCCTCGTCGCGAGCCTTCAGAGCTGCGCTCAGGATGTCGCCCAGCGAAGCGCCCGAGTCGGACGAACCGTACTGTGCGACTGCTTCCTTCTCTTCGGCGATTTCCAGCGCCTTGATCGAGACGGAGACGCGACGGGTCTTCTTGTCGAACTGGGTGATGCGTGCGTCGATCTTCTCGCCAACCGAGAAGCGCTCCGGACGCTGTTCAGCGCGGTCACGGGACAGGTCGGCGCGGCGGATGAAGGAGGTCAGGTCGCTGTCTGCGAGCTTAACTTCCAGGCCGCCTTCCTTCACCTCGATGACTTCGCAGGTGACGATGGCGTTCTTGCGGACTTCACCGGCAGCGGCGGACTCGAACGGATCACCGCCGAGCTGCTTGATACCGAGGGAAATACGCTCCTTCTCCACGTCGACGTCGAGCACCACGGCCTTGACCATGTCGCCCTTCTTGTACTCCTCGATGACCTGCTCGCCCGGACGGTTCCAGTCGAGGTCGGACAGGTGCACCATGCCATCCACGTCGCCGTCGAGGCCGATGAACAGGCCGAACTCGGTCTTGTTCTTGACTTCGCCTTCGACTTCCGTGTTGACCGGGAAGCGTTCTGCGAAAGCATCCCACGGGTTCTGCAGGGTCTGCTTGAGGCCCAGCGAGATGCGGCGCTTGACCGGATCGACTTCCAGGACCATGACGTCGACTTCCTGCGAGGTCGAAACGATCTTGCCCGGATGCACGTTCTTCTTGGTCCAGGACATTTCGGAAACGTGGATCAGGCCTTCGATGCCCGGCTCCAGTTCGACGAATGCGCCGTAATCGGTGATGTTGGTCACGCGGCCCGAGAACTTGGCGTCGATCGGGTACTTGGCTTCGATGCCATCCCACGGATCGGTCTCAAGCTGCTTCATGCCGAGGCTGATACGATGGGTGTCCTGGTTGACGCGGATGATCTGGACGCGGACGGTCTGGCCGATGGACAGCACTTCCGACGGATGGTTGATGCGGCGCCACGCGATGTCGGTGACGTGCAGCAGGCCATCGATGCCGCCGAGGTCGACGAACGCACCGTAGTCGGTGATGTTCTTGACCACGCCTTCCACGGTCTGACCTTCCTCGAGGCTCTGGACCAGTTCCGAACGCTGTTCGGCGCGGGTTTCTTCCAGAACAACGCGGCGCGAGACCACGATGTTGCCGCGGCGCTTGTCCATCTTGAGGATCTGGAACGGCTGCGGGGTGTGCATCAGCGGGGTGACATCGCGCACCGGACGGATATCGACCTGCGAACGCGGCAGGAAGGCCACGGCGCCGTCGAGATCGACGGTGAAGCCGCCCTTGACCTGGTTGAAGATCTGGCCGGTAACCTTGTCGCCCTTCTCGAAGGAGACTTCGAGACGGACCCAGCTCTCTTCGCGGCGAGCCTTCTCGCGCGACAGAACAGCTTCACCCAGGGCGTTCTCGACGCGCTCCAGGTAGACCTCGACCTCGTCGCCGACCTTCAGTTCGCTATCACGGCCCTTGACGCCGAATTCCTTCAGCGGCACGCGGCCTTCCACCTTGAGGCCGACGTCGATGACGGCAAGGTCCTTCTCGATGGCAACGATGAGGCCCTTGACGACCGAACCTTCATAGAGGTCGTTCGAGGCAAAGGACTCATTCAGAAGGGCCGCAAAATCCGCGGTGGAGGGGTTCAGTTGGCTCATATAATCTCCTGGTGCCATTTCTGGCGGGCGCCGGCGGGTTTGTGTTGTGGTCCGGATCCTTCACCTCCCGGGAGCCGTCTTCTGGCTCCAGCCATCCAGCCTGCAAAGCGCAGAGGGAATGGGCCGGCGGGCGGAAGCCGGAGGATCCGGGTCTTCCAGTTAAAGACGTGCGGTCGGGCTCGTCTTGAAAATCGCGTGTTCCCATTCTGCAAGACCTGCCTGCAGCCTGGCGGCATCCTGAAGCGATCAGGCCGAAACACCCGGAGGGCGTAGGGCTGGTCAATCACGGAGCCGGATGCTGGTCTTTAAACCAGATCGCCCCGCCACCCGGATCTCTACCGGACTGGCGGGCCGTCAAGACGGCATTGGTCGCGATGCTCGCTCAGGAAGCCCGGTTGGCTGTCACGATATCCACAGCCGCCCGGAACGCCGTCTCTATATCCATTTCGGTCGTATCAAGCAAGTGCGCGTCTGCGGCCTGTTTCAACGGGGCGACGGCACGGGTCTGGTCGCGCTCATCGCGGCGCTTCAGGTCCTCAAGAACAGACACAAAGTCTGCTTCCTTGCCCTGGGACAGGATTTCCGCCGTCCGGCGTCTGGCCCGCGCCTCAGGTGCTGCAGTGATGTAGAGCTTCACCTCTGCATCCGGACACACAACGGTTCCGATGTCGCGTCCATCCAGCACCGCACCCGGAGGCACCATGGCAAAAGCACGCTGCAATCGCACGAGCTCCTCTCGAAGACCTGGCAAAACCGCCATGCGGGATGCAGCCTCGCCGATCTCATGGGCGGACAGCACGCTCCGGTCCATGTGGCCAAGGTCAAGACGGTGGGCAATGTCGACGGCAATGGCTTCGTCGCCGAGCGGCAAACCATTGGCCAGCAGTGCCGCCGCGACGGCGCGGTAGGTCAGGCCCGTGTCCAGGTGGCGCAGGCCGAAATGGCTTGCCAGCCGCCGGGCCAGGGTACCCTTGCCGGACGCTGCCGGGCCATCGATGGCGATGATCATGCGCCAACGTCCTCGAGTTCGGAAATGTCGGCCCCAAGGCCGGTGAACAGGCTGGTGAAGGTCGGGAAGCTCGTGGCGATGACGGCGCCATCGTCCACGGTCACGGCCGTATCACTGGCCATGCCCAGCACCAGGAAGCTCATGGCAATCCGGTGATCGAGATGGGTTGCAACCGTTCCACCACCCTTGCGGTTTGCCCCGCCTGTGACGGTCAGTTCCGTCTCGCCTTCCCGGCAGGGAATGCCATTGACTTCGAGGCCGCGCGCCACGGCCGCGAGACGATCGGACTCCTTGACGCGGAGTTCGTCGAGACCGGGCATGTAGGTGTCGCCCTCGGCAAAGGCGGCCGCAATGGCCAGCACCGGATACTCGTCAATCATCGACGGGGCCCGGCTCGCCGGAACCGCAACGCCCTTGAGCTTGCTGTAAACCACACGAATGTCGCCGACGCGCTCGCCGCCGGCCATGCGCTCATTCTCGATGGTGATGTCGCCGCCCATCTCGATCAGCGTGGTGATCAGCCCGGTGCGGTGCTCGTTGAGGAGCACGTTCTCGACCGTGATGTCCGAGCCTGGCGTTATCAGCGCAGCGACAATCGGGAAGGCAGCAGAGGACGGGTCACCCGGCACATCGATGGCCTGGGCTTTCAGGTCCGGCTGGCCTTTCAGGCGGATGATGCGCGCGCCTGCGTCATCGATGGTGACGGAAATGTCGGCGCCGAACCCGGCCATCATTTTTTCCGTGTGGTCGCGCGTGGCAATCGGCTCGATGACGGTGGTTTCACCCGGCGTGTTAAGCCCGGCCAGCAGCACTGCCGACTTCACCTGGGCCGAGGGCATCGGCACCCGGTAGGTGATCGGCAGCGGCACTTCGGCGCCACGGATTGACAGCGGCAACCGGTCGCCGACCCGGGCGACGACCTGCGTGCCCATCAGGCGCAGCGGATCCAGCACCCGGCCCATCGGCCGGCGCGACAGCGAGGCATCGCCGACAAAGGTCGCGGCAATCGGATGCGTGCCGAAAATACCCATGGTCAGACGCACGCCGGTGCCGGCATTGCCGAAATCGATGACGTGATCTGGCTCCATCAGGTTGCCCAGACCAACGCCGTCGATCAGCCAGGTTCCGTCGGCTGTCTTCTCGATCCGTGCTCCGGCCGCGCGCATCGCACCGGCAGTGTTGAGGACATCCTCGCCCTCCAGCAGACCGGTCACAGTGGTGCGGCCAAGCGCCAGTGCGCCGAACATGAGTGAGCGGTGCGAGACGGATTTGTCACCGGGCACACGGATGCGTCCGTGCAGGGCAGAACCGGCACGGGACCGCAAGGGACGGGGTGACGAATGGTGCGACATGGGTGCTTCCGGAAGCTGGTAGGTCAAAAAAGGTTGTCACTCCTATCACGGGGGCTCCGGTCCGTCATCAAACAGCAGGCGGGAAGCTCGAATTTTTGCTTGTACGCCGACTGAGAATGCTTCAGAGAACGTGACCGATCATTTAGCCTTTGACAGATGGGCGCGACGGCGTTACGGGCCGCGCCACTCCGACGAGGGCATTCTGGACACCCCTCAAGCTCGAACAAAGGGTAAGCACGGTGGCAAAACCTGAACTCGGTACAAAGCGTCTGTGCCCTGGCTGCGGCGCCAAATATTACGACCTGAACCGCACCCCGATCACCTGCCCGAAGTGCGGCACCCTGTTTGACATCGTGTCGAGCACCCGTGCCGCCAAGGCCGCCCGCGTGGTGGTGCAGGAAGAGGACGAGGACGATGAGGTCGATCTGGCGGCCCCTGAGCTGGTCACGCTGGAAGAGGCCGACGCCGAGGTCGAGGGCGATGTCGTGCCGGATCTCGAAGAAGACGACGAAGCCGACATCGGTGACGATGCGGTGGATGACGTCTTCATCGATGTCGAGGACGAAGAGGACGAGGACGTTCCCGGCATCGTGCTGGAAATCGACGACGATACAGACCGTTAAGCGGTTAGCCGGTCTTGGTTTAAGGGGGTCGGGATTGTCCACAGGGCTGTGAGGAAAAAACTTCCAACAAGCTCTTGATCAATCTGCAGACCCCCTCTATAAGCCAGCTCCACAAGACGCCGGTACCCAAGCCGGCGCGAGAGACACGGGGCCATAGCTCAGTTGGGAGAGCGCTTGAATGGCATTCAAGAGGTCGTCGGTTCGATTCCGATTGGCTCCACCACTTCAAAGGCAGGTTCGGCAACGAACCTGCCTTTTGGTTTTTCCGACCTTTGCCGGTCTTGCCTCGGTCCCGGCGCGCGTCAGTCCCTTTGGTCTGGCGGGGCCTCGAATGCCCGTGTAGCGTTGCCCGAGTTTTGTGGATGCAGTGCAGTGGCGCCCGGCACGTTCGCCTTGATCATCTGTCCGGAGCTCGTTTGAACCTTTGGGCCCTGCGTTGCAAATCAATCGGCCGACCTGTTCAGGACAAACCCATGCAGCACTTCCTTCCCTTTGACCTTGACCGCCTCACCGCCGAAACGGACACACCGGCGCCGGAAAAGATCGTGTCGGGCTCGCCGCAGTTCACCACGTGGCTGGTCGAGACGCGGGACGACGACCGCCAGTTCACCGGTGTCTGGCAGTCCACGCCGGGGGCGTGGCGCGTATCCTATGACGAATGGGAATTCTGCTCGATCCTCAGCGGCCACTCGCGCCTGACCGACGCCAGCGGCGCTGTCCGGGACCTCAAGGCCGGCGACAGCTTCATCATCAAGCCAGGTTTTTCCGGCATCTGGGAGGTCGTCGAGACGACACGCAAGCTGTTCGTCATCCGACTGCCGGACTGACCCTCATCCTGCGGCGCTACGCGCTCCTCAGGCAAGGCGCAGCGCCTCTCCTTGATCCTGGCCGGGTTCCGCCAGTCTGCTCTTCAGCATCAGCCCCTGCTCTTCAAGGATCGGGTGCGCCACGGTCACCAGCAGGGAATTGATTTCCTTGAACGCCCGCACGACCTCCAGATGCATGTTCGACGTGGCAATGCTGTCGGCGTTGCCGGTCTGAAGCCGCTTCAGGTGCCGGGCATGGCTGTCGCGCTCGAGCTGGCGCATGGCCTCCTTCTCGCGCATCAACTGTTGCGCCGACTGGATGTCGCCGGAAATCAGCACATTCATCGCCATCTGCAGATTGGCCAGAACCCGGGCATGCAGCCGCAGCATCTCGGCCCAGCCTTCATCGGAGAAACTCAGGCGCAGGCGGTTCTTCTCGTCGGCAAGCGGCAGCAGGGTCTTGGCGATGATGTCGCCGATGTGCTCCATGTTGATGGCGACGTCGGTGAGTTCCAGCCCTCGCCGCGCCTCGTCCTCACTCAGCTTGCCCCGGGTCATCTCGGCAATGAATAGCTTGATGTCGCGGTGACGGCGGTTGACCTCTGTATCAAGGTCGCGCACGGCGCCGATGCGCGCGCCGTCGGCTCCGGCCATCAGGTCCATCACGGGCCGGAACATCTGCTCGACGGTTTCCCCCATCAACAGCAGTTCCCGCTTGGCAGAGGCCAGCGCAAGGCCCGGCAGCGCCAGCGTCGAACGGTCGAGGGCGCTTTGCGGCCGCTGGCTGGCCAGCACTTCCGGCACTGGCTTTTCTCTCAGCAACCGTTCGGCAAGACGGTACACCGGGCGCACGAAGGGAAGCGCTGCGAGCGCCAGCAGACCGTTGAATGCAAGATGCGCGTTCACCAGTTGCGCCGCACCGCCGTCGCCCAGCCAGTCCGGACTGACCGGAACGAGGGCAAGCAGGACCAGCCCGCCCAACGCCGCCAGCGCCCGGACAAGAAGATTGCCCAGCGGAATGCTGCGCGCCGCCGGCGCCATGTCGCGGGTCAGCCAGACGGCGATGAACCCGGCACCCAGATTGGCCCCCAGCACCATCGGCAGCGCAGCATCGAGTGGCAGCACACCTGCACCGGCCAGGGTCGCCAGCAGCAGGATCATCGCGACCGACGAATGCAGCCCGAAGGTCAGGAGGGCGATCAGCGCGAAGGCGGTCAGGGCATCGCCTTGCAGATATCCGATCACCGCCGGCAGCACCTGGCTCTGCCGCAGCGGCGCAGTCGCCTCGCCGATCATCTGCAGCGACAGGAGCACGAAGCCGATGCCCAGCACGATGCGGCCGATCTGCCGCGGCTGCCGGCCTTCAAATTTCAGGAACAGCACGCAGCCAACAAGGATCAGCACCGGGATGAGAGCCGACAGGTCCATCGACAGGATCCGCACCACCAGCGCCGACCCGACATCGGCACCGATCAGTGCCGCAAGCCCCGCTGCGCCGCCCAGCAGACCCGTCGCGGCAAACCCGGCGGCCAGCAGGCCAACAGCGGTGGAACTCTGCAGCAGCACCGCCAGCACCGCCCCGGCCAGCGCCATGCCGGCCACGCCGCCCTGGGCCTTGCGCAGGCCATCGCGCAGGGCCGCGCCATAGGCCCGCTCCATGCCGGTGCGCACCATGCGCACGGCCCAGAGAAGCAGCATGACCGCCGCGGCCAGATGCAGCAGAAGCAGGAGTGGGTGCATGATCGCCCTCCGGTGCGCGTCCAGACCGCTGAACGTCATCAAACCGTCACATCGTGCCTGACGACTATGCCAGGATTGCGGCCAGGTTAAGCAGTGTGATTGAAAATGTCGTGTTCTGACAGATGCATGTCGCACACGGATGAATTACGCCGGCAAATGAAAATGCTGACCGTTCATTTGTGCTGATGCTGCCCTCGTGCCAAAAAGAAACCCCGGCGCGCGCGAAGGGTCGCGGCCGGGGCTGGGGGAAGTGCCTGGTTTGTGGTTCTGATGTGCGGTTCTGGCGTCCGTCTTCCTGTCTTCAGCGCGGGATGCGTTTGCCGGTTGTCTTGTCGAAGGCGTGGAGGCGGTCGGCGGTGGCGGTGAAGGAGAGGACTTCGCCGGGCTGGTGGCGGGCGGCGGCGGGGACGCGGATGACCACATGCGCGGCAGAACTGTTTGTAACTGTTGCACCGGTTGCCCCGCTGTCACCGCCGATGCTGGCATAGAGGTAGCTCTCTGCGCCGACCGGTTCGAGCACGGTGGTGGTGACGGTGAGGCTGAGGTCGCCGGGGCCGGCGGGCCGCTCGCTGGCCGGCACGAAGTGCTCGGGCCGCACGCCCAGCGTATAGCCAGTTCCATTGCCAAGATCCGGACCGGAGAGGCTGGAGCCCCCTGCTGCCGTTTCGCTGTCGAGGGTTGCGCGGCCGTCACGTACGCTGACCGGGATCAGGTTCATGGCCGGCGAGCCGATGAAGGAGGCAACGAAGGTGGAGGCGGGCTGTTCATAGACCGAGATCGGATCGCCGATCTGCTCGATGGCGCCGCCATTGAGCACGACGAGCCGGTCGGCCAGCGTCATGGCCTCGAGCTGGTCATGGGTGACATAGACCGAGGTGGTGCCGAGGCTCTTCTGCAGGCGCTTGATCTCGACGCGCATCTGCACGCGCAGCTTGGCATCGAGGTTGGAGAGCGGCTCGTCGAAGAGGAAGGCAGCCGGCTCGCGCACGATGGCGCGGCCCATGGCCACGCGCTGGCGCTGGCCGCCGGAGAGGGCCTTGGGCTTGCGCTCGAGGAAGGCGCCGATCTCGAGGATGCGGGCGGCTTCCTTCACGCGGCGGTCGATCTCGTCCTTGGGCACGCCGCGGTTGCGCAGGCCATAGGCGAGGTTGTTGTAGACGCTCATATGCGGATAGAGCGCGTAGTTCTGGAACACCATGGCGATGTCGCGGTCGGCCGGATCGATCCGGTTGACGACCCTGTCGCCGATGCTGATCGTGCCCGAGGAAATCTCCTCGAGCCCGGCGATCATGCGCAAGAGCGTGGACTTGCCGCAGCCCGACGGCCCCACCAGCACGATGAACTCGCCATCGGCGATGTCCATCGACACACTCTTCACCGCCTCAACACCGCCAGCATAGATCTTGCGGACTTCCTCTAGACTGATCGTCGCCATCGCAGTCGCTCACTTGTCGCTTTCGGTCAGGCCCTTGATGAACCAGCTCTGGAACACCACCACGATGAGCACGGGTGGCAGCATGGCCAGGATCGTCAGGGCGAAGGCCTCGTTGTACTCAGGGATGTTGGAACCGATCCAGGCGAGCAGGATCGTCTTGATGCCGCGCACCAGGGTGTAATAGCCCTCGTCATTGGTCATCAGCGTCGGCCAGAGGTACTGGTTCCAGCCGTAGACGAACATGATGATGAAGATCGCGGCGATCATCGTGCGCGAGGTCGGCACCAGGATGTCGAGGAAGAACCGGACGGGACCGGCGCCATCGATGCGGGCGGCCTCGACCAGTTCCTCCGGCACGGAGCGGAAGAACTGGCGGAAATAGAAAGTGCCGGTGGCCGAGGCCAGCAGCGGCACGATCAGGCCGGAATAGCTGTTGAGCATGCCGAGCCCCTGAACCACCTCATAGGATGGCAGGATGCGCACCTCGAGCGGCAGCAGCAGCGTGGTGAAGATGATCCAGAAGAACAGGCTCGCCAGCGGCAGCCGGAAATAGACCAGCGCGTAGGCGGCAAGCATCGACAGGATGATCTTGCCCACGGCAAAGCCGACGCCAAGGATCAGCGAGTTCATCAGCATGGTCATGCCGGTGACCTGGCCGGTGAACCCGCCCTTGTGGGTCAGCACCTTGCCATAGGTCGACAGGAACTCGTCGCCCAGGGACAGCATCAGTCCGTTCTGGTGGATCGCGACGGCGGAGTGGGTGGAGGTCAGGAAGGCCATCACCACCGGGGCGATCATGATGAAGGCGCCCAGCATGAGGATCAGGTGATCGAGCGGCTTGAACCGGGACATGGTGTTCTCCTCAGCCGTAATGCACGCGCCGCTCGATGAAGCGGAACTGGGCCATCGTCAGCACGAGCACGACGATCATCAGGATCACCGACTGCGCCGACGAGCCACCAAGGTCGTTGGACCGGAAACCGTCGAGATAGACCTTGTAGACCAGCGTCAGCGGATTGTTGGCAGGCTCGTTGCGGGTGACCACGTCGATGATGCCGAACGTGTCGAACAGGGCGTAGGTCATGTTGATGATCAGGAGGAAGAAGGCCGTGGGGGCAAGCATTGGCAGGGTCACGGTCCAGAAGCGGCGCAATTCCGAGCGGCAGTCGATGGCCGCCGCCTCGCGCAGATGTTTCGGGATGGCCTGCAGCCCGGACAAGAAGAAGATGAAATTATACGGGATCTGCTTCCAGACGGCGATCACGACCATGGCGAAGGCGGTGTCGTAATAGTTGACGCCGACACGCATGTCCCAGCCGAACAGGGCGGCCAGATCCACCAGCGGGCCGATGTGCTGGTCGAAGAACATGATGCCCATCAGGCCGGCCACCGGCGGGGCAATAGCATAGACCCACATCAGCAGGCTGCGATAGGTGGAAGCGCCCGTCAGCACGGCGTCTGCCTTCACCGCCAGCACAAGGGCGATGGACAGCGACAGGAAGGTGACGATCAGCGTGAACACCAGCGTGAACTGGGCGATGCGCAGATACTCGGACGAGCCCAGCACCGTGGTGTAGTTCTCGAGCCCGACGAAGGTAGCGCCAAAGCCGAAGGGATCCTCGATGTAGAACGAGGACTGGATCGCCTGGGCCGACGGCCAGTAGAAGAAGATGAAGATGATGGCCAGCTGCGGGGCGAGCAGGAAATAGGGCAGCAGCGGCGAGGAAAACTGGGCGCGCTTCATGGGCTGGCTCGCGGATCTGGCAGGCGTCGCGGCCTTACATGGCCGGCAGGACGCAGGACGGACGATAGGACGAACGGCCGGGCATGGCCCGGCCGTTGTCTCAATGGCAGGATCAGATCAGCCGGCGGTCTTGGCGAAGCGGGCGAGGATCTGGTTTGCTTCTTCTTCGATGGTCTTGAAGGCGTCTTCGACCTTGATCTCGCCAGCGAAGACCTTGCCGAACTCGCGGTTCATGACGTCGCGGATCTGCGGGTAGAAGCCGAGGCGGTAGCCCTTGGACCATTCGCCGCCCGGCAGCATCAGCTGCTGGATGCCGACTTCGGCGGCCGGGGTCTCGGTGTAGTAGCCGTCCTTCTTGGCCAGCTCATAGGCGGCCGAGGTGATCGGCACATAACCCGACGTCTTGTGGTACCAGTACTGGATCTCGGGCGAGGTCAGGAACTGGAAGAAATCCGCCGAGCACTTGTTCTCTTCAGCCGGCTTTCCGGCCATGGCGAACAGGGCGGCGCCGCCGATGAAGGAGTTGGTGCCAGCGCCCTTGATGCCTTCCCAGTAGGGCAGGAACGTCGCGCCGAACGGCATGGTGGCTGTCTTCTGCAGGCCGCCGAAGGAACCCGACGAGCCGATCCACAGGGCAACCTTGCCGTCTTCGAACGGCTTCTGGTTCTCGTTCCAGCCGGCACCGTAGAAGCCGAACAGGTCAGCCTGTTTCCACTCGACCAGCTTCTCGAACATCTTGCGCTGTTCGGGGGAGTTGACGGTCAGCTTGGCGCCTTCAGCGCCGTCAAAGCCGTTGTTGTTGTTGGCAAACGGCAGGTTGTTGCGGGAATGGAAGTTCTCGACCATTTCCCACGGCAGGTGCGACTGCACGAGCGGGATAAAACCGGCGGCCTTGAGCTTCGGAGCGATCGTCTCGAACTCTTCCCAGGTCTTCGGCGCCTCGACACCGGCCTGCTTCAGGGCTTCGGTGTTGAAGTACATGATCGGAGCAGACGAGTTGAACGGCATGCCGATGAACTTGCCATCCTTGTCGGCGTAGAAATGACGCACGCCCTGGATGAAGTCCTCGGCCTTGAAGGGGTAGCCGGCTTCGCGGATCAGGTCCTCGGCGGCAACGGTCGCGCCCTTGGCGTTGATGATGGTGGCGGCACCGGCATCGAACACCTGCAGGATGTTCGGCTGCTGGCCGGAGCGGAAGGCGGCGATGCCCGAAGCAAGGGCTTCCTCGTAGGTGCCCTTGGAAACCGGGGTCAGCGCGCATGCCGACTGGGCTGCGTTGAACTTGGTGGCCAGTTCATTGATGATCTCGCCGTTGCGGCCGCCCATGCCGTGCCACCAGGAAATCTGGGTGGCGGCAAAGGCCGGCGCCGAGGCGCTGAGAAGGGCAGCTGCGGCGACTGCGCCAGCAACGAGGGTGCGGAAAGACATGGGACACTCCTTGAGTGGATCGGGCCCGGGATGGTCGGGCATTGCATGCGCGAATGAGCCTGCAGCCTGTATCTGCCGCATTGGGTCAGCAGACGGTTCAGGCCGGCATTGGGTAGTGTTTTCATATGAAATCATGATGTCGCCCGCGCGAAACTTTGGCGACAGTTGCATGACGCATTGCCCCCATGTTCAGGACATTACAATTGGGCCGTTACATATTGTGTGCTGTACGTTTGTGACAGTGGAATACAATGGAATATTCTGGAATATATTGGTGCGCGCCGCGCGAATGCAGGGAATTCGTTGGTTTTGCTGCGTTGCATGATGCAACGCGGACCGCAAGGGCATTGTCGCCGTCATCGAATTGTCGTACAACTTTCATATGAACGACATGTGTAGTTCATATGAAAACAATAAGCAGCGCAGGGGCAAGCAGGGGTTTCAGCTTACTGGCTAGATTCCCCGGTTCCAAGCGCTGTCCGGGCCGGACGGCCTCCAACTGGGAGCAGGAAACACAATGGCTAAACGTCATCTTCTGACCAGCCTCGTCGCCGCAGCGGCAATGGCTGGTACTTCGACCGCAGCTTTCGCCGCCACCGAGATCACCTGGTGGCACGCCATGGGTGGCGAACTCGGCGCCAAGCTGGAAGCAGTCGCGACCAAGTACAATGAAACCCAGAGCGACTATAAGGTCGTTCCGGTGTTCAAGGGCACCTATGCCGAGACCCTGACCGCTGCCATCGCCGCCTTCCGCGCCGGCCAGCAGCCGCACATCGTGCAGGTTTTCGAAGTCGGCACCGGCACCATGATGGCCGCCAAGGGCGCCGTCTATCCGGTCTATGAACTGATGACGAACGCCGGTGAGCCGTTTGACCCGAAGGCATTCCTGCCGTCCGTCGTTGGCTACTACACCGACACGGCGGGCAACATGCTCTCCATGCCGTTCAACTCCTCGACCCCCGTCCTGTATTACAACAAGGACGTCTTCACCAAGGCTGGTCTCGACGCCAACACCCCGCCGAAGACCTGGGAAGAGATGGAATCCTTCTCCAAGAAGATCATGGAATCCGGCGCAGCCAAGTGCGGCTTCACCACGGGCTGGGTTTCCTGGGTTCAGACCGAGAATTTCTCGGCCTGGCATAACCAGCAGATCGGCACCCTCGAGAACGGTTTTGGTGGCCTGAAGACCGAGCTGACCTACAATAACCCGCTGGTTGCCAAGCACTGGAACAACCTGAAGACCTGGCAGGATGCCGGTATCTTCCAGTACGGCGGTAAGGGTGGCGGCAATGACGCTCCCCCGAAGTTCTATTCGCAGGAATGCGCCATGTACATGAACTCCTCCGCCTCGCGCGCTGGCGTTCTGGCCAATGCGAAGGACTTCGAAGTCGGCATCACGATGCTGCCGCACTATGCTGACGTGAAGCCGCAGAACTCGATCATCGGCGGCGCGACCCTCTGGGTGCTGCAGGGCAAGAAGGACGAAGAGTACAAGGGCGTAGCCAACTTCTTCACCTACCTGTCGTCCCCGGAAGTGCAGGCTCAGTGGCACCAGGACACCGGCTACCTGCCGATCACCCAGGCTGCTTATGACCTCAGCCAGCAGCAGGGCTTCTACGAGAAGAACCCGGGTGCTGACGTTTCGATCAAGCAGATGACGCTGAACGAGCCGACGGCCAACTCCAAGGGCCTGCGTTTCGGCAGCTACGTGCAGATCCGCGACATCATCGACGAAGAGTTCCAGCAGGTCCTGAGCGGAGCCAAGACCGCCGAAGTCGCCCTGGACGATCTGGTCAAGCGTGGCAACGTGCTGCTGCGTGAGTTCGAGGCGGCCAACGCCAACTGATCCTTCCCGGATCCAAATCGCCCGCGTCCCGGTTGCCATTCTGGCCTCCGGGGCGTGGGTCTTTATGTCCGTTGCGCCAGCAGGTGTCCCTGATGCAAACCAAACGCACGATCTTCCCTAACAAGGTTCTGCCGTATTTCCTGCTGGCACCCCAGCTCGCAATCACGGGCATCTTCTTTTTCTGGCCTGCAGGCCAGGCCGTCTGGCAGTCGTTCCTGCGCGAGGACGCCTTTGGCTTCAAAACGACATTTGTCGGCCTTGCCAACTATACCGCACTGCTCAACGACCCGAATTACCTGAACTCGCTGCAGGTCACTCTTGTCTTCTCGATCTGCGTCGCGGCGCTTTCGCTCGGCCTGGCCCTGTTGCTTGCGGTCTGCGTCGACCGGTTGATCAAGGGCGCAAGCGGATACACGACGCTGCTGCTTTGGCCTTACGCCGTCGCCCCGGCTATTGCAGGTGTGCTGTGGTGGTTCCTGTTCAACCCGACCATCGGCATCCTGCCGTTCGTGATGGATATGCTTGGCTACAAGTGGAACCATGCCCTGGACAGCACTGATGCGATGATCCTGGTCGTCATCGCCGCCAGCTGGAAGCAGATTTCCTACAATTTCATCTTCTTCCTCGCCGGGCTGCAGTCGATCCCGTTGTCGCTGCGCGAAGCTGCTGCAATTGACGGCGCCGGCCCGTTCAAACGCTTCTTCACGATCACGCTGCCGCTCCTGTCGCCCACTTCGTTCTTCCTGATGGTCGTCAACGTCGTCTACGCCATGTTCGACACGTTCGGCATTATCCACGCCACAACCGAGGGTGGTCCGGCCCAGTCGACCAACATCCTGGTCTACAAGGTCTACTCCGATGGCTTCATCGGTCTGAACCTTGGCTCGTCCGCTGCACAGTCCGTCATCCTGATGGGCATCGTGATCCTGCTCACCTTCGTCCAGTTCCGCTATGTCGAGCGGCGCGTGGCTTACTAGGACAAGTCCGTCATGGTCGAAAACAAACCCTGGCTCACTGCCCTTGCGCATCTGGTCCTGATCCTCGGCGTCATTGTCGTCGCGTTTCCGGTCTATGTTGCGCTGATCGCCTCGACTCGGGCGCCGGATGAGTTCATGTCGGGCCTGATCCCGCTGGTTCCCGGCCCGCATGCCTTCCAGACCTACTGGGACCTGCTGACCACCGGGGCCAGCACCTCCGGCGCGCCGCCGCTTGGGCCGATGATGCTCAATTCGCTGGTGATGGCGCTGATCATCGCCACCGGCAAGATCGCGATCTCGATCCTGTCGGCCTTCGCGATCGTCTATTTTCGCTTCCCGTTCCGCCAGTTCTTCTTCTGGATGATCTTCGTCACCCTGATGCTGCCCGTGGAAGTGCGCATCCTGCCGACCTTCAAGGTCGTGGCCGACCTCGGCATGCTGAACAGTTATCTCGGACTGACAGTGCCGCTGATCGCCTCCGCGACGGCAACCTTCCTGTTCCGCCAGTTCTTCCTGACGGTTCCTGACGAGCTTCTGGAAGCGGCCCGGGTCGATGGTGCGGGACCGATGAAGTTCTTCCGCGACATTCTGCTGCCGCTGTCGCAGACCAACATCGCCGCGCTCTTCGTGATCCTCTTCATCTACGGCTGGAACCAGTATCTCTGGCCCATGCTGGTGACCACCGAGACGGGCTACTACACGATCGTCATGGCGATCAAGCGCATGGCCGATGTGGCCGATGGCCTGCCCTACTGGAACTACGTGATGGCCGCAGCCGTCCTATCAATGCTGCCGCCCGTGCTTGTCATCATCGTGATGCAGAAGCTCTTCGTCAAAGGTCTTGTGGAGACGGAAAAGTAAAATGGCGACGATCAGTCTAGAGGAAGTCCGCAAGATCTATGCTGGCGGTGTTGAGGCGGTGAAGGGTGTGTCGATGGACATCGCCGATGGCGAGTTCATCGTGCTGGTGGGTCCGTCGGGCTGCGGCAAGTCCACGCTCTTGCGCATGATTGCCGGGCTCGAGGAGATTTCCTCGGGCACGATCAGCATCGGCGACCGGGTCGTCAACCGGATCGATCCGGCCGACCGCGACATCGCCATGGTGTTCCAGAACTACGCGCTCTATCCGCACATGAGCGTCTACAACAACCTCGCCTATGGCCTGCGCAATCGCGGCGTGCCCAAGGACGAGATCGACCGCCGCGTGAAGGAAGCGGCCCGCATCCTCGAGATCGGTGCCTTCCTCGAGCGCAAGCCCAAGGCCCTCTCCGGCGGCCAGCGCCAGCGCGTGGCCATGGGCCGCGCCATCGTGCGCGAGCCGGCCGCCTTCCTCTTCGACGAGCCACTCTCCAACCTCGATGCCAAGCTGCGTGTGCAGATGCGCGTCGAGATCAAGCGCCTGCAGAAGAGCCTCGGCACCACCTCGGTCTATGTCACCCATGACCAGCTCGAGGCCATGACGCTGGCCGACCGGCTCGTCGTGCTCAATGGCGGGGCCATCGAGCAGATCGGCGATCCGATCTCGGTCTATGAACAGCCCGCCTCCACCTTCGTTGCCTCCTTCATCGGCTCGCCGGCCATGAACCTGATCCCGGTCAGCGTGCGGGATGGCCGCGCAACCCTCGACAGCGAAACGGCAGCAGGGGGCAGCGGCCTCGCCGGTCCGGACCTTGCCAACGGGGCAGGCTATACGCTGGGCGTGCGGCCCGAGCACTTCGTGCCGGCCAGCGAGCGGCCCGCCGGCCCCGGCGACCTCAGCCTCACCGTCACCACCACCGTGCTCGAACCGGTCGGCGCAGAGAGCTACCTCTATGCGACCATCGGCGGTGACAGTGCGGCAACCGGCACAGTGGCAAACAGCGCGGCCCCGCATGTGGTCATCCGCGTCCCCGCCGCCGCCCGCCACCAGCCCGGCGAAGTCCTCTCCTTCACCGCCCCCACCGACCGCATCCACCCCTTCGACAAGGCTACAGGCAAACGCATCCCGCGCTGAAGACAGGAAGACGGACGCCAGAACCGCACATCAGAACCACAAACCAGGCACTTCCCCCAGCCCCGGCCGCGACCCTTCGCGCGCGCCGGGGTTTCTTTTGCCCTGCGATGGCTGGCGGTGCCGGTGGACCTGCACCGCCAGCCACATCTGGTATAGATTGCAGCATGTCCAACGTACCCTCGTCCGATTCCCTGCTTGTCCATGCGACGCCGGAGCTGATGCGCCGTGTCACCGCTTGGCTCGATCACCTTGGCGATGAACGGCGTCTGGCCGACAAGACCCTGGTTGCCTATGAGCGCGATGTGACGCAGTTCCTGCAGTTTTTGGCACTGCATCTCGGCGGTGCGCCGGGTGTCGAAGAAATCCGAAGTCTCGCTCCTTCGGACTTTCGCGCGTTTCTGGCCCGTCGGCGGAACGCCGGGGTCGGCAGTCGCTCGCTGGCGCGCGGGCTGGCCGGCATCCGCTCCTTCCTCGGCTTTCTGGAGCGGCGCGGCGAGGTCAATGCGGCTGCAGCCGGTGCGGTGCGGCCGCCGCGCCAGCCACGTTCGCTACCGAAGCCGCTGTCGGTAGTGGATGCGAGGGCCGTGACCTCCGGTGATCTGGCCCTGGAGGCTGCGCCCTGGATCGAAGCGCGCAATGCAGCCGTTCTGACGCTGCTTTATGGCTGCGGCCTGCGCATTTCAGAAGCCCTGTCGCTGACCTTGCGCAGTGCACCTTTGCCCACCACGCGCAGCTTGCGCATTGTCGGCAAGGGCGGCAAGGAGCGCATCGTGCCCTTGCTGCCGGCGGTTGGCGAAGCGATCGCCGCCTATCTTCGGCTGTGTCCCTACCAGTTGGAACCCGACGGGCCGCTGTTTGTCGGCGTGCGTGGCGGGCCGCTCAGCCCGCGTCTGGTCCAGATGGCGGTCGAGAAACTGCGCGGCGCTCTGGGCTTGCCTGACAGTGCGACACCCCATGCCCTGCGTCACTCCTTTGCCACGCATCTTCTGGCGAGCGGCGGGGACTTGCGTTCGATCCAGGAACTGCTGGGGCACGCCAGTCTTTCAACCACGCAGATCTACACGGAAGTCGACGCCGCGCGGCTTCTGCTGGCCTATGACAAGGCGCATCCCCGGGCACGGGGCGAGCAGGCCTAGGAAAGGTCCTGCAGCGGCGGAGCAGCCGTTCACTCGCAATGGGCTGAATCGATGCGTTTTTGTACCGCGAGACATCCGGGGGCCGTGCGCCTTGAGCGCCGCCTCCAGCCGCTCCATGACGATTGTGCAGATTCGGTGTTGGCGCAGACGGCATTCTGCTGTATATGGAAGCTATCGACTTTTTGGGCCAGGCTTGGCTTCTCGCGGTGTCAACGATATCGACCCGCCAATCTCTCTTCCAAAAATCTGCGATACACGACCGCCTTGATCATTCGGATCCGGGCGTCGAAACTCTATATCAAGGTACTGCACATGAAAACCGGAACCGTAAAGTTCTTCAACGGCCAGAAGGGCTTTGGCTTCATCCAGCCGGAAGACGGCAGCCGCGATGTCTTCGTTCACATCAGCGCTGTCGAGCGTTCGGGCCTCAGCCACCTCGGCGAAGGTCAGAAGGTCAGCTTCGAGCTGGAAACCGACCGTCAGGGCCGCAGCGCTGCTGCAAACCTGCAGCTTCTCTGAGCTGAATTCAGCGCTTTGAGAGCGCCATCGCCCTGATCCGGCCAGGCCGGACAGGCGAGTGAGCCGCCTCTTCGACGCTCGGGCCCCGGACCTGTCCGGGGCCTAAATTTTTTCGCCGCAGGGGGGTGCAATTTCCCAGAAACCTGCTAGGTTGCGCCACCTTTCGTGCCGTATGGCGCTTGTACTCAACTCCCCCGGTCGCCTCCAAGGCAGTTTCGACCGGGCCAACGTCAGGATTTACCTTGCAGGTTCTCGTTCGTGACAACAACATCGAGCAGGCGCTCCGCGTCCTGAAGAAGAAGCTCCAGCGTGAGGGCGTGCTGCGCGAGATGAAGGCGCGCCGCTCTTTCGAGAAGCCGTCTGAGAAGCGTGTGCGTGAAAAGGCTGAAGCCGTCCGCCGTGCCCGCAAGGCCGCTCGTAAGCTCGCACAGCGCGAAGGCCTGATCGCGGCTCCCAAGCGCAAGGCGCGCTGAGCCCTCCAGGTCTTGTGATTTCTGCAATGCCCTCGGACCGACCGGTTCCGGGGGTTTTTGCATGGGAAGCGCTGTGCTGAGAATTAACGGCAGGTTAATCGCCGGGCGCTAGCGTCTGGTCATGGGAGAATGCCTATGACACCGCTGGTCAACTATGCCGTGACTGCCGCCCTTGCCGTCTGCCTGGTTGCTGGCGGCGTCATGCTGTGGGGTGGAAACGTGGCCCTGGCACAATCCGCAGGGCGCATCTACTGTCCGCTGCCCGAGGATGGCATCTGGGTCGACCGCAAGGCCAAGCGGCAGGAACTGACGCGGCTCGAAGTGGAAAGCCGCTGCGTCGACGACAAGGTCGTGATCCGTGCCCGGGCGTTCATGCGCTGCAGTCCGAGTGACTGCAAATGGGGCTGGACCGAAGCGACCCTGCGTCCGGGCGGCGGCGTCAATGTGCGGCTGCTGGGCTTCTATGGCGCGCGCATCATCGATATTCGCGCTTTCGGCGATCAGGTTGAGGCCTATGTCACGGCCATGCCGCATGATCCCACGCGCCAGGAAGTCGTGACCAGCCACATCCTCAGTCGGGCCAGGCGATAATCAGCACCGATTTGTGATGACACGCCGCTTGCCGGCGTGGCCACATGCGTTACCCTGCGTCATCGGGTCGATCGTGACCCTTGCGCAGGAGGACATCGCATGCACGCTCTGAAAACGTCCGCAACCGTTCTGGCTCTCGGCCTCGCCGGCAGTCTGGCCCTTGCCGGTGCCGCGCAGGCTTGCGGTCACATGAAGTCCGTCAAGGCTCCCACCAGCATGTCGGTGGCTCAGACGCCACTGCCGGGCAGCACTTCGGTGAACCCAAAACAGACTGGCATGTCCATCGCCACAAGCGACGTCAAGACGCCGCTGCCGGTCCTGACACAGCCGGCGCCGGCACCCCGCTGACAGCCTCTGGCACACTTGCCACTGCGGCCTGCCGGCAGAATCGCTCAGGCGAAGCCGAGTTCCAGCTTCACCCGTCTCGGCAGTTTTGCCGCGACGAGCTGATGTGCTGCAGCAACATAGGCCTCGGTTTCGCCGGTTTCGACGCTGGTGCTTGAGATCAGCTGCATCCAGCCCGCGCGCGCCAGATAGGGCGCGGGCTGATACTGCGGCCGCTCGCGCAGCATCTCGCCGGTCAGGTCCGAGGCCTTGAAGCTGATATGGCCATTGGCGTCGTCCCCGCCCCAGATGGCAAAGATTTTGCCGCCAACTTTCCAGACAGACGCGCCTCCCCACTGGATGACATGCGTGGTGCCTGGCAGGCTGGCGCAGAAAGCGTCGAACTCGGAACGGGTCATCGGGGAAAGAACCTCGGGCAAGGAATCGGGCGCGGCCCGGTTGCTTGAAACTCTGTCGTACAGTCGCCATATTCGCAAGCAGTACGGGGTGACAGGCACCCCGGTCCGGATGCCTCCTCAGAGGGTCCGGGTCTCAAGGTCGCTTCAAGAGGACTTTGACGATGACGCGAATGTCAGCGTTTTCTAGCCCGTTCATGCTCGGCTTCGATGATATCGAGCGGGTTCTGGACCGGGTATCCAAGGCCGCCAGTGACGGCTATCCGCCCTATAACATCGAACGTCTGCCGAAAACCGACGCGCATGGCGAGGTGATCCGCATCACGCTGGCCGTTGCCGGCTTCACGCGCGACCAGCTGGACGTCTCCGTCGAGGAACGCCAGCTTGTCATCCGTGGCCGCCAGATCGACGACAAGGCCCGCCAGTATCTGCACCGCGGCATCGCCGCCCGGCAGTTCCAGCGAGCCTTCGTGCTGGCGGAAGGGATCGAGATCCTTGGAGCGGATCTCAAGGATGGTCTGCTCTCGATCGATCTGGTTCGACCCGAGCCCGAGCGGGTGATCCGCCGGATCGAGATCTCCTCCGGCGAGTAAGGCCCCTGACCGGTTCGACCCGGCCAGGCCAGACAAGAAAACAAGGAAAACCGACTATGACGCGTGATGCAAATCCGCGCGCAAGCCTTTCGCGCGCACTCTCGCCTGAAGTTTTCGCCCAGCTTGGCGCCGGTCACGTCGGCTATCTGCGCCAGATTACGTCCGACGATCTGCGCCGCCTGTTTCCGGGTACACCGGAAATGGCACGCGGCCTGCGTCTGTGGGCCCTGCTTGGCGCGGACGGCAATCCGATCGTTGTCGCCGACAGCCGCGAGGCGGCAATTGCCAACGCCCTGGAAACCGAACTGCTGATGGTCAGCGTGCACTGAGCCGGTACGGCCTCAGGTCCGGGTGGACCTGACCGCGCCGGTCCGCACATTTGCCACATGGGTGTAACCCGCTCTGACAAGAGGCCGGAAGGGCAATCCCTCCGGTCTCTTGTCGTTTGGACCTTCATCAACCGAAGGACTTACCGGGCAGCTGCCGGCAACGGCTCGCCGCCAAGGATCCAGTAGTTTGTCGGGTCGTCCGCACATTCAATCGGACCGCATTCGGCAAAGGTCGTCACCGTGTTGGCGGCCGCAAGCACGATGATCGCTGCGACGGCAACCTTGCCGAGCACGGGCAGCGCAGAAAAGCGTCCAGGCGCAGTTTCGGTGCGCTCGAACTGGCGGTCCATGAGCAGCAGGATCGCGCTGCCCAGGATGACGAGGCAGAACAGCACAAGCGCCCAGGTATAGAAATGCAGCCCCAGGAACGGTGCGCCGTAGCTTCCGGTTCCCGGAACGATATGCAGCAGCACCTGACGGCTGGCAACGGCAGCGCCAAAGCAGGCAGCCAGCAACATGAATCCGTAATGGCGCGGCCTTGGCCCGTGAACCACGTTCATCAGCAGTCCAAATCCGACTGCCGTCAGAGCCACGCGCTGCAGCAGGCAGAGCGGACAGGGCAGATCGCCGCCGAAAAACTGGTCGTAATAAGCAAACGCCAGTGCGGCGGAAATTGCCAGAAGACCGAGCGCATTGAGCTGGCGGGCGAGAGCGGGCGTCAACATCGGGGCCTCCTTACAGCGAAATGGCGAGCGGATCGGTCATGTGGTGGTTGAACCACACAAGACCGAGGACCAGTGCAAGGGCGAACAGAAGGCCGGCCGGCCGGGCCCGGCCAATGGCCGCAACCCAGAACGCAGCGGTCAGAAGGGCAAAGATGAGCGTCGTCATGCAAAGGTCTCCGGGCCAGTCGACGGCCGGCACCAACTGTCGGCTCAAAGTCTTTCAATTTGATTTCATTGCATTTTTTCACGTTACGGCAAGTTTCGGACGGCAGCGCGGCCGGTCATACAGCCATGTCGTTTTTTGCCTCTTGCAGGATCTGGCTACTGCGCTAACCTTCTTCCTGTTTGCAACAACCGAAAGGAGGTGAGCCCATGTCGAGTGAGACCCTGTGCGTGGCCCTGATGTCTGGGCGGAAGGGTGAGATGCTGGAGCAGCCTCTGGCAGCGAGAATTTCCGCCGGGATCTGATCCGGACACGAGGTCATGCCGATCTCACGGGAGGGCCGCGATTGCGGCCCTCTTTGTTTTTCAGAAGCTAATTTACTGAAAACGCAGCGAAAATAACCCATCTTCGGCTTTATCGGATGAAAGCCTTGCCAAAGGCCCATGCCTTGCTGATATAAGGGGCTCGGGAGGTTGGTGGTGGACGAGCCACTCGCCAACCGGGTCAGGTCCGGAAGGAAGCAGCCCTAACGAGATCGGCACGGGTCGCCGTGCCAGCCTCCCACCCTTTCCCGCGCACATCAGACGGGTTTCCATGAGCGGTATCGATGGCGACAGCCCGGACGGCATGACGGAACCCGGCGCGGAAGAGATCCGTGATGATCTGACCCTCTCCATGTTTGGCGATGCGCCGTCCCCGGCGCCTGCCGCCGCTCCTGCGGTGGTGGCAGAGGCAGCGCCCAAGGCTGCAGCCTATCGCGTCCTTGCCCGCAAGTATCGCCCCCAGACCTTCGACGATCTCGTCGGCCAGGAGCCGATGGTCCAGACGCTGGAAAACGCGTTTGCCACAGGCCGTATCGCCCAGGCCTGGATGCTCACGGGTGTCCGTGGCGTCGGCAAGACGACGACGGCCCGCATTCTGGCGCGCGGCCTCAATTACGAGATCCCCGGCGAGGCTGACCGGCCGACGGTCAAGCTGACGCGCGAGGGCGTGCATTGCCGCTCGATCATGGAAGGCCGCCACGTCGATGTGATCGAGATGGACGCTGCCTCGCACACCGGCATCAACGACATCCGCGAGATCACCGATGCGGCGCGCTATCGTCCGGCGACGGCGCGCTACAAGGTCTACATCATCGACGAAGTGCACATGCTGTCCAACGCGGCCTTCAACGGGCTGCTGAAGACGCTCGAAGAGCCGCCGGAGCATGTGAAGTTCATCTTCGCCACCACGGAAATCCGCAAGGTCCCGGTCACGGTCCTGTCCCGCTGCCAGCGCTTCGACCTGCGCCGCATCGAGCAGCCGAAGCTGGTCGGCCTGCTGCGCCGGATTTCCAATGCTGAAACAATCGACATTTCCGACGATGCGCTGACGCTGATCGCGCGCGCGGGCGAAGGCTCGGCGCGTGACAGCCTGTCGCTGCTGGACCAGGCCATCGCCCATGGTGCCGGTCACATCGACGCCGGCCAGGTGCGCGAGATGCTGGGCCTTGCCGACCGCGCCCGCGTCATCGACCTGTTCGGCCATGTCATGTCGGGCCGTATTGCCGAGGCGATGCAGGAACTGGCGCAGCAATATTCCATCGGCGCCGACCCCGCGGTCGTCCTGACCGATCTTGCGGACTTCACCCATCTCGTGACGCGCCTGAAGATCGTGCCGAAGGCGGGCGAGGAAGTCTCCGTCACGGAGACAGAGCGTCTGCGCGGCCGGGAGTTTGCCGAAAAGCTGTCGATGCGGGCCCTGTCGCGGGCCTGGCAGATCCTGCTCAAGGGCATTTCCGAGGTTCAGGCCGCGCCGAAGCCGCTGGCTGCCGCAGACATGGTGCTCGTGCGCCTTGCCTATGCTGCCGACCTGCCGGATCCGGAAGAAGCGCTGAAGCTACTGCGCTCTGGCGCGCTTGGTGCCCTGCCGCAGGGCGCCTCTGTACCGGGTGGCGGCCAGGGCGCTGGTCCTTCTGGCGCTGGTCCCTCTGGTGCTGGCTCTTCCGGAGGTGGCGCCATGGCCGTTGGCATGGGGTCTGGCCAGATGGGTCAGATTCCACAGCCCTCGGGCGCGCCCGTCGCCGCGCTTTCCGGCGCGCAGCCGCAGCCAGATGGGCGGCCACGTCTCGCATCCATTCAGGGCGGCATGACCCTGCCCGCCGTGGCACCGCAGCCGGCCCAGCCGCAGCGTGACGTTCCGCCGGCCCGCCCCGCCGTTGTCCTGCGCAGTCTGGCCGACTGTGCCGCGCTTGCCTCCGAGAAGCGCGATATTCCGATGAAGGTCGCCATCGAGCGGCAGATGCGTCTGGTCAAGTTCGATCAGGGGCACATCGAAATCCAGCCGACCCGCGACGCGGGGGCCGATGTCGCCGGGGAACTGGGCCGCAAGCTGACCGAATGGACCGGCACCCGCTGGATTGTCTCCGTCAGCCGGGAGCAGGGCCGCCCGACGATCCATGAGGAACGCGAGGCGACCCAGGCGCAGCTTCTCTCTGATGCCAGATCGCATCCGACTGTCGCCGCGCTCTTGTCGGAGTTTCCCGGCGCGCGCATCGTGGACGTCCGCGTCACCGCTGACGAGGACGAGGCAGACCTCGCCGATCCGCTGCTCAACGAGGCGCTCGGCACCGACGACAGCGACGATATCTGAGCCGCACCAGCGCCCGAGGCTTGCAATCACCACGCAGCATTCCCAGTTCCACATCGTCAATCGATGGAGGCCGGAATGATCGTCACCACCACCAGCACCCTTCAGAACCGCGAGATTCTTGATTACAAGGGCCTCGTCACCGGGGAAGCCATTCTGGGTGCCAACATCTTCAAGGACCTCTTTGCCGGCATCCGCGACATCGTCGGCGGGCGCTCCGGCGCCTATGAGGCAGAACTCGCCAAGGCGCGCACGATTGCGCTCGACGAAATGCAGCAGAATGCCGCGCGTCTGGGCGCCAACGCGGTGATCGGCGTCGATCTCGACTACGAAACTGTCGGCAATGGCGGCTCGATGCTGATGGTCACCGCGACCGGAACCGCCGTCCTGGTGCGTTGATCCTTGTCTTGCCTCACATGCTCAAGCCACTGTGAGATGACGGTGACCGGCGCGCGCCCTATGGTCCTGTGACCATTCATCGGGAGATTGCCACCATGGTGCGCGCCACTGTTCTCGCTCTTGCTCTTGGCCTTGCCGTCCCCCTGCCGGCCAGTGCGGACACCGCGCTGTTCGCAGGCGGCTGCTTCTGGTGCGTCGAGGCGGACATGGACAAGGTGCCCGGCGTTACGGCGACCGTCTCCGGCTACGCCGGCGGCAAGACCGACAAGCCGACCTACAAGACCTATGAGGACGGCGGCCACCGCGAGGTGGTCGAGGTCACGTTCGATCCGGCGAAGATCAGCTACGGCGATCTCGTCGCCATCTTCCTGCGCACTGTCGATGTGACCGATGCCGGCGGCCAGTTCTGCGACCGGGGCCATGGCTATTCAACCGCGATCCACGCGCTTGATCCGGCGCAGGAAAAGGCTGCCGAGGCGGAAATCGCCAAGGCCGAGAAGATCCTGGGCCAGTCCATCGTCACCCCGGTCGAGGGCAAGGCCACGTTCTGGGCGGCCGAGGACTATCATCAGAACTACTATCTCGGCGAGGATCGCACGCTGACCCGCTTTGGCTATGTCAAGCAGAGCGAAGCCTACAAGGGCTATCGCGGGGCCTGCGGCCGCGATGTCCAGGTCAAGCGGGTCTGGGGCAACGAAGCCTACAAGGGCCTCAGCAAGGCTGGTTCCTGACGCTGCCAGTGGTCCGGCGTCCGGCGCGATCTGTCAGACGCCCGCCTCGAACGCCTCGACCAGCTCGAGAAACGCATCGCCATAGCGATCCAGCTTGGTCTGGCCGACGCCGGAGACGGCAAGCAGCTGCTCCGGTGTCACCGGCCGCGCATGCGCGATGCCGATCAGTGTGGCATCGGGAAACACCACATAGGGCGGCACTTCATTCTCCCGCGCGATCTGCGTCCTGAGCCGGCGCAGGCGCTCGAAAAGCAGCCGCTCTTCCGCATCAAGATCATCCGCCAGCGTCGACGACCGCTCGCCGCGCGAGGACTTGAGGCTGGCCGCAGCGCGGTCGCGGCGCAAAAGCACCTTGCGCTCGTTGCGGAAAACCGCTCGGGCCTCCTCGGTCAGCACCAGCGCGCCATAGCTGGCGTGATCGACGCCCACCAGCCCCATCGCCACAAGCTGCCGGGCGACCGATTGCCAGGTCTTCGGCGACAGGTCCTTGCCGATCCCGTAGACGGTCAGCTTGTCGTGGCCGAAGCGGGTGATCTTCTCGTTGTCCTTGGCCAGCAGCACATCAATGACATGCCCGGCGCCGAAGCGCTGGCCGGTGCGGTAGATCGCCGACATGAACTTGGAGGCGGCCTCCGTGCCATCCCAGGTCTCCACCGGTGACAGGCAGGTGTCGCAGTTGCCGCAGGGCTTCGGGTACACCTCGCCGAAATGCGCCAGCAGCGCCTGACGGCGGCAGCCGGCCGTCTCGCAAATGCCGAGCAGGGCGTTGAGCTTGGCGGTTTCCGCCCGTTTCACCTCGTCCGGCGCATCGCCTTCGGCGATCATGCGCCGGCGCTGCACCATGTCGGCCATGCCATAGGCCATCCAGGCTTCGGCCGGAGCGCCATCACGGCCGGCGCGGCCGGTTTCCTGATAATAGGCCTCGACGGACGAAGGTAGGTCCAGATGGGCCACGAACCGCACATCCGGTTTGTCGATGCCCATGCCGAAGGCCACCGTGGCGACGAGGACGAGATTTTCCTCCAGCAGGAACGCGTCCTGGTTCGCTTCCCGGATCTCCCGGTCGAGCCCGGCATGATACGGCAGGGCACGGATGCCCTTCGAGGTCAGCCAGTCGGCGATATCCTCGACCTTTGCCCGCGACAGGCAATAGACGATTCCGCTCTCGCCCTTGTGCCGCTTGAGGAAGTCCAGGAGCTGCTGACGCTGGTTCTCGCGCTCGACAATCTCGTAGCGGATGTTGGGCCGGTCGAACGACGTCGTGAAAACCTGTGCGTTTTCAAGCTTCAGGCGCACGCCGATGTCTTCGCGGGTGTGCGGATCGGCGGTCGCCGTCAGGGCCACGCGCGGCACGCCGGGATAGCGCTCGGCAAGGCTCGCCAGCTGCAGGTACTCCGGCCGGAAATCATGCCCCCACTGGCTGACACAATGGGCTTCGTCGATGGCAAACAGGGAAATCGGTATGCCCTCAAGCAGCCTTGAGAAGGAGGCTGTGGCCACCCTTTCCGGGGTCACATAGAGAAAATCCAGTGCCCCGGCGCGACAATCTCCGACAATTTTCGCCTGTTCATCCGCGCTCATGGCCGAGTTGAGGGCTGCGGCCCGAACACCGGCCGCTCTCAGCGCCCCGACCTGATCCTTCATGAGGGCAATCAGCGGCGAGATGACGATCCCCGTGCCCGGCCGGCACAGCGCCGGGATCTGGAAGCACAGCGACTTGCCCGCACCTGTCGGAAACAGGACGATTGCGTCCTCGCCGGCGACCAGCGCGTCGACCACTTCCCGTTGCCGGCCACGGAAAGACGCATAGCCAAACACGTCGGCCAGCACCTTCGCCGGGTCGCGGCGGACGGAGGACGTTGCTGGAGTGATGAAGTCGTCGGCTTGTCGAGCCTGAGGATGCGGCATCTGCGGCGGGTTCCCTTGTCCGGCGCACAATCCCTTATTCGCGCGCGCCGGGCAATGACCTGATGTGGATGGCACCACAAAACCCGCCGGAAAAGCGCCCCGGAAAGCGGTCGTTTGTCAGCTCCAGAGCGGACTGGTGAAGATCGCGACAGACGACGCGGTCGACACCATCCAGGACAGGGAACGCGGGGTGGCCCGGTCGGTCCAGTAGCAGACGGTGTAGATGATCCGCATCAGGACAAAGAGGACGGCGAGCTTGTCGATCCAGATCGGATCACCGCCCTGCCAGAGCCCGACACCAACGGCCACGGCAAACAGCGGAAAAGCCTCGAACCCGTTCGCCTGAGCCCACTGGGCGCGGGCACGGAATCCTTCGGCGAAATAGGCCGGATCGCGCGGGCGGGCATTGTCGAAGCCCTTCGACATCTTGGCGGGCAGCACGGAGAGCATGGGCAGGAAGGCGGCGACAAGAACGCACCAGAGGGCAATCGGCAAGGGAACGGCTCCTGAAAGTGCACCCGTCGGGTGCGGTGTGGTTTATGATTGGCTATGTTGGCCAGGAAGCCGCCCGCGTCAATCAAGGATAGCCATGAAGGATCAGCCTGCTTCCCGGCATTCTCGCCTTCTCGTCCCACCCCCGGTACAGGCGCTTTGCTGGGCGTTAGCCATGTGGGCGATTGCTTCGACCTGGCCGGCGCCTGTCATCCGCTTGCCGGGACAGGCTGTTGTTGCGCTGGGTCTGGCTGGTGTCGGGCTGGCCATTGACCTTGCCTCTGTTGTCCGGTTCCTGCGATCCCGCACGACCGTCAATCCCATAAGGCCGGACAAGGCGACAAGTCTGGTGATCTCCGGTCTCTACCGTTATTCGCGTAATCCCATGTATCTCGGCATGCTGCTGGTGCTCAGCGGCTGGGCTGTTTGGCTCGGTCATGTGATCGCTTTTGCCGGACCCGTCCTGTTTGCAATCGTGTTGACCCGGCTCCAGATCCTGCCGGAAGAGACCGCGCTTGAGGCCCGCTTCGGACAGGAGTACCGCGACTACAAGGCCCGGGTCCGGCGCTGGATCTAGCGATCGGACCCGGCATCTTGCGGTGAACCGTTATGCCGCTGCAGTACCTCGACCGCAAAGTCGATGAAGGCGCGGACTTTTGGGGGCACATGGCGGCGGGAGGGGTAAAGCGCGTTGACCACAACGTCCGGCGTCGTCCAGTTCGGAAGCACCTGGGTCAGCCGCCCGGCGGCCAGATCTTCCGCAAC
The DNA here is from genome assembly GCF_003012935.1 of Pannonibacter carbonis. Lineage (GTDB taxonomy): Bacteria > Pseudomonadota > Alphaproteobacteria > Rhizobiales > Stappiaceae > Pannonibacter > Pannonibacter carbonis. The sequence goes on along the minus strand of NZ_PUDR01000004.1, from coordinate 258,617 downwards.
ATAGGCGCGGGGAATAAGGCTGAGCCCGAAGCCGGACCGCAGCGCATCGCGAACGGCAAGGCTGGACGAGACCTGATAGCGGCCCCGGACTTTCTGGTTCACCACGTCGCCATTGCGGTGAAAGCTCCAGGCATCCGCATTGCCCGACAGGGAGAAACGCACGCACTCGTGCCGGGCCAGGTCCGCTGGTTCTCTCGGCTCGCCTGCCCGTGCCAGATAGGCGGGAGAGGCGCAAAGCACATGACACAGGGTGCCGACGCGGCGTGTGATCAGGGCTGCATCTTCCAGCCTCTGCCCGCCGCGAAGGGCAAGGTCAAACCCGTCGCGGACAAGATCAACCCGGCGGTCATTCAGGTCCAGGTCGAGAGAAATCCTGGGGTAGCGGTCAAGAAACTCCGGAATGCGTTCCGTCAGGAGCACGAGGCTTGAGGTCATGGGCGCACTGACCCGCAACCGGCCGGACGGCTCGGTGTTGAGGCTTGCAAGCTGGTCGCGGGCTTCCTCCAGCTCGTCTAGGGCGCGGCGCACCTGCTCGAGATAGAGGCTTCCCGCCTCCGTCAGGTTGAGGCGCCGTGTGGTGCGGTTGAAGAGACGCGTTCCAAGATCGGTTTCCAGTTCACCGATGGCCTTGCTGGCTCCGGCCGGGGAAAGGCCGATGGCGCGCGCCGCTGCGGCGAAACTGCCAAGATCGGCGATGGCCCGGAACAGGCGGAGGGTCGAGAGGCTTTCCATGGATGAAATATTATTCACTTTTCGTAATGAGTGAAACGAAAATCAGATGAATTATCACCTTGGAAGAAGTGGTCTATTTCCTTCCGGACAGCGCCGCACGGCGTAACTGAAAGGACAATAACCATGCAGATCCAGATGCCGGCCGTGATCAAGGCCATTGAATCCCGCTCCTCGGTCAACTTCTTCCAGGCTGGCGAGGTCCTCGAGGACGAGGCGATCCTCCGCCTTGTCGAACTTGCGGTGCGTGCGCCGTCCGCCTTCAACCTGCAGAACTGGCGCTTCATCGCGGTCCGCTCGCCCGAGCAGAAGAAGCGGTTGAGGGCCGTGTCGATGAACCAGGCCAAGATCGACGAGGCCGCCGTCACCTTCATCATGTGCGGCCAGTATCCGCGCAAGGGCTCGCTCCCGGCCCTTCTGGCCCCCAGTGTCGAGGCCGGCTTCATGCCGGCGGCGATGGCGGCAGACCTTTCCAGGAATGCGGATGATTTCTACGCCAGCAGCGAACAGCTGGCGCGTGACGAGGCCGTCCGCTCTGCCAGCCTCGCGGGTGCGTTCCTGTTGCTGGCTGCCGAGGCGCATGGCCTTGGCGCCTGCCCGATGGTGGGCTTCGATGCCGAGGCACTGTCGGCAGCCTTTGAACTGGATAACGACGAGGTTCCGGTGATGCTGATCACGGTCGGGACTGCCCTCGATGGCAACTGGCCGCAGAAGTCGCGCCGCGCCCCCACGGCGGTTGCAAAGCTCGTCTGAGGCAATAGTCTCTCGTTCGGAGTGCAGGTGGCCTTCCGGCGCAGATGCCGGACCACCTGCAGTCCGGCCTTATGATCGGATCAGGTCATGAAACAGCTTTCCCTGCTGGCGACGATGCTGGCCCCGCTTGTATGGGGCAGCAGCTATCTCGTCATTACCGAGTTTCTCCCTCCCGACCGGCCCATGACGCTTGCCATGTGGCGGGCTCTGCCGGCGGCGTTCCTGCTCCTGCTGATCGTCCGCACCCTGCCGCGCGGCATCTGGATCTGGCGCGTCACCGTGCTTGGGGCGCTGAATTTCACCCTGTTCTGGACCCTGATGAACATCGGCGCCTACCGGCTGCCGGGCGGCGTTGCGGCAACGGTCGGCGCGATCCAGCCGCTCATTGTTCTGGGCCTGTCGCGCATGTTGCTGGGAACGCGGCTGACGGTTCTGGCGGCCGCGGCGGCGCTGGTCGGTATTGTCGGCGTCGGTCTCCTCACCTTGAAGCCGCAGGCGGCCCTCGACAGCGTCGGTGTGGCGGCAGCCCTTGCCGCTGCGGTCTCGATGGCATTCGGAACGGTGCTGACCCGGCTCTGGAAGCCGGATGTCTCCGCCCTGACCTTCACGGCCTGGCAGCTGACGGCAGGCGGTCTGCTGCTTGTGCCACTGGCCCTTTTGACCGAGCCGGCCATGCCGGCGCTGACCATGACCAACTGGGTTGCCTTTGCCTATTTCAGCTTCATCGGGGCCGGGCTGACCTATCTCCTGTGGTTCCGTGGCATCCAGCTGATGGGTCCGACGGCGGTTGCCCCGCTCGGCCTGCTCTCGCCTGCCATGGCCGTGGTGCTTGGCTGGGCCTGGCTGGACCAGTCGCTGGGAACCTGGCAGATCGTTGGCATGGCACTTGTCATCATCAGCGTCCTGGCAGGCCAGTGGGCCGGGATGGCAGCCGGCAAGACTGCCGCTTCAAAAGGTCGCGAGGTCATTCCTGGTGGCGATGGGATGGCGACGGTCGTCCCGGATGGACCGGTGACAGCGCGCCCGGCCGGTCAGGCTTGAGCCAAGCGAAGCGCTTGCAGCCGCGCACGGCGACAGGTAGTCAGGAGGAAACCCGGAAACAGACGGAGCCTTCGCGGTGCGCGTATCCATAGTCCTGCCGCGCGGCATGCGCTTCTCGCCGGAAGGGGCCACGTCCATCGATCTGGTGGCGCGTGACCTCATCCTGGCCAGCCGCTATCGCGAGGCAACAAGCGTGGTTGGCGCGGCGGTGGACAATCCGTTCCCGGATGTGCCGTTTCGGGCTGTTGTCGCGTCCTCCCAGCGGGGCATGATCGCCGGCTGCGTTGACCGGCTGAAGGCTGATCGGCCTGAGGTCATCCTGGTCCATCAGCATCCGGAAAGCGCTGCCGCCATCGCCCGGGCGATGCCCGGGGTGCCCGTCATCCTGCACCGGCACGGTCTTCTGAAAAAGCCGCGCGGCTGGCTGTCGCGCTGGCGGCGGGCCCGGCAACTGGAGCAGGTCAAGCGCATCGTCTTTGTCAGCCAGTTTATCCGGGGCACGTTTCTGGAGGATTTCCCGCGCGTTGCGGCGAAAAGCGTGGTCATTCCCAACGGGGTCGATACCGGCCTGTGGCTGCCGGCCACGAAGGAACGCCGTATCACCTATGTCGGACGGGCCCGGGCGGACAAGGGGATCGGCGAGTTGCTGGAGGCATTCCTCGGCCTTGATGCGCCCGGCTGGACGCTGTCGCTGGTCATGTCTGTCCAGTCGGAGGAAGAGGCTGCCTTCGCCCGCGCAATCGAGGCACGGGCTGACGGGCGGGCCGATGTGGAACTATTCCGCAGCCTGACCATTGACGCCGTCCGGGCCGAGCTTGCCCGTTCGGCCATCGCGGCGCTGCCGTCCATCGTGCGGGAGGGGTTTCCGCGCGCGGTTGTCGAGGCGATGTCCTGCGGCTGTGCAGTCATCGCCGGCACGGGCGGCGGTACGCCTGAGGCGGCCGGAGAGGCCGCCATTTTGCTGGATGCCGTTGACGCGGCAAGTGTTCGTGCAGCCCTGGCGCGGCTGGTGGCCGATCCGGTGCTGTGTACGACCCTGGGCGCAGGTGCGCGGGCCCATGCGGCGAGCCAGCTGGATCTTGGCGTCGTGGCGCGGCGCTATGATGACCTGATTGCAGATGTCGCCAGCAAGGGGGCATGATGCAGCCTGAAGCCGCCTTTGTCGGGATTCTGGTCTGCACGGCCCGCCGGCCGGAGATGTTGCGCGCCTGCCTGATCGCGCTCAGCCGGCAAAGCCTCGCCGCTGGTATCACGGCCGAAATCTGTGTCATCGAGAATGACGCCGAGCCATTGAGCGGGCAGGTGGTCGAGGACGTGCGCGCAGTGTCGCCGCTGGCCATCCATTATGTGCAGGAGCCCCGGCGCGGCATTCCCTTCGCCCGCAACCGCTCGCTTGCCGAGGCCCTGTCGCGTGGCTACGACTGGATCGCCCTGATTGACGATGACGAGATCGCCGAGCCGGACTGGCTGATGCAGCACCTTGCAACGGCACGCAAGCATGCGGCCGAGGTCACCTATGGTTGGGTCAGGAAAAACTTCGAGGCCGAGCCGCCTGCCTGGTGGCCGCCGGAAGTGATGCGGCCGGACCCGGAGGGCACGGTTCTGCCCCGCGCCTCGACCAACAATGTGGCGTTCTCGGCCCGCTTGATCCGGCCGGATGGCAGCAACTTGAGCTACAATCCGGTGTTTCTCAACGGCTATGAGGACCTCGATTTTTTCGAGCGCGCCCATGCCAAGGGGCACCGGATCGTCTGGGCGCCGGGCGCGGTGGTGACCGAGGATGTGCCGGCCAGCCGTGTTGCGCCCGACCGCCTGATCGCCCTCGTGCGCGCCAGTGCCGAGGCGCATGTGCAGGCCGATATCCTGAAGATGGGCTATGCGAAGGCGGCACTGAAATATCTTCTGAAAGGGCTGCGCCGGCTTGTCGGGGGTGCCATCCTGTTGGCTCTCGCCGTGCTGCAACAACGACTGGGGATCGCCCGGAGCGAAAACCGGTATTACAAGGCGCGGCTGCGGCTGGCGCGGGCCTCCGGCAATCTGCAGGGCGTCTTCGGTCACCGGCCGGATTACTACGGCACCATCGACGGGCGCTGATGGCAAAGGCAGAGGGAATGCAGCTTCCAAGGCGGATATTCACCTTCTGGACGGGTTCCAATGCCATGTCCGATGCCCGGCGGCGTGGGCTGGACAGCATGGCCGCGACGGGCTGCGAGGTCATCCTGGTGACGCCGGAGACGCTTGCGCCCTGGCTGGTGCCGGGGGAGCCGCTGCCGGACACCTATGACGCCTTGAGCGTCGTGCACCGGTCGGACTATCTGCGCGCCTATTTCATGCATCACCATGGCGGCGGCTATTCGGATATCAAGCCGACCAGCCAGTCCTGGCTGCCGGCCTTCGAGGCGCTGGAGACAAGCGACGCCTTTGGCATCGGCTATCGTGAGATCTCGCCGAAAGGCGTGGCGCATGTGCATCGCCACCGGCTCGCCGGGGCGCTGCGCTCGGGCGTGCGGGCGCGGGGCTGGCTGGAAAGCTATCTGCACTATCGCCGAATGCGCTGGGCCTATCGGTCGCTGATCGGGAACGGGGCCTATATTTTCCGCCCCGGCACCACGTTTACCGCCGAATGGCTGGCGACGGTGACCGGGCGGCTTGAGCTCCTGCGTGAGGCACTGCTGGCCAATCCGGCCCGGATCGCGCGCGAGGCGAGCGACAGCCTCATCGATGGCCGCCTGACCGGTTATCCGCTGCCCTGGTCGGGGATCTGCGCCGATGTGCTGCACCCCCTGGTGTTCCGGCATCGTTCGCGCATCCTGCAAGGCCTGCCGCCGCCGGGCTTCCGCGATTATCAATAGGCAGTCTTTCCCGTCTTGCGGGATCAGCCGAGCAACCGCTCAAGACCAGCATCGAGTGCGTCCAGATCGACCTCGGTGTCGGCGGTGAAGGCGCGGCCCTGCGGCGCCAGCGTCATCTGGCTTTCGTAGGAAAAACCCTTTTCCCGCGCGAGCATGAAGTAATGCGGCGAGCCCATGCCCGGGCTGAACAGTTCCAGCACCCGGCAGGGACCGCGGCGGAACAGAAGGTTCGTCAGCCCGGCCCCATGTGCTCCCGCAACCGCCGGCGCACCGGCAAATAGCTGAACCTGCTCGCGCAGCGGCAGGCTGCCGGGGTCGACGGGACGAAAGCCCTTGCTCCGGGCAAGCGCTGTGACCGCGTCCTGGTTGCGAAAGCGGCGGCCATTGTTGGCGCTTGCCTTTCGTTCGATCAGCAGCGGGTCACCCTGGCCGCCGACGGGGGCGGCAAAGCGCTCGGCGATTGCCGACATGATTGCGTCGGTGAGGAAAAAATCCCGCACCAGAAAGGCCTCGTCGACGGCAATGACCTCCTTGCGGCCCTGGACGAGGACCGGGCGGCTGCCGAAGACACCCATTTCGAGGGCCTCTTTAAAAAATCCGGTGGCTGCGGTCTTTTCGCCGACGAGGAAGGGCAGGGCCGGATCGAGGCCGGCGGCGTCGGCCACGCTTGCCTTGCTGAGCACGAAGAAGAAGAAGTGGAAGAAATTGTCGCCATGCACATGGTGCAGCAGGATCGCGCCGGGCAGGCGCCGGGACGGGGCGGCAAGATGGCCGGCAAAGCGCGGGCCGCGCTCGCGCTCCGGCGTGTCGCTGGTGCCCCAGATGATGCGTTTCTCGCTGAACAGGAGACCCATCTTCGGGTCGACGGTCACGGGCCGGGTGAGGCGCAGCACGCCCTGCACTTCCTGCCGGCCGCCGTGCTGTTCGAGCCAGCTTCGCGCCTGGTCCGGCATTGCTGCCGGCGGATCGAGGCGGGGCGCTGTCCGTGCGACGAGGCCGGGCGGCACGTCCCGGCTGACGGCGACAAGCGGCAGCGCCGGCCAGAAGTGCTCGAGGCGGTGGATCATCGCCTTGCGGGCGGCATGGAACCTGTCGCGGAAAGGGGTGTTCACGCTCGCGCTCCCGGATGATGGCCTGCCTTCAATACGCTGCCCCGGGCGTGCTGCAAAGACGCTCCTTCACCCCGGCAGCAGGCTTTCACGGCTGATGCGGGCAGCTTTCGCCTCGGCCAGCAGCCAACGCCTGAAAGCCGAGACAACGGGCCGCAGCGCCCGGTTCTCCGGAAAGACGAAATGATAGGCGGAGCGTTCGGCAAGCGTGCCGGGAAACAGCTTGACCAGACGGCCAGACGCGAGCTCGTCCTCGACAAAGAACACGGGCATGATCGCGACGCCCAGATGATGCGCGGCCGCTTCCGCAATCATGCCAAACTGCTCGAAACGTGGCCCCTGGAAGGCGGTGTCGGTGGCAAGGCCATTCGCTTCCAGCCAGTCGCGCCAGGCCATCGGGCGCGTGGCCAGCTGCAGACGCGGCACACGCAGGAGGTCCGCAGGCTGCGCCAGCAGTTGCCGATCTCGGAACGGGCGGGAGCAGACCACAACGGTTTCTTCCGGGAACAGCGGCTCGACGATGCCGCCGGCCCAGAGCGGGTCGCCGTGGTGGATTGCCCCGTCGAAGGGTTCCTGCTCGAAGTCGAAGGGCCTGAGGCGGATCGAGATGTTGAGCGCGGCCTGCGGCGTCTGGCGCAGGAAATCGGCAAGGCGCGGCGCCAGCCAGCGGGTGCCGAAGGTGGGCAGGACCGCCAGATTGAGCACGTCCTGACTGCCGGCAAAGGACATCACCTGCCGGGTGGCGTCGTGCAGATGGTCAAGCGCGCCGCGCACCTCGTGCAGGTAGAGCCGGCCGGCATCGGTCAGGAGCACGCGCTGCCGCACCCGGGAGAACAGGGCAACGCCAAGGCGCTGCTCCAGATGGCGGATCTGCTTGGAGACAGCGCCCTGCGTCAGGTGCAGCTCCTCCGCTGCCCGCGTGAAGCTCTCGTGCCGGGCTGCCGCCTCGAAGGCGACGAGGGCATCGGCGGGAGGAAGAAAGGCGCGCTTGAGCATGAGATCATTCCGGATCGGCGGAGCTTGCGCAGGAAAGACCTGCAGGTTCGGATCAGACTAGCGCAGGGTGATGAGGAATTGGAATGAAAGTTTGACCCTGTCGGAGAGGCCTCAAGAGGAGGACCGTGTGGCGACGGCAGCATCACCCTACCGACAGACGGGGCATGTCACGTTTTGCGGGGTCGAGCGTCATGGACGTGCAGGCGATCTCGGCCTGCGCATTGCTCCCCTAACGCTCTCGCCGGAGACCCCATGCTGAAATCCATGCTGATGGCGCAGACGCGCCAGTTTGGCCGCCGCTACGCTTATGACACGACCTTTCTGGAAGACCTCGTCGCGCAGGATCTGACCGGCGGCCTGAAACTTGGGCTGGCGATGCCGTTTCTCGATCACCGCTTCGGGCTGCCGGCAGCCGCCTATTTTGCCGCGCGCCTCATCACTGCCGACGCGGGCGGCTGCGGTGACTGCGCCGAGCTGGTGCTGAAACTGGCCGAAGAGGCCGGCGTCGCGCGTCACCGGTTGTTGCCGCTGCTGGGCGCGGAAGTCGGGGATGTGGTCGAGCCGGATCTTTGGCTGGCGGCGGCCTTCGCCCGTGCGGTGCTGCAGGACAGCCCGGATCAGCTGGACCTGGGGGAGCGGGTGCTGGACCGGTTCGGCCGGCGCGGCCGGATCGGGCTTGCGGCGGCGATTGCCTCGGAGCAGGTTTACACCGTGATCAAACGCGGGACCGGTCATGCGTTGCAGTGTGGCGCCGGTCCTCTTGCGCACAAACGCAAGGCCGGGGCCTAGGCCGGGTCGGTACGGGAGCAGGAACGCATGACGGTCTGGCTGGAGCAGCAGGAGGTGACACAGGCACGGCCGCGGCTCATGCGTCTTGCCTATCGCATGCTGGGCAGCCGGGCGGATGCCGAGGATGTGGTGCAGGACGCCTGGGTGGCCGGACTGGCGCTGCCCGAACTGCCCGACCGGCCGGAAGCCTGGCTGGCACGGGTGGTCACGACCCGGGCCATTGACCTCTTGCGCCGGCAGAAGCGCCAGCGGGCGGCCTATACCGGCTGCTGGCTGCCGGAACCCTGGATGGACGACGGCTCCGATCTCCCGGCGACGGACGAGGCGGAGGTTGACCTGTCGATGGCGGTGATGCGGGTGCTGGACCGGCTCAGTCCGCTGGAGCGGGCCGCCTTCCTGCTGCATGACCTGTTCGGACTGCCGTTCGAGGAGATCGGCCAGACGCTGGGCCGCAGCAGCGTTACCTGCCGCAAGCTGGCCTCACGGGCCCGTGGACAGCTGCAGGCGGACCGGCCGCGCTTTCCGGCGCGGCCCGAGGACATCGCACGGCTGACCGCGCTGATCGAGACCTGCGTGCGCAGTGGCGACACGGCCGCATTTGCCGCAATCCTGGCGGATGACGTGGAGCTGGTGTCTGATGGCGGCGCCAAGGTTGCCGCGGCACGGCGTGTGCTCAGCGGGCCGGCCGAGGTGTCCGGCTTTCTGGCCGGCGTGCTCGGGCAAATGGCGGAGGGAACGGCCATCGTGTCGCGCCGGGCGAACGGCGGCACAGCGCTGCAGTTTGCAGAGCCGGGCGCGCCGGACAGCCTGGTGTTCTTCGACCTGACACCGGACGGCCAGCTTTGCGGCATCTACATCCAGCGCAATCCCGACAAGCTGACAGCCCTGTCGCCTCAAGGGTAATCAACTTCATTCCCGTCTGGAATGATAACGGGAGAAACTGTCCCTTTAGTGCGGCCCCCCTCTCTGTCATGGTCCTTGCCAACCCCGGACACCTTGCGGCGTGACGCAGGTCCGGTCGAGACGCAGCGCGGCGGGCTTAGGCCCGTTCGCCGACGAGGAGGAAAGAACATGGCGGCCCTGAAGTCTGATCCCACCGGTGGCGGTACCTTTTCCTGGGATGATCCGTTCCTGCTGCGCGAGCAGCTGAACGAGGACGAGATCCTGATCATGGAAACCGCCCGCGCCTATGCGCAGGACAAGCTGATGCCGCGTGTGCTCGAAGCCTATGCGCATGAGAAGACCGACCGCGAGATCTTCAACGAGATGGGCGAACTGGGCCTGCTCGGCGTAACGCTGCCGGAAGAGTACGGCTGCGCCAGCGCGTCCTACGTGGCTTATGGTCTGGTGGCGCGCGAGATCGAGCGCGTCGACAGCGGCTACCGCTCGATGAACTCGGTGCAGTCCTCGCTGGTGATGTATCCGATCTATGCCTATGGCACGGAAGAGCAGCGCAAGAAGTACCTGCCGAAGCTCGCCTCCGGTGAATATGTCGGCTGCTTCGGCCTGACCGAGCCGGACGCAGGTTCTGACCCGGCCGGCATGCGCACCCGCGCCGAGAAGATCGACGGCGGCTACCGCCTCAAGGGATCCAAGATGTGGATCTCCAACTCGCCGATCGCCGATGTCTTCGTCGTCTGGGCCAAGTCCGAGGCGCATGACAATGCCATTCGCGGCTTCGTGCTGGAGAAGGGCATGAAGGGTCTCAGCGCACCGAAGATCGGCGGCAAGCTGTCCCTGCGCGCCTCGATCACCGGCGAGATCGTCATGGACGGCGTGGAAGTGTCCGAAGACGCGCTGCTGCCGAATGTCTCGGGCCTGAAGGGTCCGTTCGGCTGCCTCAACCGCGCCCGCTATGGCATTTCCTGGGGCGCGCTGGGCGCGGCCGAGGATTGCTGGCACCGTGCCCGCCAGTATGGCCTCGACCGGCATCAGTTCGGCCGCCCGCTGGCGCAGACGCAGCTGTTCCAGAAGAAGCTCGCCGACATGCAGACGGAAATTGCGCTCGGCCTGCAGGGCTCGCTGCGCGTCGGCCGCCTGTTCGATGAAGGCAAGGTGGCACCGGAGATGATCTCGCTGGTCAAGCGCAACAACTGCGGCAAGGCCCTCGACGTCGCCCGCCAGGCGCGCGACATGCACGGCGGCAACGGCATTCAGGAAGAATACCACGTGATGCGTCACGCCCAGAACCTGGAGACCGTGAACACCTACGAAGGCACGCATGACGTCCACGCCCTGATCCTGGGCCGTGCCCAGACGGGCCTGCAGGCGTTCTTCTGAGGAACGGACGAAGGGGACGCCTGTGCCTGCGTATCGCCGCTGGCACGGGGTCTGTTCCGTACTCTGAGGTCATCCCCGCCTCGTGCGGGGATCCTTGCGGTTTTCGGCCTTCTCTCCCGTTCCGGCTCGCGTTGATGCGGAGGCTGGATCCCCGCACAAGGCGGGGATGACCGTGGAGAGGGGCTGGGAGCACGGCGGAGAGGGCAGAGATTACGGCGGAGCGACTTGAGCGCGTTTGACCACTTCGACCGGACGGCATGGCCGCCCGGTCTTTCGCGTTTTGTGGCGGGGAGGACGCCTTGGCAGACACAGCAGATCTCGTGATCATCGGTGGGGCCGCAATTGGCTCGTCGGTGGCCGCCCAGCTTGCTGCGCGGAGCGATTTTTCCGGTCGGATCGTCGTGGTCGAGGCGGACCCTGCCTACACCTTTTGCGCCTCGGCCCGCTCGGCGGCCTCGATCCGGCAGCAGTTTTCCAGCGCGATCAACATCGAGATATCGCTCTTTGGCATCGCGTTCCTGCGCGACATCGGCCTGCGGCTTGCTGTCCCGGGGGGCGGGCAGGCGCCCGACATCGGGCTGAAGGAGGGCGGCTATCTGTTCCTGGCAACGCCGGAAACGCGCCCGATCCTGGAGGAAAACCATACGCTGCAACGCCGGCTCGGGGCCGACATTGCCTTTTACGAGCCCGAGGCGCTGGCGCGGCGCTTTCCCTTCCTGAACACCGAAGGCATTGCTGCCGGTTGTCACGGCACGACCGGGGAAGGCTGGTTCGACGGCTACGGCCTGATGCAGGCGTTCCGTGTCCGCGCCCGGGCGCTTGGCGTCGAGTATGTCGCCGCACGGGTGATCGGCCTGGAGCGGGGCGAGGCGGCCTGGCGGGCGCGGCTCGACACGGGCGACGTGATCGAGGCGGGGGCGGTGCTCAATGCGGCCGGAGCGTCGGGCGGGGCGGAGATCTGCCGGCTGGCCGGGCTGGAGCTGCCGATCCACCGCCGCAAGCGCTTTGTCTTCCCCTTCACCTGTCGGGAGAAAGTCACCGGTGTGCCGCTGCTGATCGACCCGGATGGCACCTATGTGCGGCCCGAGGGCGAGGGCTTCATCTGCGGCGCCGGCTCGGATGACGATCCGGACGTTGCGGCGGACGACTTCGAGGTCGACCACGCCTTCTTCGACGAACGCCTGTGGCCGAGCCTGGCGAACCGGGTGCCGGCCTTCGAGGCCATCCGCCCCGGCGCGGCCTGGGCCGGGCACTACGACATGAACCTGTTCGATCACAATGCCTTCGTCGGCAACGTGCCGGGCCGTCCGGGGCTCTATATCGCGCTGGGCTTCTCCGGGCACGGGTTGCAGCAGTCGCCCGCCGTCGGCCGGGGACTGGCGGAACTGATTGCGACGGGAGGTTACGAGACGCTGGACCTTGCGCCTCTGGGGCTCGAGCGGCTGGCACAGGACAAGCCGCTGATCGAGCGCAACGTCGTCTGATCAGACTGAGAGGAAATCCGGCAATGGTTCCAGCAGCGTGCGCGGCGGAGCCTTCTGCGCGCCATTGGCCCAGTTGATCAGATCAGCCGAAATGCGGCGCAAGGCTGCGCGGGTCTGCCTGAGGCGTTCCTTGTCCATCTCGAAGGGGGGCGTTTCGTGCCGGATATAGGCGCGTTGGGCCAGGACTAGGGTGATAGCATGGACGCCGTCGCGCGGCTGGCCAACCATCTGAGCGATGAAGCCGCCGGTCGTGATGTCATTTTCCGACAGACCACCGTTCGGATAGTCCTTTTCAAGGCTGGCGACGATGCTGGTCACATCCTCGTGGCAGCTTCGGCCCTGGCAATTGCCGATGTTGACCATAGGCAGTTCGCCCGGGAACCTGCCCTTGATGCGTGAGCGCATGGACTGGATGTTGAGCAGGACCACGCGCCGGTTCTGGCCCTTGAGCCGTTCGATCTGGGCTCCCAGTGCGGTGTGGAACGGCTCGTGGAACAGCCTGCGCCGCTCCTCGATTTCCACCGGCCCCGGATCTTCCTCGGCCTGGTAGACGCGCTTGCCGTCCATGGTGGTCAGCGGGCACAGCGCCACGGCGGGATCTGACGGCTGGCCATCCGCCTCGCGGACCGGATCGCGGTCGACGTCAATGACGAGGCGCGAAAAGGGGGTGCGCAGGACACTGATGCCAAGCTCGCCGGTAAAGTCGGCCACTTGGTCAAGATGCCAGGACAGATCGGTCTGCAGGCGACCGGTTGCGGTCATGCGGCGTTCCAGCTCGCGCGGAATGCGCAGGCCGGAATGGGGCAACACCAGAAGCAGGGGCGAACTACGCTCTTCAACCACAATCATTCTTGCCATAACTCACGAGATCCGAAGCGTCAGTTTCGGCGAGGTTGTACGGGCGCACAAGGCGGCACAGGCTACTCCTCTCACGAATCGTCGCATCTGGGGTGACATTGATGCGACAGCGGCAGGGCGCACCACCATTCGCACGGGTCAATCCCCAGAAAATGGCGGAAATCCCAGATGTTGCTATCCGTTGCCGCCGCCTGCCCGGCAGGGCTATATCTGGGACCTCGCCTGATTTCTCTCTACCGCCTTCCAGGACACTTCGACATGACCCTTCGCAACGGCAAGGAATTCCTGATGATCCCGGGCCCGACAAACGTGCCCGACGAGGTGCTTCGCGCCATGCACCGGCCGGCGGTGGACATTTATGAGGGACCTTTGCTCCGCACCACGGACGCCTGCCTCTCCGGGCTGAAGCGGTTGTTCCGCACCGAGGGCAAGCCCTACATCTACATTTCAAACGGCCATGGCGCCTGGGATGCGGCGCTGTCCAACACGCTGTCGCGCGGCGACACGGTGCTGGTGCTGGAATCGGGCCGGTTTGCGCTGGGCTGGGGCGAGGCGGCAGCCATGAGCGGGATCGAGATGGAGGTGCTGCCGGGCAGCTGGCATCTGCCGGTCGATCCGGCCGCCGTCGAGGCGCGGCTCAAGGCCGATACGGCGCATGCCATCAAGGCGGTGCTGGTGGTGCAGATCGATACCGCGTCCGGCGTTCTCAACGATATTGCAGCGATCCGCAAGGCGATCGATGCGGCCAGGCATCCGGCGCTCTACATGGTCGACTGCATCGCGTCGCTCGGCTGCGTGCCCTTCGAGATGGACGAATGGGGCGTCGACCTTGCGCTGACCGGCTCGCAGAAGGGACTGATGGCGCCTCCTGGCCTTGCCTTCGTTGCCGCCGGACCGCGTGCGCTGGCCGCGCACAAGACCGCCGGCCTGCGCAACAGCTACATGGACTGGACGTTCCGTGACGGACCGGAACACTACATGAAATACTGCGGCACACCGCCGGAGCATCTGCTTTTCGCCTTCAACCGTGCGGTTGAACTGATCGAGGAGGAGGGGCTGGAGGCCGTGTGGCGTCGGCACGCACTGCTGGCGCAGGCAACCCGCGCTGCGGTCGAGGTCTGGGGGCAGGCAGGAAGCCTGGAACTGAACATCAAGGTGCCGGACGCCCGTTCCGACAGCGTGACGGTAATCCTGTTCAACGGCGTCGATCCGGCCCCGCTCAGGGCCTTCGTCAAGGATGTCTGCGGCGTCACCGTGGGCGGAACCATCGGCGAGATCGCCGGGCGTGGCATCCGCATCGGCCACATGGGGCACGTCAATGCGGTGATGCTGCTCGGCACTCTGGCGGCGCTGGAACTTGGCCTGCGCCATCTTGGCATTCCGCATGGCGCCGGCGGTGTCGATGCGGCGATCCAGAGCCTGCAGCAGGCGCTGGCCTGACATCGCCCGGTCGACACCGGGCTTGAACCAGACCCCGAGGGGTCTGGCTAGCCGCCTGCAGCGCGTTGCTTGTCGCGGTCGCCAAGTCCGAGCAATGCACGGAGCCGGCCGAAGGCAAGGCGTGGCCAGTCGGCCCGTGGCTCCGTTCCGACAGGTTCGACCGGAGCTGGTGCGAGATGGGCGATGACATCGCCGGCCTCGAAGCTGAGATCGGCAGCGAACTTGCGCGCAAGGGCCTGCATCGACCGGTTGGTGCCGAGGCAGTTCATGTAGATATGCTGGTAGCCCTGGGCACGCGCCGCGATCAGGACCAGTTCCATCAGCGCGGTCCCGAGCCCCTGGCCGCGCCAGCCGGTCTCGACGCAAAAGGCAGCCTCGCCAGAGGTGGCATCAGCGACCCGGCGCAGTTCGGACGTGGCCCGGAGCGTGCCGTCCTCGATATAACCATAGATGACCGTGTCGAGCGAAAACGATGTCTCGACATAGGCCTCGAGAAACGTATCGCTTACAAGCATGGCAAAACGGCTCCGCTTCGTCTCTGGATCGAGGCGCAGCAGATGGTCGCGGAACAGATGTTTGTCGGCGCTGCCCAGAAGGCGGATGCGCCCGTTATTAGTCAGGTGCGGCATGATCCCGTGCCTTCTTGAACGAAGTGACGAGCCGCCCTTGGGTCTCCCTAAGACTTGCCTCAAATATGACGTTAACGGCAACAAGGATCAAGCCGTTTAGTCAAACATCGTGAATTGAAGGTTTGTCGGGGGAGAATTCTGCCGCAGCTGACGGTAGACTGTATCAAACCTGTGAGGCAGGAAGGACTGATTCGATATGAAACGCCTAGCAACGATCGCCATGGTGCTTTGTCTGACCGGTGTTGCCGGCTGCCAGCGCTTCGGCGGCGGCAACTATTCCGCGCCGCCGCTTCCGGCGACGCCCACGACGCCTGTGTCCGGCGGTCAGCTGCAGCCCCTCGTCCCGGCACCCGGCGCGGTCACCACCGATCCGATGGCGCCGCTTCCTGGCGCTCCGGCAGCTCCCGGCCCCGTGGCAGCATTGCCGGCAACACCGGCGCCGGCCGACAGCCGTGAAATCGGCCGAAACGACATGCTTGGTGGTTGGAAGATCGCCTCCGGCAGCAGCAACTGCATGCTGTTCATGACCCTGACCACCTGGAGCGGCGGCTATCGGGCCAACACCCGTGGCTGTAATGACGCCACCCTCGCCGGCGTCTCGGCCTGGGATCTTTCAGGCAAGCAGGTCGTGCTGAAGGATGGCAGCGGCGGCGAGATCGCCCGGCTCTATTCCACCTCCGGCGAACGCTTCAGCGGCCAGACCAGCACGGGCGCTGCCGTCAGTCTGTCGCGCTGATCGTCGACTTTTCACGCCTCCCCCGGAAACGTTCTCGCCCGTTTCGCGAAATTTTCACGCGAAACGGGCATTCGTTTCACAAATAGCAACTTGGGGGAGTGTCTGAGGGTTATGGCGAAGTATGATCCGCTGCGCGAACATCTGGCCCGGTTGGACGAGGTTGTCTGGGCGGCCAAGCTGGATGATCTGGAGACAATTCTCGGCTCTAATCTACCGATGAGCGCGCGTGAACATCGGACCTGGTGGGCGAATTCTGGCGGCAGTCTGGTGCACCAGAACGCCTGGCTGGATGCTGGCTGGCGTGTTGATCACACGGATCTGAAACGCGACCTGGTTGTCTTTCGCAGGTTGCGCATCGGCGGCACTTCGCTCGCGCAGGCGCAGCGCCGTGCGGAGACCGATGCTCCGAAGTCCGGCGAGACACAGCCGGCCGATGCTGCCCGCCTGGCGCAGGCCATGGCCACCTTGCGCGAATCCGTTTCGATCACGATCCGGGCCGAATGGACGGCAATCGGGGCCCTGGCCGATGTCGCCTGCAGTTCGCAGCTTCTTCCGTCCGAGCCGGGTGTCTATCGGCTGACCCGATTGCGCGACGGTCTGGTCTTCACCTGCATCGTCGACAGCCGGGATCTTGCCGGGTTCCATGCCGCCCTGCGCCGTTCGTTCAAGGGATTGGACCAGCAGGACACGGCCCCGGAAGCAGTCGGCGGCGTGCGCCTGATCGATCGGCTCGGCATCGAGCCGGGGACCGCTTGCGAGATCGACATCCTGCGTCCGGGCAACGCGTGGATCCTCAGCGACGGACGGGGACGCGGCGCGGACCTTGCCAAGTCGCAGGAGCGCGAACTGGTTGCGCGCCTCCTCGCAATTCAGGAGCGGCAGTCGGGACGCGGCGGTCGGCTCCTGCGCTGGTAGGCGTCTGACGCCGGGCCGTTGGAGCCCCGGGCTTTCCGGCGTCATTTCCAGACTTACGAATGCCCCAAGGTGACAACTCTGGTGCACCACCGGTGCAGCCCGTTGCCCGTTGGTGCGCGCAGGCCTTCAGGGACTGGTTGGAGCGGCTGAAAGACACGGTCTTTTCGGGGCAAATTCTGTCGGCATTTACGCTCCGGTTGCATCCTGATGCTAGAAAGCAGATCCCTTTAGTCTGATGGGACTTGCGTCCGTATGCCAATCTCCGTATCGCAGCAGCGAAAGTCACGGGCGCCAATGCGCAGGCGCGCGGGGCGGTGGCCCGGTCCTTCGGGAGCCAGGATGCGTTTGCTGCAGGCGGAGAGCCGACGTTGAAGCCGACGACGAGAATGGAACTGCCGAGCAGTCGCGCGCTGGCCAGACGCTACGAAGCGCTGGTCGCAAGTGGCGCGATCGTCGAGGATGCGGCGCAGCTTGCCGCCGTGCGCAAGCTCGATGCCCTGAACGATCACCTGGCCGAAGTTCGGCTTGCGTCGAAGAAAAGCTCCCTCGGCTGGCTGTTCGCCCGCAAGAAAAACGAGATGTGGGCTGCCGTGCGCGGCCTCTACATGTGGGGCGGCGTCGGACGCGGCAAGACGATGCTGATGGACCTCTTCATGGAGGTCACCGTCATCCGCCGCAAGCGACGGGTGCATTTTCATGAATTCATGGCCGAGACGCATGAACGCATCCACGCCTGGCGGCAGGCTCTGAAGCGCGGTGAGGTCAAGGGCGACGACCCGATCCCGCCGGTCGCCGACCAGATCGCGCTCGAGACGCGGTTGCTGTGCTTTGACGAGTTCGCGGTCACCGACATCGCCGATGCCATGATCCTCGGACGGCTGTTCACGCAGCTGTTCGCGCGCGGCGTGATTGTGGTTGCGACGTCGAATGTTGCAACCGAAAATCTCTACAAGGATGGCCTTAACCGTCAGCTGTTCCTGCCGTTCCTGAGTCTGCTTTCCAAGCATGTCGAAGTGCTTAAACTGGATTCCCCGACGGACTATCGCCTGGAGAAACTGGGTGGATCGAAGGTTTACATGACGCCGCTCGGGACCGAGACCGCGCGCGCCTTTGATGACCTGTGGCGGGCCCTGACCCACGGCATGCCGGAGCATGCAGAGCATCTGGAGATGAAGGGACGCCGCATCGAGGTGCCGCGTGTTGCGAGTGGTATCGCCCGTTTCAGCTTTGCTGATCTGTGCTGCAATCCGCTGGGCGCTGCGGATTATCTGCGCATCGCCCATGCCTATGGCACGGTCTTCATCGAAAACGTCCCGGCCATGGACATGGCCCGTCGCAATGAAGCCAAGCGGTTCATAAATCTGATCGATACCCTGTACGACAATGGCGTCAAGACAGTGATCTCGGCCGAGGTCGATGCTGACGGGCTTTACCGCGCCGCCAGCGGGGCTGAGATCTTCGAGTTCGACCGGACAATCTCGCGCCTGATCGAAATGCGGTCTGACGCCTATCTGTCAGGAGAGAACAGAAGCACTGCACGCCCTGATATGCATTCCCATTAGGTCATGCACGTGGGCGCGCAAGGAATGGCATAAACTGGCCTCTCGCAGAGGTATATTCTTTTGATTGGCTTGCGTGGGCAGGTCAAACGGAGTAGTGCCATCCCCAGTCATCGGCGGATGGCGTGAGGTTCCATCTTACGTAAAGGGAAACTTTCGGACATGGCGCGCAACAAAATTGCTTTGATTGGTTCGGGTCAGATCGGCGGCACGCTCGCCCACCTGGCTGGTCTCAAGGAGCTGGGGGACATCGTCCTCTTCGACATCGCCGAGGGCATGCCGCAGGGCAAGTCGCTCGACATCGCCGAGTCTTCCCCGGTTGACGGCTTTGACGCCAAGCTCGCCGGCACCAACACCTATGAAGGCATCGAAGGCGCGGACGTCGTGATCGTAACCGCCGGCGTGCCGCGCAAGCCGGGCATGAGCCGCGACGACCTGCTGGAAATCAACCTGAAGGTCATGGAGCAGGTCGGCGCCGGTATCGCCAAGCACGCTCCGAATGCTTTCGTCATCTGCATCACCAACCCGCTCGACGCGATGGTCTGGGCCCTGCAGAAGTTCTCCGGTCTTCCGGCACACAAGGTCGTCGGCATGGCCGGCGTGCTGGACAGCGCCCGCTTCCGCTATTTCCTGGCCGACGAGTTCAACGTCTCGGTCGAGGACGTGACGGCGTTTGTGCTGGGTGGCCACGGCGACACCATGGTGCCGTTGACCCGCTACTCCACCGTTGCCGGCATTCCGCTGCCCGACCTCGTCAAGATGGGCTGGTGCACGGCCGAGCGCCTGGAACAGATCGTCCAGCGCACCCGTGACGGCGGCGCCGAGATCGTCGGTCTCCTGAAGACCGGTTCGGCCTTCTACGCCCCGGCCTCTTCGGCCATTGCGATGGCTGAGAGCTACCTCAAGGACAAGAAGCGCGTGCTGCCCTGCGCTGCTGCGCTGAACGGCCAGTACGGCCTCAAGAACACCTACGTCGGTGTTCCGGTGGTGATCGGCGCCGGCGGCGTCGAGCGCGTCATCGAGATCGACATGAACGCCGACGAGAAGGCCATGTTCGACAAGTCCGTCGCATCCGTCGACGCGCTGGTCGAAGCCTGCAAGAAGATCCAGCCGGCGCTCGCCTGAGCCTTGCGCTGACCTTAACAGCCAGAGATGCAACCCGCCGCCGGCTCACCGGCGGCGGTACTCCGAACGACGGGGGAGACCATGAATATTCATGAGTATCAGGCCAAGGCGGTCCTGAAGGAATACGGCGCTCCGGTAGCCGAGGGCGTCGCCATCTTCTCGGCCAGCGAAGCGGAAGCTGCAGCCAAGCAGTTGCCTGGCCCGCTCTGGGTCGTGAAGTCGCAGATCCACGCCGGTGGCCGTGGCAAGGGCAAGTTCAAGGAACTGCCCGCCGATGCCAAGGGCGGCGTACGCCTCGCCTTCACGATGGAAGACGTCATCAAGCATGCCGGCGAAATGCTCGGCAACACGCTGGTGACCGCCCAGACCGGCGATGCCGGCAAGGTCGTCAACCGTCTTTACATCGAAGACGGCGCCGACATCGAGCGTGAGCTGTATCTGTCGATCCTCGTGGACCGTTCCGTTGGCCGCCCGGCTTTCGTCGTCTCCACCGAAGGCGGCATGGACATCGAAGCTGTCGCTGAACACACCCCGGAAAAGATCATCACCCTGCCGATCGATCCGGACACCGGTGTGACCGAGGCGGATGCTGCCAAGCTTTGCGATGCGCTGAAGCTCGACGGTGAAGCCCGCCAGGACGGCATGACGCTGTTCCCGATCCTCTACAAGGCCTTCATGGAAAAAGACATGAGCCTGATGGAGATCAACCCGCTGATCGTCATGAAGGACGGCCGCGTGCGCGTTCTCGACGCCAAGGTATCCTTCGACGGCAACGCCCTGTTCCGTCATCCCGAAATCCTCGCCCTGCGCGATGAAACGGAAGAAGACGCCAAGGAAATCGAGGCTTCCAAGTGGGACCTCGCCTATGTCGCCCTCGACGGCAACATCGGCTGCATGGTCAACGGCGCCGGCCTTGCCATGGCGACCATGGATATCATCAAGCTGTACGGCAAGGAGCCGGCCAACTTCTGTGACGTCGGTGGCGGCGCCAGCAAGGAGAAGGTGGCAGCAGCCTTCAAGATCATCACCGCGGACCCGCGTGTGGAAGGCATCCTGGTCAACATCTTCGGCGGCATCATGAAGTGTGATGTCATCGCGGAAGGCGTGATCGCGGCCGTGAAGGAAGTGGGCCTGCAGGTTCCGCTCGTCGTCCGTCTCGAGGGCACCAACGTCGAACTCGGCAAGAAGATCATCTCGGACAGCGGTCTGAACGTGATCGCTGCCGATGACCTCGACGATGCGGCCCAGAAGATCGTTGCCGCCGTGAAGGGTGCACAGTGATGGCCGCCGCGAGCAAAGGCGTCAAGCGCCAGGCTTTCGGGCCGAACGAGACCGATATCAACCTGTGCTACTTCGTGTGCTGGGACGTGACAGCGACGCCGGAAGACGGCATCGCCAACAGCTGGGCACATTTCACGGATCGTGAAGACGCGGCCGAGTATTTCGGCCTCAAGTCGAAGGACGCCAAGACGTTTGTCTGGCAGGGCGAACTCGGTATCTCGAAAGCCGATGGCCACTTCGACTGGTACAGCACCAACTGGTCCCGCAACCTTGATGCGCAGATGCCGCACAAGCAGGCGGCCGGCAAGGGCTACCGTTTCACGAACGACGTTTTCGAGGAATTTGACGCCCTCGAGTTTGAGGAAGAGGAAGCAGAATAATGTCGATCCTCGTCAACAAAGATACCAAGGTCATCGTCCAGGGCCTGACCGGCAAGACCGGCACGTTCCACACGGAACAGGCACTGGCCTATTACGGCACCCAGATGGTGGCCGGCGTGCATCCGGCCAAGGGTGGCGAGAAGTGGACCGGCTCGAAGGGCGAAAGCCTGCCGATCTACGCGTCCGTCGCCGCTGCCAAGGATGCGACCGGTGCGGATGCTTCCGTAATCTACGTTCCGCCGGCCGGTGCCGCGGCTGCGATCATCGAAGCCATCGACGCCGAGATCCCCTTCATCGTCTGCATCACGGAAGGCATTCCGGTTGCTGACATGGTGAAGGTCAAGGCCCGCCTGGAGAAGTCCAAGTCGCGCCTGCTCGGCCCCAACTGCCCGGGCATCCTGACCCCGGAACAGTGCAAGATCGGCATCATGCCGGGCTCCATCTTCAAGAAGGGTTCGGTCGGTATTGTGTCGCGCTCCGGCACGCTTACCTATGAAGCCGTGTTCCAGACCACCAACGCCGGCCTCGGCCAGACGACGGCTGTCGGCATCGGTGGTGACCCGGTCAAGGGTACGGAATTCATTGATGTGCTGGAGATGTTCCTCGCGGACGACGCCACCCAGTCGATCATCATGATCGGCGAGATCGGTGGCTCGGCTGAAGAGGAAGCAGCCCAGTTCCTCATCGACGAGGCCAAGAAGGGCCGCAAGAAGCCGATGGCCGGCTTCATCGCGGGTCGGACCGCCCCGAAGGGCCGCACGATGGGTCACGCAGGTGCCGTGATCTCCGGCGGCAAAGGCGGTGCGGAAGACAAGATTGCCGCCATGGAATCGGCTGGCATCCGCGTCTCTTCGTCGCCGGCCAAGCTGGGCGAGACCCTCGTCCAGGTCCTGAAGGGCTGATGCCGCTGCGAGCCGGGCAATTTGTTTACGGTTCGTAAGGCATAACCAAGGAAAGCGGACATCGGCACTCCCGGTGTCCGTGATTTTCGAGCGGGGTCCGTGTCCTGTGGCGCGGGCCCGAACGTGCAACACAGGCCAGCCTCTGGCTGCGCCTGAGAAAAAAAGGGCGGAGCGACCCTCCGCTGAACGAGCATGGCCCGGCAGGACGCGAACAATGTCTTCGCGCTGACGTCGTTCCTTTACGGCGCCAACGCAGCCTACATTGAAGAACTCTACGCCCAGTACCAGGAGAATCCCGCTTCGGTTGACGCCGAGTGGCAGGACTTCTTCGCCGGTCTGCAGGATGAAAAAGCCGATGTGCTGAAGGAAGCACGCGGTGCCCCGTGGGCGCGGGCCGATTGGCCAGTCGCAGCCGGGGGCGACCTCATCAACGCTCTCGACGGCAACTGGGGCCAGATCGAGAAGGTGGTCGGGGACAAGCTGAAGCAGAAGGCCGATGCCAAGGGCGCGGCAGCTCCGGCGTCCGCTGGCGACGTGCATCAGGCAACCCGCGACAGCGTGCGTGCCCTGATGATGATCCGCGCTTACCGCATGCGCGGCCATCTGCACGCTGACCTTGATCCGCTGCGCCTCTCGCCCCCGGGCGACCACGAGGAGCTGCATCCCTCTTCCTACGGTTTCACCGACGCCGACTGGGACCGTCCGATCTTCATCGACAACGTGCTGGGGCTGGAATACGCCACCCTGCGCGAGATGCTGGAGATCCTGAAGCGCACCTATTGCTCGACCCTGGGCGTGGAGTTCATGCACATCTCCGATCCGGCCGCCAAGGCCTGGATCCAGGCGCGCATCGAGGGCCCGGACAAGCATGTCGAGTTCACGCCGGAAGGCAAGCGCGCGATCCTGAACAAGCTTGTCGAGGCCGAAGGCTTCGAGAAGTTCATCGATGTCAAATACACCGGCACCAAGCGCTTCGGCCTGGATGGTGGAGAGGCGCTGATCCCGGCGCTCGAGCAGATCATCAAGCGCGGCGGCAACATGGGCCTCAAGGACATCGTCCTTGGCATGGCGCACCGTGGCCGCCTCAACGTCTTGACCCAGGTGATGGGCAAGCCGCACCGCGCGGTGTTCCACGAGTTCAAGGGCGGCTCCTATGCCCCCGATGAAGTGGAAGGCTCGGGCGACGTGAAGTACCACCTCGGTGCCTCGTCGGACCGCTCCTTCGACGGCAACCAGGTGCACCTGTCATTGACCGCGAACCCGTCGCATCTGGAAATCGTCAATCCGGTGGTGCTGGGCAAGGCCCGCGCCAAGCAAGACCAGCTGTCGGCCACTGAAGGCCGGTGGCTGATGGACTCGCGCCAGACCGACCGGTCGAACGTGCTGCCGCTGCTCATCCACGGCGATGCGGCCTTTGCCGGCCAGGGCGTCGTGGCGGAATGCTTCGGCCTCTCGGCCCTGCGCGGTCACCGCACCGGCGGCTCGCTGCATGTCATCATCAACAACCAGATCGGCTTTACGACGAACCCGCGCTTCTCGCGGTCCTCGCCGTATCCCTCCGACATGGCCAAGGTGATCGAGGCGCCGATCTTCCACGTCAACGCGGATGATCCGGAAGCTGTGGTGTTCGCCGCCAAGGTTGCGATCGAGTTCCGCCAGACGTTTGGCCGCCCGGTCGTCATTGACATGATCTGCTACCGCCGCTTCGGTCACAACGAAGGCGACGAGCCGAGCTTCACGCAGCCGATCATGTATCGCAAGATCCGCAACCATCCGACCACGCTGCAGATCTATGCCGAGCGTCTGATGGCCGAGGGTGTCCTCACCGCCGAGGAAGTCGACGCGATGAAGACGGCCTGGCGCGCCAAGCTGGAAGCCGAGTTCGAGGCGGGCCAGAGCTACAAGCCGAACAAGGCCGACTGGCTGGACGGCAAGTGGTCCGGGATGAAGGCCGCCGACGACCAGGAAGACGCGCGCCGTGGCGCGACCGGTGTTCCGACCGAACGTCTCAAGGAAATCGGCCAGAAGCTGACGCAGGTTCCGGAAGGTTTCAATGTCCACAAGACCATCGGCCGGTTCTTGTCGAACCGCGCGACGATGATCGAGACCGGCGAAGGGATTGACTGGGCGACAGCCGAGGCACTGGCCTTCGGCACGCTGGTGACCGAAGGTCATCCTGTGCGCCTGTCCGGCCAGGACTGCGAACGCGGCACCTTCTCGCAGCGTCATACCGTGCTGTATGACCAGGAAGACGAGAACCGCTTCATTCCGCTCAACAACCTGGCCGCTGACCAGGCCCGCTACGAAGTCATCAACTCGATGCTTTCGGAAGAAGCGGTGCTTGGGTTTGAGTATGGCTACTCGATGGCCGAACCGAATGCGCTGACCATGTGGGAAGCCCAGTTCGGTGACTTCGCCAACGGTGCACAGGTTCTGTTCGACCAGTTCATCTCGAGCGGTGAGCGCAAGTGGCTGCGCATGTCCGGTCTCGTCTGCCTTCTGCCGCATGGCTATGAAGGTCAGGGCCCGGAGCACTCCTCAGCCCGTCTGGAACGGTTCCTGCAGATGTGCGCGGAAGACAACATGCAGGTCGCCAACTGCACGACTCCGGCGAACTACTTCCACATCCTGCGCCGTCAGCTGAAGCGTGACATCCGCAAGCCGCTGATCCTGATGACGCCGAAGTCGCTTCTGCGTCACAAGCGCGCCACCTCGAAGCTGGTGGAACTGGGCGCGGATTCGACCTTCCACCGCCTGCTGTGGGACGATGCGGAGTATCTGGCTGACAGCACCATCAAGCTGGTGCCGGACGACAAGATCCGCCGTGTGGTGATGTGCTCGGGCAAGGTCTATTATGACCTTTACGAAGAGCGCGAGAAGCGCGGCATCACGGATGTCTATCTCCTGCGTGTCGAGCAGCTCTACCCGTTCCCGAAGAAGGCCCTGGTGCAGGAACTGTCGCGTTTCCGCAATGCCGACATGGTCTGGTGCCAGGAAGAGCCGCAGAACATGGGCAGCTGGACGTTCGTCGAGCCCTATATCGAATGGGTTCTCGACCAGATTGGCGCGAAGAACCGCCGTCCGCGCTACGCCGGACGTGCCGCTTCGGCCTCGACTGCAACGGGTCTGATGTCCAAGCACCTTGCCCAGCTGCAGGCGTTCCTGGACGAGGCATTCGCAAACTGATCCCGGACGGCCCGCCAGTCAGGCGAGCCGGACCCCTGATCCGGAACTGGCCAAGGCAATTTTTTAGAGAAGGCGACCATGGCAACCGAAATCCGCGTGCCCACTCTGGGCGAATCCGTCTCCGAGGCAACGATTGCCCAGTGGTTCAAGAAGCCCGGCGAAGCCGTGAAGGCCGACGAGCCGCTCGTTGAACTCGAAACCGACAAGGTGACCGTCGAGGTTCCGTCCCCGGCATCCGGCACCCTTGAGAGCATCCTCGTCAAGGAAGGCGACACCGTTGGCGTCGGCGCCCTGCTCGGCCTGATCGCTGCTGGCGCCGCTGCGGCTGCCGCAGCTCCTGCTGCCGCTGCCGCCCCTGCCGTTGCCGCCGCTGCTCCGGCCCCGGCCGTCGCCGCCCCGGCTGCGCCGACCTCCATGCCGCCGGCCCCGGCCGCTGGCAAGCTGCTGGCCGAAACCGGCCTGTCGGCCGACCAGGTTGCAGGCTCCGGCAAGCGTGGCCAGGTGCTGAAGGGTGACGTGCTGGCCGCCGTGGCTGCCGGCGTCACCGCCGCCCCGGCTGCCGCCGCTGCTCCCGTTTCCGTCCGCGCGCCGGTTCCGGCCGAGGACGAGGCCCGCGAAGAGCGCGTCCGCATGACCAAGCTGCGCCAGACCATCGCGCGCCGCCTGAAGGACGCCCAGAACACCGCTGCCATGCTGACCACTTACAACGAAGTGGACATGGGCCCGGTGATGGACCTGCGCGCCGCCTACAAGGACGTGTTCGAGAAGAAGCATGGCGTGAAGCTCGGCTTCATGGGCTTCTTCACCAAGGCCGTCTGCCACGCGCTGAAGGAAATCCCGGCCGTCAACGCCGAGATCGATGGCACGGACGTGGTGTACAAGAACTTCTGCCACATCGGCGTGGCCGTGGGTACCGACAAGGGCCTCGTGGTTCCGGTCGTGCGTGATGCCGATCAGATGTCGATTGCCGAGATCGAGAAGGAAATCGGCAACCTCGGTCGCAAGGCCCGCGACGGCAAGCTCGGCGTCGCCGACATGCAGGGCGGCACCTTCACGATCTCGAACGGCGGCGTCTATGGCTCGCTGATGTCCTCGCCGATCCTGAACGCACCGCAGTCAGGCATCCTCGGCATGCACAAGATCCAGGACCGGCCGATGGCCGTGAACGGTCAGGTCGTCATCCGCCCGATGATGTATCTGGCCCTGTCCTACGATCACCGCATCGTCGATGGCAAGGAAGCCGTGACCTTCCTCGTCCGCGTGAAGGAAAGCCTGGAAGATCCGCGCCGTCTGGTGCTGGATCTCTGATCCTGCTGGTCTGCGGCGGAGCGGTCTGAACCCTCCGCCGCCGATTGCGTTTCCCGGCAGGCGCCCCTGATGCCCGCCGCCATCTTCTGACGCGTTCCCTGCCTTTGCCCCTTGCAATTGCAGGAATGGCGGTCAAGCTAGCCCGCGTGACAACAGGTCGCAGCCGGACACAGGGAGCGGATGGGCATGATGACGGGTGTGCTTGAGCGCCTCAGCGCAAACTGGGTCTACGGTGGCTTCATGGCAGGGTTTGTCCTGCTGCTCCTGACCCCCGTGTTCACCGCCGGATGGCCCCAGGCCGAACTCTACGTCTATCTCGTCCTGCCGGTCTACATGCTGCACCAGTTCGAGGAGCATGACCGCGACCGGTTCCGCCAGTTCGTCAATGCCCATATCGGCCATGGCCGTGAGGTGCTGACCCCGGGTTTCGTATTTGCCGTCAACATCTTCGGCGTCTGGTGGGTGGCCGCGCTGGCCATGCTCGCGATGCGCTTCATCGATGCCGGATGGGGCATGGTCGCCGTCTATCTGGTGCTGGTGAATGCGGTGCTGCACATCGTCCAGATGATCGCCATGCGCCAGCCCAATCCGGGCGTCTGGACGGCAATCGTCCTGTTCCTGCCGCTGGGGGCCGCCGGTTTTGCCGGCCTCTGGCCGGTCGCAAGCCTGACCCAGCATGTCGTTTCGCTGGTCCTGATCATCGCGCTGCATGGAGTGATCATGGCGCGGGTGAAGGCCGGTCTCGCCGGGAGCGCGCCTGCCGCATGATCTCCCGAAAGCTATGGTGGCTGGCCGCATGCGCGCCGGCTGCCTCAAACTGACCTATAAGAACGTGAGGCATTCCCATGTCCCAGTATGATCTCGTTGTCATCGGTACCGGTCCCGGTGGCTATGTCTGCGCCATCAAGGCCGCCCAGCTCGGCCTGAAGGTCGCGGTGGTCGAGAAGCGCGCCACCCATGGCGGCACCTGCCTGAACGTGGGCTGCATTCCGTCCAAGGCGCTGCTGCATGCTTCCGAGATGTTCCATGAGGCCGGTCATGGCTTCGAGGCACTCGGCATCAAGGTGGCCAAGCCGAAGCTCGACCTCCCGGCGATGATGACGCACAAGCAGGCGACCATCGACGCCAATGTCGGCGGCGTTGCGTTCCTGCTGAAGAAGAACAAGATCGAGGCCTTCCATGGCACCGGCAAGATCCTGGGCCAGGGCAAGGTGTCCGTCACTGCCGAAGACGGCAATGTGACCGAACTTGCCACCAAGTCGATCGTCATTGCCACCGGCTCCGACGTGATGCAGCTGCCGGGCGTCGAGATCGACGAAAAGCAGGTCGTCTCCTCCACCGGTGCCCTGACGCTTGAGAAGGTGCCGGATCACCTCGTTGTGGTCGGCGGCGGCGTCATCGGCCTGGAGCTGGGCTCGGTCTGGGGCCGTCTCGGCGCCAAGGTGACCGTTGTCGAATTCATGGACAAGATCCTCGGCCCGATGGACGGTGACGTGTCGAAGCAGTTCCAGCGCATGCTGGCCAAGCAGGGCATGACCTTCAAGCTGTCGTCCAAGGTCACCGGCGTTGCCAAGAAGGGCAAGGGTCTGGAAGTCTCGGTCGAGCCGGCGGCTGGCGGTGCTGCGGAAGTGATCGAGGCCGACGTGGTCCTCGTCGCCATCGGCCGCAAGCCCTACACGGCCGGACTTGGCCTGGAAGAGGCAGGCGTCAAGCTGGATAACCGCGGCCGCGTCGAGACGAATGGCCACTATCAGACCAACGTGCCGGGCATCTACGCCATCGGCGACGTCATCGTCGGTCCGATGCTGGCGCACAAGGCCGAGGACGAGGGCGTGGCGCTGGCCGAGATGCTCGCTGGCCAGGCCGGTCACGTGAACTATGACGTCATCCCGGGCGTCGTCTACACCTCGCCGGAAGTGGCGTCGGTGGGCAAGACCGAGGAAGAGCTGAAGGCCGCAGGCGTCGCCTACAAGGCCGGCAAGTTCAACTTCGTCGCCAACGGCCGTGCCCGCGCCATGAACCACACCGACGGCTTCGTGAAGGTGCTGGCGGATGCGGCCACCGACCGCGTTCTCGGCGTGCATATCGTCGGCCACGGCGCTGGCGAGATGATCCACGAGGCAGCCGTGCTGATGGAATTCGGCGGCTCGTCGGAAGACCTCGGCCGCACCTGCCACGCGCATCCGACCATGTCGGAAGCCGTGAAGGAAGCAGCCATGGCGACTTTCGCCAAGCCGATCCACGCCTGATCGGGCTGGGTTCAATCCCGAATGTTAGGAAGGCCGGAGCGGCGACGCTCCGGCCTTTTTCATCTTTCGTTGTCGCCCGGGCTCCGGTCGGAACCGTCTATGCTGGAAACGTCTGTGTTTGCCCCCGGCCACTGCCTTTCACCATCACGGTCATCCCCGCCTCGTGCGGGGATCCATTCTGCCTCAACGGAATCGAGGTGTTGATGTTTGTGCGGCGCCGCTGGATCCGTGCACGGGGGCGGGGATGACCTCGGAGTGGGGGCATGTGCATCGCGTTCTCTTGGAACATCGTGCCTGCTGTCCTTCTCAATGGTCGCCGTCGCAGAGGGAATGGTCAGCGAGGGCGCGCAGGACGTGGCATTCCGCGACGGTGTGGGCGCCGTGGTCATGGGCCATGATCCGCTCCAGTTCTGCTTCCAGCCGCTGCAGGCGAGCGATCTTGTCACGCACGGCAACGAGCTGTTCGGCGGCGATCCGCTCGGCATCGCCGCAGGGGCGCTCCGGATGGGCGCTGAGGTCGATCAGGTCACGGATTGCCTCCATCGGCAGCCCGAGATCCCGGGCGTGCTTGATGAAGGTGAGACGTTCCAGTTCAGCGCGTCCATAGCGGCGCTGGTTGCCCTCAGTGCGCGGCGGTTCCGGTACCAGTCCCATCTGCTCGTAATAGCGGATCGTCGGCACCTTGACGCCGGTGCGGCGGGCGAGATCACCGATGGACAAGTCGGCCATGACAGAAAATCCTATAGCTCTAGTCGCTATAGGATAAGTGCCCCGCGCGGTGACTGCAAGGGGCGAGAGCGGCGGGGCGGCCGGAAACGGCGGTTGCCTGCGCAACTGTGGGGCTGCCGGGTGACCCAAGAGCTAACCCCGGGCGAGTGCGAGGCGGAGACCCGGGACCTACGCGCTTCCAGAGCAGACTATGTTAGCCGCGCCGCCAGCGGTTTGACGCAGCGTGAGCTTGTGAAGGGCGCCGCATCGCCCGCATCAACACTCTGGAAACGAGTGGGCCGGCTCGGCGTTTCTCTTGGCCGGGGTGACTCGGAACGCAAATCGGCAGTCACAAGGGCTGCAAACAAAAACGGCACCCGAGAGGGTGCCGTTTCAATGCTGGTGGCCGAGGCGATCAGGCGATCGACTGGCCGGTCTTGGCCCAGTCTGCCAGGAAGGTTTCGAGGCCCTTGTCGGTCAGCGGATGCTTGACCAGCGCCTTGAGGGTCGACGGCGGGATGGTGGCGACGTCGGCACCGATGATGGCGCAGTCGCGCACGTGGTTGATCGTGCGGATCGAGGCAGCCAGGATCTCGGTGGCGAAACCGTAGTTGTCGTAGATCGTGCGGATCTCGCGGATCAGTTCAAGGCCGTCGAGATTGATGTCGTCGAGGCGGCCGATGAAGGGCGAGATGTAGGTGGCGCCGGCCTTGGCGGCCAGAAGGGCCTGGGTAGCAGAGAAGCACAGGGTGACGTTGGTCTTGTGGCCAGCCGAGGTGAGCGCCTTGCAGGCCTTGAGACCGTCCATGGTCAACGGCAGCTTGATGACGACATTCGGCGCAATGGCGGCGAGCACCTTGGCCTCGCGCATGATGCCTTCATAGTCGGTGGCGGCAACTTCTGCGGAGACCGGGCCGTCCGTGATCTTGCAGATTTCTGCGATCACATCCTTCATCGGGCGGCCAGCCTTCATGATCAGGGAGGGGTTGGTGGTCACGCCGTCCAGAAGGCCGGTGGCAGCCAGTTCGGCGATTTCTGCGGTATCGGCCGTATCGACAAAGAACTTCATCTGGGTATCAACTCCCCTTGTGCCCACGCAAACAGGGCACGTCCACTCGAAATGAGGCGGGACGGAAGACGGCATGCGCCATCTGCCACTCCGGTCCCCGTCTGTTTAGCGTAGGATCGCGCAGTGCAACACCCCCGATTCGGTGCGGCCTGTGATTTTGCGGAGCGTACCTCAGCCCTCGGCATGATCTTGACCGCCGGGCCGAGGCAAAGGGGTGTTCAGGACCGTTTGCAGCCCTGGACCTGACATTCGCGAGAATACCGGTTTGACCTGAGCCGGTCCCCGGCTGAAAACGGACCAGTTAAGCTGGACACAAACTACCGGAGACGATTGCGGCGTGCTGTTCGACGACCTGCCCGAAACGCGTGAGACGATTGCCAGCGTGCTGGTGCCTGTCGCCGTGCCCGAGCCCTACACCTACCGGGTGCCAGCGGGCCAGACCGTCGTGCCGGGGTCCATTGTGCGGGTGCCGCTGGGTCCGCGTGAGGTCGTCGGCGCGGTCTGGGACACACCGGCGGATGCGGCCATCAATCCCGCCAAGCTGAAACAGATCAGCCATGTCTATGACTGTCCGCCGCTGACGGACGAGTTGCGGCGTTTCATCGACTGGGTTGCCACCTGGACGCTGGCCTCGCCCGGGATGGTGCTGCGCATGGTGCTGCGCTCCGAAGACGCGCTGGAGCCGGAAGCACCTGTGCCGGGCCTGCGTCTGGTGCTGGACCGCCAGCCTGATCGCATGACCCCGGCCCGGGCGCGGGTGATCGAAACCGCCAGCGAGGGCTTTGCCTGGACCCGCGCCGGCCTTGCCGCCACCGCCGGCGTCAGTTCCTCCGTCATCGATGGCCTGACCGCGCAAGGGGTGTTTGAACCCGTCTTCATGACGGCAACCCCGTTGCCACCGATGCCGGAGCCCGAATTCAACCCGCCGAACCTGACGCCGATGCAGGATGAAGTGGCCAAGGCGCTGGTGGCGAGCTTCGCCAAGGGCGGCGTTGTTTCGCTCATTGACGGGGTGACCGGCTCGGGAAAGACCGAGGTCTATTTCGAAGCCGTCGCCGAAGCCGTCCGGCGCGGCCGCCAGGCTGTGATCCTCGTGCCGGAAATCGGCCTGACGGAACAGTTCCTGCGCCGCTTTGAAACGCGGTTCGGCGTCGCGCCGGCCGAATGGCATTCGGAGATCACGCCAAAGAAGCGCGCCCGGGTCTGGCGCGGGGTGGCGAGCGGCGAGGTGCCGGTTGTTGTCGGTGCGCGCTCGGCCCTCTTCCTGCCCTTCGCCGATCTGGGGCTCATCGTCGTCGACGAAGAGCACGACACGGCCTTCAAGCAGGATGATCGGGTGTCCTATAATGCCCGCGACATGGCGGTAGTGCGTGGCCATCTGGCCCGCTTCCCGGTGGTCCTTGCCTCGGCGACACCGTCCGTGGAAAGCCGGGTCAATGCGGATGTTGGCCGCTATCAACGCCATATCCTGCCCGAGCGCGCCAGCGGCGCGAGCCTGCCGGAATTGTCCGTCATCGACATGCGCATCGAGGGGCCGGAACGCGGCCGCTGGATCGCGCCGGGCCTGATTACGGCCATGCGCGAGACTTTCGCCGACAAGGGCCAGTCACTGCTGTTTCTCAACCGGCGTGGCTATGCCCCGCTGACGCTCTGCCGCTCCTGTGGCCACCGCTTACAGTGCAGCCAGTGCAGCGCCTGGCTGGTCGAGCACCGGATGAAGGGCAAGCTGGTTTGCCACCACTGTGGCCACAACGAAGCCATTCCGCGTGCCTGCCCGGCCTGCGGCACCCAGGATGCCCTCGTCGCCTGCGGGCCCGGCGTGGAGCGCGTCGCCGAGGAGGTGGAGGGACTGTTTCCGGACGCCCGCGTGCTGGTCCTCTCCTCCGACCTGCTGGGGGGACCGGCGCGGCTGCGACGCGAAATGAAGATTGTCGAGGAGGGAGGCGCAGATATCGTCATCGGCACTCAGCTTGTCGCCAAGGGTCACAACTTTCCGCTGATGAAGCTTGTCGGTGTCGTGGATGCAGATCTTGGGCTTGCCCACGGAGATCCACGCGCAGCCGAACGAACGTTCCAGCTGCTCGCCCAGGTGACGGGCCGGGCTGGCCGTGTGACGGGCGGCGGGCGTGGGATCCTGCAAAGCTACTCGCCGGAGCACCCCGTGCTGCGCGCGCTCCTGTCAGGTGACCGGGAAGCATTCTACCGCGCCGAGATTGAAGCGCGCCGGGTGGCCGGGCTTCCCCCGTTCGGCAGACTTGCGGCGCTGGTGATCTCCGGCCCGGACAAGCCGGCGACAGAAGCCTTCGCCCGCGCGGTCTCCCGTGTTGCGCCCCCGGATCGGTCAGTGACAATTCTCGGGCCAGCCGAAGCGGCGCTGGCGATGGTGCGCGGGCGCTACAGGTTCCGGCTTCTGGCCATGGCGCCGCGCCAGACCGACCTGCAAGCCTATCTGAGGCACTGGATGCGCCTTGCGCCGCCGGCACGCGGGGGACTGAAACTGCAGATCGACATCGATCCGCAGCAGTTTCTGTGACAGCGTTTGTGACAGGGGCGAACGGCTGCGGCAAGAATCCTTCGCAATTGCGGCCATTGTCCGCCCTTGTGAAGTTGCACACCACATCGGCCTGTGTTATTCGAGGCGCGGCTTCTGGGGGCGCGGTTCTGCCGTCAATCCAATTGACCCTGAAAACCCAATAAATTTCAAGGCATTGTGACGGATAGTCTGGTGCGGCGCCTTGGAATTGTGTCAGAGAGCTCGGATCAGGTGACTGACAACACAACTCTCGTTTCCGGCGTGGCAAAGCGGTATGCCGCAGCCCTGCTCGAACTTGCCGAAGACGGTGGCGCGACCAGTGAGGTCGAGCGTGACCTCGCAGCTTTCGACTCCATGCTGGCCGAAAGCGCGGATCTCGTCCGTCTTGTGCGCAGCCCGGTGTTTACTGCCGACGAACAGCAGGCGGCGCTTGACGCCCTGCTGACCAAGGCAGGCATCACCGGTCTGGCCGCCAACTTCGTCAAGCTTGCAGCCAAGAACCGCCGTCTTTTCGTTCTTCCCGACATGATCAAGGCCTTCCGCGCCCTGCTCGCTGAAAAGCGTGGCGAGGCAACGGCCGAGGTCGTCTCCGCAGCTCCGCTGTCGGATGCTCATGTCGCGGCGCTCAAGGAGGGTCTTTCTGCCTCCACGGGCAAGAAGATCAACATCGCCGCGCGCGTCGACCCTGCTCTCATTGGCGGCCTTGTCGTCAAGGTGGGCAGCCGTATGGTCGATACGTCGCTGCGCACCAAGCTCAATTCTCTTAAGTTCGCAATGAAAGAGGTCGGCTGATGGATATTCGGGCCGCGGAAATTTCCGCTATCCTCAAGGACCAAATCAAGAGCTTCGGCCAGGATGCCGAGGTGACTGAGGTTGGTCAGGTGCTGTCCGTCGGTGACGGTATCGCCCGCGTCTACGGCCTGGACAATGTCCAGGCCGGTGAAATGGTCGAGTTCCCGGGCGGCGTGCGTGGCATGGCGCTGAACCTCGAAACCGACAACGTCGGTATCGTGATTTTCGGTTCCGACCGCGAAATCAAGGAAGGCGACACCGTCAAGCGCACCGGCGCCATCGTGGAAGTCCCGGTCGGCAAGGGCCTGCTCGGCCGCGTTGTCGATCCGCTGGGCAACCCGCTGGACGGCAAGGGCCCGATCGAGGCGACCGAGCGTCGCCGCGTGGACGTCAAGGCGCCTGGCATTCTGCCGCGCAAGTCCGTGCACGAGCCGATGTCCACCGGCCTCAAGGCGATTGACGCCCTGATCCCGGTCGGTCGTGGCCAGCGCGAACTGGTGATCGGTGATCGTCAGACTGGCAAGACCGCCATTCTGCTCGACACCTTCCTGAACCAGAAGTCCCTGCACGCCGGTGACGACGAGAGCAACAAGCTGTACTGCATCTACGTTGCGGTCGGCCAGAAGCGCTCCACCGTTGCCCAGTTCGTGAAGACCCTGGAAGACGCAGGTGCCCTGCCGTACTCCATCGTCGTCGCCGCGACCGCTTCGGACGCAGCTCCGCTGCAGTTCCTGGCTCCGTTCGCCGGCTGCGCCATGGGCGAGTTCTTCCGCGACAACGGCATGCATGCCGTGATCGGCTATGACGATCTGTCCAAGCAGGCCGTGGCTTACCGCCAGATGTCCCTGCTTCTGCGCCGTCCGCCCGGACGTGAAGCTTTCCCGGGCGACGTGTTCTACCTGCACTCGCGTCTGCTGGAGCGCGCGGCCAAGCTGAACGATGCCAATGGCAACGGTTCGCTGACCGCTCTCCCGGTCATCGAGACCCAGGCGAACGACGTGTCGGCCTACATTCCCACCAACGTGATCTCGATCAC
Source organism: Pannonibacter carbonis (assembly GCF_003012935.1). Lineage (GTDB taxonomy): Bacteria > Pseudomonadota > Alphaproteobacteria > Rhizobiales > Stappiaceae > Pannonibacter > Pannonibacter carbonis. The sequence goes on along the minus strand of NZ_PUDR01000004.1, from coordinate 223,878 downwards.
CGACGGTCAGATCTTCCTTGAAACCGACCTGTTCTACCAGGGCGTCCGTCCGGCGGTTAACGTCGGCCTGTCGGTGTCCCGCGTGGGCTCTTCGGCTCAGATCAAGGCGATGAAGCAGGTTGCAGGCCCGATCAAGGGCGAGCTGGCGCAGTACCGCGAAATGGCGGCCTTTGCCCAGTTCGGCTCGGATCTCGACGCCACCACCCAGCGTCTGCTGAACCGCGGTGCCCGTCTCGTCGAGCTGCTGAAGCAGCCGCAGTTCTCGCCCCTCAAGACCGAGGAGCAGGTTGCGGTGATTTACGCCGGCGTGAATGGTTACCTGGACAAGATCGCCGTCGATCGCGTTCGCGACTTCGAGGCTGGTCTGCTGCTTTCCCTGCGTGGTGAGCACAAGGACCTTCTCGACGCGATCTGGCAGAAGAAGGCTCTCGACGACGAGCTGACCGCCCGCCTGCGCGCGGCGATCGATGCTTTCGCCAAGAGCTTCTCTTAATCCCGGAACGCTGTCTGAGAAGGAGCGGGGGCGGCCATGCCGAGCCTGAAGGACCTACGAAACCGCATCGCCTCGGTCAAGGCGACGCAGAAGATCACCAAGGCCATGAAAATGGTGGCCGCGGCGAAGCTGCGTCGCGCCCAGGAAGCTGCGGAGGCTGCCCGGCCCTATGCGGAACGCATGGACCAGGTGCTGGCCAATATCGCCGTCGCCTTCGAAGGCCGCGACGATGCGCCGAAGCTGATGTCCGGCACGGGGCACGATCAGGTACATCTCCTGATCGTTGCCACGGCCGAGCGCGGCCTGTGCGGTGGCTTCAATTCGTCGATTGCAAAGCTGGCGCGCGAGCGCGCCCGCAGCCTGATTGCCCAGGGCAAAGAGGTGAAAATCCTCTGCGTCGGCAAGAAGGGCTATGACGCGATCAAGCGTGAGTTCGGCAAGCTCGTGCTGCGCACGATCGAACTGCGCGGCGTGAAGTCGATTGGCTATGCCAATGCCGCTGAAATCGCCGACCTGGTCCTGTCCATGTATGACAAGGGCGAGTTCGACGTCTGCACCCTGATGTATGCCGAGTTCAAGTCGGTCATCAGCCAGGTGCCGACGGCTCTGCAGATCATTCCGGCCAAGCTGCCGGAAGGCAAGGTGTCCTCTGACGCCGCGCAGGTCTATGAGTACGAACCGGACGAGGCCGAAATTCTGACCGATATTCTGCCCCGCAATATTGCGGTGCAGATCTTCCGCGCGCTCCTTGAGAACGCCGCGTCGGAGCAGGGCGCCCGCATGTCCGCCATGGACAACGCGACCCGCAACGCCGGTGACATGATCAAGAAACTGACCCTGAAGTACAACCGTCAGCGTCAGGCTCAGATCACCAAGGAACTGATTGAAATCATCTCGGGCGCAGAGGCGCTCTGACCGGATCGAGGATTTAGGGATGGCTGACACAAAAGTCGGACAGATTACCCAGGTCATCGGCGCCGTGGTCGACGTCAAGTTCGACGGCCACCTGCCGCAGATTCTGAACAGCCTGGAAACTGAGAACCAGGGCGCCCGTCTGGTGCTCGAAGTTGCCCAGCATCTTGGCGAAAACACCGTGCGCACCATCGCCATGGACTCGACCGAAGGTCTGGTTCGCGGTCAGAAGGTGACCGACACCGGCGGATCGATTTCCGTGCCGGTCGGCGCTGGCACCCTTGGCCGCATCATGAACGTGATCGGTGAGCCGGTGGATGAAGCCGGTCCGATCGTTCACGACACCAAGCGCGGCATCCACCAGGAAGCTCCGTCTTTCGTCGAGCAGTCGACCGAAGCCGAGATCCTGGTCACTGGCATCAAGGTCGTTGACCTTCTGGCTCCGTACGCCAAGGGCGGCAAGATCGGCCTGTTCGGCGGCGCCGGCGTGGGCAAGACCGTTCTGATCATGGAACTGATCAACAACGTCGCAAAGGCGCACGGCGGTTATTCCGTGTTCGCCGGCGTTGGCGAGCGTACTCGTGAAGGTAACGACCTTTACTGGGAAATGATCGAATCCGGCGTGAACAAGGAAGGCGGCGGCGAAGGCTCCAAGGCTGCGCTTGTTTACGGCCAGATGAACGAGCCCCCCGGTGCGCGCGCCCGCGTTGCGCTGACCGGTCTGACCGTCGCAGAGCACTTCCGCGACCAGGGCCAGGACGTGCTGTTCTTCGTCGACAACATCTTCCGCTTCACCCAGGCGGGTTCGGAAGTGTCGGCGCTGCTCGGCCGTATTCCGTCGGCCGTGGGTTACCAGCCGACGCTGGCGACCGACATGGGCACGATGCAGGAACGCATCACCACCACCACCAAGGGTTCGATCACCTCGGTGCAGGCCGTTTACGTGCCCGCCGACGACTTGACCGACCCGGCGCCGGCTTCGACCTTCGCCCACCTCGACGCAACGACGGTTCTGAACCGTTCGATCGCCGAAAAGGGCATCTACCCAGCCGTGGATCCGCTGGACTCCACCTCGCGCATGCTTGACGCCCGTATCATCGGCGACGAGCACTACAACGTGGCCCGTCAGGTTCAGCAGACCCTGCAGCGCTACAAGGCCCTGCAGGACATCATCGCGATCCTGGGCATGGACGAACTGTCCGAAGAGGACAAGCTCACCGTGGCCCGCGCCCGCAAGATCGAGCGCTTCCTGTCCCAGCCGTTCTTCGTCGCCGAAGTCTTCACCGGCTCGCCGGGTAAGCTCGTCGCGCTCGAAGACACGATCAAGGGCTTCAAGGGCCTCGTCAGCGGCGAATACGATCACCTGCCGGAAGCTGCCTTCTACATGGTCGGCAACATCCAGGAAGCGATCGAAAAGGCTCAGCGCCTGGCTGCCGAAGCCGCGTGATGCAACAGGCCGCCGGTAACCCGGCGGCCGCTCAACCGGGGCGCGCCAGTCGCGCCTCGTTTCACGATCCGATTGCCAGCCAGTCGACCAGTAAAGGACTTGCCAGATGGCACAGCCATTCCAGTTCGAGCTTGTCTCGCCCGAGCGCCTTCTCGTGTCGGAGAAAGTGCTTGAGGTTACCGTGCCGGGCAGCGAAGGCGAGTTCGGCGTCCTCAAGGATCACAGCCCGTTCATGTCCACCGTCCGTCCGGGCCTCTTGAAGGTTCGCAAGGACGGCGGCCAGGTTGTCGAGTTTTTCGTGCGCGGCGGCTTTGCCGACGTCAACGGCAACGGTCTTACCGTGCTTGCCGAGATGGCCGTGCCGGTTACCGAACTGAAGGCCGACGTGCTTGCGCAGCATGTCAAGGACGCTGAAGAAGACGTCGCCGATGCACGTGATGACGCAAGCCGGCAGAAGGCAGAAATGCTGTTGAGCCAGCTTCGCGAAATCCAGGCAGCGCTCAAGGCAGCCTGATCGCAAGAACGCTGCATGCTGATATGAGTGAAGGGCAGGACCGCGAGGTACCTGCCCTTTGCTTTTGCTGGCGCAGACATGCCCATAAACACAAAGAAGCCCGGGCTTTCGCTCCGGGCTTCTTTGCACGCGATGGGGCCACGTGCGCCGCTTATGTTTTTGTTAGGCGGCGATTCGCTTGAAGCTTGCCGAGCTGTTGGCCGGCTTGGAGCGGCGACGCTCTTCCGGCGGCATGTAGACCAGGGCACGGTGATCGGTGCAGTAAGACACACCTGCATCGACGCGCTGGTTGCACGGGAACGTGTAATTGCCGGTATCGCCTTCTGCCCATTTGCAGCGGCCCGGACGGGGCAAGCTCAGATCCATGGTCATCCTCATGTCATATCTCGACTGGAAAGCGCAAAAAGCCGGCCGTTGGCCCGGGGGTTCCGGGACGGCCTTGCGAGCGCACCTGTCTATGAAATCCTGGTTGCTGGAACGCGAGGCGCGGGCGAGCCCGGCCTGCCGCGTGGCAACGCGAGTGGTGCATACATAAGCACCTGATTGCTGCAACGCAACTCTTTTGACGGCATAAGAGCTGCTCAGAAATCACATGGCTTTGCCAAAGGTTAACTGATGTTTAGTTCTCCCCCGGCGGCCGCAAGTGCTTCCCTTGTGTCGAGGTCGAGCCGGGCGGCCCCGCCGAGTTCCACTTCGGCCACGATCTCGGCCTCTCGGGCGATCAGGTGCCTTGCGCCGATGTCGCCTTCTAGTGCTTTCAGCTCTTCGAGGAAAACCGTGTCGAACAGCACAGGATTGCCGCGCTTGCCCTCTGCCGTGGCGACAATGATGAGATGCCGCTTGTCCCGATCATGCGCCGCAATCAGTTTGTCCACCATTGCAGCCGTGACGCCGGGCATGTCGCCCAGAAGGACGATGACACCATCCAGATCGCCCGGCAGCGCCTGCAGTCCCGCCCGGATGGAACTTGCCATGCCAGAGGCAAAATCCGGATTGTGGACAATTCGCGCCGAATGACCTTCGGCTTCCCGTGCGACACTGTCTCCCATATGCCCCGTGACCAGAACAACATCGCAGACGCTGCTGTTGCAGGCCGCATCGAGCGCATGGGCGACGAGGCTGCGGCCCTCCAGACGGGCCAGGAGCTTGTTGCCCCCTTCCATCCGGCTCGAACGTCCGGCAGCCAGGACCAGCGCGCCATAGCGCCGGTTCGGGCGAGGGGGGACCGGCTCGCGCAGGTGCGGCCGGGAGGTGATTTCCATCAGCAGGCCTCCAACGCCAAACGCGGTGATTTCGTCGACAGTAACGGGGATGTCGGCAAGCAGGCGCTGCAGCACCCAGTCAAAGCCATTCTCCTTTGGGCTGCGGGCGCAGCCCGGTGCGCCGATGACCGGCACGCCGGCAACGTCGCCCAGCAGCAGCAGATTGCCGGGGTCAACCGGCATGCCAAAGTGGTGAACCGTCCCGCCGGCAAGCCGGATGGCTTCGGGAAGCACATCCGCCCGGTCCACGACCGCCGATGCGCCGAAAAGAATCATCAGACCGGCGCCTTGCCCTAGTTGCTCCTGCAAAGCCGCTGCGACAGCGTGGGCGGCATGCTCTGTCCTGATTTCGGGGAGCAGCAGGCTTCCGGATGGCGACAGGCGCTGCTCAAGGACGCGGCGGGTCTTGTCCATGGTCACGGTCTTGAGCTGCGGCAGCTGCGTTGCGACCAGACCGACCGGGCGCGGCCGATAGGGAGCGATGCGCACCGCCGCGCGGGCCGCCGCTTCTGCGACGGCGACGGACTGGCCCGGTACAGCAAAGGGAATGATCTTGACCGTGGCAACCATCCGTCCAGCTTCAACGGCGGTCAGGTCCGGCAAGGTGGCAAGAGTGATCGCCGGATCGATCCGGTTGAAGCGATGGATCGCAGCCACGTCGAGCTGCAACACGCCATTGGCCTCGGCATAGAGATTGACCCGCCCCGTGAACGGCGCGTCGGTGACAATGGCCTGCCCGGCGACGGCACTTGCGAGCTGCTGGGCCGCGCTATCTTCCGGGATGTCGCCAGGCTCAAGCCGGGCCACGACAAGGGATGTGAGGCCGGCCTCGGCCAGCCTTGTGACATCGTCGGATGTCAGGGTGTGACCCTTTTTCAGCACGCGTTCGCCTATACGCTGGCTATGCGCAAGAAATGCACCAGCGGCCTCGGCGAGGGGAACCGGACCAAAGCGCATCAGAGGATCACCGGGCTGTCAGACCGGGCTACCGTTGTCTGGCGCAGGGCGGCGATGATTTCCGCCAGCACGGCAACCGCAATCTCGGCCGGGGAGGCAGCGCCGATGCTGAGGCCGATCGGCGCCTTGATGCGGGCGACGTCCGCCTCTGTCAGTCCGGCGGTCATCAATCGCTCTGCCCGCTTGCCGTGCGTCTTGCGGCTGCCGAGCGCGCCGACATAGAAGCATCCCGCCCGCAGCGCCGCGATCAAGGGCATGTCATCGATCTTGGGGTCATGCGTCACGGCCGCGAGCGCGGTGTAGGCGTCCAGCGGCGTTCGGGCGAGCACCTCGTCCGGCCACTCGGCCCGCAGCACGCGGGGAGGAAAGCGCTCCTCGCTGGCAAAGGCCGTTCTCGGATCAATGACCGTCACGTCAAAGCCCGCGATCTCGGCCATTGGCAGCAGCGCCTGCGAGATATGGACAGCGCCGATGATCACGAGCCGTGGCGAGGGAACCGAAACCGTCAGAAATGCGGCGCGGCCGTCCGGCGCCTCGACCTGACCAGACGCACCGCTGCGAAAGCGCTTCTCCAGCTCAGGATACAGAGGGTCGTCAGCGGACAGGGTGGCGGCCTGGACAAGGCGCTGGCTGCCGTCTTGCAGATCAGTCACAAGGATCGCCGCCTGACGCTGGGCCCTGGCCTCATTCAGGGCCGAAAGGAGATCAAGCCGCATCGGTCACGGGCTCCACATAGACGCGGATCCGGCCGCCACAGGACAGGCCGACGCGCCAGGCGGTTTCATCCGCCACACCGAACTCGAGCATCGTTGCACGGCCACTGGCGATCACATCCAGCGCCTCGCTCACGACGGACCCTTCGACACAACCGCCGGACACCGATCCTTCGAAATTGCCTTCAGAATCGATGACGAGGTGAGAGCCGACCGGACGGGGAGCAGAGCCCCAGGTCTCGACAACAGTCGCAATGGCCGCCTTGCGCCCCGACTGCACCCAGCGTTCAGCCACGGCCAGAACGTCGAGGTGGTGCGGAGCGGACCCCGATTGCGTCCCCGGTTGCATGCACTGCCTCCCTGACGGCGATAGTATTCTCCGTTCCATTGAGCATATAGGGCGGTTCAGATGGCGGAAAGGGTCACGGCTGTCATCAGCCGCGGAACTGTCGCAGCGGTGCTCAAACGAAAACAGCGCCCCAGGTTGCCCTGGGACGCTGCGGTGAGCCGTCTGCCGGCGGACAGACGGTCCTGAAGTCAAGCTGCCCGTTTATTCGGCGGCTTCCCGGACCACAGGAGCCGCGTCGCGGACGGCACCGTCCACGGCTTCCTCAAACTTGGCGAAGTTGTCGATGAACATCTGGACCAGCTTCTTGGCCTGCGCGTCATAGGCGGCACCGTCAGCCCAGGTCGAGCGCGGATCCAGGATGGCGCTGTCGACGCCCGGAACGGCTTCCGGCACGGCGAAGCCGAAGTTGGCGTCAGTGCGGAAGGTCGCGCCCTTCAGGGAGCCATCAAGTGCGGCGCGCAGGAGCGTGCGGGTGGCCTTGATCGGCATGCGGCTGCCAGTGCCATAGGCGCCGCCCGTCCAGCCGGTGTTGACCAGCCAGCAGTCGACATTGTGCTCGGCGATGAGGTCGCGCAGCAGGTTGCCGTATTCCGTCGGGTGGCGCGGAATGAACGGCGCGCCGAAGCAGGTGGAGAAGGTCGCCTGCGGCTCGGTCACGCCCTTTTCCGTACCGGCGACCTTGGCGGTGTAGCCGGAGAGGAAGTGGTACATGGCCTGCGCCGGGGTCAGCTTGGCGATCGGGGGCATGACGCCGAAGGCATCGGCCGTCAGCATGATGATCGTCTTCGGCTGCGGCGCAATGCCGGTGGCGGATGCGTTCGAGATGAAGTGGATCGGGTAAGCCGCGCGGGTGTTCTCGGTCTTGCGGCCGTCATCGAAATCGGGAACGCGCTTGTCGTCCAGCACCACGTTTTCAAGCACGGTGCCGAAACGCTGGGTGGTGGAGTAGATCTCCGGTTCTGCTTCCTTCGACAACTTGATGGTCTTGGCGTAGCAGCCGCCTTCGAAGTTGAAGACGCCGCCCTTGCCCCAGCCATGCTCGTCGTCGCCGATCAGGGTGCGCTCCGGATCCGCGGACAACGTGGTCTTGCCGGTGCCCGACAGGCCGAAGAAGACGGCGGTGTCACCATCCTTGCCGACGTTGGCCGAGCAATGCATCGGCATCACGCCCTGCGGCGGCAGCAGGTAGTTGAGGAAAGTGAAGACCGACTTCTTCATTTCGCCGGCATAGGACGTACCGCCGATCAGCACGATCATGCGCGTCAGGTCGCAGGCGATGACGGTTTCACCACGGCAGCCGTGGCGCGCCGGATCGGCCTTGAAACTCGGCAGATCGATGATGGTCATCTTCGGCTGGAACGTCGACAGGTCCTCGGCCTTCGGACGGATCAGCAGGTTGCGGATGAACAGCGAGTGCCAGGCGTACTGGGTGTAGACGCGAACCGGCAGGCGATACGCCTCATCGGCGCCCCCATAGAGATCCTGCGCGAACAGATCCCGGCCCTTGGCATGCGCGATGAAATCGGCCAGCAGTACGTCGAAATGCTCGCGGCTCATGCGGGCGTTGTTGTCCCACCAGACCTGGCCGGTGGTGTGCTCGTCAGCCACCACGAACTTGTCCTTCGGTGAGCGGCCGGTGTGCTGGCCGGTGTCAGCAACCAGAGCGCCGCCTGCGGACAGGCAAGCCTCGCCTCGGGTGAGCGCCTGCTCATACAGCGCAGGCTCGTTCTGGTTCCAGTAGATCGCAGACAGATCCGTCAGCCCAATGGTTTCAAGGCCAAAGGCCGGATTTCTGACACCCGTCTCTTTCATGGTCGCGCAATCCCTGTCGAAGAACCTGAAGTGGAGCGGCGGGGGGACGGGCATTTACCTTTACGCTGCCTCCCAAGTCCCGCGGCAGTCGGACCCTAGTTGATTGGGATTTCTGCAACAAGTGACCCTTTTGGAGAACCGTCATACTAAATCGATTAAAAGACGAAGACTTGCCAACATGATTTATTTCACTGTTCGAATTTAAGCAAAACTGTGGCGCTGCTGCTTTTGTCTTGTCTTATTCCGTTGACTGAGGGTGCACAGGTCAATCGCGGAGGCAGCGCGTGACGCAGGTCACAGCTTTGCCGATTAATGAAAGTCGTTCTGCTGTTCTGCCTTAATTGACGCTTTAAGGTTTGGTGCTGGTGAGCCAATGCCTTATTTTATGCGCAATTGCGGGGCCAAACGCTGAAAGTGAGATAACACCTTGACGGATCAGAGGACGAAGACCCGCATCATGCCGACGATTGCCTTGGTCGATGACGACCGCAACATTCTGACTTCGGTGTCGATTGCTCTGGAATCCGAAGGCTACCGGGTCCAGACCTACACGGACGGCGCATCGGCGCTGGACGGCCTGCTGACTGATCCCCCGACGCTGGCCATCTTCGACATCAAGATGCCCCGCATGGATGGCATGGAGCTGCTGCGCCGTCTGCGCCAGACGTCCGACATGCCGGTGATCTTCCTCACCTCCAAGGACGACGAGATCGACGAGTTGTTCGGGCTCAAGATGGGCGCGGATGATTTTATCCGGAAGCCGTTCTCGCAGCGCCTGCTGGTAGAGCGTGTCCGCGCTGTCCTGCGCCGCGTTTCGCCGCGCGATGCCTCGTCTCCGCGCGAGGATGCCGACAAGCTGCTGGAGCGGGGCCTGCTGCTGATGGACCAGGAGCGCCATACCTGCACCTGGAACGGCAAGCCGGTGACGCTGACGGTGACGGAGTTCCTGATCCTCTCGGCCCTGGCGCAGCGCCCGGGTGTGGTCAAGAGCCGCAATGCCCTCATGGACGCGGCCTATGACGATCAGGTCTATGTTGACGACCGGACGATCGACAGCCACATCAAGCGACTGCGCAAGAAATTCAAGATGGTCGACGATGATTTCGACATGATCGAAACGCTCTATGGCGTCGGTTATCGCTTTCGCGAGACCTGAGTTCGGCGCGCGGGTGGCAGGGAGCCTGCGCCGCGCCGGCGATGTAGACGCCAGCAGGGCCGCAGCAGCGGATTGCGATGGTTAGTGAAGCGGACAAGGACGACATGGCCTTGCGCCCGGCCGAAGCGGCCGGCGATCGGGGTGCTGCACCCTTGCGACGGCTTGGCAATCCGCGCCTACGCCGACGGGCCCGCCTGCGCATTGGCGCCTTCCTCGGCACCTATGTCTTCTCCTCGCTGACCAAGCGCATCGTCGTGCTCAATCTGGCCGGGCTGATCGCGCTGGTATCCGGCATTTTGTATCTGAACCAGTTCCGCGCCGGGCTGATTGATGCCCGGGTGCAGAGCCTGCTGACCCAGGGCGAAATCATCGCCAGCGCAATTGCCGCCTCTGCCACGGTGGACACCGGCGCCATCAGCGTCGACCCGGAAAAGCTGCTGCAGCTTCAGGCTGGCGAGACCTTGGGGCCAGACTCCAACTCTCTGACATCGCTGGATTTTCCGGTCAATCCGGAGCGGGTTGGGCCTGTGCTGCGGCGGCTGATCTCGCCGACCAAGACCCGTGCCCGGATCTATGATCCGGACGGCATGCTGATCCTGGATTCGCGCCATCTCTATTCCGGTCCCCAGATCCTGCGCTTCGATCTGCCGCCGCCCGAGGGCGAGGAGATCGGTATGCTCGACCGGGTCTGGCAGTCGACCAAGCTCTGGCTGCGCCAGGGCGATCTGCCGCTGTATCTTGAGGCCGGTGGCGGTGATGGCCGGGTCTATCCGGAGGTCGAGGCCGCCCTTGCCGGGTCGCCGGCCAGTGTCGTGCGCGTGTCGCAACGCGGCGAACTGATTGTATCGGTGGCAGTGCCGATCCAGCGTTTTCGCGCTGTGCTGGGAACGCTGCTGCTGTCCACACAGGGCGGCGACATCGACGCCATTGTCAGTGCCGAGCGCATCGCCATCATGCGAGTGTTTCTGGTGGCAGCGGGCGTGATGTTCATCATGTCCGTGCTTCTGGCCGGTACGATTGCCGGTCCGGTGCGCCGGCTGGCAGCAGCAGCGGAGCGGGTGCGCAAGGGCTCGAACTCGCGCCAGGAAATTCCGGACTTCTCTGACCGCCAGGATGAGATCGGCCATCTGGCGCGGGCCTTCCGCGACATGACCAATGCGCTCTACAATCGTATGGATGCCATCGAGCGCTTTGCCGCTGACGTTGCGCATGAGCTGAAAAACCCGCTGACGTCCCTGCGCAGCGCCGTGGAGACCTTGCCGCTGGCCAAGTCCGATACGTCGAGAGCCCGGTTGCTGGAGGTGATCCAGCATGATGTGCGGCGGCTGGATCGACTGATCACCGATATTTCCGATGCCTCGCGCCTCGATGCGGAACTGTCGCGCGGCAACGCCGAGGTTCTGGATGTGGCAAAACTCCTGCGCGGTGTGGCCGACATGAGCAACCAGCGGGCCAGCGACGACATGCCTCGGGTGATCCTGGCCATTGCGGATGTGAAGCCGGACAAACCGGGCGAGAAGAAGCCCGAAAACCCTTATGAGATGATGGGCTATGACAGCCGCCTGGCGCAGGTGATCAACAACCTGATCGACAATGCCCGCTCGTTTTCCCCCGAGGGGGGGAATGTCCGGATCGGTGCGAGCCGCAAGGCGGGGCGTATCCTCGTCACGGTTGACGATGACGGTCCCGGCATCCGGGCCGAGAAGATCGAGCGCATCTTCGAGCGCTTCTACACCGACCGGCCCGATGGCGAGGATTTCGGCAACAATTCCGGTCTTGGCCTCTCGATTTCGCGCCAGATCATCGAGGCGCACAAGGGTACGATCAGCGCCGAGAACCGCATGGAAAAGGATCCCGAGAGCGGTGAGCCACGGGTGACGGGGGCCCGGTTCACGATTTCCCTGCCAGCCGGACGGCCGGCGTGAGCGGCGGGGGAATGATCATGCCGCCTGAGCCGTACCAGCATGCGACGGCGCTGGTGCTGGGCTGCCATGGCCTGCTGCTGCGCGGTCCGTCCGGAGCGGGCAAGTCGATGCTGGCACTTGAACTTCTGGCGCTGGCGCGGCGAAAGGGACACTGGGCAGCACTGGTCGGCGATGACCGCGTCGTGTTGACGGCATATCCTTCCGGGCTGGTTGCCAGTGGAGCGCCGGTCCTCGCGGGTCAGATTGAGCTGCGGGGGCGCGGGATCGAAGGCGAGCTGGCCGAGCGGCAGGCCTTGATCCGTCTGGTTGTCGATCTTGTTCCAGCTGGGCAAATGGAGCGGATGCCGGAGGACGATGCGTTCCAGGTGACCCTGGCCGGTGTCGTCGTGGCGCGCCAACCGGCGCCGGAAAGGGATCTGCAACGTCAGGTGCTGCTGGTCCGGGCAGCGCTCGCCCAGCTCTGCAATGGGGCTGAATGCCCAGTTTAACGGAATTTAATCTGAAAAACGACTTGCTTTGCGCCGCGGCCTTGCCGACATTGCGGGCAAGCCGCCGAATGCGGGCAAGCCGCAGCATGAAAACGTCGAGCAGGGTCCGGTCAGATCGATATGACCAGATCTTGATCAGGACAGGTCGGACAAGAATGATCGGACTCGTACTCGTGACCCACGGCCGTCTGGCCGAGGAATTCAAGGCGGCGCTGGAACACGTGGTTGGCCCGCAGACCCAGATTGCGACCATCTGCATCGGTCCCGAAGACAACATGGAACAGCGGCGTCAGGATATCCTCGACGCTGTCGAAGCCGTCAACACCGGCGCTGGCGTCGTGTTGCTCACCGACATGTTCGGCGGCACCCCTTCGAATCTCGCCATTTCGGTCATGGATGGCAAAACGATCGAGGTCGTCGCCGGCGTCAACCTGCCGCTCCTGGTCAAGCTGACCAGCCTCCGCGGGGACCGCGCCCTGCCCGAGGCAGTGGACGAAGCGCGCAAAGCCGGGCAAAAGTATATTTCCGTCGCCAGCCAGGTTCTTTCCGGCCAGGTCTGACGCTTTGCTTACCCGGGACGATATCTCCGCAAAATGACGCGACTTGAACAGGACCTAGCCATCGTCAACAAGCGCGGCCTCCATGCCCGCGCCTCTGCCAAGCTGGTGAAGCTGGTTGAGACCTTTTCCTCGCAGGTTCAGGTGTCCAAGGACGGCCAGACCGTCGGCGGCAATTCGATCATGGGGCTGATGATGCTGGCTGCAGCGCCTGGCTGCTGCATTCATGTGCTTGTCGAAGGCAATGATGCCGAAGCGGCCATGGCGGCTATTGCAGCATTGGTAGCGGATCGCTTCGGCGAAGAAGACTGAAACTGCGCCTTGGAAGCCGCCTGCGGCTGCGCCTTTCCGTTTTAGTCATCGTTCTCTGCCATTCCCTTGCCGCAGTGCACCTGAATGTGCTGTAAGTGCGCGGCAAACACGAATGATGAGACCAGACCGATGACCATCCGCTATCACAGGAACGACCTGCCCGACCTTTCCAACTACCAGGGCGTCACGGCTGTCGCGGTGGATACCGAAACGCTCGGTCTCAATCCGCATCGTGACCGGCTCTGCGTGGTTCAGTTGTCGCCGGGTGACGGCTCTGCCGATGTGGTGCAGATCGACCGTGGCCAGAAGAACGCGCCGCATCTGGCACGTCTGTTCACCGATCCGTCCGTGACCAAGATTTTCCATTTCGCCCGGTTCGATGTTGCGGTGCTGTATCAGTATCTTGGCATCGAGGTGGCGCCGGTGTTCTGCACCAAGATTGCTTCCAAGCTTGTGCGCACCTACACGGACCGGCACGGCCTGAAGGACATCACCCGCGAGCTTCTCGGGGTCGAGCTCTCCAAGCAGCAGCAGAGTTCCGACTGGGCGGCGGAAAAACTGTCCGACGCGCAGCTCGCCTATGCTGCCTCCGATGTGCTCTACCTGCACGCGCTGCAGCGGCAGCTTGAGGTGATGCTGGCCCGCGAGGAGCGCACCGGCTTTGCCAATGCCTGTTTCGATTTCCTGCCGACCCGGGCCCGTCTGGACCTGATCGGCTGGGACGAGGACGACATTTTCGCCCATAGCTGATCGTATGCCATGCGCCGGGGCGGCGTGTGGTTCTGTCCGGTCTCTTATGGTCAGTCCGGGTTCAGATTGGCAGAAACCCGGCGGACACTTTATTGTAGGGGATGCGCACCCCATATGGAGGCGCGGTCAGGTCCTGGGGAGGCCTGTCATCCGATTGAACATGCGGCCCTGGTGGGACGGGCCCTAGCGGCGAGGCAGCTTTTTGAGCTCTGACGCGTGGGATGATGAGGCGGGCGCGCGATTGATGCGCGCACGCAGCGACGCGCGCCGGCATTCTGGCCGCGTGCGGATTTTGCGCATCCTGTTCCCCGTGCTGGGCATCGGCATCGTGGCAGTGATGGCCGCGCTGATCGTCCTGTTCAACTTCCTCACCAGTCTCGGGATCGGCAATGTCATGCTGACGTCAGAAGGACTGGTCATGGATCGTCCGGAACTGTCCGGCCATGACGGAGACCGCTCCTACAAGGTCTCTGCCGTACGGGCGATCCAGCGGATCATGGACCCGCGTATCATCGATCTTGAGACCATTGTCGCCGAAATCGTGATGGGCGATGGCCAGCGGGCGGCGATCACGGCGAACAAGGGCACCTATGACAATGGCGCCGAGACTTTGCTGCTCAAGGACGGCATCAAGCTGGACTGGAGCGGTGACTATGACGCGGAGTTTTCATCCGTTCAGATCGACCTGAAGACCGGCAAGGTGCGGACATCCGATCCGCTGGTCGTGCGTTCGACGCAAGGCGACATCAGTGCGGGAAAATTCAGCTATGATCAGGACAATGGTGTCGTGCGCTTCACCAACGGCATCAAGATGACGCTACGACCGGGTGCCACCAAGATGGTCGCCAAGGACACGGAGAAAACAGAATGAAGGGCATTTCCCTGTTTGCGGCTGCGGCCCTGTTTGCCCTTGCGCCCGGGCTTGCAACGGCACAGACCTTTTCGAACGCGTTTGCCGGTTTCGGCGACAACGACAAGGAACCGATCCAGATCGAGGCGCAGGAGCTTCAGGTCGAGGACAAGAGCAACAGCGCGACATTCACCGGTGACGTTCTGGTCTCCCAGGGTGAAACCCGGATGAAGACGCAGAAGCTGCGGGTCTATTACGACGGCAAGGCCGATGGCGGCGTCCAGCAGCGGATCATGCGTCTGGAAGCCAATGGCCGCGTCTATATTTCGTCCAAGGACCAGACGGCTACGGGCGATGAGGCCAGCTTCGACATGGCCCGCAAGATCATGGTGATGACCGGGCAGCAGGTTGTGCTGAGCCAGGGGCCGAATGTGGTCGTCGGCAACAAGCTGACGATTAACCTGGAAACCGGCAAGGCTGATCTGGAAGCAAAGAAGTCCGGGCGCGTCAAGGTTCTCATCCAGCCCAACAGCCTGAACGGGAACTGATCCCCCGGGTCAGCCTTTGGCCGGAACTGGCTGCCCATGTCCGGTCGGTTTGACCGGACATGCGGTCAGGCTCGACAGGAGCGGTGGCACTCCTTATGACTTCCCCCTTGTTCATTTCCAGGACGCCCACGCGTGAGATGGTTGCCTTTTTCATTCGGCGCTCGGTCCGATCAGGACAGTGAAGCGGCCCCTGGCTCTGGCTACGGCGCACTTGCCGTCGAGGGCATCGGCAAGAGCTACGGCAAGCGCCGCGTGGTGAAGCATGTCTCGCTCACCGTTTACCCCGGGGAGGCCGTCGGGCTGCTCGGGCCGAACGGCGCCGGCAAGACGACAGTCTTTTACATGATCACTGGCCTGATCCGCCCGGACCAGGGCTCCATTACGCTCGACGGTTTCGAGATCACCAGCCTGCCGATGTACCGCCGTGCCCGTCTCGGCATCGGCTATCTGCCACAGGAAGCCTCGATCTTTCGCGGTCTCAGCGTTGAGGAAAACATCCGCGCAGTTCTTGAGGTCGTGGAGCCCGACCGGAAACAGCGCCAGGCGGATCTCGATGAACTTCTGGCTGAATTCGGCCTGACCCATCTGCGCAAGTCGCCGTCCATTGCCTTGTCGGGCGGTGAGCGCCGGCGCGTGGAAATCGCCCGGGCCTTGGCCAGCCGCCCCTCCTTCATGTTGCTGGACGAGCCCTTTGCCGGCATCGACCCGATTGCGGTGGGGGACATCCAGCAACTGGTGCGTCACTTGACCCAGCGCGGCATCGGCGTGCTCATCACCGATCACAACGTGCGGGAAACGCTCGGCCTGATCGACCGGGCCTACATCATTGCGGCAGGTGAAGTCCTGACCGAGGGCACCCCGTACGAGATCGTTGCGGACCCCGATGTCCGCCGTCTTTACCTTGGCGAACAATTTACACTTTGATGCGGGCGGCTCGGCTGCGGTATAAGCAAGAAACGGACCAGATCCAAACTGATCCGGCTTCGAGGCTGGGCCGCCGTCATCCGTTCATGTTGATCGGGTCCGGTCCGGGAGGACAGAACTATCGCAGGACCGTGGGCAGGCAAGCCAAGCCCTGACCGGCCTGCCCAGCAGGATGCGCGACCCGCCCATGGCACTCTCGACCAAGCTTGAGATGCGGCAGAGCCAGTCGCTTGTGATGACGCCGCAACTGATGCAGGCGATCAAGCTGCTGCAGTTTTCCAATCTCGATCTTGCGGCCTATGTCGATGCCGAGCTGGAGCGCAATCCGCTGCTCGAGCGGAGCGATCCGGCCACCGGTTCCGCGAGCGAGCAGTCCGGTGACAGCGCCGTCGAGATCCTGCCCGAGGCGGCAGGCTCCGGCGCTGAGGGCGGGGCATACGACACCGGCCTCGACGGCACCGATGCGCCTGACGGCGACGCTGGCGACTGGATGAAGAACCAGCTGGAATCGAGCGCCGAAACCATCGCCTCCAGCATGGACACGGATCTCGGCAATGTCTTCCCCGATGAAAGCGGCGTTGCGCCGGCACCGGAACAGGCCATTGCCTATGCTGCCGATTCCGGCCGCACCGGCGGCGGTGTCAGCGAGGACTACAATCTCGAAGCCTTTGTCGCAGAAGAAGAGTCCCTGACGCAGATCCTCACCGACCAGATGAACCTGGCGCTGGCGGATCCTGTCGACAAGCTGATTGGCCTGCATCTGATCAACAGCCTGGATGAAAACGGCTATCTGGCGCAGGAACTCGACGAGGCCGCTGGCCAGCTCGGCGTTTCATTGGCCCGTGTCGAAGCGGTTCTGGTCATCCTGCAAGGGTTCGAGCCCTCCGGCGTGTTCGCGCGCTCGCTGGCCGAATGCCTGGCCCTGCAATTGAAGGAACGTGATCGCTTCGATCCGGCGATGGCGACCCTGATCGACAACATCGAGCTGCTTGCCCGGCGCGAACTGGCGGCGCTGCGACGCCTGTGCAATGTCGATGAGGAAGACCTCACCGACATGATCGCGGAAATCCGCGCGCTGGATCCCCGGCCAGGTCGTGCCTATGGCAGTGCTCTTGTGCAGCCGGTCGTGCCAGATGTGTTTGTACGCCGGGCCTCGGATGGGGGCTGGACGGTCGAGCTCAACGCCGACACCCTGCCGCGTGTTCTCGTCAACCAGACCTATTACGCGAGTGTCACCCGGACGGCCCGCAAGGAAACGGAGCGCAGTTATCTGACGGACTGCCTGCAGACAGCGAACTGGCTGGTGAAAAGCCTCGACCAGCGCGCCAAGACCATCCTCAAGGTGTCGACCGAGATCGTGCGGCAGCAGGATGGTTTCCTGAGCTACGGCATCGAGCATCTGCGGCCACTCAACCTCAAGACCATCGCCGATGCGGTCGGCATGCATGAGTCCACCATCAGCCGCGTGACGTCGAACAAATACATGGCGACCTCACGGGGCATTTTCGAGCTGAAGTATTTCTTCTCGTCCTCGATTGCGGCGACGGAGGGGGGGGACGCCCATTCAGCCGAGGCTGTCCGCCATCGGATCAAGCAACTGATCGACGCCGAATCTGCCTCGGATATCCTGTCGGACGACACCTTGGTGAAGATGCTGAAAGGGGAAGGCATCGACATCGCACGGCGGACAGTTGCCAAGTATCGCGAGGCTCTGCGTATTTCTTCGTCGGTGCAGCGCAGGCGGGAAAAAAGTGGCGGCCGGTAAGCCGGCTTTACCCACAACAGGCAGTTTTGCCAATCTTTTCTGAAAACACACAAACCATTGCTATATAATAAGTTGCGGATGCAGCTGCTCCACATTGCGGGTGGCGTCATGCCAGGGCGATTGACTTTCGGATGGGCGAAGCCTATAGCCCGCCCCCGAAACCTATGGCCAAAGGGGTATGGCGCCGAAGCGCCGAGTGGTTCATGCTGCAACGTCCGGGACATGATGTGTCTCGAGAGTCGGGCCACCGACTGCATTTCGGTTCATGAACGAGTAGAGGTCCCCATGACACTGCGGATTTCGGGAAAGAACGTTGATGTTGGATCTGCCATGCGCGACCACGTCAACGACCGGATAGCTGACGCGCTGTCGAAGTATTTCGGCGGCGGGTTCAATGGCCACGTGACCGTGAGCCGGGAGGGATCGGGATTCAAGACCGAATGCTCGATCCACCTAGACACAGGCATCGTATTGCAGGTGTCCGGGGAGGATCCGGACCCGCGCGCGAGCTTTGACCGCGCTGCGGAACGTATCGAGAAGCGTCTGCGCCGCTACAAGCGCAAGCTGAAGGCCCATCATGGGGCCAATGGCACAGAGCGAGAAGTTTTCGAAGCCGCGTCCTATGTCCTGGCTTTGCCTGAAGAGGAAGAGGAAGTGCCGGCGGATTTCAGTCCGCTGGTTATCGCCGAAACCTCGGCCAAGATCAGGACGCTGACCGTCGGCATGGCCGTCATGGAGCTTGATCTGTCCGAAGCTCCGGTCGTCGTCTTCAAGAATGCCGCCAGCGGCGGCGTCAATGTGGTTTACCGGCGCCCGGACGGCAACATCGGCTGGATTGATCCGGCCCTGGTTGGACAGAAGACGGCCAGCTAGGCTGGTCGCTTCCCGGATATGCGGGGCTCAGGCGGCAAGCGCTGCCTGGGCCCTCGCCGGGACGAAATGGAAAAAGAACATGGATCTGAGTGATCTGATTACGCAAGACGCAGTGGTTGTCGGGCTGAAGGCGAACAGCAAGAAGCAGGCAATCCAGGAACTGGCCTCCAAGGCCGCTGAACTGACCGGACTGACCGAGCGCGAAATCTTCGACACGCTGCTGCAGCGTGAAAGGCTCGGCTCGACCGGCGTTGGGCATGGCGTGGCCATTCCACACGGCAAGCTGATCAAGCTCACCCGTCTCGTGGGCGTCTTTGCCCGCATGGACAAGCCGATTGACTTTGACTCGCTGGATGACCAGCCGGTCGATCTGATTTTCCTGCTGCTGGCTCCCGAGGGCGCCGGCGCTGATCATCTGAAGGCGCTAGCCCGGATCGCGCGCCAGCTGCGCGACCCGAAGGTTGCCGGCGGCTTGCGGGCTGCCGAGGATCCGGAAGCGGCCTTCTCGCTCCTTACCCAGCCACTGGCCTCGTCCAACGCAGCCTGATCCTCTTCCAGAGCGTCAGCCATTCAGCCCCGCCCTTTGGGCGGGGTTTTCGTTTGACCTTCCGCCAGCCGACGGCTTTTGCTATCCAGCGCCCAGGCTCGAAGCCAGCGTCTGGGCATGGTCAGATGATCAGATGGTCTGGCAGTCGTTTCTTGCCGCGCTGCTAAGCCTTTTCGCTATGACCAAAGCACTTGGTCTTTCTTTTTACTGTCCTGAAGGTTGGCTGGCTTTGATCGGTCGGCGTATGGATCATGGCAACAGCAGAGTAACTTAATATTCCGTATGGTTATTTTAGATAATACATGGAAATAGACAGAAACAATGAGGCGCAGAAGGAATTAATTCATTAACAATTCGTAAATATACGTCGACCAGATTTAACTTTATTGTGATATTTACCATGCATCTTAAGCGCGGGTTATTTAACATGCGCTAGAAATGCAATGGACATGACATTTCCAGCAGGGCTGCAGGCGCGGCCTACCTGTTTGTTGAGGGATTACGCAACATGACCACCAAGATCCGCGAATTGCTGGCAAAGCATGGCGCCTTGCCGGTTTCCGTCGAGACTCTGGCAGACACTACTGACCTGTACGAAGCTGGCCTGTCGTCATTTGCCTCCGTCCAGCTGATGTTGGCGCTCGAAGACGCGTTCGACGTCGAATTCCCCGAGACCCTGCTCAATCGCAAGTCCTTCGCGTCGATTGCCGCGATCCGGGATGCGCTGGCGTCCTTGACTGAAGAAGCGGTGGCGTGATGAACGAGCTGGCCAAGGCGAAGGCGCTCAGCCTGACCGAGCGCGCCCGCAGGGCAGCGGCGGTGGCCGCGGCCAACGCGGATGATGTTGATGCTGGCGGACGGTTCCCAAATGAAGCCGTCGACGCCATGAAGGCCGAGCGCCTGCTTGGTATCCAGATTCCGGACTATCTTGGCGGAGAAAGCGCGACCACGGCAGAGATTGCTGAAGTCTGCTGCATTCTCGGTCAGGCCTGTGCTGCCTCCGGCATGGTCTTCGCCATGCATCAGATCAAGGCGTCGAGCCTGGTGTCGCACGGCGAGGGCGCGCCCTGGCACGAAGCCTACATGCGCCGCATCGCGGCAGACCAGCTGCTGCTTGCCTCGGCAACCACGGAGGGCGGCATCGGCGGCAATCTGCGCAATTCCATCTGCGCCATCGAGGTCGATGGCGACACCTGCCGCCTGACCAAGGATGCGACGGTCATTTCCTATGCCGAGGCGGCGGATGCTATCCTCGTCACATCCCGGGCCCGCGCCGACAGCGCCCCCTCGGACCAGGTGATGACCGTGTTCGAGAAAGGTCAGTATACGCTCGAGAAGACCCATCACTGGGACACGCTCGGCATGCGCGGAACCCGCTCGGACGGCTTCATCTTCAAGGGCGAGGCACCGGCGGAGCAGATCCTGCCCAAGCCCTTCGCCGAGATCGCGGCCCAGTCGATGCTGGCCAATTCGCACATCCTGTGGAGCGGCGTCTGGTTCGGCATCGCCTCGGACGCCTTTGCCCGTGCCCAGGCCTTCGTCCGCGCAGCGGCGCGCAAGTCGCCGGGCAGCGTGCCTCCGGGCGCGCTGCGTCTGGCGGAAGCGTCCAACTTGCTGCAACTGGTCAAGTCCAACATCCTGGCCGCCCTGCAGCAGTATGATGCCGCCCAGAAGGACGAGACGAAGCTGTCGTCGATGGGCTTTGCGGTAGCCATGAACAACGTGAAGATCGCCTCGTCGCAGACGATCCTCGAGATCATCAACCATTGCCTGCTGATCACAGGGATCATGGGCTACAAAAACGGCACGCCCTACAGCATTGGCCGGCACCTGCGTGATGCACATTCGGCGCAACTGATGATCTCCAATGACCGCATTCTCGGCAACACTTCCACGATGCTGCTTGTGAACAAGCAGGACACCAGCCTGTTGGGGTGAGACATGGACATGCAGACCTCCCTTCTCGACCGGCTGTTTGATGCAGGTCTTCTGATCGACACCGGCGTCGATGGCCTCTACGGCCGTTCGGGCGCCTTCGAGGACGTGATCCAGCGCTTCGAGGGGCTGATCTCGGCCTTCGGCAGCAGCTCCCCGTCCGAGGTCATCCGCTTTCCCCCGGGCATGAACCGCAGCCATTTCGAGGGCTCGGGCTACATGAAGAGCTTCCCGCAGCTTGCCGGAACCGTGCATTCCTTCTGCGGCTGCGAGCTGGACCACGTGAACCTGCTGCAGTGCATGGCCGAGGGCAATGACTGGACCAAGGACCAGAAGGCGACGGACATCGTGCTGACGCCGGCGGCCTGCTATCCGCTCTATCCGACCATTGCCAAGCGCGGCCCGCTGCCGGCTGGCGGCGGGCTGTTCGACCTGCAGTCCTACTGCTTCCGGCATGAGCCGTCGAAAGACCCGGCCCGCATGCAGCTGTTCCGCATGCGCGAGTATGTCCGCATGGGTACGCCGGAAGAGGTGATGGCCTTCCGCCAGCAGTGGATGGAGCGCGGCCAGGAGCTGATCGCCGCCGTCGAACTGCCGGTCGAGATCGACGTCGCCAACGATCCCTTCTTCGGCCGCGCCGGCAAGATGCTGGCCAACAACCAGCGCGACCAGGCCCTGAAGTTCGAGCTGCTCATTCCGGTGACCTCGACCGCTAAGAAGACGGCCTGCCTGTCCTTCAACTATCACCAGGACCATTTCGGCAAGACCTGGGGACTGACCACCGCCGATGGTGCGGTTGCGCACACGGCCTGTGTCGGCTTCGGTCTGGAGCGGATCGCTCTGGCCCTGTTCGCGCACCATGGTCTGGATACGGCCGACTGGCCGTCAACGGTGCGCAAGGCGCTCTGGGGCTGACATGACGCGCGAGAAGGTGTTTCCGGCGCTTGATCCGCTGGCGTATCAGCGCCACGGCCTGCACGATCTCGGCCGCGACTGGCCGGAGACCAACTGCTATCTCGACATCTGGATCGAGGTGCTGGCCGCGCTGGGGCAGCCGCCCGAGGCGGCGCTCGGCTATGCGATCACCCAGGATTTCGAGGGCGACCAGTTCACCTTCTTCAAGGTGCCGCTGGAAGACCTCGAGACCCTGTTCGGCATCCGCGTGACCGAGCTTGCCATCTTCGACCGGGTCGAGGCGCATGTCGCGGCACAGATTGCGCGCGGCAACCTCTGCCTTGTCGAGATGGACAGCTTCTATCTCCCCGACACCCAGGGTACCGCCTACCGCAAGGAACACGGCAAGACGACCGTCGCCATCAACCGGCTCGATGTCGACGGCCGGACGATGGACTATTTCCACAATCTCGGCCTGCACCGGCTGGAAGGCGAAGATTTCGACGGCATCTTCCACCGCACGGCGCCCGAGGGCGCGCTGCCGTTCCTGCCCTATACCGAATTTGTGAAGTTTCCGGCCGCCTTGCCCGATGCAGCCATGCTGGCCGGGCGCGCCGTCGCCCTGCTGCGCCGGCATCTGGCGCGCGCGCCTGAGGCCAATCCGATTGCCACTTTCGCCGCCGTGTTTCCGGCGCAGGTGGCCGAGATTGCCGAGCGGCCCTTCGGCTTCTTCCATCTCTACGCCTTCAACACCCTGCGCCAGTTCGGCGCGAATTTCGAGCTGTTCTCCGCCCATCTCGACTGGCTGGCGCGGCAGGACACGGCTCTGGATGCGTCCGCGCTGGAACGGCTTGCCCCCGAGGCACGGACTATCTCGGCAACCGCCAAGGTGGTGCAGTTCCAGCTCGCCCGGGCGGTGATGCGTAAATCCTTCGACAAGCTCGCGCCCGCGCTGGTGCCGGCGATCGAGGCCTGGGACCGGCTGCATGGTGGCCTGACTGGGCTGCTGTCGCACCCGCCTGCCGCTGCCGCAGCGGCGGAGTGAGACGGCATGGCGAGCGCTGTATCCGATTTCTCGCTCCTGCCTGCGCCGCGCCGCCTAGCAGAGCAGCTGCATCCGCTTGACGCAGGCTGGAGACTGGCCGGCACCTATGCCGGCGAGGCTGCAAGCCCTGCCGACCTGCCCGACGATCTCGACTGGCTGCCGGCCACTGTCCCGGGCACCGTCGCCGGAGCCTTTGCCGATCTCGGCGCCTTCTCGGCGTCCGGGCCATTTCCCCTGCAGGACAAGGACTTCTGGTATCGGACAGAAGTTACTGCCAAGGCCGGTGCCCGCTGCCGCCTGCGCTTTGAAGGCCTCGCCACGCTCACCGACATCTTCTGGAACGGCCAACGCGTGGCCCGTTCAGACAGCATGTTCGCGGCGCTGGAGGTCGAGGTCGGGGCTGACGCCCGGAACACCCTGCATCTGGCCTTCCGGGCGCTGACGGACCGGCTCGCCGCAAGGCTTCCCCGCGCCCGCTGGCGGACCCAACTTGTTGATCAGGCTGGCTTGCGCGGCCTGCGCACCACGCTGCTCGGCCACATGCCCGGCTGGTGCCCCGAGGTGGAGGCCGTCGGCCCCTACCGGCCCGTGTTCGTCTCGCTTCCGGACGAGACCGGGCGAGCCCCCGATATCGCCATCACGCAGCTTGCCAGCACCTTGGGCGAGGATGGCACCGGCGTGCTGGCGCTGACGCTCACCAGTGCCGCGCCGCTCGTGGACGCGGAGCTTTCCTGCGCCGGCCATCACGTGCCGCTCGTGGCCGGCCCGGACGGGCAGTACGCCGCGACGCTTTACCTCCCGGATGTCGCGCCCTGGTGGCCAGCGACGCACGGCACGCCGCATCTGCATGAGGTGACGCTGCATCTTGCCGGTCATCGCCACCGGCTTGGCCGCACCGGCTTCCGCCGGGTCGAGGTCGATGCCGGCGCTGAGGGTCTGGGCTTCGGGCTCGTCGTCAACGGCGTGCCCGTGTTTGCACGCGGGGCCGTGTGGACCAGCGCTGACATCCTGCGCCTCGCCTCGACACCCGAGGCGCTGCGACCGCTGCTGGCGGCGGCGGCCGGCGCGGGCATGAACCTCCTGCGCATTCCCGGCATCACGACCTACGAGGGCGAGGCCTTCTTCGCGCTCTGCGACGAGCTGGGTCTGATGGTCTGGCAGGACTTCCAGTTCGCCAACTTCGACTATCCGCTCGCTGACCCCGTCTTCGAGGCAGCGGTCCGCCGTGAAGCCGCTGAGGTCGTCAGCCGGCTTTGCTTCCATCCGAGCCTTGCCGTCTTCTGCGGCGGTAGTGAGATGGAGCAGCAGGCCGCGATGATGGGCCTGCCGGCTGAGCGCCGGGCACAGCCGCTGATCGAAAGCCTTCTGCCTGATCTCGTTGCGGCACTGGCCCCCTCCGTGCCCTATGTGCGCAACTCGCCGACCGGGGGCGACCTGCCGTTCTTGCCCAATGTGGGCATCGGTCACTATTACGGCGTCGGCGCCTATCTGCGGCCGCTTGACGATGCGCGCCGGGCCGGGGTTTGCTTTGCCGGCGAATGTCTTGCCTTTGCCAACGTGCCGGAACCCGTGACGCTGGAGCGCGA
The DNA here is from genome assembly GCF_003012935.1 of Pannonibacter carbonis. GTDB lineage: Bacteria > Pseudomonadota > Alphaproteobacteria > Rhizobiales > Stappiaceae > Pannonibacter > Pannonibacter carbonis. The sequence continues at coordinate 199,264 of NZ_PUDR01000004.1, read as the reverse complement.
GCTGCCCGGCATTGCCTGCCACGATCCGCGCTGGAAGGCGCGCGTTCCGCGCGACCGGGGGGCAGGCTGGGACTTCGAGGATGTGCGCGACCACTATCTCGGCTCTCTCTACGGCGTCGATCCCGCGCGGCTGCGTAGCCACGACCCGGAGCGCTATCTGGAGCTGTCCCGGGCCGTGACGGGCGAGGTGATGGCAGCCACCTTTGCCGAGTGGCGGCGCGTCGGCTCGACCTGCCGGGGCGCGATGGTGCTGGCGCTGTCCGATCTCCTGCCTGGTGCCGGCTGGGGGCTGATCGATGCCCACGGCGAGCCGAAGCTCGCCCTCGGCATCCTGTCGCAGGTGCTGGCGCCGGTGCAGGTGCTGATTACGGATGAGGGCACCAATGGCCTCGACATCCATCTCCTCAACGAAACGGCAGCGCCGCTCGGCGCCCGCCTGGAACTGACAGCGTGGCGCGACGGCCTGACGCCGGTTATCTCTGTCGCCCGGGACGTGGTGCTGCCGCCGCGCTCGCAGCAGCGGCACACGGGCTTCGCGCTGATCGGCAGCTTCTTCGATCTCGGTTACGCCTATCGCTTCGGGCCGCCGTCGCATGATGTCGTGCGCGCAAGGCTCGTCGATGCATCAGGGGCATCGCTCAGCGAGGCGTGCCACTTGCCGCTTGGCCTGGCTTTGCCGCGCCAGCAACTGGATCTCACCGCTGAGGCGAAGGATCTGGGCGAGGGGACTTTCGAACTGGCGCTGACGGCACGGCGTTTTGCCCAGCGTGTCGTGATCCGCGATCCGCAATTCCGGCCCGAGCTCAACGGCCTGAACATCGCGCCGGGCGAGACCCGGCATGTGCGGATGCATCCGCGTGCAGGAACGCCGGCCCATGCCCGGCTGGACGCTGTGATCAGCGCCCTCAATGGCCTGCAGGATGTGCGGATTACGGCCTAGAGATCAGACCAGAAGTGGGCGAAATTCCCGCACAAGCGGTTGTCCCGGCTAGATCTTGCAAGCGCTGCTCTCCCCACAGAAAGGCAAGGAAAACGCAGGTGATGTCTGGCATATGTCTGATGTGAAGGACTGTGCCTGGAACGTCAAACCCTGTCGCAGCCTCTCCGCTCCCCTCCCCCTCGTGGGGAGGGGTTTTGGGGGTGGGGGGAGCGGACGCAAACCCAATTTCCTAGGGTTCTGACCAGGCTGACTTCCGACGCCTTGCGATCAAACAGCCTCCCGTGCCCCCCACCCCTTACCCCTCCCCACGAGGGGGAGGGGAGCGGAGAGGTCTCGACATGGCCGCCAAGGACTTGCGTCCGGGGCCGGGACAGCGGGTCAGGCGGTGGTGTCGACGCTGGCGTCCTGGGCCGGGGCGTCCTTCGGGCCGCCCTTGGCAACGCCGACAAGGGCCGGGCGCAGCACGCGGTCAGCGATGGCGTAGCCAGCCTGTACCACCTGGACCACGGTGTTGTTCGGCACGTTCGGGTTCGGCACCTCGAACATGGCCTGATGGAAGTTCGGGTCGAACTTCTGGCCCATCGGATCGAGCTTCTTGACGCCGTGCTTGTCGAGCTGGTTCAGAAGCTCGCGCTCGGTCATTTCCACGCCTTCGATCAGCGCGGTCAGGCCGGCATCGGCGCTGTCGCGGGCATCAGCCGGAAGCGCTTCGAGCGCGCGGCGCAGGTTGTCGGAGACGGTCAGCACGTCGCGGGCAAAGCCGGCTACGGCGTACTGGCGGATGTCCTTGATTTCCTTTTCGGTGCGGCGGCGCAGGTTTTCCATTTCCGCCATCACGCGCAAGGCACGATCCTTGAGTTCGGCGTTCTCGGCCCGGAGCGCCTCGACGGGATCAAGGCCAGCCTCGTTGCCCGCGCCGGTGTCGGCAGCAGTGGCAGCATCGTCCGCCGGGGGAGTGTTGGTCTCGTCGGTCATCATTCAAAATCCCTGAGTTTCGGGAACACATGCAAAGGCCGGTTCGCCGCAGGTCAGCCGGGCATCGGGGCAGTGCGATCACGCAGCTTGACCCTTGCGGCTTGCCCGGGGCTGGAACCGGCCCTTCGTGGTCTTTACCCCGCCCGGTGGCATCTGCCAACCGGCAGATGCACAAGACGGTGCTTCAGATCAAAGCGCGTTCTTGATCCAGTCGGCCAGCTTGCCCTTCGGGGCTGCGCCCACCTGGGTCGCCATCGGTTCGCCGTTCTTGAACAGGATCAGCATCGGAATGGAGCGGACGCCATACTTCATGGCCATCGCCTGGTTCTCGTCGATGTTGATCTTGGCGATCTTCACCTGGCCGGCCATCTCTTCGGAGATCTCTTCGAGCGCCGGAGCGATCATCTTGCACGGACCGCACCATTCCGCCCAGAAATCGACAACGACCGGTTCGGAAGAGTTCAGGACGTCTGCGTCAAAGCTGGCGTCGGTCACTTTGCTGGTAGCCATGACAAGTACTTTCGTCTGTGGGCGTGGGGAGAGACTCGCCCTAGTTTCGTTGAATGGAACGTAGGGAGCAGGGCGGCATCCGTCAAGTCAGCGAGGCTGTGCTCTTGAGCTGGGTCAGGATTGCGTCCAGCGCTGCACTCTCGACCCGCATCAGCCGCGGAACGGATGTCCACAGCAGCGCGGCCTCGATATCATGCCCTGGATAGATCTCCCGGAGCAATGCCCGGTAGACGGCAAGCTGGGCGAGATAGTCGGGCGGAATGCCTGCGGCATCCTCCGGCACATGCCGGTTGGTCTTGTAGTCGAGGATCAGCACCCGCTGCGCAGTCACCACCAGCCGGTCGATCTGGCCGGTGACCTGCACGGTGATGCCGTCCGCCGCAACGAGCTGTCCGGTGATCGGCACTTCGGCCAGTCCTCCTGCCGCAAAAAGCTCGGCGAACTCAGGATCCCCGACGATGCGCAGCACCTCTGCGGTCAGCTCGTCGGCCCGGTTGGCAAAGCGGGGGGCAAGGCCGGAGGCGATGAGACGCCGGGCCGCCGGGCCGCGCTCGCCGGCCGGCAGATCCGGCAGGGTTTCCAGCAGGCGGTGCAGCAGACGGCCACGCTCCAGCGGCCAGGCCTCCGGCTGACGCCGCGCGTCCAGCACCGACAGGCCCGGCGTCGCCTCGATGCCTTCCTTCATCTCCATGGCCTCGAAGACGCGGGAGGGCTGCAGGCGCGGCATCCGCTTCGGCGTCTCGACCGGCCGCAGGAGCCAGTCGGGCAGCGGCGCGGGAGCGGCGGCTGCGGCAGTGGCCGTCGCATGCGACCGGGCGACGGGCGCTGCGTCAGCTGCCGTGCCGGGCTGGCGCCAGTCCCAGGCAATGACCGCACCGTCCGGGCCCTTGCGCTCGACAGCCTCCGGCTTCAGCGCGCCGGCGATCAGCTGATACCAGCAGCCCTCCTTGGGTCCCTTCTTCGGCGCCCAGCCGCAGACGATCAGCCGGTCCTCGGCCCGTGTCATGGCGACGTAAAGCAGCCGCCGGTATTCCTCTTCCGTTGCCCTCCGGGCGTTGGCAATCGCGTCGTCCTGCCAGGCCATCCGCTCGTCCTTCGGCGGCAGCCAGACGAGGGCGGGCGGTGTCAGCGCGTCGCTGCCGCGCGCAAAGGGCAGGAAACTCGGGTCATGGGTGGCGCTGGCCGGCGCGCTGCCCGGATCGACCAGAATGACGATCGGCGCTTCCAGCCCCTTCGATCCGTGCACGGTCATGATGCGGACAAGACCGCTGGCGTTGGTCAGCTCGCGCTTGATCTCGGTCGGCGCGGCGGCGAGCCAGGCGAGGAAGCCTTCCAGCCCCGGAATGCCGGTCTGCTCGTAGCCCATGGCAAGCGCCAGGAACTCGTCCAGCACGTCATCCACCTCCGCCCCCATGCGGGCGCGGAAGGCCCGGCGGCGGCCATCGACGGACAGGAGGCGGGCGTAGAACTCGAAGGGCGGCATGAAGTCCGCCCGCGCGCGCCAGGTCTCGAGCTGCCGGCGCACCGTCTCCCAGGCCGCATCCTGATCGGCGCGCTTCAGGAGCGCCTGCCAGAGAGTTCCCGCACGCAGGCGCTCCGGGGTCTCGCGGGCGAGCGTCAGCAGGGCGTTGTCGTCAAGGCCGAACAGCGGGCTCTTCAGCACGGCGGCCAGCGACAGGTCGTCCTCGGGCAACAGGATGAAGCGGCCGAGCGCGACCAGGTCCATGACGGCGATGTGCTCGGTCAGCACCAGCCGGTCGCTGCCGGCGGCCGGCACGCCGAGCCGCTTCATTTCCCGGTTGAGCGCCTCGACGAAGGGACCACGCTTGCGCACCAGCACCATGACGTCGCCCGGTCCGGCGGTGCCGTCGTCCATCCACTGGCGCAGCATCTCCGCGATGCGGCGGGCAATGCGCAGCATCGGCGAGCCGGCTCCGAGATGGTCGACCGGAAGCGTCCAGTCGTCCGGCTCCTCGGTGTCCTGCTCCTCCTCCAGCGGCCAGATCTCGATAAGACCCGGATCGCGGCGGATCGCCTCGTGCACGGGGGCCTTCAGGTCCTGCGACAGGCCGGCATGTGCCTCGGGCGCTGCGAACACCTTGTCGACGGCGCGAAGGACATCCGGCGTGGAGCGGAAGGAGAGCTGCAGCTCCACGGGGTGGAACGGCTGCTGCGCCTGGGCGGCCCGCTGGTCGAAATAGCGGCGCATCTCGTCGAAATATGCCGGCACCGCGCCCTGGAACGAGTAGATCGACTGTTTCTCGTCGCCCACGGCAAAGATCGTGCGCGGCCCGCGCCGGGCGCCGACGCCGGCAAAGAACTCCTCGGCCAGCGCCGTCACCACCTGCCACTGGCGCGGGCTGGTGTCCTGCGCCTCGTCGACGAGGATGTGGTCGAGCCCCTGGTCCAGCTTGTACTGCACCCACTGGGCCGCATCGGAGTTGGAGAGAAGGTTGGCGGTGCGCACCACCAGATCCTCGAAGTCGAGCATCCCGCGCCGCGCCTTGCCCGCCTCGTAGTCGGCAATGACGCCATCGGCAAGCCGCAGGATGGCAGCCGTCACCTCGAAAGCCCTGAGCGCGCGGCGCCGGTCGAGGAGGGCCGTCAGCCGTTCCTGTTCGGCCTGCATCTGCTCCAGCACGTCCGGGAACCGGTCGGCCACCTTCTTTGTGGCGAGGCTCTTTGTCGGGGTCAGTTTCTGGGTGAAGAACACGGAGAGCCAGGCGGCCTCGAAGCTCGCCTGTCCCGGGCTGCCCGGCTTCAGCGTCGCAGCGGCGACCACCAGCTTGTCGGCGGCCTTGATGTCGTTGGCCGAGCCGTAGCGCAGGGCCTCGGCCACGGCGAGCGGATCGCGGATCAGCCGGGCGTTGCGCATCTCGTCGGCAATCGCGGTTTCGCTCTCCCCGGCCGGGATGGCGAAACTCTGGCGCAGCTCGGCCAGCGCCAGCTCCAGATCGCTCGCGTCGACCAGCCAGCGCGCCAGCGCGTCGCGCCGGGCAATCGCGTCGGCCATCAGCTCCTCAACGGTGCTGTCGCCCATCTGGGTGATCAGCAGGCTGAGCGACTGGCCGAGGGCGCTGTCCGGCGCGGTTTCGGCTGCATGCAGGACGCGCGCGCGCGCTTCCGCCATCAGTTCTGCGGCGAGCCGGTCGTCCAGCACCGAGAAATGCCCGGCGACATTGGCCTCCAGCGGAAACTGGTGCAGCAAGGCCTCGCAGAAGGCGTGGATGGTCTGGATCTTCAGGCCGCCCGGGGTCTCCAGCGCCTTGGCGAAGAGCCGGCGGGCCGTGGCGAGCCGCGCGGCCGAGGGGGCCGTGCCGTCGATGTCGGTGAGCGCTGCCGAAAGGGCGGCATCGTCAAGTCCGACCCACTCGCCGAGCAGGCGGAACACGCGGGTCGCCATTTCGGCGGCTGCCGCCTTGGTGAAGGTGAGGCACAGGATGCGCGAGGGATCGGTGCCGTCGAGCAGCAGCCGGACGACGCGGCGGGACAGGACGAAGGTCTTGCCGGAGCCGGCGTTGGCGCTCACCCAGGCGGAGGCACCGGGGCGCGAGGCAAGGTCCTGGCGCTGGCGGGTGGCGAGCGGGATCTGCGGCTTGCTCATTCGCCCTCTCCTCCGCCGATCGCCCATTCCTTGACGCGGGCCAGATGGTCGTAAGGCCCGTTCATGTCGCGTTCCTTTTCCACGCGCGCGCGGGACAGATAGCCCTTTGCCTCGTCCTGATAGGCGGCAATGAGCGCTTCCAGCCGCGTCCACGAAGCTTCCGCCAGTTCGCCGACGCTCATGTCCTTTGGCGTGCGGCCCTGTTCGCTCAGGGCCTCACGCGCGCCTTTCAGCTGCAGGTAGAGCAGCTCGGACACGGGCCGGTCGGAGGGAATGCCGGCAAAGCCGCCGCGGGTGATCATCGCCACTTCCAGCGGCAGCTGCGGCGACAGGAGCGCATCCACCTGCTTCTGGCTCGGCGCCTGGCCGGTCTTGTAGTCGATGACCGACAGGGTGCCGTCGGTCAGGAGATCGATGCGGTCGGCGCGGCCCGTCAGCCGGAATTCGGCCCCCGGCAGCACCAGCTCCGCCCCGCCGCCGATCTCGACGAAGCGGTTGGAGACACGGGGGTCGCGCGACCGCTCCCAGGCGACGAAGCCTTCGGCGATGCGCAGGAAGCGCGGCCACCACAGCGCCCGCACGGCCGGGAAGGCATCCAGCGGCGCAAACACCTCCTCGCCGATATCCGTCAGGCGGGCGACGGCCGTGTGATCGAACGGGCCATGCCAGTCGGCAAGAAAACGCGCCAGCGCATCGTGGATGATCGTACCCTTGTCTGCCGCCCCCGGCGCGCCGCCAACCGGATCGACCGGCTCGAGACCGAGCACGCGGCGGGCGAAGATGGCGTAGGGATCGCGCACCAGCCGCTCGATCTCGGTCACCGACAGCTGGCGCGGCCGGGCGGCCAGCGGCGGCTTCGGCTCCGGCCGGGCAGCGGGGGTCACCGGGCCGTCCGGACGGTCGAGGCGGGTGGTGAGGTCCAGCCAGCGGCTGCCACGGGCGGCCATCTCCGCTTCGGCCTGCGGTCCGGCGAGGGTCAAGAGCCTTTGCAGCCAGCGCGAGGTCACCGTCGGCGCGCCATCGGCACGGGCCGCGCGGGACAGGATCACGCGCCGCGCGCCCATCCCTTGCACGAAATCATGCGCGCCAGCGCCGATGCGGCGTTCCGGCGGTTCCAGCCCGAGATCGCGCTTCATAGGCCGGTTGAGCCAGGGATCGTTGCGGGTGCGCTGTGGCCAGACGCCTTCGTTGAGGCCGCCGAGAATGACCAGATCCGGCCGCTGCAGACGCGCTTCCATCGGTCCCAGGATCTGGATGCGCGGATCCCCCGGCAGCCGGCGGCGCACGGCGGTGCCCGCGATCAGTGCCGAAAACACGGAGGGCCACTCGCGCGCCGGCACGGCAAGCCCGGCGCGCCCCGCTTCCATCAGGCCGGCGAGGGCGAGGGCCAGCGCATCGCCGGTCTCGCCGCGATAGAGTTCTGCCTCGCTGCCCGTCTCGTCGCCGGCGATGGCCTTCAGCACCTCGGCATGGGCGCTGGCCAGCTCGACAACGGGCACGGGCCCGGCTTGCTCGGCCAGGCGTTCCAGCGGCGCTAGGGCCGCACGCAGGCGGGAAACGAGATCCTCGACGGCGGTCCAGTCTGCCTCGACCAGCTTCTTCCAGCGCGGCACATGGGCGCCCTCGGACGCCAGACGCGCAGCAGCGATGGCCTCGACCAGCCCGCCGGAGCCCAGGCGCGGCAAGGGGCCACGCAGGACGCCGCGTTCCAGCGACCGGGCCGCGGCGCGGATTTCCTTCGCCGGCAAACCCAGCCGGGCGAGCGGGTGCTTCAGGAGCGCGAGCAGGTCCAGCGGCACGCAGCCCTCCAGCGCCAGCCGGGCGGCGAGCATGGCCAGCACGGCGGGCGGGGTCTGGTCGAGCGGCCGCCCGGCGCTGTCGTCGACGATGATCGACCAGCGGCCCAGCTCCTCGGCGACGCGGCGGGCAAGCAGGCGGTCGGGCGAGACGAGGGCAGCCGTCTCGCCGCGCTCCAGCGCCTCGCGCAGGGCAATGGCGACGGCCAGCGCCTCCTCGGCCTCGTTGCGGGCGGTCAGCAGCTCCACTTCGGCCAGCGCCTCGGCCCGCGCGTCGGCCGTGACGCGGGCGAGATAGCCGGTCCAGCGGTCGGTGGTGGCAGCCGGGCGCAGGGCCTCGCTGACCAGGCGCGCGCGGGCGACTAGCCGGGGGCTTTCCGGAGGGCAGAGCGCCAGCACGTCGCGGCGCAGCACCTTCAGCCGGTCGAGCAGCAGCTTCAGGCCATATTGCGGATGACCGCTGACGCTGCCCTCGGTGAAGGCGGGGGCGGGATGTTTCGCGCTGAGGCGCGGCTGCGGCGCCTCGCCGAGCGCCTCCCAGGAGGCGTCATCCATGTCGAGATCGAGCCCCGGCAGGACGATGGCCCCGCGCGGCAGGTCGGCTACGGCGGCGAGCAGCTCGGCCGTGGCCGGAACCGATCCGGTGGAGCCGGCGACGATGACCGGGCCCTGCGGCGGCGACTGGCGCAACCGCGCGGCCTCGCGGCGGATCAGGGCGGAGCGGCGCGCCTTCGGGTCCATCGCGCCGCATTCCTCGAGATAGGCCGGCCAGGCCTTGCGCACGATGTCGAGGAATTCCAGCGTCACCTGCCAGTAGCGGGCATGGTCATCCGGCACCAGGCGGGACAGGTCGGACCAGTCCGCTTCCTCCGTCTCCAGCTCGTCCATCAGCGTGATGAGATCGCCCGCCAGCCAGGCGGCGTCGGCGGCGGAGGCCGGCAGGCCAAGCGGTTCGTCGGCGGAAAGCCGCAGCACCTCGCGCCGCAGGGCCGCCTTCCAGCTCATCACCAGCCGGGTCATGGCAAGACGGCGTTCCAGCAGTGGCAGCTCGGGCGGCAGCGCCTCGCCGTCGGCCACAGCCTCCAGCACCTGGGCTTCCTCGTCGACATCACCAAGCGGGCGAATGCGCGGCAGGAGCACCGGACGACCGCCGAAGATCTCCTGCACGAGCGCCGGCAGGTTGCGCGCCGCGCGCCGTGTCGGCAGGTAGAGCGTGACGGTGGACAGGAGCAGCGGATCGTCCAGCGGCCGGAAGCCCTCGATCAGCCGGCCTTCGGCCAGCGCCGCGATCAGCTCGCGGGAGAAATCCGCAGAGGCCGGGATGGTGAAGATCCGCCGCGCCGCCGGCATCAGTCGGCGCTTTCGCGGACGGCAGCCTCGGCAGCGGCAATGTCCTTCGGCGTGCCGACGTGCAGCCAGATGCCTTCCATCAGGACGCCATGCAGGCGGCCTTCGGCAATGGCTCGGTCGAACAGCACGTTGAGTGAGAACTTGCCCTCGGGCGCGCCGTCGAACAGGCGCGGCGAGAAGATGGCGGCCCCGGCATAGGCAAAGGGCGTGACGTAACGCTCCGGGCGACGGGTCAGGCGGCCTTCCGTGTCCATCAGGAAGTCGCCGCGCCCCTCATAGCCGACCGAATTGATCAGATCGGAAATGAGCAGCAGGCCGTCCATGCGCTCAGGATCGAAGGCGTCGATCATGTGCTCGAGATTGGGCTTCACGCCTTCGATCCAGTAGGCCGTGTCGGCGTTGAGCAGGAAGAAGGGATCGGTGCCAAGCGCCGGCAGGGCCTTGACCACGCCGCCGCCGGTTTCCAGCACGGTGTCGCGCTCGTCGGAGATGATGATTTCCATGTCCTGACGCCGCCGGGCGTGCACCTCGACGAGGTCGGCAAGGTAATGCACGTTGACGACGCAGCGCTTCACGCCCGCAGCCGCCAGCTTGTCCATGCCGTGGTCGATCAGCGCCTTGCCGTTGACCTCGATCAGCGGCTTAGGCGTCGTCGCCGTGATCGGTCGCATGCGCTTGCCGAGACCGGCAGCGAGGATCATGGCGGTGTGGGGACGGAACGGGCGGGCAGACATGACAGGGACCTGGCTGGAGTGCGAACGACGGTTCGCTAGAAAGTAAGAAAAGGGCAGCATGGTCTCAAGCCATGCTGCCCTAGCTGTGACTGCTTCGCGGAGGGAGTGCAAGTGCGCCGCGCAGCGGCAGACGGTTGCAGCTGTCACCCGGCCTTGCGGCGGTGTCAGCCGCCGATCCGCTTGTGGAACCAGTGGTTCAGGTCGGCCAGCACCGGATGGGCCAGCGCCCGGTCGAGATAGCCGGCCATGCGTGGCAGATGCGCCATGTAGCCGGGCTTGCCCTCACGCAGGTTCAGGCGGATGAACAGGCCGAGAATCTTGGCAACGCGCTGGGCCGCGGTCACCGCATAGGCGGCATGGAAGGGCTCCGGGTCGAACCGCGTGTCTACCGTGCGGCGCGCGGTGACATAAAGATCCACCAGATGCCGTTCCAGCTCGTGTGGCATGTCGACACGGGCATCGAGCGCCAGCGACGACACGTCATAGGCCAGCGGTCCGATGACACAGTCCTGATAGTCGATGAGGCCGAGCCGGTCGACGCCATGGCGCTGCTCGCGCCAGATGATGTTGGGCGAATGATAGTCGCGCAGCACCCAGCCGGTTTCCGCATGCGCGATGTCATCCAGCGCCTTGTGCCAGAGCGCGTGATACTCCTCGCGGACATCGGCGGGAACAAAGTCTGGCGAGACCGGAACGCCGGCGCGCCAGGGCACGTACCAGTCGAGGAACAGGTCGGCTTCCGTCAAAAGGGCACGGCGGGAATAGGCCGGGATCGTGTAGCTGCCGCCGCCGGGCACAGGCAGCGTCTCGGACCAGGGCGCGCTCGCGTGCATGTCGGCGAGTAGCAGCGCTGCAGCCTCGTAGCGCTCTGGGATCGGGGCACGCTCGTGCACCATGGTATCCGAACCCAGATCCTCCAGCACGATGAGGCAGCGGTCTTCATCGGCGGCAAGGATTTCGGGAGCAGCATAGCCGCGCCGGCGCAGTTCCGTTGTCAGCGCGAGAAACGGCGCGATGGTGCGGGCGCGGTGGACGATCTCGCCGTAGCTGGGCGTTTCGCCGGGGCCGGCCAGCACATACAGCGGCGGTGCATTCATGACGATCGCGCTCGCGCCGTCGAAATGCAGCCGCTCATAGGTGCGCGCGGCGGCGTCGCCGATCAGATAGCGACGGGAGGCCTGGCCCCAGCCGGCCGCATGCATCAGGCTGCGGATGGCGATGGTGCGTTCAAGCCTTGCGCCCCAGCGGGATGCCGTCTCAGCCTCACGGGCCGAAAACACCACATGCCGGCCGTCGTCGTCGTGACCGGCGCTGAACGTCAGGAACAGGGCACCGGAAGGCAGCAGATGCCCGGCCTTTTCCGGCCATTCCACCAGCGCCGCGCCGGTTGCAACCAGCTCGTCGAGCCCGAGTTCGAGCAGCTCTTCCGGATCGTCCAGTCGGTACAGGTCAAGATGCGAGACAGTCAGGCGCGGCAGATCATAGGTCTGCACCAAGGTGAAGGTGGGGCTTGGAACCTCCAGCGTGCTGTTGGCGGCAAAGGCGCGCAGCAGGGCGCGGGCGAAGGTCGACTTGCCGGCCCCGAGGTTCCCGGACAGGGCGATCAGATCACCGGCGGAGAGAAGGGCGGCCAGATCTTCCGCGAGCCGGACGGTCGCAGCTTCATCGGCAAGGTCGAGGCTGAAGAGCTCGGTGGCGGGAACAGGCGCCATGTAAGTCCTTATTCGGCGGCAACGCGGCCGCTTGCTTCCGGCCGGGCCGGGAAGATGCAGGTGACCGTGGTTCCGGCGCCTTCGCGGGATTCGATCTCCACTTCCCCGCCATGCAGCTCGACGAAGCTCTTGACGATGGAAAGGCCGAGACCGGCTCCGCGTCTGCGGGCCCCGGAATCATGGCCGACAAAACGGTTGAACACCGCCTCTATCATGTCCTGCGGAATGCCGCAGCCGCGATCCTTCACCGTGAACACGATGCTGCTGCCACGCCGGCCGCAGGTGATGTCGACCACGCCGCCTTCCTCGGAATAGCGCACGGCATTGGCGATCAGGTTGAACAGAACCTGGCGCAGCCGGCGTTCATCCGCCAGCATGGTGCCGATGTCGTCCGGCACATGGGTGCGCAGGGTGATATTGGCTTCCGCCAGCCGGTCCTTGAGGCCTTCAACCGCTTCCGAGACGGTCCGTCCCACATCTACTTCGCTGAGATCCAGCTCCATGATGCCGGCGTCGATGGTGGCGAGGTCCAGAATGTCGTTGATGATGGCCAGCAGCGCCGAGGATGACGACAGGATGTAGTCGGCATATTCCGACTGCTTGTCGGACAGGTCGCCGAATTTCGGGTCGGACAGAAGCTGGGCAAAGCCGATGATGTTCGTCAGCGGCGAGCGCAGCTCGTAGGACACGTGCTGGATGAAGGCGTTCTTGAGCCCGTCGGCCTGCTGCAGCGCCTCGTTCTTGTCGACGAGCGCGCGCTCGACGTTGACGCTGTCGGTAACGTTAACGAAGGTCACCAGCGTGCCGCCATCCGGCAGGGGCACGGTGGCATAGTCGAGGACCATGCCGTCGCGCCGCTCCATGCGTCCGGCCAGATGTGTCCGGCTGTCCATCAGTCCGGTCACGGACCCGGCCAGTTGCCGCCAGGCCTCGGCTTCATTGGAGGTGGCAGCGCAGCTGTCGACCACTTCATTGACATGCGGCAGGGTTGCGAGGTTCTCTTCCGGCAAATGCCAGATGCGGCCAAAGGCCGGGTTCCACAGCCGCAGGCGGCCATCGGAGCCGAACACGGCGACGGCTTCGGACAGGTTGTCCAGCGTCTCGCCCTGGACCCGGATCAGCGCGTTGTAGCGGCTTTCCAGGTCCAGCCGTTCGGTGACGTTTTCATAGATATAGGTGACGCCGCCCTGCGGATGCGGGTTGGCAATGACGCGCAGCGTGCGGCCGTCCGGCAGGTGCCACCAGAATTCGCGCGCAGCCAGAGACTGGTAGCTCTCCAGCATCTTGGTGCGCCAGACGCGGTAATCCGCCTGCTCGGGCAGCTTTCGGCCGGCGCGCAGCGTGTCGAGCACGGTGCCGTCTTCCGGGTTCGCATCGAGAAAAGCCGGGTCGAGATCCCAGAGGGCGCGGAAGGCAGCGTTGTAGAACTGCAGCTTGCGGTCGGCGCCATAGATGGCAACGGCAGTTGCAAGCTGATCCAGCGTGCGGCCGTGGAACTCCTCGGTGCGCAGCAGTTCCTTGCGCGTCCGGTCAAGCTCCGACACGTCGATGGCCAGCGCTGCGCCGCCTTGCAGGTTGCGCACGTCGGTGACTTCGAAGATCCGGCGCTCGCCAGCGGCCACGATGGGCATGCGGGCAGAGAAGGCGCCGTCGGCCTGTCGGTCGCGGCGGATTGCCTCGCGCGCGGAGGCATCCAGGAAGTCAATGTTGCCCTCAACCGCCCGCGCCGGATCGGCAGCGTCCACGGCGTGGGCATAGGCGGAATTTGCCCAGGTGATCTGGCCTTCGCTGTTGCTCTGCCAGGCGGGTGCCGGCATGGCCTCCAGCAGGGCCCGCAGCGTTGCCAGCTCGCCGGCCAGGCGTGCGTTGAGGGCGCCGAGTTCGGCTTGCGCCTGCCGGTCGCCGGTCAGGTCGCTGAGCCGCAGCACGGCCGAGGCACCGGCGGTGCGGCCAACCGCCTCGACAAAGGTCTGTTCGCGGGTCTCGAGCGTCAGGGCAAAGCTCTCGCCGGCCGTGCGCAGGCGCAGCAGGTGGTCTTCCAGCAGCTCGGCCGATTTCGGTTCCAGCCAGCTGCCAAAGGCAAGCAGTTGAGCCGGCGCGCGCGGAACGCCGGAGCTTTCCGGCAGCACGCCCCACACGCCAGGGCGGGCACCGATGCGGGTTCCGTTGCCTTCGCCGGCGTCGGTCCAGGCGATAATGCGCTGGCCGTCGGTATCGAGCATGGATTCGAGACGGTCGACAGTGAGGCGCAGGTTCAGCATGTCCGCCGACATCCCTGCGATCTTCTCGGCAGAGACGCGGCGATTGCGGACATAGGCGAGCGAGGCAGTGATGGCAAAGACGCAGGCTCCGCCAAGTGCGGCGAGCCAGACCATCTGCGCCGGAGCAACGACAGCAGCCTCCGCCGCTGCCAGTGCGTCGCCGCCACTGGCCAGCATGGCCAGGATGCTGACGCCGGAAAGGGATATCCTTTTCAGAATCCGCTCCCGCCGCCCTGCGCTGATGCGCAAGCGTGACACGCCGACTGCCGGCATTTCGTGATCCTCATTCGCCGCCTGTAAGTCCGGCCGGAGGCCGGAGTCCTCAAGGAAATGCCTCGTTTCCCCTGATTCGTCCTGACCATACCGCGTTCGAGAATCGCGCTAAAGAGTCTGTTGCTGAAAAGTTAACAGGCCCCGCTTTGGGGCGGGGCCTGTGGATCGTGCTTTTCCGCAGGGTAAGACTGCGGATCCTTACCAGATATTGTGTCTGTCCGGCGTCAAATCAATACTTGTAGTGTTCCGACTTGAACGGACCGGCCTTCGCAATCCCCAAGTATTGGGCCTGATCGTCAGACAGTTCGGTTAACGTGACGCCGAGCTTGTCGAGATGCAGGCGCGCAACCTTCTCGTCGAGGTGTTTCGGCAGGACGTAGACCTCGTTCTGGTACTGGTCGCCGCGGGTGAAGAGCTCGATCTGGGCCAGCACCTGGTTGGTGAAGCTCGCCGACATGACGAAGCTCGGGTGACCGGTGGCATTGCCGAGGTTCACGAGACGGCCCTGCGACAGGAGGATCATCCGCTTGCCATCCGGGAACACGACCATGTCGACCTGGTCCTTGACCGGACGCCACTGGAAGTTCTTCAGCGCAGCAACCTGGATCTCGTTGTCGAAGTGGCCGATGTTGCAGACGATGGCCATGTCCTTCATCGCCCGCATGTGGTCGAGGGTGATGATGTCCTTGTTGCCAGTGGCGGTGACGAAGATGTCGGCGGTGCCGGCAACCTGGTCGAGGGTCTTGACGTCAAAGCCGTCCATCGCCGCCTGCAGGGCGCAGATCGGGTCGATTTCGGTGACGATGACGCGGGCGCCGGAGCCGGCGAGCGACTGGGCCGAGCCCTTGCCGACGTCGCCATAGCCGCAGACCACGGCGACCTTGCCCGACATCATCACGTCGGTACCGCGGCGGATGCCGTCGACCAGCGATTCGCGGCAGCCATAGCGGTTGTCGAACTTGGACTTGGTGACGCTGTCGTTGACGTTGATCGCCGGGAACGGCAGCTGGCCCTTCTTCTGCATTTCATAAAGACGCATCACGCCGGTGGTGGTCTCTTCCGTCACGCCCTGGATGAGGTCGCGCTGCTTGATGAACCAGCCCGGGTTCTTGGCCATGCGTTTCTTGATCTGGGCAAAGAGGTACTCTTCCTCTTCCGACTTCGGGTTCTCGATCAGGCTGGTCTCGCCGGCTTCGACGCGGGCGCCGATCAGGATGTAGAGCGTGGCATCGCCGCCGTCATCGAGGATCATGTTGGCACCTTCCGGGAAGTCGAAGATGCGGTCGGCGTAGTCCCAGTATTCTTCCAGCGTCTCGCCCTTGGTGGCGAACACCGGGATGCCGGCGGCGGCAATCGCGGCAGCGGCCTGGTCCTGGGTCGAGAAGATGTTGCAGGAAGCCCAGCGGACGTCGGCGCCAAGGGCGACCAGGGTCTCAATCAGAACGGCCGTCTGGATCGTCATGTGCAGCGAACCGGCGATGCGGGCGCCCTTCAGCGGCTTGGAGGCACCGAATTCGGCGCGGCAGGCCATCAGGCCCGGCATCTCGGTTTCGGCGATCTCGATCTCGGTGCGGCCCCAGTCGGCGAGCTTGATGTCCTTGACGATATAGTCGGTCATGAAAATGTCCTGTGTCTGACGGGCCAGTGGCCCGGAGCGGGGCGGAAAACGCATCTGGCCACAGGGTGCGCCCGGCCACAAAGCAGCCGGCCACCCTGCAGCAACCGCCGCCCTTATACCCCGCGCGGCCCGGCCCTGCAATTCGGATATAAAGCTTTCTTTATATCCCGTTCGAAAAGCTGCGAACGGGGTAAAGGAAGAATGGACGGGACGGGACGCCACATCGCCGGGCGCGAGAGCTCGCCCGGCGATGGCTGTCAGTTCGCCTGTTGCATTACCGTATCCCCGAAAGGATGGTCGAGAACCATTTTCCATGTCCCGTCCGGCTGCTTGCGCAGAACAGCGACAGACAGTGCCGTTGTGTTTCCGAGCGGACCGGGAGCGGTCCATTGCATCAGATGCAGGGCGATATCACCGGCGACAACCACCTCGTGGCCGCCGTAGGAGAAGGCGACGCCCGCATCAACAAACTGACGGAACATGGCTGCCAGTTCTGCTGTGCCTGTCGCCACAGCACCGCTCTGCGCCGCCCCCGGTGCCGGGACGACGACGGCGTCTGGCTCATAGGTGGACAGAATGCCCGCAACGTCGCCCTTGGCGAAGGCGTCGGTCATGCGGGTTATGGTTGCGTGGACGTCCTTTGTCATGCGGGTCGCTCCGGTGTCTGCGTGAAGGGAAGCAGGGATCAGGCCAAAAAGGACTGCCATCACCGCTGCCGCGCTGTGCTTGCGCATTTGAACCTCCGTTGTTGTCGGCCCGTCGTGTATCAAGGGTGGCAGTGACAGTTTCTGGCAGTGGCGGTTCGCATGCGCCTGTTCCGACTTTTTGCGTTGATGGATCATTTTCGCTCGCGCCTGCAGCCGACGACGGCGCGGGACCTCGGGCTTCTTCTCGGCGTGTCGGTGCGTACCGTCTACCGGGACATTGCCGATCTGCAGGCTATGGGGGCGCCGATTCGCGGCGAAGGCGGTATCGGCTACGTGATGGAGCGCGGCTACTTCATGCCGTCGCTGCGATTCGATACGGACGAACTTGAGGCAATTGCCCTCGGCATGCGGCTGGTGGCCGAGCGAGGTGGTTCGCAGCTGGCCGAAGCGGCTGGACGGGTGTCGGCCAAGATCGCCTCGTCGATCGGTGACACTGCCCGGGAAACAATGATCAAGACGCCGCTAGAGGCTGGGCCAAGCTCGACCGGGTTTTCACCGGAGGACCGGGCTCGGCATGATCGGCTTCGTGTTGCCATCCGTGATCGACAGAGGCTGCGGATCGACTATGTCAGTCGGAATGGCCAGGCGTCCTCACGCCTTGCTCGGCCGCTTGGCCTGACAGCCTTTGATGAAAGCTGGCTTCTCACAATCTGGTGTGAACAGGCCGGGGATTTCAGGCACCTCCGCGTCGATCTGATCAGGACGGCAGAGCCCACCGGCGAGACATTCCGGGACGAAGCTGGCAAACGGTTTGCCGACGCCCTGCAGCGGGAGCGCGGGGCGCCATAAGCCTATGAGCAGATAGTTGGCCTGGTACGCAGACCAGTCGTCAAGCTGCTGAAAAGACGTGCTGAAAACGAAAAAAGGTCCGGCGAACCGGACCTTTTTCATTCGGACCTGGTAGTGGTCCGAAGCAGATTTGGTGCCCAGGAGAGGACTCGAACCTCCACGCCCTTTCGAGCGCTAGCACCTGAAGCTAGTGCGTCTACCAATTCCGCCACCTGGGCTGTGAGAGGGGCTTTTAAGGATGGCTCGGGGGGTTGTCAATCGGCCTTTTGAGGAAAAATGTGTTTGTGTACATCGTGCCTTCACACTGGGCTGGCAAAGGGCTAAGAACCCTCGGGTAGCCGCTTTTCGGGCGGCATGGGATTTCACAAGCGACACGAGAGGGAGCGGCAGGCATGTCCAAGGCGCTCAACGGAAAACTCGTAACAGTGTTTGGCGGTTCGGGCTTTATTGGCCGCCACGTGGTTCAGGCGCTGGCGCGCCGTGGCTACCGGATCCGGGCAGCCGTGCGCCGGCCGGACCTGGCCGAACACCTGCAGCCGCTCGGCGGCGTCGGGCAGATCATGCCTGTGCAGGCGAACCTGCGCTATCGCTGGTCTGTCGACCGGGCGGTCGAGGGCGCGGATGCGGTGGTCAACCTGGTCGGCATTCTGGCTGCCTCCGGCAAGCAGACCTTCGACGCAGTTCAGGCCTTTGGTCCGCGCGCCATTGCCGAGGCCGCGCGCGGCGCCGGGCTGTCCGCGATCACGCATCTCTCCGCCATCGGCGCGGATGCGGCTTCCGATGCGGATTATGCCCGCACCAAGGCGGCCGGTGAGGCGGCCGTGCTGGAAACGCTGCCGGACAGCGTGATCCTGCGGCCCTCCATCGTGTTTGGCCCGGAAGACCAGTTCTTCAACCGTTTTGCCGCCATGGCCCGGGTGTCGCCGGCCTTGCCGTTGATCGGCGGCGGGATGACGAAGTTCCAGCCGGTTTATGTCTGTGATGTCGCCGAAGCCGTTGCGAAGGCTGTCGACGGCGACCTGACGCCCGGCGCGGTCTATGAACTGGGCGGTCCTGAAGTGAAGAGCTTCAAGGAATGCATGGAACTGATGCTCGAGGTGATCCAGCGCCAGCGCCTGTTGCTGCCGATTCCCTTTGGCGTGGCCAGCCTTCAGGCCGGCATTCTGGAACGGCTGCCGGGCAAGCTGCTGACCACCGATCAGGTCCGCATGCTGAAGGTGGACAATATTGTTTCCGCAGAGGCCGAGCAGGCCGGACGCACGCTGGCAGGCATCGGTATCAACCCGTCCTCGCTGGCGGCGGTGCTGCCGACCTATCTGGACCGGTTCCGCGAGCGCGGCCAGTACGACGCGCATCGTCTCGCCTGAGGCGGTGTTCCTGCAGGGCTGATGCCCGAATTTTGACAGGTTCACGGTCCTCCCGGCCGTGAACCTGTTTTCGTTTCACCGCTCCGATGTCCTGTGGCGTTGCAAGGGCTCAGCGCCGGCTCGGTCGATCTGCCATCGGCCATCGTCACCGCGCATCAGGCCGATGTCCTTCAGCATGCGTGCATCCAGTGCCGACAATTCGCGCTGTGCCCGGCGGATTTTCAGATGACACCGGAACCTGTCTAGGAGCAGCCGCATGAGCGTGCGGATGCCTGCTGCGTGTCCCGGTGTCGCATGTGCCTGGGCTGTGTCCTGTCCTGCGTGCATTGTGTCTCTCCTGTCCGGCGGGTGATCCGCCTTGAGGGGACACTGACAGGTCAATCCTGACAGCTGCGAGTCAGCTTTGATCTTGTTTTGTTCTTGGCGTATAGATTTTTCTCGAATCGATGCCTGAACCCCGACGAGCGCTGGCCCCATGAACCCGATCGACCGTGCCCTGGGCATTCTGCTGCTGCTTTCCGGTAGCAAGCTGGTCAGCGCTGCCACCTTGTCCGAGCGGTTTGCCGTGTCCCTGCGCACCATTTACCGGGATGTCGACCGTCTGATTGCCCTTGGCGTGCCGGTCGAGGCCGAGCGGGGAGCGGAGGGTGGCTACCGGCTTGCGGGCGGCTATCACCAGCCGCCCGTTGCCCTGACCCGCAAGGAGACGGCGGCGCTGCTGGTTGCGCTGGCCTTTGTCCGCGGCATCCGCGCGACGCCACTGGCGAGCGAACTCGAGACGGCGGAGAGCAAACTGGTCTCCGCCCTGCCGAAAAGCGCCAAGGATCTTTTGTCCCGGGCCGAGCGCATCATTGGGATCGAGCCCATGGCGGTGGACGTGTTTCATCACGCTACCCAGGCGCCGCCGGTGGGTGAGTGGCAGGCCGCGCTGGATGGCTTTATGGAAGGGATCCTGGCTGGCTGCCGCGTCCGCTTCGAGCATCGCAATCCGGCGCGGAACGAGATCCGCGAACATGAAGTCGAGCCCTACGGCATCCTGTTTGACCGCAATCTCTGGTATCTCGCCGGCCGCTCCGTCGACGCCGATGACCTGCGCATCTACCGGGCCGACCGGCTGCGCAACCTTACGGTCACCGGCATGCGCTTTCGTGCGCCGAAGGAATTCTCGGTCGAATCGCTGCTGGGCGGCGCCTGGCTGTCCCGTGCCATGCGGCGCTGGGCGCAGGAGGACGGTCTTGCAGAGCTCCGCGTGACTGCAGAACAGGCCCGTCGCCTGTCGCAGGACTGGTTTTATCGCCACGCTCTGTTCACGCCCGATGGCGCGGGCGCAGTCCGGGTGCGGCTTGCCGATACTTCGGCAGAACGGCTCTATCCGCTGCTGCGCTGGCTGGGGCCTGGAGCTGAACTGATCGCGCCTGAGGCGCTGCGCGCCGGACTGGCCACCGAACTGACTGCCATGGCGGCGGCACATGGAGGTGCCGCGCCATGAGTCATACCGAATTGCCTGGCCTGGGCAGTTGTCACTCAGGCAAAGGTTTCGGCGCGGATCAGCATGGCGACCGCGTGAATGCGGTTACGCGCCTTCATCCGGCGCACGGCAGCAGCGATGTGGGTCTTCACGGTGGCGACGGAGATGTCGAGGCGATGGGCGATCTGCTTGTTGATCATGCCTTCGGCCAGCATCCGCATCACGTCTTTCTGCCTGTCGGTCAGAAGCGACACCCGCTCCTCTGCCAAGACGACGCCCGCCGGACGGGCCGTGAATTCAGCCGCGCGATGCCAGTTCTCAGAAACGGTATCCAGCATGTCTCTCTCCCGCCAATGGCTCACTTGCCTTCACCCCGGATTTGCGTGTGGTCAGGTCCGGTTGCGAAGACCCTAGCCGTTTTGACGGCTTGTAGCGATATGCAAAGAAGTGATATGTTAAATTGCAAATTATTCGCAATTTGAGAGGGCGCGTGTAAGCATGGCCAAGAAACTCTTTGCCGGGCACGTGCTGCGCAAGCTGCGCGAGCGTGCGGGGCTGACGCAGGTCGCCTTTGCCAGCCGGCTGGATCTGTCGCCCTCTTATGTGAACCAGCTTGAAAGCAACATTCGTCCGGTCTCGGCCTCGGTGCTGATTGCCGTCAGCCGCGAATTTGGCGCCGATCTTGCCAGTTTCGAGGCCAGCGACCTCGACCGCCTCGTCGCCGATCTGGGCGAGGCCTTCGCCGACACGCGCTTTCATGATGGCAGCGTCGGGTTGCAGGACCTGAAAAGCGTTGCCACCCACACGCCGGATTTTGCCCGCGCCGTGCTTGGCCTCTATGGCGGGCTGCGGCGCATGAGCGAGCAGCAGGCGTCCTTTGACGATGCCCTGGATTCGCAAGGGGAAGCGGCCGGACGCGGTCCGCGCATGGTGCCGCCCTTCGACGAGGTGCGCGATCACTTCCACTACATCGACAATTATGTCGATGCGCTGGACGTCAGCGCGGAAGCCCTTGCGGAGCGGCTCGGTCTGGCCTGGCATCCGGACCGGTTCGCCGTCCTCGCCGGCTTCCTGCTCGAGACGCATGGCGTGCGGGTGGATGTGGCCGAACGCACCCGTCCGGATGGCCCGATCACCGCCTTCAACCCGCGCAGCAAGACCGTGACGCTGGACCGGGCCCTGCCACGTTCGGCGATGGAATTCCAGCTCGGGTGCCTGATTGCGGACCTGACCGCCGATCCGCTGATTTCCGGTCATGTGTCAAAGGCCGGGTTCCGCAGTCAGGCTGCGCGCGACATCTGCCGTCTGGCCTTGCGCAACTATTTCTCCGGCGCATTGCTGCTGCCCTATGGCGGCTTTCTGGCGCTGGCCAAGTCCTACCGCCACGATCTCGATCGCCTGATGGTGACGACCGGTGCCAGCCTCGAACAGATCTGCCATCGTCTGTCGACGCTGCAACGCAGCGGCGAGAAGGGCGTACCGTTTTATTTTCTCAAGGTTGACCGGGCCGGCAATGTGATCAAGCGGCACAGCGCGACGCGATTCCAGTTTGCCCGTTACGGCGGCGCCTGTCCGGTCTGGAACGTGCATGAGGCCTTCGAGAATCGCGACGGGCGGCTGCAGGCGCAGGTGGGCGAGATGCCCGACGGCAGCCAGTATCTTTGTCTGGCCCGTTCCATCTCGAAGCCGGCTGCCCGGTTCGGCGAGCGCGAGCGGCGCTATGCGCTGGGGCTTGGCTGCGAGCTGAAATACGCGGACATGATCGTCTATGCGGACGAGCTCGGCCTGACCGACCGGGTCAATCCGGCGCGCATTGGCATCAACTGCCGCATATGCCCGCGCGGCGATTGCCAGGACCGTGCCTTCCCGGCGCTCGACAAGGAACTGCTGGTCGACCAGCGCGCCCGGGGCATCGTGCCCTTTTCGCTGCGGTGAGGTAATTGCGACCAGGCGTCAGTCTTCCAACGGCTCCTGCGCAAAATATTGCATGTGCTCGGCGCGGATGCGGATGATCTGGGTACGGATGCGCGCCAGATGCTTGCGCATGTCGCTCACGGCCAGTTCAGCGTTGCGGGCGCGGATTGCATCCATGACCTTGCAATGATCCTCGAAAGCTTCATTCGAGGCAAAGGCGAGGGACAGGTAGCGCACCCGGTCCATATGCGCCTTGTTCTCGCGAATGATCTCCCAGGCATGCCCATGCCCTGACCGCTCACAGATTTCACGGTGAAACTGGTCATCCAGCGCCTGGAAATCGAGCGGACGCCCCTCCTGTATCGCCTTGCGTTGCAGGTCGAGCAACCCGTCCAGCACGGTGTGGTCCGCAGATGTCAGCTTGCTACAGGCAATACGCACGGTCTCGGCCTCGATGGCCGTGCGGATGAACTGCGCCTGGAGGACGGCGTTTTCCGAGATCACCGACACGCAGGTCGCCCGTTGCGGACGTATGGTGAGGAAGCCGAGCTTGGATAGCCGGTAGAAGGCATCGCGGACAGGCTGGCGCGAGACGCCGGAGGCCTTCGAGACATCGACTTCGGAAATTTTCGTGCCCGGCGGCAGTTCCAGCGACAGGATCTGCCGGTGCAGCGCGTCAAAAACGGCATCGGCGACCGATGGCCGGTTCAGGGCCTCGATGGCCCGCAGTTGCACTGATCCTGACATCCGCACCTCCGTTGACTCGCTTTGCATACTAGCATATTAGTTTTGTTGCCGACTACCAAGCAGTCAAAGAACCGCAATAGTCGGCCTCAGGGAGGAGAACAAGAGTGACGATACTGGATCCGGACCGACTTTTCCCGCTGGACTTGGAAGCCCGGTCCCTGGCGCGCGATCTTTACGCCGACACCCAGAGCCTCCCGATCGTCAGTCCGCATGGCCATACGGACCCGCGCTGGTTCGCCGAAAATGCAGCCTTTCCAGATCCGGCGCAGCTCTTCGTCACCCCCGATCACTATGTCTTTCGGATGCTGTGCTCGCAGGGTGTTCCCCTGGAAAAGCTTGGTGTTCCACGTGTCGACGGTGGCTGGACAGAAATCGACGGACGCGGCATCTGGCACTTGTTCGCGCAGAATTATCATGTGTTTCGCGGCACACCGTCCCGTCTCTGGCTCGATCATGCCTTTGCCGATGTCTTCGGCGTCACCCGCCGCCTGAGCGCAGAAACGGCGGATGAGATCTACGACCAGATCGCCGACTGCCTCGCCCGTCCCGAGTTCCGCCCGCGCGCGTTGTTCGAGCGTTTCAACATCGAGGTTCTGGCAACGACAGAAAGCGCGCTGGATGATCTGCGCTGGCATGCGATGATCCGCGACAGCGGCTGGAAGGGGCGGGTGATCACGGCCTATCGTCCCGATCAGGTGGTCGATCCGGAAATGCCCGGTTTTTCCGGGGCGGTTGAGCAACTCGGCGCCCTGGCGGGAACCCGGTCGACAAGCTGGGACGGCTATCTTGAGGCGCACAGGAGCCGGAGGGCCTACTTCAAGCAGTTCGGGGCGACCTCGACGGACCACGGCCATCCCACAGCCCGCACTGAAAATCTCCCACAGGCCGAAGCCGCCGCCCTGTTTGACAAGGCCTTGCAGGGGCGTTGCACGGCTGAGGAGGCGGATGCCTTTCGTGGCCAGATGCTGACGGAAATGGCCCGCATGAGCCTTGACGATGGTCTGGTGATGCAGATCCATCCAGGCTCGGCCCGCAACCACAACGCGGACGTGCTTGCCCGTTTCGGGCGGGACAAGGGCTTCGATATTCCAACACGCACCGACTACGTTCGCGCCCTGCGCCCCCTGTTGGACGCCGTCGGGATGCGGGCTGATCTGACCGTCATCGTCTTCACGCTGGACGAGACGGCCTATTCGCGGGAACTCGCTCCGCTTGCCGGTGTCTATCCGGCACTTCGGCTCGGTCCCGCCTGGTGGTTCTTCGACAGTCCGGAGGGGATGTCGCGGTACCGCCAGATGACCACGGAAACGGCCGGGTTCTACAACACTGTCGGTTTCAACGACGACACCCGGGCGTTCTGTTCGATCCCGGCCCGCCATGATGTGGCGCGGCGCGTGGATTGTGCCTTCCTAGCCGGTCTCGTCGCCTCCGGGCGGCTGGATGGCGACGAGGCGCGCGAGGTCGCACACGACCTTGCCTACCGGCTTGCGCGGCAAGCCTACCGGCTCTGACCGGTTTTACTGATGGGAGGAGAAATCATGACTTTTATGAAACTGGCGAAGGCAGCGCTCCTGGCGAGCGTGATGATGACCGGGTCGGCCATGGCCTGCGAGACCACCTTGCGGTCATCCGACACCCACCCGGACGGCTATCCGACCGTCGAGGCGGTCAAGGCGATGGGCAAGTTGCTTGAGGAGCGGACCAACGGCCGGCTGTGCATCGAGGTGTTTCACTCCGCCCAGCTGGGGCAGGAGAAGGACACCATCGAGCAGACCAAGTTCGGTGTCATCGACATGAACCGCGTCTCGATGGGTCCGTTCAACAACCTCGTCGAGGAGACCAAGGTCGTCTCGCTGCCCTTCATCTTCCGCTCGACCGAGCACATGCACAAGGTGATGGACGGGCCGATCGGTGAAGACATTCTCAAGGCCTTCGAAGAGCATGGTTACGTTGGCCTTGCCTTCTTCGATGGCGGATCGCGCAGCTTCTACAATTCGAAGAAGCCGATCACGTCGGTCGAGGACCTCAAGGGCATGAAGGTCCGCGTCATGCAGTCCGACATTTTCGTCGACATGATGACGGCCCTTGGCGCCAATGCGACGCCGATGCCCTATGGCGAGGTCTATTCCTCGATCCAGACCGGTGTCATCGACGGGGCCGAGAACAACTGGCCCTCGTTTGAATCCTCCGGCCACTTCGAAGTCGCCAAGTACTACACCCTGAACCAGCATCTGATGGTGCCGGAAGTCCTGGTGATGTCGAAGTCCAGCTGGGACAAGCTGTCGGCCGAAGATCAGGCCACGGTCCGTGAGGCAGCCAAGGATGCAGTTCCGTTAATGCGTGACCTGTGGGTCGCCCGTGAAAAGGCATCAGAGGAAAAGGTTCGCGCTGCCGGTGCCCAGGTGATCACCGACATTGACAAAAAGCCGTTCATCGACGCGATGAAGCCGGTCTACGAAAAGCATGTCACCTCGGACAAGCTGAAGGAACTGGTGGCCCGGATCCAGGCCACCGAGTGACCTGAGCCCGCATGCCCGCGCCGGTTCCGGCGCGGGCTTTTCTTCTTGCTGTTGGTTTCAGGTCATCATGCACGCGCTTGCCCAGATTTGCGGGACGATCTCCCGCCTGGCCCTCTGGATCGCCGGAGTAGGCCTTTCCCTGATGACCGCGATCATCGCGGCCCAGGTGTTCTTTCGCTATGTGCTCAACGACAGCATTGTCTGGAGCGAGCCCTTCGCCGTCATCCTCATGGGTTGGTTCATCTTTTTCGGGGCAGCTGTCGGCATCCGGGAGGGCTACCACCTCAGCTTCGACATCCTGCTCTACGTCGTGCCGCCGCGGGTCAAGCTTGCGTTGTTCAGCTTGTCTGACGCCTTGGTCGGGGCCTTCGGGGCCGGCATGGCGTGGTACGGGCTGGAGCTTTGCTTTTCTGCCTGGAACGTCAAGCTGCCTTCGCTCGGCCTCTCCGGGGCGGTCGACTTCATGCCGCTGGTTGGTGGCGGCGTGCTGATCTTCCTGTTCTCGGTTGAACGTCTCTTGCGCCGGGCCGCCGGCCTCCCCACCGCCCGCTTCGGCGAAGTTGACAGCGCGGAGGCGTGACATGGAGTTCTGGGTTCTTTTCGGGACATTCGGCTTCCTGCTGCTGATCGGCATGCCGGTCGCCTTCTGCCTCGGCATCTCGTCCTTTGCCACCGTCGTCTATCTCGGCTTGCCGCCGATGATCGTGTTCCAGCGGCTGAATTCCGGCGTATCGGTCTTCGCGCTGATGGCAATCCCGTTCTTTATCTTTGCCGGCGAACTTATGGTGCGCGGCGATATCGCCCGCCGTCTCGTGGCGCTTGCCGGAGCGGCGGTCGGGCACATGCGCGGTGGTCTCGGGCAGGTCAACATCGCAGCTTCCGTCATGTTCGGTGGCATCTCGGGTTCAGCCGCGGCTGATGCCTCCGCCATTGGCGGCCTGATGATCCCGCAAATGAAGGAGCGCGGCTATGGCGTGGACTATGCCGTTAACGTCACCGTGGTCTCCTCGATCATCGCGCTGCTGATCCCGCCGTCGCACAACATGATCATCTATTCGATCTCGGCCGGCGGGCGCATTTCCATCGCCGACCTGTTCACCGCCGGCATCATCCCCGGCCTGCTGCTGGCGCTGTCGCTGATGTCCGCAGCCTGGTGGGTGGCAAAGCGCCGTGGCTATCCCACTGAAGCCTTTCCCGGCTGGGGGGCGGTCGGCTTCCTGTTCGCCAATGCGATTCCCGGCCTGATGCTGATCGGCATCATTTTCTTCGGCGTCCGCTCCGGTGTCTTCACCGCATCGGAAAGCTCTTGCATTGCCGCAGTCTATGCACTGCTGGTCACCGTCCTGGCCTATCGCACGATGACCTTGGACAACTTTGTCGCCTCCACCATGGCGGCAGTTCGCACCACCGCGATGGTGCTGCTGGTGATTGGCTGCGCAGCCTCTTTCGGGTGGCTGATGGCCCTCTTGAAGGTTCCTGCCGAGATGGTCGCGCTGCTGCGCGGCGTTTCCGACAATCCCATTGTCATCCTTCTGCTGATCAACGTCATTCTGCTGTTCCTCGGCACCTTCATGGACATGTCGCCGCTGATCGTCATCACGACGCCGATCTTCCTGCCAGTCGCTGCGGCCTATGGGGTCGATCCGGTGCATTTCGGCGTGATCCTGATCCTCAATCTGGGCATCGGTCTGTGTACGCCGCCCGTCGGCTCGGTGCTGTTCGTCGGCTGCGCCGTCGGGCGCATAACGGTCTGGGAGGCGGTGAAGACGATCTGGCCCTTCTACGGTGCGGCTTTCGCGGCGCTTTTGCTGGTGACCTATATCCCCGCCCTGTCCTTGTGGCTCCCTTCCCTGTTCCGATGAGGCCCCCGATGCTGAAGAGCTTTCCCGTCGTTGCAACGGATCCTGGCGTGACGCGCCAGGTGCTCTCCGAATGCCCGGACCTCATGGTCGTGGCGTTTCGCTTTGCCCATGCCGGGGCGGAGGGCAAGTTGCACAACCACCCGCACATCCAGTCGACTTACGTGGAAAGCGGACGCTTCCGCTTCTCCGTGGCCGGGGAGGCCGTCGAGGTTGGCCCTGGAGACAGCTTCGTCATTCCGTCCCTCGCCATGCACGGCTGCGTCTGCCTCGCTCCTGGTAGGCTGATCGACACGTTCACCCCGCGCCGGGACGATTTTCTTTGACTCATCCGACTTCAAGGACACCGCCATGCTGACCGTTGAAACCCGCCACGCCATCGACCCGGAAGCTGCCAAGCGGATGGGCACCGCCGAACTGCGCAAGAATTTTCATCTGGGCGAGCTGTTCCGTGTTGGCGAGATCCGCCTTGTCTATACGCACTATGACCGCATGATCGTCGGGGGTGCGGTCCCGGCCGGTGCGCCGCTGACGCTGGATCATGTCAAGGAATGCGGCACCGCAAGCATTCTTGATCGCCGCGAAATGGCCGTCGTGAATGTCGGCGCGACCGGTACCGTTTCTGCCGGTGGGCAGACACATACGCTCGAGCGTGGCGACGTGCTCTACCTGCCGCTTGGTTCAGGTCCGGTGACATTTGCGGGTGAGGGGCGCTTCTACATCCTGTCCGCCCCTGCCCACAGCGTTCATCCGGCACGTTTGATCCGCCTTGAGGAGGCCGCTGTCGTCAAGCTGGGCTCCGGCGAGACCTCGAATGACCGCACCATCTACCAGTTCGTGCATCCCGCCGTGATGACGTCCTGCCAGCTCGTTGTCGGCTACACCAAACTGCACAATGGTTCGGTCTGGAACACCATGCCTGCCCATCTGCATGACCGGCGCATGGAGGCCTATCTCTACTTCAACATGAAGCCGGAGCAGCGCGTGTTCCACTTCATGGGCCGTCCGGATGAAACCCGTCACCTGGTGATGCAGAACGAGGATGCGGTGGTCTCGCCGCCCTGGTCGATCCATTGCGGCGCAGGCACCGGCAGCTACACCTTCATCTGGGCCATGGCCGGCGACAATGTCGATTACAAGGACGTTGAAATGGTGGCGATGGAGGACCTGCGGTGAACCCGTTCTCGCTGGAGGGGCGGGTCGCGCTGGTCACGGGTGCCAACACCGGCATCGGCCAGGCGATTGCCATCGCTCTCGGCCGGGCGGGCGCAGAGGTCATTTGCGCCGGACGCAGTTCCTCTGCGGAAACCGTAGCCCTCATCGGCCACGCACGCGACCTGAAGCTGGACCTGTCCGACCCGCTGGCAGCAAAGGATGTCTTCGATGCCGAGCCCGTGGACATTCTGGTCAACAATGCCGGCATCATTCGCCGCGCCGACACGGTTGATTTCTCCGAAAGTGACTGGGACGCCGTCATGGACATCAACCTGAAGGCCGTCTTTTTCACAAGTCAGGCCTTTGCCCGGTCGGCCTTCGCACGGGGAGGCGTGGGCAAGGTGATCAACATCGCCTCGCTGCTGTCGTTCCAGGGTGGTATCCGCGTGCCTTCCTATACGGCGTCGAAGCATGGCGTTGCAGGCCTCACCAAACTGATGGCCAATGAATGGGCGGCGCGGGGCATCAACGTCAATGCCATCGCGCCGGGCTATATCGAGACCAACAACACCGAGGCCCTGCGCGACGACCCGGATCGCAACCGTGCCATCCTGGAGCGGATCCCCGCCGGACGCTGGGGCCGGGCCTCGGACATTGGTGAGGCAGCGGTGTTCCTCGCCTCACCCGCTTCCAGCTATATTCATGGCGCGGTCCTCAACGTGGATGGAGGGTGGCTTGCACGCTGACCGGTCGGGCCCCGCCGCGATCATCCTGCATGAGGCGGATAACGTTGCAATCCTGCGGGAGCGGGTGGCCGGCGGCGGTGATCCGCTCGGGTTCGGGCGGCCGTTGCCGCAGCCGCTGTCCGCCGGGCACAAGATCGCGTTGCGCCCGATCCCGCATGGCGCTTCTATCCTCAAGTTCGGCCAGATCATCGGCACCGCGAAGATGGACATCGCTGCCGGTGAACATGTCCATACCCACAACTGCGCCTTCAGCGAGCATGACCGCGCCTATACGATCGGCGACGATCTTGCTCGGGCCGCGGCTGCGATACCAGACATTGCACCCCGTCATTTTGCCGGCTACCGCCGTGCCGACGGCCGGATCGGCACCCGTAACTTCATAGCGCTCTGTGCCACGGTCAACTGTTCGGCCACCGTCATCCGTCGTGCCGCCTTTGAGCTGGAAACCTCCGGCGTGCTGGCCAACTATCCCAACGTCGACGGGATTGTCGCCTTCGCGCACGGGTCCGGTTGCGGCATGGCCAGCGAGGGGCGTGGCTTCGATATTCTTCAGCGGGTTCTGTGGGGGCATGCCACACATCCCAATGTCGGGGCGGCCGTGTTTGTCGGGCTCGGCTGCGAGGTCATGCAGATCGCCCGCATGAAGTCGGTGTTTGGTGCGGCCGGCGCAGACCACTTCCACGGCCTGACAATTCAGGACAGCGGCGGCACACGCCAGACGATTGCCGCGATCAAGGCCAAGGTGCTGGAGATTCTGCCCGCCGTGAACGAAGTCCACCGCGAGCCGGTGCCGGTGTCGGCGCTGAAGGTCGCGCTGCAATGCGGCGGTTCGGACGGCCTGTCGGGCATCACCGCCAATCCGGCGCTGGGCGCGGCTTGCGATCTTCTGGTGGGGCTCGGCGCTACCGTGATCCTGTCTGAAACCCCCGAGATATATGGTGCCGAACAGCTGCTGCTGCGCCGGGCGGTGAACCAGCAGGTTGCCGACCGGCTGATCGCCTGTCTCGGCTGGTGGGAGCGCTACACCGCGATGAACGGCGGCAGCATGGACAACAACCCCAGTCCTGGCAACAAGGCCGGCGGCCTCACCACTATTCTGGAAAAATCTCTCGGCGCCGTTGCCAAGGGGGGCTCGACGCCGCTCACCGCCTTCTACGATTACGCCGAGCAGGTGACGGCGCCGGGCCTCGTGTTCATGGACACGCCCGGTTACGATCCTGTCTCGGCAACGGGGCAGATTGCCGGCGGGGCCCAGATCGTGGTCTTCACCACCGGGCGCGGCTCCGCCTTTGGCTCCAAGCCGGCCCCGACCGTGAAACTGGCCACCAACGATGCCCTGTTCGCGTCCATGCCTGAGGACATGGACCTGAACTGCGGCGATGTGCTGAGCGAGAGTGTTCCTCTGTCTGACAAGGGGCTGCAAATCCTCGAACTCCTCCTCGCGGTTGCCTCCGGGGCACAATCGAAATCTGAAGCGCTGGGCCTTGGCGACAACGAATTCGTGCCCTGGCAGGTCGGTGCGGTGATGTGAGGCTCAGAAGCCGGTGCTGCGCCGCAGGAGCGTCGGTGTCGTGCCGGTGAGCCGGCGGAAGTCGCGCGAAAAGTGATAGGGATCGGCATAGCCGCAGCGCCGCGCGATCACGGCCACCGGATCGTTCGTTGCCGTCAGCAGGCACCTTGCCTCGGCAATCCGCTCCTGGCGCAGGTAGCTCATCGGCGTGCTGCCGCTGGCCGCCTTGAACGCCCGGAACAGCTGCGAGGCGCTGAGACCGGCGAGGCGCGCAAGATCCTCGATGGTCCAGGCCCGGGCGAGATCCTGCCGCAGCAGCTCGGCAATCCGCGCCATCTGAGGGCTGTGCTGCAGCCCGGACAGGCCGCCGTCCCGCGCGCCCGCCAGCACGGCGAGGATCGCGGCCACCGCAGCATTGGCGCGGGCATCGGCCTCCGGCGCGGGGTTCCCGGCCAGCGCGCAGACCTCCCGGAACACGGTCTCCAGGTCATGCGCGGGCTCGGGCCGGAACAGCGGCTGCCGGCTTACATCCAGAAGGCCATGCAGCCCGTCGAGCCCGGTTCCGCGCAGGCCCATCCAGAGATAGCGCCAGGACGCCGCCCCTGCAGCCCCATGCGCATAGGGACGCGAGGTGTCCAGCCAGAGCACCTCGCCCGGCTCGACCACATGCACCGCGCCGCCGATCTCGACACGGCCCTGGCCCGCAAGTGCAAAGAGCAGCACGTGGTCGTGGTAGCGCTTGCGCACGGGCTCTTGCGCCGGGTACGCGATGCCGAGCCCGGCGACCTGCAACGCATAAGGCAGGGCACCGGCCAGTCTGCCCGGGGTATGGAAGATAATTTCCTCGGTGGTCTGTTCCGGCTGCGTGTTCACCATGGCCGGCACAATGTGAGAAGATGCGAGTTTTGTCCAGTTTATGCGAGAGGACTGCATTTTCCCTCATGGAAGCGGACGCTATCTTTTGCCAATCGAGGGAGAGTTCGATCATGCCGCATCTCACCGCACCCGCCGAGGCATCGGAAGAGGGGTTCAACTTCGCACCGCTGGATCCGGCCTTCGCCGCCGATCCCTATGCCGCCTATGCCAGGCTGCGCGCGCGGGATGGCTTGACTTACTTCGCGGATTTCGACATCCACCTCGCCTCCCGTTTCGAGGACGTCTCGGCCATTGTGATGGACAAGACGATGGTGCGCTCGCTGGACGGGCTGGTGCCGCCGGAGGAGATCGTGGCACAGCAGCGCGCGGCCAACTGGCATGACATGCCGCATCACTCCCGCTTCGTGCAATTCAGCCTGCTGGACAGCGACGGCGAGGTGCACGACCGCCTGCGCAAGGCGGTGTTCCGCCTGTTCACGCCGGCGATGGTGGCAAGGCTCCGCGATGACATCCAGGCCTATGTGACGCGCCTCCTCGACCGGCTTCTCGACCAGCGCGACATTGACTTCGTCGAGGATCTGGCTGCCGAAGTGCCCGGCCATATCATCGGCCGCCTCATTGGCGTGCCGGACGAGGATTGCCCGAAGCTGCGCATCTGGTCGGAAAACATCGTCCAGTTCTTCGACATCGACCGCTCGGACGCGCGCAAGCAGATCGCCGAGACCGCGACGACGGAGTTCTATGAGTATCTGTCCGCGCTGAAGGCGGACCGGCTGAAAGCCCTGCGCGCGGACCTCATCTCCGAGCTGATCAAGGCCGAGGCCGCCGGCCAGTTCAGCGAGGACGAGTTCATCTCCACCTGCATGCTGATCCTGATGGCCGGCCACGGGTCGACGATTGATGTTCTGGGATCGGGCATGCATTGCCTTTTGAAGTTCCCGGATCAGGCGGCCCGGCTGAAGGCCGACCCGGCGCTGCTGCCGACCGCGGTGCAGGAGATGTTCCGCTACGAATCGCCGCTGCCGTTCTTCCATCGCTACGCCACCGAGGATGTGACCATCGCCGGCACGCCCTATCCGCGCGGCACCAAGTTCGGCCTCCTTTACGGCGCCGCCAACCGCGACCCTTCCGCCTTCGAGGCCGCGGACCGCTTTGATGTGGGACGCAAGCCGAACCGGCACCTTGCCTTTGGCGGCGGGGCGCATTTCTGTCTCGGCAATCACCTCGCCCGCCTCGACATGGAAATCATCTTCGGCTCGCTGCTGGCCCGCACCCGCGCGATCGAGCTGGCCGATCCGGCTGTTACCTACAAGCGCGGCCTGTCGGTGCGCGGGCCGAAGCGGCTCGACCTGCGGCTGGTGCCGGCATGAGATCGGCCAGCAAAACAAGATCCTGATCGGGACCGGAGAGGAAACAAGGACAGCGGCCTCCCCCGGTGCCAAAGGCGTCACCCCACCTGACCGCCTCGACCTCTTTTGCCCCTTTGCGCGCGGCAGGTGATCTCCGGACCGCCTGCCGCGTACAGTTTCGCAAGCAAACAGCCATCAGACCCCGGAAAACGGAGCCAGAGACCCATGCCCCGCATCACATTCATTTCCGCCGACGGCACGCAGCTGGACGTCGAGGCCACGGAAGGCCAGACGCTGATGGCCGCTGCCGTGGCGCATGGCATAGAGGAAATCGCGGCGGAATGCGGCGGCGCTTGTGCCTGTGGAACCTGCCACTGCTACATCGAGGCCAGCCAGCTCGCCTTGCTGCCGCCGGCTGATGAGGCGGAAACGGCGATGATCGAATGTGTGATCGACCCGCGTCCCGAAAGCCGTCTGTCCTGCCAGGTGAAGCTCACCGCGGCGCAGGACGGACTGGTGGTGCATTTGCCCGCCAGCCAGCACTGAACATCAAGGCAGCGGAATAGGTCGCACGAAGGAACGCGTTGAAGCCTGTGCCGCGACAGTCGGTCCAGGCAGCGGAACCGTGGCAACGACCGGCTGCACGACCGTCTTCGGCAGTGTTTCCGGGGTCACCTTCGCTGGAAGGGGAACGGTGACGGGCGCCGGAGACACTGTGGCCACAACCGGTGCAAGAGCTGGCACCTGCACCGAAACCGGAGACAGCACTGGCGACAGGTTACCTTGTGCCGTTGGCGTGGTTGGGGCCGGTCGCGTGCGCCGGGCCGGCGTTTTGCCCGTGTCCGGTTGGTTCGGCGCAGCGAGCAAGGTATCCACACTGGCGAGGGCGGGAGACAGGCCCATGCCCGGCGACTGCAGGCTCGACAGCAGGTTGGCGGACGAGATGCCCGGCACGGCAAGCTGCAGCCGCTGCATCAGGTCCACAGCAACCGTTTCCGTGAGGCCTGACCGGCACAGCCGGACCCGGATCTCGGCCAACCCGGTCTTGCTCGGCTGGAAGAAGGACGCCTCGTCCGAGCTGCGCTGGACATCCTGCCAAAGGTAGTTGCAGCCGGAATTGTCGCTGGCGATGCCGAAGGGGCCATAGGCGTTGACGGGCAAGCGCGTGGACAGGCGCAACGTGCGGCCCGGAAAGGCTGCTGCCATTTCCGCCTGCAGCGTCGCGGCCGAGGGCGCGGGCTGTGATTTCCCGGGCACAAGCCGGATTTCGATGGCATTTTCACCCCGGCTGCCGGTGTCTCCGGCGAGCGTGATGCGCTGCCGCTCGATGCCGCCGGAGCGGCTCTGCGTCACCGCGATCACCTGACCGGCGGCCTCTGGCAGGCGTGCCAACGCCATTGCGGTGCCCACATCGCGCGGCGCGGTGTCGGTCAAGGCGGACAGGGCCGCGTCATGATAGGCCGTCACAGTTGAAGGCACTTGCGCGCAGCCGGCCGAGCCAAGCACGGCAAGTGACAGCGCGAAACGGAGGGCGTTTCCGGCTTTCGTCATCATTCGCTGTCCACGATCAGGATGGGATCCAGTTCCTGTAGCCCGGCCCGCGTCTCACGCGATGAGAGCTGCCGGTCGAGCAGGGTGAAGACCTGGCGGGCGGCGGTCTTCTGGCCGGTGTGGATCAGGGCCCAGCCGCGCAGCAGCATCAGGTCGCGCGGCTCGGGCACCAGCAGGCGGCGCCGGTCGAGCGCGGCGAGTGTACTGGCGTAGTTGCCCGCATCAAATGCACTTGCAGCGGCCTGGGCCAGTGCGGCGCTGGCGATCTCCTGCCTGCGCTCCTGTGGCTGGGACACGCTCTGCGCCGCCGCCACCGCATCGAACGAACGACCAACCCGCAGCATTGCCAGCGACTTGCCATAGGCTGCATCGCGCGACACCTTGCCCGGGCCGGACATGGCTGCATTAAAGGCCAGCGCTGCTTCTTCGGGGCGGTTCAGGTCCATGAGGCACCAGCCCCGCATCAAGGCAGCTTCGGCCCCGGCAGCGGTTTCAACGAGCTTGAGGCAGGCAGCGGGATCTTTGGCCTTGCGAGCCTTTTCGGCACGCGCAAGGACACCGGAGCCTCCGGATTTGCCCGGCTTTTGCTGTCCTGGCCCGGCGAGCGACAGGCTTGCCAGATGCGGGTAGCGTGGCGCATAGCCGGTCAGCAAGGCCTGCGCCGTCTTGAGGTCGCCAAGGCCGAGCGTGGCGAGGACATGCCCTTCCGCTGCCTTGTCGTCACCGCCCCACTGCAGGGCCGTCTCGAACCAGGCCGCTGCGGCCTGATGCTGCTTCAGCGAAAAGGCATACCAGGCCAGCGCCGAGGCGCCGGCGACGGACTGGCGGTTTCGCACGGCTTCGGCAAAGTCCTCCAGACGTCCGGTGTCGGAGGGGCGGGGGCTCGCCGATGCCAGGTCCTCCGCCACCAGTCCGATGAACAGGTCTTCCAGGGCCGGCAGGGCCTGCCGGTTGCTGCGGGCGATCTGTTCGGCTTCCGCGCCGCGCCCAAGGCCGGCTAGTGACAACGCCCGGCCAAGGGCCACGTCGTCTGCGGCAGGTCCGCTAACCGCTGCTTGTGCCCGCTCGAACAGCGCGAGGGCCTCGGCGTGGCGCCCGGCGCGGCGGGCCAGCCAGCCAAGCAGGCGCGTGTTGGTCATGTCCGGGCCAGTGTCCACTGCATGTACCAGCACAGCCACTTGCCGCTCCGGCGGTGCCACATCCTGTCGAAGCTCAAGATAATCCGAGGCCCAACGCCGGGCGAGATCGATTTCGACATCCTCCAGCCGCAGACCCGGTGTGCCCGCTGACGCCTGCAACCCTTCCAGCAGCCGGACCGCCTCGCTTAGCGGCAAACTTGCGACCGCCTTTTGCACGCTGGCTCGCTTGTGGTCGGCACTGACATCGCCGGCCCGCAGGGGCAACTGGTACAGGTCATAGGCTTCCGCCGTCGCGCCGGAGACCGCATAGGCCTCCGCCACCCGCCAGAGCACGTCGAGGTCCGCGACGCTGAGCAGCATCGGATCGGTCTCGACTGCGGCGATGACTTCGGCCGGACGCTGGGCATCCGAAGCCTGGATCAGGCGCAGGCGGGTCTCCTTGCGCGCAATCTTTTCAATCAGTTCCGCCGGCGGTTGCCAACCGGCGTCGCTGGCCTGGCGGCGGGCGATTTCGGCCCGCAGCATGTCCAGCTGGTCCTGTGCGAACAGGTCCCACAGGTCCTGATGCGGGTTGGCCCGGTTTGCGCCGGTGTAAAGATCGGTCGGCGCACTCCAGCCTGGATGCAGCGTGCGCAGCCGGCGGATCTCCGCCTCGACCCGTTCCCTGTTGTTCTGGGCGGCGTAATAGCGCAGCGCGCTCTCGTCCACGGCGGGCAGGGCGGCTGCCGCCAGCGTCGGATCGGGCAGGGTTTCCGGCGCGCTCGCAAGGCTCTGGGCACGCGGGGATATGCTCATTCCGACCGAGATTTGCAACAGGACTGCGGCGCTCAAAAGAAAACGGGATCTCACCAGCATTCGGGATACCTCTGCTTGACGGCAATGAGGGCGAGCGCTCTCAAGGTGGCGGGGTAATAAGGTTCGTCCGACGGCCGCAGCACGTCTTTCGGCATCGGCGTACCGTCCATGGCGCAGCTGACGAGATCGGCAATGGCGCGATAGCCGCGATCCACCAGGCGGTCGCCGGCCTGCCCGGTGACGAGATCGACGACTTCAGGCGTGCGCTGGCTCCAGGCCGCAGCAAAAGGCGCCAGTTGCTGACGCTCGCTCGGGCCTGCCCAGGCCAGATAGAGCGGAATGCGCACCGCATTGTAGCCGAAAAGAGGCGGAAACCCCTCGGCTGGACGCGGTGTGCCCTCTCCCAGCGCCACCCACTCGGCAGGCAGGTCCTGTCGGCCGAACCGGCTGTTTGCCAACAGCGCGAGGCCGCTCTCGCGCAGGCCTGACCAATCGATTGCCCGGTCTGGTCCCCCGTCCAGGGCTGCAAGCACGGGAAAAGCCGGAAAAACCCAGTAGGAAGGATTGACCACTGGCCCATCCGGTCGCTCGTCGGCGGAAAACCCGTTCGCACCCGGCAACAGCATCGGCCGGTCCGATCCGTCCTTTATCGCGAGGCGGCGCAGGGATCCAACGCGGGCAACAGCCTCGGACCTCAGGGCCGCGTCATTCCAGTGTCGTCCCGCCTCGGCCAGGCCCCAGGCAATCAGCAGATCGCCATCGGTGGCGTTGTTGGTATCGCGCACATGAGGTGGCTGCGGTTCCCAGCGCCAGGCGGCCAGCCCGTCGTCGCGCACGTCGAGATTGGCGACGGTCCAGCTCCGGATCAGGTCAAAGGCCGGCCGGTCATCCGCAGCGACCGCCAGCAACAGCCCGTAGCCCTGGCTCTCGGAATGGCTGATCCCGCCATTGGCCGTATCGATCACACGGCCCTGCGGTGAAACGAAGCGGCGCTTGTAGTCGGCCCAAAGTTCCGGCGCTTCGAGGCTGCCGGGCAAGGGGCGGGGCAGGATCTTCAAGGTGGCGGAGACTGGCGCCGTGCCCCGCTCTGTCTGGCGTGGATATGCCATGTCCATGGCTGTAACCTCAGCCTTTTTCTCCGGCCCGCTGCCAAGCCACCAAGTGGCAATAGCTGCAACGGCAAGCGCGGCAACCGCGACCCCAAGAAGCATCTTGCGCATCAGACGGTCCCCTTGCCGTCGTAACGCACGGCGCGGCCGGTCGTCACGGCCAGCAGGAGTGCCGCGACCAGCAGCAGGCCGGCATAGATCAGCGGGTTGCCCGACAGCCAGCCGGCCGCCACCAGCCGCCAGTTCGAGAGTGATCCTGGCTGGGTGACGACGTGAAAATGCGGTGCGCTGTCCTCGGCCTCGATGATGCCGCTCTGCATGTCATAGCGGGCCTCCTCGCCCACCAGCTGGCGCCAGTTCTGCGGCGCCACGATATCCTCGACCGCAATGGCCAGCGCCGTCGTGCTGGGTGCTGTCACGACGGTCCAGAAACTGTCGTTGCCGGCTCCCGGATAACCCTGCGCAAGGACGAGCGTTGTTCCCGGCGCCAGGTCCCTGCGCTGGATGTGCGGGGCGAAGAACAGGCTGGAAACGGCGGTTTCCACCTTAGACAGCGTGTTGCGCAACGGGTCGCGGCCCTGCTGCTGCTGTTCCCACCGCCGCATTACCTCGGTCCCTGACGGGCTTTGCGGCAGGGGGAACCCTTCAGGGCCCGGGCGGGTCGCTCCCGGCATGATCTGAAGCACGGGATCCTGCGGTGATCGGATCGAGCCGGTCATCACGGGTTCATTGCGGCTGATCGACTGCAGGGAAACGACCCTGCGCTGCAGCGGATTGGTGGCATTGACCATCTGTGGCGCGGCACCATCGATGCCCTGGCCGGACCAGGCAGCGCGCAACTGCTCGGCATCAAGCCCGGCTGCGGCGAGCGCTGCCGGCGACAGGTCGCCGAACGCGCCGATCAGGACAGCTGCCTCATCGGTCACTGCAGGACGACCGATCTTCAGCGTGGCCTTTGCCGTACTGTCCATGTCGATGCCCAGACGGACCGCAAACGTTGCGGCAGCGGACAGCATGTCCGGTGTCGCGAATGGGACATAGATTGGAACATTGCCTTTGGCTTGCCGGGCAAGTCCGCCGCCAAAGCTGGCGTTGAGCGAGGGCAGGCCCAGCAGGCGCGGATAGGAAGGAATGTCGAGCCGTGTTTCCTCGACCAGCAGGAAGCGCGGCGGATCCTGTAGTGCAGCCAGCGTGTCACAGTGCCGGTCTGCCTGCGTGTCGGTCTGCGTGGTCATTTCCACCGTGTTGAGCCCGGGCCGGAAAGCCTTCAGGGACAGCCGCAGCACCTTGTCCGAGAACACGTCACCTTGCGGATCTGCCAAAGGCAAACCGGCTGCTACTTTTCCGTTCACCCGGACAACGATCTGGCTCGTCTGCTCCAGGTTTGCGGCATAGCCACCGGCCAGGGACAGGCTGATGCTGCCGGTCTCTGCCGGAAAGAAATCGTCAGGCAGCCGCAGGTCGAAACGGGTGCGTTGCAGGCGACCGTTGAACTCGCTGGTGCGAGCTCCGAGATCGGCAAGCGTCAAAGTGGAGCCGGGTTCGACTGCTGCTGCACGCAGCCGTCGCAGGGCGGCAAGTCCATCCGGCGTTCCGGTCCTTGCGGCAACCGACAGATCACCGCTGCCGATCCGCTGGGCAAGGCTATCGAGACCCGCCTCATCCAGTTCCGCAGCAACGAGGGTAACGCCACTCCCGTTCTCCACAAGGGTCAGGTTGCCGGGTTGCGGCATGGCGGGGCTGGCCAGGGCGCGCAATTCGTCCGGCGTTCCCATGATCAGGGTCAGGCCGTCGCTGTGTTGTGCGCTTCCGGTCACCTCGACGATCGGGTGCGTGATGCCGGTCTCCCGGGCGATTCGGGTCAGGACGGCAACCGCACGCGACAGGGCCTTCATGTCGCTGACATCCGCCAGCACGATCCGCAGACGGTGTGCGCCGCGCCCATCCGGGGCGATCGCTGCCAGATCGGACAGGCTTTCAAGCCCGAGCGCGTTGTCTGGAAACCTCAGGCCGGTCCGTGCCGGATCGATATCACTCCACAGCTCGTAGGTCGCCGCCGAGTCACAGGCGACCCGGTGCCGCTGGCTGACGGAGAGCCGGACTGCGTTCAGCCCGGGCTGAAGTACGCCCGCCGGCAGGTCGAACAGCAATTTCTGCGGCTGTCCGAAGGCGTGGATCTCTCGTTCGGCCAATGTCTGACCATTGACCATCAGGCTCAGGCTGGAGCCTTCCGGCATCACCGAAACCGCCGATGTCAGCGCCAGCTCAAATACGGCACCCTGTCCGGCCTGCTTGCGCGTCAGATACACCGGCCATTCCCGGTGATCGCTTTCGCCAGCCAGCCGCAAGCCCGCTGCCAGCGCTGGCAACGTCCGCAAGGTCCGGTCTGGTGCCGAAACACCGGGAGCAGTCTCCTCGGCCAGCGCCGGGTTCACCGATAAGGGGAAGGCGGTGTTGCCGAGCAGAAGCAACGTCAGCAGCAGCCCGGTCCGCAAGGATTGAAACTCAAGGGAGGTCAACATGTTATCCCTCCACCGTCTTGAATGCGGCAACCTTGCCCCCGCCTTCGGCACCGCGCGGCGGCGACGCAGGCGGTTCAGCTGCCGCCGTTTCGGTGCGGTTCATTGCCAGCCATCCGAACTGCAGTCCGCGGATTGTCTGGCCCAGCGACATGCGCAGGAACATCAAGGTGCCGCGCAGGACGCCTTTGCCGGCACGGCGCAGGTTCCAGAAATCCGATAGGGGCTTGCCCTGGCCATACATCAGCTCGGCGATGATGGTGTAGTGATGCGGCGCCGGCTTCAGGTACTGCAGGCCGACCGCGAGGCTGTCCGGTTCGGCAATGGTGCGGCGGACGGCGACGGGGATGCCGCCTGTCACGCTCTGGCCATCCAGCGTCTCCACATGCAGCCGGCCGACCAGAAGGCCCTCGCCGGCCGGAAGATCAACCCCCGGCGTCAGCAGCTTGACCCGCGCGCCCGTCGTCGAGGCATCCTGGATATGCACCGCCAGACTGCCGCCGGGCAGGTCCAGCCGTCCTGTCCTGTGGACGGCAAGGCGCTGGTTGCGCCGCCGCTCGGACCGTTCGGAGACAACGCCCAGCGAGACCGCCGCAAGGGCGAGATTGATGGCGTTCCAGATGCAGACCACGACCAGCAGATCATTGTCGAGCGTCTGCGTTGCATAGCGCCATCCCGCAAAGGCCATGGCGATCACAAGCACCGCAAAGCTGACAAAATAGGGCGTGGCGAGCGACGACAGGAAGTCCCGGTTCGTGGTCACGCCCTTTTCCGTCACGTTGAAGCTCGGCTTCTTCGGATTGAGCAATACCGACAACATGGCAGGCGCCAGATAGAACGACTGGATGTACTCGTAGAGTTCTGACACCCAGGGCCAGCGCACCCGTCCGTACAGATAATTTTGCAGGATCATGTTGGCGATCAGGTAGGTCACCGCATAGGCGACAAATTCCTGGCCATTGGCGATGAAGATCTTCAGGTCGAAGAAGATGAACAGGAGCGGGGCCACGAGGAAGGTCAGGCGCGGGAAGGGGAAGGCCCAGAACAGCGCCGAGGACAGGTAGCAGACGCGCTGCGGCAGGCTGAGCCCGCGCTTCAGCAGGGGGGTTTTCAGCAGCAGGATCTGCATCATGCCCCGGCACCAGCGCGAGCGCTGGCCGATGAACGAGGCGAAGGTCTCAGGTTGCAGTCCGGCAATCATCGGCCGGTCGACATAACGGCTGTTCCAGCCGCGCGAATGCAGCTCAAGCGCCGTCTCGCAATCTTCGGTAATGGAAACACCGGAGAAACCGCCGGCCTCCACCAGAGCCGCCCGGCGCAGGACAGCCGCGGAGCCGCAGAAGAACGCAGCGTTCCAGCGGTCCAGGCCGCGCTGGATGACTGAGTAGAACATCTCGTTCTCGGATGGCATTCGCAACCAGGTCGACAGGTTCTTCTCGACAGGATCCGGGTTGAGGAAGAAATGCGGCGTCTGGACCAGAAAAAGGCGTGGATCCTCGCGGAAATGGCCAACGGTCTCACGCAGGAACTCCTGCACCGGGGCATGGTCGGCATCGAACACGACCACCAGTTCACCCGTCGAATGGGCGAGGCCGTTGTTGAGGTTGCCGGCCTTGGCGGACAGGTTTTTCTGCCGGGTGAGATAGGTCGCGCCAAGGTCGGCGCACAGGGACATCAGCTCGGCCCGCCGCCGACGGGCCGCTGCCGCCTCGATCACGTTATCCTGGGTGCATTTCTGGTCCGTGCCGCCGTCATCCAGCAGATAGACCTTCAGCTTGTCGGCCGGATAGTCGAGCGCCCGCGCTGCCGCCAGCGTCGCCGACAGGAGATGGACATCCTCGTTGTAGGTCGGAATGAACACGTCGACGGTCGGCAACTCCTCATCAGAAAGGCGCCGAGCCGGTGCCCGCTCCAGCGGGCTGGCCACGACGAACAAGCTGATGAACAACATGCCGATGCAGAACAGCTCGGCGGCGAACAGGATCATACCCGGAATGAAATCCGCCATGTCGCTCATTGATGGCAGCGTGCTGGTCGCGCGCCAGTACAGGTAACGCAACACCAGCAGCGTGCCGATCGACATCATCATCATGCGCTGGTTCGCACCGCGCCAGACCCGCCAGACCGCCAGCAACGCTGCAATGAGCACGAGACCCAGCACCAGTTGGGACTGGGTTCCCAGCGGCAGCGTGACCAGAAAAGCGACCAGTCCAGCTGACAGGAGCCAGGGGATCAAACGTTTGAACAAATCCATGATGCGGAACTTTCGCAATACCGCCCGAAAGGCTTGAGCGTTAACGCAGACTTGCCGCAAAACGTAAAAATGAATCCAATAAACGAGGTTATCGATCTGTTAAAGTAAAAGGAACTCTAGGAAAATTTCGCCTAGGCAGAAATTGTCTATGTAAATTGAAGTATGTTATCCTAGTTTAATATGATTATCCGATGATCATTATGGTTTCTGAATTCTTAATCAGACCCCAATGATGCGATGCAAAAAAGTTAAGACTGCCGTATGGTGAGTTTTTCAAAGCATAGGGAATAATGCCGAGCCGAGCCCTTGGCTGAAATGACAGCGCCCGCCGGTTGCGCAGGTAACCGGAAGCGCGGACCCTAGCGAGAATGCTTAGACGGACAAGTTCTGCGGACTGCCTCGTCATCGAGGCAGGATTTTCGGATGTGTTTGCAGGCAGATGTTTCGGTCACAACCGCTGACCTTGCGTGCAGTGCTTACGTGGCTCAATCGCCGCTGCTTGCCTTGCTCCGCAATAACCTGCGCATTTTGCGAGGGTGTACATGAAACATGTGGAGGTTGACGCCAGCGCATGATGCAGTCTGGCATGACCAGCAAAGCGGGTCAGGGTTTGGAGCCCTTTGTCCTTCTGGCCAGTCCCTCAGGCCAGTCCCTCAGGCCAGTCTTCGAGTATTCAGTCGGGCAGGCGCTCGGCAATGACGTGGTATCGGCTGCCATGGCTTGAGGTCGTCAGGACGGCCCGACGCACGAAAACAAGCTCACGTATTGCAAAGCGTCCGTCCAGCAACCGGCAGAGCTTCGCCTCGTCAAAGTAACTTTGAATCGTGCCACGCTCATGTGCCTTGTCCACGATCAGTTCGCCTGAAAAGCCGGGTTCACAGTCACTGTCATCGCCGCTGATCAGGTCAAGGTAGAACAGACCGCCGGGCCGGATCACCCGGGCCAGATCGGCAACACAGGCAAGCGCGATATCGAAAGGCATCGAATCAAGAACGCCATGCGCCACGGCAACATCAAAGGAGGCAGCAGGATAGGGCAAATCGCGCCCGTCTCCGACCGTCAGGCGTCCCGCCGCATCGCCATAGCCGGCCTCGACCAGCCAGCGCCGGCCGACCGCTATGGCTTCGGACGACAGGTCGATGCCAACGCCGTCAAGCGCGAGGTCAAGCAGGAAGCGCACATGACGCCCTATCCCGCAGCCGAAATCGAGCACACGGCTTGAGGAACTGAAGCCCTCACGAAAACTCACCTCGGAAACACCGGTCCGCTTGGCAACATGGCGGGCAAAGAAGCGCAGCACCTCCTCATTGGGATAGAACAGGAAGTTGTCGCCCCGGCGGTAGGCATCGTCCCATTCCAGTTGCTTGGCATCATCGGTCATTCGCTCACACCACAAATTCGTGTTGCAGCCTCAGGCAGGCATCGCAGTTCAGCGACTCGCGGCGCACCCGATCGTTCACATAGACATTGGAGAAATGGTACCAGAAGTCGGAATGATAGACATTCGGCTGCCGTTTGACCCGGCATTGGAAGCCAATGGACAGATCTTCCCAGGGCAACCCGAGCCGGATCACGCGGATAAACTCGGCGCGGCGGATCCGGATCGACAGATAGGTGTCAAGTTGTTCCAGCAGGGCCTCATAGCCTTGCCGGTCGAGTGCCTTGACGTGTTCCGGCCCTTCTGGCCCGAAGCGGCAATAATAGGCCTCGTCTCCGGCCTCGAAGTCATCGTCCGTGAGCCGGACGCACAGGTTGAGGGCGCGCCGGAAGTCCGATTCCATGAAATAGGTTT
Organism: Pannonibacter carbonis; assembly: GCF_003012935.1. Classification (GTDB taxonomy): domain Bacteria; phylum Pseudomonadota; class Alphaproteobacteria; order Rhizobiales; family Stappiaceae; genus Pannonibacter; species Pannonibacter carbonis. The sequence goes on along the minus strand of NZ_PUDR01000004.1, from coordinate 155,326 downwards.
CGACCTCGTCCGGGCTGAGGTCGCTGTAGTCGGCCGCAGCCGCCATCAGATAGGTGTCAACATCAGCCGGCGGCATCTCGGCAACGCCCAACTTCCCCTGCTCGATGAGCATGTTGCCCGCGAACAGGAACCTGTTGCGGCTTGTCACGTCGAGCAACTCCACGCCGTTGTCACTGCAAGGCCCCGCGTAGCTGGCAACGGAGTTCTTCCTGTTGTTTGTCCGGATGTAATCATCCCGCGTGGCCGCCTCGCTGAAGAAACCGGCATAGGGCAGGAACGCCTGAGGGCGCATGCGTGACAGGATCTGCGTGTTGCTGTAGCGGGCCACGTTCCGGTTGCGCGTGACGATGCCCTGCTTTTCCTCGTCGCTATAATTGTCGAAACACAACGGAAAGCCGCTGGCCCCGCTGGCAAAGGACGACGCATAGAGCGTGACCGCCTCCGGAAACCGGTGAAAATCGATGAAATTCGCATCCACGGCAAGCAGGGCTGAAAAGCCGCCAATCTCCAGCAACAGGCCACTGTCATCTCGGAAATCGCCGCTTTTGAGAATGGAGAGCGCCACTTCATTGACGTCGTCGACAAGGCGGGTATCGAAGCCTTCGGTGCGGATATCGGCAAAGCCGAGATCGCGCAGATAGCGTTCTGTTGACCCTGAACTGAACGCGGGTGTCAGGATCGGCATGTCCCGCCTGACCTGTTCCAGCGTCTCCCGGTGCAGGTGGTCCGGGTGATTGTGCGAGATGAACAGGAAGTCGCAGGCGTTGATCCGCTCCAGGGCATCGACCGGGGAGGGCAGGCTCAGCCACCAGCCATTGCAAAAGGCCGGGCCAAGGAGCCAGGGATCGGTGGCAAAACAGATCCCCGGTGCGCGGATCAGCAGGCAGGCGTGGTTGAGAAACTCGACCTCGACCGGAATGGACCGCGTAAACCCCGTCAGCTGCCGGGACGGTTTGCGCAGCTCGAACCGCAAGGGTGCCTGAGGGTCCTCAACTCTGGCGGCGAGCACCGGAGTTTTGGCACAGTCGACATTCAGGTAGCGGCCGCTTGCCGGATCCAGGTTCCAGCCGTGCATCGGGCAGGAAATGCGGTTGTTGTTGAAGATCAGCCGGCCGCCGTTGTGGTCGCAGATCCGGTCATAAATCCGGACTTCATGTCCGCTCCGCCAGACAAACCAGTCTTCATGATTTGTCAGGCCCTCGCCGAGTTCGCCCGGCACCAGGTCATGTTCGGTGACATGGTCACGGAAGTCAGCAGGTTCCCGGCGGAAGGCGGCAAAGGGATGACTGGCGGACATGGTTCAGAAGCCCATTTGGACAGGGGTGAACAAACTCGGCAGCTGATTTTTTACAGCTCGTGTGCAAGGCCGGACGCAAACCGCGCGGACCGGGCAACACCGACATGGATTCAGTATGGGCCTTGCGGGTGCTGCCGTTCAAGTGAGCAGCAATTCCTATGCGGTCAAGTTGTGCGGGACTTGCTAAATTTTCGCGGAAGCCAGCAGGCTGAGGCCTCTGTCGCCATGCGTTTCAACCAGCCTTTTGCGGTTGAACCCGCAGTTGGTGATGCTTCTGCATCGCAGCACTCAGGTCAGGCCGGGGATTGACGAATAGTGGTACCGGATGGACCGGACAGATGGAGAAACTGCCATGGAACTCGACGAGGATAGGGTAGACGCGGCCGTTCTTGGCCTGTTGTCCCTCACCTTGCATGATGGCAATCGTGCCTGGAAAAGCTTCGACTGGGACACATTGAGCCGCTTGCATCAGCAAGGGTTCATCGAGAACCCGGTCAACACCGCAAAGTCCGTCACGCTCACCCCTGAAGGCATTCGCCGTTCCGAGGAGCTGCTCGCGCAGATGTTTGGGAAAACTAGGAAGAAAGAATGACCGAGGGTGAGGAACAACGTTCAAACCCTAAGCCACGCGCGGTGTCGGCGCGGACGGATGCGCAAAGACAGATAATGGCGGAGAGGGTGGGATTCGAACCCACGGTACGGTTGCCCGCACAACGGTTTTCGAGACCGTCCCATTCAACCACTCTGGCACCTCTCCGCGGCACTCAAGATGAATGGGTCTCAAGTGGCGCGGAACATAGACAAGGGCTTTCAGGCCCGCAAGAGGCAATTTCGGAATTTTGCGGGATAAGTTTCGGCGTCCGGGTTGTGGGTGCAATGCCTTGGCCGAACGCGGTATTTTCTGCCGACAGGATGTTTTTGGCACGGTGTAAGGCGGCCAGGTCCCCGATCCTTTCCGTGAAATATTCACGTGGCCGGCCTTTCGTCGACCTTCCGGTTGCTCGCTGGCCGCAGGTTGATCGGCTGCTGGCGGCTTAGGTAAAGGCGGGCCATATGCGGGTCTGGCCAGGCGATCAGCGTTGCAGGACTCTTTGGCGGCGAAGGCAAAAGCGCGTTGACTTCGGCGGCTTCCCGGGGGTATACAGCAACCGCTCGATGGACTGGGAGACGTGTGCCCAGGCGGTCGGCTGTTCGCAACTCTGGCCTTTGAGGTTTCTGCCGCTGGATCGGCAGCGCCTGAAAGCTCCCGAAAATCAGGTCCCGGACGCGTCGCGCTGCGGCGTCGATGGATATCTGACTGCCGGACCAGGGTTTCGGATACGTCATCAGAACGAAAAAAAGGACGTGCGAGACATGTTCGCAGTGATCAAGACTGGCGGTAAGCAGTACACCGTCGCCCAGGATGACCTTCTGAAGGTCGAAAAGCTCGACGCCGAAGCCGGCTCCATCGTGACCTTTGAAGAGGTCCTGATGCTCGGTAATGGCGAGGAAACCACCGTTGGCGCGCCCTTCGTGGCCGGCGCCACCGTGACTGCGGAAGTGGTCGATCAGGCCCGCAACCGCAAGATCATCATTTTCAAGAAGCGCCGCCGCCAGAACTCGCGTCGTCGCAACGGTCATCGTCAGGCCTACACCCTCGTGAAGGTGACTGGCATCGTGACCGGCGACGCAAAGCCGGCGAAGAAGGCGAAGAAGGCAAAGGCCGAGGAAGCTGCTGGCGAGTAATCGCCGCCACTTCGGTTCCAACTGAACAGCAAAGACGAGGAGTTTCGTCATGGCACACAAAAAAGCAGGTGGCTCGTCCCGTAACGGCCGCGATTCCGCAGGCCGCCGTCTGGGCATCAAGAAGTTCGGCGGCGAAGCTGTGATTCCGGGCAACATTATCGCGCGTCAGCGCGGCACCACCTGGCATCCGGGCACCGGCGTTGGCATGGGCAAGGACCACACCATCTTCGCAACCGTCGAAGGTAAAGTTGTATTCCAGCCGAAATCCAACGGCCGAACCACCATCAACGTGCTGCCGGTAGCGGTAGCAGCGGAGTAACGCCGAGTGCATCATCGATCGCCGGCGTCCTAATCGACCCGGCGGCTCGAAAGATCCGTTCAAAGTTAAAGGGGAGATGGGACGCCATCTCCCCTTTTTTCATTTCACTTTGACCGGAGGAAGCCATGGTTCTCGAAAGCGAAGGATATCTCGACGAAAGTTGTCTCGGTGCGGCCGTGATGCCGCAGGAAGGTGTCCGCGTGCGGCTCGACCTGCCGCGAACGGACGATCTGGCAGACATCGTGTTTCTCGCCAACAACCGAAAAATTGCCTCGCATCTGGCGACCATGCCGCATCCGTTCTCGCTGGAAGACGCGCGGCGGATGGTTCAGCGCAGCGCCGTTCTCAATTCCACCCATGCCAGCTTTGCCATCCGCATGGCCACCACCGGCCGGCTGATCGGTCAGGCCACCTGGTCGGCGCTCGAGCCTGGCGGTCCGGTTCAGGTCGGCTACTGGCTGGGCGAGCCCTTCTGGGGCCAGGGCTTTGCGACGGAAGCCCTGCAGATGCTCGTCGACCATGCGTTTGCCCAGGGAGAGATGCGTGAGTTGCTGGCGGACTGCCGGGTCACCAACGCGGCCTCGCGGCGGGTGCTGGTGAAGTGCGGCTTCCAGTACCGGGACCAGAGCATGGCTCGCTCGCTCGGCGCCGGCGGTTCGGTTCCCATCGAACGGTTTGCGCTTGAGCGGTCGGTCTGGCGCGCGCTCAAGCACTGGGGGAGGGTGGCATGACGCTTCCCGTTTTGCGTTCGCGCCGTCTTGTCCTGCGGCCGCTGGAGGCCAGTGATGCCGAGGCGATTGCCCGCCTCGGCGGTCAGGACTTCGAGATTGCCCGCTGGATGACCAGCTTTGCCTGGCCCTATGAGGAGGGGGCTGCGGAACAACTGATCGCCCGGCAGGAAAAGATCAATCCGCTGAAAGACCCGGCGGTCTTCGCCATCACGCTGGGCGGCGTGTTCATCGGTCTGATCGCGATCGATCCGCCCGGAGATCTCACGGAAGCTGCGGAGTGTCCGACGCTGGGCTACTGGCTTGGCCGGCCATTTCAGGGCTTCGGCTACACGACCGAAGCCGCACAGCGGGTACTGGGATGGGCGTTTGAGACGCACCGTTGCGCAGCGGTTGCGGCCCGGGTCTATGAGGAAAACGCAGCATCCCGCGCGGTCCTTCGCCGGCTAGGTTTCCTGCCGACGGCGGTGACCGAGCGCTTTGCCCGGCCGCTGAACCGCAAGGTCCGCAACATCGTCGTGCGCCTCGACCGGGCGTCCTTCGAGGACCGGAGGCTGCCGGCATGACGATCCGTATCGACAGCCGGCGGCTCGCCCTGCGGCCGCTGGCCGCCGCCGACATCGACCGGGTGGCCGAGTATCTCGGTGACTATGAAGTCTCCAAGATGCTGTCTCGCGTGCCTCACCCCTATGACCGGGCGGACGGGCTGGAAAAACTGCGCAGCGCCGAGGCAAATGCGGCGTGCTGGCCTGATATCGAGGAAATCGGTTTCGCCATTGACCATGACGGTGGTCTTGTGGGCGCGATTTCCTTCCGGGCATTGCATGAAACACCTGTCATCGGCTATTGGCTTGGCCGCCCGTATTGGGGACAGGGACTGATGGGCGAGGCAATGCTGGCCGCACTCGGCTGGCTGTTTGCCACCCGCGAGGTCGCGGCGGTGGAAGCGTCCGTCATGCAGGAAAACCCCGCTTCGGTGGCGCTGTTGCGCAAGGCGGGCTTTGCTATCATCGGTTCGGAGGACTGCAGCAGCCTGTCGCGCTGCGCCGCCGTGCCGGCCGTCCGCTTGCGCCTTGAGCGCGCGGACTTTCTGGGATCAAGTAACACCTGACGCGCAGGGCGCCAGGGGAACGGACACACGATGAAATTTCTCGACCAGGCCAAGATCTATGTGCGCGCCGGCAATGGCGGCGCCGGTGCCGTCTCGTTCCGGCGCGAGAAGTTCATCGAGTTCGGCGGCCCCGATGGCGGTGACGGCGGACGCGGCGGCGACGTCTGGGTCGAATGTGTCGATGGCCTCAATACGCTGATCGACTACCGCTACCAGCAGCATTTCAAGGCCGGTACTGGCATTCACGGCATGGGCCGCAACCGCTCGGGCGCCAAGGGCAAGGATGTCGTGCTGCGCGTTCCGGTCGGTACCGAGATCCTGGAAGAAGACAACGAGACCCTGATCGCCGACATGACCGAGGTCGGCCAGCGGCTGCTGCTGATCCGTGGCGGCAATGGCGGCTTCGGCAATGCCCAGTTCAAGTCTTCTACCAATCAGGCCCCGCGCCATGCCAACCCGGGCTTGGAAGGCCAGGAAAAATGGATCTGGCTGCGCCTGAAGCTGATCGCCGATGCCGGTCTTGTCGGCCTGCCGAATGCCGGCAAGTCGACGTTCCTCGCCTCGGTATCCTCCGCCAAGCCGAAGATCGCCGACTATCCTTTCACGACGCTGCATCCAAATCTGGGTGTGGTGGAACTGGACGGCCGTGGCTTCGTGTTGGCCGACATTCCGGGACTGATTGAAGGTGCCCACGAAGGCGTCGGCCTCGGCGACCGGTTCCTCGGCCATGTCGAGCGCACCCGCGTGCTGCTGCATCTGGTCGATGGATCAGGTGTGGAAGACCCGGGCGACGCCTACCGGATCATTCGCGGCGAACTGGAAGCCTATGGCAATGGGCTTGACGAGAAGCCCGAGATTGTCGCCCTGTCCAAGGCAGATGCACTCTCGCCGGAACTGAGGGAAGAACGGCTGGCCTCGCTGGAGGCTGCATGCGGTCATCGGCCGCTGATCCTGTCCTCCGCCAGCCGCGAGAACGTCGAGACGGCGCTCCGGATGATCATCCGCGCCATTGACAAGGACAAGGAAGAGGCCGCCAACGAGGTTCCGGCGCGGCCTGAGGAGGGATGGCGTCCGTGAACGAGTTGCGTCAGCTTGCCGATCACAAGCGCATTGTCGTGAAGATCGGGTCCGCGCTTCTGGTCGAAAAGGGCGAGTTGCGCCGGCCCTGGCTAGAGGCCATCGTCGAGGATATCGCGGCCCTTGTTGCAAAGGGCAGCGAGGTTCTGGTCGTCTCGTCCGGCTCGATTGCGCTCGGTCGCGGCGTCCTGGGCCTGCCGAAGGGAGCGCTGAAGCTGGAGGAAAGCCAGGCTTCGGCTGCCGTCGGCCAGATTGCGCTGGCCCAGGCCTATGCCGAGTGTCTCGGGCGCAAGGGGCTGAAGGCGGGCCAGATCCTGCTGACGCTCGGCGATACGGAAGAGCGCCGCCGCTATCTCAACGCCCGCGCCACTATCGGTACGCTGCTGCGCATGGGCGCGGTTCCGATCATCAACGAGAATGACACCGTCGCCACCTCGGAAATCCGCTATGGCGACAACGACCGTCTTGCCGCGCGCGTTGCCACGATGATGAGCGCGGATTGTCTCGTGCTCCTGTCGGATATCGACGGCCTCTATACGGCCCCGCCCGCGACCAATCCGGACGCTGTGTTCCTGCCGGAAGTTCCACGCATCACGGCCGAAATCGAGGCGATGGCCGGCAGCGCCGGATCGGAACTCTCGCGCGGTGGCATGAAGACCAAGATCGACGCCGCCAAGATCGCAACAGCCGCCGGTACGGTCATGGCCATTGCGTCGGGAAAGGTGATGAACCCGCTGAAGGCCATCGACAACGGCACCCGCTGCACGTGGTTCCTCGCGGCCTCTACGCCGGCAACGGCCCGCAAGGCCTGGATCAACGGCCATCTGGAGCCGCGCGGCGAGATCCGCCTCGATGCCGGGGCAGTCTCCGCGTTGAAGTCCGGCAAGAGCCTGCTGCCGGCCGGTGTGGTCGCGGTGGCGGGCAATTTCTCTCGCGGCGACGCGGTCAAGGTCCTGTCGCCGGAAGGCCGGGTGCTGGGCCGTGGGCTGATTGCCTATGACGCGGCAGAGGCACGCATGATTGCCGGCCGCAACAGCCGCGAGATCGAGGCAATCGTCGGGTATCCCGGGCGGGCGGAGATGATCCACCGCGATGACCTGGCACTGGATGACGCTCCGTTCGAGCGGGCGGGATAAGCAGGGATCGCGGCGCATCCGGCCGCGCGCCTGAAGACTGAACGGACGGATCGCCGACTGGCAGATTGGGATGGGGACGATGCTGGACAAGATCAAGGATGCAGCAGGCCAGGGCGACGATGTCGCTGCGTTGATGGCGGCCATGGGCCGCAAGGCGCGTGCCGCAGCCCGCGCCCTTGCGCTGGCCTCCGCGCAGACCAAGAACCAGGCGCTGCTCGCCATGGCCGCTGCGCTTCGCGCCGCGACGCCGGACATTCTTTCTGGCAACGCGCGCGATCTGGACGCCATGCGTGCCAACGGCCAGACCGAGGCCTTTCTGGATCGTGGTACCCTGACCGAGGCGCGGATCGAGGCAATTGCCCGGGCACTGGAAGACATCGCAGCGCTGCCCGATCCGGTCGGCAGCACCATTGCCGCCTGGGAGCGCCCGAACGGCCTGAAGATCGAGCGCGTGCGCACGCCGCTCGGCGTTATCGGCGTCATCTATGAGAGCCGCCCCAACGTGACCGCCGATGCAGGCGCGCTGTGCCTGAAGGCTGGCAATGCCGTCATCCTGCGCGGCGGGTCGGACACGCTGCATTCCAACATGGCCATCCACACGGCGCTGCAGGCAGGGCTTCAGGCCGCCGGCTTGCCGGTTGACGCCATTCAGGTCGTGCCGGTGGCGGATCGCGCTGCGGTCGGCGAAATGCTGGCCGGCCTCAACGGCAATCTCGATGTCATCGTGCCGCGTGGTGGCAAGAGCCTGGTCGCCCGCGTCCAGAGTGACGCCCGGGTCCCGGTCTTCGCGCATCTCGAAGGCATCGTTCACATCTTCCTCGACCGCGCAGCTGATGCTGCGACGGCAAAGTCGGTGATCATCAATTCCAAGCTGCGCCGGACGGGGATCTGCGGCGCGCTGGAGACCTTGCTCGTTGACCGCGCCATTGCGCCGGCCCTGCTGCCGGGCATTGTGGCTGAACTGTCGGCCATGGGCTGCGAGATCCGTGGCGATGCCGAAGTTCAGGCCTTGTGTCCGCAGGCCATTCCGGCAACCGACGAGGACTGGACGACCGAGTATCTCGACAAGATCCTGTCGGTCCGTGTTGTCAGTGGTCTGGATGAGGCCATCGACCACATCGAGACTTTCGGGTCGCATCACACCGACTGCATCCTCACCGAGGATGCGGCGGTAGCGGAGCGGTTCCTCTCGGAAGTGGATTCGGCCATCGTCCTGCACAATGCCTCGACCCAGTTTGCCGATGGCGGCGAATTCGGCATGGGCGGCGAGATTGGCATTGCGACCGGACGTATGCACGCTCGGGGACCGGTCGGTGTTGAACAATTGACCAGTTTCAAGTACCGCGTGCGCGGCGAGGGGCAGACACGGCCGTGAGGCTGGCCCGCGGGAAGGATGACCCCGTCGATGCATGAGCTGAACTGCCCTTCAAGGGTCCACCCTGCGTGGATGAACCTGCCTCATGCCGAAGCGGGCAATCGCATCGGCTTGTTCGGCGGGTCCTTCAATCCGCCCCACTCTGGCCACCGGCTCGTCGCCCAAACCGCGATGCAGCGGTTGGGGCTGGATCAGGTCTGGTGGCTGGTGACGCCTGGAAATCCGCTGAAGGATCATTCCGGACTGGCGCCTCTCGAGCGCCGCATCGCCATGGTATCCGCGATTGCCGATCATCCGCGCATGAAAGTGACCGCCTATGAGGCGGTGCTGGGGACCAGCTATACCGCCAGTACGCTGGCCGGCATCCTGCATCGCCGGCCGGGTGTGTCCTTCTGCTGGATCATGGGTGCGGACAATCTTGCCGGCTTCCATCGCTGGCAAAGTTGGCGCGATATTGTCGAAACCGTGCCGATTGCGGTGGTAAACCGTCCGGGCGCCTCGCTTTCGCCGCTGTTTGCCCCTATGGCTCAGGTTTACGGTCGGGCCCGGGTTCCGGAAAACGAAGCTGGACTGTTGATGCGGTGCCCGGCACCGGCCTGGGTTTTCCTGCATGCGCCACTGGACCCGACGTCCTCGACGGTCCTGCGGCGGGAAGCCGGGCAACGGTGACTGGCGCAAGGTGACTGGCGCAAGCAGCATGGTTGCCGTAAACCGGCGTTAACGATGGCAAGGCATCTGTCTTGAAATTGTAAGGTCCCGGCAGCTATTCTTGATGGCAGGTGGCAGGCAAGGTCTGAAACACTGCCACCCTGTTGGTGAACGGCGGCAAGGCATGCGCATCCGCCACAACTGTTTTTGAAAGGCAGAACACCTGAACATGACCTTTGAAAGCGAGGGGCAGGCTCCGACCGCTCCTCTTCAGTCCGCACTCGGCGACAAAGCCAAGGGCACACTGATTGAAACGATCCTCGCCAGTCTCGATGACGCGAAGGCGGAAGACGTTGTCTCCCTGAACATTGCCGGCAAGAGCGCCTTGGCCGATTACATGGTGATCGTGTCCGGCCGTTCGCACCGTCATGTCGGCGCCATCGCTGACCATCTGCTGCGCGACCTGAAGGAAGCCGGTTACGGCAACCCGCGCGCCGAAGGCCAGTCGCATTGTGACTGGGTGCTGGTGGATGCCGGCGATGTAATCGTGCATGTGTTCCGTCCGGAAGTCCGTGGCTTCTACAACCTGGAACGGATGTGGGCTGCAGATTCGACTGAAACGCCGCACTACGTCGGCTGATTTGCCGGCTGTGCTGCCCTGGACCGGCGGGAACGTTCCCGCCGGAGGCTGATCTGTCATGCGTTACCTGATTGCCGCAGTCGGCCGCATGAAGGCGGGTGCCGACCGCGATCTCCTCGACCGCTATCTCGACCGCGCCCGCAAGACGGGCAAGGGGCTCGGGGTCAGCGCCGTCGATCTGGTCGAACTCGCTGAAAGCCGCGCTGCGCGACCTGAAGACCGAAAGTCCGAAGAGGCAACCGCGCTGCTCGCGGCCCTGTCGCCGCGCGCCAGGCTTGTTGTGCTGGACGAGACCGGCAAGTCCATGACCAGCCCCTCGCTTTCCGACCGCCTTCGCACCTGGATGGACGAAGGCGCACCGGAAATCGCCTTTGCCATTGGAGGCGCCGACGGACACGGCAGTGCCATCCGTGAGCGCGCTGATGTCGTTCTGGCGCTTGGCGCCATGACCTGGCCGCACCAGATCGTCCGCATTCTCATTGCCGAGCAGATCTACCGTGCCTTCACCATCCAGTCCGGTCATCCCTATCATCGGGTCTGACTGAGCCCGTGCGGCGCCTGAGCCTTATCAGGGCGTGATGCGTCAGCATCTCAGCGCCCTGAACACAAGACCAGCCCGAGCGGCGTCTAAGCCTTCTCAGGGCGTGATGCGTCAGCATCTCAGCGTCCTGGGTACAAGATTAGCCCGAGCGGCTTTGGGCGTTTGTAGGAGGCGGTCCGCCTGCATCCTGCCGTATTTCCCCTGCATCAAAGTTCTGCGGGGAAAATGGCGCAAAGGTTTGCGCAGCGGTTACCTTGGTAAACACTTCCTTAACGCCCCCGTCTGATGCTTTGGGGATGAGATGTGCGCTGAACGGATCGTCCGGTCGGCGCAAGGCCGGGACAAGCAACGGGTGCTAGGCAAGGGACAACGGCAGGGCGATGTGAGGAGCCGCGCAAGGCATCTTGCTGCGCTTCTGGGAGCAGCTTGCCTCCTTGCAACCGGTGGGCTGGCGCAGGCGACTGAGCCCGTTACCACGGCCACGGAAGCGCAGCCGGGAATGACACCTGCCGAGATCGAGGCACGCCAGCGCAAGGCCGAGCGGGAAGCCGAACTTGCGACCTTGTCACGCGATATTGAACTGTCTGCCGCCCGTCAGCGCGAGATCGCCCAGGAAATCGCCGCGATTGACCGCGACAGTGCCGAAATCAATGCTGCCGTCCTGCGCACGGCAGGCAAGATCAAGGGACTAGAGGCGGATCTCGCCAACACGGAGCGGCGCTTGCAGCGACTGGCGGAAAACGAGGATGCGGTGCGCGTCTCCCTTTGGGAGCGGCGGGACACGCTGGCCGAAGTGCTGGCCTCCCTGCAGCGCATTGGCAGACGCCCGCCTCCGGCGCTGGCAGTCCGCCCCGCCGACGCGCTGGCCGCAGTCCGTTCGGCGATCCTGCTGAACGCCGTCATGCCTGACCTCAGGATCGAAGCCGAAGCGCTCGCCTCGGATCTTGAGGAACTGACGCGCCTGAAGATTTCCATCGTTTCCGAGAAGGAGCGGCTCGTCGGTGATTCGACGCGGCTGGTCGAGGAGCAATCCCGGCTTGAGCTGTTGATTGCTGCCAAGCGTCAGCAGCGCGAGGCGACGGCCGGCGTATTGACGAGCGAACAGAAGCGCGCCGAGGAACTGGCCGGCAAGGCTGGATCTCTCAAGGAATTGATCGCGAGCCTTGAAGTTGAAATCGCCTCTGCGCGCAAGGCTGCGGAAGCTGCAGCCCGGGCAACAGAACAGCGCCCGACCAGCGGGCGACGGAGCGCCGATCCCTTCGCCGACCCCGGTCGCCTTGCACCTGCGGTTGCCTTTGCCGACACAAAAGGCCAGCTTCCGCGCCCGGTTTCCGGCACCTTGCTGAAGGATTTCGGCCAGGCAGATGATTTTGGCGGAGTGACTGAAGGCCAGTCCATTGCCACCCGTGCCGGCGCGCGCATTACCGCGCCCGGAGATGGCTGGGTGGTCTACTCGGGTCCCTTTAGGTCATTTGGCCAACTCTTGATCCTGAATGCCGGCGATGGCTATCATGTTCTCCTGGCTGGGATGGACAGGATCGATGTGGAACCGGGGCAGTTTGTACTGGCAGGAGAGCCGGTGGGCGTGATGGGTTCCACGCATTGGGCAAGCGCATCGACGATTGCCTTGGGATCGGCAGGTCCTGTCCTGTATGTAGAATTCAGAAAAGATGGCAGTGCGATCGACCCCACACCCTGGTGGGCCCGCACGGAGGAAGAAAAGGTACGCGGATGATTCGGAAAGCTACCCTGCTGTGCACCGGTATCCTGGTCGGCGCCATTGTCGCTACGACGGCCTCCAATCTGCCTCTGCGGCTGAGCGGTGCAGCCAATGCGGCCGCGTCGGATACCTACCGCCAGCTCAACCTGTTCGGCGACGTGTTCGAGCGCGTTCGCTCCGACTATGTCGAAGTGCCTGATGATGCCGAACTGATTGAATCGGCGATCAACGGCATGCTCACCTCGCTGGACCCGCATTCCAGCTACATGTCGCCAAAGACCTTCCGTGACATGCAGGTGCAGACGCGCGGTGAGTTCGGTGGCCTCGGCATCGAGGTGACCATGGAGGAGGGCCTGGTCAAGGTCGTCTCCCCGATCGATGACACACCGGCGTTCAAGGCAGGTGTTCTGTCCGGCGACTTCATCACCCACATCGACGGCGAACAGGTTCAGGGCCTGACCCTGAACGAGGCCGTTGAAAAGATGCGTGGCCCGGTCAAGACCGACATCGAAGTGACGTTGCGCCGCCAGGGCAGAACCGATCCGCTTGTCCTGAAGATTACACGTGATGTGATCAAGATCCGCTCGGTGCGCTGGCGCGAGGAGGGTGATGTCGGCTACGTCCGTGTGACGCAGTTCAACGAGCAGACCTTTGACGGCCTGCAGAAGGGCATTGACGAGATCGTCTCCAAGATCCCGGCGGACAAGCTGAAGGGTTTCGTCATCGACCTGCGCAACAACCCGGGCGGCCTGCTTGACCAGGCCATCGCCGTGTCCGACGCGTTCCTGGAGCGCGGCGAGATCGTCTCCACCCGTGGCCGCAACGCAGAGGAAACCCAGCGTTACAATGCCCGTTCCGGTGATCTCGCCAAGGGCAAGCCAGTGATCGTGCTGGTCAACGGCGGTTCGGCATCCGCTTCGGAAATCGTCGCTGGTGCGCTGCAGGACCATCGCCGGGCGACAGTGCTCGGCACCCGGTCGTTCGGCAAGGGCTCGGTCCAGACCATCATCCCGCTCGGCGCGAATGGTGCAATCCGTCTGACAACGGCGCGCTACTACACCCCGTCCGGCACGTCGATCCAGGCCAAGGGCATTCTGCCGGACATCGAGGTCCTGCAGGACCTGCCGGAAGACATGAAGGGCAATGCCGAGACCAAGGGCGAAGCCGGCCTGCGCGGCCACCTGACCTCTGAAAGCACCGAGGGCAAGGAAGAGTCCGGTAGCCAGGCCTATGTTCCGGCCGATCCGAAGGATGACAAGCAGCTCAACCTCGCGCTGGATCTCCTGCGCGGCGTGCAGATGAACAGCGCTTTCCCGCCGGTCGGTGGCAAGGCTGCGGTCGTCCCCAACTGAGAGCGAGCTGCAGCTCAAGTCTCCGGCCTGCTCCTGTGTGTCGCGTAAGGGAGCCATGTCGGACGCCTTGAGCTGCGGCCTCATATCCCGCAAGGGAACAAAGATGTGCCGGATGACCCCGGCGACAGATCGCCCAGGATGGGCCTCAAGCACTGGCAAGACGCGACATGGCCGGAAATGACCTGACAGCCCCCCTTGGCATGGGCAAGCGGAAGTTCTTCCGCATGCCCTTTGGCCTGATCGGCATGGGTATCATGACGGTCATGCTGATGACCGGACTGGTCTGGATCGGCGTGGTGGAAGATCCGCTCGGCGGCGAGCCCACCGCCTTGGTGCCGCTTGAGCGCACGGTCGAGGGCCTGTCCTCGCGGGATATCGCCGTTGTCGAGCTCAATGCCGACATTCCCGGCGATTCCAAGCCGGACGGTGTGCAGGCGAGGGTCAACACTCTGGGTCCGCGCTTCGAAGAGGCTCCTGTTGGCGCTGAGCTGAACGTAGCCTCGCGCCGTGAATTGTCTGCGCTGCCGGACGACCGCGTCACCGAGCGGGCCGATCATGGTCTCGTGCCGAAAGTCGGCATCGATGGCATCCGGCCGCTGGATCTCTATGCCAAGCAGATTGCAGCCGAACCAGCCTCCGCGCCGCGAATCGCCATCATCATCGGCGGCATCGGCCTGTCGGAAGCCGGCAGCCGCAATGCGCTGGAAAACCTGCCGCCGGATGTCACCTTCGCCCTGGCGCCTTATGGCGACCGGCTTGACCGCTGGATGCGTCAGGCCCGGACATCTGGCCATGAACTGCTGCTGCAACTGCCACTCGAGCCGTTTGATTATCCGGACAATGATCCCGGCCCGCATACGCTTCTGGTCAGCCTGCGCGGCCCTGAATTCATGGACCGGCTCTACTGGTTACTCAGTCGGTTCACCAATTATGTCGGGGTGATCAATCACCACGGCACCCGGTTCACGGCCACCGAGCCATCCATGCAGTATCTCCTTGAGGAGATCACGCGGCGTGGGCTGATGTTTGTCGATGACGGCTCGTCGTCGCGCACGGTTGCTCCCGCCGTTGCAAACGCTGCGCAGACCCCGTTCAGCCGGGTCGACATCGTGCTGGATGCAATCCCGAAAGCCGATGAGATCAATGCTCGCCTGCTGCAACTCGAAGGCCTTGCGCGTTCGCGCGGCACTGCCGTGGCTGCAGGAACGGCATTGCCGGTCACGATCAAGGCTCTGCAGGAATGGTCGCGCGATCTGGAACAACGCGGCCTGATGCTGGTGCCGATCAGTGCGACTGTTGACCGCGCCCCGCAGGGCTGACTCGGCCCAGTATCCGTGCTTTCCTTGCAACGAAACAATCGCTAAACCGGCAGTGGGCGATCCGTTCGGTCGCAACAGACAATCCGCAAGCTCCCCAGGGAGAACTCCGTGCAAGGCCCATTGTTCGACCCCGCCCGGCCTGACGCCATCAATGGCCTGCCCTACCGGCCCTGCGTCGGCGTCATGCTGATCAACCGGGACGGGCTGGTCTGGGCCGGCCGCCGCCATGACGGACATGGCAAGGTCGATCCCGGATTTGCCTGGCAGATGCCCCAGGGCGGGATCGATCCGGGCGAGGACCCGCTCGAGGCCGCCCGGCGTGAACTGTTCGAGGAAACCTCGGTCGCCAGCACCACACTTCTGGCCGAAGCGCCGGACTGGTTCCTCTACGACTACCCGCTGGACGTGATTGCTACGGCGCGACGCGGCAAGTTTCGCGGTCAGGCACAGAAGTGGTTCGCTTTTCGCTTCGAGGGCGATGACAGTGAAATCAACATCCTGACGCCGCCGGATGGGCATTCCCAGGAATTCAGTGACTGGCGCTGGGAGGAAGCCCACCGCCTGCCGGGCCTGATCGTACCGTTCAAGCGTCAGGTCTATGAGGAAGTCGTCACTGCATTCGCGCATCTGACCCGGTAACAACCGGCTCTGCGCGGTCAGCGCGGGATGTCAAAATCGGCAGTTGTCAGCGGCGCCTGCCACTCAGACAGCACATCGTCATCTGTCTCGGCGGATGCCAGCCTTTCACGCACTGCGTCAAGTTCGGCAACCGGCAGCAACCGGCCAAGTGCCCATGCCGCCGCCCCCCGCACCACTGGCGCGGTATCGCTGGCAAGGCGCAAGACTTCTGGGATCAGGCTCCTGTCACCACTGTTGCCCGCTGCGATGAGGCAATTGCGCAGGAACCGGTCGCGGCCGATGCGCTTGATCGGCGAGCCGGAGAATTTTTGCCGAAAACCCGCGTCATCGAGGTGCAGCAAATCAGCCAGCGGCGGATCAACGAGATCTGCCCGTGCCTGCAGCTTGGCCTCCTGAGCCACTTGGGCGAATTTGTTCCAGGGGCAGGCCGCCAGGCAGTCATCGCAGCCGTAGATCCGGTTGCCCATGGGCTGCCTGAACTCATGCGGGATAGGCCCGGCGTGTTCGATGGTGAGATAGGACAGGCAGCGGCGGGCATCGAGCCGGTAGGCCTCGGGAAAGGCATCGGTCGGGCAGGCTGTGAGGCAAGCCTTGCAGGAGCCGCAGTGGTCGACCTCGGATGCGTCTGGATCCAGCTCTGCAGTCGTGAAGATCGAGCCGAGAAAGAACCATGACCCCAGTTGCCGCGACACCAGATTGGTGTGCTTGCCCTGCCATCCTGCGCCGGCGGCCGCGGCCAGCGGCTTCTCCATCACGGGGGCCGTATCCACGAACACCTTCACATCGCCGCCGGTCCGGGAGACAAGAAAGCCGGCCAGTTCCTTCAGCTTGCCCTTGATGATGTCGTGATAGTCACGATGGCGGGCATAGACCGATATGCCGCCGACTGAGGGGTCGGCCAGATGCGTCAGCGGATCCCGGTCGGGACCATAGTTCATCGTCAGGATCAGGATCGAGCGAACCTCGGGCCACAAGACGCAGGGATCGGCGCGGCGGTCCTCGGTCTCAGCCATCCACGCCATCGAGCCGTGGCAGCCGGCGTCGAGAAATTGCCTTAGGCGAGCAGGAGCCTCCGGAATGGCGTCCGGGCGGGTGACCGACAGGGAACTGAACCCGAGCGACTGTGCCTTGGCATCCAGTGCCGCCCGCAGTTTGCGCCCGGCTGACCGGGACGCAGCCTCTGGTGTGCCCGCTGTCAGAAGTCGAGGTCCGCGTAGCTGTGCGCCGGCGGCATGCCGAGCATCTTTTCGGCCAGGAGGGGCCGGAAGCTCGGGCGTGACTTCACCCGTGCATACCAGGCCTTGACGTTGTCCTCTTCCGCCCACGGCACCTCGCCCAGATAGTCGGCGCAGGAGAATTCGGCGGCCAGGGCAAAATCTGCAAAGCTCAGGCGGTCACCGGCCAGCCATTTGCGCGAAGCTGCAAGATAGCCGAAATAGCGCATGTGGTGGTGAATGTTCGCACGCGCGATGCGCAGGATCGCCGAATCCGGTTCGCCGCCGCCAACGGAGCGAGGCATGTCCTGCTTGTAGATCCGCTCGCGCACGAAATGGCCCACCACTTCGTCGTCGAACTTGCGCAGCGCCCAGTCGACCAGGCGGCGCGTTTCGGCCCGGCGGTCCGGGTGATCGGGCATCAGCCGGCGGTCGGCCATGGCGTAGCCGCGCGTTTCGTCGAGATATTCCATGATCGGCAACGGGCCACAGATCGGCGGTCCGTCATTCTCGACCAGCACCGGAACGGTCCCGGCCGGATTGAGCATCAGGAATTCCCGATGCCGCTCCCACGGGTTGACGGACTTCAGCTCGAAGTTTGCCCCGTACTCACCGAGCAGCAGGCGCACAAAACGGGCAGACGGAGAGAACGGATGATGATAGAGCGTGAGCATTAAGTTGATTGGACCTTCAGCGCCGCGGCCCCCCAGCGCGCGGACACCAGATTAGTAGGATATGGTTAGCATCCTGTTTCCGTCCCGCCGCCTTCCGGCCGCCGCGAAGCCCCGCATAGATCACGCCGAGCCAGTTGATTCAATCCCATCCGTGAAAGTCTTTTCGAGGAGCCAATTGTCATGACGAGCGACACCATTGTCAGCGCCTTCCTGCTCGGAATTGTCGAAGGCCTGACGGAATTCATTCCCGTTTCCTCGACCGGACACTTGCTGCTTCTGGGCCATTTCCTCGGCTTCGAAAGCACCGGCAAGACCTTTGAGGTTCTGATCCAGCTCGGTGCGATCCTCGCCATCCTGTCTGTCTATTTCGGTCGCCTGTGGAAAGTTTTCGTCGGCCTTCCGCATGACCCGGCTGCCCGCCGCTTTGCGGCCAGCGTTCTTCTAGCCTTTTTCCCGGCAGTGGTGATCGGCGTTCTGGCGCATGATTTCATCAAGACGGTGCTGTTCGAATCACCGACGCTTGTCTGCGTTACCCTGATCCTGGGCGGCTTTGTTCTTCTGGCCGTTGACCGCCTGCCGCTGACACCGCGCTATACCAATGCGATGGACTATCCGCTTGGGCTCAGCCTTGCCATCGGCTTCTGCCAGTGCCTTGCCATGGTTCCGGGTGTGTCGCGGTCCGGCGCGACCATTGTCGGCGCCCTGCTGATGGGCACGGACAAGCGCTCGGCGGCGGAATTCTCGTTCTTCCTGGCCCTGCCAACCATGGCCGGTGCCTTCGCCTATGATCTCTACAAGAACCGCGACGTGCTCTCGATGGACGATGCAGCCATCATCGGCATCGGTTTTGTCACGTCCTTCATTGCTGGCGCCTTCGTGGTCAAGACGCTGCTCGACTTCGTCAGCCGCCACGGCTTTGCGCCCTTCGCCTGGTGGCGCATCATCGTTGGCGGCGTCGGCCTCGCCGCGCTTTATGCGTTCGGTTGAGGCGGTTCAGCTCGTCGGAGCCGAGCTGGTCAGGCCTGCGAGATAGGTTGCGGTCGTTACCTCGACCAGGCGATCAAGTGTGTCGCCTTGCATAAGGTCTTCTGCCAGCTGACGGTCGCTGATCAGGATGGCCAGCCCGTGCACAAGGGCCCACGCACCCACAGTCGCTTCCCGCTGATGCGTTCCAGTCAGTCGGGAGACGGCAACGCTCAGCCTGGAGAATGCCTCCGCAGTTGAGGATTCGAGGTCTGGTGACGTGCCGTCCCGCGGGTGCCGCATCATCAGGTCGAACAGGTTCCGGTTTGCGAGCGCAAACCGGACATAGGCGCGGCCGAGACGTTGCAGGGCCGGAGTGTCGCCTGGCAGCGCCGCCGCCCGATCCAGTTCGGCGGACAATTGCCGGAAGCCTCGTGCCGCCAGCGCTGCCATCAAGGCCTCCCTGCTGCCAAAATGCCTGTAGGACGCGGACGCCGACACGCCGAGCTGTCTTGCGATTTCCCGCAAGCCGATTTTCTCCGCCGGCATGTGCTCCAGCATTGCATGCGCGGCGTCGAGCATCGTCGTCGCCAGATTGCCGTGGTGGTAGGGGACTTCACTCATGTTGACACCGTTCACATGCGAGAGCAATGTTAGCATTGTTCACATAGTGAGGTGGGTCTGTCATGATTTTTTTGGCTTTTGTTTTCGGTATTGCCGCCCTTGCACTGCTAGCTGACCGGGTTGGCATTGCCTCCATACCCGACTGGGCCAGCCGCTTGCGGTTCGGACTGGCTGCAGCCCTGGTGTTCTTTGGCGTCGATCATTTCCTGGCGGTTGGACGCTATGTCCCGATGATCGACGGCTTTGTGCCCTTCGCGGAGCAAGTCGTGCTGGTGACAGGAGCTTGCGAGATCGCGGGCGCCATCGGGCTTCTGGTGCCAGCCACGCGGCGTCTCGCCGGCATCATGCTGGCGATCTACTTCGTCTGTGTCTTCCCGGCGAATATCGCCAATGCATTGAATGGGCTGGCTGTCGACGGGCTGCCGTCTTCCGGCTGGTACTACTGGGTTCGCCTTGCGTTTCAGCCGCTTTATGTCTGGCTTGCACTGGTCGCTGGAGGCATCGTCATGCAACGCCAAGGGCTCGAAGTCCGGCCGTCGTGAGGGCGGCCCCGATGACGATCACGGGAAACGGCATCTTCGCAAAATAGAGGGCAGCGGCAGCCGCGACACCAAGCGGACGGGCCCAGCCAGCGAAGGCACCCCCGTCGAGGATGGTCGAGCTGATCACCAGTGACAGCAGCATGATCACCGCCGCCGTGGTGAACAGCTTCTGCAGGGCCGGCGACAGGGTCAGCCGGTCGTGCAGCAGGGGGCCGGCAACACGGAAGGCATAGGTGCCCGCTGCCAGGGCAAGAATGGCCGAGATCGGCATGACGGCGCTGCTCATTCGGCTGGCTCCTCGCGGGTGAGCGGTTCGGTCTGGTGCTTCTGTCCGATCAGGGCAATGAGCCCGACGAGGGACACCAGCACCGGGACACCGGCTGGCAGGTACGGCGTCAGCAGCAGGCCGACGGCTGCGCCGATGCTGGCAGCGGCTTGTGTCCGGCGGTCTTTCAGCGCTGGCAGCACCAGCGCCAGCAGCACCGCTGGAAACGCCGCGTCGAGACCGAATGTGGCCGCATCCCCCAGCGTCTCGCCCATGATCGCGCCAATGGCCGTCCCGGCATTCCATGACACGAACAGGCTGAGCGAGCAGGCCCAGTACAGTGCACGGCTGCGATCCGGATCGCTGTCCTTCAGGGCAAAGGCCAGCGATTCATCGGTCAGCACGTGTGAACCGAGGATGCGTTCGAGAACACTGGCCCTCAGCCGGTTGGCGACGGTGAAGCCAAACGGCAGGTGCCTGGCATTGAGGATCAGTCCGGCCAGGACCGCAGCCAGAGGACTGCCCCCGGCCAGGATCACGCCGAGCGCGGCGAACTGCGACGCGCCAGCGAAGACAACCAGTGACATCACGATTGGAACCCAGACCGGGAACCCGCCGCCGGTGGCAATCGCGCCAAAGGATAGGCCCACAATCGCCGCAGCCACGCCCACCAGGGCGACGTCGCTGACGTCTTGTCGTGTCAGGTGTTTGAAGATCGGTGTTTGAAATATCGTCCACATGTTTGCTAAACTGAACGAACAGCATTCGTTCGTCAAGTCGAACGAATGAATTTTATTTCGAACGGAGCAAGCCTCTGACGCCGTCTGACAGCCCCACCCCGGACCTCGCTCCGGCCGGTTCACCCCAGACCTCGGATCCCGCCATGGGCTCCGGCGCTGATGATCTGATGCAATGGATTGCCTACGCCCTGCGGCAGGAGCGGGAAAAGGCCGGCATCAGCCTCAGCGAACTGGCCCGCCGGGCCAATCTGTCGAAATCGACGCTGTCCCAGGTCGAAGCCGGCAACGGCAACCCCAGCGTCGAGACCCTTTGGACGCTGGCGGTTGCGCTTGGCGTGCCGTTCAGCCGGCTGGTTGATCGTCCACGCCGGGCCCCGGCACGTCTGATCCGCGCGGGCGAGGGGCCGGCCACCCGCTCGGAACTGGCCGATTACACCGGCACCTTGCTGAGCGCCGGCGCGCAATCCGTGCGGCGCGATCTGTACCGGCTGGACATTCAGCCCGGTCGCGTGCGCCGGTCTCCGCCCCATATTCCCGGCACGGTCGAGCATGTCATCGTGGCAACCGGACGGGCCCGGCTGGGGCCGGTGGATGCGCTGGAGGAGCTGCTGCCAGGCGACTACTTCGCCTATCCGGGCGACGTGCATCACAGCTATGAGGCGCTGGAGCCGAACACCGTCGTCGTGCTCCTGATGGAGCACGCCTGATACCTTGAGGCCGACAACGTAAACAGTTAACCTTGTAAAATAACGGTTTTTTGTCGGATTCAGGCTATCAGTCGGGGATCCTGTGGCGTCCTGCCCGTTCCTGTCCAGCTGACGAGGTTTCCCGTGCACCCTGCTGTCTCGAATGCCCGCCGTGTTCTTCTCGCGCTCGGGGCCGCCGCAGGCCTTGCCCTGATGTCACCGGCAAGCTTGCGGGCGGAGGAGCCCGTGATCACCGTTTCCAGTGGCATCTCCTACCAGTTGATCGGCCGCTGGGACGTCGACAAGCTGAACCAGATCCTGACCAAGGATACGCCAGCCTTCGCCGGTATCACCGAGACCTATACGCCGGCCACGAACCCAGTCCGGCTCTACCGCGTCACCTATCCGTCGGTCATTCCCGAGCGGAACAGCCGCCCGACTGTCGCCACCGGTCTGATTGCCGTGCCGGAGATTGCGCAGACTGCCCTGCCGCTGGTGTCCTACCAGCACGGCACGGTCTACGGCCGTCAGGAGGTGCCCTCTTATCCCGACCAGTCGCCCGAAACCCAGCTGATGATCGCCCAGTTCGCCGGGCAAGGCTATCTGCTGATTGGCGCCGACTATTTTGGCATGGGTGCGTCGACCGAGCCGGAAGGCTACATGGTCAAGGCCAGCCACCAGCAGGCCACCACCGACATGCTGACCGCGAGCCGGGCGGTCATTGCTGACATGAAACTCTCCGATACCGGCCTTTATCTCGCCGGCTGGTCGCAGGGCGGCTTCGTGGCCATGGCCATGTTGGAGAAACTGGAACGCGATGGCGTTCAGGTAAAAGCAACAGTCACAGCCAGCGCCCCGCTGGACGTGTTTGCCGCGCTGAACGGCTTCCTCAACTTCCCGCGCAAAAACGACGCGGTCTGGGTCAACAGCCTGTTCATCCTGTCGAGCTTCTCCTTCGAGAACTACTACGGCATCCCGGGTCTCGCCCGTTCGCTGTTCACCGACGAGACCTATGAGCTTGCCCGCAAGGCCTATGTCCGCGAGCCGGTCGATCCGGCGGCAATCCCGACCGACCTGAAGAAACTCATCCGTCCGGAGTATTTTGACGCCCAGTATTTTGCCGCGTCTGCCTATGGCCGCCTGATTGCCGAAACCCAGTCCTATCGCTGGGTGATCAAGACCCCTGTGCGCAACTACTATGGCGACACCGACGAGGCGATCACCGTGGGCGTTGCCAAGATGGCGCAGAACTATCAGTCGGCCATGGGCGCCGGCAATCCGATGGCTGAAGCGGTTTCGACCGGCAACACCAGCCACCGTGGCACCTTCGCCCGCGCCGTTCCGCAGTGGAAGATCTGGTTCGACGGCAAGTGACGTCCAGCCCGGAGACAGGCGCCAGCCATGGTCCTGTCTCCGTCCTCATGCCTGATGATCATGGCAGGGGGCATAGTCTGCGCTTGACGGCGATTGGTTACATTTGCAATCAATCTCTTCCTGTCCATCCTGACCGGGAGAGCGCCATGGGCGAAGTGGTCCTTCACACGTATTTCCGCAGTTCCACGTCCTTCCGCGCCCGCATTGCGCTCAACCTCAAGGGCGTCGACTACCGGTCAGAGTTTCATCACCTGCGGCTCGGCAAGCATCGCGATCCTGCCTATCTTGCGGTCAATCCGCAAGGGTTGGTGCCGACGCTCGTGTGGTCGGACGGCATGGTGCTGTCCCAGTCGCTGGCCATCATCGAGTTTCTGGATGAGGTGATCGCGGAGCCGGCGCTGCTGCCGCGCGACCCGGCCGGCCGTGCCCGCGTCAGGGCCTTGTCGCAGATGATTGCCTGCGACATCCACCCGGTGAACAACCTGCGCATTCTCAACGCCCTACGCAGCCGCTTTGGCGCTGATGATGCAGCGGTCGCCGACTGGTTCCGAACCTGGGTTGCCGAGACTTTCGGCCCGCTGGAACAGCACCTCGCCAATGATCCGCAGACCGGCCGCTTCTGCCATGGCGACACGCCGACGATGGCCGACATCTGCCTCGTCGCGCAGGTCGCCAACAACGGCCGCTTTGGCGTTGACATGGAGCCCTATCCAGTGATCCGGCGCATCCACGCCTCAGCCATGGAACTCCCCGCTTTCATCGCCGCCGCCCCGCAGAACCAGCCCGATGCGGAGTGAACCCGCGTAGACGCAGTCAGCCGGCAATATCGGCCAGAGCGTACTGCAGCAGCGTGTCGCGCACGGTGGTTCTTGCAGATATTGGCGTCAGATTGTGATCCGTGGCGTCGAGGAACGTGAGGCGCAAGTTGCTGTACTTGCTCGCATCCTTGCCACGCGCGCCAAGGGTTTGCGCCAGGAACGGCAGTCCGGGGTCACTTTCGCTGTAGATCAGGTCGACGCTCTGGCCACGACGCTCCAGCGTTGTGAGGTCGTTGCTGATCTGCCGGCGCAGCCGTGACGACGTCGTCAGACCCATCGCATAGGGCGCGCTGGCGCGCTCAAAGCGGTTGAAGGCGCGCCGGATCAGGAAGCCGATGAGAGCGAAGACCGGCACCTCACCCTTGAGCAACTTTTTGATCCGCGCCGGGTCGAACAGTTTGCGGGCATAGTCAGCCGTATCGCCATGGTCGAAGCGCAAGAGGTCACCGATGTTCTCGCGCGGGTCCCACAGGAATCGTTGCAGGTTGATACAGACAGCCCCCTTGATGCGTGGATCAGCGATTGCCCCGCGCAAGGCCAGATACGCGCCGCTGCAGGCCCCCGTCGCGATGATCTCGCCGGTGCTCCTTGTCTCGAGGAATGCCAGCGCATCGGCCACGTCTTCCTGCTGTCTCGCGCTGTAGTGCACCGGTTCCAGCGCGCCAGGAGCCGCCGCACTGTCACCTATGTCGGAGACATCCAGCCGCAGCGAGGCAATCCCTTGCTGGGCCAGATCCCTGGCGGTCTCCCGTGTCGCCATGCCCCAACCGGTGCGCGGCGTGCCGCCAGCGGTCAGGAACAGGATCGTGCGCCCGCGCCGGGCGTGTTCTTTCGGTTCGCACCAGGTTCCGACCAAGGTGCTGCGGCGGCCAAGTGTCACCACCTCCTCGCGGAAGCCATTCCCGGTCAGCAGGGCGGGTCCGGGCACCGGACTTCTTGCGCTGTTGCCGGCATGGCTGGCAGCGGCTGGAGACGGAGCGCTGGGAAGCGTCTGGCACACCCATGTCCCGATTGCCGCAAGTTCCGCCAGCGGGGGTGTCGAGAGCGTCGGATCGGTAACCAGCTCGTCATAGCCAGCGAACGGGATACTTGCAGCGCCGGTGGAGTTGGCCAGTAGCGCTGCAGCAAAGTCTTCTTCGCCCGTCCGGCCCGGGCGCGGCAGGCACAGGACCGGGCATGCGCATGGAATGGCAGCTTCGCCAAGACTTGCTGCCCTGATGTCCCGCGAAAGCCCCTCGCTCAGGACAAGGCCGGCGACGCTCATTGCGGCTCCATCGGGCAGTTCGGGTGTGATCCGGGTGCGCTCGGCAATCATCGCGCCGCGAATCTGTGCCTCGCGCAGGTAAAGCCGTCCGGACAACAGTGGAGCCATGAGCACGAGTGCGCCGATACCCTGGCGGTTCCGCGCCATCCGGCGCCCCGCCAGCAGGGTGCCGAGCCCGAGGCCGGCCAGGACGATCTGCTCCGCTCCCGTTTCCCGCTGCAGCGCTTCGATTGCGGCATCCAGCGCTGCGTCCAGCATGTCGATGCCGATCACAGCCTCCGGCGCGATCACCGAGCCGCCCATTCCCGGCAGATCGAACCGCAGCACGGGATAGCCGTCGCGCGCCAGCAACTCCGCCAGAAGGCGCATGCTGCGTCTTGCACAAAGACCCTCATAGCCCCAGTCCTCGATCAGGATCACGCCGGTCCGCCCGTCGGGGCCAAGCAGCAGGGCCGGGGACCCGTCAAGGGCGAGGGGACGCGGCCGCAATTGGCTGTCAGAGGGAGCGGTCATGGGTGGGGTCCAGGGTTATCGGGTACTGCGAAGGCCGGAAGGGGAGGCGGTCATCGAGGCGCACTGCGGAATTTCTCCAGTGCTTCCTAGCACATGTGGCTCCAGTGCATCCATCTGGGGACGATCCGGACCGCCCCGCGTGGCGGGCTGGATCGACAGCGGATAGTCACCCCACCAATCGCCTGCCGCCCAATAGGTCCAGCCGATCCACGTGTCGGGATTGGCGTTGATAAAACCGGCCATCTCGTCAATTGCCTTCAGGCAATCGGGGGAGGACGTGCCGCCGAATTCGCTCAGGATTGCCCGCTTTCCGGAGGCCTTCAGCCAGTCGGTCACCTGTTGCAGCGCCTCAATCGCCGTGTCCTTGGCTGGACAGGAACGATGTGTTCCAGAAAAGTCCTCGTCCGGGTACTGGTGAATGTCATAGGCATAGTTGTCCAGCGGATCGACGACCCCATTCATCACGGCGGCATTGCTGCCGCCGTTCTGGTCCGCATACCAATGGTAGGCGCTGGTCCAGATCGTCCCGGGGACAAGGATCATGTTGTTTGCGCCGGTCGCCCGGATCGCGGCAATACCGGCGTTGGCAGAGGGGAGCCAGAACGCGGCATCCATGTAGTCGGGCTCGTTCTGCAGCAGAAAAATGATGTCATCGTCGCCGGCGTAGAGCGCGGCGAGCCGCGCCCAGAAATCGGCAAAAGCCCTTGCGGGCACCTCGCGTGAGCCGATCTGTTTGCCGAAGTGGCGTGCGTTGGTATGTGGCGACAGGATGACCTTGAAGCCCATGCTTTTCGCCATGGCAACGCTGTTGATCAGCGGCTGCAGTTCATTCATGTCGAAGGGCTTGTTGAGCACCGGCTGCAACCGTTCCCATTTGAACGGAAACCGGACGACATTCATGCGCTTGCTGGCGAGATAGTCCAATGTTTCCCGCGTCGGGTAGAAGTGTGTCGTTCCCAGCTGGCCGATCGTGTCGCCAAACTCGGCACCGGCCACATTCGCACCACGCAGGCATTGTGCGGCAAGGGCCGCCGCGGCAGACGAGAGCATCAGACAAGCGGCCAGCCCGACCGTTGCTGCGGATCCAATTCTGGCCCGACGCCGGTTCATCGTGTTTGCTCCTCAGGACGCGGCTCATGGCGGCTTGAGCGCCAGCGACGCAAGGCGGCGCGCGCGCTTGTCGCCATGGTGTCGACCTCGACGTGTTTCAGCGTCCAGTTCCGGCAGATCACCAGAATCGCAAGACCGTGCACAAGACCAACAATCGCGACCCCGGCCATTCCAAGGTAGAGGCCCATCACCACCAAGGCTGCAACATAGACGACAAAGACTACACTGCGCATGGCGAGGAAATACCGCTCACCGCCACCGATCATCATCAAATTGGTTCCTGGGCCGAAGAAGGCATGGGTGACCGGCGCCAGGCACAGGATGGCCAGCACTTCATAGTGATCGGCAAAAGAGGGCTCGAACAGGGACAGCGCGAACTTGCCGATCAGCATCATGAAGCCAAAGGCAAGGCAGGTGCCCGCGAAGCTCGCTGCAGACAGCAGGGAAACCAGGCGCTGGGCCCCAGGTATGTCCCGATCCTGGAGCTTTGCCGAGACCATGGGGAGCCCGATGGTGTCGATGATTGACACCGGCAGCATCAATAAGGCGGCAAGGCGGAAGGCGACAAAGTAGAAGGCCGCAGCCTCGAGGCTGAGGAAGATGCCGATCAGGATTGTCTCGAGATAGAGCGCAGCCGAGACGAAGAAGCTGTTCGCTGTGAAGAACAGACTTTCCTGTGTCCAGCTTGAACGGGTCTCGGCATCAAGCCCGGAAGCCTTGTCCTTGACAAAGCCAAACCCCTCGATGCCGACAAGGCGGTAGGCCTGATAGCCGACAACCACGGCCAGCAGCACCGTGATGACTTCCATCGCTCTGGCACCTGAGGACAGAAGACCGGTATAGGCCGCAAGTGGCAAGGCTATGAGCGACAGTATGCGCCAGATGTTTTCCCGTGGTGTAAGCGCCAGGCCGATGTTTCCGCGCACGCGGAAATAATACTGCATGTACTCGCTGATGGCGAAAACGCAGGCAAAAATAAAGGCAATCGGCAGGGCATCATACTGATGCGGGACATCGACAGCAAAGAGCTGGACCGCGGCCGCCGCGACCAGCATCACGGCGATGCCCGACGCGATCCACTTCATGTTTATGAACAGCAGATTGCGGTTGAGGGCGGCGTGATCCGGGCCGTCATTGCTGCGGAAATGTTTCAGCAGCAGGACATTCTGGCCAAGAACCAGGATCATGCCGAGGGACGAACCGACCGAGAACAGAAAGTTGTAGAGACCATACTCCTCGATCGACAGCACCCGGCTTGCCATCAGAAGGACAGCAAAGCTCAGTACCGGAGAGGCAATCCGGCTGAAGAAGGACCAGACGAATTCCTTCAGACTGACTTTCGAGCGCAAGGAGGAGAGCAGGCTCATCTCGTCTGGAACTTTCTCGCAAGCTGTTCGCGGTGGCCATGCCGCGCCATCACGGCTCCGAGGAACGTCTTGAACTCGGTGCCGAGATGTTCCGGAAGGTAGCTGTGTGCTGACGTGAGTGCGCCACGTGACAGTCGCTCATATGTGGTGGGAGACCCGGCCAGCCGCAGGATCGCCTCACGGATTGACCCGGCATCCGCCGGCGGGACGTGGAAGCCGTTCACACCATCCGCGATATTCTCGGCGACACCGCCAATGCTCGTCGAGATCACCGGCACAGCATGGGCGAAGGCCTCGATGGAGGCCCGTCCAAAAGCCTCGCGTCCAATCGAGGGGTAAACGAGTACGTCGATTTCCCTGAGGTACTCGTCCGCTTTGACCCAGCCGTAAAAAGTTGTCCGGTCAGCCGGGAATCGACGGCGGACTTCCTCGCCATAATTGTCCCGCTCTGCGCCCTCGCCAGCGATGTGGAACTCTACATTTGCGTCTGCAGGCATCATGGCCGCAGCATCCCCAAGATAGGAGACGCCCTTGAAATGGCTGTGCAGCCCGAGGAAGCCGACCCGAAAGGGCCGGTCGGTCGGAAACGGACGGGGCGTCTCGGCAAACAGGCGCGGCAGGGCAGCGGGGATACGTTTCATGATGGCATTGGAAAAATATCCTTCTGCCATATGTCGGTTCAGGACGTCCTGGCTTTCGCCAACGACGCCGTCGACATAGCGGGTGAGGAATTTCTTTCCAAGTGACGTGGCCTTGCAGGATCCGCACTGGCGCGTGCAGTTCTCGGAGTTCTTCTGCATCACCGAGTTCCAGCACATCAGGAACGAGTTGAATGCGGTATGTGCGACTGGCAGGCCGGCGAGTTTCGCTGCCGCCCAACTGGCCACATTGATGTTTTCGATACTGACCGTCATAAGCATGTCCGGTTTGACCTCGGCGATCTGCCGCCGCATCGCGGACAGCGCAAACGGGTTGCCATTTTCAAGCAGATGCCAGACCGGCTTTTTCCAGTCCGGCCGCCGTTTCAGGTAGTCCCAATAGATATTCGGGCTCTTGATGCGGCGCACCGGGATTCCCTGTACCTCATCCAGTTCGTTCCGGTCTCCGACATTGACGACGGTCACATCAATTCCCTGTCCTTGCAGCATCTTGGCAAGCATGAACGAGGACGTCTGGGCACCGCCGGGAAGGTTCGGGGGAAAGGCGGCGCAAGCCATCAACAGTCGCATCTCGGTCAAGCCCTCCGGAACAATTGCTTGCGAATTTTAGGGAGGGAGTATTGAAGAACGGTAATTCGGCCTGAAATTTAATCAAATTAAAAATATGTAACAGACTGTAGGTTTTGATTTTAACCATAAGAAGTTCTGGAAAAATACGAAAATTTAAGGTTAGTTTTGAATTAAGAAATCAACTCGCAGGTTAGGAAGAATATTTAAAAACAATAGGTCAATTCTTGCGCTCAGATTGAAGGACGCAACACTGGGCCTGACAGCGCTGTCGGCCTGGTAGGAGGACATGATGCGCACCCTCACTCCGAAGGTGACGGCGAAGGCTCGCTTGAAAACTATGGTGAGGGCCGGCCTGTCCACGCTGCTTGCGGCGTCTGGAGGAGATCGCCTTATTGGCCGCCGGTATGGCGGACAGGGTGTGATCCTGATGTTCCACGAATTCGTCAGCTCCCCCGTTGATACCCTGGGGCAGGGCTGTCCGGTCGACCACTTTGACGCCATTCTGGCGGCCCTCAAGGCGTCCGGACGCGACTTCGTCGGTGCCGATGAAGCCCTTCGCCGGCTCACTGATCCCGAAGCCCGTCCGTTTGTGGTCCTGACCTTTGATGATGGCTACCGGTCAAATATCGACCTGGCACTGCCGGTCATGGAGCGCCACGCCGCGCCGGCAACGATTTTCGTTCCGACCGGCATGGTTGACCGGAGCATCAATGCCTGGTGGCTGGGTCTGCGTGAACTCGCCGTGACCTGTGACGTGATCGAGATGGAGCCGATGGAGCTGCGGCTTGAGTGTCGTGACCTGCGGGGGAAGCAGGCTGCTCTTGAACTCATGACGGCCTGGGTCTGGCAGGATTTCGCCCGGGCAGACCTGCTTGCGCCGGTCTTGGTCGCCCATGGGGTATCCATGCCGGATCTCGTCGACCGGCTGGCGCTGGATGAGGCCGGCATCCGGGCTGCGGATCGCCATCCACTGGTCGAGATCGGGGCTCATACCGCCACGCATCGCGCCCTGCGGCTGCTGGATGATGCCGCGGTTGAAACGGACATCGGCGACAACAAGCGCTATCTCGAAACCTTGCTCGACCGGCCCGTGGACTGGTTCGCCTATCCCTATGGCCCCCCCTCCATCGGCGGCACCCGCGAGGCCGACATCGTGCGAAAGCTGGGTTTCCGGGCGGCTGTCACAACCGATCCCGGCGGTCTGTTCCGGCCGCATCTGAATGCGCCTTACCTGCTCCCACGCCAGAATGCCGAGGTGCCGGCAAGCCCGGTTTCCCATGCTCTGGCCGGCGCCAATGGTGTCTTCCGCGCCTTGTCCACCCGCTTTGGTGCTCCCTATGACTGTCCCGGAGATATCAAATGACCATTGACCGCGTTCTGCCCGATGCAGCCGACCTGGCGCCGTCGCCCTTTTCCGGGCGCACCATCGTGCATGTCGTGCGGCAGTTCTATCCGATGGTCGGCGGTCTCGAGGACTTCGTCCGCAATCTCGTCCGCCGGCAGACCGACCGCTTTGACCGTGTCCGGGTTGTGACGCTGGACCGGTTGTTCATCGAGCCGGACAAGCATCTGCCACAGAGGGATACCCTGGATGGCGTCGAGATCTGCCGCATTCCGTTCCGTGGCTCGCCGCGTTATCCGCTCGCCCCTTCGGTTCTCTCCCAGCTTCAGGGCGCGGATATCATTCACGTTCATGCCATTGATTTCTTCTTCGATTTCCTGGCGTTGACATCTCTCGCCCGGCGCACACCCATGGTCACCACGACCCATGGCGGTTTCTTCCATACGGCCAGTTACCGGCAGCTCAAGTCGCTCTGGTTCAACAGCGTCACCCGGACTTCGGCGAGCCGCTACAAGGGCATTGCCTGTTGCAGCGAGAGCGACTTCGCCCGATTTGCCACGATTGCGCCGACCCGGGTCCGCCTCATCGAGAACGGTGCGGATCTGGAGAAGTTCGGGTCCGCGAGCGCTGAAAGGCCGGGCAAGGGCCTCATCACCATCGGCCGGTTCTCGCACAACAAACGGCTCGACCTGCTTCTCGACATGATGCAGCAACTCGTTCGCCGCGATCCGGACTGGCGCCTGCATATTGCGGGTTCGGCGTCGGACTGGAGCGAGGCCGATATCCGGCAGATGATCGACGTGCGCGGCCTCGGTTCGTCGGTGATCTTGCATGTCGGCCCGTCGAACACACAGATCCGAGAGATCATGCAGCAGTGCAGCCTGTTCGCAAGTGCCTCGGAATATGAGGGGTTCGGCATTGCCCTGATCGAGGCCCTGAGTGCCGGCCTGGTTCCGGTCGTCGAGCCCAACGCGGCCTTTCAGTCCCTGGCGCAAAAGCATGCCATGGTCCGCCTGGCGCGCTTCGCTGATCCGGCAGCTGCAGCCGGGAGCGTTCAGGCTGCCTATGCCGCCCTGGAAGGCGAAGGCGGCGGGCTGCGCGTGGCTGCCATTGCGTCTTCCGGGCAGCATGGTTGGGCGCAGACGGCGAAGCTCTATGAGGATTTTTACCGGACGGCGCTCGCTTGACGGGTTGCGGCTCGCCATCGCCACGGCTGCGTCTGTCCCTTGCGCCCCCGACCCGGGGCCGTCAAGGACTGCGGCCGCACAGAGCCGCCGCTCCGCTGCCAGGCATCGACCGCCCCTGCACACAGCCAGAGCAGGCCACCGGTCTTGATGGTTGAGAGCGAATAGGAAACGATCATCAGCAGGCAGATGTAGACGACCAGCAGGACCTTGAACTTCCAGCCTTCATCGTTGCGCATAGGGGCGTAGATATAGATTGCCCAAAGGGCCATGAGACCGACCGCTCCGGTCTGGAACAGGGCAAAGGCATAGCCGCTGTCCGACAGGTAGGTGGCGTTTGTCGAGATGCCGAGAATGCCGCGCCAGTCGAGTTTCATCAGCAACTGGCCGGAATAGAGCCAGCGGCCGGTCATGGTGTCGTCCCAGCCGATCCGGTTGGCTACCGCAGCATAGATCATCAGTGCGACGACGATGGCAATCGGCGCCAGCAGCATCAGGATCCGGGGCGTCGTCCGGTGCAGCGGGGCGACGACAAAGAACAGCAGCGATACCACCATGCCGAAGCGTGCATCGCACAGGATGATCAGGGTGAAGGCGATGCCGATCAGCAGGTAGCGGTGGTGCATGTCTTTTCGAAAGACGCCCCAGAGCACGAGAAACGCGCCGAAGTTGCCCATTGATACCGGCTCAAGAAACACCGACGAGACCCGGTGAGCGCCGAGAAAGGCGAAGAAATTCCGCCCGCCATAGCGAACACCGCTGTGGAAGAGCGCATTGTCCTCGCCTAGAAAATTTGTATCGGCACTGATCGTCCCGCGCGCGACGTAGTATTCAAAGATATTCACATTGGCGAGGTAGAAATCGAGGAGCAGGAACTCGAACAACCCGACAGCCAGAACAAGAAGCGCGGACCACAGGACGATCTGGTCGACCTTCCGGATATCCCTGATCTGGAGCCCGACAAAATAGAAGATGATCGGAACCAGTGCGTCACGCACCGATTTCGGGTCCATCTGCGCCCGTAGCGCCATCAGCATGAACATATAGGCGAGATAGAGCGTGATCAGCGTGTAGAGCCCCGCGCGCCGTGTCATCGCCAGGCCCATGGCCAGGCCGGTCAGCGCCAGTTCGCTCAGCACCACATGGTTCTGGGAAATGCCCATGACCTTGGTGTTGACGAAGGCGAGACCCAGGTTGAACAGCAGGGTGCCGAAAATCACCGCATAGACCAGGGCGAGCCAGACCGGCCCCCGGTCCTCAGGCTGGGGAGCGGAGAGCAGTGTCACGCGGGCGTCAGGCGGCCTCAAGAACGACATTGCCAATCACCCGCTCCTGCCAGGGTTGCAGGTAGGCCAGCGTCCGGTCGAGATCGGCCATCCGGGTCACGCCAAGCTGGCTGACGAGCACGATCGCGTCGCAGTTCTTCAACAGGACGGGGAGGATCGGGTTGCTTTCTGTCGAGCCGCAGTCGATCAGCAGAAAGTCCTGGCCATCTTCGGTGAACATTGCCGGCCCGGCATATTTCCGGGGATCGTCCAGTCGTTCGACGCTGACATAGCGTGACAGGGCATGCGGCGCTGCCTGACCTCGCCTTGACCGGTCTTCCAGAGCTCGTCCGCGGCCTTCGCCGCGGTTCTGTTCCACGGCTTTGCTTGCCTTGGTTGCTTGCGGCAGCGCATGGGCGAGCAGGACTTCCTCGTTCATGTCATAGAGCGAAGCGGCGATGCCCCGGGTGACCTCCGTGGTCTCGATGGCGGTCGTGGTCTTCAGCACGAGAATATTGGCTGGCAAATCCTCGCCAAGCGCATAGCGCAAGGCATAGGCAACACGGTTCAATCCCAGTTCTGCCGCATCTGACAGCATCTGCGGCGCAGTGCCCGATTTGCGGCCGAAGAGACCCGAGCGACCCTTGCGCAGGTCCTGCAGCGGCAGGTTGGTCAGCACCGGTGCGCCGGTCCAGTCGACCAGTTCCCGCTCGGAATTGAGGCGTCCGCTCAGAATTTCGACGCCGACTGCAACACCGGACGCCAGCGCAATGCCGAAGATCCCCGCTGCCGCGACAAGGATGAGCGCCGAAGGGCCGCCTGGCGCCAGCGGCGGCTGGGCTGCGGAGAGAATGCGCGAATTGGTTGCCTGCACGTCCTGCTGCTCGGAGAGTTCCTGCGCCCGCTTCATGAACAGCTGATAGACGCCGCGCTTGGTGTCGGCATCCGCTTCAAGCTGCCGCAACTCGATCTGGGCCCTGTTCTGGTCGGAGTTGGCCACCTTGAGCTGCCCGATCCGGCTTTCCAGTCCGGACAGGTTGGCCTGGGCACGTTCATAGTCGGAGCGGATGTTCCGCTGGATGCGCGACAACTCGTCCGAAATCAGGCGGCGGGTGTTCTGCATCTGCGCGGCGAGTTCGCGCATTTGCGGATGGTTGGCGCCGAGTGTCGTTGCCGCGCGCGCTTCGCGCTCGGCCAGCGAGGCGTATTGAACCCGAAGGGAGCTCAGAACTGTGTTGTTGACATCGACCGGGATCGCCCCTGCCTCGACATCCGCCGCGCTCAGCCGGCGTACCAGATCGAAGGTGTTCTTTGACTTCTCGAGGTCCACGCGTGCCTGGGTCAGTTGCGTGTTGAGGTCCTGCAATTGCTGGTCCTCGACAAGGCCGCGCTGGGTCGTTGCGATCAGGTCATTGTCGGCGCGGTATTTCTCAACGGCGGCTTCTGCCTGCTCGACCTGCCGGCGAAGCTGTTCGGCCTGGACCTGCAGCGACTGGCTGGTCCGTTGCAGACCTTCTGCGCGGGCCTTGCGTGTTTCGTCGAGATAGGCCTGTGCTGTCGCATTGGCGATCTCAGCCGCCCTGATCCTGTTCGGGTGGGTGGCCTTGATCTGGAACACGAAGGTCCGATCCACCCGGCTGACCTGCAACGTTTTCCGCAAGGCCTCGACCAGGCCGGACAATGCCTCTTCTGAGTTCTTCGGCGGAAACAGGAACGGCAACAGGCGCTGGCGCAGGCCGGGGCCAGAGAAGGCCGGGTCGTTCTTCAGGTCCAGTTTTTCGACGACCTGGGTGAGAACCGGGTTTGACATCACGACAAAGGCCTGGCTGTCGACGTCCAGGCTTTCCAGCGGCGATGCCCCGTCGCGGCCGGAGAAGTCCCGCCCAAGGATCTGGGCGCTGGGCGGCTCGACCAGCAATTCCGCCGAAGCGCTGTAGAGCGGCGTCCTGACCAGCGCATAGGCAAGTGCCAGGGCAATGAAAAGCGCCGGCACAAGCACCAACCATCGCGCCTTTCGGGCCAGAATTGCTGGAATGTCAGAGACTTCGACCATGGTCAGCGACCGCTCACGCAACTGCCCCGGCACCTTTGGCGAGGCCCAAGAAAGGCTAAAACCGGTCGCGTCCGATGCGCGTCCTCTTGCCGTGACAATGGGGAAACATGATTAACAACTGGCAAATTCGGCGGTCGGCGGCTGGCCTATTGAAAAATCTGACAGGACGGTTGCCTTTCCTGCCGCAAATCCTTAAACGAAAGTTTACGTGACTGTTCCAATTTTACGAAGTAAGTTGACGTAGTTTTTACAGTATTATTCTGAAAAAACATGATTTAATCCGTTATTCACTGGCGTTGAGACATCATGCGGATCCAAAGAAAACAATAAAATCAGGTGAGGCGTAGATGTTGATGTCCAGCTTGAATCTGGGTGCTCCAGTCGGATCCGGGATTACTCGGATCGGGCCGCTTGGAATTCACAAGCTTACCCGTGCCCAGGCGGTCGACATGATGCGCAGCGCCTTGTTGCTGCGCATGAAAATGGATATCGGCATCTGTAATGCAAACACCGTTCTGCAGGCGATGGACAATCCGGCCTATGCCCGGACCTTGTCCCGCATGACGCTGTTCAATGATGGCATTGGCGTCGACATCGCCAACCGGGCGCTGACCGGCTCGTCCTTTCCGGCGAACCTCAATGGGACGGACCTGATCCCGTTCATCCTCCATACTATCGGCCTGCCCCTGCGCATCTATCTGCTGGGCGCAAAGCCTGATCCGGTCGCGCGCGCTGCAGGGCATATTGAGGAGAATTATCCGGGCCATCATATCGCGGGGTATCGCGACGGCTATTTCGGGCCAGACGAACTCGATGCCGTCATTGCTGACATCAACGCCTCCAAGGCTGACCTGCTTCTCGTCGCGATGGGCAATCCCCGCCAGGAACAGTTCATCGTCGACAATCGGGCTCGGCTCAACCCGACGATCTGCATCGGCGTCGGCGCGCTGTTCGATTTTCTCTCCGGGGACGTTGTCCGGGCACCGAAGTTCCTGCAGATGGCTGGCCTCGAATGGCTGTTCCGCCTGATGCAGGAGCCGCGCCGTCTCGGCAAGCGCTATACGGTTGGCATCTATCGCTTCCTGGCGGCCGTCTGGCGGTTGCGGACCGAGGCACGACGGGCTGCCGAACTGGAAGGCCGTCGTCGCCCGCCGCCAATCTTCTGACCGGTGCATGCCCTGGCGCTTTGCCGGCTTTCTGCCTTGACCTGTCGTTTTGGGTGAGGCTTCGCGACGCTTCCCCGCTTGGCCCGGCGGCCGGGGAGGGCTAAAACATCAGGCATGAACACTGCCTTGAACGGATTCTCCCTAGCCAACAGCCTGCCGGTCTTTGAACCGGGCTGGGTCTGGCTGGCCGGCGCCGGACCGGGCGATCCTGGCCTGATCACGTTGCATGCGCTGAATGGCCTGCGTCAGGCCGATGTGGTCGTTTATGACGCACTGGTTGATGCGAGCATCCTGTCCTTTGCGAAGGCTGGGGTCGTGCTCGATTTCGCCGGCAAGCGCGGTGGCAAGCCAAGCCCGAGACAACGCGATATCACCCTGAAACTGATCGATTATGCCCGCGCCGGCAAACGGGTGCTGCGCCTCAAGGGCGGAGATCCCTTCGTCTTTGGCCGTGGTGGCGAGGAGGCGCTAGCGCTGGCCGGGGCCCATGTTCCGTTCCGCGTCATTCCGGGCATCACTGCCGGCATTGGCGGCCTTGCCTATGCTGGCATTCCAGCGACGCACCGTGACACCAATCAGGCAGTGACATTCCTGACCGGTCATGACCAGACCGGGCTGGCGCCTGACGCCATCAACTGGAAGGGCATTGCGGAAGGCTCTCCGGTCATCATCATGTACATGGCGATGAAGCATCTTTCCCAGATTGCCGGCGAACTGATGTCCTGTGGACGATCCGGCGAAGAACCTGTGGCCATCGTGTGCAATGCGTCGCTGCCCCAGCAGAGCGTCCTGGAGACGAGCCTTGCCCGCTGTGCTGTCGATGCGGCTGCGGCCGCACTCGAGCCGCCGGCGATTGTCTGTGTCGGCGAGGTGGTGCGGCTGCGCGCCGGGCTGGACTGGCTGGGCGCGCTGGCCGGCCGTACGCTCACCGGTGATCCGCTCGGTCTCGGCGATCCGCTGCAAAGCCTGGGCGCTGCCGAATGAGCAGCCTTTCCGAGCTGGATCGCTCTGAACGTGGCACGCCCGCGCTGATGCTGGCCGCCCCGACATCCGGTGCGGGCAAGACGACGCTGACCCTCAGCCTGCTGGGGGCATTACGCGCGGCCGGGTTCATGGTCCGCGCTGCCAAATGCGGGCCGGACTACATTGATCCGAAGTTTCATGAAGCGGCCAGCGGTGCGCCGTCGGTCAATCTGGACCCGTTTGCCATGTCGCCGGCCGTTCTGAAGGCCCTGGCGGGTGACCAGGCGCGTGGCGCTGATCTTCTGATTGTCGAGGCCGCCATGGGCCTGTTTGACGGTGCCAGTGACGGCTCGTCCAGCGCGGCGGATGTGGCGGCAGCCCTCGGTATTCCGGTGGTCCTGGTGGTCGACTGTTCCCGACAGGCGCAGTCCGTCGCAGCGCTCGTGCGCGGTTTCCGCGATCACCGTGAGGATGTTCAGGTTGTAGCGGTGCTCTTGAACCGGGTCGGAAGTGCACGGCACGGCGAGCTGTTGCGCGTGGCCCTGGCCCCGCTTGGCCTGCCGGTTCTGGGCCTGCTGCCCCGCCGGGAAACACTGGCCTTGCCGGAGCGCCATCTGGGTCTGGTCCAGGCGGAAGAAAACGCCGATCTTGCCGGCTTCATGGCCGGTGCTGCGAAGCTCGCCAAGGAGACAGTCGATCTCAGCGCCCTTGTTGCGCTGGCCCGTCCGATGCGGCAATCCAATTACCCGGCGCCGGTCCTGTTGCCACCGCCAGGTCAGCGGATTGCGGTAGCCCGGGATGTGGCCTTTTCCTTTGCCTATCCGCATGTGCTGGCAGGCTGGCATCGTTCCGGTGCGGAAATTCTGCCGTTTTCGCCGCTTGCGGATGAAGCTGCGGATGCGGCAGCAGATGCTGTCTATCTGCCTGGCGGCTACCCGGAACTGCATGCCGGCCGCCTTGCTTCGAACCAGCGCTTTCGGTCCTCGATCCGCGCGGCTGCTGCCCGCAACGTGCCGGTCTTCGGCGAATGCGGCGGCTATATGGTGCTGGGGCAAGGGCTCACTGATGCGGCCGGCGAACGCCATGAAATGCTGGGCCTTCTGCCGCTGGAAACAAGCTTCGCCGCCCGGCGCTTGCATCTTGGCTATCGCCGTCTGACGGCGCTGGCTGACCTGCCGTTCCGGGGGCTAGGCACTGGTTCCCGCCTGACCGGGCATGAGTTCCACTATGCCAGCATCCAGCATGAGGGGCAGGCTGGACGGCTGTTTGCTGCCACGGACGCCCTTGGTGATCCACTGGCGGATATGGGGCTGGTCGAAGGCACGGTCATGGGATCCTTTGCCCATCTGGTCGCCTGAGCCAGTGAGTTAGACCTCCGGCGCATGGCCGATGTCGGCCGCATCCAGTGGCCCAGGAGCCGCAGCCAGAGCCGCGGTCGCCCGCTCGCTCTTGCGCTTGTCGAGGATGAGGACCCCCTGCGGTCCACTGCCAGCCAGCGCTGCGCCTTCGCTGATGCCGTGACACCCGGTCTCGGCAAACACCAGATCCGAGGGATTGGCCAGCCGGGGCGTTTCTCGCTCCAGTTCCTCGGCCGAAAACACCCGCAAGGGCACGGCGAAATGCTGCGCCAGCGCGATCAGCGCCGGTTCGCCGGCCTTGCGATCGAGACTGGCAACGGCGGCCAGCGTTCCAGCCGCGATGTCGGCTTCCCGGAGAGCGGCTTCGGCCAGCGCGATCAACTCCTCAGCCGTACAATTGCGGCTGCAGCCGGCCCCAAGAACGACCCGGCGCGGGTGATAGACAAGGCAGGTCGGTGAACCGGCCAGCGCTGCCGTCGTGGCACAGAGCGTGATATCGGCGCCGTCATCAAATGGCAGTTCCATGGCGGCAAGCCACGGGGCGTCGCCCTCGATCCGGACCGGCGCGCCCGCATAGAGCTCAGCCATGACAGGGGCGGCATCCTGCGGATTGGCGAGGCACCAGCCGGCCGGCGGCTGGTCGAGCGCCAGCGCCAGCGCGGGATTGCCCGGAGCGGTGATCGCCGCCTGTCCACCCAGAACAGTGGCAAGATGACGGGCAAGCGCATTGCCGCCAAATGCCGCACCGACCAGGGGCACCACACTTGCTCCATCCTCCGAGACCGAAACGACGGGGGATGCCCTGCTTCCCGCCTGGAGCAGCGGTGCGATCGCCCGGATCAGCAGTTCTGCCGGACACAAGGCAATGATCGGCACCCTTGCGGCAAACAGTGTCCGCACATGGCCGATCGTGTCGCTGAACTGGGTGTCTGCATCGGGAAGCCGCCCGGCCAGGGCCTGCAGGCTGGCCCCTGGAAGTGCGGCTTCAATGCGCCTGGCTGTCGGCAAGGCGGCAGCAGTCATGACGAGGACAACGGGGGAAGCCGTCACGCGCAACGTTCCTTGGAGCATCGGATCATTTGCGGGGAACCATCAACTGTCACCGGACTTTTCTTCCCGAAGCGAGGGCAGGCGCTTGGCCCGGATCGTGAGGTCCCCGGGGCGTGGCGTCTGGCCCGTGCCGGCGGGTGCGGTCACCACATCGGCATGGGACTTCTTGCCCCGTGCCTTGCGCGGCGCCTCGCCATCAGGAGATCCCCCTTGCGACAGAAACCCGCGCGAGCGCAGGCCAGGCGTCTGCGGGGCGGACAGTCGTGGCTTTCCGGGCATTTTTTCGGCAACATCCGTGGTGGTTTCACCAGGCATGTCAGGGCCACCATAGGGCCGTGCCTGCTTGCGCCCAGGTGTCACCGGGGTCCGTTGGATCCGTCGTGCCATGTCGGTCTCCCGCGCGTTGCACCTTGTTGCCGTCCTTGTGCGGCATCTGCGTCGGTCCTGCAAGCAAGCGCTGTGAAGGTGAGGGCGGCGTCCCACAGACATTGCCTACAAACATCTGTTGACCAGTGCCGTTTCAATTCCTGTGTCAACGGTTAGACTGCAGTATCTACGCCGGAACGGTAACAGGCAGGGGGAGCCAATGGCGACAGTGAAACTCATCAGCGATACCGAAGCCAGCCCCCGTGTTGCCGCGGTGTTCGCGGATATCCGCCAGACGCGCAACTCGGATTTCATCAACAATTTCTGGCGCGCACTGGCGATTGACCCGCAAGGGCTTGAACGCACCTGGACCGAGGTCAAGGCCGTCATGGCGGCGCCCGGCAGTATCGACCCCCTGACACGGGAAATGATCTACATCGCCGTGTCGATTGCCAATGGCTGCTCTTACTGTGTCCACTCGCACACGGCGGCAGCCCGGGCCAAGGGCATGACCGGCGAACAGCATGGCGAGCTGCTGGCGATTGTCGGTCTGGCGGGCAAGACCAATCACCTTGCCACCGCCTTGCAGGTGCCTGTCGATCCGGCTTTCGACATTTCTTGAGACGCGAGGCGGGTAAGACCTGCGGAAAATAAATGCAATTCCCGGGTGCCCCTGTCGCAATCCGGCGATATGGTCGCATCAGGCCGCAGTGAAGCGGCGTTGCGCAGAAGGAAGTCGTTGATGGGCCGTCACATGGTGTTGACCGCGATCGCTAAGGATCGCCCCGGTCTTGTGGATGCTTTGGCCGATGTCATCTCCGCAGCAGGCGGCAACTGGCTGGAAAGCTCCATGGCGCGCCTTGGCGGTGAATTTGCCGGCATTGTCAGCTTTGAAGTTCCCGACGACCGTGCAGCGACGCTGGAAAGCGCGCTGGCTGCCCTGTCCAGCGAAGGTATTGCCGTGACCTTGCGGACTGGCATGCCGGATGTCGAGGAGCCGGGGAGGACAGTTCGTCTGGACCTCGTCTGCCAGGATCAACCGGGCATCCTGCGTGCGGTCACCCGTGTGATTGCGGCAGAAAACGTCAGCATCGAGACGCTGGAAACATTGGTCGCGCCGGGCTCGATGTCTGGTGAAATGCTGTTCCGCGCGTCCGCTGACCTGCGCCTGCCTGCCGGCGCAGATGTCGGACGGTTGCATGATGCGATCCAGGCCATTGCGGCCGATCTGATGGCCGACATCGACATGAACGAGGAAGAGGGCTGAGGTTCGCGCGCGGCCGCGCGCAATCAGATCGCGATACTCGGCAGTCGTCCACCACCGATCTGGATCTCGCCTGTCTCCGGATCGAAGGCGAAATGCGAGGCGTTGTTGACGAGCTGGGCGATGTGGCCAAAAGCGGTCACATCGTCAAAGGTTACTCTGTGCTTCTCGCGGGTGCGGGCCAGGGCAAACTCGATCACATAGGATCGCTGCTGGGGGTTTATGTAAAACCCGAATCCCAGGATTGCTTCTGCTGCCATGATGCCCTCGCTTCCTGTGAGGAATTTAAACCTGCGCGCGCAAAATCCTTAATCTTCGCGTCATTTATGTTCAAGTTAATTATGTCGGGCTTTCGTCCGGGGTCGGGCCTTGCGTCTGGACGCATCCGGCGGTTCAGGCGGCGACAGTCCAGTTCTCTGCATCCTCGCGCGCGCCGATGAGGGCCAGGCCCTTGGCGACAGATGACAATTCCTCGCCGCCACTCAGACGCTCGGGTCCGAAGCGGCGCGCGAACAATGCCCGGATTGCTGGCACGAAAGATGTGCCGCCGGTCAGAAACACCTTGTCCACGTCCATGGGGGCAAGTCCCGCCGCGTCCAGGGTTCGCATCAGCGTCTCATCGATTCGCGTCAGATCATGGTCGATCCAGGTCTCGAAATCGGCCCGGGTCACGCGTTCGGCGAAGTCGGCCCCGATGGGCGCAAAGCGGATCTCGGTTTCCTCCGCGAATGACAGCCGCGCCTTGGCTTCCGACACGGCCTTGTACAGCGGATAGCCCTGGTCGGTTTCCACCAGCTCGATGAAAAGCTCGATCTTGTCGTCGTCGACGCAGGACGACAGCATCTTCTTCAGCTCGCGATAGTCGGCCGAGGCCTTGAACACCGACAGCAGATGCCAGTGCGCAAAGTTGGAGAACAGGTTGGGCGGCACCTCGAGCAGCTTGCCCATGCTGCGATACTGGCTGCCCTTGCCGAGGTGCGGCAGGATCACCTTGTCGACGATACGGTAATCCAGCGTGTTGCCGGCGATGCCAAGACCGCCATGTCCAAGCGGTTCCGCCGCAAGGCGTCCGCCGTCGCGGGAAAAGCGCATCAGCGAAAAGTCGGTCGTGCCGCCGCCAAAGTCGGCAACCAGCACCGTGGCCGATCCTTCCAGGCGCTGGGCGAAGGCGAAGGCCGCGGCCACCGGCTCATAGACGAACAGCACATCGGAAAAGCCGAAGCGGGAGAGCGCGTTGCGATAGCGCTGCATGGCCAGCGCCTCGTCCGGCGCACCGCCGGCGAAGGTGACCGGGCGGCCGATGACAAGACGCGCGCCGCCTGCGTCCAGCGCCTCGTTCCGGTGGGCCCCGGCGCGGCGCAGGAAAGTCTCCAGCAGATCCTCGAAGTCGAACTGCTTGCCGAAGATCCCCGTGCCGCGGAACAGCCGGCTTGCGACGAATGTCTTCAGCGACTGCAGGAAGCGGCATTCGCCGGTGTGATCCAGAAACTGCCGGATCGCCCAGGGGCCGACATCGGCGCGTGCCCCGGCGGCCTCGTCACGCAGCGGCTCGAGGAATGACAACACGGACGGCAGGCTGTCCACTTCTTCGTTGCCCGCGCCAAACGTGAGGCTGCTGGCCTGACCGCTGTTGTCGACGGCGGTGAGGACGGTGTTGGACGTGCCGAAATCAAGGCTAAGAGCCGGGCGCATGGAAAGACCTCATTGCGGGAAAAGGGAAGGGCGGACCTCGGCTGGCCGGCAGGGCCAATCCGGGAGGGCAAGTCCGCAAAGGACGTGCGCAATAGCCCATACGGCCGCACCGCGCAATCCCAGAACCATCGCCAGCCTCGTGCAAGCTTGAAGCGTTACCCCTCTAGACCGGAAAGACACCGTCTCGGAGAGCAAACGTGGAACCGGTCTACCTCACCAGATTGGCCTCACAGCATAATGACTGGCTGGCTGTGCGTCAGGCGACGATCGCCCAGAACGTGGCGAACTCCGACACGCCGGGTTACGCCGCCCGCGATATTGAATCTTTTGACGTGGTCTTCAGCGACACGCGCCTCGCCATGACCGCGACGCATGGCACTCACATGGGCAGCGCCGCCGAGATCCCCGATCCGGCCGAGGTGGAGAAGGCCGATACCTGGCAGGTCTCGCATTCCGGCAACAGCGTCAGCCTCGAGCAGGAGCTGATGAAGGCCGGCGAGGTGGCACGCGACCATGCGCTGACCACCTCCGTCGTCAAATCCTTCCACCGCATGTACCTGGCAAGCCTGAAAGGCTAAGCGATGATCGACCCGTTGACCGCCACCCTGAAGATTTCCTCCTCCGGCCTGCAGGCGCAGTCCGAGCGGCTGCGCGTCGTCTCGGAAAACCTCGCCAACGCCCAGTCGACCGGCAAGACCAAGGGCGCCGACCCCTATCGCCGCAAGACCATCACCTTCGAAAGCGAGGTCGACCGGGCCTATTCCGCCAATCTGGTGAAGGTGAAGGACATTGGCTCCGACAAGGGTGCGTTCACGGTCGAGTACGACCCGGGCCACCCGGCCGCCGACGACCAGGGCTACGTCAAGATGCCGAACGTCAAC
This sequence comes from Pannonibacter carbonis, assembly GCF_003012935.1. Taxonomy (GTDB): domain Bacteria; phylum Pseudomonadota; class Alphaproteobacteria; order Rhizobiales; family Stappiaceae; genus Pannonibacter; species Pannonibacter carbonis. Next base: position 111,732 of record NZ_PUDR01000004.1, on the reverse strand, counting down.
ACCCTCGTTGAAATGGCGGACATGCGTGAGACCAACCGCTCTTACGAAGCCAACCTGAAAATGATGACGCAGGCCCGCTCCATGGTCATGCGCACCATCGACCTGCTGAGGACCTGACCATGATCGACCAGATTTCTTCCCTGACGAAAGTGTCCTCCGACGGCATCACCTCTGGTGTCTCGCAGACCCGCTATGTCTCGTCCCCGGTCGCTGCGGCTCCCATTGACGGTGTTGGCGAGGCAAGTTTCTCCGATGCGCTGGCGCAGGTGTCCATGGACGTGGTCGACAAGATCAAGGACGGCGAGGCCGCTGCCATCTCCGGCATCAGTGGCAAGGCCTCCGCGCAGCAGGTGGTCGAGGCCGTCATGGCCGCCGAAGCCTCGCTCCAGACCGCCATCGCCATCCGCGACAAGGTGGTCTCCGCCTATCAGGAAATCAGCCGCATGACGATCTGAGGCCCTCGGCTTCAACATTCAGGATACGGAGAGTGACATGAAAGCCCTTGCCATCGCGGCGACCGGCATGAGCGCGCAGCAGCTCAATGTCGAGGTGATTGCCAACAACATCGCCAACATGAATACAACGGCCTACAAGCGCGCTCGGGCCGAGTTTACGGATCTTCTCTACCAGGCCGAGCGCCTGCAGGGCGTGCCGAACCGGGGCGGAGAGGATCCGGTTCCCGAAGGCGCGCAGCTGGGCCTTGGCGTGCGCTCCGCCGCCATCCGCAAGCTGCACATGCAGGGCACGCTGACCAACACCGACAACAAGCTCGACATGGCCATCGACGGGCGCGGCTGGTTCCAGGTCACGGGTCCGGAGGGCGAGACGCTCTACACCCGCGCTGGCGCCTTCAACAAGAATGCCGAAGGCCGCCTTGTGACGCTGGATGGCTACACGGTCGAGCCGGCAATCCTGTTCCCGCCGGAAACCACCGACATCATCATCAACGAGTCCGGTCAGGTGTTTGCCCAGCTCGACGGCGAGGTCAATCCGCGTGAACTCGGTCAGCTCACCCTGACCAACTTCGCCAATGACGCCGGCCTCGAGCCGATCGGCGGCAGCCTGTTCCGCGAAACGGCAGCCTCTGGCGTCGGCATTGGCGGCGTCGCCGGCGAGCCGGGCTTTGGCATTGTCCGCCAAGGCTACACGGAAGCCTCCAACGTCGATCCGGTGAAGGAAATCACCGAGCTGATCTCGGCCCAGCGTGGCTACGAAATGAATTCGAAGGTCATCCAGGCTGCCGACGACATGGCGGGCGTTGTGACCAAGGGCATCCGCTGACCGCGGAGCTGACAAGGAGGCGCGCCATGTTCGTGCGACTGTTCATCTGCATGTTCGTTGCCGGAATGGTGGCCTCGGCGGCCCTGTCGGCGGCAAAGGCCGCCAACATCGATCTGCCGGTGCCGCGCGCCACGATCCATCCTGGCGATCTCATCAGCGCCGACATGGTCATCATTCGCCGCTTCCCGGAAAAGACCACGCGGCGGTTCCAGGTGGTGATGAGCCGCGAGGACATGGTGGGAAAGGTGGCTCGCCGCACACTGCAGCCCGGTCATCCGGTTCCGGCAACGGCCGTCGCGCCTGACGTTGTGATCAAGCGCGGTGAACCGGCGCGGCTCGTGTTCCAGGAAGGCGGTCTCTTCATCATTGCCCAAGCCGAGGCGCTGCAGAACGGCGTAGTCGGTGCCTTTGTCCGCGTCCGCAACATCGACAGCGGCCTGATCGTCACCGGCAAGGTCCAGTCGGACGGCTCCATCCTGATAGGAAACTGAACATGCGCCGAATTCTCCTTGCGCTGGCGGCAGTCGTATGCTGTGCGCTTGCCGGAACGCCCGTGTCTGCGATGGTCCGTATCAAAGACATCGCGACGCTGCAGGGCGTGCGCGACAATCAGCTCGTCGGTTACGGGCTGGTACTGGGCCTGCAGGGTTCCGGCGACACCTTGCGCAACTCGCCCTTCACCGAGCAGTCGCTGCAGTCGATGCTGGATAGCATGGGCATCAATGTTCGCGATGCGCGTCTGCGCACCCGCAACGTCGCTGCCGTGGTGGTCACGGCCACCTTGCCGGCCTTCACCGGCCAGGGTTCGCGCATTGATGTCAGCGTGTCGTCGCTGGGCGATGCCGCCTCGCTTGCCGGCGGCACTCTGGTGGCAACCCCGCTGCTGGGCGCGGATGGATCGGTCTATGCCGTGGCGCAAGGCTCGGTCGCCGTCTCCGGCTTTTCCGCGACCGGTCAGGCTGAAAGCCTAAAACAGGGCATCCCGACCGTCGGCCGTATTCCCAATGGTGCCCTGATCGAGCGCAACCTGCCGGACCGCTTTGCCAATATTCCGGCTTTGGTGCTGGAACTGTCCAATCCCGACTTCCGCACTGCCGTTCGCGTTGCCGATGCCATCAATCGTCACACCAAGGCGACCTATGGAGTCAACGCCGCGAAGGAGCGTGACTATCGCACCATCGACCTCACGCCTCCGAAAAAGGTCAATGTCACCCGTTTCATGGCGGAGATCGAAGCCCTTCTGGTGCAGCCGGACACGCCTGCCCGCGTCGTCATCGACGAGCGCACCGGCACGGTCGTCATCGGCCGTGATGTCCAGGTCTCTACCGTCGCCGTCACCCATGGCAACCTGACGGTCCGCATCACCGAAGCTCCTGAAGTCTCGCAGCCGCAGCCCTTCTCCTACACCGGCGAGACGGTTGTCACCCCGCGCACCTTCATTGATGCTGAGCAGAGCGGTGGCCAGCTCGCCATTGTCGGCGGCACCGATCTGCAGACCCTGGTGCGAGGCCTCAACCGCATTGGCCTGAAACCGACCGGCATCATTGCCATCCTGACGGCGATCAAGACGGCCGGGGCCCTCCAGGCAGATCTGGTGATCCAGTAGTTATCCATGCGACTTCGGCGTCCGCCTCCCGCGCGCCACTGCCCCGCCCGGCCTCCGGTGCGGGGCTTTTTCTTGCCGTCAGGTCGGTGGCTCCGGCCAAGCCCCGCGCAAGCCTCAAGGGTCATAGTCATCTGCAACAGCGACAGGAAAGGACGTCCCTCCCCATGGTCCGCAAGTCTTGCCTGCCCGCGCGGCATGGCCGCCGCCCCTCTCTCGTCCGCACCGGCCTGGCTCTTGCCATGGCCGTGCTGCCCTTCGCTCCGGCGCAGGCCCAGAACGCGCCCCAGCCCAAGCCTCAGGCCGTGCAGCTGGAAGAAGGGACAGAGCTCAGCGATGCCCAGATGTACTGCCGCAACACCGGCAACGCCGCCAATGATGCCCGGCTGGCCTGGCAGACCTGGAACCTCATTGCGCTTGAGGAAAAGGTGAAGGTCCGCATCCACGAGCTTGAGCGCAAGCGCGCCGAATACGAGGCCTGGGTGGAGCGGCGCGAGAAAGTCCTTAGCGAGGTCGAGGGGCATGTCGTCGCGATCTTCCAGCGGATGCGCCCGGAAGCCGCCGCCGCCCAGCTCGCCACCCTCGACGAGAACACCGCCGTTGCCGTGCTCGTCAAGCTGAACGCCCGCGCCGCCAGCCAGATCCTCGATGAAATGGAGCCGGCCCGTGCTGCGCAGCTGACCCATTCGATGGCGGGTCTCACGAAATCCGAAGCCGAGGGAAGCCTTTGATGCGCTTGTCCATTCCTCCCCAGACGGTGCTGGTCCTGGGTCTTCTGGCCGGTGGCTGTGCCGGCCAGCTCCAGGATCTCGGCCGCGAGCCGACCATGTCGCCGGTCGGCTATGGCCTTGCCTCCCAGCCGGCAGCCGTTTACCCGCTCAATACGTTCAGCCCAAGCGCCCGCAAGGACTACAACTCGCTCTGGGTCGGCGGCCGCGAGGACTTCTTCTCCGATCCGCGCGCCCGCCGCGTTGGTGATGTCCTGACGGTCAGGATCGCGATCAATGACAAGGCGACCCTCGACAACAACTCCAACCGGGGCCGCAATTCGAAGATCGGCCTTGGCGGTGAACTTTCGGCCGGTTGGGACGGCAAGTCCATCGGCGGCGAGGCTTCGCTGGACGGCACGTCCGGCTCCAACTCCTCATCGCGCGGATCCATCGACCGTAAGGAGCAGATTGCCTTGTCGGTCGCAGCTGTCGTGACCGACCGGCTGCCGAATGGCAATCTTGTCATCTCCGGGTCGCAGGAAGTCCGGGTCAACTACGAGATGCGGGTCCTCAACGTCTCCGGCATCGTGCGGCCGCGCGACATCGCCGGCAACAACACCATCGAATACGACAAGATCGCGGAAGCCCGTGTGTCCTACGGCGGGCGCGGCCGGATTTCGGAGGTGCAGCAGCCCGGCTGGGGCCAGCAGCTCTATGACGCCGTCGTTCCCTACTGATGCCTCTCATTCGACGGAGCCGATCCATGGCTGATGCCGATTTTTCCTCGTCTGGTCGCGGCGGCAGCACGACCGGCTTCCTGGGGTCCGTTGTCCTTCTGACCATCCTTGCCTCTGGCGTGGGTGCCTTGGCTGGCCTGTATTTCACCGACACGGTCCGCCGCGCAGTAAATGCCGAGAGTGCCCTGATGCCGGCACCGGCGCAGCCGATCTACTCCACCGCCTCGCGGCTGCGGTCCCTGAAGCCGCTGGTGACCAATCTGTCCGCCCCCCAGGATGCCTGGATCCGGGTGCAGGCATCCATCGTCCTGGATGAAACCGAGATAGAGGATCCTGTGCTTCTGGCCGGTCACATCGAGGAAGATATCCTCGCCTATCTGCGGACGATCACATTGGCCCATGTCGAGGGCGCCGCGGGTCTGCAGCACCTGCGCGAAGATCTCAATGAACGGGCGATTGCCCGTTCCGGCGGCAAGGTGCGTGAACTCATTCTCGAATCCCTGGTGGTGCAATGACGCGGTTCTGGCTTGCCTGTATTTTCCTCCTGGCCGGCACGGCGCTGGCCGCAGCCCAGTCCGTTCCGGCACTGCCGAGCCTGTCTGATCTGATCCCGCAAGGCGAGGGCAGCACGGCGGGACGTATCGTTCAGGTCATGGCCCTGCTGACGGTCTTGTCCGTCGCGCCGGGCATCCTGATCATGGTGACGAGCTTCATCCGCTTTTCCATCGCCTTCTCTTTCCTGCGCTCCTCCATCGGCCTGCAGACAACGCCGGGCAATCTCATCATCATCTCACTGGCGATGTTCATGACCTTCTATGTCATGGCCCCGACTTTCGACCGGGCCTGGAAGGAGGGCATGGTGCCCTTGATGAACAACGAGATCACCGAAATGGACGCCTATGACCGGATCACCGGTCCGTTCCGCGATTTCATGCTCAGCCAGGTCCGCGAGCAGGATCTGGTGCTGTTCGACGAACTGGCCGCTGGCCGGGTCACGTCAGGTGAGGCCGCCTCCGCCGAGGAAGTGGAACTGCGGGTGTTGGTTCCGGCCTTCATGATCTCGGAACTGCGCCGTGGCTTCGAGATCGGCTTTCTCATCGCACTGCCTTTCCTTGTCATCGACATGATCGTCGCCACGATCACCATGTCCATGGGTATGATGATGCTCCCGCCCACCGTCATTTCGCTGCCGTTCAAGGCGCTGTTCTTCATCCTGATCGATGGCTGGAACCTCCTCGTCGGCAGCCTGGTCAGATCATTCATTTAGCTGGCAAATAAAATATTGACGCACCAAAGGGTGAGGCAGCAATGCCTCGCCCTTTGGGCATTTTGGGGTGGTGCATTCGCCTTGAATACCGCGCCGTCCCGGCCTTGTGCCGGGATCTGTCAGGTGGTCGAAGGATTCGAAATGGCAACGCGCGTTGGAAAAAACAGGTCCCGGCACAAGGCCAGGACGGCGCGGTGAGGGTGGCGGCCACCGCATATTTCCTCACCGCAAACCCGAAAATCCCGACGCCGTCATTTCAAGTCAGCCCCGCACAAGCATGCCGGGCTAGGTTGAACTCACGACAGGTTGAACGGAACCCAACACACCGTTCAAGGGCATGACGCCGTTCTGTCGTACCGGTGAAAGCCCGGTATGTCCCCTTCAAAAATTACGAATGTGAAAGGGACCACCATGTCCAGCTTGATGACCAACGCATCCGCCATGACGGCGCTCCAGACCCTGAACGCAACCAACAAGTCGATGGCCCAGGTGCAGAACCGCATCTCTACCGGCTACCGGGTTGCTTCGGCCCAGGACAACGCCGCCTACTGGTCGATCGCAACCACCATGCGTTCCGACAACATGGCGCTTTCCGCAGTGAAGGACGCCCTGGGCCTCGGCGCCGCAACCGTGGACGTCATGTACACTGCCATGGACAAGACCGTTGATGTCGTCAACGAGATCAAGGCCAAGCTCGTCGCCGCCCGTCAGCCGGGTGTTGATCGTGGCAAGATCCAGTCCGACATCACCGAACTCCAGGGTCAGCTGAAGACGATCGCAGACTCGTCCGTGTTCAACGGCGAGAACTGGCTGTCGGTCGACTCCGGTGCGACAGGCTACAACGGCACCAAGTCGATCGTTGGCTCCTTCACCCGCTCCGGCGGTGCGATCACGATCGACACGATCGCGATCGATATCACGCAGACCGAACTGTACGACAGCGATGATCAGTCGGGCATCCTCGATCGCGACCGCACCGTTGGTGGCACCACCGCCAAGGTGTCGACCATCAACATCTCGGCCCTGACCGACTCTGCCGCTCATCTGACCAGTCTGGAAGAGCAGATCTCGATCGTCGACAACGCTCTGGGTGACATCACCAACGCAGCGACCCTGCTGGGTTCGGTGAAGAAGCGCGTGGACCTGCAGAAGGACTTCGCCGGCGCTCTGACTGATGCCATCGATCGTGGCGTCGGCCAGCTGGTTGACGCCGACATGAGCAAGGAATCGACCCGTCTGCAGGCTCTTCAGACCCAGCAGCAGCTCGGCATCCAGGCCCTGTCGATCGCCAACTCGAGCAGCCAGAACATCCTGTCGCTGTTCCGCTAAGTCCTTCGGCCGCAAGGTCTGGACCCTGGAGGGCCGCGTCCTTTTGGACGCGGCCCTCTTCCTTTTTTCGCGGTGCTGCGGGCGACACAAGCCTCGCGCCAGCCAGCGCCGCGATAGTCGGACAAGGTTCAGACCGAACGAGCACAGGGGTATGGAATGCCAGGCCGTGAACATGCCGAAAAACTCTTGGCCAATCTGATGGAGCTTGGTGTCAAGCGCCTCATTGCGCTGGCCCTCATCGGACTTGCGACCGTCCTGACCGTCGGTCTGGGCGCCTACTATCTGAGCCGTCCGCAGATGACGGCGCTCTACACCGGCCTTGAAGGCGACGATGTCAACCGCATCGGCTCCGCGCTCCAGGACGCCGGCATTCCCTATGACATCAGTGCCGATGGGGCCGCTGTCATGGTCGGTCATGGCGCGGCGGCACGGGCCCGCATGCTGCTGGCGGAACGCGGTCTGCCCCGAGGCGGCAGCACCGGCTATGAGCTGTTCAATGATGTTGGCTCGCTTGGCCTGACGTCCTTCATGCAGGAAGTGACCCGCGTCCGGGCGCTGGAAGGCGAGCTGTCCCGCACCATCCAGCTGATGCAGGACGTGCGGGCTGCCCGTGTGCACATCGTCATGCCGGAGAAGGCTTCGTTCCGCCGCGACCAGCAACCGCCCTCAGCTTCCGTCGTCATCCGCTCGGACGCGCCGAATGACACCCGGACGGCCGATGCCATCCGCCATCTTGTCGCAGCCTCGGTTCCGGGCATGTCGCCTGAAAAGGTGACCGTGCTTGACACCTCCGGCGGGTTGCTTGCCACGGGCAAGGATCCGGCCAACGCCTCTGCGGGCCAGATGGCCAGCCTCGAGACAGCCGTCAGTGCGCGCATCCAGGAAAATATCCGCAAGACCCTGACCCCCTATCTCGGGCTTGATCATTTCCAGGTCAGCGTCGCGGCTGATCTCAACACGGACAAGCGCCGCATTTCCGAGACCGTCTTCGACCCGGAATCGCGCACGGAACGCTCCATCCGCACCATCCGCCAGAACGCAACCTCGCAGAACACCAGCACCGAGACCCCGACCACGGTGGAGCAGAACCTGCCCGAGGAAGACGTCCAGGCGCAGAATGGCGAGCGTTCCAGCGAGGAGAACCAGCGCCGGGAAGAAACCGTCAACTACGAGATTTCATCCAAGACCACCGAGACCTCGCGAGAGGGATATTCCGTGGAACGGCTGTCGATCGCGGTTTTGGTTGACAAGGTCCGGCTGCATGCAGCGCTGGGCGGTACGCCCGATGAGGTCGCCGTCAAGGAGCAACTTGGCGAGATCGAGCAGCTTGTGGCCTCGTCCGCCGGCGTCAGCGCGGCGCGTGGCGACACGATCAAGGTCTCTGTCGTGGAGTTCTTCGAAGGGGCTGGCGATCTGGCTCCGGCCCCGCCGCTGTCGATCACCGAGCTTCTGCTGCGCCAGTCCGGCAATGTGATCAACGCTGTCGCGATCATGACGGTTGCCGGCCTGTTGATCTGGTTCGGCCTGCGCCCGGCCCTTGCGGTCCTCGTCCCGCAGCGCGCCGAAACACCGACCGAAATCTCCGAACTGGCCATGGCCGGGGAACTGGACGCGCAGGGGATGCCATTCTCTGAGCCGCGCGCCCTTGCTGCACCCGATCACACGGCACTTTTGAGCGACCTCACCAACAAGATCAATCAGTCATCCATCAAAAAGCTGGAATCGCTGCTTGAACTTGATGAGGAACAGTCGGCCGCGATCCTCAAGCAGTGGATGTATGAAGGGGAGCGCGTGTGATGCAGCATCGCCCCATCGCAGCGCATATTCCGGAACTGGCCGGACCAGGCTTTCCGCGCCTCAGCAAGGAAAACGTCGTCATGGCCGATGTCATTCTCGGCAATGACCGGCCGCCGGAGCCGACCGTGGAGGAACGCCTCGCCGCAGAGTATGCCCGTGGCGTGCGCACCGGCCGCCAGGCTGCACGACTTGAGGTCGAGGCCGAGCTCGAAACCCGCATTGAGGCCTTGCAGATCGAGGCAGAGACAGCCCGTCTCGCGCATCAGCAGGAAGAGGCTGAGCGCCTTGGCGAGAATCTCGCCGATGCGCTGGAGCACCTCGAAGACACCATCTCCGAAACGGTCGGAAAAGTGCTGTTGCCTTTCCTTGAAGAGGCTGTGGCGGCGCGGGCTGTCGAGAGTTTTCGCGATGCCCTTGCTGAAATTCTCACGGGTGCGGGAACGGATCGCCGGCTCATTGAGGTCAGTGGTCCGGACAGCCTGTTGCCGCAGGTCGTCGTTGGCCTCGGTCCTTTGCAGGACCGGGTCAAGCTGGTGCCCGGTGAGGGGCCGGAAGTGCGTGCCGTGCTCGAGGATACGGTGATCGAAACCCAGATGGCGGACTGGCTTGACCGGATCCGCAGTGCCCGGGAGCAGGTGGAATGACCGCAGAACTGCAGCCGACCGAAATCGTCATCGTGCGTCGCCGGTCGCCTCTGGACGCCGAGCCGGTAAAGAACGGTGTCTGGAAGATCGCTTTCGCGGACTTCATGACCGCCATGATGGCCTTCTTCCTGGTGATGTGGCTGATCAACGTCACTGACGACAGTGTCCGCAGGGGCGTTGCGCAATATTTCAACCCGGTGAAGCTCGCCTCGACCACCCAGACACGGAAAGGGTTGAACGATCCGGACATGCCGGGGCCGGAACAGGGCAAGCCTGCCGAGATTGACGTGATCATGAATTCTCCGCCGGATCCGGACGGGACGCCGGGATCGGCTAACGGTCAGGAGATGACAACCCGTTCTGCCACGGCGGATGCCAGTCCTGCGCGGCGTGGCCTTGGCGAATTCAAGCCCACCCACACGGAGACCGCCCTGTTCCGCGATCCCTACACCGTGCTGGACCAGCTTGCCGAGAGTGTCGCCGGAGCACCCGGCTCGGGCGCTGCACCGGAAAGCCAGGGGCTGGGAACGCAGCGCCAGGAAGGCGCCCAGGGCGGCGAAGCTTTCCGTGATCCCTTTGATCCGATGTATTGGCAGTTCCTGCCGGGCCGGGAGACAGCCGGACAGGAAGGCGGCAAGACCGCTGCGATAACCGGCGAGGTGCCATTGGGCACGGCAAGCTTTGCAGCTTCGGTGGAAACGCCTGAAGGCACAGCCGTTGCCCGTCCGCCTGAGGTTGAAGCCCTATCCGTTCCGGCAGAAACTGCAGGGGACGGTACCGGGGTAGGCAACCAGCCGCATGCGGGGGCTGGGGCGCAGTCAGGTATCAGCCAGGCGGTAGCGGCCCAGTCGCCTGCGGAAGTCAATGCCCGTCAGCTGGCCGACAGTCTGGCTCAGGTGCTGCAAGGCGCGGAAGGGACCTCGCTTGGTGCCACGGCTGCCCGGGTGAATGTCGAGCAGCAGGGGGCAGGTGTCCTCATCAGCCTGACCGACGACCAGAACTACGGCATGTTTGCTGTCGGTTCAGCCGAGCCGCGCGGGGAACTGGTCAAGCTGATGGAACGCATCGGCGGCGTGCTCGCCAACAAGCCAGGGCGTATCATCATCCGGGGCCATACGGACGGTCGGCCCTTCCGGTCCAGGGACTATGACAACTGGCGCCTGTCAACCGCCCGCGCGCACATGGCCCTGTACATGCTGCAACGGGGTGGCGTTGACGCTGCCCGCATCGACCGGGTCGAAGGCTATGCCGATCGTGATCTGAAGCTTCCGGAGGATCCGCTGGCACCGGTCAACCGCCGCATCGAGATCTTCATTCTGGAGGGCGAGGCATGAGTGTGGACGCAAGGACAAGGGTCCTGAACCGGTCGCTTCGGGTCTCTGCGGCCGTATCGGTTCTGACTCTGATGCTTGGGACGGTCTGGTGCGAACCACTGAAGGCGCAGACCGGCGCACCGGCAGGCGGCGAGACCCTTGCAGCTCCGGCGCCGGAACCGGCAGATCCGGCTGTGCCCAATCCCGGTCTTGCCGCGCGTGTTGCTCCGGCTGGAACGCAGCCCTTTGAACTGGTGCGTACGTTGCAGGCCCTGCAGGGTGAGGTGGCGAAAGGCAGCCGGGAGGCGCATCTGGCCCAACGGACCCTGCTCGGCCGGATGAATGCGGAGTTTCTCGCAGCTCCTGCAGAAACCTGGGCGGACCAGCGCAATGCCCGTGCGGCAGTGATCTATCTCCTGAGCGGTGGCAACCCGAAGGTGATGCACCAGCTTGTTGAGCTTTCGCCACCGCCGGCTGTCGAGATGGATCTGATGCGCGGGGCCATCGCCTATGTGGATGGCCGGGGCGAAGAGGCGCGCCGGCTTCTGGCCCGGTTCGAACCGATGGACATACCGCCGAACCTCGGTGGTCAGATCGCGCTCGTCCGGGCCGCACTGGAGGTCTCCGCCAATCCGCCGGAAGCGTTGCGTCTTCTGGGTGTGGCGCGATTGCTGATGCCTGGAACACTGGTGGAGGAAGCGGCCCTGCGCCGCGAAGTCTTCCTGGCAGGCAAGATCGGCGAGATCGACCGGTTCCAGTCCCTGTCGATCCGTTATCTGCGCCGGTTCAAGTCGTCGATCTATGCCGGGGACTTCCAGCGTCGGTTCGGTCTTGCCCTCGAGGGGCTCGGCTTTGGAACGGACGAGCGGCGCTTTGCCTTGCTCGAGACACTGCTTACCGAGTTCGAGCCGGCGGAGCAGCGGACGTATTTTCTGGCCGTTACCCGCCAGGCCGTGACCCATGGTCATCTCGATATTGCCCGCAAGGCTGCGGACAAGGTGCGGCCTTTGGTCGTGAAAGGTTCGCCGGAGGAATTGCGTCTTCGGATTTATACGGCGGCAGCCAGCCTTGCCCCGGAGGACATCATGCAGACGCGCGAATTGCTGTGGTCGGTCGATCGCAAGGCGCTGGTTGCAGACGAGCGCGAGTTGATGGACGCCGTCTATGCCGTGCTGAATCACGTCCGCCACTGGCCCACTCCGCCCGATGGCGTGATTGGCGATGTGGGGGCGTATGCGCAGGTGTCCGCTCCGGCGGATCCTGGCTGGCTGCGCCCGGTGATGCGGCAAGCCGACCTCGCACTCAACGAAACAGAAGCCCTGCTGGGCAACACGCGGGGGGGAGCCCGGACATGGCAGTAAGCACATCGGCCGTCATGCAGGCCCCGGCGCCTGTTGCAGGGCGCGGCCAGGAGAGCGCCGGCGATGGCGCCGGAAACGGATTCTCCGATGTCCTGCGCGACGTATCCCAGCCGAAGGATCAGGATGCTTCGGCGGGTCAGCCATCTTCTGCCGGATCGGAACCGGAGAGCCCCGCTTCAACTGACGGGGCCCTTCAGCTTCAGGACGATGCGGCAGGTCTCCTGAAGCTTCTCGTCACGCCGGCCGCCGGGATCCCGGATCAAGGCGCGGCGGGCGATGCAAACGCACTGGCGGCCTTGCTGGGCCTGGCTCCATCCCTGGCCGTTGCCGCGGCACCGGCAGCCTCTCCGAACTCGCCCGGTCCGCAGGGACCGCTCCGGTCCGGGGCGCCCGCTTTTGCTGAACCGCAAGCAGGAGCAGGGCCGCTGGTCTCTACGCCCGTCGCCGGAGGTGCTCCGGCTGCCGGGCAGGCCGCAGTTGCATCGGCAGGGACATCCCCCGCAGCGGCCGCGCCGGTCGCTGGAAACCTGTCCGGACTTGATGATGCAGGTCTCTTTGCCCGCTTTGCCGTGGCGCCTGAAGAGGTCAGCGTCGGGGTCGGCGACACTCGCTCCGGCGACAGCCAACGCGCCATGGCAGCTATAGGCCAGGTTCGTGTCCTTCGCGAGGAAACCCACTTCGCACCCTCGCTCCGGCTCTCTCCGCTTCAGCAGGTGGGCGAGGCCATCATCGGGGCTTTGTCAGAACCGCGTCCGGCTCCGTCGGCGCAAGGGCCGGCCGCTGGGGGCCTGTTCTCCACCGGCTCCACACGTCCGATGGTCAAAGTGCTCGAAATCCAGCTGCAGCCGATGGAACTGGGCAGCGTGAAAGTCTCGCTGCGCCTGATCGGCGACCGGGTGGAAGTGGTCATGTCAGCGCAGAACCCGGACACTGCCGAGTTGCTCCGGCAGGACCGGCAGCTTCTGGATCAGATGTTGCGCGCGGTCGGTCAGAAGGCGGACACGATCACCATTCAGTCCGCTGGCGACGACCGGCCGATGTTCCAGGTCAACGGCTCCTTGCAGGGGCAACAATCTGGCTGGACGGCCCAGTCCGGTGACGGCGGCCCCGCATGGGGCGCGGGCACCGGCGGCGACAGTGAACCACAAAATGGCGGCGGAGATCAGACGCATGACGGCCCGCTGCAGGAAGACCAGGAAGACGCAGGACATGCAGCACATTCGGACAGTCGTAGCGATCGCAGCGGCGCTGTTTATCTCTGACGCCGGCTCTTTTGGCTTTGCCCCTGGTGTGGCATTTGCCGCGCCGGGGCAGGCCATCTGCGAGCGGGAAATGGCCGCCGCCGCCCGCGCCTACAAGATCCCGCTCGGCGTTCTCTACGCCGTCGGTTTGACAGAAACCGGGCGGCGCAATTCCCTCTCGCCCTATGCGCTCAACATTGAGGGCGAACCGAAGTTCCCTGTTACCGCCCGGGCTGCGGAGGCAGAGGTGATCTCGGCCAGGGCGCGCGGCAAGAAGCTGATCGATATCGGCTGCATGCAGATCAACCATCATTTCCACGGCGAGAAGTTCCGCTCGGTCTCCCATATGCTGGAGCCGCGCGCCAATGTCCGCTATGCGGCCCGCTTTCTCAACGAGTTGCACGCCCGCCAGGGGACCTGGACAATGGCGGTCGCCCGGTATCACGCCGGCCCCAACAACGACCCGGCGCAGAAACGCTATGTCTGCAAGGTCATCACCAACATGGTTGCCAGCGGTTTTGGCCAATGGACGCCGGAAGCCAGCAAATTCTGCAAGGCCTGATCGCGGCTCGTGCGTGATTGCCCTCGTGCGCGCGCTTTCAGGTCGAGTAGGCCCCCGCAGCGGTCGAGGTGGTCCTGTGGGCGTGGTCGCCCTTCATGCGGAAACACGCGTTCCGAGGTCATCCCCGCTTTGTGAGTGTGACTGTTGATCATGTGGTGTCACACACACGGGTCATCCCCGCCTTGTGCGGGGATCCAGTTTTCCGTCCGCTGGCGCCAGGACAACAGGTCGGCCGTGCCGGTGTTGTGGATCCCCGCACAAGGCGGGGATGACTGCTGAGGAAAAGAAATTTTCAAATAAATCAATTCATTTTTACAGTTTAGTGGAAATTAAATTATGTGAAATAGAAATTAATAAAAGTAATTTATACTTAAAATTTTATTAAAATCAGCCGTCATCTGACGATTGTCCGATCAACAGCTTCACGCAAGATTGACGGCGTTGAATGTCTCCAGAAATTTTGGCAACGGGAGACGTTCCATGAGTCTTTACGGCGTAATGCGTACCGGCGTGTCCGGCATGAATGCCCAGTCCAGCAAGTTGGGTACAGTCGCGGACAACATCGCGAATTCGAACACGACCGGATACAAGCGCGCGGCGTCCGAATTCACCTCGATGGTTCTGTCGCAGGGCACCGGCACCTATAACTCAGGCGGCGTGAAAGCCAACACGGTGCGGGCGATTTCGCAGCAGGGATCGCTGAGCTACACGACATCGTCTCTGAACCTTGCGATTGACGGCAACGGCTTCTTTGTCGTGGCCGACCGTGACGGCACCCAGTCGCTCACCCGCGCCGGCGCCTTTGTCATCGACAAGGAGGGCTATCTGGTCAACACCGCTGGCTTTACCCTGCAGGGCTATCCGATCAACGGCGGCGTCGCGGCGACGCCGGTCGCCAACGGCCTCGGCGGCCTGGTCGACGTCAATGTCTCGCAGAACCAGTTGGAAGCCACTCCGACGAACAAGGCAACCCTTTGGACCAACGTTCCGGAAGGCGCAGCTATTGTCGCCGCAGCCGACTTGCCGTCCGCCAACGCCGCAACCGCAACGTTCTCTGCCAAGACCTCTGTCATCATGTTTGACAACCTTGGCAATGAAGTGAAGCTGGACGTCTATTACTCCAAGACGGCCATATCTCCGACCGAGTCCACCTGGGAAGTCGCGGTCTTCAACGCCGCTGAAGCCGCTCCAGGCGGCGGCTTCCCCTACACCGGCCCGGCCCTCTCCACCCAGACCCTGACTTACAGCCTGACCACCGGCAAGCTCACGACAGCCAGCCCGACGGACATCGCCATCACTGTCCCGAATGGTGGCACCTTCAACATGGATCTGTCGGGCGGCACTTCGCTGGCGGCTGGCTTTGCGGTCACCAAGGTTGAGGCCAATGGCAATGCGCCGAGCGCGGTCGAGACGGTCGAGTTCAACGAAGAGGGGATCCTCAGTGCCGTTTATTCCAACGGTGCCCGCCGCGAAATCTTCCGCATCCCGCTCGCCGACGTGCCGAGCCCGGACAAGCTGACGGCGCTCTCGGGCAACATCTTCACCCAGTCGAACAACTCCGGCGACATCCGCGTCGGGTTCCCGGGCGAGGGCGGTCTGGGCAGCGTGGTGGTCGGTGCACTGGAAGACTCCAATGTCGATCTGGCGACCGAACTGACCTCGATGATCGAGTCACAACGTGGCTACACGGCCAACTCGAAAGTGTTCAAGGCAGGCTCCGACCTGCTCGAGGAACTGGTCAATCTCGTCCGCTGATGCGCCGAGCAGCAAGGAATATGTGACATGAGCCTTTCCGTTGCCCTGAAGGTCGCCCAGTCGGCCCTGAGCGCGCGCCAGACCGAAACGGCGACGGTCTCCCGCAATATCGCTGGAGCCCAGGAGGCTGGCTACTCGCGCAAGACCGTCATGCTCAGCACCGTCGTCAGCGAGGGCGGGCATGTCGGCGGAGTGCGCAGCGACGGCATCCGCCGGACCACCGACAATGCTCTCTACAGCTCGCTGCTGCGCTCCACGTCCCGGGCCATGTCCCAGGATGCGGTTGCGGCGGGATTGGAAAAGCTGGAGCAGACGGTCGGCAACACCGAGCTGAAACGCTCTCCGGCCGCCCAGCTCGGTACGCTGGAAACTGCGATCCAGAACTACGCGTCCGATCCGGGCAATTCGATCCTGGCCCAAACGATGTTGGGCGCGGCCAAGGACACGGTGCGGCTGCTCAACGAATACACCGGCCTTGTCCAGGATGTGCGCGCCGAGGCAGACGCCGACATCAACAGTTCCGTCGGACGCATCAACGAATTGCTTGGTCAGGTCGAACGCCTCAATGGCCTCATCGTCAAGGGTGGCCAGTCGGGCGCCGATATCACCGACGCGCTGGATGCCCGCGACAAGGCGTTACACGCCCTGTCGCAGGAAATCGGCATCTCCACCCTGACCGCATCCGACGGCGGGGTCGTGATCTACACCGACAGCGGTGTCACGCTGTTCGAGACCACGGCACGCACCGTCAGCTTTGCGCCGACGAACACCTTCAACGCAGCGACGGTCGGCAATGCCGTCTTCATCGACGGCGTTCCGGTCGCCGGGCCCAACGCGATCATGCCGATCGGCAGCGGCCGGCTGCACGGGCTGACCCAGCTGCGCGACAGCACCGCCGTGACCTATCAGAACCAGCTCGATGAAGTCGCACGTGGCCTGATCGAAGCCTTCGCGGAGCAGGACCAGTCCGGCGGCGGCGGTCCTGACCAGGCTGGCCTGTTCACCTATTCCGGCGGCCCGGCCCTGCCGGCGACAGCCACCCTGTCAGCGGGGCTGGCAGGCGACATCCGGATCAACGCCAATGCCGACCCGGACCAGGGCGGCAGCCTTGAGCGCTTGCGAGATGGCGGCATCTCCGATCCGCTGAACCCGGACTACGTCTACAACCCGGCCAACAACGCCGGCTATGCCATCCGGATCCAGGAATATGTCACGGCACTCAACGCTCCGCGTGTCTTTGACGGTGGCGTTGGCCTTGACCCAACCGATACGCTGAAGGGCTTTGCCGGCTCCTCCGTCAGCTGGCTCCAGGCGGCGCGCAAGTCTTCTGCCGCCGATGTCGAGGTCCAGTCGGTCATCGTCACCCGCACCGCCGAGTCCCTGTCCAATGCCACCGGTGTCAATCTCGATGAGGAAATGACGCTGCTGCTCGACATCGAACGGGCCTATGGCGCGGCGGCCAAGCTGATTTCCGCTGTCGATCGCATGCTCGATGACCTGCTCTCCGCTGCGAGGTAACCCAAGATGAAAACGTCCTATATCTCCACGTTCACCCTGTCGGACTCCACGCGGAGCCTCCTGCAACGCCAGACCGCCAATCTTGCCAAGTTGCAGATCGAGATTTCTTCCGGTCGCAAGGCTGACATCGGACTGGATCTCGGCGCCCGCACCGGCGAGGCGGTCTCGGTCCGCGCCGAGCACACCCGGCTCGATGCGCTGATCGATACCAACGCATTGACCGCTTCCCGTCTCGATGTGACCCAGGCTGCGCTGAAGGATCTCCTGACAACCACCCAGGACAGCCTGGCGACCCTTGTGGCTGTGCGCGACAGCAACGGCTCGGCCTCGGTTGCCAAGGGACAGGCAGAAGGCAGCCTGAAGCTGCTTGTTTCCCGCCTCAACACCCAGCTCGGCGGCACCTACATCTTCTCCGGCATCAACACCGACACCAAGCCGGTCACCGATTACTTCGCGACACCGGCTTCAGCCAGCAAGGTAGCCGTGGATGCGGCCTTTCTCGGCGCGTTCACTTTCAACCAGGCAGATCCCAACGTCGCCACGATCACTCCGGCTGCGATGACGGCCTTCCTAAATGGCCCGTTCGACACGCTCTTTGCCGATCCCCAGTGGGGCGCGACCTGGTCGACGGCGACCAACCAGACCATGACGTCGCAGATTTCTCCCGCCGAGTCCCTGAACAGCTCGGTCAGCGCCAACGAGAAGTCGATGCGCCAGCTCGCCGCCGCCTTCACGATGATGGCCGACCTCGGTGCAGAAGGGCTCAGCAAGGAAACCTACAAGGTCGTCGTCGACAAGGCGATCTCGCTGCTCGGAGAAGCTGTTGTCGGGGTCACCAATCTCATGGGCGGGGTCGGCCTGGCGCAGTCGCGCGTATCGGCGGCCAGCGACCGGCTCGAAGTCCAGACCAACATCCTGAACAAGCGCGTCAACAGCCTTGAACTTGTCAACAAGGAGGAAACTGCGGTGCGTCTCAACACCGCGATCACGCAGCTCGAGACGACCTACGCGGTCAGCTCCCGCATCCAGAGACTGAGCATTCTGAACTTCCTGTGAGACGCGTCCGGTCCATTCCGGCCCGGGCGCACCTTGCCGCCCGCCGCTGAATGACGACGCAAGAGAGGTGCCATGTATAACTTTTCCTATGCCGAGGCGATTGACGACTTCGGCCGCGACCCGCGTGCCGAAGAACGGGAAGCCATGGACATTGTCATTGCCCAGCTGGAGCTGGCTCGGGAGCGCGGTCCCCGGTCCCGCGAGACCATCGAGGCGGTCTACAACACCCGCCGTTTGTGGAGCTATTTCATCGACAATCTGGCCGAGGAGACCAACGAGCTGCCGGTCGAGATCCGCGCCGACCTTATCTCCATCGGCATATGGGTGATCAAGGAGCTGGAGCGCATCCGTCGCCAGGAAACCGACAGCCTCGACGCCCTGATCGAGATCAACACAATCATTCGCGACAGCCTCGCACGGTGACCTCCATGCATATTGCTCTCAAGGCCGGTGAACGCATCTTCATCAACGGGGCCGTGCTGCGGGTGGACCGCAAGACGAACCTGGAGCTCATGAACAACGCGGTATTCCTCCTGGAAGCCCATGTCCTGCAGCCGCAGGACACGACGACACCGCTGCGGCAGATCTACTTCGTGCTGCAATCGATGCTGATGGACCCCGTCGCCGCCGGCAATGCCCGCGACCTTGCCGAGGTGCTGATCGCCTCTACACGCAAGACTTTCTCCAACCGCGACATCGTTGATGGTCTGGGCGAAGTGGAAGCCTACATGGCAGAGGACCGTCTGTTCGATGCGCTCAAGACCATCCGCGGCCTCTACCCGATCGAGGCCCTGATCATGAATGGCAAGGTGGCCGATCGCGCCCGTGCCGGCGAAACCGAAGCGGCGTGACGCCCGCGCGTGAGGAGAGACACAGATGACCGTCATCCAGCCAACAGCCATTCAGCCCAATCAGGCGGCGCAAGCCGGGAAGTCCGGCCCTGCATCGGCAAAGGAACAGCTGACCCTCGACTACAATGCGTTCCTGCAGTTGATGATGGCGCAGATGAAGAACCAGGATCCGACCGATCCGGTGGACGCAACCCAGCAGCTCGCCCAGCTCGCCAGCTTTTCGCAGGTCGAACAGGCGATCAAGACCAACTCGAAGCTGGAAACGCTCCTGACCAACATGTCCTTCGGCCAGGTCGATGACCTGATTGGCCGCACGGTTACAGACAGCACCACCAATGTCAGCGGCCTGGTCAAGTCGGTTGAGGTCTACAGCGACGGCACGATGCTGGGGCTCGACAATGGCAAGAAGATCCTGCTCGGCCCCGGCGTGAAGATCTCCTGACCATGAACGAGGCCGATGCGATTGATCTCGTGCGCAACGCCATCTGGGCGATCATCGTCGGCTCGGCGCCGGCGGTGATTCCGGCGATGCTTGTCGGTGTGTCCATTGCCCTGGTGCAGGCCTTGACCCAGGTACAGGAAGTCACCCTGACTTTTATTCCGAAGATCCTGGCAATCCTCGTCATGATCATCATCGCCGCCCCGTTCATCGGGTCGGAAATCTATGCCCTGACCGCGCTTGTCTACGGGCGCATTGAGAACGGGTTCTGACGCGGGACAACCTGGCGTCCTCACCATGCCCACGCAAGCTTCACCACAGATAGTGGAACTGCGATCCCTCGAAACGAGATGAGGCATGTCGGACACAGCCCTTACGGCCATCGGCCAGACCCCCAACGGAAGCCGCCGCGACATTGGCTTTGCCGTTGGCATCGCCCTGATCCTGGCAGTTCTCTTCCTGCCCATTCCCGCCTTCATGATCGACATGGGGCTGGCTCTTTCCATCGCCCTGTCGGTTCTGATCCTGATGGTGGCCCTCTGGATCCAGAAGCCACTCGATTTCTCGTCCTTCCCGACGATCCTGCTGATCTCGACGATGCTGCGGCTGTCGCTAAACATCGCGACGACCCGCGTGATCCTGGCCAATGGTCATGAAGGCGTCGATGCCGCCGGCCACATCATCAACGGCTTCTCGACTTTCGTCATGAGTGGCGACTTTGTCATCGGGCTGATCGTCTTCACGATCCTCGTGGTGGTCAACTTCATCGTTATCACCAAGGGGGCGACGCGCATCGCGGAAGTCGGCGCCCGCTTTACCCTGGATGCCATTCCGGGCAAGCAGATGGCAATCGACGCGGACCTGTCCGCCGGTCTCATCGATGACAAGGAGGCACAGCGCCGCCGCCGCGAGTTGGAGGAGGAGAGTTCCTTCTTCGGCGCGATGGACGGTGCATCGAAATTCGTGCGCGGCGATGCCATCGCCGGCCTGATCATCACCGCCGTCAATATATTCGGTGGCATCGTCATCGGCGTTACTCGCTACGATATGAGCCTGGGTGAGGCGTCCGACGTCTTCACCAAGCTGTCGGTGGGTGATGGCCTGGTCACCCAGATCCCGGCGCTGATCGTCTCTCTGGCCGCCGGTCTGCTGGTTTCAAAGGGCGGTACCCGTGGGGCAACCGAGACGGCCGTTCTCAACCAGCTCGCCGGATACCCGCGCGCGCTGATGGTTGCGGCCGCCTTGATGGGCATCTTTGCACTGATGCCGGGCCTGCCCATCCTCCCCTTTGCCTTCCTTGGCGGTCTGATGGCGTTCATCGGTTACTCGATCCCGAAGAAAAAGGCGGCTGCGGAACAGATGGCAAAGGCGGTTGCGGAAGCGGCCGAGGCGAAGACCAAGCGCGACAGTCGCGAGTCCGTCAAGGAATCCCTCAAGACGGCCGAGATCGAGCTTTGCCTCGGCAAGCAGGTCGCCTCCCAGCTGCTGGTGGGCCACAACGAGCTGGCCCGCCGCGTCGGCAAGATGCGCCGCAAGTTCGCCGAGCAGTACGGCTTCGTCGTCCCGGATATCCGCGTCTCCGACAGCCTGACCCTGGATCCCAAGTCCTACCAGATCCGCATTCACGGCACTGTCGTCGCCATGCAGGAACTGAAGGTTGGTGAGCTTCTGGTCATGACCGACGAGGATCGCAACCTGCCGCTGCTGGGCGAACCGACCCGTGAGCCTGCCTTCGGCATGCCGGCCTACTGGGTGCCGATGGCCTATCAGGATGAACTGAAGCGCGATGGCCTCGTTCCGGCCGACAACAACACGGTGATCCTCACCCACCTGTCCGAGGTGATCCGCAACAACCTGCCGCAGCTCTTGTCCTACAAGGACATGCGCAACCTGCTGGACCGGCTCGATCCGGAATACCGCAAGCTGATCGACGACATCTGCCCGTCGCACATCTCGTTCTCAGGCTTGCAGGCGGTGCTGAAGCTTCTGCTGTCGGAACGCGTGTCCATCCGCAACCTGCACCTCATCCTGGAGGCCGTGGCCGAGATCGTGCCGCATGTCCGCCGGTCGGAGCAGGTGGTGGAACATGTGCGCATGCGCATTGCCCAGCAGATCTGCGGTGATCTTGCCGAAGGCGGGCCGCTCAATATCCTGCGCCTTGGCAACCGCTGGGATCTGGCCTTCCACCAGAGCATGAAGCGCGACAGCAAGGGCGATGTCATCGAGTTCGACATCGAGCCACAACTGGTCGAGGAATTCGGCACCCAGATGTCGGCGGCAGTGAAGACCCACATGAGCGGCGGCAAGCGCTTTGCCATCGTCGCGGCTCCCGAGGCCCGGCCCTATGTGCGCATGATCGTGGAGCGCATGTTCCCGACCTTGCCGGTCCTGTCCCATCTCGAAATCGCGCGAGGCACGGATGTCGCGACCATCGGCAGCATTTCCTGATCATGCTGGGCGAGATGATCCTAGCCCGGTTCGGCACGGAGACGGTTCTGGCCGTCTTCCTGCTGTTCTGCCGGATAGGCAGCTGCCTGATGGTGATCCCGGGCTTCGGCAGCGACCGTGTTCCGGTCCGGGTGCGGCTGCTGGTGGCCATCGCGATCACGCTGGCGCTTTCGCCGCTGTTGTTGCCCTCGATGCGGGCGGCCATGCCGGACCAGGGGCTGGCGACAGTGACACGCTTCATCGTCGCCGAACTGTTTGTCGGACTGCTGCTTGGTCTCATGGGCCGCGCCTTCATCGCGGCGCTGGAAACCATCGGGACGCTGATTTCAATGTCCATCGGCCTGTCGACCATGCCGGGGCTGGCGGTGGAAGGCAACGAGGCGCTCCCGTCGCTGGCCAACCTCATGACGCTGACAGCAACGGCGATGGTCTTCATCACCAACCAGCACTGGGAACTGATCCGCGCGCTGGCCGACAGCTACACGGCCGTCCCGGTCGGGTCTGGCCTGGATGTGCAGAGCGGCCTCGCGCGCTTCTCGGACCAGCTGTCGGCCACTTTTCTCCTGGCACTGCGCATCGGCAGCCCTTTCGTGATCTATGCCGTGGTGGTCAACTTCGCCCTTGGCCTTGCCAACAAGCTGACGCCGCAGATCCCGATCTATTTCATCGCCATGCCCTTCGTCATCGCGGGCGGGCTCTACTTCCTGTTCGTCGTGCTGGGAGAAGCCCTTCTCCTGTTCCTCGACGGTTACGTTACCTGGCTCAAATTCAGTTGAGGCTTTCATGTCCAAGAACGCCAAGGAAATCGGGCGCATCCTCAAGCTCCAGCGTCAGATCCACCAGTTGTCGGCCTGGATGCTGGTCAATCTCGACCGGCAGGATGAACAGCTTGCCGAAAAGCAGGAGCGCGTGCTGAAGGCCCTGTCAGAGGGCGATCTTGCCCTGCAGGATCGCTTCATCCGCAATGCATCCCAGCGATTGAAGACCATCGCGGAGGAACAGGCCCGCCTGTCGGAGGCCCGTGAAAAGGTCGAGGCGGAAATGGCCCGGCAGGGCCGCATGCTCAAGGTCACCGAACGGCGGCTAGCCACGGTGGCGCGGCTGGAGCATCAGGCCGGCGAAAACCGGCGCCTCGCCGATATCCTGGAACGCTACATCAACACGGAGGCGCAAGCCTCCCGCAAGCTGGACGACCTAGTTTCGAAGGCAATGGAAGCCTGAACTCCGGTCCTGCGGATCCGGACCCAGTCACAGGAGCTGCGTTATGGCGATTTCCCCGCCAACCGATCTTGTTCTCGATGTCGTCCGTGCCGCCGAACCAGCCGCCGCGCGCATGGCTGCCTCCCGGCTTGAGCGCCTTTCCTACGCCGCCGCATCGTCTTCAGGCGTGGACGGCTCGCCTTTCGCGGATGCGCTGAAGGATAGCGGCGGCGACGACATCACCGATGTTCCCGCCTTGCCAGGGGGTACCGGCGGGGCCCGGGTGGCCATGTACAACGCCACCTCGGTCAATCATGGCACTTTGTCGCCGGCGCAGAAATTCGAGGCGATGATCCTGCAGCAGTTCGTGGACGGTATGCTGCCGGATGATGCCGAGAGCGTCTATGGCTCCGGCACGGCCGGCGGGATCTGGAAGTCCATGCTGGCCGAGCAGATCAGCACCCAGATTGCCGCCCGTGGCGGTATCGGCATCGCTGACTTTGTCAACTCCAGTCTGAAGGCACGCGCATGAACGAGGCTCCTGCCATGTCCACCGCATCCGATCCGGTTGACCGTCTTTCAGGTCCCGCAGGCGATGCCTTGATCGCGGCGATCAGCAAGGCCCATGCGGTCGTTGAAGCCGAAACGCGCGCCCTGCGCGACCAGGCCAGCCTTGATCTGCGCGCCTTTGAACATCGCAAGAGCCAGGCCCTTCTGGAACTGACAAGGGCCAGCCGTGGTCTCTTGCCGGCCGGTGTCGAGACCTTGCGTGGCACGCCTGTCGCCGAGGAACTGGGGCGGTTGCGCGAAGCGCTTGATGCCAACATGGCCTTGCTCGCCAAACACCTCGATGCGGTCCGGGAGATCGCTGAAGTCATTTCCCGGGCCATGCTCGAGGCGGAGTCCGATGGCACCTACAGCGAGCGGGTCGCGGGGTGGCGGCCATGATCCGGCTGGTAGCCGTCGGCCTGTGGATGTGCCTTGCAACCCTCGCCTCCAGCTATGGCGCGGTCTATTACATGACGCACCAGATGCCGGGAACTGACCAGGACACAAAGCTCGGCGGGCTCGATTACGAACGCCTGCGCCCGATCAACGTGCCTATCCTCGAGAATGGCGCCCTGCAGGGCTATGTCGTCGCCCAGCTCGTCTTTACCGCGGATGGCGACAGCCTCAGCAACGTCGCAGTTCCGCCCCATCCCTTCATCGTCGACGAGACCTTCCGGCTTCTCTACGCTGATGAAAGCCTCAACTTCCGCCGCCTCGAGCGCTACGACCTCGACAGGCTGAAGGTACAGGTGCGCGAAACCGTCAATACGCGGCTCGGCAGCGACCTGATCCAGGACATCCTGGTGGAAGAATTTAACTACTTCGCCAAGGACGACGTGATCTCGCATTGAGGAAGGTTGGCAATATCCAGAACAGGTTTGCGGTCGAAATGGCACAACGGCAACGAGATAGCGTCGTCTTGACAGTTCCATTGTCACTGAAAAGTTCTCGCCCCCGATTGTGTCTCACGGTCTGCGCAATTGACCGCTTGGCGAAAAAACACTATAACTGGTCACAACA
Source organism: Pannonibacter carbonis (assembly GCF_003012935.1). Classification (GTDB taxonomy): domain Bacteria; phylum Pseudomonadota; class Alphaproteobacteria; order Rhizobiales; family Stappiaceae; genus Pannonibacter; species Pannonibacter carbonis. Next base: position 87,051 of record NZ_PUDR01000004.1, on the reverse strand, counting down.
ACTAACCTCATATCCTGTGAGACTTGCGCTCCGGGCGGTGAGGAAGAAAAGCCGGCGCAAGCCGGTTTTTTTATGCCCTCGGGAGGGCGCAGTTTGCTGACGTTGCGCACGCGCGTTTATGTTGACGGCTACAATCTCTATTACGGCTGCTTGCGCGAAACGGCGTACAAGTGGCTGGATGTCCTGGCGCTGTTTGATAAGCAGATTCTCCCCTCAATCCTTTATCGTCCTGCATCGGATGACGCACCGGCCCGGATGGTGCTTCACTCTGAATGTGCTGTGAAGTACTTCACGGCAAAGATTGTCGAAAGTGCAGCGAGAGGCCCGGATTCAGTCTCGTCCCAGGCTCAATACCACAATGCACTGACGCAGCACTGTCGTGGACGTGTCCAGTTTATCATGGGTAAATACGCGATTTACAAAGCAAATCAGTTTGCTGTTGATCCCGAAAATCCAGTGCGATGGCCAAGGGACTGTGAAAAGGTTCAGGTTTGGAAGCTCGAAGAAAAGCAGTCAGATGTGAACATCGCGCTACAGCTGTATGATGACGCTTTGAATGGTGAGATCGATCAAGTGGTCTTGGTGACCAATGATACGGATCTCTCCCCTGCGCTTGAAATGCTGAAGACACGTTGCCCGGATGTTGTGCGTGGTCTGGTTATCCCAACGCGTAAACAGGGTGCTGAAGGGAAAGTTGAGCGTGAGGCAAACGCATCCCTGACAAAGCACGCCAGTTGGGTACGGCGCCACATCTTGGCGGATGAACTCAGGGCGTCCCAGCTTCCGGAGGTTGTTGCCGGTGCTCGCCGCGCCAGCATTAAACCGCATTCATGGTACGCAAAGCCGCATCACATTGAAAGGATGCTTGAACTCGCCCGGCCGGTTCTAGGAACCGATGCCGCGGTCTTCAAATGGGCTCGCAGACATAGCGAACACTTCGGTGGTCGGCGGCCCATTGATCTCGTTGAGACGAATGAGGGTGCTGCGGAACTTTTCGACTACATCGAAGCTTATGTCCTGGCGGGGCCCCGAGGAAACAACTGACACGACAGGACGCCCGCCCCGTCAGCACTCCGGCCCTACTGCGGCAGTGGCCGCAACCGGGCATCACTCAGCGCCTCCGCAAGCCGCTCGGTGTTTTCTTCCGGATCCTCGGACGGATCGGCGAACTCCACATGGTGGATGTCGACAGACGAGCCGCGTGCATCCAGCGTCAGGCCGAAATAGACCCAGACGCCCTTGTTGCGGAATTCGAGGTCGAGCCGCACGCTTGGGGTGGTGTTCCAGTCCAGCTCCGTCTGCGCGCCAAGGCCGTAACGGAGGGTTTCGTTCTTGAAGAAAAGTTCGGAGGAGGACTTCACCAGATCCGAGATATTGGCGTGCTTTTCCGTCCGCACGAAGGCGATGTAGTCGATCACATCGACCAGCCGCAGCTCTTCCGCTACGTCGCTGATTGCATTGGCCAGCAATCCCTCACGCACCTGTCCAGCGCCAGTGAGACGGGTCATCGGACTGGAGGAGCCTTTTTGCATCATGCGGCCTTCAAACAATTCGTGCATCACACGACCTTTACTGTCTTGCGCGAATACACGTAAGAGATGATTTCCGCAACCATGCGATAAAACTGCGGCGGGATCATGCGCTCCAGTTCGGTACTTGCATAAAGCGCCCGGGCCAGTTCCCGGTTCTCGATGACGGGGATGTTGTTGTCTTCGGCGATCTGCCGGATCTTCAGGGCAATGAGGTCCTGTCCCTTGGCGATCACCACGGGCGCGGCTGTCTCATCCCTGTCATAGCGCAGCGCGATGGCAAAATGCGTCGGGTTGGCGATGACCAGGGTGGCCTGCGGCACCGCAGACATCATCCGGTTGCGTGCCCGGTCGCGGGCGATGGAGCGCTGGCGCGCCTTCACCAGCGGGTCGCCTTCGGACTGCTTGTACTCGTCCTTCAATTCCTGACGGCTCATCTTCAGCTTCTGGCGCCAGTGCATCCGGGCCCAGACAAGGTCAAGGGCAACCAGCAGGATGGTGGCGATGCAGATGCCCGAGAGCAGTTTCATCGACAGGTGCAGGATCGTTTCGGGGAGGGCAGAGGGGTCGGTGAACATGGCATTCACCAGCCCGTCCGTGTTGGAACGGAGCAGCAGGATCGAGACAAGGCTGATCGTGCCGAACTTGAACAGGGCCTTGCCAAACTCGACCAGGCCTTGCGCGCCGAATAGCCGCTCCCATCCCTTGAGAAGGGACAGCCGCGAGAACTGGGGCTGGATCCGGTTGAGCACGAACCGAGGCGCATTCTGGAGAAACGACGCGGCCAGTCCCGCGACCATGAGGATCGCGACGATGGGGGCGAGAAACAGCCCGACTTGCAGGCCCACGCTATGGGTGAGTAGGATCGCATCCGAACCATTTCCAAGGCTGTATCCTCCTGCGTTGTCGATCAGACCGGTCAGTCCGGCGGTCAGCCGCTGGACACCCGAGACGGTGACGAAACTTCCGATCAGCAGGACGCCGAGGAAGCTGGCCAGCACCGATGCCTCCTTGGAGGCAGGGATGTTGCCCTTGTCGATGGCGTCCCGGATCTTCTTCTCGGTCGGCTCTTCTGTTTTTGAATCCTGGTCTTCCTGCTCCGACATGGCTCCGCCCGGGCTGGAGGGGTCTGGTGCGCGTCAGGGCTGTCCTGATTTCCATCAGCGGAAATAGGCCGCTTCCTCCTGCTTCGGGTTGAGCTCGATCTCGCCGCGCCCGGCCATTTCCAGGGCAAGGTCGGTGATCGAGGAACGCGCCTGTAGCACGTCGCGCTGGCCGACGGGCTCGCCGCTCGCCAGTTCGTGTTCGACGATGCGCCGCGTGCGCGAGGTCAGCGACGACAGGATCACTTCGCGGAAACTCCGGTCGGTGCCCTTGAGGGCCATGACGATGCGGTCGGTCGGGATCTGGTCGAAGATCGCCATCCGCGTCCGAGAGTTGAGGTTGATGATGTCGTCGAAGGTGAACAGCAGCCCCTTCAGAAGCTCGGCCGACTTCGGCCGCGCTTCGGTCAGGCTGGTCAATGCCTCTTCCATGTGATCGCGGTCCATCTTGTTGAGGATGTCCGCCATCCGGGCATAGGAGTCTGCTTCCATGCTGCCCGAGAGGTTCAGCATGAAGTCCTCATGCAGCGTCTTTTCGACATCGCGCATGATTTCCTGCACGATCGCCTTGATCGACAGCATGCGCCGCATCAGCTGGTTGCGCAGCGGCGGTGGCAACTGGCTCAGCACCTTGGCCGAGGCGCTGGGCCGGATCTTCGACAGGATCAGAGCCGCCGTCTGCGGATGTTCCTTCATCAGGTAGTTAGCGAGCACCGTTTCCGAAACGCTGGTGATCCGGTCCCAGATCGAGCGGTTGGAGTTGCCCAGCACGTCCGACATGATGTCGGCGACCTGGTCCTCCGGCAGCACGCCCTCCAGCATCTTCTCCACTTCATTGGCCGTGCCGAACAGGGTCGTGCCATTGGAGAACTGGACAATGAAGTCCTCAGCCAGCCGGTCCAGTTCTTCCGCCGCCACCGTGCCCAGCTGCGCTGCGGCCACGGTGATCATGCGGATTTCTTCCTGGTCGAAGTGCTGCAGCAGCCGCTTTGAGCTCGGCTTGCCGAGCGCCAGCAGCAGGGCAGCCACTTTCTGGGTGCCCTTCAGGGCCCGTGTTGGCAGCATGGTGTTCATGGTCGCACTCGCAATCATGGGCCTCTGGTCTTTCAGCGGGCGGCTCAAGCGTCCAGCAGGCCGCTCTGGGCGCTGATGATCTCGGTGAGCGACACACCGAAGCGGGAGTTGTCGTCTTCCACGACCACCACTTCGCCCCGCGCGACCACGCGGCCATTGACCACGATGTCGACTGGTTCACCGACCCGGTGGTTGAGCGGAATGACCGCGCCACGGCCGAGCTTGAGAAGGTTTGCGACCAGCATCGTTGCTGACCCGAGCACCACCTGGATGTTCACCGGAATGCCGAGAATGGTGTCGAGGTTGCGGTCGTCGCCCATCAGGTCTTCCTGGGCCATCCTGGCTCCCTTGCGCTCAGCGCTCTCGACCTTGGCGAAATCGGCCTGGCTTGCCGACTTCACGCCGGCGCTGTCGAAGGTATCAGTGGTCTTGCTCATGTCAGGTCATCCTTGCGGTGCATGGAAACGGAACGGAACGGGCCGGTCTGCAGGTCGTCGATGCGGTGGACCCGCATCTCGGTCGGGGGCGGCGCACTGGCGAGCAGCGGATCGGTGCGGCGGGCGGCTTCCTTGCCTGTGGTCCCGGCCGGATCCGTGTCGGAGGGGGTGAACTGGCTTGCCGACGGGCGAACAGCCAGTTCGGCGGACAACTGCTTCAGCTCTGCCTTCAGCACCGATTGCTGGCGCTTGGCCTCGCGGATCAGGCCGTCGATTTCGGCGATCAGGTCGCGGGCGTCATCCATCCGCGAGCCGAGGGCATTGAGCACCTGGGCACCGCGCACGTTGATTTCCTGGATCGAAACCTCGATGCCGTCGAGGGCGAGGGAGGTCTGGTCGAACACGCGCTGGTAATCCGCATGATAGGAGCCAAGCCGCCGCAGCTCGCGGTACATGGTCACCATCTTGATGCTGGTGATCGCCAGCGCGACCAGCAGCACTGCATCAACGAGATAGGAGATCATCGACGATGTCCCTTTCCAGATGGATCAGGTCTTCGACCTGAAGGGTGTAGGAGCCGTCCAGTTGTCCAAGGCGGCAGTTGAAGATCGGCTGCTGGTTGCATTCCAGCTTCACCGGGCTGCGCGGCGTAGCCTGCAACTCGATGACCTGCCCGACCTGCAGATTGGCAATGTCGCCGAGGCTCATCTCGCGCTCTTCCAGAACGGCCTGAAGACGGACCTCCGTGCGCTGGATCTCGCTCTGGAAGTGCTGCGTCCACTGCTTGTCGCGGGTGGACATTTCGCCCGACAGGACCTGAGACAGCTTCTGCCGCAGCGGGTTCAGCGTGGAATGCGGCATGACGACGAAGATTTCGCCGCCGCGACCAATCGCCTGCAGCAGCAGGCGGGCGATCACGGCCGGGTTGTTGCGCCGGCCGATGATGGCAAAGTCCATGCGGCTCTCGACCCGCTCGATCTTGAGCGTTGTTTCCGCAATCGGGCTGAAGGACTCGGCCAGGGCCTTGGCCGCCACCTCGAACACGGTGCGGGCAATCCGGGTCTCGATGGACGAGAACGGCCGTTCCTCATCGATCGGTGGCTCGGTCCCGTCTGCGCCGAACAGGACATCGATCATCGTGAAGATGAAATCCCGGTCGAAGCCGATCAGCATGCGGGTGTCGAGTTCCGGCGAGTAGAGCACCGCGACAAGCGCATTGGACTCATAGACGTCGAGCACATCGCCGATGCGTTCATTGTCGATGTTCGACACCGAGATATAGGACGGCGAGGCCGACTTCTGGCGCATGGCATCGGCAAAGACGCGGGCCATGCGGTCGAACAGTACCGGCAGCATCGGCAGGCGGTCGACCGAGATGCCTGCGGCATCCAGCAGCCGGTCGGTGATCTGGGCGCGTTCGCTTTGGTAGGACTGGGCAGCTTCGAGCATGATCAGGCTGCTCCCTTCAGATCCTGCACGCCTTCGGAGCTGTGTCCGCCGGAGTTCATGGTCTCGTTTTCAACTTCATCAATGGTCGGGCGGTCATAGGCGGAGATGGTCTTGCGTCCATGCTCGAGGGCGACCTGCGGCGGGGCGCCGTTCATGAACGCCAGAAGCGACTGCTTGACGATGATGTAGGGGCGCAGCCGCGCTTCACGCACGCCCTTCACCTTGTGTGCGATCGGAGCAACCAGGGCGTAGGACAGGAAGATGCCGACGAAGGTGCCAACGAGGGCGGCGCCAATCAGCGAACCAAGGATCTGCGGTGACTGGTCGATGGCCCCCATCGCCTTGATCACGCCCAAGACTGCAGCAACGATGCCGATGGCCGGCAACGCTTCGGCCAGGGCAGAGAGCGCGTAGTAGGGCTTCATCTGGTCGCGGTGGATGGTCTGCAGTTCCTCGTCCATCAGCGCCTCGATCTCATGCGCCCTTGCGTTGCCGACGATGATGAGGCGGAAATAGTCGCAGACGAAGGTCGACAGGCCGCGGTTGCGATAGACCGTCGGGAAAGCGCGGAAGATCTCGGACTCCTGCGGATTCTCGATATGCGGCTCGACCTCGTTGCGGCCCTTGGAGCGCAGCTCGCGCATCAGCGCATAGAGCAGCGCCAGCACGTCGAGGTAGTCGCGCTTCTTCGGGATGGAATTGAACAGCGCCTCGCGGGTGGCCCGCAGCGTGTCGACGATCGACTTCATCGGATTGGCGACGAAGAACGTGCCGATGGCGATACCGATGATGATCACCAGTTCCCAGGGTTGCCAGAGAACGGTCACCTTGCCGCCGAGGGCGGAGAACCCGCCGATCAGCGAAACGGCGGCGATGATCAGACCCAGAATGATTGTCACCTGGCAGCTCCTTGCCGGTTGCATGTTTCATGTCGATGTCTGGAGGCTAGGAGGCGAGGCTTGCCCGAAGCTGTCGGGTATTTTGCTGGCTTTGCCGGGCCTTGTTTGCCGCAAGCCGGAAGGCAGGGCGCTTGAAGTTCAGGCGTGGAAAGAGAAGCCCGGCGTGCGAGCAGAGAGAACTGGCGGGCCGCAAGGTCCAGCCCGGCGCAAGCCTCGCCGCGCACATTCGCCGCATGACAACGGGCCGACGCCGTGCCCTCACATGCGGACCACAGCTGATGATAAGCACATTGCTGCAGTACCAGATGGTGACGGGCAACCTGAACCGGTCGCTCAAGGTCACATCCCAGGACCCTCAGGTGGCGCGCGAGAGCGCCTATTACCTCAAGACAATCGGCACCATCAAAAGCGTCGAGGAGTTCCTCGACAATGATCGGGTCTATGCCTTTGCCATGAAGGCGATGGGTCTGGAAGATATGACCTATGCCAAGGCCTTCATGAAGAAAGCCCTGAACGACGGGGTGGACAAGCGGGACAGTTTTGCCAACCGTTTGGCCGACAAGCGCTATGCCGAGTTCGTCAAAACCTTCAATTTCAGCCGCTATGGCCCAACCACCACAACCTTCAGTCGGACCCAGAAGCCCATTGTCGACGCCTATGTCCGCCAGACGCTGGAGGTGAAGAGCGGCGAGAGCAATGAGGCGGTGCGGCTCGCGCTGTATTTCTCGCGCAAGGCTGCAACCCTGAAGAATTCGTATGAGGTGCTGGCAGATCGTGCCTTGCAGCAGGTCGTGCTGACCACCCTTGGCCTGCCGAAGGAATTCGCTGCCGCCAATATCGACAAGCAGGCTGCCTTGATCACCAACCGGGTCAAGTTTGAGGATTTCAAGGATCCGGCCAAGCTCGACATGTTTCTCAAGCGGTTTGCCACCATGTGGGACCTGCAGAACGGCGGTCCGCAGGCCGCCGTGTCCCCGGCGGTCATCCTGAACACCGGCGGCACGCCCGGTGGCATTGGCCAGGATCTCCTGGCGCGTATCCAGTCCTTCAAGCTCGGCGGGTTCTGAATATCATGCAGTCAGCTCTTTACGTTGCCCTTTCCGCACAGGTCGCCCTGTCCAACCGCCTCGACACGGTTGCCCGCAATCTCGCCAACATGAACACCGTCGGCTATCGCGCCGATGAGGTGAAGTTTTCCGAGATGCTGTCCAAGGCGGCGCAGGATCCGGTCAGCTTTGCCAGCACCGGTGAAACCTTCATTTCCCGCCAGACCGGCGGCCTCACCCGCACCGACAATGCTCTTGATGTCGCAGTCGAGGGCGAGGGTTGGCTGGCCATCCGCGTCGGCCAGGACGTCGCCTACACGCGCGATGGCCGGATGCAGATCGACGCCGACGGTGTGCTGCGGACCCTCAATGGCTATGATGTTCTCGACGCCGGCGGCTTGGCCATCCAGCTCAATCCGGACAATGGCATGCCGAATATTGGCCGTGACGGCTCCATCACCCAGGGCGAGGAGCAGGTCGGCGCCATCGGCCTGTTCCGCATTCCGGATGATGCCAAGCTGCGCCGCTACGAGAACTCCGCCGTCATGCCCGACAGGCCCGCCGAGCCGATCCAGGAGTTCATCCAGGACGGTGTTGTGCAAGGCTACACAGAGACAGCGAACATCAATCCGATCCGCGAGATGACCAAGCTGATCATGCTGACCCGCGCGTTTGATGCGGCCTCGAAGATGATCGAGACCAGCAACGACTCGCAAGGTTTGGCCGTTCGGGATCTCGGCGAGACGGCCTAAATCAGTCTTCGCTTTACTCTTGCTTGCATCAGGATCCGACGCGCAATGAATGCACTCGACCGGCTCGCCCACGCCATTGCCGCCGCCACCAAGGAAGTGGATCCTGTCCGGGTCGGCGGCCGGGTCACCCAGGTCACGCCGAGCGCCATCCGGGTCAGCGGCCTGTCGAAGATGGTCTGCCTCGGCGACCTCGTGACCCTCTCCGGAAAAGGCGGCGAGCGGCGCGGCGAGATCATCCGGCTCGACGAGCAGGACGTCATGGTCAAGCCCTTCGAGCCGCATGCCGACATCGGCATCGGTGCCCGGGCCTACCGCAAGGGTGCATTGACCGTGCATCCGCATGTCAGCTGGAAGGGCCGTGTCGTCGATGCGCTGGGCCAGCCGGCGGACAATCTCGGACCGCTTCATCCGGGTCCGGAAGCCATGCCGCTGGACCGGGAGCCGCCGCAGATGCTGGAGCGCGGCCGTGTCCGCAAGCCGGTCCGCACTGGCGTCAAGGTCATCGACCTGTTCACCCCGCTCTGTGTCGGCCAGCGTGTCGGCGTCTTCGCCGGATCCGGGGTCGGCAAGTCGACGTTGCTGGCGATGCTGGCCGGATCCGACGACTTCGACACGGTCGTTGTCGGGCTCGTCGGCGAACGGGGTCGAGAAGTGCGTGAATTTGTCGAGGATGTTCTCGGAAAGGCACTGGAAAGGTCAGTCATTGTCGTGGCAACGGGCGATGAAAGCGCCATGATGCGCCGCCTTGCGCCACGTACCGCCATGAGTGTCGCCGAGTATTTCCGCGGCCGCGGGGACTCTGTCCTGCTCATCATTGATTCCGCCACCCGCTTCGCCCACGCCGCCCGCGATGTCTCGATGGCTGCCGGCGAACCGCCAGTTGCCCGGGGCTATACCCCGTCGGTGTTCTCGGATCTGACCCATCTTCTTGAACGCGCAGGTCCGGGGCCGGAGGGTGAGGGAGCGATCACCGGCATCTTCTCGGTGCTGGTCGATGGCGACGATCACAACGATCCCGTCGCCGATACCTTGCGCGGCGTGCTGGATGGTCACATCGTGCTGGATCGCTCGATTGCCGACGCCGGGCGCTATCCGGCCGTGAATGTCCTTGGCTCTATCTCGCGCTTGTCCCAGCACGCCTGGACGGCGGAGGAACGGGAACTGATCATGCGGCTCAAGGCCATGATTTCCCGCTATGAAGACACCCGCGATCTGCGCCTGATGGGCGGATACCAGCCGGGCAGTGACGCGGCCTTGGACAAAGCCTGCCAGCTGGTGCCGAAGATCTACGAGTTCCTGCGCCAGGACGCACGCTCCCGCCAGGCAAGTGATCCCTTCTCCGACCTCGCCAGAGCATTGTCCCAGGGATAATGGCGGCAACCTCTGCGATCTGGTCTGCGAGCATCGAGGCTCGCAAACGGGATGCCCTTGCCAATCAAAAGAATTGTCATTATAAGTTCATGCAAAGAGCGGTCTTTTCGCATGTTATTTTTTGATTTTTCAGTAGTTATCTTGATTTTATTTTTAATAGATTTTTATATTTCACAAGTTAAATCGTATTCAATCTGATTTTATAACCGTGTATAATTCTTGTTATCATGTCCATGATTGTTGTGGTCATGTGGTGTTTGACCCGAGGCCGATGAACCAATAGTGATTCATCAACAAGGCTGTGCTGGGGACAACACCATGTTTGTAATTGTTGATGATCGGGAGATCGTGACGACCGGATACGCATCCGGTTTTGAGCGTGAGGGCTTTGCCTGCCTGGCGCTGTCGCCGCAGGAGTTGCCGGACTGGGTCAAGACGGCGTCTGAAGATGATCTCGCCTCCATTGAAGCCTTTCTCCTTGGCGAATGTGATGAGCGCCCTGATTTTCCCCGCATGATCCGGAGCTATTGCGATCAGGCACCGATCCTGGCGCTCGATGAACGCCCGAGCCTCGATCAGACACTTGAACTGTTCGCCTGCGGCGTTGACGACGTGTTGCGCAAGCCCGTGCATGTCCGCGAAATCCTCGCCCGCGTCGGTGCCATTCGGCGCCGGACCATGGCGGAGGCTGACAACCTTGAGATTGGCCGGATCCGCGTGTTCCTTGATGGCCGCGATCCCGTCATTGCCGGTGAAGTCTTCGAGTTGCCCCGCCGCGAACGCCGTATTCTTGAGTATCTCGCCCGCAACCATGGCCGCCGCGTCACCAAGACGCAGATCTACAATGCCGTCTATGGTTTGATGAACGAGGAAGTCGATGAATGCGTCGTTGAGAGCCATGTGTCCAAGCTGCGCAAGAAGCTCAAGGATCGGCTCGGGTATGATCCGATCGAATCCAAGCGCTACATCGGCTACATGCTGAAAGCCCAGCCGCTGGAAGCTCCGGGTGTCCAGCCGGTGCGAGTGGCCGAGGCGCGCCGGGTGCTCGAGAGGGTCTGACAGCCCGTTTCCACAAACTGCTTGGGTTCCGGCGCGGATCCGCGCCAGCCTAGTAATGCGCCGGCTTCGGGATTCGACCATTTGCCGTCGGTCATCGCACTGGCAATCTGCAGGAACTGCCTCTAAACACAAAACGTGCGGGACCCAAACCGGGACGCAGGCCGGCAGCGCAATGGGCGCACGGGAGAAGGCAGTGAGCAGGCGAATTCGCGTCATCGGGATCGGCTCCGGCAATCCCGACCACATGACCATTCAGGCAATTGACGCGCTCAATTCCTGTGACGTCCTGTTCGTGCCCACCAAGGGCGAGGAAAAGGCCTTCCTCGCCGAACTGCGCCACGAAATCTGCACCCGCTTCATCACCGGCCCGATGCCGCGGCTCGTCCACTACGCCGTGCCGAAGCGCCGAGCCGATGGCGATTATGGTACTGCTGTCGACGACTGGCACGACGCGATTGCCGCCATTTACGAAGACCTGCTCCTGTCCGAGGTCGCCGAGGGCGAGACCGTGGGCCTGCTCGTCTGGGGCGATCCGATGCTCTACGACAGCACCCTGCGGCTGATCGACAGGCTTACGGCGCGGGCACGGGTGTCCTTCGACCACGACGTCATTCCCGGCATCACCAGCCTGCAGGTGCTCTGCGCCGAACACCGCATGCCGCTCAACCGCATTGGCGCGCCGGTGACGATCACCACCGGACGCCGGCTTGCCGCTGGCTGGCCGGAGGGCGCGTCGGACGTGGCCGTCATGCTCGACGGTGTTCAGGCCTTCAACTCTGTCGCCGACCGGGATGCGACCCTCACCTGGGGCGCTTACCTCGGCACACCTATGCAGATCCTGCGTCAAGGGCGTCTCGGCGACATTGCCGACGAGGTCACCGCCACGCGGGCCGCGGCCCGGGCCGAGCACGGCTGGATCATGGACATCTACCTGATCCGTGCCAGCGCGACCGAAGCGGATTCGGACGGGGAGGCGGCATGAGCGTGGCTCAAACCCTTGCCACAACAGCGCGCCCGCCCGAACGCCGGGGGGGCTGTCCGACACTTGCAACGCCGATGGAAACCGGCGACGGCCTGCTGGCGCGGCTGCGCCCCGTCGCGCCGGGCTACGCCCCTAAAGCCTGGCTGCGGCTGGCGACCCTGAGCCAGATGCATGGCAACGGCCTGCTTGATGTCACCGCGCGGGGCAACCTCCAGTTCCGGGGCCTGACCCGCGACAGCGCTGCGCGACTGGCGCAGGATCTCGCCGACGCCGGGCTCCACAGCCACACCGGCCTTGCCATCGAAACCCCGCCGCTCGCGGGCCTCGACCCAAGCGAAATCGCTGATGGCCGGCCGCTGGCGGATGCCCTTCGCTCCGCCGTCATGGCTGAGGGCGATGCCCTGCGGCTTGCGCCCAAGCTTGCCGTCGTGGTCGACGGCCGCGGCCTGCTCAACCTCTCGGGCCAGGTCGCCGACATCCGCCTCGATGCGGTCCGCCGCGACGGCGCGGTGCTCTGGCGCATCGGACTGGCGGGCGACGCATTGTCCGCGCATGCCCTCGCTGAAGTCCCGCAAAGTGAGGCCGTCGCGGCGGTTCTCCAGCTGCTTTCGGCCCTTACGGCGCGTGGCCCCGCCGCCCGGGGCCGGGACCTTGATCCGGCTGCCCTCGCCCGGTCAGACACCTTGCCGCCGCCGCAGGCGATCCCGTCGCCGGCACCGGTCGGTTTCCTCACCGCGGGCGGCCTCGCCGTGCAGGGCGTGCGCCTGCCCTTTGGCCGGATCGCTGCCGATGCGCTGATCACCTGGCTCGACGGGCTGGAACGGCTCGGCGCGAGCGAGGTTCGTCTTGCCCCCGGCCACGCCCTGCTGGTGCTGGGGATTGCCCCGGAACGGGCAGTCGAGGCTGCGGCGCTGGCGCAGGCGGCCGGTCTGATCGTTGACCCGGCGGACCCGCGCAATCACATCGTCGCCTGTCCGGGCCAGCGTGGCTGCGGCTCCGGCCTGATCGACCCGCGCGCGCTCACCGACCTGCTCGTCACCACAGCACCGGCCTTGCTCGACGGATCGCTGACGCTGCATCTCTCCGGCTGCGGCAAGGGGTGCGCCCATCCTGCTGCCGCGCCCCTTGGCCTCACCGGAACGGCCGGCGGCATCGCGCTGGTCGTTGCTGGCCGGGCCGGCGACGCGCCGGTGGCCGTGCTTGCCCCCGCCGACCTCGGCCCGGCCCTGAGCCGGCTGAGCCTGCGCCTGCGCGCCGGCTCGGACAGCGCCGCCACCCAGATCACCCAGTTGGGGCCGGACGGGCTCCGCGCCCTCATCAAAGACGAGACATGACAGACTACGACTACATCAAGGACGGTCAGGCGATCTACGTGAAGTCCTTCGCCATCATCCGCGCGGAGGCTGACCTCAGCCGCTTCAGCGAGGCCGAGGCCGACGTCGCCGTGCGCATGATCCATGCCGCCGGACTGGTCGAGGCGGCGCAGCATTTCGTCTTCGGCCCGGGCTTTGTCGAAGCCGCGCGCGGTGCGCTTGAAGCGGGCGCTCCGATCTTCTGCGACGCCGAGATGGTCGCGCGCGGGGTGACCGCCGCCCGCCTGCCCGCCGGCAACGAGGTCCTCTGCACCCTGCGTGACCCGCAGACCGCGGCGCTGGCCGAGGAGATCGGCAACACCCGCTCGGCGGCAGCCCTGCGTCTGTGGCTTCCCCGTCTGGCAGGCGCGGTCGTTGCCATCGGCAACGCCCCGACGGCCCTGTTCTACCTCCTTGAACTGCTGCGCGACGGCGCACCGAAGCCGGCGGCGATCCTGGGCATGCCCGTCGGCTTTGTCGGCGCGGCCGAATCCAAGGATGCGCTGGTGGAGAATTCCTATGGCGTTCCTTACGCCATCGTGCGCGGCCGGCTGGGCGGCAGCGCGATGACGGCCGCTGCCCTCAATTCCCTGGCGCGGCCCGGACTGTGATGGATCTGATGATGACTGAGGCGAGTGACAAGATTGGCCGGCTGTACGGCGTGGGCACGGGTCCGGGGGATCCGGAGCTGCTGACGCTGAAGGCGGCGCGGGCACTGGAAGAGGCGGATGTGCTGGCCTGGTTCGCCAAGGCGGGCCGGCGCGGCAACGGGCGCGGCATCGTCGAGGCGCGCATCAAGCAGGGCATCATCGAGCTGCCCCTCTACTATCCGGTGACCACCGAGATCGACAAGGAAGAGGACGCCTACAAGAGCCAGATCACCGCGTTCTACGAGACCTCGGCCGCCGCCATCGCTGAGCATCTGCGCGCCGGGCGCACCGTGGCCGTGCTCTCCGAAGGCGACCCGCTCTTCTATGGCTCCTACATGCACATGCATGTGCGCCTCGCGCCGCATTTCCCCGTCGAGGTCATCCCCGGCATCACCGCTATGTCCGGCTGCTGGTCGCTCGCCGGTGTGCCGATCGTGCAGGGCGACGACGTGCTGACTGTCCTGCCCGGTACCATGGCGGAAGCCGAACTGGTGCGCCGCCTGAAGGATACGGAAGGCGCCGTCATCATGAAGCTCGGCCGCAACCTGCCCAAGGTGCGCCGCGCGCTGTCCGCCGCCGGCCGTCTGGAGGACGCGATCTATGTCGAGCGCGGCACGATGCCGACCTCCAGCTCCACCCGCCTCGCCGACAAGCCGGACGACAGCGCGCCCTATTTCTCGCTGATCCTCGTGCCGGGCTGGAGCGGGCAGCCATGACGGGCGTCATCCATGTCATCGGCACCGGCCCCGGCAATCCGGAGCAGATGACGCCGGAGGCCCTGCGTGCCGTCGCGGTGTCGCAGGAGTTCTACGGCTACTTTCCCTACATCGAACGCCTGAACCTCAGGCCTGACCAGAAAGCAGTCGCCTCCGACAACCGCGAGGAACTGGCCCGCGCCCGTGCGGCCCTCGCCCGCGCCGCCGAGGGCATCAATGTCTGCGTCGTCTCCGGCGGGGACCCCGGCGTCTTTGCCATGGCCAGCGCCGTCTGCGAGGCGATCGAGCATGGGCCGGAGGCCTGGCGCGCGCTGGAGCTGGTCGTGGTTCCCGGCCTCACCGCCATGCTGGCGGTCGCCGCCCGCATCGGTGCACCGCTCGGCCATGACTTCTGCGCCATTTCCCTGTCCGACAACCTGAAGCCCTGGGACCTGATCGAGCGCCGCCTGCAGCTGGTGGCCGAGGCCGGGCTGGTGATGGCCTTCTACAATCCGATCAGCAAGGCGCGGCCCTGGCAGCTGGGCCGGGCCTTCGACATCCTGCGCACCGTGCTGCCGGGCGAGACGCCGGTGATCTTTGGCCGCGCGGCCGGCCGCCCGGACGAGCGGATCGTCGTCAGCACGCTGGCAGCGGCCGATCCGGCCGAGGCCGACATGGCCACCTGCGTCATGGTCGGCTCGCCCGAGACCCGCGTCATTGCCCGCCCGGGCCGGCCGGATCTCGTCTACACGCCGCGCTTTGCCGGCAGGCCCAGGCCATGATCCAGCAGCGCGACCGCCTCCGCCGCTGTCCCGGCCCTGAGGGCCGTGACCGGCGCTGGCCGCTCGATCAGCACCACCGGCAGGCCAAGGGTCCGCGCGGCGGCGATCTTGCCGTAGGTGGCCGCGCCGCCGCTGTTCTTGCAGACGATCACGTCGATCTGCCACGCAAGCAGGAGCCGCTCCTCGGCTGCCTCATCGAAGGGCCCGCGCGACAGCAGCGTTTCCAGCTGCGGCAACTGCAAGGGCGGCTCCACCGGATCGACGCTGCGCACCAGATACCGATGCTGCGGCGCCGCCTCGAAGGCCGCCGCCTCCTGCCGGCCGATGGCCAGAAACACGCGCTTCGGCGCTGCGCCAATCGCCGCCACGGCCGCCTCGACCGAGGCAACCGGCTGCCACCGGTCGCCCAGTTCGGCTTGCCATGCCGGCCGCTCCAGCCGGATCAGCGGCACGCCGGTCAGCCTTGCGGCTGTCGCGGCGTTCTGCGTGATCTGCCGGGCAAAGGGATGGGTCGCATCAATCAGCACGTCGATGGCATGCTGGGTGAGACAGGCTGCCAGTCCCTCCGCACCGCCGAAGCCGCCCGTCCGGGTCGGGGCCGGCAGGGGCAGGGGATCGCGGGTGCGCCCGGCGAGCGACAGGGTGAGCGCGATGTCGCGGCGCGGCGCAAGCTGTTCGGCCAGCTCGCGCGCTTCGGTCGTGCCCGCCAGAACGAGGATGTGACGCGTGTCCAAGCCTGACCAACTCCCCCTGCCGCCAGCGGCGGTTTCGCCGTCCTGTAGCGCTCCCTGGCTCGTCCTGATCGGCCTCGGTGAAGACGGTTTAGCCGGGCTCGGCGAGGCTGCCAAGGCGGAGCTTGCCCGGGCCGAGCTGGTGTTCGGCGGCCAGCGCCATCTGGACCTCGCCCAGTCGGCGATCCGGGGCGAGGCACGGAGCTGGCAGAGCCCCTTCGAGCGCTCGGTGGAGGACATCCTGGCGGCCCGGGGCCGGTCCGTCGTCGTGCTTGCCTCGGGCGATCCGTTCCTCTTCGGCGTCGGGGCCACCCTGTCGCGGCGCATTCCGGCGGCCGAGATGCGGAGCTATCCCGCCCCGTCCTCCTTCAGCCTCGCAGCCTCCCGCCTCGGCTGGCCGCTGCAGGACACGGTTTGCGTCTCCCTGCATGGCCGCCCGCTCGACCTGATCCGGCCGCATCTGCAGCCCGGCAGCCGCGTGTTGGCGCTGACCTCCGATGCCACCGGCCCCGCCGATCTCGCCGCTCTGCTTGTGACCGAGGGCTTCGGCGCCACCCGGCTTACCGTTCTGGAAGCGTTGGGTGGCCCGCGCGAGCGCGTGACCACGACTGTGGCCGAGGGCTTCCGCCTCACAGACATCGACAGCCTCAATGTCTGCGCGCTCGAGGTCGCCGCCAGTGCCGGAGCCCGCGTCCTGCCGCTCGCCGCCGGCCGCGATGACAGCCTGTTCGAGCACGACGGCCAGATCACCAAGCGCGAGATCCGGGCGCTGACCCTGTCGGCGCTGGCGCCCCGCCGCGGCGAGCACCTGTGGGACATTGGCGCCGGCTCCGGCTCGGTTGCCATCGAATGGATGCTCACGGACCCCTCGCTGACCGCCACCGCCATCGAGGCCGATCCCGAGCGCGCCGCCCGGCTGGTGCGCAACGCTGCCCGGTTCGGCGTGCCGTCCCTGCGGCTCGTGCAGGGCACCGCGCCCGCGGCGCTGCAGGGGCTGGCCAGCCCCGATGCGATCTTCGTCGGCGGCGGCGGCTCGGAGCCCGGCGTCATGGACACAGCCTGCGCCGCGCTGAAAGCCGGTGGCCGGCTGGTCGCCAATGCCGTGACGCTGGAGATGGACGCCGTGCTGCTCGCCCTTCACGCAAGGCTCGGCGGCAGCCTGACGCGGCTCGAGATCGCCCGCGCCTCGCCCGTCGGCAGCATGACCGCCTGGCGCCCGGCCATGCCGATCACGCAATGGGTCTGGATCAAGCCGGATCCCGAGAGCCCCGCGCCGTCGTCTGACGCCCCCGTTTCAAGCTAGATCCGTCACGAGGAAATCCCATGGCCGTTCACTTCATTGGCGCCGGTCCCGGCGCAGCCGATCTCATCACCGTGCGGGGCCGCGATCTCATCGGCAAATGCCCGGTCTGCCTCTATGCCGGTTCGCTGGTGTCGCCGGAGCTCCTGCAATATTGCCCGGACGGGGCGCGGATCATCGACACCGCGCCGATGTCGCTGGACGAGATCGAGGCGGAATATGTCCGCGCGTCCGAACTCGGGCAGGACGTGGCCCGTCTGCACTCCGGCGATCTTTCTGTGTGGAGCGCGGTGGCCGAGCAGATCCGCCGGCTGGAGAAGAACGGCATCTCCTACACCATGACCCCCGGCGTCCCGGCCTTCGCCGCCGCCGCCTCCGCGCTCGGGCGTGAGCTCACCATCCCGGCGGTGGCGCAGAGCCTCGTGCTCACCCGCGTCTCCGGCCGCGCCTCGCCAATGCCGAACGACGAGACGCTCACCCGCTTCGGCGCAACCGGTTCAACGCTCGCAATCCATCTGGCGATCCATGCGCTGGAGCGGGTTGTCGAGGAACTGACCCCGCTCTATGGCGCGGACTGTCCGGTCGCCATCGTCGTTAAGGCATCCTGGCCGGACGAGCGGATCATCCTCGGCACGCTCGCCGACATCGCCGCCAAGGTCGCCGCCGACCCGATCGAGCGCACGGCGCTGATCTTCGTCGGCCACGGCCTCGGTGCCCGAGACTTCCGCGAAAGCGCCCTCTACGACACCGCCTACCAACGCCGCTTCCGCGGCCGGGGTGAGTAAGGGCGGCGGGCGGGACCTTTACTCAGGCAAGGTCGAAGCGCAGCAGCCGACCGTCCGTGTGCCAGCGGATGTCCGGCGCCGGCTGGTCGATCTGGATGCCGTCGCCGGCCGTCAGCCGTTCGCCGCCAATCTCCGCCAGCCCGTCGATGACATGCAGGAAAAGGCCGCGCCCGGGTGTATGCGGGAGCGGCGTTACATCGCCGTCCCGCGCCAGAAGCACGGAAACTCGTGTGTCCGAACCAAGCTCCGTCAGCGCGCCGCTGCCCGCGGGGCCCGCTAGGTCAACCCAGTCATTGTCCTGGGGCGGCAGCGCCGCCTGCTGATAACCGGGCGTTCCGCCGGTCTTGTCCGGGATGATCCAGATCTGCAGCAGGTGCGTGGTTTCGTCCTCGGCTCCGTTCATCTCCGAATGCGAGATGCCGCTGCCGGCGCGCATGAGCTGGATCTCGCCCGCCGCTGTCTCGCCCTTGTGTCCAAGACTGTCCTCGTGCCGCACCTTGCCCTTCAGCACCAGGGTCAGGATGTCCATGTCGGCATGGTCGTGCCAGGCAAAGCCGGCTCCGGGAATGATCCAGTCCTCGTTGATCACGCGCAGCGCCCGGAAGCCCATGCGCTTGGGATCGCGGAACTCGCCGAAGGAAAAGGTGTGAAAGCTGTCGAGCCAGCCCTTCCGGCTGCGCCCGCGGCTCATGTTCTCATGGATCAGCAACGTCATTGTCGTCTCCCGCATCCGGCAGCGCGAGGCTTGCCGGATGCATCAGGCAGGTGTGTTGCCGCACAGATGGGGGCGTGGCGGGCAGCGGCAAGGCCGCGCCGGGCGGGGCTGCCCTGCGGCAGGATCAGGGCTTGCGTGCGCTCAAGGCGTGTTGAAGCCGGGCGAGAAGCGCGTCAATGTCCCGCGTGAGGTCGTCCTCCGCTTCCAGCCCGATGCTGAGACGCAGGATCTGTGCGGCGCCCTGCCAGGGCCGTGCGGTGCGAGTACCGGTGATGGGTTGCGGCGCCAGCAGGCTGCGGGTGCCGCCCCAGGACGCGCCGATGGCAAAGGTCTGAAGCCCGTCCAGGGCGGCATCGAGATGCGGCGTTGCCTCCGGGGTGAACTCGACACTGAACAGCGGGCTGGAGCCGGCGAAGTCACGCAGCCAGACATCATGCCCTGGACTGCCGGGCAGCGCCGGATGCAGCACGCGTTGAACGGCAGGATGGCCGGCAAGACGCGTCGCCAGCCGCAGGGCGACGGCGCTGGCATGGGCCAGTCGCAGCGGCATCGTTTCCATGCCGCGCAGGACAAGCGCCGCGTCATCCGGCGACACGCCGCTGCCGAGCCGGCCGATCAGATTGCGCAGCGGCAGGATGAGCGCCTCGTCGCGCAAGGTCAGCGCGCCCATCAGAAGATCGGCATGCCCGCCATGGAACTTGGTCAGCGCTTCGGCCACGAAGTCGACGCCATGCCGCAACGGCTTGAAGTTCAGCGCGGTCGCCCAGGTGTTGTCGCAGCCGACGAGGGCACCATGCTGGTGTGCGATCGCGGTGATGGCGGGCATATCCATCACCTCCATCGTGTTGGATCCGGGCGACTCGCACCAGATCAGCCGCGTGCGGGCGTCGATCTGCCGGGCCACATCCTCGGGCGACAGCGGATCGAAATAGCGCACCGTCACGCCCATCCGCACAAGATCGAGATCGGCGAACTGGCGGACCGGCGGGTAGACCGTATCGGCAATCAGCACCGTGTCGCCAGCCGACAGCACCGCCAGCATGGCCAGCACCACCGCGGCCTGTCCGGAGGGCGCCAAAAACGTCCAGACGCCGCCGTGCAGGTCGCTGAGACTGCGTTCCAGCATCCGCGTCGTCGGCGTGCCGTGCAGGCCGTAGGTGTAGCCATCAGGGGCCAGATCGCCGCGCGCCGCGAATGTGGCCGCATCCGGGAAGACAATGGTGGAGGCGCGATAGACGGGCACCGCAAGCGCGCGAAACCCGTCGGTTTCCGGCTGCGGATGAAGGATGCAACGGCTGGTGTCCTGCATGGGGGTCTCCTGATCAGCCCGATAGGACACGACAAACTGCACGCCGTCCAATCGCAAGATGCGGCCTGATCCTTTCCCGGATTGTTGTTTCATTCATTCGCCTGCCGGCGGACCAGGGCCCCTGATCCGCCGGCGCACGCGATCAGAAGTCCCAGTCTTCGTCTTCGGTCGCGACCGCCTTGCCGATGACATAGGACGAGCCGGAGCCGGAGAAAAAATCGTGGTTCTCGTCTGCGTTGGGCGAGAGCGCGGAGAGGATCGCCGGGTTCACCTTGCAGGCCTCGGCCGGGAACAGGGCTTCATAGCCGAGGTTCATCAGCGCCTTGTTGGCGTTATAATGCAGGAACTTCTTTACGTCCTCGGTCAGGCCGGCCCCGTCATACAGATCTTCCGTGTAGCGGGCCTCGTTGTCGTAAAGCTCCAGCAGCAGGTCAAAGGCGAAGTCCTTGATCTCCTGGCGGCGCGCTTCCGGCTCCCGGTCCAGCGCGCGCTGGAACTTGTAGCCGATGTAGTATCCGTGCACGGCCTCATCGCGGATGATGAGGCGGATCAGGTCGGCCGTGTTGGTCAGCTTGGCCCGGCTCGACCAGTACATCGGCAGATAGAAGCCGGAGTAGAACAGGAAGCTTTCCAGGAAGACGGAGGCGACTTTTTTCTTCAAGGGATCGCCGCTGTCATACTGCTCCATGATCAGCGCCGACTTGCGCTGCAGGAACTCGTTTTCCTCCGACCAGCGATAGGCCTCGTCCACGTCGGACGTCATGCAGAGCGTGGAGAAGATCGAGGAATAGGAGCGCGCGTGCACCGCTTCCATGAAGGAGATGTTCGACAGGACCGCTTCCTCGTGCTGGGTCACGGCATCCGCCATCAGCTTCACCGCTCCAACCCCGTTCTGGATGGTGTCCAGCAGGGTCAAGCCGGTGAAGACGCGGATGGTCAGGCGTTGTTCCTCCGGCCGGAGCGTCGCCCAGGACGGTATGTCGTTGGACAGCGGCACCTTTTCCGGCAGCCAGAAATTCCCCGTCAGGCGGTTCCAGACCTCGAGGTCCTTGTCGTCCTCAAGCCGGTTCCAGTTGATGGCGCGCACGCGGGAGGCGGGCTTGATATGCATGTTCATGGTGCCTTTTCCCCGGTTCACAGTGTGCAGGACACGCAGCCTTCGACCTGCGTGCCTTCCAGCGCCATCTGGCGCAGGCGAATGTAGTAGATGGTCTTGATGCCCTTCTTCCAGGCGTAGATCTGCGCCCGGTTGATGTCGCGCGTCGTCGCGGTGTCGCGGAAGAACAGGGTCAGGGACAGGCCCTGATCGACATGCTGCGTTGCTGCCGCATAGGTGTCGATGATCTTCTCCGGGCCGATCTCATAGGCATCCTGGTAATAGTCCAGGTTGTCATTGCTCATGTAGGCTGCCGGATAATAGACGCGGCCGATCTTGCCTTCCTTGCGGATCTCGATCTTCGACACGATCGGATGGATCGAGGAGGTCGAGTGGTTGATGTAGGAGATCGATCCGGTCGGTGGCACGGCCTGAAGGTTCTGGTTGTAGAGCCCGCCAGTCATCACGGCTTGCCTCAGCGCCCGCCAGTCGTCCTGGGTCGGGATATGGATGCCGGCATCGGCAAAGAGCTGTGCGACCTTCGGCGTCTTCGGCGTCCAGGCCGCGTCGGTGTACTTGTCGAAATAGGCGCCAGAGGCATATTGCGAGGCCTCGAAGCCCTTGAAGCTGCGCCCCTTTTCCACCGCGAGCCGGTTCGACGCGCGCAGCGCGTGATAGGTCACCGTGTAGAAATAGATGTTGGTGAAGTCGACGCCTTCCTCGGAGCCGTAGTGGATGCGCTCGCGGGCGAGATAGCCATGCAGGTTCATCTGGCCAAGGCCGATGGCATGGCTGTCCTCGTTGCCCTTGGCGACCGAAGGCACGGAGGCGACGTTGCTCATCTCCGACACGGCCGTCAGCGCACGGATCGAGGTCTCGATGGTCTTGCCGAAGTTGGCGCTGTCCATCGTCTTGGCGATGTTCAGCGAACCAAGGTTGCAGGAAATGTCCTTGCCGAGATGGGCATAGGACAGGTCCTCGTTGAACCGGCTTTCCTCGCTGACCTGCAGGATTTCCGAGCACAGGTTGCTCATGGAGATACGTCCGGCGATCGGGTTGGCCCGGTTCACCGTGTCCTCGAACATCAGGTAGGGATAGCCGCTCTCGAACTGGATCTCGGCGATGATCTGGAAGAACTCGCGCGCCTTGATCTTGGACTTGCGAATCCGCTTGTCCTCCACCATCTCGCGGTACTTTTCCGTCACCGATATCTCGGTGAAGGGAACGCCATAGACCCGCTCGATGTCATGCGGCGAGAACAGGTACATGTCCTCGTTGTTCTTCGCGAGTTCGAACGTGATGTCCGGCACGACAACGCCGAGCGACAGCGTCTTGATGCGGATTTTCTCGTCCGCGTTCTCCCGCTTGGTGTCGAGGAACCGCAGGATGTCCGGGTGGTGCGCGTTCAGATAGACCGCGCCGGCGCCCTGACGTGCGCCAAGCTGGTTGGCATAGGAGAAGCTGTCTTCCAGCAGCTTCATCACCGGGATGACGCCGGACGACTGGTTCTCGATCTGCTTGATCGGCGCTCCGGCCTCACGAATGTTGGTCAGGCTGAGGGCAACGCCGCCACCGCGCTTGGACAGCTGCAGGGCGGAATTGATCGACCGGCCGATGGACTCCATGTTGTCCTCGACCCTGAGCAGGAAACAGGACACCAGTTCGCCGCGCTGCTTCTTGCCGGCGTTGAGGAACGTCGGCGTCGCCGGTTGGAAGCGGCCGGAAATGATCTCGTCCATCAGATCACGGGCCAGCTGCTCGTCGCCGCGCGCCAGCGTCAGCGCCACCATGCAGACACGGTCCTCGTAGCGCTCCAGGTAGCGCTTCCCGTCGAAGGTCTTCAGCGTGTAGCTGGTGTAATACTTGAAAGCGCCGAGGAAGGTCGGGAAGCGGAACTTCCTGTCATAGGCAGCATCGAAAAGGTCGCGGATGAACGCGAAGGAATACTGCGCCAGCACCTCGGGCTCGTAGTAGCCTTCGGTCACCAGATAATCGAGCTTCTCCTTGAGATTGTGGAAGAAAACGGTGTTCTGGTTCACATGGGTCAGGAAATACTGCCGCGCCGCTTCCCGGTCCTTGTCGAGCTGGATCCGGCCGTTCGCGTCATAAAGGTTCAGCATCGCGTTGAGCGCGTGATAATCCAGCTCCTCGACGGGCCGGCCCTTGCGGTCGGCCGTGAGGGGCTGCGCGGCCGTGTCATCCGCGTCCAAGAGTGAGGGCGTGTCTAGCATGTCCAAAACCGTTCCAGTCCCTGGCTGACATTCGCGACATCCTCCGCCGTGCCGAGCAGCTCGAAGCGGTAGAGGAACGGCACCTGGCATTTGGCCGCGATGATGTCGCCGGCGAGCCCGTAGGCCGCGCCGAAATTGGTGTTTCCCGCGGCGATGACGCCGCGGATCAATGCGCGGTTCCGCTCATCATTGAGAAAGCGGATCACAGGTTTGGGCACCGCGCCTTTCGGCGTTCCGCCCCCATATGTGGGCGTGACCAGCACGAAGGGCCGTGTTGCAAGCGGAGCCGGTGCGGCGGCATCCACCGGCAGGCGCAGCGCGTCCTGGCCGAGCTTTTCGACAAAGCGGCGCGTATTTTCCGAGGTGCTGGAGAAATAGACGAGCCCGCTCATCGCCTTGCCTCAGGCAAGTCCGCCGATCAGGTCGGGACGGAACCCGGCCCAGTGCTGCTCGCCGGCGATCACCACCGGAACCTGGCGGTAGCCGAGGCCGGTGACGAGGTCATAGGCCTCTGCATCTTCGGAGATGTCGACCAGGGTGTAGGTGATGCCCTGGCGCTCGAGCGCACGGGTGGTGGCGTTGCACTGGACGCAGGCAGGCTTGCTGTAGACGGTGACAGTCATGATTTGCGGTCTTTCGAACACGAAAAAGGGCTTGGACACGATGACGTGTCCGTCGTGAAGCGGGACAAATACACCTTTGGGCCGGAAGACCGTCAGGCAGGGAAGGGAAGAGTGCGCTCCTGGCGTCTAGCCGGGCGGGAACTCGAAACTGGTTCTGATCAACATGACTTCACCCCGAAGCTGGTAGTGACGGGGATCGAGGGAACGGCCAGCCCGGCAAGCGGGACAAGATCTGACCGCGCCCCTCCGGTCACCCCGCCGGCGGACGTTGCTGTTCGAGGCAGGTCTCCTGGCTCGCGGATCATCACGTACAGGCCTCGCCTTCCCGGAATTGCTTCCAGTGGCTTTCATGGCCCGCGTTCACCGCTCACAGTTGCGGGGGCAGCCCCGGCTTTGTCTGGCATTTGCCATCCGCACCGGCTTCCCATCTTAGCCTTCGTTTCTATCGAATCGAAGGAACCTTGAACACAAGATATAGTAGTTCAGATCAGGAGATTGTCAATGAGTGGGGATGCTGACGGGCGGCAAACCATCGTGAGTCAATCCGGAAAACGCAGCGCCAGGGCCTCGCCTGTCCGCAGGATATGACGTTTCAACGCGGCCGTGGCCTTGGCCGCATTGCGCTCAGTTGCGGCGCGGGCGATCTCGTCATGTTCGGAGGCGACGTCCCTCTCGTCTTCGCCCCCCAACATATAGAGGTTGGCATATCGGTCCTGCATATTTGCGGTGATACGGCAAAAGCCGAGCAGCACCGGCATGCCGCAGCTCTGGATCAGGGCGTAATGGAAGGCGGAATGGACCTCGTCCCAAGGGGGCGATACCGGGTTCTGATTGCCCTTGCGCGGCGTGTGCCGCAGTTGGTGCAACGCACGCAGCACGTCGCTCTCCCAATCAAGGTCGCCGCGAACAATGCTGGCCTCAAGGGCCATGGTCTCGAACTCCGCCCTGAGCCGCGTGACCTCTTCCAGGTTTCCGCGCGAAACCGGTGCAACCCGGTATCCCTTCTGGTCCTCGAACAGGACGAGGCCATCGGCGACCAGACGCGCCATGGCTTCCCGCAGGGGGCTGATCGAGGTGTCGTGCTGTTCTTTCAGTCGGTCGAGATTGATCTTGCTTCCCGGTTCCAGTTCGCCGCGCAGGATTGCGCTCCGGAGCTGACCGGAAATGCGGCTGGAAATCGTTTCCTTTCGGGGAGTATCGGTCATGCGTGGCTCCGTTTATATTGATCAGTATAAACGATGATTCCGGTTTTTGCGTTTGCTGATCCAAATTTGGATTATGTGAACCGGTTTGTCGCAAATTTACGAGCCTGCCGATCATTGAGGATTGCGGGCGAGGGAAGGAACGGCCGTGACAGTTTCCCTGTTTCAGGCAACATATTTGCGAGTGCGCTCCGACATTGTCTTCGGCCAGTTGCTCCCCGGGCAGCGCCTGCGCCTTGAGGAACTGAAGGAAGGCTATGGCGCTTCGGTTCCGACCTTGCGCGAGGTGCTGAACCGGCTGGCCTCCGAAGGGCTGGTCGTGACCGAGAACGAGCGCGGCTTTGCCGTTGCGCCGATATCGGCCGGAAACCTCCTTGAACTTGCGGCTCTTCGCAAGCTGATCGAGGTCCATGCGCTGGAGCAGTCGTTCCGCAATGGAGATGTCGTGTGGGAGAGCGAGGTGGTTGCTGCCCATCACAAGCTCAGCCGCATCGAGGCCAGGATGATCTCGGGCGAGGCCTGTGACCGCACCGAATGGAAGCGCTACGATTTCGGCTTCCACCAGACTCTGATCTGCCGGTGCCAGTCGGCGGAACTTATGTCGGTGCACAAGGGCATCTTTGACAAGTACCTGCGCTATCAGATGATCTTCCTGACCTTCCGCGGCGATGTTGCGGCGAAGGAGCATCAGGATCTGCTTGAGGCAGCGCTTGCCCGCGATATTGAGAAGGCGCAGTCCGTGCTGCTGCATCATATCGACGGCGGTGTGGAGCATGCGCTGGCGGCGCAGCGGTCCTCTATCCCTTCTGGTTGAGCACGTCGCGCAGCCAGTCCGTGCGCCGCACAGGCTGGCCGGTGAAGATCTCAAAGGCTTGAATGCCTTGGTGGAAATACAGCTCATAGCCTGAAAGGAAGTCCGCGCCGAGCCCTTCGAGTTGCGCCCGGAAAGTCGTGTGGTCCGGCGTGTAGACCGCATCGAAGGCCCAGCTCGGCTCACCTTTGACCCCCTCCGGCAAGGGGGAGCCAGGCTTGCCGGCCATGCCGAGGGGCGTGCAATTGACGACGCCATCGTAGCCGCCGAGATCCGCCAGGGCAGAACCATCGATACTGAAGGCATTGGTCTTGCCCTGGGCAGAAAGGGCTTCGGCGAGGCTCGCGCTTTTCGCTGGATCGCTGTCGATGAGAGCCACCATCTCGGCGCCCAGTTCAGCAAGACCGAACCCGATCGCCCGGCCGACCCCGCCCGCTCCGATCATCAGGACACGGCCCGGCCTGCGCCCCGGCCAGAGGCTGCGGAAAGCGGAAACGAAACCGCTGTAGTCGGTGTTGTAGGCGCGTGGGCCTTCCGGGCTGAAGTGGATTGTGTTGCTCGAGCCCATCGCGGTGACGACCGGATCGCCGGCGGGAACCATGGCCGCGGCCAGCTCCTTGAACGGATAGGTGACATTGACACCGTCGAAGCCGCAGTCCCGGCAGTGCGACAGCATGCGGATAAAGTCATGGTCCCATTCGTCCGGGATCAGCAGGTCGTAGCTGGCATTGCCGCCCAGGGACAGGGCGCAGGCTATATGCAGGGCCGGTGAGCGGGATTGCCTGATGTTGCCGCCGATCAGGCCAAGGCGCCAAGTGGTCTTGGTCATCCCACATATCCGAATTGCCGCGGCAGCCAGAGCGACAGGCCGGGGAAGAAGATCAGCAGCGCGAGGGCCAGCAGCAGTGCGGCGACGAAGGGCAGGATGTTGGTGATGATGTCGCGGAGTGAAATTCCGGTGAGCGCATTGATGACGAAGAGCAGGATGCCATAAGGCGGGGTGATCAGCCCGATCATGCAGTTGACGATGGCGACGACGCCGAAATGCAGGAGGTCGATGCCGAGCGCCTTGCAGGCAGGAATGAACAGCGGAAGGATCACTAGGATGATCGTGGTTGCATCCAGAAGGCAACCCAGCAGCAGAAGCAGCAGGTTGATCATAAGAAGAAACGCCAGCGGGCTGAGGTCCATGCCGGCCAGCCAGTGCTGAAGTGCTTCCGGGATGCGTTCCGAAGCAACGATATAGTTGAAGATCAGCGCGCAGCCGATGACGATGCCGACTGTTGCCGCCTGCCTTGCGCTTTCCCGCATCTGCGTGACGAATTCCCGGAAGCTGAGGCTGCGGTAAATGAATACGGACAAGAACAGGGCGTAGAGCGCGGCAAGAGCAGCGGCCTCTGTGGGTGTTGCCGCGCCGCCGTAGATGCCGCCCAGCAGGATTGCCGGCATCAGCAACACAGGAATGGCGCGGAAGGTGATGCGCGGGATCTGCCGGGCCGGGACCGGCTCCTCCATCGGCACGTTGAGGCGTATGGCCATGGCATAGTTGAAGACCATCAGCATGAGGCCCATAAACAAACCCGGTATGACGCCTGCAAGGAACAGGTAGCCGACAGACTGGTCCGAAATGAGCGCATACATGACCATCGGGATCGATGGCGGGATGATCGGTCCTATGGTCGCGGACGCTGCGGTGATAGCGGCGGCATAGCCGGGCGGGTAGCGGCCATCCTTTGTCATCATGGAAATGATGATCTTGCCGATACCGGCCGCATCGGCGACGGCCGAGCCCGACATCCCGGCGAAGATCAGCGAGGAGACGATGTTGACCTGGCCGAGGCCGCCACGGAACCGTCCGACAATTGCGACGCAGAAGTCGAGCAACTTGGTGCTGACGGTCCCGGCATTCATGATGTTGGCAGCGACGATGAACAACGGCACGGCGAGCAGCACGAAACTGTCGTAGAGCGACTGGATGAGCTGTTCGGCAGCAAGGCTGAGGTCGGCGCCCTGGATGGCGAGATAGGTGATCCCGCCCAGAAGAAGCGAATAGCCGATGGGCGTGCCGATGGCCGCAAGGGCAAAGACGGCAAGCAGGCAGAGCAGGAACGCAAGGCTCATGGCGTGGGGCTCCTGTCGGCACGGGGGCGGTCGCGCAGGATCGCGATGAGGCCGAATGCGTAGCGCAGGATGAGGCCGACCGAGAACGCGATGAAGATGATGAAGACCCACTTCAGCGGGATGAGAAGCGTGGCACTGCGCTTGATCTTGTAGAAGTCGACGTAGTCCCAGGCCGCCGGCAGTTGCACAATCAGACCGACGGTGATGGCAAGCGCCGACAATGCGGAAAAAATCCGCCGCGTCCGGTTCGAGACCGATTGGTAGAGCAGGTCAAACTTCACGTGCTCGTTGTCGGACAGGCAGAAGGCGGAGCCCCACAGGACGAGCCAAAGCCAGAGCGTGAGACAGACTTCAACCGACCAGCCCATGGGCAGGTTGAGCAGATAGCGTGCGGTGATCTGCGCAATGAAGACGGCGAACATGGCGGCGAGCATCGCCGCCGCCACGTAGTCGGCCCCATTGCGCAGCGCTTTGACAAGGCGCTGCATGGGCGTCGGCCTTACTTCGCCTGCGCGTTGATCTCGTCGACAATGCCGGCGGGCCAGGCTTTGGCGTAGTCCGAGGCAAGGTAGTCAGCCTGAACCTTGGCGCGGAATGCGGCGACGTCCGGCTCGTAGACCTTGAGCCCCTTCTCCTTCATGAAGGAGACCAACTCGTCTTCGAGCGTCAGCTGACGGCCACGCGCAGTCTCGGCGGCGGCATCGGCTGCGGCTTGGGTCGCTGCCTGCTGTTCTGGTGTCATCTTGTCCCAGACGGCCTTGGAGATCGCGAGATAGTTGAGGTCGACAAGGTGCGACGTCAGCACGATCTGCTTGGTCACCTCATAGAACTTGGAATCGCGTACCGTCGGCAGCGGATTGTCCTGGCCGTCGATCGCACCGGTCTGAAGCGCGGTGTAGATCTCACCGAAGGCGACCGGAACCGGATTTGCTCCGAGCGCGCGACCAAGGAACTGCCAAGCATCGGTGCCGGGCATGCGCAGCTTCACGTTGGCAAGGTCGGCCGGGGTCTTGATTTCCTGGTCAGTGCGCAGGTTGAGCTGGCGGCGGCCGAGATACATA
The DNA here is from genome assembly GCF_003012935.1 of Pannonibacter carbonis. Classification (GTDB taxonomy): domain Bacteria; phylum Pseudomonadota; class Alphaproteobacteria; order Rhizobiales; family Stappiaceae; genus Pannonibacter; species Pannonibacter carbonis. The sequence goes on along the minus strand of NZ_PUDR01000004.1, from coordinate 57,886 downwards.
ACGGTGAGCAGCTTGACGCCCAGCGTATCCTCCACCCTCTGCTTGAAGGGCTCCATCAGCGGTGCATTGAAGACCGCGACCTGATGGGCCGCATCCCGGTGCAGGTAGCCGGCGGAGAAAACGGAGAACTCCGGAACGAACTGGGCCAGTTCCTGCGCCGAGGTGATGGCCATTTCGAGGTTGCCGCGTGCGATGGCTTCGAGTTCGGTCGCCTGCTTGAACAGCGTGCCATTGTAATGCGGCTCATAGCTCGCAAACTCAGAGACGGCCGGGCCGAAGACTTCGGCAAGTGCCTTGGTGCGTTGATCGGTCTCGGTGGCCACGGTGGACATGCGAAGCTGAATCTTGTCAGCGGCGAAGGCAACGCCGCAGCTGATCATCATGGCAGTGGCAGCCGCAGCGGACAAAAGCGCGCGGCGCGTCATTGAAGCGGACATCGGATCTCCTCCCTTTTTTCACCTTGTCAGGCACCTCCTCCCCGAGGTGACCAGGTCAGACTGGCAGGAAATTCCCTGCTCGTCCATCCAATATCTTACGTTAGATAAAATAATCGATGCAACTGTAAAAACTTATGTTGCAATGCATAATCGATTTTTTCTTCCGTTGTCAGATGGCCTCGTCTAAGCTGGCTGGACTGATGGGCCGCATGGGCGAGGACCGACGGTGCGGCCGGTGCTGGACAGACTGGTCGGAGCAGGAAGGCGGAGCAGGCATATGAAGACGGTGCACATTGTAAATGGCCCCAATCTCAATCTTCTGGGGATGCGGCAGCCGGAAATCTATGGTCGCGACACGCTTGAGGACGTGCGCATCGCCTGCGAACAGCTTGGCCAGTTGCTGGGGCTGAAAGTGGAACTGTTTCAGTCCAACCATGAAGGCGTCATCATCGACCAGATCCATGCAGCACGGCATTCCGCAGCCGGGATCATCATCAACCCGGGCGCGTTCACGCACACATCGATTGCGATCCATGATGCCCTGAACACGTTTGACGGGCCGGTGATCGAGGTTCACATCTCCAACATCCACAAGCGTGAGAGTTTTCGGCATCATTCCTATGTCTCGCTTCGGGCAGATGGCGTGATTGCGGGGCTGGGCGTCGAAGGGTATCAGCTTGCCGTCCGCAGGCTGGCGTCGCTGCTGTCATGACCGCGCTGGTCCGCCTCGCCGTTGCCGGTGCCGGACTGATCGGCCGGCGCCATATCGCCGCGATCCGCCAGTCCGAGGGAGCCGAATTGGCGGCCGTGGTGGACCCGACCGATGGCGCGCGGAACGTGGCGGCCTCAGAGGGCGTTGCCTGGTTCCCTGATCTATCCGAAATGCCCGACGGGCAGTGCCACGGGGTCCTGCTGGCAACACCCAATGCCGTGCATGTCGAGGGCGGTCTGGCCTGTGTCGCCCGACGACTGCCTGTTCTCGTCGAAAAACCCTTTGCGGTCAGTGTCACGGAGGGGCTTGCCCTCGTGAAGGCTGCCGACAGCGCCGGCGTGCCTTTGCTCACCGGCCATCATCGCCGCCATAACCCGCTCATCGTTGCCGCGAAGCGCCTCATTCAAGAAGGTGCTCTCGGCCGTCCCGTGTCGGCGCACGGGATGTTCTGGCTCGCCAAGCCGGACGATTATTTCGACGTGCCCTGGCGCCGCGAGCCCGGGGCTGGCCCCATCCTGACCAATCTGATCCATGACATCGACCTGATGCGTTTCCTGCTTGGAGACGTTGTCTCGGTCCAGGCCGTCCTGACCAATGCCGTTCGCGGTCACGCGGTCGAGGATGCCTGTTCTGTTGTCATGGAATTCGCCTCCGGGCTGCTCGCGACCATGAGCGCAGCCGATTGTGTTCCGGCTCCCTGGAGCTGGGAGTTCGCATCAGGTGAAAACCCCGCTTATCCGCCAGCGGGAGCAGCCTGTTACATGATCGGTGGCACGGAAGCATCTCTGGAACTGCCGTCGCTCCGCCTTTGGCGGCATGAGGGCAAGCGCAGCTGGTGGTCGCCCTTGTCGGCGACCGTGCCGCCACGCCCACAGGGCGATCCACTGGTCTTGCAGGTCGAGCAGTTCGCCCGCGTCATCCGGGGCGAGGAAGCGCCGTTGGTCTCCGGGCGCGAGGGGCTCAACACGCTCGCAGTCACCGAAGCCATTCGGCAGGCAGCGCTGGAAAACCGGCGGGTGTCTGTCGCCATTCATTGAGGAGACTGAAATGGAACTGCCGCGCAATCCGTTCAAGGCTGCTTTGAAAGAGGGCCGCCAGCAGATCGGGATCTGGTGTTCGATCCCCGAACCCGGTCATGCCGAAGCGCTGGCTGGCTGCGGCTTCGACTGGATGCTGATCGACAGCGAGCATTCGACGGTCAGCCTGGGCACGGTGCAATCGATGCTGCAGGCAGCCGAACCCTATCCGACCCATGCCATCGTCCGGCCTGGCTGGAACGATGCCGTCGAGATCAAGCGCATCCTGGATGCGGGGGCGCAGAGCATTCTGGTGCCCTATGTGCAGTCGGCGGCAGAGGCAAAAAAGGCGGTTGAAGCGGTGCTCTATCCGCCGAAAGGACGTCGGGGCGTGGCCGGAATCACCCGGGCCAGCCGCTATGGACTGGTGCCGGACTACATCGCCCGGGCCAATGACGAGATCTGCCTTCTGGTGCAGGTCGAGACTGCCGAGGCTTTGACGCAAATCGAGGCAATTGCGGCGGTCGATGGCGTCGACGGCGTCTTCATCGGTCCGGCCGATCTGGCCGCCAGCATGGGGCATCCGGGCAATCCTGGCCATCCGGACGTGCGGGCCGCCGTACTTGATGGCCTGCGCCGCATCCGCGCGGCTGGACTGCCTGCAGGGCTTCTCTCGCTCGACAAGGCCTTCCTCAAGGACGCGGTTGCCGCAGGCAGCCTGTTTACCGCCGTCGATGTGGACACGGCCATTCTCTACCGCGAGGCCCGTGCGCTCGCCCGCGACTGGAAAGGCTGAAACACCCAGCCGGCCAGGAGGTCCTGATGAAGACATCGATTGCCACTGTCTCGATCTCCGGAACGCTGCCGGAAAAGCTGGCGGCCATTGCAGCTGCCGGCTTCAGCGGGATCGAGATATTTGAACAGGATTTTCTCGCCACCGATATTCCGCCTCGAGATGTCGGCCAGATGGTCCGCGACCATGGACTGGAGATCACGCTTTTCCAGCCTTTCCGCGATTTCGAGGGCCTTCCGGAACCGCTCCGGGCCAGGGCTTTTGCCAGAGCTCGGCGGAAGTTCCAGCTCATGAACCAGCTTGGAACCGATCTCGTTCTGGTTTGTTCCTCTGTTCATCCCGCCTGTCTCGGTGGCATCGACCGCATGGCTACCGACTTTCATGCCCTCGGCGATGTGGCTGCGGAATACGGCGTCCGCGTCGGCTTCGAGGCGCTTGCCTGGGGCCGGCATGTCAATGACCACCGGGACGCATGGGAAGTGGTGCGCCGCGCGGATCATGCGCGGATCGGGCTAACTCTCGACAGCTTCCATACGCTTGGGCGCGGCATTGCGCCCGATACGATCCGCTCCATACCCGGTGACCGCATTTTCTTCATCCAGCTCGCTGATGCGCCGGCCATTCCGATGGATCCTCTCTATTGGTCGCGTCACTTCCGAAACATGCCGGGGGAAGGGGATCTCGATGTGGTTGGCTTCATGCGCGCGGTTGTGGCAACAGGCTATGATGGTCCCTTGTCGCTGGAGATCTTCAACGATCACTTCCGCTCCGGGCTTCCGCGCCTCGTGGCGCAGGACGGCTATCGCAGCCTCATCGATCTGATGGACCGGGTTCGGCGCACTGAGCCGTGCTTGCCCAGCCCACTGCCGGATTTCCCTGCACCGTCAGAAGTGGAAGGGGTCGAGTTTGTCGAGATCGTCTCGTCACCGTCCGAGGCACCGGAACTTGAAATGTTCCTGTCATCCGCCGGCTTTGCGCCCGTTCAACATCATGTCAGCAAGCAGGTTACGCGCTGGGCGCAAGGCTCGATCAACATTTTGGTCAACACAGAGCTGAAGGGCTTTGCGCATAGCGTCTATTCGGCGAAGGGAACATCCGTTTCCGAAATTGCGTTGATGCTTGACGATGCAAAGGCGGCGGCCGCACGCGCAAAGGGGATCGGCGTCTCGGGTTTTGCCGAAAGTCCTGGCCCCGGAGAACTGGCCATTCCCGCCATCCGGGGTGTCGGTGGCAGTCTCTTGCGCTTCCTTGATGCAAGGACAGATCTCGGCCGCCTTTGGAGCATCGATTTTACCGGCGAGGCAGTTCCGAACGAGGGAGTTGGGCTGACGCGGATCGATCATATCGCGCAGACGATGGCCTATGACGAGATGCTGAGCTGGTCCCTGTTCTATCATGCGCTGTTTGACGCCCGGAAAGCGCCGATGGTCGACGTGGCGGATCCGGACGGGCTGGTCCAGAGCCAGGCGATCGAGGCAGGTGCATTGCGCGTCACACTGAACGGATCGCAGGCGCGACGCACTTTGGCCGGGCGCTTCGTCGAGGCGAATTTCGGCTCGTCGGTCCAGCACATCGCCTTTGCGACGGACGACATATTCCTCACCGCTGATCGGCTTGCGGCGAGAGATTTTCCGGTCTTGAAGATCGGTACGAACTACTATGACGACGTGGAGGCCCGTTTTGGCCTGCCTGAGGATCTGGTGGCAAGGATGCGCAGCCTGAACATCCTCTATGACGAAGACGCGGGCGGTGCCTTCTTCCAGCTCTATTCGCGGACCCGGTCGGAAGGTCTGTTCTTCGAGATCATCCAGCGGAGCGCGTCCTACCGGGGTTATGGCGCACCGAACGCGCCCTTCCGCATTGCCGCACAGAAACGCCTGAGCCGTCCGAGTGGAATGCCGGAACGATAGGCCGGAACGATAGGTTGGTGCTTCAGCGGCTCACTCGACCTGATAGCCGCCAATCAGTTGCCGCAGCCCAAGAAGGCAGCCGGCGCTGATGGCCAAGAGCGTGACAGGCCCGGACCAGGACAGGGTGGCAAAGGCCGTGACGCCCTGTCCGACGGAACAGCCCATGGCGACAACACCGCCGACGCCCATCAACATGGCTCCGACAATGGCGCGGCCCAGTTCGCGGGGATCTTCACACGCCTCCCACTGGAACAGGCCCCGCACCATCGAGCCAATAAAACCGCCGAGGATCACACCAACAACGATACCGACCGAGAAGGAAATTCCGCCTGCTGTCGATGTCATGAGAAACAACAGCGCCCTGCCAACCGGTGCGGTAAAGGACGGACCTTCGACGTCGATTGCGCCAAGACTGGTGTCAGAAAGCCAGGACGTTCCGGCAAGGCATCCGGCAACCGCAAGCCCGGCAGCGACGCCCCAGAACAGCATGTGCGGTTCGCGGCGCAGCGGGCTGTAGGACAGGCCCCAGAAGCCGAGGCCACAGGCAATGACGGAAATGACCAGCGCGGGCGGCAGTCCGGCGTAGGTTTGCAGGTCGTGCAGGATGCCCTGCGGGCCGCTGGCGTCCTCTTGCGGAAACAGGGCTATGCGAAGGGGCGCAAGCGGGCCGGACAGGGTCACATAGGCGGCAATGGCGATAACCACCACGATCACCAACGCGCGGATGTCGCCGCCGCCCATGCGGGTCAGCGCGCCAAATCCGCAGTTGCCGGACATCGCCATGCCATAACCGAACATCAGGCCACCAACGATCGATGCCACCGGGTTCCAGGCCAGTTCGTGGTAGAATGTCATATCGAGATGGACATAGCCGGCCAGCGCGCCGAATTGCGTCGCCAGAACGGCCACCGCCAGCACGATGCCCCACAGCCGAAGCTTGCGCGCGTCCTTGCCGTAGACGGCCATCTCGAGTGCAGAAACCGTACAAAAATTTCCGAGCCGCCCGGCCAGTCCCAGCACGGTTCCACCGGCAAGGCCAATCAAAGCTGCGAGGAGGCCATAGGGCATGGCATCCATAGTGTTCTCCTCCCGTCTAGTCGCGCATCGGCCCAGTCGGCGACCAGTTCCGCGGCAGATCTCAGGCCTGCCTGCCGAACAGTCTCGCAAGGACTTCGATCATCGGGCTGACTCGAGGGTCCAGCAGCGAATAGTAGATCGTTTGTCCATCGCGCCGTGCGCTCACCATTCCCTCGAGCCTGAGGCGTGCGAGTTGCTGGCTGACGACAGCCTGACGCGATGAGAGCAGGTTTTCAAGCTCGGTGACACTCTTGGGGCCACTGGAAAGATGGGCGAGTATGGTCAGGCGCCCATCGTGACCCATCGCCTTTAGAAAGGCAGCAGCCTCGTTCGACTGCTCGACCAGTCCGGAAAGTTCGGATGATGGTGACCGGCCATCAATGTTTTCCTCGATTGCGGACACGTGGCGACCCCGATGCTTGAGCGCCCTAGATAAAACGTCAGCTTCGCACCTGCAACGCAAACCCCGCAGTTTCCCTGTTGAAGTTTGTTTTGCAGGGCTTTCCGGCCACTCGCGTTAGGGCACCTTCGCCTTTTCGATCAGTTCTGCCAGCATCGGCCAAAAGAAATCTTCGCCAGGGTATCCTTCGATCCGTCCCATCTCCCGCCCGTTGCGGAGGAGAACAAAGGTCGGGGTAAAGGCTGCTCGCGAGACGAGGTGAATATCCTCAGGCAGGGGAGACCGCAGTTGCAGGAGGCGCAGCGGCGCCGCCTTGCCCTCGTCGGTGAGTGCGAATTTCGGTCCGATCTCCTCGTGCCAGCGCAGGCAGTAAACGCAGCCTGGCTGCTCAAACATCAGCAGTTCCAGGCCATTGGCCAGCGCAGGGCGCAGAAGGCCGACAAGGAGGAGGAGACTGAGAAGCAGGCGGATCATGTTGACAGGCCTATATTTACATAGGAATATCCTAATGTATTAAAATAAAAGGCGCAAGCGAGCTCAGGGAGGAGCGGATGCTTGAAGTCAGCTTTGGAGGCGCGGCGCTGGCTGGCCTCCTGTCGTTCCTGTCTCCCTGTGTCCTGCCGATGGTGCCTTTCTACCTGTCCTACATGGCCGGGCAGTCGATCAACGAGATTGCAGGCGATGGGGAAGTGAGAAGGGGCGCGCGCCACCGGCTTGTCGTCCAGGCGATTGCGTTTGCCTTCGGTGTCACCACGATCTTTGTCCTGCTCGGCATGGGGGCGACGGCCCTGGGCGGGCTTTTTCTGCAGTGGAAAGAGGTTCTGAGCTGGGTTGCCGGGGCTGTGCTCGTCCTGTTTGGCCTGCACTTTCTCGGCGTGCTGCGGATCGGATTGCTGTACCGCGAGGCCAGGGTGCAAAGTAACGCGGCGGCGACGTCCCTGGCCGGTTCCTATGTGCTGGGGCTCGCCTTCGGTTTTGGCTGGACGCCCTGTGTCGGCCCGGCTCTCGCGGCAATCCTGTTTGTCGCAAGCGGCATGGGCGAAGTCTGGCGTGGCGGCGCCCTGCTTCTGGTCTATGGCATTGCCATGACGTTTCCCTTCGTGATCGCGGCCATGTTCGCCGGACCGTTCCTGGGCTTCTTCAGCCGTCACCGGCAGGCCATGCGCCATATCGAGAAGGTCATGGGTGTGATGCTGATCATCTTCGGCCTCCTGATTGCAACCAATTCGGTCAACCTCATTGCTGAATGGATGATCCAGAATTTTGATTGGTCCGCGACCGTTCTTTGACCAAGGGGAGACATCATGAGACGCATTCTGATCGTGATTGCAGCCATCCTGTTCAGTGGCCTTTCAAGTGCCGCGGCACAATTGGGGGATGACGGCCTGCATAAGCCGGACTGGCTGCGCGAGACCTTCAAGGATCTGCGCGAAGACCTTGCGGAAGCCACCGCGCAATCCAAGCGCCTGCTGATCATGATTGAGCAGCGGGGCTGCATTTATTGCACCAAGATGCATGAGGAGGTGCTGGTTGACCCGACCATCGACCGGTTGATCCGGGACCATTATTTCGTCGTTCAGATCAATCTCTTCGGTGATGTCGAAGTCACTGATCTGGATGGAACGGTGTTGCCGGAAAAGGCCATGGTCACCCGCTGGGGCGTGATGTTCACGCCGACATTGGTCTTCCTGCCGGAACAGGTCGAGCCCGGTATCTCCGTTAGCAAGGCTGCAGTTGCCCAGATGCCCGGTGCTTTCGGAAAGGGCACGACCGAAGCACTGCTGACCTGGGTCAGAGACCATGGCTACGAGAATGGCGAACACTTCCAGAAGTTTCTCGCCAGCCGGGTCAACAGCCAGCCCTAACGGCGACGGGATGATAAGTCTCTGATTGTACTCATAAATTAAAATATTCAAAAATACATATTCTTATATTGCATGAAGGATGAAATTGGGTCTATCGTTGCGATGAGGAAGCACTCTGGGAGGAGAGCATGACACGTCGGCTATTGCTGGCGGCAGCGGTGACTATGGTCACGGTGATGCCTGCCATGTCAGAAACAGCGCCCAAGGACCTTGTCTTCGACGGGGGCGCGATCGCGACATCCTTGTCGGGTGTTCCCGGGGATCCAAAGAACGGCGTGAAGGTCATGACGACCAACGCGCTTGGAAATTGTGTCGCCTGCCACATGATCGAGGCCCTGCCCGATGTGCAGTTTCCAGGCACAATTGCTCCCCCGCTGGACGGCGTTGCGGACCGCTACTCCGAGCCGGAACTGCGCGGGATCGTCGCCAACGCCAAAATGACCTTCGAGGGCAGCTTCATGCCTGCCTTCTACAAGACCGACGGCTTCATTCGCCCGGGTGACGGCTATTCTGGCAAGGCCGCTAGTGGCGAGTTGCCGCCAGTCCTGACGGCGCAACAAATCGAAGATGTCGTCGCCTACCTGATGACTCTGAAGGACTGAGGCTCTGCCTGGTCGCATGGAGATGAAGATGGAACTCTCAAGACGTGACGCACTCTTGTTCGGGCTCGGTGGGCTGGTGGTAATTGCGCTGCCCGGCGCAGCTCTGGCAGCCAACGCTGAGGAACTAGCGGCAGCTTTCGCCGGTGGCGTCGCTCCACAGACCGGCGGCATTACGCTGACGGCACCCGAGATTGCGGAAAACGGCAACACCGTGCCGATCGAGTTCGACGCCCCGGGTGCTGTTGCCGTGATGCTCCTGGCTGCCGGGAACCCCGAGCCTTCAGTTGCAACCTTCAAGTTTGGCCCCGCCGCCGGTTCGCATCGGGCCGCCACGCGCATCCGGCTGGCAAAGACGCAGGATGTCATCGCTCTGGCCAAGATGGCGGATGGCTCGGTCCGGCAGGCACAGGCAACGGTAAAGGTCACCATCGGCGGCTGTGGCGGCTGACGCAAGGAGAAGCAAGATGGCAAAAGATGCAAAGCCCCGCGTGAAGGTTCCGAAGTCGGCCAACGCTGGCGAAGTGGTCACGATCAAGGCACTGATCAGTCACACCATGGAATCCGGCCAGCGCAAGGACAAGGATGGCAAGCTCATCCCGCGGTCCATCATCAACCGGTTTACTTGCGATCTGAACGGCGAGAACATCGTCGATGTGACAATCGAGCCGGCAGTATCGACCAACCCCTATTTCGAGTTTGACGCCAAGGTTGCGGCAGCCGGTGAGTTCAAGTTCACCTGGTATGATGATGACGGTGCGGTCTACGAGGACGTGAAGCCGATCGCCATCGCCTGATCGCGACGCGCCACAGAACTCTGGGAGGAGAGCTTATGCAGCCGCGCAAGATCACTGTACTGGCCGCGACGGCCGTCCTTGGGCTTACAGTCCTCGGCACCGCGCTGGCAGATCCTGTCGATGACAAACTGACCGTCGAGACGGAGGAGGGCGTCATGGAGTTCGTTACGACGGCTCCAGCCCCTGAGCATCTCAAGGGTTCGGTGGATACTATCTATTCCGGGTGGCTTTTCCGCGAAACCGAAACCCGCGATCTCCAGAAGGACGATTTCGACAACCCGGCCATGGTCTTCGTCGACCGTGGGACGGATGCCTGGAACCAGGCCATGGGCAAGAACGGCGAGTCTTGTGCTGGCTGTCACCAGGGGCCGGAGTCCATGGCAGGTCTGCGCGCCGTGACGCCGCGGGTTGACGAGAAGTCCGGGAAGCTGATGCTGGTCGAGGACTACATCAATGGCTGCGTGACAGAGCGCATGGGCCTTGAAGCCTGGGGCATGACGTCGGACAAGATGAAGGACATGCTCAGCCTCATCTCGATGCAGTCCCGAGGCCATGTCGTCAACATTGCGATCGATGGGCTGGCCCAGTCGTTCTGGGAAAAGGGCAAGGAAATCTACTACACCCGCTATGGTCAGCTTGAGATGTCCTGTGCGAACTGCCACGAAGACAACTATGGACGGATGATCCGCGCCGACCACTTGTCTCAGGGGCAGGTCAACGGGTTTCCGACCTATCGTCTGAAGGATGCTGGCATGCTGAGTGCCCAGCAGCGCTTTGTCGGTTGCGTCAGGGATACAAGGGCCGAGACCTTCAAGGCTGGGTCTGACGAGTTCAAGGCTCTCGAGCTCTATGTCGCCTCGCGCGGCAACGGGCTCTCGGTCGAAGGCGTTTCGGTCCGCCACTAAGACAGCGTGGCTGCCATGTTAGCGGCAGCCATCGCAACCATACCACACTGATTAATGCGGGAGCCTGCTCACGCGCTGCGGCGCGATGGTATCGCCTTGCCCGCAAACCTGGAGATCGGGATGATCACCCGCCGAGAATTCCTGCAGGCCTCCATGGCCCTCGCTGCGATCACGGGAACCGACGCCTTTGGTTCCTGGTCGCGTCTTGCTGCGCAACAGACGCTGACACAGGACGATCTCCTGCGTTTCGATGACTTCGGCAATGTGACTCTGATCCACGTCACCGACATCCATGCCCAGCTCAAGCCGATCTGGTTCCGCGAACCGGAGATCAACATCGGTGTCGGTGAGGCAAAGGGCGTCGTGCCGCATCTGACTGGAACGGACTTCCTGTCGAAGTTCGGCATCTCAAAAGGGTCAGCCGATGCCTACGCGCTGACCTATGACGACTATGTCGCCCTGGCCCGCAGCTATGGGCGCATGGGCGGCATGGACCGGGTTGCGACGGTCGTGAAATCCATCCGCGCCGCGCGTCCGGACTCCCTGCTGCTGGACGGCGGCGATACCTGGCACGGGTCCATGACCAGCTTCCTGACCAAGGGCCAGGACATGGTCAATGTCATGAACGCGCTGGGCGTTGAGGCCATGACCAGCCACTGGGAATGGACCTACGGCACCGACCGGGTGAAGGAAATCGTCGAAACGCTGCCGTTCCCGTTCCTCGGCGCGAACATCTTTGATGTCGAGTGGGATGAACCGGCGTTCGAGCCCTACAAGATCTTTGAACGCGGCGGGGTGACGGTGGCCGTCATCGGGCAAGCTTTCCCATACATGCCGATTGCCAATCCGAGATGGATGTTCCCGGAATACTCCTTCGGCATCCGCGAGGAGCGCATGCAGGAAGTGGTCAACGAGGTCCGGGCTGCTGGCGCCGACCTGGTCGTCTGTTTGTCGCACAACGGGTTCGATGTCGACCGCAAGATGGCGAGCCGCGTCAAGGGTATCGATGTCGTCCTGACAGGCCACACCCACGACGCGGTGCCGGAGCCGGTCCTGATCGGTGAAACAATCCTGATCGCCTCGGGATCGAACGGCAAGTTCGTCTCCCGCATCGACCTCGACGTGCGCGACGGCCGCATGATGGGATACCGCCACAAGCTCATCCCGATCTTCTCCGATGTCATCAAGCCGGATGCCGACATGGCGGCCCTGATCGACAAGGAGCGCGAGCCCTTCAAGGCGCAGCTGGAAGAGAAAATCGGCACCACAGACAGCCTTCTGTACCGGCGCGGCAACTTCAACGGCACCTGGGACGACCTGATCTGCGATGCCATCCGCTCCGAGCGGGACGCGCAGATCGCCATGTCGCCTGGCGTACGCTGGGGCACAACGCTGCTGCCGGGCGACGCCATCACGCGTGAGGACATCCACAACGTCACCTCGATGACCTATGGCGCCTGCTACCGCACAGAGATGTCTGGCGAGACGATCAAGACGATCCTGGAGGATGTCGCCGACAACATCTTCAATCCGGATCCCTATTACCAGCAGGGCGGCGACATGGTTCGAGTGGGCGGGCTTGCCTATGCGGTCGACGTGTCGAAGCCGATTGGCGAACGCATCTCCAGCATTGCTCTTGCGGACAGCGGCGAGGCCATCGAAGCGGGCAAGACCTACACGGTGGCCGGCTGGGCGAGTGTCAACGAAGGCACGGAAGGGCCGCAGATCTGGGACGTGATCGAAACCCACGTGCGCAAGATCGGCACCGTGCAGCTGAAACCCAATACATCGGTCACCGTGACCGGCATCTGAGATGACCCAAGGAGAGTTCGCCATGACCGACGAACCTGTCAGCCAATCGCGCCGCGGCTTTCTGCGTTCAACGGCTCTCGCCGGCGCAGGACTTGTCGCCGGGGCCGCGTCCGCCCGTGCCGCAGGGCCGGATCCCAAGATCACGGAAGTCCAGGACTGGGCATCAAGCTTTGGCGATGCTGTTGATGCCGCGCCGTATGGTTCGCCGATCCGGTTTGAATCACACGTCGTCCGCCGCAACGTCGAATGGCTGACGGAAAGCCCGGTCTCGTCGATCAACTTCACGCCCATCCATGCGCTGGAAGGCACGATCACACCACAGGGCTGTGCCTTTGAACGGCATCACTCCGGCGCGATCGAACTGAGCAAGCAGGACTTCCGGCTGATGATCAACGGGCTGGTCGAAAAGCCGCTCGTCTTCACCTTCGAGGATCTGCTGCGCTTCCCTCGCAGCGTGACCACCGCCTTCTGCGAATGCGCTGCCAATGGCGGCATGGAGTGGGGTGGGGCACAGCTGGAGGGCTGCCAGTACACCCAGGGCATGATCCACAACATGGAATACACCGGCGTCCCGCTCCGGCTTCTGCTCGAGGAAGCGGGCGTCAAGCCGGAAGGCAAGTGGGTCTATGCCGAAGGCGCGGACGCCAGCTCCAATGGCCGTTCGATGCCGCTGGAAAAGGCCATGGATGACGTGATGGTCGCCTTCTTCGCCAACGGCGAGGCGCTGCGCAAGGAACATGGCTATCCGGCCCGTCTGGTTGTTCCCGGCTGGGAGGGCAACATGTGGGTCAAGTGGCTGCGCCGCATCGCGGTCTACGACCAGGCTGTCGAAAGCCGCGAGGAGACCTCGAAATACACCGACCTGATGCCAGACGGCCGGGCCCGCAAGTGGACCTGGGTCATGGACGCAAAGTCCGTCATCACCTCGCCCTCACCGCAGGTGCCAGTCCGTCATGGCAAGGGGCCTTTGGTCATCACCGGCCTCGCTTGGTCCGGCAACGGCCGCATTACCCGCGTGGATGTCTCGCTGGACGGTGGGGTGAACTGGCAGCCGGCGCGCATATCGGGCGATGCAAAGCCGAAGGCGTTGACCCGTTTCCACCTCGATATCGACTGGAACGGCGAGGAAATGCTGCTTCAGTCTCGGGCCATGGATGACACCGGATACCTCCAGCCGACCAAGGACGAGCTGCGCAAGATCCGGGGGCTGAACAACGTCTATCACAACAACGGTATCCAGACCTGGTGGGTCAAGGCTGATGGGGAGGTCGAGAATGTCGAAGTTGCCTGAGTTCCGCCTGACCGCAGCGCTGGTTGCTTCGGGCCTCATGCTCGGCAGCCTTGTCACCCCGGCCATCGCCGGCAAGCTGGGCCTTGGCCGCGAGGCCTTGCCCGAGGAAATTGCGGCCTGGGACCTCTCCGTTCTGCCGGACGGGACGGGACTTCGGCCCGGTTCCGGCGATGTCGCCACCGGTGAGGAGGTATTCGCCGAAAAATGCGCCGCGTGCCATGGCGAGTTCGCCGAGGGTCTCGACAGTTGGCCCGTGCTGGCCGGCGGTGAGGGCAGTCTGACAGACCGCCGCCCGGTCAAGACCATCGGCAGCTACTGGCCTTATCTCTCGACTGTCTGGGATTACGTCCACCGGTCGATGCCCTTTGGTGCTGCGCAGACGGTCTCCATCGATGAAACCTACGCGATCACCGCGTTCCTGCTCTATTCGAACGGGCTCGTCGAAGATGATTTTGTCCTGTCGCATGAGAACTTCACCGACGTGAAGCTGCCGAATGCCGACGGTTTCTATCCCGACGACCGGCCACAGACCGAGTATCCGCTGTTCACCAAAGAGCCCTGCATGTCCAACTGTGTGGCTCCAGTGAAAGTCACCAAGCGGGCCATCGAGCTGAACGTCACCCCCCAAGACCCGGACGGACGCCCGGCTGGCAGCCTGCCGCCCATCGGAGCGCAGCCTGACAGGGCGCAAGCGCCAGCTGTTGTTCCCCCTCCCGCGGAAACTCAGGTTGCTGCGGCTTCACCCGCTCCTGCCGCCGCGCCAGCAGAAGCCCCGGCCGCACCGTCTGCACCGGCCGCCGTCGCCACGGCTGATCCGGCCCTGATCGAAAAAGGCAAGACCGTCTTCAAGAAATGCGCCGCCTGTCACAAGGTCGGCGAGGGAGCCAAGAATGGTACCGGACCGCTGCTGAACGGCGTTGTCGGGGCAAAGGCCGGCATTGTCGAGGGTTTCAAGTACTCCAAGGTGCTTCTGGATGCCGGGGCGGGTGGCATGGTCTGGGATGCCTCAACGCTGGATGCCTACCTGACCGATCCCAAGGGCTTCCTGCCCAAGAACAAGATGGCCTTTGCCGGGATCAAGAAGGAAGACGAGCGTGCGGCGGTGATTGCCTATCTGGCAAGTGTAGGAAAGTAAGCGATGAAGCCGCGCCTTCTCCTCACGCTTGCGACGGTTCTTGGTTTTTCGGCCGGGACCGTCCAGGCGGACACAATCGGAGATCCGGTTCGTGGGGAGCAGTTGTTCAAGCGCGATTGCGCTGCCTGTCACCAACTGGGGGAGGGCGCGGTCAACCGGGTCGGGCCGCAACTGAATGGCGTGTTCGACCGAAGGGCAGGATCCCTGGCGAGTTTCTCCTACTCCAAAGGCATGTCTCGGATGGGGGCGGATGGCCTGACCTGGACACTCGAGACCCTGGACGCCTATCTGGCCAATCCGCGCAGCCTCGTATCGGGCACGCGCATGAGCTATCGCGGCATGAAGGAGCAGCAGGACCGATCCGCCTTGATGGCTTATTTGCGGACCTGGTCGGACAAGCCGCAGAACATCCCGGAGGCATCGCCAACGGCCCGGCCGACGGTCCCGGAACTCGACCCGAAGATCCTCGCGATCCAGGGCGATCCTGCCTATGGCGAATACCTGTCCTCGGAATGCACCACCTGCCATCAGCGCGACGGTTCGGATCAGGGCATTCCCGCCATCACCCGCTGGCCACAGGATGATTTCGTGGCCGCGATGCACGCCTACAAACAGAAACTCAGGCCCCATCCGGTCATGCAGATGATGGCAAGCCGGCTAACAGACGAGGAAATCGCGTCGCTGGCAGCCTATTTCGCGGCGCTGGACTGAGCACAAGGCGAGGCGCGGAGAGCACCGCGCCCGGAATGGAACAAAACCCGGAGGAACAGCCCATGACACTGAATCGCAGAAGCTTTCTTGCATCGAGTGTGGCCGCAGCCGGGGTGCTCTATGCGCCCATGGTGTTCGGTCAGGCAAAGCCGAAGGTTGTCATCATCGGCGGTGGTGCCGGAGGCGCAACCGCCGCCCGCTATCTCGCGAAGGACAGCAAGGGCGCCATCGACGTCACGCTGGTCGAAGCCAATCCGATCTACACAACCTGCTTCTTTTCCAACCTCTACATCGGCGGGTTCCGGGATTTCGAAAGCCTCCAGCATGGCTACGACAAGCTGGCGGGTGGCGGCGTGACTGTCATCAACGACCGTGCAACGGCCGTCGACAGAGACGCCCGCACCGTCACCCTGGCCGGCGGCACGGTGCTCTCCTATGACAAGCTCGTTCTGTCGCCTGGGATCGACTTCAAGGAAGGTGCCGTTCCTGGCTGGAGCGTTGCCGACGCCGAGGTCATACCGCATGCCTACAAGGCCGGCCCGCAGACGCAGTTGCTGAAAAAGATGATCGAGGCAATGCCAGCCGGCGGCACCTTCGCAATGGTGGCCCCGCCGAACCCGTATCGTTGCCCTCCTGGCCCCTATGAGCGCATCAGCATGGTGGCTCATCTCTTGTCGCAGAAGAACCCGACCGCCAAGATCCTGATCTTCGACCCCAAGGACAAGTACTCGAAGCAGGCCCTGTTCGAGGAAGGCTGGGCAAAGCACTATGACGGCATGGTCCAATGGATCGGACCGGAGTTCGGCGGCGACAAGGTCGAGGTGCGGCCGAAGACCATGGAGGTCGTCGTTGACGGTGAAGTCCAGAAGGTCGACGTCTGCAACGTGATCCCCGCCCAGATGGCCGGTGCCATCGCCAAGGTGGCAGGCGTCACCAATGACGCTGGCTGGGCGCCTGTCGATCCCGCGACGATGCAGTCCAAAATGGACAAGAACATCTGGGTGCTGGGCGACAGTACGGCCCAGGGCGACATGCCCAAGTCCGGCTTCTCGGCCAACTCGCAGGCCAAGGTCGCATCGATGGTCATCCGCGCCGAGCTGACTGGCTCGAAGGTCTTCCCGGCCAAATACTCCAACACCTGCTGGTCGCTGATCGCGCCTGACGATGGCGTCAAGGTTGGTGCTTCCTACGAACCGACGCCGGAAAAGATCGCCTCGGTGACGAGCTTCATCAGCCAGACCGGCGAGGATGCCGCTCTGCGCAAGGCAACCTACGAGGAGTCGCTTGGCTGGTATGCGGGCATCACCGCCGACATGTTCGGCTGACCGTTCCTCCCCACTGCCGGGCACCCTCGCAAAGGTGCCCGGTTTCTTTTTTGGAGTTCCAGATGCTGACTCGCCGCCACTTCATCCTGTCTGCCACAGCGTCCTGCCTGTCGCTGCCCGCCTGGAGAACTTGGGCGACCACGACCTTGAAGGCCGGCAACATCACGCTCGACACGGTTTCTGACGGAAATCTGGTTCTCCCCCAGGGCTTCATCTTCTCAGAACTGCCTGCCGCCGACGTTGAAAGGCTCAAGAAAGAGTTCAACCTCGCTGGCGACACGCTTGCACCGCCCTGCAACGTCACCCTGCTGCGCGATGGAACCAACACTGTTCTGTTCGATGTCGGAGCCGGGCAGGACTTCCAGTCGACGGCCGGCAAGCTGCCGGAAGCGCTCGGAACGCTTGGCCTGTCTGTCGAGGACGTCACCCACGTGGTGTTCACGCATGGCCATCCCGATCATCTGTGGGGGCTGCTCGATGAGTTCGATGAACCGCTGTTCCCCAATGCCAACTTCCTGATGGGCGAACAGGAATTCGCCTACTGGACCAATCCCGAGACGGTGAACAGCATCGGCGCAGAGCGCAGCACGTTCGCAGTTGGTGCCGCGCGCCGCCTCGCCGTCATCGCCGACAGCATCAAGCTGCTTGGCAACGACGACAAGCCGGTCGACGGCGTGACCGCCCGGCTCACCCCAGGACACACGCCCGGCCACCTTGCCTTCGAGATCGACACGCCGGAGGGCCCGGTGCTGGTCGTCGGTGATGCCATCGGCAACCATCACATGGCCTTTGCTTTTCCCGGCAGCCTGTCCGGCTCGGATCAGGATCCGGCGCTGGCGGCAAAAACACGCCTTGCTCTGATGGATCAGCTTGCCTCGGCGAACACCCGGCTCATCGGCTTCCACCTTCCGGAGGGCGGGATTGGCCGCGTCGTCCGGGACGGGGCTGCCTATCGCTTTGAACCACAGGCCTGACCACAGGCGGTCAACCGCAACGCCAGCCTATTGCGCGGCGACGCCAGCTTGCCGGATCGCACGTTGATCGACCAGCGCATCGGTGATCACGGCACCGACCCACATGGCGGTCAGCGCCAGCCAGGCGGTGGCCACGAAGATTGAGCCGCCCGTCACGCCTGCCCCGATGGCGCAACCGCCTGCGAGCATCGCGCCAAAGCCCATCAGCGCTGCTCCGGTCAGGGAGCGGCGCATCTGGCTCTCGCCCTCGAAGCCCTGGAACTGGAACTGCCGCCCGACGAGCGAGGACAGGAAGGCCCCGATGAAGACGCCGGGCACCAGTCCGACGTCGAACCCCAAGACAGAGGAATCCTCCAGGAAGAACATCAGCGTATTGGCCGAAGGACCGGAGAATGTCGCAGATGTCACGGTTTGCGGTTCGAATGAAACCTGTGCCAGCGAATAGGTCAGCACCCAGCCAAGCGCGATGGCAAAGCCGATGATGGGCGCAAACAGGAGGTTGGCCCAGCCGAGACTGTTCTGTCGGGCAATGCGCAAGGCGATGATGGCCGTGACGCCGCCAAGTGCCAGTCCGCTCCAGGAGGGCAGGGACAGGCTTGCCAGCAAATCGACATTCTGCCCCCCGGGCGTTACCCACAATCCGGCCAGCCATTGCCGCAGCGGGGCAAGCAGTCCAAACAGCGACATTTGCGCGACCACGGCAAAAACCAGACCGGACACCAGCGAACGAAGATTGCCCGTTGCGGCCAGAACCAGCAGGCGTCCGGAACAGCCGCGCGCCAGCACCATGCCCGCACCGAACAACAGCCCGCCAATGATCGCGCCGGACCAGGAACCGGTCACCGCCATCATGCGCGCCTCGCCGCTGTCGAACAGGCCCAGCATCTCGGCTCCCTGAACCAGGACCAGGGCTGCCGAAAAGGTCAGGAGCCAGACCGCCATGCGTGGTCCGAGTTGCCCGCGGGCGAATTCGACGGTCGCGGCACGCAGGCAAAATGAAGACCTTTGTGCAGCAACGCCGAAGGTCAGTCCGGTGACAAGTCCGAACAGGGCTGCAAGCCGGCCCTCGTCCAGGTATTCGAGCAACAGGGTGACGTCCATGGGTGGCCTCCACAGCTGCCAATATCTCCTTGCGGCAGGCGATGCCTTGATTTGTATCAGACGTGCCGCAAGGAAACACCATGCCCAGCTGCCAGTTCACCTGACTTTAAAGGCCGATTGGTAAAAGCAACCACAAAAGGTGGGTGTCATGGTCAACAGTCATTATCTGCAACAGGTCAACGCGGCGCGTCCGCAAACCTTTGCCCTGGCCGAACTGCTGGGATCGCTCAGCTACGCCCTCGACATGACGGAAGGCCAGCCGGAGGGGCATTGCATCCGCTGCTGCTACATCGGCATGGCGGTGGGGGCCCAGCTCGGCCTGTCGCAGGACGCACTGGCGGATCTCTATTACACGCTGCTCCTGAAAGACCTCGGGTGCAGTAGCAATGCCGCGCGCATCTGCGAGCTCTACCTGGCCGATGACATCAGCTTCAAGCGCGATTTCAAGATCATCGATGGCTCTCTCAGCTCTGCGCTGCGCTTTGTGTTCCGCAAGACCGGATTGAAATCCGGCCTGTCGGAGCGGATCCGGGCCATCGTCCATATCCTGCAGAATGGCGGCGAGATCGTCCGCGATCTGATCGAGACGCGGTGCCATCGCGGTGCTGACATCGCTGCCAAGATGCGTTTCTCCGCCGCTGTCCAGGACGGTATCCGCAGCCTCGACGAGCATCATGACGGGGCGGGCAAGCCGCTGGGCCTGAAGGGCGATCAGGTGCCGGTCGCCTCGGCCATTGCCCTTCTGGCGCAGGTCGCCGATGTCTTCCAGCTGGAGCAGGGCCGTGATGCGGCCTTGCGGGAAATCGAGGCGCGGTCGGGATCGTGGTTTGCCCCTGCCATCGCCGCGGCTTTCGCCAAGGCCAGTGAGGACCCGCAATTCTGGCAAGACCTCAACCGGACCGACCTGCCGGAGCTGGTGTTTGCGATGGAGCCGGCCCGCCGGTCGCAGCCGGTGGATGCCGACTACCTTGATGAAATCGCCGAAGCCTTTTCGGATGTCGTCGACGCCAAGAGCCCCTACACCTCCGATCATTCCAACCGCGTCACGCTCTACACCGATCTGATCGCCGAAGAGCTTGGGCTGGGGGCCGATCACCGGCGCTGGCTGCGCCGCGCCGCGCTCCTGCATGATCTCGGCAAGCTCGGCGTCAGCAACCAGGTGCTCGACAAGCCCGGCAAGCTCGACGATGCCGAATGGAGCGCCGTGCGTGCGCATCCGCAGGCAAGCGAGACCATTCTGGCCCGCGTGTCCGCCTTTGCGGATATTGCCTCGGTCGCTGGCGCACACCACGAACGTCTCGATGGCAAGGGCTATCCGCGCGGCCTGAAGGGCGACGAAGTCTGTCTCGAGGCCCGGATCCTGACGGTCGCGGATGTGTTCGATGCCCTGACCGCAGCGCGGCCCTATCGCGGCCCGATGCCAATCGCCGAAGCGCTTGCGATCCTCGACAGGGAGGCCGGATCTGCTTTCGACCCTGCCTGCATCGCAGCGCTGAAGTCGGGCCTTGCCCGTCTCGACGCGGCGGTTGCTGCCTGAGGACCGACCGCGCGGAGAAGGCGATGCGAGCCGGTTCATGTCACGCAAGGGGCGCGGGCGTCCGAGAACAAGCTCACGCGCTCTGGCGAATAACCAGTTCCGGTGCGAGGCGGACGATTTCTGCTGTGCGGGCGGGGACGTCGGACGATGAGGCCACGTCATTTTGAATGCGTTTTGTCAGCAGGCGCAGGGCTTCGCGTGACGTTTCGAGGACCGGATTGCGGATAGTCGTCAACTGGTACGGTTCCCAGGCGGCGGCCGGGATGTCGTCGAAACCGGCAATGGCAACATCCCTTGGGACGGTCAGGCCAAGGCGCCGCGCGGCTGCGATGGCACCGAGGGCCATTGCGTCATTGCCACACAGGATCGCATCCGGCTTGTCCGGTGCAGTCAGCAGCGCAAGCGCTTGCGCAAGGCCGCTGTCGACAGAATAGTCGCCGGTCCGCGCCGCGAGCAGGTTCAGCCCGCGTCGATCAAGGGCCTCCATCAGACCGTTCTGCCGCTCGATGTTGGAGAAAGTGTCCGGGGTTCCGCCAATCCAGGCGAGCCGTTTGCGGCCGGACCGCGTCAGATGATCGACCAAAAGTTCGAGGCCCAACCGGTTGTCGCAGCACACTGCATCGGTATCATCGCCAGGAAGCACGCGGCCGACCATGACGATCGGGGCGCCGGAAGAGCGGCATCGTTCGGCCAGTGCCGGGCTGACGGACCCGGCCGCGACAATGGCTCCATCCACCTGATAGGCAAGAGCATCCTCGAGGGCGTTGTTTAGTTCGTCACCCGGCTGAACCTGCAGCAGCAGCGGCCAGTAGCGTGCCGTCCGGATTTCGCGGCTCAGCGTTTCCAGCAGCCAGGCTTCATAGGGGCGGGAGACTGCGCCAACGACGAGGGCAATCAGACCCGTCTGGCTTCCGGTGAGGCCACGGGCGATGCGGTTGGGCCTGTAGCCCAGTGTCGCGGCGACAGCCAGTACATGCGCGCGCTTGCGGGCGGCGATGGGGGCGCCTTCGGTGAAGGCGCGTGACACCATCGCGCGGGAGACACCCGCCGCTTCCGCAACATCATCGGCTGTGACGCGCATCATTTCTCCGCCAGGTTTGAAATCGCGTGCGGCTTCTGCATCGCACAAAAACCGGCTGAATGCAAAAGTCTTTGACATGAAACTGTCATCCATCGAACATAGATTGCACGCGCGTTCAATCGGAGGAAGTCATGGGAACGGAAGCGCTGTCGCTGGAAGGGGTGTCCATTCGCCTTGGAAAGACCCTTGTACTCGACCGCATCTCGCTGGAGGTGCCGGCCGGCAGCTTCACCTGTCTGCTCGGGCCCTCGGGCTGTGGCAAGACCACCCTGCTGCGCTCGATTGCCGGGTTCGCTCCGCTTGCGGCGGGCGACATCAAGGTGGGAGGGAACTCGATCGCAACGCTGGCGCCAGAGGCCCGTCAAACGGCGATGGTGTTCCAGTCCTATGCCCTGTGGCCACATATGAGCGTAGCGGGGAACCTGACCTATCCGCTCAAGTTGCGTGGTCTCCCGAAGGCCGAACGGGAGAAACGCGCAAATGCCATCCTGTCGCTTCTGGGGCTTGAGGGTTATGGCCCGCGTGCGGTGACCAGCCTGTCGGGCGGGCAGCGCCAGCGCGTGGCGCTTGGCCGCGCCCTGATCATCGATCCGCCTTTGCTGCTTCTGGATGAGCCGCTGTCTAATCTCGATGCCTCGATCCGCCGCAGCCTGCGCGGCGAACTGCGTCGCCTGCAGCAGAAAGTCGGCATCACCACCATCATGGTGACCCATGACCAGGACGAGGCGCTCGCCATGGCCGACCGTATCGTCCTGATGCGAGATGGCCAGATTGTTCAGGTGGCCGGCCCGGAAGATCTTTACAGCGCGCCGGCAGACCTCGGTGCAGCGCAGTTTCTCGGGGTCGACAATGTCCTGGCCGTCGCGCCGGATGATCCGGCAGCCCAAGGGGCGACCCTGGTCGGGTTCCGCACCGAAGATGCACGCGTGTTCACTGACGATATGGAGCATCCGGATGCTCCGGCACTTGCCCGGAAGGGCAAGGTCACGACCTGTGCCTACGCCGGCGGTGGCTATCAGGTCGGCATCGACGTTGCAGGCGAAAGCCTCTCGGCCTGCTCGGCGCGTCCCGTTTCGCCTGGCGACGATGCCCTTCTTTCCGTTCCGGCGTCGATGCTGATGAGCTTCGACGCCAACACCCGCCTGCTCCAGGGGATCAGGCACTAACTCTCCAGCACTTGGACCTAAGGGAAGACAGTCATGAATATCAGGATAGCATTTGCCAGCCTGCTGGCAGCCTCGGCCCTTGCCACCAGCGTCTCTGCCCAGACCCTGAACGTGGTCACCGCCGGCGACACCAACATGGTGGACTATATCAACGACTACCTCGGTCCGAAGTTCGAGGAAGCTCATCCTGGCGTCACCGTCCGTGCGGTTGGCACTGGCCCCGGCGACGGCGGCAGCCAGGCTATCTTTGAAAAGATCAACGCCCAGAAGGACAAGGGGGTCTGGGACGTGGATGTTGCCGTCGTGCATCAGCGCATGGCCGGGCAGATGGTTCAGGATGGTTTGCTGGCAAATTACCGTGACGGACTGGCCACGTCCAAGCTGGTCACCCGCGAGACGGCGGAAAACGCACTCGGCGTGAACGTGTCCGGCTATGTCATGCCGATGTTCCACAGCCAGATTGCGATCGCCTACAATCCGGATGTCATCGCAACCCCGCCGCAGTCCTATGAAGAACTGGCCAAGTGGGTGAAAGAGAACCCGGGCAAGTTCGGTTACAACGGCATCACCGGTGGCATGGCCGGCGTTGGCTTCGTGTTCGGCTGGATGTATGCCTTCTCCGATATGGCCGACGAAATCCGCAATGGACCGTGGGTGGACGGCGCTGCCGATAAATGGACGCCGGCTTTGGCGTCGCTGCGCGACTTCAACCAGAGCGTCGTGATGACCCCGGGCAATGCCGGCACGCTGGATGCCATGAACCGCGGTGAAATCGCCATGGGTCCGGTGTGGATGGACATGTTCTACACCTGGGTTGCCGACGGCCGCCTGAACCCCAACCTGAAGCTGATGATCCTGTCACCGGGCATGCCGGGCCAGCCGATGTACTATGCGGTGCCGGCCAAGGCTGCACAGGCTGACCTTGCAAAGGAATTCATCGCCTTCGCAACCAGCCCGGCTGTGCAGGCCGAAGGCATTGTCCGCCGCTTCAACTGGTTCCCGGGCATTGACCCGCAGAACGTGAAGTCGGAACTTACCGACGCCGAGTGGAACCGTCTGTTCGCGGACGTCGCGCCGGAAACCTTGGCCGAGCGTGGCTGGTCCATGCCGCAGGCGAAATATTTCGCAGCGATCCTCGAAGCCTACGAAAAGAACGTCGCCAAGTAAGGCGTAAACCACCCGGTCCGGCCAGTTGCCGGACTGGGTTCTTGCTGTCGATGACAGGCCGGCCGCCAGGGTTTGGAGGCGCCGGCAAACAGGACAATACGGACATGACTGCAACGACGTCCGCCGATGCCCGGCAGACCCCTCCGGATCCTGTGCCGGGATCCGCCAGTCGCCGCCTTTCGGGCATGCTCCCGGGGCTGCTGCTCGTCGCGCCGGCGCTGACGGCCATCGGTCTACTCTATGCCGCCCCGCTTGTGCGGTCGCTTGTGACGGCATTCGTCGGAGCAGACGGCACTTTTACCTTCGCCAATCTGGAGAAGGCGCTGGAGTTTTACGGCGCTGACATTCTCTTCTCGATCCTTGTCACGCTGGCATCTCTGGCGCTGATCGCCGCGACCTCCATTGCCATTGCCGGCTATCTGACGCTCGGCCAGAGCCGATGGGCGGTGCCGCTGTTGCGCTGGATGTACCGCTGGCCGTTGTTCATTCCCTTTATCGTTGCCGGTCAGACGGCGCGCTCGTTCCTGGCCCGCAACGGCATGCTGAACACGCTTCTGGCCGATGCGGGGGTTCTCGACGCTGCTGCTGCACAAAGCCTGCTGGACTGGCGCGGACTGGTGCTGACCTTCGCCTGGAAGCAGGTGCCCTTCGTCACCCTGCTGCTGGCCGGGGCGATGGCCTCGCTTGATCGTTCCACCATTGAAGCTGCCCGAAACCTGGGTGCCAGCCGCCTGCGGTGCCTGTTCGAAATCGTGTTGCCGCAGGTGCGTCCGCAATTGTTCGTGGCGCTGGTCCTGTCGCTGGTGACCCTTCTGTCGGTTCTCTCTGTCCCTGTGATGCTGATCTCAGGCAATCCGACGATGATGACCGCGATGATGGCGCACAGGGTCACCTATTACGGAGACTATGCCGTCGCCAATGCGCTCGGATTGTTCTCCTATTTGCTGACCGCTGCGGCTGCCTGGGCTTACCTTCGCATGAGCCTGAAAGAGAAGGCGAACCCATGAGCAACCTGTCTGCAACTCTACGCAGCGCCGGCTCGGCCATGGGCCTTGCAATCGCAATGGGCCTTGTCGCCTTTGTTGTCTTCGGACCGCTGGCCAATCTCGTCATCTGGGCCTTTGCCGAGCAATGGTTCTATCCAAACCAGTGGCCGACCCGCTGGGGCTTCGAGTTCTGGGGCCGGGTTTTCCGGCCGCGCGCCGGGGCATGGGAGTCCTTGTGGAACTCGGTCTCGATCGCGGTTGCGACGGTTGGCCTGTCGATGGCGCTGTCGGTGCCTGCCGGCTATGCGCTGGCGCGGCTGGCCTTGCCGGCCCGCAGTCTGATCATGCTGATCTTTCTGCTTCCCCAGGCCTTCCCGTCGCTGCCGATTTTCGTCAACATTGCCGCCATTTTCTACAACTTCGGGCTCAACGGCACGCTGTTCGGTGTCGTGCTGGTGCACTCGCTGCCAGGCCTTGTTTATGCGGTCTGGATTGCGACGGCGGCGTTTTCGGCCGTTGATCGCAGCATGGAGGAAGCCGCACGCAACCTGGGTGCCGGCCCCTTGCGCACCTTCCGCGACATCACGCTGCCGCAGGCGTTTCCCGGGCTGATGGCCGCGTCGATCTTCGTCTTTCTCGACAGTATCGACGAGTTCACCGGCACCTATTTCGTCGGTGCGCCGGACATCGCAACCCTGCCGATCCTGATGTTCAATGCCAGCATGGGCGGCAATTACCAGATCGCGGCGATTACCGCGCTGATCCTGCTGATCCCCTCAGTCGGATTCATGCTGGTCATCGAGCGGTTCTTGAAGGCCGATGTCCTCTCCCGCATTGGCCGCTGACAAGAAGATACCCCCACATATGTACATCCTCCACTTTTCCGACTTTCATCTTTTCGCGGGCGAAAAGGAAAGCACCCATCCACGCCAAGACACCGTTGCGGCCGTGGAACGTGTCCTGGCAGATGCTGCGCGTCTGACGCCGCAGCCGGATCTCGTGCTGATTTCCGGTGATCTGACAGACTGCGGCACGGCGGAAGACTATGCGCTAGCGAAAGAGATGCTGACGCGGTTCTCGGCTCCGGTTCTTGTCGTCCCGGGCAATCATGATCGCCGTGCGCCGATGCGGGCGGCCTTCGCGGATAGCATTCCCTTTGCTGAAGGCCCGTTCCTCAACTTCGACCTGATCCACAAGGGCATCCGCGTCATCGGTCTCGATACGATCATTCCTGGTGCTGTCGAGGGCGAACTATGTGCTGCCCGGCTCGACTGGCTCGCCGATCGGCTGGCCGACGAGACTGCCCGGGCACAGACGGACAGTGCCGTCACCTTCCTGATGCTGCATCACCCGCCTTTTGATCTGGCGAGCCCGTCCTGGGATGCCATGACCTTGCTGACAGGGCGGCAGGAGTTCACGCGGCTGATTTCAGGGTTCAAGGGACATCTGCGCCTGCTCACAGGCCATGTGCATCGGCCCCTGATCACGACGCACGCCGGACATTTCGCCGCCGTCGCCGGCAGTCCGGCATTCCAGTATGCTCCCGGCCTTGGCTGGACCGGCGAGCCGCCGCTGTCGGCTGAGCCTTACGTCTACTGGCTTCACCACATCACGGCGCCGGGGACAGTCATCACCAGCCCGCGGATGATCGACCTCAGCGCTGTTCCGGCCTGAGGCGCGCCGGACCGCTCAAGCGGCTGGCACAATAGGGGCTTATCGGCCCTTCTTGTCGGGGGATCTGGGCGTCCTGGGCCTATCTTTTGCGGGGTCCCGGCGCGGCTGTGAAGGCGGGGCCGGGCGATTGGGACGTGAACTGACCCAAAGCTCGACGGAATCCGTGTCGCCGAGCACGCGTGAATAATGCAGCGTGCGCGTGTCGTGGTGAATGCTGTCGCCGGGCCCGAGGATGTAGACCTGGTCGCCAAGGTGGTACTCGAGCTGTCCGTCCAGAAGATACAGGAAGGCCTCGCCGTCATGGCACATCTTTTCGGAGACATGGCCGGGGACACGATGAATGATGCTGGGATAGTTCAACGCGCCCGCAAATCCGGGCCCGAGTTTTTCGTAGAGCTTTCCTGCCTCCCCCAGCCGATAGGTTGAGCGTCCTTCCCGCGGGGAGAACTCGCAAAAGGGCTCGGGCATGCTCAGCAGCTCTTCCATCGTCGTCTGGAGCGCCGACGCGATGCGCATGAAGGAGGAGAGCGAGGGGCTGCTGACCCCGCGTTCGACCTGCGACAAGAAACCGATGGTCAGCTGCGTTTCCTGCGCGACAGCCTCCAGTGTCTTTCCAAGCGCCTTGCGACGCTTACGGATCGTTTTCCCGAACTCCGGCCCTGTCCCTGGCTGAGTTAGGTGCGGGGCAGGAGGGTGAGGTGGCAACGTCATTTGTCCTCTCGAACTGGAAAGTACCGGTTGTTCGATCTGGTTCCGGTATAGGCCGATTGTTTGGCTGCCGCAAACGCTGTTCAGGCCTTGTCGATCGAGCGGCCCGGGGAAAAGATTATAAAAAACATATAGATAAATCCTATGTCTTGCGCCGGTCCTGCGTGGAGATGGGGTATTTTATATATTTGAAGCCTGACTATAATTTTCACTTCAATTTTCGGCAGCACTCACCTAGTGTTCCCCTCGTCTCGACGAGACACTCTGGGAGGAGAACACATGAAGAAAACTATGTTTGCGGCTGCGGTTGCGGCAACGCTCGCGCTCGCCCTGACGGGACCGCTGGCGGCGCAAGAGCGTGGCGGCACTCTGAAGTTTGCGCGTTACGACGGCTCAAAGCTGGTCGATCCGATTTATGCCGAACGCAATCCGGACATCTGGATGGTCGGCAGCCTGTACAGCACGCTCTTGGAGCGCGCGCGGGACGGATCCGGCCTCACGGGTGCACTGGCGACAAGCTTCAGCCAGTCCAGCGATGGCAAGACGATCGACATCACCTTGCGCGATGGCATTCGTTTTTCGGATGGAAGCCCGGTCACCGCTGCCGATGTGGTGTTCTCGCTGGATCGGGCCCGCAATCCAGACCTTTCGCCCTGGGCCGGGCTGCTCGGCGCGATCTCCGGCGTGACCGGGGAGGGGGCCAAGGTGACGATCACCCTGTCGCGGCCGGACCCGACAATCCTGTCGATGCTGGCCACCTTCAACACGGCCATCGTCTCGCGCGCAGCCTTTGAAAAGGCCCCCGGCGCAACCGATCAGGAGAAGTCGGCGGCGCTGTTTGCAGCCGGTGGTCCGGGGGCGGGATCAGGCCCGTTCTACCTCAGCGGCTTCGAGCAGGGCGCCTCGATGTCGTTCAAGGCCAATCCCTACTACTGGAAGTCCGGCGCGGACGGGAAGCCTTTGCCCTATCTTGAAGGCGTCGAGTTCCAGATCATCCCGGACGACGCCACCCGCATCCTCAAGCTTCAGGCCGGCGAAGTGGACATCGCGGAGTTCATCCCCTTCGCCCGCATTGCCGAGCTTGGCACCGATCCCAACCTGAAGATGGAGCTGTTCCCCTCCACCCGCATCATCTATTCGCCGATCAACACCCGGGCCACGCGGGCTGACGGGACGCCCAATCCGCTGGCCGACAAGCGGGTGCGGCAGGCGCTGAATTACGCGACCAACAAGGAAGCGCTGGTCAGTCTCGTCCTGCATGGTGCGGGCGCGCCGATGACGTCGCCGCTGATGTCCTCCTCAACCCCCATGGCCGTTAAGACCGACCCGCTCTACGGCTATGACCCGGTCAAGGCGATGGAACTGATGCAGGAGGCCGGCTTTGCCGCTGGCACCAAGATCAAGCTCACCACGCTTGCCGGCTCGGCGGATGATGCCACCGTGTTCGCCGCCCTGCAGCAGATGTGGACCGCCGTTGGCGTCGAGCTTGTCGCCGAACAGGTCGACAGCCCGACGCGCGGCGCCAAGAACCGCTCCGGCGAGTTCGACATCCACACCTACGGCTGGGTGGATGACATTGCCGACCCGAGCCAGGTCGTTGGCTGGCTTGGCCATACGCCCACGGCAAAGGCGGTCGGCACGGGCTGGGAAAACAAGGAGTTCAACGAACTCTATGACACGGCGGCCGCCGAGATGGATCCCGAACGCCGCGCCGCGCACTTCCGTCGCATGCAGGAAATCTACGCGGAAGAGGCACCGCTCCTGTTCATGTACGAGACGCCCTTTGCCGTCGCCCTGTCGGCGAAAGTGACCGGCTACGTGCAGACGCCGCTCGGGGCCAATGTCTTCGAGGAAGCATCCCTGCAGCGCTGAGGGTCCGGCTTGCACCCGGCCGGTCCCGGTCCGCCGGACCCGGCCGGGTGCCCCTCGTCCGACCCCATCCATGGAACGTCAATGGCTCCCCTTCGATATCTCCTGAACCGGCTTCTGCTGCTGGTGCCGACCTTTCTTCTGGTCATGGTCATCATTTTCCTGCTGGTCCGGCTCTTGCCGGGCGATCCGGCGATTGCCTTGCTCGGCGATAAGGCCTCCGATGCCGAGCTGGCAGCTTTCCGGGAACGGCTCGGCCTCAACGCGCCGCTGGCCACACAGTTCATGTTGTTCGTCAGCTCGGTCCTCAGCGGCAATCTCGGCACCTCCCTGATGCTGCGGGCTCCGGTCTGGGACGTGATCCTGTCGCGCCTTCCGGCAACGATCTTTCTCACGGTCTATTCCGTGTCGCTGGCCGTGCTGATCGCCGGACCGCTCGCCTTCGTCGCCGCCCTCAATCGCGGCCGCTGGCCCGACACCGTCATCCGCGCCGTGTTCCAGGTCGGGCTGTCGATGCCGGTGTTCTACATCGGCCTGTTGCTGCTGACGTTTCTGGCCGCGCAGCTGCGGCTCTTTCCGGTCGGCGGCTATGGCAAGGGGCTGGCCGACAACCTCTATCACCTGTTCCTGCCAGCCATGACCGTGGCGCTCTACACCTCCGCGATCCTTATGCGGAACCTGCGCGCCGCCATCATCGAGGTGCTCGATGCGGAATACGTGCAATTCGCCCGTGCCAAGGGCCTGCCGCTGCGTCTTGTCCTTGGGCGTCACGTACTGCGCAACGCCCTCATCTCCACGATCACGCTGCTGGGCCTTTCCATCGGCAACCTGATGAGCGGAACGCTTGTCACGGAGACTGTCTTCGGCGTCCCGGGCGTCGGGCGGCTGATGCTCGATGCCATATTTGGCCGCGACTATGCCTTGATCCAGGGCCTCACCCTTACCTTCGCCGTGCTGGTCACGCTGGTCTTCCTGATGACCGACCTGATCCAGAGCTGGCTTGATCCGAGACTCCGCCTGTCATGACACCGGCTTCCCCTGTTTCCGCTCCCGTTCCGCCGACACGATCAAGCCGCAGCCGCGAACTTCTGCGCGCTGCCCTCGCCAAACCCGGGCTGATGGTCGGCGTGGGCATCATTGCCCTGTCGACGCTGTTGGCGCTGTTCCCCGGCTTCTTTGCTCCGCATGATCCCAACACGATCAATGTCGCGGCCATGCGCCAGCCGCCGAGCCTCGCGCATCCCTTCGGAACCGACATGCTCGGCCGTGATGCCTTCTCGCGCGTGATCTGGGCCTATTCGGTCAACATGCAGATGGCGGTGCTCGCCACCGTCTTTGCGCTCGTCATTGGCGTCGTGGTCGGGGCGCTGGTCGGCTATTACCGCGGCCTGGCCGACATCATCTTCGGCCGGTTTGTCGATGCGATCATCACATTCCCGTTCCTCGTCCTTGTCATTGCCGTGGTCGCGGTGCTGGGGCCTGGCCTCGTCAACATGTACATCGCCATCACGCTGGTCGGCTGGGTCTACTATGCCCGGCTGATGCGGGCCGAAATCATCTCGCAGAAGACCAGCGACTACGCCGCAGCCGGCATCGTCATGGGCTATTCCGACCTGCGCATCATCTTCCGCCACCTGCTTCCCAACGCGATCACCCCTGTCATCGTCTACTGGATGACCGACATGGCGCTCGCCATCCTGCTTGGCAGCTCCCTCGGCTATCTCGGTCTTGGCGCGCAGCCGCCACAGGCCGAATGGGGCGTGCTGATTGCCGAGGGGCGCAACTTCGTCACCACCGCCTGGTGGCTCAGCCTGATGCCGGGCATTGCCATCGTGCTGACAGGCTTCGGCTTTTCCCTCATCGGCGATGGACTTGCCGATCTTCTGCGGCCGCGGGGATGACCATGACACACGATGCAACACCCCGGCTTGAGGTCTCCAACCTCTCGGTCACGTTCCCGGTCGGGGCCGCCACGCTGCCCGCCGTGCGCGATGTCAGCTTCTCCCTGGCCCCCGGCGAGGTGCTCGGTCTGGTCGGCGAAAGCGGCTCCGGCAAGAGCGTGACGCTGCGCTCGATCCTGGGTCTCACCCGCCGCTATGGCCAGATCGAGGGGTCGGTCCGCTGGAAGGGACTGGATCTTCTTGCGTTGAATGAACCTGCCTTGCGCCGCGTGCGGGGCAGGGAGATCGCCATGATCTTCCAGGAACCGATGACCGCGCTCAACCCGCTGCTGCCGGTCGGCCTGCAGATCACGGAAAGCCTCAAGGCTCACACGTCCCTGTCGCGCAGCGAGCGCAAGGCGCGGGCGATCGAGATGCTGGACATGGTCGGCATCCCGGCGGCGGCATCCCGCCTCGACAACTACCCGCATCAGTTTTCCGGCGGCATGCGGCAGCGGGTGATGATCGCGATTGCCCTTGCCGCAGGTCCACGCCTGCTGCTCGCCGACGAGCCGACGACCGCGCTTGACGTGACCATTCAGGCCCAGATCCTCGACCTCATTCTGGCGCTTGCCCGTGATTTCGACATGGGCGTCATTCTGGTCACCCATGATCTTGGCGTTGTGGCGCAGACCTGCGACCGGGTCGCGGTCATGTATGCCGGCCGGGTGGTGGAGGAGGGCAGCGTGCGCGATGTTCTGCGGGCGCCGCTCCATCCCTACACCATTGGCCTGATGCGCTCGGTGCCGCAGGACGTTGCACCACGCAGCCGGCTTTACACGATCCCCGGAACCCCGCCCGGCCTGTTGCACCTGCCGCCGGGCTGCGCCTTCGAGCCGCGTTGCCCGGTCCGCGAAGCGTCCTGCGCCGCCAGCCGCCCGGACCTTGCCAGCTTCGGCGATGGCCGCAGGGCTGCCTGTTTCCGCTGTGAAATCCGTCCGGCCGAGGGAGCGACTGCGGCATGAGTGATCCCGTGCTTGAAATCCGCGACCTGCGCCTGTCGTTTCCCGTCGCGCGCAGCCTTGTCGATCTCATCCGGCGTGCGCCTGTCCGTCAGGTCAACGCCCTCAACGGCGTCACGCTGACCCTGCGGCGCGGGGAAACGCTTGGCGTCGTGGGCGAATCCGGGTGTGGCAAGTCGACACTGGGGCGCTGCATCGTCCGGCTCAACGCGCCGACCGGCGGCTCGATCCATTTTCACGGCCAGGACATCTTTGCCCCGGACCAGCGTCATGACCGGCGCTTCAACCGCCGTGTCCAGATGATGTTCCAGGACCCGTATTCGTCCCTCAACCCGCGCATGACCACCGGCGAGATCCTGGCCGAAGCGCTGCGGGTGCACCGGATCTGCCCGGCAGGCGATGTCCCCGCCCGTGTGGCCGAGCTTCTCGATCTCGTCCGCCTGCCGCAGGATGCCGCCCACAAGCTGCCGCATGCGTTTTCTGGCGGCCAGCGCCAGCGGATCGCCATTGCCCGCGCCCTTGCCGTCGAGCCCGAGATCCTGATCGCCGACGAACTCGTCTCGGCGCTGGATGTCTCGGTCCAGGCGCAGATCGTCAACCTGCTTCTGGACCTGCAGGCGCGGCTCGACCTGACGATCCTGTTCGTGGCGCATGACCTGCGTCTGGTGCGCCATATCTCGCACCGGGTGGCGGTGATCTATCTCGGCCGGATCGTCGAGATTGGTGACAGCGAGACGCTGTTCAAGGATCCGGTGCATCCCTATTCCCGCGCGCTGCTGTCGGCGGCCCCGTCGCTCGATCCCGCCGAGCGCGGCAACCGCACCCAGCTTGAAGGAGAGCTCCCTTCGCCGCTGGACGTGCCCGGCGGCTGTGCCTTCCACGTCCGCTGCCCGCACCGCTCGCCCCGGTGTTCCGCCGAAGTGCCGGCGCTGCGACCGCTTGCCGCCGGCGGTGCGGCCGCCTGTCATCACATCGAAGAGATTGCAAATGAACGTCTTTGACTTGCCCTCCATTGCCGCCCGCCTTGCCGCCCTGCGCCAGGAGATGACCAATTGCGGGCTCGATGCCTTGATCGTGCCCCGCTTCGATGCGCACCAGGGCGAATACATCGCCCCGCATGACGAGCGGCTGGCCTACCTGACCGGCTTTACCGGATCGGCCGGCGTTGCCATCCTGACGCATGACCGGACGGCCTTGTTCGTCGATGGCCGCTACACCGTCCAGGCCGCGCGGCAATGCGGCGGCCACGGCATCGAACGCCTGCATCTGCACACCCAGCCACCGGAACACTGGCTGGCGGAGATCGCGTTGCCCGGCTGGCGTGTCGGCTATGATGCCATGCTGCTGCCGCCCGCCTGGCTGGCCCGCTATGACGCCGCGCTGATACCCGTCGCCGTCCGGATGGTCATGACCGAGGGCAATCTCGTTGACAGGATCTGGACCCATCAGCCGGCACCGCCGCAGGGCCGCATTTCGAGCTTTCCACTGCAGTTCGCCGGCCGCTCGACCCTGGAAAAGCGCGACTGGCTGCTGGGCGAAATGGCCCGGATCGGCGCCAGTCATCACGTTGAGACCCAGCCGGACAACATCGCCTGGTTCCTCAACGTCCGCGGTGACGACGTCCGCTTCAATCCCATGCCGCAGTCCTTCCTGACGCTTGGCCGGGACGGCATGGCCAACTGGTTCGTCGACCGGACGAAGTTCGAGGAAGGTCTTGCCGACAGTCTCCCGGACTGGGTCCATGTGCATCCAATGCCGGCATTTCTGCCGCTCCTGCGCGAGCGCTTTAGCTCCGCAGACCGGATTGCCATTGACCCAGACTTCTCGCCGGTCGCCGTCTCGCTCCTGATCAACGAGGCCGGCGCGAGCGTGATCGCACGGCCCAGCGCCATGACCCTGGAAAAGGCCGTCAAGAACCGGACCGAACTGGAGGGCCTGCGCGATTGTCACGTCGCCGATGGGGCGGCCTGGGTCGAGTTCGGCGCCTGGCTGTCCAGGATGGTGCCGGAGCGGGCAAAGGCCGGCCATCCGATCACGGAACTGGAGGCAGAAGACGCCATCCTCGCCTTCCGTCAGCAGCAGCCGGGATTTCTCTCCGAGAGCTTCCGCACGATTTCCGCTGCAGGCAGCAATGCCGCCATGTGCCACTATTCCGCCGATCCGGCCACTCAGGGACGCATCGCGCCGGAGGGGACGTACCTGCTTGATAGCGGCGGCCAGTATCTGACCGGAACAACTGACGCTACCCGCAGCTATGCCTTTGGCCCGGTCTCGCCTCAGTACCGCCGTGCCTATACCGCCGTGTTCCAGGCGTTTCATGCACTCGCCACGGCCCGATTTCCCAGGGGCACGCAGGGGCATCATCTCGACGCGATCTGCCGCCGGCCGCTCTGGGACCTCGGTCTCGACTACGACCACGGCACTGGCCATGGCATCGGTCATCGCCTGTCCGTGCATGAACAGCCGCAGCGCATCGGCCGGCCCTACAATCCGGTCGACCTGCAGCCGGGCATGGTCCTGTCCATAGAGCCAGGGCACTACGTGGCTGGTGAATATGGCATCCGCATCGAGAACCTCTTCGAGATCCGCGAGGCCGAGGACGGCTTTCTCGAGTTCCAGACCCTGACCCTTGCTCCGATCCAGACCGACATGTTCGATCTCTCCAGCCTGACCCGGACAGAGATCGACTGGCTCGACACCTATCATGCCAGGGTCCGGTCAACCCTCGAAGCGCGGGTCAGCAAGGACGCACGCGCGTGGTTGTTGGCAGCCTGTTCCGGGGTTTCGGCCGAGGCACCGCCCCGATAGGGAGCGGTGCTGCTGCAGGCGCAGGTGCCAGAGGTTCATCCGGTTCCATGCAAACGTCACGGCGTTGAGCTGGCCCCACACGTGTGCAACCGTTTATGCGCGCCCGCCGTGATCCAGCACCCAGGCGCCAGCTGTTCGCCGCCGTTCCAGTACCTGCGCAAAGTCGCCGCTTACGGCTGTCTGCCGGTCAACCTCGATCGCGGACAGCGATCCATCGAGCGTCAGAGGATGTCCGGACATCGCTCCTTTCGGCAGTCCCAGCAAGTCAAGGATGGTTGGCGCAATGTCCGGCAAGGCACATGGCTGATCGTCGCGAACCCCGGCAGGCCCTCCGGGCAGGCGCAGGTTCAGGACCGTTGCCATCTCGTGGCGATTGAGGCCGCCATGCATGCCACCGCCCACTGCAACTCCGCCCGTCATCAAACCGCGCCCCGGCAGACCGAACCGATCCGGGCCTGTATCCGACGACATCACGTAGAACAGCGAAGGAGCCCGGGCATGATCAAGGTTCACCAGGGAGAGCGGAAAGGCGCCGGCAACAATGGGCAGCAGATTGTCGCGCGCAAACACCATGCCGATCTCCGGGCGCTGCATGAGCCATTTGGCCAGTTCCGGCGCGATGGTCGCCTCTTCCCGCAGGCAGCGCAGTTCGCCGCTGTTGCCAAGTGTGAGGGCAACAGCGGTGTCGGTCTCGGGACGTACCCGCGCGTCGAAGCCGTCTTCGCGCAACAAGGCCTCGATCTCGAACAGGCCGGTCGTGGTGATCTGGCCATGGTCGGACACGGCCATCACCGCCGTAGCCGTGCCGCGCGGTCCTTGGGTTGCCGCATCAAGGATGCGGGAGAAGGCAGCATCAGCTGACGCCAGCACCGCGTTGGCCTCATCTGACCCCAGACCGTGACTGTGCC
The DNA here is from genome assembly GCF_003012935.1 of Pannonibacter carbonis. GTDB lineage: Bacteria > Pseudomonadota > Alphaproteobacteria > Rhizobiales > Stappiaceae > Pannonibacter > Pannonibacter carbonis. The sequence continues at coordinate 22,220 of NZ_PUDR01000004.1, read as the reverse complement.
AGGTGCTGTCGGGTTCGCAAAGCCAGACCACCAGGACATCCGGACTGTCGGCGGTATTCAGGCTGGTCAAAGCAACTTCGGCAGCATAGGCCAGCTGGTCATGTTTGGGGGTGCCGCCTTTCGGCAGCGGACCATGCAGGTTCTGTGCCTTGTCAACGGCATCGGGGGTTTGCGTGTGGCCGGTGCCGTGGATCGAGAAGGTCCAGTGGCCTTTGTTTGCCGTGACTTCCGGGTTGCAGAGATAGGCAGATCCGGATGATCCTGAGTGGACAACGGCCATCTTCCTGCCTGCCGCTGCCAACGCTTCGCCAAGGGTCTGCGGAGCGACGACCCGTCCCCAGGCCTCCCGCGCAAGGGTGAGATGTTCGAAGCCGGATGTGTCCAGGGCCCGGCCCTGGATCACCTGTGGCTGATGCATCGAATTGCCGACAATTCCATGCATGCGCGGCCAATGGCCGGAGCCGATCGAACTTGTCGCCACGCGCGTGACCGAAGGAAACACAGACCTTGCGCCCGTGAACACCACGCCCGATTGTCCGAACGCCTCCAGCACAGGCATTCTTCCCGCGATCATGTCGGGACGGAGCCCGTCGAAGACGACGACCACCACGCGGTCTGCGGTCCCGGTTGTCATGCGCTTGCCCCGGTCTTGATAGTGGCATTTGCCTTCATCTGACGGGCATTGACGGCGGCGGCAAACCCCTGCGCTGCGGCAAGGGTTGAGGCTTCGCTATGGACTTTGAAGTTTGACTTGATCTCGATCACGATGCGCGTGTCGGGCAGGACGGTCAGTTGAGCCTCCAGCGCCGCAAAATCCACAAGGCCGAAGCCGGGGGGCGCGTGCATGTCACCCAGGCCGAAGAAATGCGCCTCGCCCATGTGGCGGCTTGCGATGGTTGCGGGCCAGCCAGTGCTGTCGGAATAGTGGATGTGGCCGATATGCGGCGCCAGCCGCAGGCAGGCTGCGATCATGTCGAAGCCCCAGAGCGTTGCCCCCTGCTGCGCATGACTGATGTCCAGGCAGGCCACCACAGCAGGATGGTTCAGCGCTTCCAGTTGCTCGGCCAGTTGCGCGGGATCAAGCGAATAGGATGTTTCCAGACCGTCGATCACTCGGGCGTTGGGAGAAATATTCTCATAGGCGATGCGCACGCCGAGGGCTTGCGCCCGGTCGGCGACTTCTGCCAGCAACTCGCGCTCGAAGGCCAGAAGCTCCGCGCGCCGGTTTACCCAGTCGAGCGGGGTGCAGCGGCCCGGATGCAGGACCACCACCCGTGCGCCGATCTCCGCAGCAAGCTCCATTGAAACCAGCGCGGCGCGGCGCTGCAGGTCACGGTGTGCTTCATCCATCAGGTTGATGGCGATCGGGGCATGCATCGAATACGCGAGATCGTGCAAGGCCATGGCCGCGCGCACGGCGGCGACTTGCGACGGGATCAGGCGGCAGGCCACCACGGCATCCAGACCCGTTGCCGTGATTTCGGCACCGGTTGCGCCTATTTCGGCCAGATGAGCGAGTTTGGTTGCAAGCGTGGCTACAGAACCCGCTGCGTCGCCCGTGTTGAAACCAGTGGCGATGATTGTCATTTGAAAGCGTCCCTGTAGGGGTTCAAGAGCTCTGCCCCGGTATTGACGTGGGCTGCGATTGCGTAGGCGGTTGAAACCACTGTTGCCGCTTCGCTCCGGAAGCGTCCGTTCAGTTCAATTCCGCCAAAGGTCTGCGGCCTAAACCGCATTTTCGGCAGCAATTTCGCCCAGGGGATGGACCCCATGAACATCGGGGCGTGCATGTCTCCAAGGCCGAGTGTTGCATCGTCACCCGGATCGCCGGTGTTGCCGCGGCGACCGAAGTTGTCGTGCAGATGCAGATGCCAGACGAAGGGGGACAGGGTTTCCAGGGCGGCGAGGTAGTCGAAGCCCATTGCATGGGACGACAGCCAGCCATGCCCGAAATCAAGACAGGCTCCGACATGGTCATGGGCGACGGCGTCGAGCTGGGTCGCAAGCATCACCGGATCGGCGCTATAGGCGACCCAGGGCGTTTCCGGCCCGCCGATCAGGTTCTCCATCGCCAGTCTGACCCCGGCCTTGCCGGCCAGGTCGCCGAGCCGCCGCAGGCGATCCCGCTCCAGCGTGCGTCGGGCCTCACCTTCTGCGATATGCAGATCGCGCGGCAATACGCCCGGGTGCAACACCATCGAGCCGGCTCCCAGCCGTTCACAGGCAGCGATCGAGGCCGCTGCCGCCGCCTCGTGCAGATCCGCGTCAACCGGATGCATCAGGTTGATTGCGTGGTTGGCATGCAGCACGGGGACAAGACCGGCCTCTGCCACGATGGCTGCAACTTTCTCTGTCCGGGGGACGTTCAGCCGTCCGCCGACAACGAAGTCCAGCCGGCGCGCAGTCAACTCCACGTGGCTGCAGCCGATCTCCCGGTACCAGTTCAAGATGCCGGCAAGCTGGTCGATGTTGCCCGGAACCATGTCCGTCAGGTTCAACCCCACGCCGTCGATGATGGGTTCAGAAGTCATGTCCTATCCTTGCGAAGTGGGATCGAGACGGGCGCGCAGGTGGTCGCCCAGAATGGAGATCGACAGGGTGGTGAAGAAGATCACCAGCCCCGGTATGACGGCCAGCCACCAGGCGTTGATGAGGTAGTCGCGCCCGTCGCCCAGCAATTGTCCGAGCGAGGTCAGTGGCGGGCGGATGCCGAGCCCGATGAAGGACAGCGAGGTTTCAAACAGGATGGTCTCGGGGAAGTTGATCGTGATCTGGATGATCAACGGTCCCATGATGTTCGGCAGGACATGGCGCGCGTAGATGCGGGCAGGGCTGCCGCCAAGGGCATGGACAGCCAGCGCATACCCCTCCTGGCGCGCGGACAGGACTAGGCCACGTGTTATGCGGGCGTAGCGTTCCCAGCCGTAAATCCCCATCAGGAACAGGAACACGAGCATGGAATTGCCAAGAAATGCCAGTACGGCCAGCGCGATGATGAAATAGGGCATGGACGCGCCGAAATCGACGAGCGCGCTGATTATCTCATCCACCCAGCCGCCATAGTGGGCGGCCAGGAAGCCCAGCCCCGTTCCAAGCACCGCCCCGAAGATCGTTCCCAAGAGCGCCAGAGCGATGGACGTCTGTGTGGCGACCAAAAGGCGTGACAGCAGATCCCGGCCCAACCTGTCGGTGCCCAGCAAATGGTCGGCCGAATACCCTTCAAGTGGAAACGGCGGCTTCATTCGATCCAGCAGGCTTATTTGCTCGAAAGCATAGGGCTGGATTGCCTGGGCAAAGAGCGTGATGAAGAGGATCAGCATCAGGAAGCCGGATGCCAGTGCGACACCAATTTGCAGGCTGGGACGCTTGCGGATGCTTCGGATCCGCGCCTTTTCAGAAAGGACGGTCATGCTCTTGCCTCCTGACGGGGGTCGCTTGCTCGTCTTTGGTCGCGGGCCCTGGGGTCGAGCCAGCCATACAGAAGGTCGACAACGAGGTTCGTCGCGATCATGGTGGCGGCCAGAAGGATCAGAATTGTCTGTACGACTGCCAGATCGCGGTTGGCCACCGCGACGGTAACGAGCCGACCGAGTCCCGGCCAGGCAAAGACTGTCTCCGTTACCACCGCCCCGCCGATCAATTCGCCGATCTTCAGGCCGACGATGGTGACGATCGGGGCGACCGCATTGGGAAAGGCATGGGAAACCACCTGCCGCAGTCGCCCGGCTCCTTTGGAGCGGGCGGTGCGCATGTAGGGGCGGTTGGAGACATCGATCATGGCCGAGCGGGTGAAACGCGCGATCTGCGCGGCAAATGCCGTGCCGAGGGTGAAGGCCGGCATCACCAGCTGTGCCCATGTGCCGGACCCTGAGGACGGGAGCCAGCGCAGATGCAAGGAAAACGCGAGGATGAGGATGATCCCCAGGAAGAAGTTGGGCATCGAGAAGCCGAAGACGGCAAAGCTCATCACGCCACGGTCGATGGCGGTGCCTTTGTACCGTGCGGCGATCACGCCGAGCGGGATGCCGATGAACAGTGCCATCCCCAGACCGCATACCCCGAGGAGCAGTGTCTTCGGCGCCCGTTCCATTACCATGTCCCATGCGGGCATGCCGGAGCGCAGGGACATGCCGAAGTCGCCTGTCAACAACGACTGCCAGTAGGCCAGGTATTGTTGCCAGAGGGATTTGTCCAAGCCCCACTTGGCCCGGTAAAAGTCGCGTACCGCCTGCGTGACATCGTCCGGCAGCAGAATGTCCGTCGGGTCACCCGAGATCCGCAACACCACGAAGACGAAGGTGATGACTAGCCAAAGGGTGAGGGCGGCTCGCAGCAGTTTCACGGCAACGAAGCGCATCAGGCAAACTCCCGCTTTGCCGCAATGTGCCGGGGGACAAGCGCGACTGGGTTGATGTCTTCGGACCTGTGGCAGGCCACTTCATGCTCTCCCAGTCTGCGCAGCACCGGCGGCTCTGCGGCGCACCGTGCGATGGCGTGGGGACAGCGCGGATGGAACCGGCACCCGGTTGGCGGAGCCAGCGGGCTTGGCAGATCCCCTGTGATAACTGCGCGCTTGGGTAAAGCTTCTGGATCAGCGGCTGGAATGGCTGCCAGAAGCGCGGCACTGTAGGGGTGGCGTGGATTGGCAAAAAAGTCCGCCTTGGGGGCATGCTCGACCACCTGCCCCAGATACATGACATAAACCCGGTCGGCGATATGGCGCACCACACCGAGGTCATGACTGACGAAGACGTATGCAAGTCCGAGTTCTTCCTGCAGGTCTTTCAGCAGATTTACGATCTGCGCCTGGATGGAAACGTCCAGCGCAGAGACTGGTTCGTCCAGTACCAGCAGATCGGGTCCCAGGGCCAGGGCCCGCGCCAGGATCACGCGTTGGACCTGGCCGCCTGACAGTTCATGCGGGTAACGATCCCAAAGATGCGCGCCAAGGCGCACCATCTCCAGCACGGCCTGCGTTCGTGCGGCCGGGTCGGGGCGGCGATGTATCGCCAGCGGTTCGCGCACCTGGGTCCGGATTGTGAGGCGCGGGTCAAGCGAGGCGCCGGTATCCTGGAAGACGCATTGCATTCTCGCCCTGAGGGCGCGCCACTCTGCGGTGCTCAGACCTGAAAGATCGATGTCGTCAAACGTCACAGTTCCGGTTTCGGTGCGGGCCAGAGCCAGCAGCAACCGGGCCAGAGTGGATTTTCCGCAACCACTTTCACCAACGATTCCAACAGTTTCCCCGCGATTTACATGCAGAGACACACCGTCGACAGCGCGAAACCTCGGAACGCGGCGAAACCAGCCCGCCCGACCCGCAACATAGCTGCGGGACACGTCTTTGGCTGACAGGAGAGGCGAGGTCATGCCGCAATCCTCACGGCGCCCGGCTTGTGGCAGGCAAGGAACCGACCTGACCCATCTCCCGCCACCTGTGGGTCCTGGCGTTCACAAGTCGCGTCGGCATGCGGACAACGCGGCGCGAAGGCGCAACCGGATGGAATGGCGTTGAGCGGCGGGACGACGCCGTCAATCGTGACGAGGCGCGCGGCGTCGCGATCGATCCGTGGACGCGCACCCAGCAGTCCCTGGGTGTAGGGATGGCGCGGATCTGCAAACAGCCGCCGCACGGGCGCACGTTCGACCACACGTCCCGCGTACATCACTGCGACATCGTCGGCCGCCCGGGCCACGACGCCCAGATCATGGGTTACCAGCAGGACCGCCATGCCCATCTCGGCCTGCAGGTCCGCGATCAGATCGAGGATCTGCGCCTGGATAGTCACGTCCAGCGCGGTCGTCGCTTCGTCGGCGATCAGTAGCCGCGGACGCCCCGCGATCGCCAGCGCGATCATCGCCCTCTGGTTCATGCCGCCGGAAAAGCGGTGGGGATAGTCACGGGCCCTGGCCTCCGGGCTGGGGATGCCGACGCGGCCCAAAAGGCGCACCGCTTCGGTCCAGGCTTCGGCCTGTGTGACGCCCCGGCGCAGACGCAATGCCTCGGCGATTTGCCAGCCGATGGTCCGGACAGGGTTCAGGCTTCCGGTGGCATCCTGAAACACGCTTGCAATGTTGCGGCGGCGCAATTCAAAGGCGGCCGCACTCGACAGGCTGAAGACGTCGGTACCCTCGAAGCGAAAGCTGCCGCCGCTGATACGGGTGCGGTGCGGCAACAGGCCGGCCACCGCCAGACAGGTCATCGACTTGCCGCATCCACTTTCACCCACCAGGGCCAGGGTCCGGCCGGTGTCCAGGCTCAGCGAAACTTCGCGCACTGGCTGAACCTCGGTTCCATCCCTGCCCAGGATGCTGACGCGCAATTGGTCGAGTTCAATGATTGGCATTGTTGGCCTCCTCAAATGCAGGGCGGGCGGCCTCATTCGTTGCCGCCCGCTTGTTTGATTGGCTCAGTTGGATGCGTTGCCGAAGGTCAGGTTGTAGGGACGGAAGTCCATGTAGTAGAGGCCGTAGGGCTTCCAGTTGATGGACTTCTTCATCGCGTAGCTTTCCAGCGGGTTGTAGAGGATCGTGCCCGGAGCCTCGTCATTCCAGATATCAAGCGCTTCCCGATAGGCCGTCTTGCGCTCTGCCCAGTCCATTGAGGTCACAAGCACATCCTGCAACTCGTTGAAGCGTGCCGGCGCAGCCCAGGACCGTTCCGGTGCCTTGGCATTCTTCTGGATCGACGAGTTCTTGCCCCATTGCGGCACGAAGCTGCCCAGCGGATCAGGGAAGCGGTGCGTGTTGGACCAGGGCAGGATGTGGACGCCCTTTTCCTCGGCCTGGGTGAAGTTCTCGACCGGCTGCAGTGAGACGTTCAGCCCGATAGCGGCCCACATCTGCTGCATGGCCTGCGCGGCTTCGAGGCTGAGAAGGTAGTAGTTCAGCGGCAGGCGATAGACGATTTCCTCGCCGGCGTAACCTGCTTCGGCCAAAAGGGCCTTTGCGCGTTCCGGGTCGTAGGCGAAGTCCGGGAACTCTTCGATCCACATGTCATAAGAGCGCAACTGGTGACCGTTCGGCGTGTAGTTGGCATTCTCCCACAGGGCCTCGCGCAGCAAGGCGCGATCGATGCCAAGGCTCAGCGCCTGGCGGACGCGCTTGTCGGCGAGCGGGCCGTAGGGGAAGAACCGGAGGACATGGGAGTTGTCGAGGACGATACGCTCGACCTTCAGGTCGTCGTAGCCGCGGATCACTGGAACCTGGTCCGGCGGAATGTTGACAGCGATATCATACTCGCCGGAGACCAGCCCAGCGATGCGGGCCGATACCTCAGGAACCACACGGTAGGTGATCGAGGCAGCGGTCGGCTTGCCGCCGAAGTAGTCGTCATGGGCAACGAGGCGGAGGAATTCGCCATCCACCCATTCCTCGACCTTGTAGGGGCCGGTGCCGACAGGCTTGCGCGCATAGTCGGCCGCGCCACGGGTCAGGTATTCGCGGGCGTTGACGATCCAGAACGAGTAGCCTGCGATACGCTGCTCCATCAGGATGTCGGGCTTCTTCGACACGATGCGCACGCTGTAACGGTCGAGCGGGATCACATGACTGATGGAGTTCATGTAGGTCTTGGCTTCGCCGAACAACGGGCTTTGTCCAAGGCCGCGCCCCGGGACCAGCGAGAAGGCGACGTCATCCGACGTCATTTCATCGCCGTTGTGGAACTTCACCCCTTCGCGAAGCTTGAAGTCCATGGTCCGGTCGTCGACACGAACCCAGCTTTCCGCAAGGCCCGGGACCAGAGCTGCAGAGGTGCCGCTGCCATCGGAGAGAAAGTCGCGGCGGATCAGGCTGTCGAACAGTGTGTAGGTGATGCGGACGGCTACATTGCCCTGTTCCTCGATTGACTCAAGGCTTGCCGGCAATGTGTTCACAGCAACAGTCAGGTTGGGTCGATCATCGGCCAGGGCGGGCAGGCTGATCAGAGACGCGATGATTGCGCCTCGCAGCAGTCTGGCGGTTTGTAACAGTAGTGTTGTGGGCATGAGAGCATCCTTTCCCGAGACATTTCGTCCCGGGAACTTCACTCATTCGAATGACGTGCGAGATTCCTTTTGTTGAATTTTTCGCGATTAAAATATGAAAGATAAATGTATTTTAGGTGGCTTACTGTGAGTCTTTGCCGTTAAGGGGTAAGTCATATTAAGTATATTTTTCAAAGTATTAATAATTCAAGGCTGTCAATTCGGAGGTCGCGCGCATGGCTCCGATTTCACAAGATAAGGGTTATTTCGAATTATAGCGGGTTTTCCGTTTCGTGCCTTGTTTCAACATTTCGGTATCTGGGTGCAGGCTTTCAGTTTTTGTAAATTTAGGTTAAGTTGATACCCTGGAAAGTGTATGAAAGCCTTGGTTGTCTTCGGGCGCCCGACTGGACAGGAGCCTGCGGGGGCTGACACGCGAAAGAAAAGCACTGGTGACGGCCAGGGTCTATGGGCAGCTCAGGACCTTGGAACAGAAGAAGCTTCTCATATCAAGTGACCCATCCTGAACAGTCTTGAGGACACCATTCATCATTGGCTGTCCACGTTCTGACGCATGCTGCACAACAGGCACACAATTTTTCAGTATGTTCTAGAGGCTGCCTAGATCTGCTGGCGCATGCGCTCCAGCAGGTCGACACCCATCTGCCGGAAGAGGTCCAGCATGTCGAGCGGCACCCAGTTTTCGCGGATAAGCTGTTCGTTGTGCAAGTAGAAATCCATCACGCGCATGAACACCGGCTTGCCCGACGGTGGCATGCCGCAAAAGCCGCCGCCGACATGCTGGGCATAGACCGAAGGCCAGCCGCCGGTCACGGAATAAGGGCCGTCGCCGATGCGGATGTAGTGACCGGCTCCATGGCGGGCGCGCTCGGCCGTGACCTCCTCGAATGTACCCTGCGGCCGGGCAAATGCGATGCGGAAAGGAAGCTGGTGACCGGTGACGAAGCCGTCGAGGCCGCGCGTCGTGCCGATTGCGGCCGGGCCGTACCACATCATTTTCGGATGCCAGTGATCCTTCTGCGGCATGGCAATGAGGGCCTCGCGGGACAGCATTCCTTGATCATCGAACTCGGCCAATGTCTTGTGCATGGCGAGCGTCTGGGCAAGGCTGGCCCGGCCAAGGGCGGGATCGGACGGTGACAGACGCACACCATCGGCCGTGATTGGCCCCGGCCATGCTTCTTCAACGCCCATCGATGGCCCCAGGGGCCAGACGCCAGCCTGCCGCATGACATCCAGCACATCCCACAACAAATTGGCCTGGACCACGCGGCCATCGGCGTCCAACTGCCAGACCTCGCCATAGCGAAGATAGATCGTGCGTCCGGTCGCCGGTATGCCGAGCCAGTCGCCACGCATCGTGCCGCAGTAGCCACCCGTTGCGGCGAAGAACGTCTTGCCCAGGTAGCTTCCGGCAAGGAAGATCGTGTCGCGTCGCTCCAGATCCGGGAAGGCCTGCTTCAACGGCTGCCAGATCCGGGCAAGCGCGGCGGCAGTGCTGCTGACTTCGTTCATCGGATGGGCGGCACGCCACTGGCAATCCGGCGCGGCAAGGGCCGCAAGCTCGGTCTGAAGCCTGTCGACAGGGCTCTCCGCGATCCGCAGGAGAGCGGCATGGAGCGCTCGGCGCATCGATGCCCCTGGTGTCGCGCTTGCGTCAAAGCCTTCGGTCAGTTCCAGCATCTTTCAAGCTCTCCCCCTTGCAAGCACGGCTGATTTCGCGGGCATGGTTGCGGCCATGCAGCCACTGCGTTTCCGCCGGTCACGCAGTCAAAATGCCCTGCTTGACCAAATTTTGCAAACGTATGCAATTTTGATGTTGCATACGTTTGCAAAGCTTGCAATCGTGAAGTGGCAGCCGCGCTGAAAAACAGAAAACTGGGGCAGTGCGGGCAACACGGAGGAGAACGATGACCATTTCCATCCAGCGCCTTGCGCAGACTGTTCTGTTGAGTGCTACGGCGCTCGCCTGCACCGTCGGGATTGCAAATGCTGACTGCGGTATCAAGTCGGGCCGCGTTTCAATTGTTGGCAACGAGTTCCCGGCGATCAAGACGGTGGCGGCAAACGCCGCGACCTGTGCCACTTCGGCCGTTGAAGTGAAGTCGAACCTGACCGCTGACCATCAGAAGATCAACCTGGCCGGCATGAGCGGCAATCCCGCAGAGTATACGTCCGCCGTGATCGCGACGTCTTCCATCGTGGCCTTGTTGAACGAAGGCGTCATTCGCCCGCTCGATGAACTGGTTGCAGCCCATGGTCAGGATATTCCGAAGAACCGCCTTGTCACGATCGATGGCAAGGTGATGGCCGTCGCCTTCATGGCAAACGCGCAGCATCAGGTTTATCGCAAGGACGTGCTGGAGAAGGTTGGTGTCCAGCCGCCGAAGTCCTACGAAGAGATGCTTGCGGCTGCCGAGAAGATCCGCGCGGCCGGAATCATGCAGTACCCGGTGGGTGGCGCCTATGCCGCCGGCTGGAACCTGGGCCAGGAATTCGTCAACATGTACATCGGGATGGGCGGCGAATTCTTCAAACCCGGAACGGCGGAAGTTGCGGTGAACAATGACCAGGGCGTGGCTGCGCTGGAAATGATGAAGAAGCTGACCGGCTACATGAACCCGGACTATCTCACCCACGATTCCAACGCCACGTCGGCGGAATGGGAGGCCGGCAACGTCGCGCTGATGAACATGTGGGGCTCGCGCACTGGCGTGCTGGTCGATACCGAGGGCTCCAAGCCGGAAGTTTACGAGAACACCATGGTCGGCGCGCCGATGACCGTCGGCGGAGGGGCAATTCCTGCGACGACGCTGTGGTGGGACGGCTGGACCGTCGCCAAGAACATCTCCGACGCAGATGCCGAGGCAACTTTCATTGCGATGAAGCGCGGTTCGGGCCCTGAAATCCTCAATGATGCCACGATGCGGGAAGCTGTCTGGATGATTGAAGGCTACAAGCCGGCTCCGATCAATGAAGGCGTCATGCAGACGATGACCATGGGGGCCAAGCCTTACCCGATGCTGCCCTATATGGGGCTGCTGCACACGGCGCTGGGGGACAATATCGCCGACTTCCTGACCGGCAAGGAGGACGCCAAGACAACCCTCGCCGACATCGAAGCCGCCTATACGGCTGCGGCCCGCGAAAAGGGCTTCCTGAAGTAACAGGCAGGGTACCGGCCAGGTCACTTGCCCCTGGCGCTGCCCGTTCGACCCATCTGCTCTCCTCCGGAAGACGCGAGGGCGTTCCGGCCGCTGCCTTTGGCACGGTCGGGACGCGCAGCTGGGATCCTTTTCCGTCCGGATCGAGAGGCGGCCTCAATGAAGCATCGCACTTTTTTCTGGTTTTTTCTGCCCTCTGCGGCAGCCATGTTCCTCTTCATTGCCCTGCCGATCGTTTCTGTGCTGATGCAGTCTGTCTTTGCGCCGCATCAGCAGGTTGTTCGGGAGGTTGAAAATTGCTCGGTGTTTGGCTGCACCAAGACCACGACAGTTGATCTCGCTGCAACCGCAGCGTTGCGGGAAGCCGAGCCGCTTGGCCGCTTTGTCGGCGGGAGCATCTACACGGACCGGAACCATCTGGCCTTCTCCGAGGTGGCAGTGCTGGCGTCGACCGCTGACGGAATATCCACCTTCCTGGATGGTCTGCTGAACCTGCCCTTCTATGGTGCCTTGCTGTTCACGCTGACCTACACCCTGGTCGTGACGCCGCTGTCGATCCTGCTCGGCTTTGTCGTCGCCCTCGCAGTCAATGCCGTGCCGAGGTTCCTGCGCGGACCGATGATATTTGTCTCGCTGCTGCCGATGATCATCACACCGCTTGTGGGCGCCCTGATCCTGTTCTGGATGGTTGATGCCCGCGGCGTGTTGGGCGCTCTGATCCAGTCTCTGGCCGGTGATCCCAACCTGTCGGTCAAGGCCTCGACGCCGCTGATGTGGGCAATGCTCATGGTCTATGGCATCTGGTCGTCGGCGCCCTTTGCCTTCGTCGTCTATTATGCCGGCCTGCAAACCGTTCCGCAGGACACGCTTGAATCCGCGATGATTGACGGTGCGAGCCGCTGGGAGCGGATCCGCTATGTGATCGTCCCGCACCTTCTCCCGCTGACGACCTTCATGGCGCTGATCAAGATCATGGACAATTTCCGCGTCTTCGAGCCGATCGTCAGCTTCAACGCATCGGCCCACGCCCAGAGCCTCAGCTACTTCATCTACTCCGACCTCGGCGGCGAAACCCGCCTGCTGTCTTCGGCGGCGGCTACGTCCGTGCTGACCATTCTGGGTGTGGTCGTGTTGTTGTCACCGGTTCTCGTCCGCACCTGGAAAACCTATGGGAGGGGCGCAGCATGACAACCCGTATCGCCGACCGGCGTCCACCGGCGCTGCTGATTGCGCTCAACGGCTTTCTGGTCGTCTGGCTTGTGATTGCTGCCTTTCCGTTCCTGTGGACGTTCTGGGGCAGCTTCAAGGTCGAAGGCGATTTCTTCTCCAAGGCCGACTGGATGAATGCCATCACCGGTCCCCTGACGACAGCGGAGACCGGCAGCAGCTTTACCGCAACCGGGTATGTCGGCGCCTGGGTACAGGAGGAGTTCTGGCGTGCTGCTCTGAACTCCGCCATCGTGGTCGTCAGTGTGGTTTGTATCTCGCTGACCTTCGGGACGCTCGGCGGTTACGCCCTGGCCCGTTCGTCCTACCGGTATGCCTTCTGGCTGCTTCTCGTGGCGCTGGTATTCCGCGCCATGCCGCCGGTGACGCTGGTGTCCGGCTATCTGCTGCCCTTCTTCGAGTGGAACCTGTGGGGCCACCTGCCGACCGCGATCATTGTCCTTGTCGCGATCAACCAGCCCTTCACCCTTTGGATGCTGACGAGCTTTTTCCGCAATATTCCAAAGGACCTCGACGAGAGCGCCATGGTCGATGGCTGTTCCCGGTTCCAGGCCTTTCGCTATGTGATCATTCCGGTCATGTGGCCCGGCGTCATCACCACCGGCCTGTTCTCTTTCCTGCTTGCCTACAATGACTTCGCGGTGACCGCGATGCTGCTGTCGAAGGAAAACCAGACCATGATCCCGAAGATCGCCTCGTTCCTTGGCACGACGCAGACCAAGGGAAATGTGATGTTTGCCGTTTCCTCCGTTGTCTCCGTCACGGCACCGCTGTTCGTGCTGGTGATGTTCTTCCAGCGCCAGATCGTCAGCGGCCTGACCGCCGGCGCGGTGAAAGGATAAGCCGATGGCCAATATCGAACTTCGCAACCTGTCCAAGCGCTGGGGCAGCTTCACGGGCGTCCAGACACTGGACCTGACGATATCAGATGGCGAGTTCCTGGTTCTGCTTGGCCCCTCGGGCTGCGGCAAGACCACGACCATGCGGATGATCGCAGGTCTCGAGGATGCCACCGACGGTGACATCCTGATCGGTGGCCGCCGGGTCAATGATCTGGAACCAAAGGATCGCGACATTGCGATGGTGTTCCAGTCCTACGGTCTCTACCCGACCATGAGCGTCTACGAGAACATCCGCTTTCCGTTGAAGGTGCGGCGGATCCCGGAGGCCGAGCATCATGACCGTGTGATGCGCGCAGCCGAAACCGTGGAACTGACAGAGTTTCTTCAGCGCAAGCCGGCAGCCCTCTCCGGGGGACAGCGCCAGCGCGTGGCGCTTGCCCGCGCCATCGTCCGCAAGCCGAAGGTGTTTCTGATGGACGAGCCGTTGTCGAACCTGGACGCGAAGTTGCGCGTGTCGACAAGAGCCCAGATCAAGAACCTGCATCATGAACTGAAGACCACGACGATCTACGTCACCCATGACCAGATCGAGGCGATGACGCTCGCCGATCGGGTTGTCGTGATGCGGCGCGGCGAGGTCCAGCAGGTTGGCACGCCGCTTGAGATATATGATCGCCCGGCTAACACCTTTGTGGCGAGCTTTATCGGCAGCCCGGCGATGAACCTGATCGAAGGTGTTGTCACCGCAGGTATCTTTGAAGCGCCGCATGTGCGCATTCCCGGGTTGCAGGCCCCCGATGGGCCGGTCACGCTCGGCTTTCGCGCCGAAGATGCTGCGCTTGCAGACGGCGGCGAGATCACTGCCCCGATCTATTCGATGGAACTGCTCGGCGACAGTTCGATGGCAACGGTACAGGTTGGCGGCACGCTGGTTGCGATCAAGGCGCCCAAGGCCTTTGCAGGCAGCATCGGTCAGCCGATTGCAGCCCATGTGCCCGCCCGCATCTGCCACTTGTTCGACGCGCGCAGCGGCGCGCGCCTCTCGGCCTGACAACAACAAGCGCCGAGCGCAATTCCAGGGAGATCATTCATGGCCATCCAGCACCTGAAGTCCGGCAAGCCCGAAGCAGCCCGTGCCGAGGACGATGCAAAGGTCCGGACCACAGTCGAGACTATCCTGAAGGACATCGAGACGCGCGGCGACACGGCGGTGCGTGAGCTTGCCCGGAAGTTTGACGGCTATGACGCACCGCGCTTCCGCCTGACCCCGTCCGAGATCGAGGCGGCGATGCAGAAGGTCAGTCCGCGCGACATGGAGGACATCCGCTTCGCCCAGGTTCAGATCCGCCGCTTTGCCGAGGCCCAGCGGGCGTCGATGACCGATATCGAGGTCGAGACCCTTCCGGGCGTCATTCTCGGCCATCGCAACATTCCGGTGCAGTCGGTCGGCTGTTACGTGCCGGGCGGCAAGTTTCCGATGGTTGCCTCGGCGCATATGTCGGTTCTGACGGCCTCGGTCGCCGGGGTTCCTCGCATCATCGCCTCTGCTCCGCCGGTGAAGGGCGAACCGCATCCGGCCATTGTCGCCGCAATGCAGCTGGGCGGCGCGCATGAGATTTATGTGCTGGGCGGTATCCAGGCGGTGGGGGCCATGGCAATCGGTACCGAGAGCATCGAGCCGGTCCACATGCTGGTGGGGCCAGGCAATGCCTTCGTGGCCGAGGCCAAGCGCCAGCTGTTCGGCCGCGTTGGCATCGATCTCTTTGCTGGGCCGACCGAGACCATGGTGATCGCCGACGATACGGTGGACGCAGAGATCTGTGCGACGGATCTGCTTGGCCAGGCCGAGCATGGCTACAATTCTCCGGCCTGCCTGATCACCAATTCCCGCCGCCTTGCCGAGGCAACAATGGAGGAGATCGACCGCCTCCTGAAGATCCTGCCAACGGCCGAGACGGCTGCGGTCAGCTGGGCCGACTATGGCGATGTCATCCTGTGCGATACCTACGACGAGATGCTGAGCGTCGCCAACGACATGGCCTACGAGCACGTGCAGGTGATGACCGACCGGGACGACTGGTTCCTGGACAAGATGCATTCCTATGGCGCGCTGTTCCTGGGTGCGCGGACCAATGTAGCCAATGGCGACAAGGTGATCGGCACGAACCATACGCTGCCGACACGCAAGGCCGGTCGCTACACGGGCGGTCTCTGGGTTGGCAAGTTCCTCAAGACCCACTCCTACCAGAAGGTCACGACCGACGCAGCGGCAGCGACCATCGGTGCCTATGGTTCGCGCCTGTGCATGCTGGAAGGTTTTGTCGGCCATGCGGAACAGTGCAACGTGCGTGTTCGCCGTTATGGCGGACGCAACGTGGCCTATGGCACCGCAGCGGAGTAAGTCCATGGCAACGCCAGCCGAACTGAAGGACGCTCTGCGCCCCTTGCGGAAGGCGCTTGAAACTCCGTCAGCGGATCGCCTTCTTCCCGTGCTTGCGGCAGCCTTTGCAGACGATGCCCGTCTCGCGCTTTGCCATCCCTTCGGCACGCTGACGGGACCGGAGGAGTTCGAGCTGCAGGCGCTCGGGCCGTTGCTGACAGCCATACCGGATCTCGAGCGGCGTGACATGATCGTCATGGCGGGTTCCAGCCCTGAGGGCGAGGACTGGGTCGGTTGCATGGGCAACTACATGGGCACATTCTTGCGCCCGTTCCTCGGCATTCGCCCGACCGGTCATCTCGTGCACATGCGTTACCACGAGTTCTTCCGGCTCAAGGAGGGGCAGATCGTCGAGATGCAGGCGATCTGGGACCTGCCGGAACTGATGATGCAGGCCGGCGTCTGGCCGATGGCGCCGCAGATGGGCGCTTTTGTCTGTACGCCAGCCCCGATGAGCGGCGATGGCCTGACCGTATCAGGTGACGGACAGGCAGCGCTGGCGCATGTGATTGCCATGCTCACGGATCTGTGCCGGCATCCGGCTGACCTCGACCCCCAGGTGATGCAGCTCGATCGTTACTGGCATCCGCGCTTCAACTGGTACGGGCCGGCCGGGATCGGCACTGGGCGTAGCATCGCCGGTTTCCGAAACTGGCATCAGATCCCGTTCCTGAGTGCCATGCCCGACCGCAAGCTCGACGCGATGGGCGATCTCATGTCGCACTGGATCGGCGAGGGCAACTACGTCTGCGAGACCGGCTGGCCCAACATGCGGCTGACACTCAGTGGTGACGGCTGGATGGGCATTGCCCCAGCAGGCCGTGAGGTGCTTTTGCGCAGTCTCGATTTCTGGCGCCTGGAAGACGGTCTGATCCGCGAGAACTGGGTACTGGTCGATCTGCTCGATCTTTATCGCCAGATTGGGGTTGATGTGTTCGCCCGGCTTGCGTCTTTCAACAAGGCAAGGAACCTTGGGCCAATCACCGTTCCAGATGGATTAACCCCATGATCGACCTGCCAAAACTTCCCAGTTTCCGCCTTGACGGCCGTCGTGCCCTAGTGACAGGTGCCAGTTCCGGTATCGGCCTAGGTGCAGCTGCCGCGCTGGCTGAGGCCGGGGCCCATGTCACCCTGGTCGCTCGCCGTGAAACGGAACTCATGGCCGTGGCAGAGGCCATTCGCGCGAGTGGCGGACTGGCTGAGACCTGCAGCCTCGACATCACCGACCGCGTTGCCGCGGCCGACTGCGTCAACCGTCTTGGGCCGTTCGATATTCTGGTCAATTCGGCCGGGCTTGCGCGGCACTCGCCGGCGCTGGAGACGGAGGAAACCGATTTCGACGCCGCACTCGCGCTGAACCTGAAAGCTGCTTACTTCCTGACCCGGGAAGTCGCGCGTGGGCTGATCGCCGCCGGGCGTCCCGGCAGTCTCATCAATGTCTCCAGCCAGATGGGTCTGGTCGGCGGGCCGGACCGGGCCGTCTATTGCGCCACAAAACACGCACTCGAGGGCATGACCAAAGCCATGGCGCTGGAGTGGGGTGCCCATGGCATTCGGGTCAACACGCTTTGCCCGACGTTCATCCGCACACCGCTGGCGGAACAGACCCTGGCCAATCCGGAGCGGCGGGCCTGGATCCTGTCGAAAATCAAGCTGGGGCGTGTCGGCGAGATCACCGACCTGATGGGGCCAATCGTTTTTCTCGCCAGTGACGCATCGGCCCTCGTGACGGGCACGCATCTTCTGGTCGATGGCGGGTGGACAGCCGAATGAACGAGACCTCCCCCAAGATCACTGCACAGGATGTCGCGCGGCTGGCGGGTGTCAGCCAGTCAGCAGTCAGCCGCGTCTTCACGCCGGGCGCTTCGGCGTCGAAAGCCACCGTCGACAAGGTCCGAGCCGCTGCCGAGACTCTCGGCTACCGGCCTGATCCGCTTGCTCGGGCCATGATTACCGGGCGAACCCGGATCATCGGTCTCGTGGTCGCCTATCTGGAAAACCAGTTCTATCCGATCGCGCTGGAACGGTTGTCACGTGCCCTGCAGGAGCGCGGCTATCACATCCTCGTTTTCATGGCCGAGAACTCGACCGAGAAGGTGGCCGAAGTGGTGCAGGAGCTTATTGACTACCGGGTCGACGGCATCATCACCGCATCGGTTTCCTTGTCGAACGATCTCACCGGCCGCCTGGCCTCATTCGGCATTCCGGTGGTCAATTTCAACCGCGGCCAGAACGATCCGCGCCTGACGGATGTGACCTCGGACAACATTGCTGGCGGACGTCGGGCGGCGGAGTTCCTGATCGCCGCGGGGCATGAACGCATCGCCCATATCATGGGCTGGCAGGGCGCCTCGACCGGCCGTGACCGGGCTGCCGGCTTCCAGTCGGCGATGGAAGAGGCCGGGTTGCCAATCGTGGCGATGGTTGATGGCATGTATTCCCGTGAGCGGGCGGCGGCCGTGGCGCGCGAACTTTGCGCCGGACCTGAACGGCCGGATGCGATCTTTGTCGGCAACGACTACATGGCCTTTGCTGTGATGGACGAACTTCGCTTCGGACTCGGCTTGTCCGTACCCGGTGATGTGTCGATCGTCGGCTACGACGATGTGCCCCTGGCTGCCTGGCCAACCTACGCACTGACCACGATCCGCCAGCCGGTCAACCGCATGGTGTCTGCGACGGTTGAGGCGATCCTTGGCCAGATCGACCAGACCACGGGGCCGCAAAAGATCCGGATCGATGGCCCGCTCGTCGTCCGCAAGTCCTCGCGAATTCCCGAAGGATATACGCCATGAAAGGCTTTGACCCGCACTGGACGGATTTCCCGCATTACATTCTCGGCATTACCAAGGAAATCTGGGAAGACCGTGGTCTTGCGACCCTGCATCGCTACTACGCGCCCGACATCATCGTGCGAACGCCAGCCTCGGTCGCGCAGGGCAACGCCGGGGTGATCGCAGCGACCATGGCGACACTCGCCGAATTCCCGGACCGCACGTTGCTCGGCGAGGATGTGATCTGGTCCGGAACGCCGGAAACCGGGATGCTGTCATCGCACCGGATTTTGTCGACGGCGACGCACATTGGATCGGGCGTCTATGGTCCGGCCACCGGCAAGCGCCTCGTCTATCGCATCATGGCCGACTGCCATGCCCGCAACAACATGATCGATGACGAGTGGTTGATCCGGGATCAGGGCGCGATCGTGCGCCAGCTCGGGCTTGACCCGAAGGACTATGCCCGCCAGCAGATCGCGCGCGAGGGCGGGCCGGAGACCTGCCTGCGGCCGCTGACGCCTGCCACCGATCTCCCTGGTCCCTATAAGGGCAGAGGAAATGACGATGCTTCAGGCGAAGCTTTGGCCGATCTGCTCGGCGGCATCATGCACGCGGACTTTGCCCGCATCGGACGCGAGTATGACCGTGCCGCACAGCTGGAGTACCCCGGCGGCGTCACGGACCATGGACCCGGGGCGGCGGACAGGTTCTGGATGGAACTGCGCGCGGCCTTCCCTTCTGCGGAATTCCGTATCGATCACGTCATCGGTCGGGACGACCCCAAGATGCCCCCACGGGCGGCGGTTCGCTGGAGCCTCTGCGGCAAGCACTCCGGCTGGGGTCGCTTCGGCGCTCCGTCCGGTGCCGAGGTCTATGTGCTCGGCATCACCCATGCCGAGTTCGGCCCCTGGGGTCTGCGCCGCGAATACACCCTGTTCGATGAAACCGCGATCTGGCGACAGATCCTGCTCCACACCGGTGATCTCTGACACCTGATGTCTGCCCCCGGACACGACCTGAGGATGACCCCCATGACCCCGCAAGAAATGGAAGCCCGTATCGTCCGCTATGGCGACTTGCGTCCCTGCAAGACCGCCTTCATCGACGCCCATACGCCCGGTTCGAACCAGAAGGAGAACTTCACCATCATCGGTGGCGGCGTGTCGGAAAGTCCGGACCAGCATGTCCATATCCGGGAGACGCCAGGCTTCAACATCGGTGCGGCCGGTCAGCCGCCGAAGTGTCGCAACTCGCTGCATTCGCATCGCACCGCTGAGGTGTTCTTTGTCCTCAAGGGCCGTTGGCGGTTCTTCTGGGGCCGCCACGGAACGGCAGGGGAGGTGGTGCTGCAAGAGGGAGATATCTTCAACATTCCGACCGGCATCTTTCGCGGCTTCGAGAACATCGGCCTCGACTACGGGATGATCATGGCCATTCTCGGCGGTGACGACGCCGGCGGCGGCGTCATCTGGGCACCGCAGGTGATTTCGGAGGCCAGCGACTACGGGCTCGTTCTGGGCGCCAATGGCAGGCTCTATGACAGCAAGAAGGGCGAGCGCCTTCCTGACGGCATCGGTCCGATGCCGCTTCTGACCGAGGAAGAACTGAAGGCGTTCCCGGAGCCGACAACCGCTGAAGTTATTCCCAATTGCATCGCACGATACTGGGACCTGATGGCTCTGTCCGACCGGCAACCGGCCAAGGTCATCGGAGCGCAGGGCAAGCTTCGGGACAGGCCGGGCTTCGACGTCGAATTCCTGTCGCGAAATTCGTTGCCGGAAACCGCCTATGCACTGGACCGGCATGAGGTGCTGATGCCGGTGCGTGGTCACTGGCGGCTGAGCTGGAGCGGTGGCTCGACCGCGCTCAATCCCGGCGACACGGCGGCCATTCCTCCCGGGCTCGAACACAGCCTGACCCCATCGATGACCGGAGAGGCGAGCCTCTACCGTATCCTCAACACCGACGATCCTGCAGGCGCAACCGGCCGTCTCCTCTAGGCATCCGACATGACCTGGAGCTGCCAATGACACCTGATCTGCCACTGCTGCTGGTTCCCGGCATGATGTGCGATGCCCGCATGTGGGGGACGGTTCCGCAGGCCCTGCAGCCGCGTGACATTCGGCACGTGGCTCCGGTGGGGGAGGACAGCATGGCCGCGCTCGCGGCGGAAGCACTCCGGCAGGCGCCACCGCGCTTTGCCCTGGCGGGCCTGTCGATGGGCGGCATCCTTGCCATGGAAATGCTGGCCCAGGCGCCCGAGCGGGTCGAGCGTCTCGCCTTGCTTGACACCAATCCACGCGCTGAAGTGCCGGAGGTCCAGGCCCGGCGCGGGCCCCAGATGGCCCGCGCCCGGGCCGGCAGCCTTGAGGATGTCCTGCGAGCGGACATGATCCCGAACTATTTTGCCTCCGGGCAGGATACCGGCCCTTTCGAGGCGCTTTGCCTCGAGATGGGGCTGTCACTGGGAACGGAGGTCTTCATCCGCCAGTCGCTGGCTTTGCGCAACCGCGCCGACCGGCAGGAGGTGCTGGCAAGGTTTCAGGGACCCGCTCTTGTGTTGATGGGCGCTGAGGATCGGCTCTGCCCGCGCGACAGGCATGACCTGATGCATGCTCTCCTGCCGCAGTCGCGGCTGGTGATTATCGATGGGGCAGGGCACTTGCCTCCCCTGGAACGTCCGCAGGACACGATTGCAGCGCTGCGGTGCTGGCTGGAGGAATGATGAACCAGGACCTTCTCGCCCTGTTGCGGCGTGTTGATACACCGACAGTCTGCAACGCCATTGAAGTGGTGCAGGGGCGGCGCGGCTTTTCAGCCTTCACGCGTGGCACCATGATCTGCACCGAGCCCGGAACGGCCGTGGTCGGCTATGCCATGACGGCGCAGATTGCCGCAGTCGCTCCGCCGACGGAGCCGGCCGATGTCATTCGGGCCAGGCGCATGGCCTATTACCGGGCCATGCATGATGCTCCCAAACCGTCCATCGCGGTCATTGAGGATCTCGACTGGCCGCATGCGATTGGTGCCTATTGGGGTGAGATCAACACCACGGTGCATAAGGGTTTCGGGATGTCCGGTGCCCTGACCAATGGCGTCGTGCGTGACCTGGGGGATCTGCCGGCCGGCTTCCCGGTCATCGCGGGCAGCGTCGGCCCGAGCCACGGTTTCGTGCATGTGCGCTCTGTCGGTGAACCGGTGCGCATTTTCGGTCTGGCTGTGAAAGCCGGGGACCTGATCCATGCCGACCGCCATGGCGCGCTGATTATTCCGCCTGAGACAGTCCCGCACCTCGCCGATGCGATCGCAAGACTTCAGGCGACCGAGCGTCTGATCCTGGACCCGGCCAGGGCTGCAGGTTTCGACTTCACTGCCTTCGAGGCAGCATGGGGCGCTTTCGAGAAGGCGCGAACCTGACGGGAACCGAATGCGGGAATTGCTGTTTGATCGGCATTTTTCAAGCCCGATGCTGAGGAACGGGCTCTGGCCCTTCTTGGCGCTGGTTGGTGGGGCGGAAAAGACGCTTGGCTCCGCGGCCGCGTACTCTGGTACTCCGTTGACCGCCGGCAAGGCGTTCAAGCGTTTCCTCGTGTCATTGGGTGGTGGCTGAGTTTGCCTGGCCTGAACGCATGGCGAAGCAGTTTCTTGCTGTCTAAGCTACTCCCCGACTCTTGGACAGATTTCCGGATGATTTAAGCTACTGCCTGCACCTGCTGATCGGTTTGGGTTGCGTTGAAGTAGACCACGGCGGGTGGTTGTCCGCCATGGGCAGTATGCGGGCG
>NZ_PUDR01000033.1 GCF_003012935.1 Pannonibacter carbonis | reverse complement strand
CACTGCTGTCCGGTTTAAGTTTCTGGACAAGGTGCATGACATTGATTCTACTCGTGTTCAGGCGTTTAGCGACGGTCTGGACACGGGCAGGAGGTCAATGTCATGCGTCATGAGAATAGCGTGTTTCATCAGGTTCAGAAGCATATCCCCTGGTCCGTGTTCGAACGGCTTGTGGATGAACGGCGGGCCGATCACCGTGTGCGGCGGCTGCCGTCCAGGAGCCAGTTCCTGGCGCTTTTGTTCGCCCAGCTTGCGGGGGCCGAGAGCCTGCGCGAGATCGAGGCGGCCATGGCCAGCCACAAGGCCCGGCTCTATCACGCGGGCGCCAAGGTGCCGGCCCGCTCGACCCTGGCCGATGCCAACGCCAAGCGCCCCTGGGAGCTGTTTGCCGATCTCTTTGCCCACATGGCCGCCGCCGCCAGCCGCCGCACCCGGCGCCACATCGGCGAGGCCGTGCGCATCCTCGATGCCACGCATGTCCGCATGTCGTCGCTCAACGCCGACTGGCTCGACCCGCGCAAGGGCCTGTGGGCCGCCAAGCTGCATCTCGTCTACGACCCCAACGCCGATGCGCCCGTGGACCTGGCCCTGTCTGACCAGTCCGTCAATGACATCACCCCGGCCAAGGCCCTCGCGCCCGTCCCCGGCATGACCTATGTGTTTGATCTGGCTTACTACGATTATGGCTGGTGGGCCGGCCTCGACGCCCTGGGATGCCGCTTCGTCACCCGGCTGAAGTCCAACTCCCGCCTCACCGTCACCGCCGAAAATCCCGTGACAGGCGACGGTCCCGTCCTCGCCGACCGCATCGGCCTCCTGCCGCAGCGCCTCGCCCACAGCCGCCGCAACCCCATGCGTGACCCCGTCCGCGAGATCACCGTGCGCATCTCAACCGGAAAGATCCTGCGCATCCTCACCAATGACCTCGACGCCCCGGCCGAGGACATCGCAGAGCTCTACAAGCAGCGCTGGCAGATCGAGCTGTTCTTCAAATGGCTCAAGCAGAACCTGAAGATCCGTCACTTCATCGGCACATCCGAGAACGCCGTCCGCACCCAGATCTTCGTCGCCCTCATCGCTTACATCCTGCTGCGCATCGTCCATGCCACCCAGCGCGCAATCCCTCAGCCCCGCGCCTTTGCCCGCCTCCTGCGCCTCAACATCATGCACAAACGGCCAATCGACCACCTCAGCAAAGCCCCGCCAA
>NZ_PUDR01000032.1 GCF_003012935.1 Pannonibacter carbonis | reverse complement strand
AGCTACTCCCCGACTCTTGGACAGATTTCCGGATGATTTAAGCTACTGCCTGCACCTGCTGATCGGTTTGGGTTGCGTTGAAGTAGACCACGGCGGGTGGTTGTCCGCCATGGGCAGTATGCGGGCGACGATGGTTGTAGAAGGTGATCCAGCGTCCGACTCCAGCCCTGGCTTGCGAGCCGGTCTCCCAGGCGTGCAGGTAGACGCATTCATACTTCAGGGACCGCCAGAGGCGCTCGATGAAGATGTTGTCGAGGCACCGGCCCTTGCCGTCCATCGAGATCCGGGTGCCAACCCGCTTCAGTCGGTCGGTCCAGGCGAAGGA
This sequence comes from Pannonibacter carbonis, assembly GCF_003012935.1. Lineage (GTDB taxonomy): Bacteria > Pseudomonadota > Alphaproteobacteria > Rhizobiales > Stappiaceae > Pannonibacter > Pannonibacter carbonis. The sequence goes on along the minus strand of NZ_PUDR01000032.1, from coordinate 925 downwards.
CGTGAACTGGCTGCCCTGATCGGTGTTCATGATCTCGGGTGGGCCGAAGCGGTGGACGGCCTCGTTCAACGCTTCGACGCAAAAGTCCGCCTCCAACGTGTTCGAGATGCGCCAGGCCAGGACCTTGCGCGTGAACCAGTCCATGATGGCAACCAGGTATAGGAAGCCCCGTCGCATGGGCAGGTAGGTGATGTCGGCGCACCAGACTTGGTTTGGCCGCTCCACCCGCAGCCCGCCCAGCAGATAGGGGTAGGTCTTGTGCCCCTTCGCGGGCTTGCTGGTGTCGGGCTTCTGGTAAATCGGCATCAGGCGCATGAGCCGCATCAGCCGCCGGATGCGCTTCACATTCACGGCGTGGCCCTCGTTCTGCAGATGCCAGGTCATCTGCTGGGCGCCGTAGAACGGGGTTTCCAGGAACTGCCGGTCGATCAACCGCATGAGCGTCAGGTTCATCTCGGTCTCGCCCTGCGGCGCGTAGTAAAACGACGAGCGCGAGATCGACAGCAGGCGGCATTGTGCCCCGACCGACAGCGCGGGGTGAGAGCGTTCGATCATCCCGCGCCTCACTTGCCGGTCCAGGGCTTGAGCTTTCGTGACAAAAAATCGTTGGCGACCGCCAGCTCCCCGATCTTCGCATGAAGCGCCCGCACCGTATCCTCATCGACCTCAGGGACTTTCTTGCCGCCCCGTTCGAAGATGTCGGCGGCCCCGTCAAGCAGCGCTTTCTTCCACTGATGGATCATCGTCGGATGCACGCCGTATTCCGCGGCCAGCTCCGACACCGTGCGCTCGCCCTTCACGGCCTCCAGCGCCACGCGGGCCTTGAACCCAGCATCATGGTTCCTGCGTTTCTTCATGTCCTGATCTCCTCGTTCTTGGAGACCAGCAGACGTCAGATCGTAGCTTCCGTCACTGTCCGATTTTC
>NZ_PUDR01000031.1 GCF_003012935.1 Pannonibacter carbonis | reverse complement strand
GTAAGCGGTGTGCCGGTCACACCTCTGCAGCGAAGTTCCATGGAAGCAGTTCAACGACCTTACCCTGCTGATGGCCGTTGGCGACGGCACTGAGGGTTGAGCTCAGCCAAGCGTGAGGATCCACAGCGTTCAGCTTGCAGGTTTCGATGAAGGAGGCGATGACGGCCCAGTTTTCGGCACCGGTATCATGACCGGCAAAGAGCGCATTCTTCCGGTTCAGTGCAATCGGGCGGATTGTCCGCTCGACGGCATTATTGTCCAGTTCGATGTGCCCATCAGTCAGGAACAGCACCAGCCCCGCCCAGTATTTGGCGATGTAGCTCAATGCCTCTCCGAGAGGTGCCTTCGCCGAGACGCGGCTGCGATGGTGATCAAGCCAGTCTTTTATTCGCGCCACAGCCGGTGCTGACCGCTTGTGGCGCACGGCGAGCCGGTCATCGGGCTCCAGTCCCCGGATGTCGGCTTCGATGGCATAGAGCTGGCGGATCAGGCGCACACCCTCTTCGGCGATCGGGGCGGGACCCGTGCGGGTGATCTCTACCAGTTTGCGACGCGCATGGGCCCAGCAATAGGCGAGCGTGATGTCCGGCCCGACGCGACCTGGTGCGAGCAACCGGTTGTAGCCGGCATAACCATCGACCTGAAGAATGCCGCCAAAGCCCTGCAAGATCCGTTCTGCATGAAGGCCACTTCGGCCCGGGGCATAGGTGAAGGCAACACCGGGTGGTGCGGTGCCATTCCAGGGGCGATCATCACGGGCCAGCGCCCAGAAGTATCCGGTCTTGGCCTTTCGGGCCCCAGGATCGAGCACCGGTGCGCGGGTTTCGTCCATGAACAGTTTCGATGACCTTTTCAGGTCTGCCATCAAGGCATCGTAGACCGGACGCAGCTCGAAGGCCGCCCGACCGACCCAATCGGCCAGCGTTGAGCGGTCCAGATCAACACCCTGGCGGCTGTAAATCTGCGCCTGGCGATAGAGCGGAAGGTGATCGGCATACTTGCTGACCAGCACATGGGCGACCATGGCCTCGGTCGGCAACCCGCCGGGGATCAGCCGAGCGGGCGCCGGTGCCTGCACCACGCCGTCGGTGCAGGACCGGCAAGCATATTTGGGGCGGTGGGTGACAATCACCTGGAACTGGGCCGGGATCACGTCCAGCCGTTCGGACACGTCTTCGCCAATGCGGTGCAGACCACCGCCGCAGCCACAGACCAGGCTTTCGGGCTCGATGATCTGCTCGATCCGCGGCAGGTGCCTGGGGAGCGAACCACGATTGGCGCTGCGTGGTTTGGCCGATCGCCGTGCCGCACGATCCTCTGCATCTTCCTCGGCATGGATCGCCGCGATGGCCGTTTCCAGATCCTCCAGCGCCAGATCGAACTGGTCCGGATCGCTCTTTTCCGACCTGCGCCCGAAGGCCGCCTGCCTGAACGCGGCGACCAGCTTTTCCAGCTGTGCGATCCGCTCGTCCTTGCGTTGGTTGCGCGCCTCCGCGGCAACAAGCATCGCCTTGAGGGCGGCAATATCGTCGGGAAGTTCGGTGCTATCGAGCATGCCCGCAATCTACCAGATCAAGCACCGCATTCCCGCAAAAAGACAGGCCCTGAGTCATCCTGCCGCAGTCATTCCACCGCTTCTGGAGCCCGTGCTTCCACTGCCAGAACCCGGCGCCAGTCGAGTCCAGAGAACAGGGCCTCGAACTGCGCGTGGCTCAGCGTCATCAGCCCGTCCCTCACCGCAGGCCAGGTGAAGCTGTGCTCTTCCAGCCGCTTGTAGGCCATGACCAATCCGGTGCCATCCCAGTAGAGCAGCTTCAGCCGGTCGGTCTTCTTGGCGCGGAACACAAAGACAGTGCCCGTAAACGGGTCCTTGTGCAGCTCGTTCTTCACCAACGCTGCCAGGCTGTCGTGGCCTTTGCGGAAGTCGATCGGTCTGGTCGCCACCAGGATCCGCACCCGGTTGGAGGGCAAGATCATGAGGGCGCCATCAGCGCGTGGACCACCGAGGCAATCCGGGCCGCCGAAGCGCCTGGCTCCAGCCGGACGGTCACCGAACCCACAACGACCTCCGGCCCAGCCGATGCAGCTGGTACCGCCGCCGTCACGGCCTCAACAACCGGTGCGACCATCAGAGCCGCAAACTCGACCGGATCCTCTGGTGCCGGCAGCACCAGCTTCCCATTCCGCGCAAGTGTTCGCCAAGAGGAGACATGGTTGGCCTTCAGCCCATGCCGCGTCGCAACTGCACTTACACTCGCTCCCGGCCGCAGTGTCTCGGCGACAATCCGCGCCTTCACATCATCGGGCCATTGCCGATTGCGACGCCGCCTCGCCCCATTTGTGAGAAGCTCCATTGGAGCGTCCATGGACAAACTCCCGCACTGACATCAATCACTGCGCAATCGCATGGCTCACAACCGAGCGGAAGGTGAGGATACAACATCGCTTAC
>NZ_PUDR01000030.1 GCF_003012935.1 Pannonibacter carbonis | reverse complement strand
CGCCCGCATACTGCCCATGGCGGACAACCACCCGCCGTGGTCTACTTCAACGCAACCCAAACCGATCAGCAGGTGCAGGCAGTAGCTTAAATCATCCGGAAATCTGTCCAAGAGTCGGGGAGTAGCTCACCCACTCGCCGGAGCGCATGGCGCGAGTCGGCCAGTAGATGACATTCGCATGGACGTGGTACAGGACAGTCTCCGGCGGATATCGGTCGGTCATGCCGCGCTCTTCCGCCGTTGCCCGGGTGAATTCTATCCCTCTGAATAAGACCTTCACATCGTACCCGCCGCCACGCTTATCGACAGGCTTGTTGATGTAGCTCGACCATCTAGTGATGCGCCGGGACAGTTTCTGAATCGCTTTCCGGAGATCGCCGAATGCGGGGACCGGCTCCGCACATGTCATGACGGCGTATCTGAAGAACCTGGAATTCTCATGCCCGATCATGAAGAGCTTCAGGCCGTTGACCATGGGCCTGCGATCGCGAGCGGCGATCGTCGGCAGGAAGCGGCACGCCCGGTATGATGCCATTGTCTCCACGATCCCGGTGACTGCCGATATCAGCGTCACCTCGCCCTCTCGGGTCACGTCAATGCCCGCCCGCGTCAGCGCCGACGCAATGCGCTCCGTCTGTTGTGTCAGCCGTTTCATGGCACCAGACCGCTTCGCCCAGACGATCGGATCGAGCATCCAGCCCGTATTCGACCGCAGGACCCTGCCATGCGTCTTCTGCGCAGGATCGTTCGCGGCCTTCCTGATGATAGCACGCGCAGCGGCAGCGTCCGCACGGCGTTTCGCGAGACCAGACGGGGCGTTGTCAACAATTTGGTTTTGAAAAACAGTCTTCGGCGCGGCTTCGGATGGTGAATATCCGCGCCGGGCGCTCAACTGGCCGTCAACGGCGGCTTTACAATCTCAGCAATGTCGTTCAGCATTCTTGAACATCCTGTGAAAACCGCCGGAGGGTTGCGAGCCCTGTGATGGCGGTTTTTCTATGCTCGATCGTCGGCGGAGAAAGGTCAAGATCAGAATACAAGCGTATGCGCCGCTTGTCAGTCAGGACTGCCCAGAATGGATGCGATGGCCTTGACGAAACCTGCTTCCTCTTCCTCGATTACTGATGCATCTAAGTCGATCATTCCATTGTAGACGCTGAAATCTCCAACTTTTCCGCACAATTCGACATGTGAGCGGCCATTTGGACGGCCCGCGTGTAGCAACATTACATGCTGTGCGCCGTATTTTGCACCATAGAGAACGACCTGGTTTATGTCGTTCCGATCAGGGATCTTTGGTGCCCCTTTATACTTCGCATCGATGATGATCGAAGTCGCGGAATCAATCTCGATTACAATGTCCGGCGTTACTGTCGGGTTCTTCAGGCCCGGCTGGATAGGGTCGAACAGCATGGCTTTCGCCCCTTGCTCGCCACCTCGATTTCCATCTTTGATCGCTACGCGGTCGTCGTTTTGGAAGCCATCAGAGAGAACTCGCCTAGCGTAGTCTTCAAAAACTTTCGACATGTCTATTAGGAGTGAAGGAAGAAGAGCAACCTCACCAGTTCCCCGGATAGATAAACTCGCGTCGAATATGATCAATTGTGCAATCATCATCGCGTCAGCGTAATCTTGGCGCTCTCTGGGCAAGTGCCCGATGATGCCCGCAATTGCAGATGGTGTCAGCTCAGCCTTCGCGGGTGTGGAAATAGCCTCAAGCCGATCAACGGCACGCTTAAGCTTTTGTAGTCGTGGCCGCTGCCGATCCTCCGTAGTTCCGATATATCTGGCGAGCAGTTTCTCGAATGCATACCGCAGGACACGATTGGCACCGCAATCCGATGTCCTTTGAAAAGAGGACGATACGGCGACGGGCTTGCCGAGTTTCTCAGCTCGCCATGCGCTTTCAAAGGGGTAAATCCGACCAACGGGAAATGAACTCAGTCGTTTCTCGCGGGTATAGGCTTTCAAAAGGCCAAGTTCACAGATCCGGTCGAAACTCGTAAGCAACTGATCGGAAAGTATCTCGACCAGCGATGCGGGCTGTCCATCAGCTTGGGCAAACTGCCGAGCGTGGCGACGCAGAATGTTAGGCGTGTAACCTGCCGCCATTCCTACCAGCCGCTCAAGGTTGCCAATAGGAACCCTTGATGCGACTTCCAAGGCAAATGCGTCGTTCAAGGGGATGTAGCCGATCCAACCGCCACATTGGATAGCGGGACGGTTTTTGTGATATGTAGGACGGAAAAGGGTCATGATGTCGTCGTAGACATCGAGAGCTCCATCCGGTTTCAATAGCTCGGTCGGTAAGATTATAGTTTCCTGTTCGGACGCGGCGATGATCTGCCGCCCTGTGCGGAGCGAAGCACCGAAGCCACGATCCGCCATAAGTCTTGCGAGAGGGGCAAGGCCTTCCGAGCTCATTATTCGGCCTGGTTGGCTTGGCCAGTCGGCTGTACTGGGGCACCGCTTTCAATTCCAGTCTGCGCTGTTGCCTGTTGCAGTGGCTCGGGAACGACGTTCAACCACATCCTTCGAATTCGTTGCAAGAGGTCCTTGTCAAGTCGGCATGCCTTCTTGAAGAAGGGTAGCAGCCGATAATCCCATACGCGGCGTGCACTCGCTTCATCCAAGCAATTATTAAAATATGCGTGCCCGAGATGGACCGATTCATCTTCGATTTTCAAAACCCCATCGAAAAAAGCCGCAACCAAGTCCACAAAATTTCCATCAGCGCCGTGGCTTAGGAGGATCTTACGGAGAGCCGGAACGCTTGGCGGAACGTCGATCTGTGCAAACCGACGTTCAAGTGCGACATCCATTTCGTCAACGCCTTTGTCCCACGGATTCATGGTTGCGAGGATGATCAGATTAGAGGGAACGACGTGCATGCTCCCCGATGCCATCAGGCAAGGTAGGCCGCGCTTATCGACTTCCATATATGTGAGCGCTTCCCCAAAGACGCGAGCTACGTCGCACCGACTGATCTCATCAATCACCAAGACGAAAGTTTCATCTGGCAGCTCTGCGGCATCATCGCAAAGCAGCGGAAACACCTTCTTATGGAGCTCGAAGCCTCCACCGTCTTTCGGCATGAAGCCTTCCATGAAGTCTTCATATTGAGCTACTCCCCGACTCTTGGACAGATTTCCGGATGATTTAAGCTACTGCCTGCACCTGCTGATCGGTTTGGGTTGCGTTGAAGTAGACCACGGCGGGTGGTTGTCCGCCATGGGCAGTATGCGGGCG
>NZ_PUDR01000003.1 GCF_003012935.1 Pannonibacter carbonis | reverse complement strand
CGCCCGCATACTGCCCATGGCGGACAACCACCCGCCGTGGTCTACTTCAACGCAACCCAAACCGATCAGCAGGTGCAGGCAGTAGCTTAAATCATCCGGAAATCTGTCCAAGAGTCGGGGAGTAGCTCATAGTTCCCATTGCTGCGGAGACAAATTACAATATGAACTAAGCGTTTAGCCTAACAGGTCTAGCAGGTGCGGGTTCGATTCCCGTTGTTACCCTCTGTGCCGTCGGCCCCCTGATGTACGCTGCCGCACTGGTAGCACAGTACTTCCTGTTGAAGAACACTGACATAAAGGAGACAACGATGGATACAACCACAGAGAAAACTACAAAGACCCGTTTTTGGAATGCAAACTTAGCTACCATGACGGCTGTCGGCGCAGGGGTGACGTCAGGTTTGGCCCTGTTAGGCTAAGCGCTTGAGCTAGAAGCCCTGTCTCCTTGGAGACGATGTAACAGAAGCACTGCCTCATAAGGGAGATTCCAACGGTCCGTGCACCGGGCAAAAACTACGATGTGGTCAACCTGATCGTGGTCAATGGCTTGCGCAGCCAAGTCCTCCATAACCTCGCGCGATTGCGCACGCAAAGCCTCAGGAAATGCATAAAAAATTATGCGAGCCTTACGCTGCAACGGTGGCTGAACCTGAAGCGAACAGATGTGGTCGGGTTCGCGGAAATTCTTACGAACCATCGCACGCAACTTGGTCAGGTTCCTTTCAATGCTCTTTTGCTCGCTGGGATCAGCCGATGACAGAAGGTGTAGACCGATAGTTGTCCAGCCCGGCGCTTTGCTCTGGTAGAGTTGCTTTATAATTGAACTGAACAAAGTTCCGAGCTGTGGCTTCGGTTTTGGTAGCGCTATTCCCGCATCGCGGCTCATGTAGTATCGATCTAGCGGCTCGGACATACCGCTCGGCGAGAAGATGGAACCTTCTTGCCTCAAGCGTTCGATATTGAAGCCGGTCTTAAGGTAGAGGCCAAGGAAGTCAAGTTCATCTCCATACAGGTTGAATGACTTTTGCAGGTAGATCCGCTCACCAAGATAGTGGAGGTAAGTCAGTGGATTTTCAAGAATGTCGGCGATGCAAATAAGATCAGCAATTGTAATCGTGGGTGCGAGCTGATGGTCGACCGGGACCCAACCGATTTCCTTGAAGTCCGCCTCTGCGGAGCTCAGCGCCGAAAAATCATCAAGTGTCACCGATATCCTTATGATCTGATCGACAATTTCGGGATTGATACCGATCCGGCGAACAACCGCTTCGGCTAAGGCATCGCCTTGCTTCGCAGAACTGATAAGCGTCGCTAAGCGCGCAGACTGCTCAGATGGAGCAAGCACCATCTCGGAGACGTGGCGCTTCACACGATCCGGCGCACCGCGCAGCCCCTCCGGGGTAAGGCGATTGGATTTCGCTTCAGCGATAATGACGGTGCGATCGAGCGTGACGAGAACATCTGTTTCGAATTGCTCGGTGCCAACTTGCCACTTTGCTGCCGGCACTATGGTCGCTTCCGGCAGAGCTTTTCGCATGGTGGTTTCGAGTTGGCTTTCTAGATAGTTGGCCCTGCGGCTTTCAAGTTGTTTCTTGATATCGGCCTCTCTTGCAAGCCGAGCCATGACGCGATGGATATGACTGAAGACCATTTGCGGGATCGGGAAGACGAATCTATCGCCAAGTTCGATACCTGGAGCGTCCCACATTGGATTGGCAAGGAAGAGTTGGTCAGGATTTATTCCAGCCAGACTGCCCGGAACCACAGACAGAGACTTAAAGGTCGCCTGAACGACACTTTCTGTTTTACCTGAAAGCTTTGCGATTTCAGCGACCGTAAAGCTTGCACGTTCGGAATGCCTGAGATCGCAATGGCCCATGATCACACCCATCATGCTGTCGAGCGTCACTCCCGGCGGTATGACGGACAGGAGGTCTTCGTGACCACCTTCAAGTTCAGGAAAATATTTGTAGTAGTTCCTAGCCATTTGCCTAACATTGGGCGAGCGGATGACCTTCGCAAGTCGCGTGAAATGTTCGGAATGCCTGCGCTCAAACTCTCTGACGACCGCACCTATCACCTCAATAAGGTCGGAGGCCCCAAAACCGAAATGCGGCTTAAGGAGATCGTCTAGGGGTCCGTACAGGTCGGTACAGATACGGATAACATCAGAGTAGTAGCCCCAGTTCCTGATCGCCTGCGTGTGAATTCTAATACGCTCCTGCAGCGACAGGACCGTAAGTTTCTGTTTATCTGTTATTCCATCTGCGGCTAGGATGCGTTTGTGCAGGAACGTCTCAGCAATCTTTGGAACAGTCTCGAACACCGTTTCCATGACAGCGGGTGTGAATGGGTCATTTCCCCACTCGTCCAACGGAATGGTCATGATCAACGCGAGCAGCAGCTCTGCGTGATGCTGCTGAATGTCCATGAGAGGGGATTTGGTGTTTACGCCCTCACGTCCTACCGATGTCTGAAGCCCATAAGCCGCGAATGTTGAAACGATCCCTATTGGGTCCGACTTTCGAAGCTCATTCGTGACAATTCCGAGTGTCGCCGGAAACTCGTCGACGCTGTGTCGTGCCGCAGTCAGGACGACCTTCTTGAATTCGTCGTGGCGTTCTTCCTGAATGGCAATGCTAGAGAGTTCGAGCTTCGGCTCTTTTCTCTTTGACGGACTTTTGCGGCGGTTCTTCTGGCTTCGAGGCATGTAGCGATAGTATATCGGATTAACGCCTGCTGTCTGCAGGCGACTTGTGTATTATGTGGCCTTTCCTCGTTGAAGGTCGGCCAATTTAACCGATGAACCTCCGCTTTCAGGAGTTGGCAGTAGCTCGACGAAAGACTGCCATGGGGCGCAAAACGGTCGTTGATTTGATGTGCGACCGAGTCTGCTCTGGACCGTAATCTGCAGCTGTCCGGTAAAACCTGCCACCAGCCGAACACCCTCCCCCCTTTCAAGATCCATTGCACAGCCCAACGGCGCCTGTTGGAACACTTCCGCCGCCACATTGCCGTTCGCGCCTTTTTCACACGCGGGCGGCGATTAAGCGCCTTCGCCGAAGTCCAGCCCGCTCCGCGCCTCGATCCGCCGCACGGTCTCCCGGTGTCCGCTTGGCCCGGGTTGGTATCCCGACGAGGGTCGATGCCCTCGGCACGGCTCGCCCCTCCCCCGTCCCTTTGTTTGTCCAAGGCTGCATCGTGCCTTTTTTCGGAGGTACTGCTGCCGCCCCCGTCGAGGCCAGAGACGGGACATACGTTTCCAAAGCCACAGGCAGCGTGATTGTCTGGTTTCAGTCGAAACGCCCTGTTGTCTTGCGCAGCAGGTCAGGTTCATTTGCTGTGACCAACGCATCGAACAACAACACAACCTCAAATCTACTCTTGGTTAGAAAACTTCAAACTAAAACTTTAGGTAGATTCTCCCGATCTACTACCTTAGCGTCACCCCGCCCGGCGTTGCGTATGGGGGGACTACATCGTGCGGCCTGACTGCTCACTATCACCGGCGTTTTAGCCGGGCCGCGCCTTGAGGGGATTCGACGATGTCGCCCCCTCAGGGGGCACTTTCGATGTGTGATATTGAGTACATCCGCTGGATGCGGGACCAGTCTGACGACAGCAACGTTCAGCTCCTTGCGACATTCGCGGCGTTGTATGTCGGTTCGCAAGCTGCGGCGGAGCAGTTTCGGGCGGCCGGTAACACGTCCATGGAAGAGTACATGCGCGTTTGGGTCCAACGGGGACTGGAACAGTATGAAGAACTCAGACAACAGCTCATCACGAAAGGCGAGCTCCCGGCCGCATTGGCTGATCCTCAGCCTCTCGCGCTGGCCAACCTGGCTCGTCCTCCTCGGCATCGGCTGGGCCACCGGCCTGTTGGTCCGGCTCGTTCTGAGCGCATCGTCCTAAGCGCAGGCTCCGGTCCGACACCTTGACGATCTGAGGCCACACCGAGCCGGACCGATCAAGGCGGTCGGATTGGCATTGCATTCACGGGACAGGATCCAGGCGAGGACAATCACCTGTCTCCTGTCCCGCGCATTCAGGCCGCCGTTAAACGGCCTTTGAACGGCGCCCAGCGCCGTCGAGTGATCGGCGCTATGCAGATGAACCTCAGATGCCGAGGCTTGCGCCACGGTCAATTTTCCACCGAGGAAAAGTCCGGCCCGCCCCGCGCCTCAAGCCGCCGCACGGTCTCAAGGTGCCCCGCCTTGCCCGGGTTGTAATCCCATCCCGGATCGATGCCCTCGGGCACCTGTCGCACCTCCCCGGTCCGCTTGTTCGTCCAGGGCTGCAGGGTCACCGCCGGCGGCTCGAACGTCAGCGCCTCGCCGTCCTGCTTGAGCCGGTCCAGATCCCTCTCTGACAGGCTCTGCAGGCTGCAGCGGCAGTTCCAGCCGTTGGGCGGCGCATGGATGTCCCAAAAGGCATGATCGAGGGGCAGCACAAGATTGTGCAGCCGCAGATGCTCCGGCCGGGTCAACCCGTCTTGCAGGGCGACATAACGCAGGTAAGGCCGGCTTGCCCGTGTCCGTTCGAACGCCGCCCAGTGCCCGGCGGCCAAGGACACCCGCATGTTGACCTCGAAGATGGTCCGCAGCCGCTGCAAGCTTCCCAGGCGAACCCGGACCGGCTCACCGGTCAGCGGGTCCACGTCGATCGCTTCGCCCCACCAGCCCTTTTGCACCAGCACCGGCATCAGGCGGCGGGAAAAGCTGTCGAGGGTCTCCCCCGCCTCCAGCGCCGTCGTGATCGCATGATAGATGTCCTCGAGGATCGAATGACCGGCGGACTTGGCAACCGTGAACATCGCTGCATGGTCGTCCGCGTAGACCTCTTCCCAGGCAAAGCTCTCGTGCAGCCGCCCGCCCCTCAGCTTCAGCGCCCGGATCGCTTCGCGCGGCGGCAACGGGATGAGTTCCACGCTCACCCCGGGTCCTCCTCCGCTTCGCCGGCAAGTCTTGCAGCAAAGGCGGCCCGGGCCAGCGTGTCGGTGAAGGCCGTCAGCCCCATGTGATTGGCCCGGCGTTGCAGGATCGCCCGCACTTCCTCGAGCGTTTCAGCCGCCCCGATCTCTGCGTCCAGTCCGTCGACCACCGGCCCGACCATCTTTTCCCAGCCCTCCTCCAGAAGTGCGTCCACGGCCCGGTCGATGGCATCCGGAGGCGCAACCCTGGATCCGGCCCGGAACGCCTTTGCCCCGAATTCGTAGGCCCGCAAGGGCTCAGCCTTGGCCGGCGAGACCGCTTGGCCCGGTAGTTCGGGGTCGTGCTGGATTGGTGCTCCTAACAGTTCCTCGTCCGGATCCGGATCTGGCAGGCCAAGATGGTCGCGCAGGGTCGACATGCCCACTTTCAGCCCCAGCGGCACGAGCTTGGCCACATTCTCCACCAGCGCCGTCACATCCACCTCATCCGGCCGCCCGATCCGGATCGCCGGATAGGCAGAACGCGGCCCCAGATTGAGATCGACCAGCGGGCGCACCAGGTCGCGGTTGAGGCTTGCCGCCAGCTGGCGCGCGTCTGCCTCCTCGATGTCGGCGCGCACTTCGTCATGGACCTTGCCAACCGCATGCCCGCCCGCGATTGCGTCCGTCGTGCCGGTCTGGCCCAGCACCAGCTTGGAGATCTGCCGGTCCAGCCAGTCGGCCCGCCGTTCATAAAGATCCAGAGAGCCGGTGAGTTTGGCCTCGATGAAGTCGATCGCCATGGTCTCGGGCACGATGGCCGCATAGTCGGAGGCGATGCCGGCAACCGCCTGCATCAGCTTGGCCTTGTCTTCCTCGGTGGCGCCAGGCCCGAATTTGCCGAGCCGCAGCGGCTGGCCATAGCTTTCGGAAAAGATCGCCCAGTCCTTCAACGTGAACGCCTTGAACAGGAACGACCAGGCCGCGCCGCGCGCCAGCCCGCCGCGGATTGGCAGGCCTGACTTCGCCTTGGCCGTATGGACAATCCAGCCGAAGGGCGTGAGCGGCTCGTCGTGGCTGACCCCGCGCAGTAAAAGGATTTCGGGGTCGTCCCGGTCAAAGCGGAACCAGCGCGGATCACGCCACTTGAAGGCCTTCGGCCGCCATTGGCCCTCGGACGTGTCCCAGAGGATTTCCGTCGCCGAAAAGCCCTTGCCGACCGCATCCAGAATGTCGATCAGCTCGTCGCGGAACCGGTCCCGCTGCGTGACCTCGCGGACCAGATCGGCCGCCGCCACCTCCTCGGCCGCGTCGCTGGCCGCCTCGACGGTGATCTCCAGCGCCGCCACCTGGCGTTTGCGCGTGCCCAGCACCCCGGCATAGTGCTCGTTGCGCTCCTCCATGTCCTCGGCCAGCGCCAGATAGGGCTCCGGATCGCCGTCGATCGAATCCCGCAGGACCCGCGCCAGCCGTTGCGGCGTCAGTCCGCTGGCTGGATGGAACGCGTCATTGCGGCGCGTGGCGCGCAGCTCGGCTCCGGCCTGTTCGGTCCGGAGCAAGCGGGTTGAGATCGGCCGGCCATGCATGTCGACGAGCCCTGTTGCCATCACCACAGCCCTTTCCGCCGGGATCCGGCCAGCGTGAAGGCCCCGTCCCGGGGCTCAAGATCGTCGGCTGCGCCTTCGTCGAACCGTGACGCCCCCTGCGGCACCGGCGCATAGCCGAACTCCCGCCACTGCATCCGGCTGGCGAAATGCGCCAGCGCCAGCGCGATGGCATAGTCGCCATGGCGCTTCCTGCCCTTCTCGCCCTCGCGCAAGGGCGGCACGCGCGGAATGCCGCGGATGAGCTTGATGGCCCTGAGATCCGAGAGGTGATCCGCATCCTTGCCTAGAAAAAGCGTTTCGTCCTCGAAGGCGGCCTTCAGCGGCGGCATTTCGAGCCGGTACCAGGTTTCGGAGAAATGCACCGGCATGACGAGACCGGCCCCAAGCGGATCTTCGCGCAGACCAAATCTGCGGCCCATGTCCTCGGCCACCGTCCAGCCCATGCCGGTGGCATCAAACGCGGCCCCAACGAGACGGCTTTGAACGGTGCTCAAAACGGCTTTGACGATGGCCTTCTGTTCCTCGCCCGGCACGCCGCGCAATTCGAAACTCAGCACTTCGCGGCGGGTGAGCCGCCGGTCGATGGCAAGAAGACAGCCGACGGTGAGGTCCGACACCCGGCCGAAATCGAAGCCGAAGGCATAGAGCGGTTTTAGGTCGAGCCCTTCAAGCACCGCGTCCAGATCCGCGCGGAACGGTGCAACACGGCGGGCCTGGGCAAGCCGGTCGAAGTGCAGGAAGTCGCGCGGCAGATCCAGCCGCAGGACGGGGGCATCGGCGCTCATGCGCGCCTCGATCAGCGGCGCGGCCAGCCAGGTGCCCGAGCCCATGGCGGGAATGCAGAACAGTTCCTCGTCCGCGCCCTCGCCGTAAAAGTCGATGATGTCCTTGCGGAATGCGGCTTCGCCCTCCGGGTTCCACGCCCGCCCCTGCACCAGGCAGATCCGCTCATAAAGCCCGTCTTTCAGCGCATCGTCCAAATCCACGCGCAGATGGGCGTATTTCGAGCGGCCGGCCAGAATGTCCTGGACGGCGATGTTGAACGGATTGTCGCTGCCGTCATGGGTGGAACAGACCACCACCTGCCCGCCCCACATCAAAAAGGCGAGCGCGGCCTTCAGAAGCTCGGCCAGCTGATCGACGAAAGCCGCCTCGTCGATGATGACGACACCCTGCTTGCCGCGCAGCGACCGGGGCGCGGACGACAGGGCCAGGATCTCGAAACCGGAGGCAAAGCGGATGCGGAAGGCCTGGATGTGCCGGGTCTGGGTCGGATCGGCCGGATCGGTGTCCTCGAACAGGAATTCGTCCTCGGCGAGCGCTGCCACCGCATAGGCCCTTGCCCACATGGCACAGGCATCGATGAACTCGCGGGTCATCTCCTGGGAATAGGAGATGTACATCGCGTCCATGCCGCCCGCAGACTTTTCCCGGGCAGCGCGCAGCACCGCATAGGACGCCAGCCCCCAGGTCATGCCGATGCGGCGGGATTTTTCAATGAACAGCACCCGGATCGCGGTCGTTTCCAGAAGACCGACGGCCCTGGACTGATAGGGCAAGAGCACATTCGGCAGGCCGACCTGGTCCGCGATCCGGTCGATGGCCGTCATCGACGCCCGGCGCAGCTCCGTCCAGTCGGCAGCCGCCAAAAGTGTGGTATGCGGCGCGGTCATGCCGCCCCCTCCCCCGGTTTGGCAACGCCCAGGATTTGCGCCTTGATCGCCTCCGCCGTGTCCGCTGTCAGGCCTTTCACCTTCGCCACCCGGTCGACGGCCTTCTCCGTCCGTCTGACAAAATCGCTTTCGACCTTCTGGCGGCGCTGGGTCGAGACGCCTTGCGCCTGCGCCGCGGCCCGAAGCGCCCCGGCGAGATTGAGCGCACCTTTCGGATCGATCCCGCTTTCCCCGGCATCCGTCAGCACCTCGAAGACCAGGGTCTTGATCGCCTCGGCCGCAATCAGCGTCAGATCATCGGACGCCTGCGCATCGAACTTTTCGGCAATGCTCGCCGCGATCGCCCGCGTGTCCTCCAGCCGCCGGGTCAAAGTGGCGAGCTTGATCGCATAGCGGTTAAAGGCGGAAAAGGAGGGAATGGCGAAGTCCAGCTCACCGCGATGCTCCTGCTGCAGGGCTTCGAGCTTCAGGAAGAACTCCTCGTAAATCTCCTTCTGGGTCCGGTCCCGGCCGCGCAGTTCACCCGCAGCCCAGGCAATCACCGGATCGCAAGCCGGTGGCAACTGCTCGATGGCGGACAGGCGCCCTCTCCCCTTCTTGACCTTGGGCATGATCAGGCCCCGGGCGAAGGTTTGAGGACGCCATCGAGCAGCGCCCGGCGCTCCACATGGTCAAGGCCCGGCCCGAGCAGCTCGGCGACCTGAACCGATCCGGCTGTCGATATCCGGACGGCCCCAAGGCTCTCCAGGCGGTTCAGCTGCGTGCGTACATAGTCGCGCGGTTTGGTGTGGCCGAAGCTTTCCAGGATCTTCTGGATCAGGGTCTCGTTGAGCCGGTGGTCGGTCTCGCCCGCAAGCGCCTTGAGGATGATCAGGCGACAATCGGCGGCCGCGTGGTCGGCGTAAGTCATCTATCGCCCCTCCCTCATCAGATAGTCCTCGACCCGGTGGACGGTACGCGAGACTCCCGACAGGCTTTCGTCCAGCCGCCCGACCGTGCCGCGCAGCTCGGCGAGCGCCAGTTTAAGCTCCAGGACATCATCCTTGGCCGGCAGATGGCTGAGCTCGCTTTCCGCCGACTGGATCCGCCGGTCGTGTTCGATCAGCTTCTGGTCGACGGCCTTCAGGTGTTCGGAATTCACCTTCACCCTCGACATCAACCAGGAATGGACTATGGCCCCCAGCGACATCAGCACGGCAATCAGGCTCGCCCATTCATTCAGCGTGTCAGGAAGCATCGGACCGGCTTTCTGGAACCGGGCCGCACAGGACCCGCCATCTGGCATTGTGCGCCTTGGACTGCAGGATGGTGCTGTCCGTGTCCCTTGGCGACCAGCGGATCGGATCGATCGCCCCGCACAGGAGGACCGGGCGCCGGTCCGACTTCTCAAGCCGGGTCAGCGCCGCCGGGCTCGTCTCTTTTGAACCCGTCATCGTCTCGCAGCCGGCCAGGCTCAGCATCAAGCCCAGCGCGCACGTCACGCTCCGCAGCCCTTGCCCGTTCAAGCGCATGAATGGCCTCCTTGAGACTGTCCGCGGCGGCCTCTGCCCGGCCGGCCGCAAGCAACCGCCGGGTCCGCACCGTGGCGGCTATTTCGGCAATGAGGGCGGTCAGCGCCTTCAGGACGACGAGCCATCCCATGCCTCAGCCGATTGTCTTGCGCGCCGTCACCCGGCCGTAGATGGCCAGCAGCGCGCCTGCGATCACCGCCAGGCTGTCCCAGGCGGCAAAGACCTGATCCGTGAGACTGGAGAGCTCTGCCTGGTCGGCCGCGGTGACTTCGATCCCGAACAACCCGGCCAGCGCGCCGAGAACGGCGACCGCCGCGCCCCAGAACGTCTTGGATCGGAAAAGGCTCTTTGTTTCAGTCATGTCGAGGTCCTATTGCATGTGGTCGGTGAGCAACGCTTCAGCGCCGAGGGCCGCGCGCCGCCAGGAGCCTGCCGGTGATCGGCCCGACGATCCCGTCAGCCGTGATCCCGGCAGAGGCCTGAAACGCCTGCACGGCGGCCCGTGTCTTCGGTCCGAAGTCTCCGTCCGGCACCAGCGCATATCCCCGCCGGACCAGCCGGTCCTGCAGGGTCCGGACGGCTTCGCCCTGGTCGCCGATCACAAGCCGGCTGGACGCACGCGCCTCCGCCCGGTCCGGAACTGCGGCCGGCATGTCGGTCAAGGCCGGGTTGTCCGTTCTCGGATAGGCGCCCCAGGGCAGCTGGAAATGCGGCCCGTCAAAGAAGCCCGGCCAGTCGCCGCCCCACTCGATCGGCACATTCAGCGCGTCCGCCGCCGCCTTCATCGCATCGGCGATCCGGTAATAGAGCGGCACCTCCCACGAGACCCGGCTGCCGATCATGGCCATCAGATCGACCGCATGACCGGAAAGGTGCCGGGAGTTGAGGGTTTTCGACGCGCCGCTTTTGATCAGCTGGCGCTGCCGGGCGAGGCTGCGCCGGCCTTCGATCACCTGGAAGGGCTGCGTCGTGATCCCGGCTGCATGATCGACCACCCGCACCAGGTCAGGATGGACGCCGTCAAGGCGTTTGAGGCTGCGTGCGGTCAGGATCATGGTTCGGTCCCGGTTCGTGAAACTGATGGGACAACCATGCCGAAAGGGACGCGAAAAGATCATCCACGGCGGTGCATGGGGAGACCGGCTTTGCAGATGGCACCGGTTGTTCTGTCGTCAAAGGTCGAAAAGCGAGAGCTGGTTGCGGTCCCTCGCACGGGCCGCCCACCGGCGCACGGTGGTCTGGTCCACATGCAGCAGCCGGGCGATCGCTGCCTTGGACTGGCCGTCCCGTTCCAGAACGGCGGCAAGCCAGGGCTTGGGGATCGGCACCCGGACAATCCCCGGGCCGAGCCGTTCGCAGAGCATGGCCGCTTTGTCCGGGCCGGTCAATTCCACCACCATGGACCGCTCCGGCCGGCGCGGGAGGTACAGTTCGGATCCGCCGAATGCCAGAAAGAACCTGGTCGCCAGCGCTTCGCCGAGCACCTCCACATAGGGGGCGATGTGGGCCGGCGGCCCGAGGGGAGCGGGCAGCGTCTTCATCTGGGTCGCCTGCCCCTGACGCCACGGGATACCGTGCCCCGGGAGATCGTCCCAAGTCCCTGATGCACCGCAGCCCAGTCGCTGCCGGTCAATCGTTCCGGATCGCCATGCCCGAAGGTGTCGATCAGATAGCCGGTCAAAGTGCTGCAAGGCGCGGCATTGCGGGCAATCAGCTCCGACCACAGATGCAGGACGACCTGGAACCTTGGATCATTGTAGAGCGCCGGCAGGCCGGCCTCGATCCGGAACAGGCCCGCGTTTCCGGTTTTCCGGCGGATCCAGTCCTTGAGTGCCTCGATGGCCTTTTCCCCGTCTTGCGGGTTGCGCAGGAACCGGTCGCTGTCGAGCCCGGTCTGGCGCTTCAGGAAGGCCTGCATCGCCGTGTCAGACCGCTCCGAAATCACCCCGAGCCAATAGCCCGAGATCCAGAGCGCCCGAAGTTTCGCGGCATAAGGCTGAAGACCTTCGCGCGGCGACCGGTCAATCCGGCGTTGAAGCCCGTTCAGAACCCCGATGAAGGCCAGCCGTTCGGCAGCAGTAAGGTCCTTGGCCGATCGTTTGCCCGTCTCCCGCTGCATCAGATCGCGGTAGCTGTCCTCGTCCAGCGCAGCCTGTCTCTTGAGGACATGGATCCTTGCAAGCGTCGTCATGCCTTTGGATCCTTTGCTAAACCAAGACCTTGTGCACTCATGCGCGCCTCCTCTCCGCCGTCATCCCCGACCAGTGAGGCGAACGCCGAACGCCGATCGGGGATCCAGCGGATCATCTGCCGGCAAGGCCGGCGCAAAACGGCCGTCCAGGCCCAAACCAGTTTAGGACAAACAAACGCCGATCTTTCCCGAGCCGATGGTACCCCGATCAGGTCGGGGATGACGGTCTGAGGGCGTTGCACCGTCACACCACCCGTGCCAGATCGATGCTGATCGCGCGCCAGGTGCCATCCGGATGCGCGCGTTCGTAGAACCGGACATAGGTCTTGGAGCCGGTGATGCGCATGGCATCGCGCAAGGCATCCATTGCCTTGATCCAGCGGGCATCGCCGATATCCAGCCGCATCAGCATGAAGATTTCGGACCGGTTGATCTGGCCTTCCTTGTCCGTATTGAAGGCCCGGGTGACGATCGCCCGGATTTCCGGCCCGCTGTCGGCTGCCCACTCGGTCAGGCATTCATCGATCAATGCCTTGGCGATCTGCAGCTCAGGCCCGAAGTCGATGAAATCGGAGACCTGCACCTGGACCTTTCGGCACCCGTCAATCGTCTGATAGGTCCGGTTGCCCTTCCTGCCGCCCCGTGTGACGCCATAGTCTTGCTGCAGCAGCGCATCGAAATCGCCGAGGTCGGTAAAGGTGTGGCCCTTGAACCGGGCGATCTGCGCCGAGAGCGCCTCGGCGAAGCCGATGATCTTGCGCACCGTCTCGTCTTCGAGCTTGTGCTGCGGCTTGATGTTTTCCAGCGGGATCAGGTTGCCCTTGGCATCGAGCATATAGTCCTTGCCGCCGACGGTCAGGACGCCGTCAGCGTCCTGGGTTTCGCTCACGTGAAGGTCCATGTGCAGTCTCCTTTTGCGAGTGATCGAGCGCGCTGCGCCCCGGCGCCGGATCGCCCATCAGGGCGGCGGTGACGCTGACGGGTGCGCCGGGACAGACCGGGCGGCCAATGGGCGAAGGAACCCGCCTGACAGGTGGCCTGCGCGCTGAAGCTATCGTGTCGGGTTTCAGCAAGGGCCGTGCCTTAAGAGCGCCGCAGATCAACGGATCGCGGATCATCGACCGGGCGCGGCCCAGGGCGGTTGCAACATCCAGTTCGCTCCGCCCGAGCTCTTCGGCGATTTCCGGAAGGCTGGTCTCCATCAGGTCAAGACCGACGATCAGGGCGAGATCCCGCCTGGTGAAGTATCCGGTGGCAATCATGCCGCTCCTCCTTCATCCGGCACCGGCCGCTTGAACTTCGGGAACGGTACGATCCGGTCATCGCTGAGATCGATGACGAGTTGCCGGCGTGCAGCCTCGGGCACGCAGGCCCGTTCCAGATGCAGGACCTGCTCCCGGCAGGCCTGCAAGCGGCCGGCAAAGCGCATCAGTTGCTGATGCATCGGATCGCTCTGGTCGATCTCGGTTGCCTGGATGAACATCGCCCGGCACAGGTTGGTGATATCGTCACTCAGCATTGCGCGTCTCCCCGTCCTGGCGTTTCAGTCTGGAATGGGGACAACCGGACCGGCAGGCGCGATAGACGCGTGTGCGCACCGCATTGGTCACCGCACGCGGTTTGGCCTGCCAGGCAAGGCAGGCGTCCCGGCCAATTTGTCCGAGCACCGGGCAGACAACCGTCTCGCCCATGAGCGCGCCGCGCACGGTGGCCTCGACCCTTGCAAGATCGCCCCGGTACTTGTTGCGAATGGTTTCGCTGATGACGGCTGCCGAATAGCCGAGCCGGCGGGCAGAGGCGTTGAGACCGGAGGCATCGGCAAGACGCGCCAGTTCCAGGATCCAGTCCGGAGGTGCAAGGTCCCAGGCGGCGACCGCCTTCTGCAGCATGGTGGGATCCGGGGTCATGCCGCCACCTCCTCGGCGATCAGCGTGCCCATGATCTTCTTGAGATTGGCGTCATAGACCAGTTTGGTCCGCAGGATCTTGGGCGGCTTGGGCCCGGTGTTCATGGACGGCTTCAGCCGCCAGATGCCGGGACTTGCGGCCTTGCCGGTCCGCAGGACCTGGAGATAGGACGCCGTCTCAAGCCGCTTGATATAGGCGAGCGCGGTGGTTCGCTGGACCGGGACATCGGCCGTGCTGGCTGCAATTGCGAGCTCCTTCGCGTCGAAGGACGACAGCGACCGCATCGCATTCCAGAGCTGGACCTGACCCTGCCCCTGTTTTCCAGGTGACCCGTCCCGGTTGAGGATCGGCGTAGCCGCCGGCGATTTCACCAGGCGGTAGACATGCTGCCTCCGGACCGCCGTGTTCGTCGTCCGGGGCTGGTCTGTCTGACCGTGGAGCGTTTCGGTCACGCCGAGATACCCCGCCTTGCACAGGCGGCCGACAAAATCACTGATGCTCTTGCCGTCGAGATCGTTGCAGCGCAGATCGATGTCCTCGAAGGTGAACAGCCGTCCGCCCTTTCCCAGATCCCGGATCACGCTCCAGTAGTGGTCGTGTCCCCGGTAGACCGGTTTGCCGCTGGTGACGCGCAGTTCAAGCTGGATCGACATCAGGCCGCCCTCCCCTTGATCCGGCCGCGCGGATCGCCGGTGTAGAACCAGTCTTCAGCGAAGCGGCCGGCCGTAAGCGCACCGCCAAACCGGCCGCTGCGTTCATTGCGTGCCGCCTCGCGGATCCGGTTGAGGTTGACCACGATCCGCCGCGCTCTGCCCCCGGATTTCTCCAGCACCTGGACGATCAGGTCTTCGCCCAGCACAAGGTCCGGGCAGAACAGGTCAGCCAGCGCCCGCGTGTCCTCGACATCGCATTTTTCGGCCGGCACCCATTCCAGCACCCGGTTGTGCACCCGCTCGACCTTCTGAAGCTTCTGCGGCAGCAACTCCTCGCCGATCAGCAGCATCGGCACCTGCGAATGTTCCTGGATCTCGCGGATCAGCTCGAGCATGTGCTTGTCGGCCAGCTTGTCCGCCTCGTCGATGATCAGCGGTCGGTCGAAATCATCGCCAAGCGCCAGGATCGTCTGTTCGGTCAGGTCGGCAATCGAGCCGCGTCGCGGCTGGTGGCCGGCCTCCTTCAGGATGTTCTCCAGGAGCTTCTTACGCGTCCAGCTGTCGCCCACCTCGACCCGCAGCGCGCCGGTCACGTTCTGCGCATAGATCGCCGAATAGGTTTTCCCGTAGCCCGAATAGCCATGGAACACCCCGATGCCAGGCAGATGCGGCCCGCGGGCCCGCAACAGCTCCACCAGGGTCAGGAACCTTGCGACATTCTTCAGGGCGGCCAGTCCGCCGGCGTTGTCGGGAGCTTGGTTCAGGCTTTGCGTCATCCGGGTCTCCTCGGTCCTCTGATGGTTTGCGCGCCATGCTGGCTCAGGAGCTTGCGGGCACGGTATTCGGCCCCGGCCTGGTAGCCGGTGAGCCACAGCGCGTCCCGGTCGGCAAGCGGTGTGCCCTCGGCAAGCCGCGCCTCCAGTTGCAGCGCCCGCTTGAACCGGTCTTCCGGTGTATCGAGGGCTGTTCCGGCGGGTGTTGCAGCGTGGCGTTTCGTCGGGCCAGCCGGCGTTTCTGACCGCGTCAGCCGGTCAAGGACGGCAGCTTCCCGTTCCGAGAGCGGCTTAGCCGCCGGAGGATGCTTGGCGGCCCTTGCGGCGAGTGATTGCGGCGTTTCATGCGGCGTCCCGGCCTTGGGAAACGCCAGAATGTCGGCGTTTGTCTGATAGGCGGCCCGTTGCGCCTCGGCCACCGTGCGCGGTGTAATCCGGCGTTTGGCTTTTCGGATGTCGGCAAGCGCTTCCGTTTCCAGCGCCTTTTGCCGGGCGCGGACTTCCAGGATGATCGCGGCCGGATCAAGTCCGGCCAGATCCGGCGCAAGCGCTTCGCCGAGATAGGTTTCGCCGTCCGGTTCGAACAGCCAGAGCCGGCCAAGGTCATCCGGATTGTGGCGGCACAGCACGTCCCGGCCCGGCATGACATCGCCGGTCAGATACTGACTGCCGTCGACCCTGATGCCGAGCCTGGTGACCCGGCGCAATCCATCCTGGCCGGCAATCGGCGCTAGCAGAACATCGAGCACGCCCGGCTCCTTGATCATCCGCAGATCACCGGTCCAGGCGGTCGCCGCCTCGAAGGGGGTCTTTCCCTTGAGCCCGGCGTGGGGGGTGTGGGCGTATTGTTCGGCAGCCCAGCGATCGGCCTCGGCCTGGAGGTCGGCACCGGACAATTCGACGTTGAAGAGCTTGGCATCGTCCGTGCCAAGCCGCGCCGAGAAGGCCTTGCGCGCTTCGATCACCTTCCGGTCGGCGACCGAATGGCCGACAAACCCGGGCAGTGTCGCGGCGCAGTCGCGCTGGAACGTGCCGATCAGCCGCTCCACCGTGCCTTTTTGCTCGGGGCTGTAAGGCGACGAGGGATCATGTTCGATACCGAGCGCATCGAGCAGGCGCCTGGTGGCTTTGGCAACGAAATCGGAGCCATTGTCGGTCCTGATCGCTTCCGGGACACCCCAGGCGAGCAGACACCGGCGCAACATCAGGCCTACGGCGGCCGCGCGCGGCGTGTCGGAGATCAGAAGCAGGCACCGGCGCGAATAGAGGTCGATGGCCGCATAGAGCGTCTTGCGTCCGTCGGTCGTCATCACGTCCACGGGCGAGGCGTCGATCTCCCAGACCTGGTTGAGCCGCTCCATCCGGTTGGCGCCGGTGGCGGCAAACCGGATGCTGGACTTGTAGGCATCCGGATCGGTGATTTTCAGCAGCGCGTTGCGGTTGAGGTCCTTCCAGCGCTTCAGCGCATCCTGAAAGGTTCTGAGCGGGGGCATGGCCACCCGCCGCTGGCCCCGGCTCGTGTCGACGAGCACGGTCGGACCGAATTCGGCGAGCGCGGCATTGCGGATGTGCTTGGCCGCTAGAAACTGGTTGCTGGCATGAAGGGCCAGACACCAGGCCCTGAGGCGTCCCTGTTCGGCGAGGTCAAGGATCCCCTTGCCCTTGCGCGCAAGGGACGGATCAGAACCGAGCCGGTTGAGATCCCGTTTGAGGTGGGAGCGCCAGCGGCTGAGCGTGCGCCGGGACAGGGACGTGAATTCAGCGTGAACCCATTCCGGCAGTGCGACCTGTCCAGCGTGAAATGCCTGTGAAAACAGGTGATCGCTCACCGCCTGGCCCATCCCGGATTGCTTGTGGAACCGCTCGGCGACTTTGAGCACGATCAGCCTTGCATCGCGCGTGGTCCGCTCCCGGATGGTCAGGCCTTCGTTGGTCTCGCACCGGAAATCGTCCGGCTCGACCGCAATGAACCGGGCCGCATAACTCAGTTTCTGCGGCAGCGGCAGGAGGTCGATGTGATATTCGAAGCCGCCGCCTCCGAGCGATCCGGCCCGGCGCCGGCATAGTGCCGTCTCACTCCAGCCATCCCGTTCGATAACCTTGTGCACACCGCGTTTGGTTCCCGGAAAGCCGTCAAGTTTTAGATCGGCGAGGTCCTGGGCGGTATGCCAGAGCTTCATTGCGCGCTCCGGATCTTGGCCTGGAGATAACGGGCCCGGCCCTCGATCTCACGCTTGTGATCCTCGATCAGGGCCAGCTCGATGACATTTTCATAGCGCTTGGGGATCACCGCCAGGTCGAACAGATCGGCCAGAAACCCGAGCAACTCGGTCTTGCCGGTGGCATGGATCAGGGCGATCAGACGTTCCACGGAGATGTTGTGGTCGGACTTGGCTTCCGAGGCATAGGCGTCGAGCATGGCGGTCGAAACCGGTGTCCCGAGCCGTTCCGACATTTGCCCGGCGATGGTCGCCCGGTCCTTGCCGCAGTCCCGGAGCGCCTTCGCGACGGCCCGGCTGATGCGCGACGACAGGCACTTGCCCGGTATGGATCCGGGCTCGAAGCCGACGGAGACCCGGGGCGGCGTCCAGCCGGTGAACATGTCGATCGTGTAGGGGTCGCGGGGTTTACGCATCGAACCATCCCTCCCGCCGGGCGAGATCAAGGATTTCGGCCCTGTGCTGCCGGAACACGGCGGCCCGGCCACTTGAGTTCAGTTTTGACAGGCTGTTTGAAACGCTTTTGAACAGTCGCTCGTTGACACTCAGCGGCGGACGTCCGGCAACGATCACCAGCGCATCGGCCACCGAGGCCGCCTTGGGCACCGGTGCCAGGATCAGATCCAGGACCTTCGACTGGATGTCCGGCGCCAGATCCGACAGCGCCTTGAGTTCGCTCTGCTTCTCCGCGGTCGGAGTGCCTTTGAGGCGCTTCCGGCTGTCGGCCGACAGGCCTTGCCAGATGGCGATGGCCAGCCGCACCGCCCGGTCCGACAGGCCTGTTGCATCGGCTGCGTGGTGGCAAAAGGCAAAGATTGCCGTTTGATTTCTGTTCGTGTCCTGAAAGGTCTGGCTCTTTCGGTCGCCGCCCTTGCGGGTTTGCGGATAGAGCCGTTCGTGAACCTGCTTCAGCTCGGCAAGGCCTGCGCAGCGTTCGAGCGCGTTGAGGTCCTTGCGTGCCAGATTGTCGAGGATCTCGTGTTGGCGGAGCGCGTCACCCGCCTCTGGGGCTGTCGCCTCGGACCCGGCTGTCTCGGCCCCGGTTGTCATGGCCTCCGGCGGCAGGATCTGCACGCGGATCGTGCGCCACTTCAACCGTTTGGCGGCCTCCAGCCGGTGCAGCCCAGCGACCAGCACAAACCCGGCCCCGGCGCGCACCACATCGATCGGCGTGTTTTGGCCGCTTTCCGACATCATGGCCGCAAGGGCGGCTGCCCAGTCCGGATCGAGCGCTCTCAGGCGCGTATCCGGGACCCGGACCGCACCGGGCGCCACGTCGGCAAGGGCCCAGCCCTCCTCCGTCCGGGGGTGGTCGGTGTGCGGACGGGACGCAGCCATTACGCGGCCTCCCGCGTCTGGCGGGTGGAGTTGTTTTGTCTGGCCTTTTGGAAAGCGGACGGTGTAGCGTTCAGGCGGAGACTCGGGTGGTAGGTGCGCAGCATCGAGCCCCATTGGTCCTCCGGCCACAGATCCTGCGGATCGGCCTCCAGGAAATGCGCGACGATGATCTTGCCGCGTCGGCTCTGGGGATCGGCCCGAAGCGCGTCGGAGACCGTGGACAGCTGTTCGCCATAGGCCCAGGACAGGAACTGCAGCGTGAAGCCGGCGCCAAAGCGCTGCCGCCCTTCCCGCATCACATCAGCCCGGATCGCATGCCGGTCGAGCTGTGATGAGTGTCTGTCCTGGATCTGCGCCCCTGCCATGCCAGCCTCCATCGCAGCCGCCCTTGTGGGAGCTCAGTCCCTGAAGGCAGCCATCGGATCAGGAATGAATGCGCCGGTCTGACCGGCGTTTTCGAGTTCGGGAAACTCGCAACCAAGGGGAGTATACACACATTAGTGTGCTTTTGAAGCGGATTTATACACTATAGTGTGCATTAAAATTAATGGCGCGGCCTTCAAAACCGAAAACAGAGTTAGCTCAAAGGCTTGTCTCAATCCGTGGAGACCTGACGCGCGCCGAGTTCTGCGCAAAACTCGGCATCTCGGATTCAACCTATGCGACATACGAGCGCGGTGACCGAACCCCGGACACCAGCCTTCTGGCGCAACTGATGGACGAGTTGGGCGTTGACATACACTGGCTCTTGACGGGCAATGGCGCCCCTGCAAGGCCAGACAGCCCGGCTGGGCAACCTGAGCTCCAGCGCGTCTCCCCCGCGATCAATCCCGATCTCTTCAGGCAAGTCGCCCGCATCCTCGAGCGCGCCCACGCCCGCGCGCAGATCCGTTTGCCCGCCGATGCCCGCGCCGAGGAACTCGCCCGCGCCTACAACCTTTTGCTGGCCAAGGCCGAGGACCCCGCCGATGCGCTCGAGCTTCAAAGCCTCCTGCCCTGGCTGGAAACCCACCTCACTAAAACCTTGAACCAAGCCCTGAACGAACCCGGTTCCGGGAAACGCGAGGCTTGACCGTGGTCAGGAGTGCGGCAAGAGCACCTGATGCTGTGGCTCGAGCTTAAACCCGCATTGGTTGTATTGTCAAGATTTGCAATCTGAACTCTAACTGCACGACATCTGGGCACCCATTCCAGCTCTAGCGGTCAGCTGAAATCCAAATCGCTGAACGACGTTCGCCAAACCACCGCAGCTCGCAAAAAACAAACAGGAACACCCCGCCCGGCAAGCCGAGCGGGGTGTGAACCTTCGTGATAATAAAACCACTTGCCGTGGCTTTCCTACCGATTTCCCTGCACCGACAATTAACCGATTGATTTGGCATGTCAACCGAATAGCATGACTCCAACGTGTATTTTTTGGAGTTTCTACCATGCGCATTCTCGGCATCGACGGCGGTATCTCCAGCATTGGCTGGGCAGTTGTCGACCTTGAGAACCAACGAATAGTTGCCGCAGGAACGCGGATGTTCGATTCCCCCGAGGAAGCAACACAAAGTGGCCCCAAACTCAAAAATGCCGATCGCCGTCTCTTCCGGGGGCAGAGGCGAACCATACGCAGGCGTGCCAAGCGAATGGCGGACATCAGGAAGCTGTTTCACGTGTCAGGCCTTCTGCCGTCAGGCGATCGCGAAGCCCTGGCGGCGGAAGCTGGTGACAAGGATCCCTGGTCCCTTCGTGCTGAAGGACTTGATCGAAAACTGACTTCTCGGGAACTGGCGCTGGCGCTGGGACACATCGCCCGCCACCGCGGCTTCCGGTCCAATCGCAAGGGAGCAGAGTCAAACAAGGCCAGTGAAGACCAGAAGGTTCTGGCCAGCATAGAAGCCACGCGGGAGAAGTCACAAAAGTGGCGCACCATCGGCGAAATGTTCGCCCGCGATGACGCATTCACCGACCGCAAGCGCAATCGCAGCGGGGACTATACCCGGTCGATCCTCCGTGCGGACCAGGAAGCAGAGGCTCGCAAGTTGTTTGCGGCACAAAAGCGGTATGGCAATCCCCATGCCACAGACGCACTGGAGGCAGCTTTTTCGGAATTGGCGTTTTCTCAACGACCGTTGCAAGGCAGCCTCAGGCTGGTGGGAGATTGCCCGTTCCTTCCCGGTCACAAGCGTGCAAGCGTCTTTGCACCGTCATTCGAACGGTTTCGATTGCTCTCCAGGCTGACCAATCTGCGGCTGATAACGGCCAATGGCCGGCGTGCCCTCACCCCCGACGAAATCGCAAGGGCGCTGTCTGGCTATGCGCGCACCAAAAGCCTGACCTTCAAGGCTTTGCGGACAAAGCTCGGCTTGGCGGAAACAGACCGTTTTGATGGCGTGGGTCCGGACATCGAAAAAAGAGATGTCGCCCGGCGCACCGGAGCCGCGCTGGAGGGCACAAAAACACTGCTGGATGTGTTGATCCCGGCGATTGGCGAGGTTGAAACCTTTGCGCTACTCGAAAAGGGAGCTCCCCTTGACGAGGCGACGGCAACAATTGCCTTCAACGAGGACCTTGGCGACATCGAGACGGGGCTTCAAGCCTCCGGTCTGCCAGCAGCGGCGGCTTCCGCCTTGCTCCAGGCGGCGCGTGAGGGCGTCTTCGATGCCTTCAAGGGCGCGGCCGCCTTGTCCGCAGCCGCGGCAAGGGCTCTGTGCGACCCGATGGAGCGTGGCTTGGTCTATTCTGACGCCTGCGCAGAACTGGGGTGGAGCCACAGCGAACACACTGCCATGGATCTGTCGGCAATCGGCTCGCCCGTTGCGCAGAAGGCGGCCAGGGAAATCCTCAAGCAGGTCAAGGCAGTCTCCCAAGCCTTCGGGCCGTTCGACCGTGTGCATGTGGAAATGGCGCGGGATGTTGGCAAAAGCGGCGAAGAACGGCGCAAGATAGAAAACGGCATCAACAAGCGGACTGATGAGCGCAACAGGGCCGCAGAAGAGCTGGCGGACCAACTCGGCAAGAAGGCCTCGACACTTCGAAGCGAAGATGTTCTGCGCTATGAGCTGTGGAAGGAACAGAATGGGCGGTGCCTTTACTCCGGCAGGGCAATTCCGCTTCAAGCGGTGCTCGCCACCGACAACACCGTTCAAGTCGATCATATTCTGCCCTGGAGCCGGTTTGGCGACGACAGCTTTGTCAACAAGACCCTGTGCTTCACGAAGGCGAACGCAGACAAAAAGAACAGGACGCCCTACGAGTGGAAATCGGCGGAACAGCCAGAAGACTGGGAACGTTTCCAGGCTGAAGTCGAGAGCAACAGGACACTGAAAGGCCTCAAGAAGCGCAACTACCTGATCCGCAACGCTTCAGACCGGGAAGAAGCTTTCAGAAGCCGGAACCTGAATGACACGCGCTTCGCATTGAAAGTGGTTCTGGCACACCTGAAGAACGCATTTCCGAATCTTGCACGCGAAAGCGGGGCCGAGCGCAGGGTGTTTGCGCGGCCAGGGGCACTCACGGCAGCTCTGCGCCGCGCCTGGGGTTTGGAAAGCCTGAAGAAGAACGCGGATGGCGAACGTCGTGAAGACGACCGGCACCACGCACTTGACGCCATTGTGACGGCGCTGTGCAGCGAAAGCCTGCTGCAGCGGGCCACCGCACTGGCCAAGGCAGCGGAGATCAAGGGTGAGAAATTCGAACTGCGTGGCCTGCCAGCGCCTTGGGGAACACCCAGCGAGTTCCGGAGCGAAGTCGCAGCCATCGTCCAGGCGGTGTTTGTGTCGCGGCCGGAAAGCGGTCGGATACGTGGAAAGGGCCATGACGCCACAATCCGGCAGATCCGCGAGATCGACGGTGAGGCCAAGGTCTTTGAACGCAAGGCGATCGAAGATCTCAAGATCGGCGACCTCGACCGTATCCCTGTCCCGAAACCCTATGGCAAAATTGTCGATCCCGGGAAGTTGCGCGATCAGTTGGTCGACAGCCTCAAGGCCTGGATTGAAGCCGGAAAGCCAAAAGACGCCCTCCCCTTGTCTCCAAAAGGGGACCCGGTCAGGAAGATTAGACTGCTGACGAGCAACAAGCCCGGGATTTCAGTTAGAGGAGGGACTGCGGGCAGAGACGCTATCGTTCGTCTTGATGTTTTTTGCGAAGTGTCAACTCGTGGAATAACCCAGTATAGATTCATTCCAATATATCGGTTCGATTTCAAAATACAGGAGCACGTTCCAGATCGATATTTCAAACGAAGCAAAAGCTCTGCACCTTGGCCGAAATTGTCCGAGGACATGCAATTCAAGTTTTCAATTCACAAAAATACATTAATGAAAATAGTCGATAGCGAAGAAAAAACACACATCGGTTACTATAAAAGTTTCGATACACGTGATGGTCGTATCGTCCTAATGCCTCCCAGTGGCGGAGACAATTACAGAATATCGACGACAACGGCTCTTGAATTTGAGAAATACTTCGTTGACCGCATTGGAAACCAGTTCTTGGTCTCAAAGGAAAAGCGGACATGGCGTGGAAAGGCGTGCATCTGACAAACCCTGCGCGGCTGTCCATGGCAGCGGCCCAGCTTGTGGTTTCACAGGAGGACGGCGAAACACGCTTGGCGATAGAGGACATCGCCTGGGTGATCATCGACAATCACCAGACCACACTCAGTGCCGCTTTGCTGGCCGCGCTCGCGGAAGCGGGAGCCGTCGTTTTGACAAGTGACCGGCAGCATATGCCGAGCGCTGTGACACTGCCCTATCACCGGCATTACAAGCAGGCGGCCGTTACAGAGCTTCAGATTGGTGTCGGAACGCCTCTCAAGAAGCGTCTCTGGCAGCGGATCGTTCACCGCAAGATCATCAACCAGGCGGCGGCCCTTGAGACCCTCGAACGCTTGGGCGCGCCCTTGACCGAAATGGCGACCCGCGTCCGATCCGGTGATCCGGATAACATCGAGGCGCAGGCCGCACGCGCTTACTGGCAGTGCATGTTTCGGGATTTTTCGCGTGGCGACGAGTCAGATCTGCGCAACAAGACCTTGAACTATGGCTATGCGGTGGTGCGCGGATGTCTGGCTCGCGCGATTGCCGCAACTGGGCTTATTCCCGCCCTCGGGCTGCACCACGCCAGTCAGGCAAATGCATTCAACCTAGCTGATGACCTGATTGAGCCTTTCCGCCCATTTGTCGATTTGACCGTTGCCGGAATCTGCGAGGATCGGGCTGCTTTCGACCCGTTGACACGGCAAGACCGGCAAAAGCTTGGCGGCCTGCCACTGATCGATGTCGTGATGACAGGTGGCAAAATGAGCTTGCTAAATGCCACGGAGATCGTCGCGCAAAGCCTGCTTCAGGCGCTTGAACATGGCTCCGCAGACTTGCTGGACCTGCCCAAACTCCCGGTCAGCCCGCGCCAATGAACAAGGACATCCGGTTCATGTGGCTGATGGTGTTTTTCGATCTGCCGGTTACGACAAAAAAGGAACGTGGCAATGCGACCCGCTTTCGCAACTTCCTGAAACGGGATGGATTCCTAATGATTCAGTTCTCGGTGTACGCGCGAATTTGCCGTGCGGAGGAAGGTGTGGAAAAGCACCTCAAGCGCATCAAAACCAACCTGCCTCCGAAGGGCAGCGTGCGTACGCTGCAGATCACGGACAAGCAATATGCACGAATGCAACTGCTTGTTGGCGAATCAACCAAAACCGAGCGCAAGGCGAGTGAACAGCTTGTTCTCCTATGATTTTCTTTTCGTCCTAGAAGCCTTTTGTATCGACAAAACAACGCATTGCGCCGGAGTGAGCCTACCACAGGGAAATCGGTAGGGAAGCCACGGCGGTCGCTTTGGCCGGCGCCGAATGCTCCTCAGCCTACCACAGGGAAATCGGTAGGGAAGCCACGGCACCGCCTCGCGTTTGCCGATCGGTGACAGCAGCCTACCACAGGGAAATCGGTAGGGAAGCCACGGCGCGCCGTCTTTCCAGTCGTCCGGCGTTGACAGCCTACCACAGGGAAATCGGTAGGGAAGCCACGGCCGCCCAGCTGCTGGGGGTCCATGTCTCCGAAAGCCTACCACAGGGAAATCG
Source organism: Pannonibacter carbonis (assembly GCF_003012935.1). Lineage (GTDB taxonomy): Bacteria > Pseudomonadota > Alphaproteobacteria > Rhizobiales > Stappiaceae > Pannonibacter > Pannonibacter carbonis. The sequence continues at coordinate 417,535 of NZ_PUDR01000003.1, read as the reverse complement.
GTAGGGAAGCCACGGCATCCTCGAGCGGCAGCACGCGCGGGGGCTTAGCCTACCACAGGGAAATCGGTAGGGAAGCCACGGCAGCGCGCCGAATGGGGTGCTCTCGAGTACCAGCCTACCACAGGGAAATCGGTAGGGAAGCCACGGCTGACGCCGAGCGCTGCAAGATCAGCAGCAGAGCCTACCACAGGGAAATCGGTAGGGAAGCCACGGCTGCGATCTTCAGCCACAGCCCGCTTCGCGGAGCCTACCACAGGGAAATCGGTAGGGAAGCCACGGCTGCTCGGCGAGGTGGCCGACAAGACGAAATAGCCTACCACAGGGAAATCGGTAGGGAAGCCACGGCCGATGCCACGGGCATGGGCTGGACGGTTGCAGCCTACCACAGGGAAATCGGTAGGGAAGCCACGGCCTGCGGTCAGTAGCCGGCCAGGACCCAAATAGCCTACCACAGGGAAATCGGTAGGGAAGCCACGGCGCGCACGGTGGTCGTGAACAAGCTGGGGGAAGCCTACCACAGGGAAATCGGTAGGGAAGCCACGGCATGGGGCGCGCGCGTTGGATGCAGGCCAGGAGCCTACCACAGGGAAATCGGTAGGGAAGCCACGGCCGAGCTGAAAGACCAGCGCCGCGAGACTTTAGCCTACCACAGGGAAATCGGTAGGGAAGCCACGGCCATTCGCCAGGCGCGTGGCCAGACGGATCAAGCCTACCACAGGGAAATCGGTAGGGAAGCCACGGCCCTTGTGCAGCACGTCCAGCAGGCTCGACAAGCCTACCACAGGGAAATCGGTAGGGAAGCCACGGCACTTCCGCGCCACGGCAAGCGTGATCAAGTAGCCTACCACAGGGAAATCGGTAGGGAAGCCACGGCATACTGGCTGATGCCGGAGTCCACCGATCCAGCCTACCACAGGGAAATCGGTAGGGAAGCCACGGCGTCTCGCCACGCGACAGCCTGCATTGAACGAGCCTACCACAGGGAAATCGGTAGGGAAGCCACGGCAAGGCAGGTGAGTGATGGCAATCCAGATCAAGCCTACCACAGGGAAATCGGTAGGGAAGCCACGGCCGGAGATGCTGACGAGCGCGGACATCACGCAGCCTACCACAGGGAAATCGGTAGGGAAGCCACGGCCTTAAGCATCGGCGCATATTCCGGGTTCTGAGCCTACCACAGGGAAATCGGTAGGGAAGCCACGGCACATACCAGTCTCCCCATCCTCATCCGTAGAGCCTACCACAGGGAAATCGGTAGGGAAGCCACGGCGCGGCTGGCGCTCTACGGCGTCCGGCGTGAAGCCTACCACAGGGAAATCGGTAGGGAAGCCACGGCGTCGCAAGGCGCTTCGTCAAGCCGGTGCTGAGCCTACCACAGGGAAATCGGTAGGGAAGCCACGGCTTACCGGCACGATGGAGGCGGTGGACGCGAAGCCTACCACAGGGAAATCGGTAGGGAAGCCACGGCGGCGGTCGTCATCGCCAATGCGGGCGGCACAGCCTACCACAGGGAAATCGGTAGGGAAGCCACGGCCCTGCAGCGCAGCGAGCCGGAACAGCGCCAAGCCTACCACAGGGAAATCGGTAGGGAAGCCACGGCTCGATCACGACACGGTCAATTGGCCGGTCGAGCCTACCACAGGGAAATCGGTAGGGAAGCCACGGCGTCGCCAGGGTGCTCGCCGCGCTGGTCGCCAGCCTACCACAGGGAAATCGGTAGGGAAGCCACGGCGACCGTTGATGACCTGTGCCGTCTGCGGATAGCCTACCACAGGGAAATCGGTAGGGAAGCCACGGCCAGGACCACCGCGACACCGCCAGCCCCATGAGCCTACCACAGGGAAATCGGCAGGGAAGCCACGGCGCGCTATGCGATCTCGCTCGTGACCGGCGTAGCCTACCACAGGGAAATCGGTAGGGAAGCTGCGGTCTGAGACGGCCCACAAATGTAGGGCCAATGTGTCGGGATTCGCATAATGTGTCATATGGAATGGCGACGAGGGTTCCCACCACAACGCTGCAATTTACGGCCAAGGGATCAGCGCAGCTTGAAAATGCGCGCCTGAACCGCCGACGGGAACGGGGGAGTTAGCCCCCATTCCCTGTTCCCACGCCGAATGCGCATGCCGGCTGCTTTCCATGTCCTTTTCGTCCAGCTGGCCCACCGCAGCACCTTGAGTGCCATCCGATCCCGCGCGCCCGGCCTTCACAAGCCGCATCGAAGGCCGTTTGAACCCGCAGAAAACCGCCACTTCCCGCGAACTCCCGGATATTCCCGGCAAATCCCCAAGGCCATCCGTTCCTGCGCGTTACACCAGGACCGACATTGCGCGATATTTTTTGCAGCTTTCCTGTAGCGTAAGACATAATGGGCCGGCCACAGCGCACCCGAGGGTACGCCGGTCGCCTTTGCCATCATTTTCTCACCCTGATCAGACGCTCATGCCGCCATCGACCATCAGCATCGCTCCCGTGGTGAAGCTGCTGTCGTCGCTCGCAAGATAAAGCACCGAGCGCGCCACCTCCTCCGGCAGGCCATGGCGGCCGAGCGGGATGAGGGAGTTGAACATGGCCGTGCCATCAATCCCCAGCTCCCGGCTGAGACCGGCCTCAACCGCATGCTGGAACCCGTTGTCGAGGGGGCCGGGGTGGACGGAGTTGACCCGGATCCGGCGCGGCGCCAGTTCCTTGGCCAGACAGCGCATCAGCCCGATCTGGGCATGCTTGGCGGTAATGTAAGCATAGACGCCCGGATCACCGCGGGTGGCGGCAACCGACGAGGTGATGATGAAGCTGCCGCCGTCGCGCATCCTTGGCGTGGCGTGTTTGGCGCCAAGGAACGCGCCGGTGACGTGGACCCGCTGGACGGATTCGAACACGTCCAGCGCATAGTCGGCGATCGGCCGGACCTCGCCGAAGTTGCCGGCATTGGAAAAGAAGATGTCGATGGGACCAAAGGCTGCAACTGCCGCATCGATGTAGGCCTTCGTCGCCGCTTCCGAGCCGACGTCGGCGGCAACGGTCAGAACGTCGCCGGCTGGAAGGCTCGCCCGTGCGGTTTCAAGGGCCTCCTGCGAGAGATCGACCAGAACCACGCGCGCTCCCTCCTCGAGGAACAGGCGGGCCGCTGCGAGCCCCAGACTGCCGGCGCCGCCTGTGATGATGGCGGTCTTCTGGTTCAGTTTCATTTTCTATTCTCCCGTGAAGTTGGGCAGTTGGGATCTTGGGGCAATGGGGGAGCGGGCAGGCATCAGATCGCAAAGCGTCTCACGCAAGCCTGGTCAGGAAAGTCAGCACCTTGGATTTGAGTCCGCGCCCCCCACCCCCAACCCCTCCCCACAAGGGGGAGGGGGGCGGAGAGGCCGCGACTACACTCACGAAAGGGCTGCTGTACTGCCGCCTCCCCTGCCCTTTTGCCAATGCGTCAGAACGGATAGTGAATCGGGCCGTCCTGGATGGTGATCCAGCGCAGTTCGGTGAACTCGGCAATGCCTGCCTTGCCGCCGAAGCGGCCGTAGCCGCTGTCCTTGACGCCGCCGAAGGGCATCTGCGCCTCGTCATGCACGGTCGGACCGTTGATGTGGCAGATGCCGGATTCGATGCGGCGGGCGACCTGCATGGCGCGGGTGATGTCACGGCCGAACACGGCGGCCGAGAGGCCGTATTCCGTGTCATTGGCGATGCGCACCGCCTCGTCGATGCCATCGACACGCACCACCACGGCGACGGGGCCGAAGCTTTCCTGGCCGTAGATGTGCATGGTCGGGTTGACCCGGTCGAGCAGTGTCGCCTCCATCACGGCACCCTGCACGCCGCCGCCGGCGGCCAGCACCGCGCCCTTGGCGGTGGCGTCCTTGATCAGGTCCTGGATGCGCCGCGCCGCATGGGCATCGACCACCGCGCCGAGCGGGGTCTTGCCCTCGCGCGGATCGCCGGCCTTGAGCGAGCGGGCCTTGGCCGTCAGCTTGGCGATGAAGGCATCTGCGACCTTTTCATCGACGATGATGCGTTCGGTCGACATGCAGATCTGGCCCTGGTTCATGTAGGCGCCGAAGGCCGCCGCATCGACGGCGGCATCGAGATCGGCGTCGTCGAGCACCAGGAACGGCGCCTTGCCGCCCAGCTCCAGCAGGGCCGGCTTGAGGTTGCGGCCGCACATTTCCGCGATGATCCGGCCGACACGGGTCGAGCCGGTGAAGTTGACGCGGCGCACCGCCGGATGGGCGATGAGGGCCTCGACGATCTGCGGCGCGTCGTCCGGCGCATTGGAAATGGCGTTGAGCACGCCATGCGGAATGCCGCCGGCCTGCAGCGCGTCGATGATCAGGCGATGGGTGCGCGGGCAGATTTCCGAGGTCTTCATGACGACGGTGTTGCCGCAGGCTAGCGGTGTGGCCAGCGAGCGGACGCCGAGGATGACGGGCGCGTTCCACGGCGCCATCGAGAGCACCACGCCGACCGGCTGGCGCATGGCCATGGCCATGCTGCCCGGGCGGTTGGACGGGATAATCTCGCCGGCGATCTGCGTCGTCAGGGATGCGGCCTCGCGCAGCATTTCGGAGGCGAGATAGACGTTGAACCGGGCCCAGCCTTCGGTAGCCCCGATCTCGTCAGCCATCGAGCGGACGAAATCGTCCGCCCGGGCGGAAAGCGCGTCGGCGGCGGCCAGCAGGATCTTGCGGCGCGGACCGGGCCCCATCTGGGACCAGGCCGGGAAGGCGGCAGCGGCGGCGTCGCAGGCAAGCTGCGCATCCTCGATGGTGGCCGCTGCGACACGGGTGGCGACGTCGCCGGTGATCGGGTTGCGCCGCTCGAAAGTCCGGCCGTCGGAGGACTGGGTGTCGTCCGCGCCGATCAGAAGTCCAAGAGCATCCATGGTTTTGTCCTTGAGGTCAGTGCATGTCATGGGAAGTATCAGAGCCGGGGCACCGGTGACATCGGCCCCCGGCTGACGGGTCAGTGAGTGAGGCCGAGGAAGGCGCGCTGGACCGCCGGATCGGCCTTGAGATCGGCAGCCGATCCCTCGCCGACCAGCCGGCCGACCTCCATCAGGTAGCCCCGCGAGGCGAGCGCCAGCGACAGGCTGACGTTCTGTTCCACGAGCAGGACGGAGACGCCGGCATCGCGTACCCGGCCAAGGGCCTGGAACAGTTCGCCGACGACAACCGGAGCAAGGCCAAGGCTTGGCTCGTCCAGCATCAGGAGATCCGGGTTGGACATCAGCGCCCGGCCGATGGCGACCATCTGCTGCTCGCCGCCGGACATGGTGCCGACCTGCTGGGCCCGCCGTTCGGCAAGCTTCGGGAACAGGTCAAAGATGAAGTCACGCTGACGCGCCTCCCCTGCCCGCGCCCGCTGGGCATAGGCCCCAAGCCGCAGGTTCTCCTCCACGGTAAGATCGGCAAAGACGCCGCGCCCTTCCGGCACCAGCGCGATGCCGGCCTCCAGCACCTTGTGCGCGGCAAGGCCGGCAATCGGGCGGCTGCCGAGCTGCAGCGACAGGCCGGCATCCGGCCGGACCAGCCCGGCGATGGCCTTGAGCAGGCTGGACTTGCCCGCGCCGTTGGCCCCCAGGATGACGACGGTCTCGCCGCGATCGACACGGATCGAGACATTGTCGAGCGCCAGGTGCTTGCCATAGCGCAGGCTCAGGCCTTCAAGCGACAGCAGCATGAGGCTCTCCCAGGTAAGCGCGGACAACCTCGGGGTCGCGCAGGACATCGGCGGTCGGGCCATCGGCCAGTTTTGACCCGGCATTCATCACCACCGCACGCGGACACAATGCGCGCACGGCGTCCATCACGTGCTCGACCAGCAGGATGGTGATGCCGCGGGCATTGAGCTTGGCAATCAGGTCAATGCCGATGCGCAGCTCCGACGGGTTGAGACCGGCGAGCCATTCATCAAGGAGCAGCAGTTTTGGCCGGGAGGCCAGGGCGCGCGCCAGTTCCATGCGTTTCTGGTCGATGTAGGTGAGGTCCGTCGCCTTTTCCCCGCCCCGGCCTTCCAGGCCAACCGCAGCCAGCAGGTCTGCGGCCTCGATCCTTGCCTCCTGCTCGGAGGTGTGACCGGCGCGGAACAGGATGGCGGCGAGGATGTTTTCGGACACCGTGAGCGACGGCAGCACCCGCACCAGCTGGAACGTGCGGGCCACGCCGGCGTGGGCGATGCGATGCGCCGGCAAGCCGGACAGGCGCTTGCCCTGCAGCGTGATGGAGCCACCAGACACCGGCAACAGGCCGGAGATCATGTTGAGCACGGTCGTCTTGCCCGACCCGTTGGGACCGAGCAGGGCCACGACCTCGCCTTGGGCAAGCTCAAAGGAGACGTGGTTGACGGCGGTGAGGCCACCGAAGCGCTTGGAGAGATCGGAGATTTCCAGGAATGCCATTACTTGGCCTCCCCTTCTGCGAGCCGGCCCTTGCCGTGTTCCGGTGCCGTGCCGGCTGCCTGACGGGAGCGCTCGGACTTCATCCGGGCTGTCAGGCCTTCGAGGAAGTCGAGCACACCACGCGGCAGCACGAAGACGATGGCCATGAACAGGAGGCCGAGGATGATGGAATAGTGGTCCGGGAAGTTGGCCGAGAGCCACTCGAACAGCAGGAACAGCGGCACCGCACCGACAGCAGGCCCCCAGAGCCGGGTCGCCCCGCCCAGAAGCGCCATGATCAGCGTCAGGAACGAGATGGTCGGATTGAAGACGATGGTCGGCTCGATATAGGTCCAGCGCGGGGCCTGGATCGCCCCCACCAGCGTGATGATGACGGAGCTGAGGGCAAAGAGCGCCAGCTTCACCCGCGCGGTCGGCAGGCCGCAGTGCTCGGCCACCACCTCGTCATCGCCGATCATCTTGAGGGCGAGACCCAGACGGCTGCGCTGGATCAGGTAGCCGATGCCGAAGGTAACGGCGCAGAGCACCAGCAGCTGCCAGTAGACCACCTCCGGACCATAGGAGACGAACAGGTAGCGCCCCAGGGTGCCGGTGATGTTGACCTCGTACCAGGTGACGAGCTGGCGGATCAGCTCGGCAAGGCCGAAGGTGAAGATGACGAAATAGACGCCGGCGAGCCGCAGGGTGGCAAGGCCGACCAGCAGCGAGACGCCAAGGCCGATGAGCGCGGCCAACCCCAGCACCATGAGCGGCGGGAAGCTCTCGTAGAAAGCGGAAACCGTATAAGCACCAATGCCGAAGAAGGCGACCGTTGCCAATGACACGAAACGCGTCGGCCCCGAGAACAGCGCCCATGCGCTGGCGAGCGTGACATAGCCGATGAGGCCGATCATCAGGCCGATGCCATAGGTGCCGAGATACAGCGGCGCTGCGGCGAGGCCCGCGAAGGCGATGGCGGCAGCGGCAAGTCCAAGGATGGTCTTCATCTGACGGCCCGCCCGAAAAGTCCCTGCGGCCGCCACAGCAGCACGGCCAGGAAGATGGCATAGGTTGCCGCGAGCGTCAGGCCCGGGTCGGCGTAGGTGGAGACGAGGGTTTCGACGAGCCCCAGGATCAGGCCGGCGGCAAGCGCGCCGACAAGGTTGCCGACCCCGCCCATGATGACGACGATCAGCGCCTTCATGGTGAAGACGACGCCGCCGGTGGCCGTGAAGGTCTGGTACATCGAGATGACCACGCCGGCCGAGGCCGCGAGCCCGCCGCCCAGCGCGAAGGCAAAGGCCGCTGCCCGGTTGATGTCGATGCCGACCAGCTGGGCCGACTGCGGCGAAACGGCAACCGCGCGCAGGGCCGTGCCCCAGCGGGTGCGGGTGAGCAGCAGATAGAGGGTGATGCCGAGACCCAGCGCCAGGATCAGCGCGATCAACCGGTTGGCGGCAATGGTCGCCCCCAGCACGTTCACCGGCTCGTTGAGAAACGTGTAACTGGTGTAATTGCTGCCGAAGAGCACCAGCAGGATGCCCTGCACGACGAACAGAAGGCCGAAGGTGGTGAGGATGGAATCCACTTCCAGGACGCCGCGATTGGGGGCGCGGGCGACCAGCGGGGCAAGAATGACCGTGTAGACGGCATAGCCGAGCAGGAAGCCGCCTGGCACGGCGATGAGCAGGCCAAGGATCGGATTGATGCCGGCAGCGCCCTGCAGGACGAAGGCGGCGAAGGCGGCGGTGATGATCATGTCACCATAGGCAAGGTTCATGATGCGGGCGATGCCGTATTGCAAGGTGAGGCCCATCGCGGCGAGCGCGTAGGTTCCCCCCAGAACAAGGCCCGCGATAAGGGCTGTCATCAGGGTCATGAGATCTCCGGAGCCCGGGATACGGGCATCTCGATGGTCTGCTGGTCGGGCGTAGCGGTGCGTTGAGGCGAGAGCGACGGGCCGGGCTGCGGACCGGTGAAAGGGTCCGCAGCCCGGCGGTCAAGGCTTACTGCCAGGCCTTCTTCGGCAGCACGGGCTTGGAGGCACCCGGACGGTCTGCCGGCTCAACGCCGACGAGGTTGCCATCCTGCCACTGGCCAAGCAGCCAGAGCTGGCGCAGCTGGTTGTCCTCAAGCTTGGTCTCGCCCAGCACGGTGTCGAAGGTGCCGGTGGACAGTTCCTTGGCAACCGCCTCCCGGTCGAGGCCGACGCGCTTGATGGAATCGGCCAGCATCTGCAGCGACGCGTAGGTGATCACGCTGCCCCACAGGTCCGGATACTCGCCGTTCAGCGCCTTGTGACGCTCACGGTAGGCCATGTTGCGCTCGTTCTTGATGTCGATGCCGCCGAGGGTCATGATCCCGTCCGCCTTGGGGCCGAGGTTGCGGCCATAGGTCGGGAACCCGGCGCCGACGCCCAGATACAGCACCTTCGGGTTGAAGGCCTGGACCTGCGACTGCTGGGTCAGGGCAAAGGTGTCCGGCGGATAGGAGAAGGCGACGAAGGTGTCGGCACCGGAGCTGGCCGCTTCCTTCAGCAGGGTGGTGAAGTCCTGGGTGCCGACCGGATAGGTGCGGTCCATCACCACTTCGAGGCCAGCCTCCTTCATGGCCGGGCGGGCCGCGTTGACGAGATCGATGCCGAACCCGTCAGCAACCGAGATCATCGCGACCTTCGAGTTGATCACCCCGGCTTCGGTCTGGGCCGCTGCCATCTTGGCGAGTGCACCGGCATAGTCGCGGCCGCCGCCGAGGAACCAGTAGCTCTTTGGCCAGCGCTTGACGAAATCCGGTGCCTTGTCGGTCACCGACGACACGGCGAGCTGCGGATAGCCGTAGCGGTCGAACAGCGGCGCGACGGCGAGGTTGAAGCCAGTGCCCCAGGGCGGCAGGATGAAGTCAACCTTGTCTTGGCCAGCCAGACGCTCGACCGCGCGCACGACTTCCTCGGCGCTGGAGCGGTCGTCATACTCGACAACCTCGACCGGCAGCTTCGTGCCATCGGGCAGCTCGAGGCCGCCGTTGGCCGCAACATCGGCCAGCCAGAGCTTGTAGTTCGGGATCGTCGTCATGGCCGCGCCGCCGGCATTGGCACCGGTCTTGGAGACCGCATAGCCGATCTTGATCGACTTGCGCTCCTCAGCCGCAGCGTCAGCGGCAGACAGAGCAAATGTGGCAAGGCTCGCAGCCGCGAGCACGGCAAATGTCGACAGGCGCAGCCTGTCCTTCAAGCTTTTCATGTCTTTCCTCCCAAGGCTCCGCGCTTGTTCCTCCCACGCGGACAGAGCAGAGGGCACGCCATGAGCCTGCCATCTGATCCCTGAGGCTTAAGATGGGGCCGCTTAACATGTGAAAAAATGGACATATTGAAAAAGAAATTGTACTTTTGATCAGTTTTCGAGGGTGCGACCACGTGGCAACCCGTAGACGCACCCTGCTGATGGACGGTCCCTGCCATGCCCCTGTCTGACAGTCTGCCGAGGAACACCGCAGGTACCCTGCTGGCGGAAAGCTATCCGCAGCCGATCGAGGTGCTGCCGGACACGGAAGCAACGGTGATCCGCACCGCGCTGTCGCCGATGGGCTGGACCTTGCGGGGGCAGCGCAACCGGGCCTTCGTGCTGGTGGCCGGAAGCGGCCAGCTCGACATCGGTGCCGCCACCATGCCGATTACCGGCCCCTGTGCCCTGTGGCTGCCGGCCGGACGCAAGGCCCGGCTGACGCTGAACCCTGGCTCGCGCGGAGCGGCGCTGATCGTGTCGGAACTCGCGCTGGGCCGTGCGGTGCCCTCCGGTCCTGTCGGACGGCAGGTGAAGGAGGCGCTGTTTCATCCGATCATCGGCGGCCGCCTGACCCCAGCGCAGGCGCAGGATCTCAGCCGCGCCATCGAACAGGTCGGCGTTGAACTGAAAAGCAGCCTGCCCGGTGCACAGGAGGCGGCGCGGCACCATCTCGTGCTGGCGCTGATGAGCTTCTGGCGCATTTCCAGTCCGGTGCCGCAAAAGGTACAGGCCGCGCCGCGCGCCATCGTCCGCAACTTCCTGCATCTGATGGAGCTGCACCTGCGCGATCACTGGACCGTGGCGGACTATGCCGACTTCCTGTCCGTGTCGCGGGCCCGGCTGACCAGCGCGGTCAAGCGCGTGACCGGCCGGACGCCGCTGGCGCTGATGCACGAGCGGCTGGTGATTGAGGCCGAGACGCTGCTGGCCGATTCCAACCTGCAGGTCAGCGAGATTGCCGAGACGCTGGGTTTCAAGGATGCGGGCTATTTCAACCGGTTCTTCAAGCGCGAGACCGGGCGTGCGCCCGGCCGCGTCCGCCAGGCAGACAGCCGTGATGCCAAACGGCATCCGAACTTCGCGGAATGGCCATGACGCGAAGGCGTGCAAAATTGGAAAAGTTTTGCCACCTTACTGCACGTCAGACGGGTGAACCGTCGTTGCCCCGAACCTGGCCCTGTGAGACAGTCGGGCCTGACAGATGCAACCGGTTCCATCGACAGGTTGCACAAGCCTTCACACGTCACGAGAGGATACCGTCATGCGCCGTTTTGCAAAGCTTCCCGCCCTTGCCCTGGCTGCCGCCACGCTGACTTCAGGCCTTGTCCTGGCGAACGCCGCTTCGGCCGAGCCGGTCACCTGGCGCTTCAACAACAATTACGCGCCGACCCGGCCGGAATCGGAGCACATCCGCAACTTCGCCCAGGACGTCGAGACCCGCTCGGGCGGCGAGCTGAAGATCAATGTGATCGAAGGCGGCGGCATGAACCTCAAGGACGCCGACGCGCTGCGCTGGATGCAGACCGGCACGCCGGAAATCGCCTTCATCTGGCCGACCTTCATCGGCCGTGACGCACCGGATCTGGCCAGCCTCTATGTCTATGGCTCCGTCTCCACCGCCGAAGAGCATCTGAAGGCGCTGCCGGCCGTGAAGGGTGCCCTCAAGGAAGGCTTCGAGGAGCGCGGCATTCCGGTCGTCGGCTACATGGCGCTGCCGATCATCGATGCATCGCTGTTCTGCCGCGAGCCGGTGAAGACGCTGGACGAGCTGAAGACCAAGAAGGTGCGCGTGGGTTCGCGCGAGCAGGTGGAGACCTTCACCGCGCTGGGCGTTGCCGCGCAGATCATCCCGCAGAATGAACTCTACTCCGCCCTGCAGACCAGCGTTGTCGACTGCGCCCTCTATGCCGCGCGCTTTGCCAAGTCCGTGTCGCTGCAGGAAGTCGCCAAGCATGCCGTCTACACCGGCTTCCCCTTCCCGCCGGTGCCCTACGCCATCGTTGCCCACAAGGGCAGCCTCGACAAGCTGACGGACGCCCAGCGCAAGGCGCTGGACGAAGCAGGGGTCGCGCTTGAAGCCGCGTCGTCCGACTTCTCCAAGGACACGGCCGCCGAAAAGACCGCGCGCGCAGCGCTGGCCGAAGCTGGCGTCACCTACTACGCCGACTTCAGCGACGCGGACAAGGAAGCGATCCGCGCAGCTGCTGCCAAGACCTGGGAAAAGCTGACAACGGAAGCCGGCGACAAGGCCGTCGCCCACCGCGCCGCCATCAGCGATCTCCTGAAGCAGTGAGCCAGCAGGCGTGACGACCGACAAAGACCAGTCCCCGGGCGCTGCACCTGCGCCCGGGCCGGTGATGGAACACCCCGGACGGGTCCTGTCCGGGGTGCTCCTGTTGACGCGGACACTTGCTGCCCTCGGGGCGGCCTGCGTTGCCGTTCTGGCCGTGCTGACGGTGGCCGCCGTGGTGATGCGCTACGGGCTTGGCGCGCCGTTCCGCTTTACCGATGAACTGGGCGGGCTGCTGCTGGTGTCGTCTGTATTCCTCAGCCTGCCGCATGTGCTGGCGAGCAATGCCAACATCCGCGTGACACTTGTCAGTGACCGGTTGTCCGGTCTGCCGCGACGTGGGGTCTGGATCCTCGGCCAGCTGATCCTTGTCGCCTTCGCCGCCATTTTCCTGCGCGATGCCCTCGGCGAGGCGCAGTTCACACAGAAACTGAACCTCAGAAGCGAAGTGGCGCGCATTCCGCTCAGCCCCTTCGTCTGGCTGATGGTGGCCGGCATGGGGCTTGTTGCGTTCATCGGCACATTCCAGGCGCTTGGACCCGGGCCAGGCAAAACGCCCTCCTCCGGACCAGGACCCCATCCATGATCTGGACCCTGCTTGGCGGCATGACGCTGGCGACGGTGTTGACCGGCGCGGTGCTGGGCGCCGCCCTCGGCCTCACCGGCTTTGCCGTCCTCTACTTCTTTTCCGGTGGAGCCACGAACCTCGGCGTCCAGGCGGTCTGGAACACGTTCAACAGTTACACGCTGACGGCGATCCCGCTGTTCGTCCTGCTCGGCGAGATCCTTGTGGCCAGCGGCCTTGCCCGCAATGTCTACCGGGCGATGTCGCCCCTGTTCGCGCGCCTGCCCGGCGGGCTGCTGCACACCAACATCGCCGTCTGCACCCTGTTCGGCGCGGTCAGCGGCTCGTCCATGGCAGTGGCGGCCGCCGTTGGCTCGGTTGCCTATCCCGAGCTGACCCGTCGCGGCTATGACCGCAGCACGGTGGTCGGTTCGCTGGCCGGCGGTGGCACGCTTGGTCTCCTGATCCCGCCAAGCCTCAGCCTGCTGATCTATGGCGCCTTCACCGAGACCTCGATCGGCAAGCTGTTCCTCGCCGGCATCGTGCCGGGCCTGATCGCGGCGGCTGGCTTCATGGTCTGGATCACGATCCACAGCCTGCGCCGGCCCGAGCTTGCGCCGCGCAACCTCGAGCCTGCTGTCGGTCTCGGACAGGCGCTTAAGGGACTTTTCGAGATCTGGCCGCTGCTGGCGCTGATCGGTGCGGTCCTCGGCAGCCTCTTTGCCGGACTGGCGACCCCGACCGAATCCGCTGGCATGGGCGTGGCCGCAGCCATCATTCTGGGCTTTGCGGTGGGTGACCTGACACTCGCCGGCATCGGCCGGGCGCTGATGTCGACGGTCACGACCTTTGCCGTCATCGCCATGGTGTTCATGGGTGCGGTGATCCTGGCCCAGTCGATCAGCGTGCTTGGCCTGCCGCAGCAACTGCTCGGCCAGATGGCCGAACTCGGGCTGTCGCCGCTGATGGTGCTGATGGCGATCATCCTGCTCTACATCCTGCTCGGCATGGTGTTCGACGGGCTGTCGATGATGATCATGACCCTGCCCATCGTCTTCCCGCTGCTAACCGGGCTTGGCTATGATCCGGTCTGGCTTGGCGTGCTGATCACGCTGCTGATCGAGATCGGCATGCTGACGCCGCCGGTCGGCATGAACCTCTTCGTCCTCGTCGGCATGAGCAACAACCAGGTGACGCTGGGCGAGGCGGCGAAGGCGGCCTTCCCCTACTGGCTGGTGCTGCTCAGTGTGATTGCCCTGATGACCCTGCTGCCTGTCCTTGCCACCGGCCTGCCCGGCCTGGTCCGACTGTAACGATATCTGCTGGAAAGCCCTGCCATGCCCGCCCTCAATCGTCACCGCGCCGAACGCCTGATGGCCGATGCAGGGCTTGAAGCCCTGCTGCTGCTGTCGCCGGAGAGCTTCCGCCATGCCACCGGGGCGCCGGCCGGCGTCGGCACCATGTGGCGGCGGGCCGGCGCGGTGGCTGTGCTCGTGCCTGCCGATGCAGCACTGCCTGAAATGGCGGTGGCAAGCGACCTGTTTGCGCCAGCCTTCCGGGCGGCAAGTCCCATCGAGGATCTGAGGACGACGCCGCTCTGGGTCGAGACGACGGAGCTGGATGCCGACGCCGAGGGAGAGCTTGCAGCCCGCGTGGCTTTCGCCAACCGGCAAGCCGGGCGCAGCCCGCGCTTTGCCCGGCCAACGACCTTCGATGCAGGTCTTTGTTATGGCCACGTTGCTGATGGCCTGAAAGCGCGCGGCATCCTGCCGGGCGCGCGCATCGGCGTGGAACTGGCCGCTATTTCCGCTGCCGACCTGCCGGCGCTCCAGACCGCGCTGGCTGGCTATGTCCTGACGGACGGCAGCAACATTGCCGCGCGGCTGAAAATGGTGAAGACGGCCGAGGAGATCGGCTTCCTGCGCCAGGCGGTCGAACTCTCCGAACGCGGCATTGTTGCCCTGCGCGATCAGGCCCGTGCCGGCATGAGCCGGCGGGAGATCGCCGCACTGTGGATCGACGCGGTCAAGGCGGCAAGCCCCGGCCCGGCGCTCACCGGCACCTGGGACTATGTCTCTGTCGGCAAGGACCCCTGGGGCAGCGAAGCAACCGCAACTGAGGGTGATATCGTCAAGGTCGACGTCGGGTGCCTGATCAACGGCTACACATCAGACACTGGCCGCACCTTTGTCTTCGGAGCACCATCAGATGATGCGCAGCGCGTCCATGAAGCGCTGGCCGCAGGCTTTGCCGCCGGCGAGGCGCTGCTTCGGCCTGGCACCCCGCTGAAAGAGATCCACCGGGCCGCCACCGCAGCCATACATGCCGCCGGGTTTCCCGAGTTCAGCCGTGGGCATTTCGGACATGGACTTGGCGCCAGCCTTGGCAGCGAGGAATGGCCCTTCATTGCCGCCGACAGCGACGTGATCGCCGAGCCCGGCATGGTGCTGGCGTTTGAATGCCCGTGGTATCTCACTGGTCTCGGCGGGTTCATCCTCGAAAACCAGTATCTCATCACCGAAACCGGGGCAGAGAACATGAACCGGCTGCCGACGGACCTTGTTCGCCTCTGAACAGTCGGACAGGTTCGTAGGCAAATCGGTAGCCCGCACCGGATCGAAGCAGGTACGCTGCAACAGCGGCTGCGACGCCCTTCCGGTTGGTCAGGCCAATCGAGGACAGCCAGACAACCGGTGCCCAGATGATCGACAAGCTGGAAATGTTTATTGCGCTCGCCAACGAGAAGCACTTCGGCCGCGCGGCCGAGGTGATCGGCGTGACGCAACCGACCCTGTCCTCGGCCATGAAACAGCTCGAGGACCAGCTTGGCGTGCAGCTGATCCATCGCGGCTCGCGCTATCAGGGACTGACGCCGGAAGGCGAGCGGGCGCTGGACTGGGCCCTCAGGATCGTGGCTGACGCGAGAGCCCTGAAGGCGGACATGCGCACGGCACGGTCGGGCCTGTCGGGCAACCTGAGGCTCGGCGTCATTCCGACGGCGCTGCCGATGGTGGTGGATCTGGTCGCGCCTTTCACGGAGAAGCACCCGAAGGTGCGCGTCTCGATCCTGTCGCGCACATCGGCCGAGATCCTCGAGCAGATCGAACGGCTGGAACTGGACGCAGGCATCACCTACCTCGAAACGGCACCGGCGCGCCGCGTCGAGGTCCGCCCGCTGTATCTGGAGACCTATTGCCTCCTGATGCGGGCCGACACGCCGCTGGCACAGCGACCATACCTGACCTGGACCGAGGTCGGGCAGCAGCCGCTGTGCCTGTTGTCCAGCGACATGCAGAACCGGCGCATCGTTGACCGGCATCTGACCGCGGCGGGCGCGGCCTCCGCGCCGATGGTGGAATCCAATTCCATCATCGTGCTGGTCTCGCATGTGCAGACCGGACGCTGGATGTCCGTGGTTCCGGCCAAGCTTGCCGATCACTTCGTGACCCGGCGTGAACTCGCCGCCGTTCCTATTGTCGCTGATGCGCAAGATGATGCTCCAGAACCAGGCCAGCAGGTCGGTCTGGTGGTCGCCCAGCGGGATCCGCATACGCCGATGCTGCAGGCCCTGATCGATCTGGCCGAAGCGATGGCCCGCAAACGCGCCGGGTCCGGCACAGCTTGATGTTGGCCGGCACGATAGAGCGAACCTATCGGTCAACGATTTGACGAAATTGAACAAAGCGACGCACAGGCTCAAAGTGCAGTCTGGAGAGGAGACGCTTATGTCGGCACATTTTTCAGCCGACACGATTCGTGCGACCACGCGCGAGATCGTGACGGCACATGAACCCCTCGAAGGTCCGCTGCTTCCCATCTTGCACGCTGTGCAGGAGGCCTTCGGTTTTGTCCCTCAGGAAGCGCTGCCGGTGATCGCAGACGGGCTCAACCTGTCGCGCGCCGAAGTGCACGGGGTGATGAGCTTCTACCATGATTTCCGGGCAGAGCCTGCCGGCCGTCACGTCCTGAAGGTCTGCCGGGCCGAGGCTTGCCAGTCCATGGGCACGGACGCGCTGGCCGACAAACTCAAGCGCCGGCTCGGGATCGACTGGCACGGCACCACCAGCGACGGCACGGTGACGCTGGAGCCGGTCTACTGCCTCGGTCTTTGCGCCCAGTCGCCGGCCGCCATGCTGGACGGCGAGCTGTTCGCCCGGCTGGACGACGACGGCGTCGACGAGATGCTGGGAGGGATCGGCAAATGAGCGTGACCGTCTTTGTGCCCCGCGACGCGGCAGCCCTTGCCGTCGGCGCCGACAAGGTGGCGGCGGCCATCGAACGCGAGGCAGCTGCCCGCAATCTCGATGTCACCTTGGTCCGCAATGGCTCGCGCGGCATGCTCTGGCTGGAAACGCTGGTCGAGGTGCGCACCGACAAGGGCCGCGTCGCCTATGGCCCGGTGAAAGCCTCCGACGTGCCGTCCCTGTTCGACGCAGGCTTCCTGACGGGCGGTGACCACAGGCTCGCCCACGGCGTGACCGCCGAGATGCCCTTCCTGAAGGGCCAGACCCGGCTGACCTTTGCCCGCTGCGGCATCACCGATCCGCTGTCGCTTGAGGACTACCGCCATTATAAGGGCCTGAAAGGCCTGGAAGCTACCGTCGCCATGGCACCGGCCGAGATCGTGAAGCAGGTCACCGACAGCGGCCTGCGCGGTCGTGGCGGTGCAGGCTTCCCGACCGGCATCAAGTGGAAGACCGTGGCCGACGCCAGGGCCGACCAGAAATACATCGTCTGCAACGCCGACGAAGGCGACAGCGGCACGTTCGCTGACCGGATGATCATGGAGGGTGATCCCTTTGTGCTGATCGAGGGCATGGCCATCGCCGCCATCGCCGTGGGCGCCACAAAGGGCTACATCTACACCCGCTCCGAATATCCGCATGCCATTGCTGTAATGCAGGAGGCGATCGAGATTGCCCGGCGCGAGGGTATTCTTGGCGCATCCGTGCTGGGCTCGCCGCACGCTTTCGACATGGAAGTGCGCGTCGGCGCGGGCGCCTATGTCTGCGGCGAGGAAACCTCGCTGCTCAACAGCCTGGAAGGCAAGCGCGGCATCGTCCGCGCCAAGCCGCCGCTTCCCGCGCTGGAGGGCCTGTTCGGCAAGCCGACGGTCGTCAACAACGTCATGTCGCTGGCCTCTGTTCCGGTCATCATGGACCGGGGCGCGCAGTTCTACCGCGACTTCGGTGTTGGCCGCTCGCATGGCACGATCCCGATCCAGCTGGCCGGCAACCTGAAGCACGGCGGCCTTTACGAGACCGCCTTCGGGCTGACGCTGGGAGAGCTAGTCAACGACATTGGCGGCGGCACAATCTCCGGCCGCCCGGTGAAGGCCGTGCAGGTCGGCGGCCCGCTCGGTGCCTATTTCCCGCCGGCTCTCTTCGACACGGTCTTCGACTACGAGGCCTTTGCCGCCGCCGGCGGTCTCATCGGCCATGCGGGCGTTGTCGTCTTCGACGACACGGTGGACATGCTGGCCCAGGCCCGCTTCGCCATGGAGTTCTGCGCCATCGAATCCTGCGGCAAGTGCACGCCCTGCCGCATCGGCGCCGTGCGCGGCGTGGAGACGGTGGACCGGATCGCCCGCGGTGACGCCGCTGCCATTCCGCTGCTCGAAAGCCTTTGCAGCACCATGAAGTCCGGCTCGCTGTGTGCGCTGGGGGGCTTCACGCCCTACCCGGTCATGAGCGCCCTCACCCACTTCCCCGCTGACTTTGACAGGATGAAGGAGGCCGCAGAATGAAGGACTCCCGTTTGCTTGACCGCGACTTCGGCACCCCGGCCGCCCGGTCCGAAAAGATGATCACCCTGACCGTCGACGGTTTCGAGGTCAGCGTGCCGGAAGGCACATCCGTGATGCGGGCAGCGTCTGAAGCCGGCATTTCCGTGCCCAAACTCTGCGCCACCGACATGCTGGATGCCTTCGGCTCCTGCCGCCTCTGCCTTGTCGAGATCGAGGGCCGCGCGGGCACGCCCGCCTCCTGCACCACGCCGGTCGCCCCCGGCATGGTCGTCCACACCCAGACCGGTCGCCTGAAGGACCTGCGCAAGGGCGTGATGGAGCTCTACATCTCCGATCACCCGCTCGACTGCCTGACCTGTGCGGCCAATGGCGACTGCGAGCTTCAGGATATGGCCGGGGCCGTGGGCCTGCGTGATGTGCGCTATGAGGCCGTTGACACCCATTTCCGCGCCCGCAACGCCGGCGGCGACGTCAATCCGCAGTGGCTGGCCAAGGACGAGAGCAACCCGTATTTCACTTATGACCCGTCGAAATGCATCGTCTGCTCGCGCTGCGTGCGCGCCTGCGAGGAAGTCCAGGGCACCTTCGCCCTGACCATCGAGGGCCGCGGCTTCGACAGCCGGGTTTCGGCCGGCATGATGGGCGACACGTTCCTCTCCTCCGACTGCGTGTCCTGCGGCGCCTGCGTGCAGGCCTGCCCGACGGCGACGCTGCAGGAAAAGAGCGTGATCGAGATCGGCACGCCGGAGCGGGCCGTGGTCACCACTTGCGCCTATTGCGGTGTCGGCTGCTCGTTCAAGGCGGAAATGCGCGGTGACGAGCTGGTGCGCATGGTTCCCTACAAGGACGGCAAGGCGAACCGGGGCCACAGCTGCGTCAAGGGCCGCTTCGCCTGGGGCTATGCCCAGCACAAGGACCGGATCCTGAAGCCGATGATCCGCGAAGCGATCACCGATCCCTGGCGCGAAGTCTCCTGGGACGAGGCGCTGAGCTTTGCCGCCGGCCGCATGAAGGCGATCCAGGCCAAACATGGCCGCCAGTCGGTCGGTGTCATCACCTCGTCGCGCTGCACCAACGAGGAGACCTACCTCGTCCAGAAGCTGACGCGCGCGGTCTTCCGCAACAACAACACCGACACCTGCGCCCGCGTCTGTCATTCGCCCACCGGCTACGGCCTTGGCCAGACCTTCGGCACCTCGGCCGGCACGCAGGACTTCGACAGCGTCGAGCACACCGACGTGGTCATCGTCATGGGCGCCAACCCGACGGACGGACACCCGGTCTTCGCCAGCCGCCTGAAGAAGCGTCTGCGCAAGGGTGCCAAGCTGATCGTCATCGATCCGCGCCGGATCGATCTGGTGCAGTCGCCGCATATCAAGGCGGCGCATCACCTGCAGCTGAAGCCGGGCACCAATGTCGCCGTCATCTCGGCGATCGCCCACACGATCGTCACCGAGGGCCTGTTCGACGAGACCTTCATCCGCGAACGCTGCGACTGGGACGAGTTCCAGGACTATGCCGAGTTCATCGCCGATCCGCGCCACAGCCCGGAAGCGACGGCCGACCTCACCGGCGTGCCGGCCGAGGAGCTGCGGGCTGCAGCTAGGCTCTATGCCCGTGGCGGCAACGGGGCGATCTATTACGGCCTTGGTGTCACCGAGCATTCGCAAGGGTCCACCACGGTCATCGGCATTGCCAACCTTGCCATGATGACCGGCAACATCGGCCGCAAGGGCGTCGGCGTGAACCCGCTGCGCGGTCAGAACAACGTGCAGGGCTCCTGCGACATGGGCTCGTTCCCGCATGAGCTGCCCGGCTACCGCCATGTGAAGCATGATCATGTGCGCGAGATTTTCGAGAGCCTGTGGGGCGTGGAACTGGACAAGGAACCGGGCCTGCGCATCCCCAACATGCTGGACGCGGCCGTCGAAGGCACGTTCAAGGGCCTCTACTGCCAGGGCGAGGACATTCTCCAGTCCGATCCGGACACCAAGCACGTCGCGGCAGGTCTTGCCGCCATGGACTGCGTCATCGTGCATGACCTGTTCCTGAACGAGACCGCCAACTACGCCCATGTGTTCCTGCCGGGCTCTACCTTCCTGGAAAAGGACGGTACCTTCACCAATGCCGAACGACGCATCAACCGCGTGCGCAAGGTGATGGCGCCGAAGAACGGTTATGCCGACTGGGAGATCACCCAGATGCTGGCCAATGCCATGGGGGCGAACTGGACCTACACGCATCCGTCTGAGATCATGGCGGAAATCTCGCTGACGACGCCGTCCTTCGCCGGTGTCAGTTACGAGCGGCTGGAGGAACTGGGCTCGGTGCAGTGGCCCTGCAACGAGAAGAACCCGGAAGGCACGCCCCTGATGCACATCGACGGCTTCGTGCGTGGCAAGGGCAAGTTCATCCGCACGGAATATGTGGCAACGGACGAGCGCACCGGCCCGCGCTTCCCGCTGTTGCTCACCACCGGCCGCATTCTCAGCCAGTACAATGTGGGGGCGCAGACGCGGCGCACGGCCAACACCGTCTGGCACGAGGAAGACGTGCTTGAGATCCATCCGCATGACGCGGAAAACCGCGGCCTCAAGGACGGCGACTGGGTGCGGCTGGCCAGCCGCTCCGGCGAGACGACCTTGCGCGCGAAGATCACGGAGCGCGTTTCGCCGGGCGTGGTCTACACCACCTTCCACCACCCGACGACCCAGGCGAACGTCATCACCACGGACTTCTCCGACTGGGCGACCAACTGTCCGGAGTACAAGGTGACGGCGGTGCAGGTAGCGCCCTCCAACGGGCCGAGCGCCTGGCAGGAGGACTATGCGGCGCAGGCCGAACTGTCACGGCGCATCCTGCCGGCGGCGGAGTGATCGGCATGGGCACAGGAGCCTGGACCACGCCATGAGCCTCGCCACCGCAGCGCCCCGGCTGCGCCTGCGCGTGCGGGCGGGAACGGCCTGGCAGGAGGACGCCCTCCTGCCGGTGGAAGTGCCCGTGGCGATCGGCTACAACGGCACGACGCAGGCCGTGATGATGGCAACGCCTGCGGACCTCACCGACTTTGCGCTCGGCTTTTCGCTGAGCGAGGGCATCGCAACGCCTGAAGATATCCGCGAGATCGAGTCTGTCGACACCGAGGCCGGCATCGACCTCAGGATCTGGCTGAAGGACGAGGCCGGCAGCAGGCTCATGGCGCGGCGGCGCAGCATGACCGGCCCCGTCGGCTGCGGCCTTTGCGGTCTCGACAGCCTTGCCGAAGCCAAACGGCACCTGGATCCCGTTCCGCCCAGTCCGCTGCACCTCAAGCGCCAGGACATTGCCGAGGCGATGGCATCGCTGACACAACACCAGCCGCTGCATGACGTAACGCGCGCGGTGCATGCCGCCGGCTTCTGGCAGGACGGCAAGGGGCTCATCTGCGTGCGTGAGGATGTCGGGCGTCACAATGCACTCGACAAGCTCATCGGCGCGCTGGTCGGCGCTGGGACCGTCGTCCCCGGTCAGCCGGTCAATGGCGCGGTCGTGCTCACTTCGCGCATCTCGCTCGACATGGTGCAGAAATGCGCTGCCCTTGGCGCGCCCGCCATCCTGGCCGTCTCGGCGCCGACACTGGCGGCCATCGAGGCGGCGGAGGATGCAAACATTACGCTGATTGCCCTTGCCCGCAGCGAAGGCTTCGATCTTTACACCCACCCAGGGCGGATCACACTCGATCCCGCCCGCCATCCCGTCGCAGAGACCACCGATGTCCCCTGACAAGCTCGTCTATATGGCCAACCAGATCGCCCGGTTCATGGAAACCAAGCCGCATGCCGAGGGCGTTGCCGGTGTGGCCTCGCACATCAATGATTTCTGGGAACCGCGCATGCGCAAGCAGTTCTTCGAGATCCTGGAAACCGGAGGCGACGGCTTCCGCCCGCTCGTGCGCGAGGCGGCAAAGCAGATCCGCCGGCCAGTCTGATCCGGGCGACAAAAAAGCCCCGGAAGCAAAGAGCTCCCGGGGCAGCTGTGAACGAAGACCGGCTTCCTGAGGGTGGGCAGAAACCGGCCCGCACAGAAACTCGAACCAGATCCTTGCTGCCTCAGACGAAGCTGCGGATGGTCTGGAGCGCGCCGTCGAGCGCCTTGCCCTCCTCGTCCTTCAGCGCCGCCTCGCGCAGGCGCCGCGTCCAGTCGGCCGCATCAGGACGGCCTTCGACCATCCGGGCACCGTCCAGCACCTTGTCGAACTTGCTGAGACCGCGCGCGTGCGTGTCGGAGTAACCCTTCACCAGCCGGCGGCAGCGGATCACCTCCACGGCAAGGTCGTAGTCGCGCGGGGCGAGCGCCAGCGCGCGGTCGAGCCACACGACCAGATGCGCCATCTCCTGCGCATGACGCAAGGTGCGCCGGCGCCAGCCCTTCATGCCGCCCAGGACATAAAGCTGGAGGAAGGCGGTGAGACTGTCGGAGCGCAGCCGCTTGCCCTTGTCGAACAGCCGGCCGAGCAGCGCCATCCGGTCGGGATTAGCGGCCCAGCGGGCGCCCATGCGCGCGGGAAACAGCGAGACGATTTCCTCTGCACGCGGATGCAGGAACTCGGTCACCTGCAGCAGATTGCCGGACTTGGCGCCCATCTCCTTGGCAATACGGTCACGACGCCCGGCCTTGGTCTTGGCATCGGCTACGCGGATGATGTCGTCATAGGCCATGGCGTTGGCGATGTATTTGGCCGCCTCGCGGGTCAGGTCATGCGGCGGCCGGTCAAGACCGGCAACGCGTTCGAGCCGGTCCAGATATTCCCCGCCATAGGCAAGGTCCTGGAAGTCGACGACCTTGCGCAGGCCTGCGCAGGCCAGTTCCTGAGCGGGTTCAGGCAGACGGGCAATCCGGGCTTCAAGCGCTTCAAAGGCTGCCACCAGCTTTTTGGGTCCGCGCAGGCGCGGTTTGGCGGCCTCAGGCTGGGCAGGCGCCTCGGGAAGCGCTTCGCCGCTTGCTGCTGCATAGCCGGCGTTGAAGGCACGAAGCGAGCCCTCGACGCCCTTGCCGGAGCGGCGAATGGCGTCCTCGAAGGCTTGCTTGGGGAACGGCAGCGCCCCGCTTCCGGCCAGCGCACCGAAGAGACTTGCCGAGATCACCGACCCGTTACGGATCGCCAGCTGGTCGAAGTCGGCATGGATGAAGCGCTGCGCGGCGATATCTGCCGCCGCCAGAACTTCCTCGCTGGAGGCGATGCCGTCACCCGGCACCATCTTCTCGCTGACGGCCAGCGCGCGGTGGGTGGAGGCGATCAGCGTCGTGCGGTCCGGGGTAACGAAGCCGCGCATGATCGACCGGCCTGCTTCCATCAGTTCAGCCGCGATCATGATGTCGACATCACCGGCTGCCGGCATCAGCGAGAAGACCGGAGTACCGTCGCCCTTCGGCGCCATCTCGACGTAATAGACCGTCGCTCCTGTGCGCTGCGCGACGCCGGCAACGCTGGTCGCCTGGGCGTCATAGCCATTCGAGCGGGCGACATCCTCGATCCAGCTGGTGAGCACGCCGCCCCCCTGCCCGCCAACGGCCAGGGCCGCGAGCTTGATGATGCCGCCGAGGCGCGGATCCGCCGCGCGCCGTTCCAGAAGCCCGGCCATCGTCATGCAACTCCTCCAAAATCAAGACGGCGCGCCGTGCGGCGGCGAACCAGCCAACCGATGACGGCGGAACGTACGCCCGCCCACCAGGCTTCAAATCCGCCAGGATTGTGCACCACGTCGGCGCGGTAGAAACTCGGGCACAGGATCGCGGCATCGGCGACTTCACCGCAGTTGCCGCAGCCGACACAGCTCTGGTCGATCGAGGCCACAGGATCATCGCGCAAGGGATCATCCAGCCGCTTCAGCGACAACGACGGGCAGCCCGAGAGACGGATGCAGGCGTGATCGCCGGTGCAGACCTCCTCGTCCACGCCGAACTTCGGTGCCTCGACACGCCGGCCGGCCTTGATCGCCTTGGCGACCAGCGGCTTTTCGCGCCGCTGACGGTTCAGCATGCATTCCGACGAGGCGACGATGACCTTCGGCCCCTTCTCCGGCGTCGTCAGCGCTTCGCGGATCGTATCGCGCATCCGCGCCACGTCATAAGTGCGGTCGATCTCCCGCACCCAGTTGATGCCGATGCCCTTCAGGGCGCGGGAGATCGGGTTCTTCGTCGACTTGGTATCGTTGTCGGCCCGCGAGGACATGATGTCCTGCCCGCCGGTGGCCGCCGAATAGAAGTTGTCGACGACGATGGCGACGCCATCCGACTTGTTGAAGGCCATATTGGTGAAGGAGGAGGACAGGCCGTTATGCCAGAATCCGCCATCGCCGATGATAGCGACAGGACGGCGCTTGCCACCACCATCAAAGGCCGCGTTGGCAGCCGGCCCCAGGCCGTAGCCCATGGTCGCGCCGCCGATCTCGAAGGGCGGCAGCGAGGCAAACAGATGGCAGCCGATGTCGGCCGCAATCTGGTGCTTGCCGAGTTCCTTCTCCACCAGCTTCATCGCAGCAAAGATAGGACGTTCCGGGCAGCCGGTGCAGAACCCGGGCGGGCGGATCGGAACGGTCTTCGACAGGTCCGGGATCTCAGGGCGTTCCTGGTTGGGCGCGCGCACGGCCGCTGGCAGGGTCTCAGGAGCGACCTTGCGCAGGAAGGCCTCGATGGCATCCAGCATGACCGTGCCATTGTAATCGCCGGCCAGCGGGAACAAGCCCTTGCCATGCAGCTCGACCGAGGACCCGGCACGGTAGAGATAGGAGCCCAGCTGGGTCTCGATGAACTCCGGCTGGCCTTCCTCCACGACAAGGACGTGATCCTTGCCGGCGCAGAACTCCAGGAACTCGCCGGAGAGCAGCGGATAGGTGACATTCAGCACGTAGATCGGAATGTCCGACTGGCCATAGATATCCGCAAGGCCGAGGCGCTGCAGGGCACGGACGACCCCATTGAACATGCCCCCCTGCACGACGATGCCGATGCGCGGTCCGTCCGGGCCGGCAGCGGGGCCGAAGAACTCGTTCAGCTTGCGCTCGCGGATAAAGCGTTCGGCCGCAGGCCAGCGGTTCTTCACCTTGTCCTGCTCATGGGCAAAGGACATCGGCGGCAGCACGACACGGGCAAAGTCCGAGCGCGGATCGGCCAGCGCATCCTTGACCGTGAAGGCCGGAGGACGGTTGTCTCGGCAGGTAAAACTGCCCGTCACATGGCACGAGCGGATGCGCACCATGAGCATGACCGGGGTATTGGAAGCTTCTGACAAATCAAAGCCATCCGATACCATCTTTACAATTGAAGTGAGATTGGGGCGCGGGTCGAGCAGCCAGAACTGCGACTTCATGGCAAAGGCATGGGTGCGCTCCTGCATGATGCTGGAACCCTCGCCATAGTCCTCTCCGACGATGACCATCGCCCCGCCGGTGACGCCGGACGAGGCGAGGTTCGCTAGGGCGTCCGAGGCGACGTTGACACCGACGGAGCCCTTGAAGGTCACGGCGCCACGGATCGGGTAATGCACGGAAGCGGCCAGCATCGCCCCGGCGGCGGCCTCGTTGGCATTGGCCTCGAAACGCACGCCCAGCTCCGACAGCAGCTCCTCTGCGTCGGCCAGCACGTCCATCAAATGCGAGATCGGCGCGCCCTGGTAACCACCGACGTATCCGACGCCGGATTCCAGCAGGGCCTTGGTGATGGCAAGGATGCCCTCCCCGGTAAACACCTCGCCCTCCCCAAGGCGCAGATGCTCGACTTCGGCCTTGAAACTGCGTTCGGCCATTTCCCTCTCCTCCTCACCGCTCCGGCCCATGGGCCTGGCGAAAGACAAAGCTTTCCCGTTCCCGCCGGAAGCACCGGCAGGCTCAGTCACCCATTGCGCTTGTCACGTCCTAGATTTCGTGTTTGCGAATATTCGCCAGCATTTTCTGCAAGGTCGCCACGAAGGCGCGTTGCTCCTCGTCTGGTATGCCCTTGAACAGCCGTGCGGCCGAAGTCGCCATATGCGGCCACAGCGTCTCGAAGGTGGCGCGTCCGGCATCCGTCAGGAACACCCGCACGGCGCGGCTGTCGCTGGCGTCGGCCTCGCGCCGGATCAGCCCCTCGGTCTGCAACTGATCCAGAGCACGGCTCAACGTCGACTGCTCGACGACCGTATAGACGGCAAGCTCACGGATCAGCGGTCCCTCGACCACCGACAGCACTGCCAGCGTCCGCATCTTCGGCGTTGTCAGGCCGACATCTGCCATTTCCTCCCGGATCATCGCGTTGTACCGGCCCATGATCCGGTTCATCAGATAGGGGGCAAAATTGGTCAGGCCAATTTCGCCAAGCCTTGCATGGGTTTCGGTGTCTTCACTCATGCACCAAGCCTCTTTGCGGCGTTGAACCCGGATCCTCCTCCAAGACCCGGCCCAGGATGGGTCGAAGCACCGATATGGATAAGTCCTTTGACCCTGCCAAGACCATTGGTCGAATGGGCAAGAGGCCGCCAGATGAAGAACTGGTCGAGGCCGCAATGGCCGCCGTAAGGATCACCGCCGACGAGATTGACGTTCATCGCTTCAAGGTCCTTGGGCGAATAGGCGCGGCGGGCGAGCCGGATCGCGGCAAAGTCGCGGATGTGACTGGCAAGAATGGCCTCGATCCGATCGGCAAAGGCCTCACGCGTGGCCACATCCCAGCTTCTGCCGCCGATCTTGCCGGCCGCGTCGCCCTTGATCGACCGCGGTGCATCCGGGATCTGCAGCCAGAGGACCGCCTTGCCATCAGGGGCGCGCGAAGGATCCAGCGCGCTCGGCTGACCGACACAGATCGTCGGCACCTCCGGCAACATGCCACGCTCAGCCTCGTTGGCGGATTTGGACACGGCGTCGATGCCGTCGCTGAGATGGATCAGGGCCACTTTTTCAAGCCCGTCCGCAATCCAGTCTGGCGCGCGGTCGAGCGCGTAGTGCAGCTGGAAGTCGCCGCGGCCATGCCGGAACGTCTTTGCAGCGCCTGCATCCTCGGGCGGCGCATCCGACCCCAGCAGGCGTCCAAAGAGCTGTCCCGGCGCGACGCTGGCAAGCACGGAAGGTGCGGCGATTTCCTCGCCCGTGGTCAGGCGGACGCCGGTGACGCGGCCATCGCGCACCAGAATGCGCTCGACATCGGCACCACAGCGCATGACCCCGCCGCGTTCCTCGATCAGCCGGCGAAAGGCGTTCACCGCCGCCCCTGCCCCGCCCCGGACCACAGGTGCACCTGCAGCCTCGAGCGCGAAGGCGATGACCTGGCCCATCTTCGCCGAATAGGCGCTTTCCGGCGTCAGGCCGCAGTGCAGCACCCACGGCGCCCACAGCGCCTGCACCAAGGGGCTCTGGTAGCGGGTCTCGAGCCAGCCGCGTGCCGGGGCCAAGGCCTCGCCCATCCAGGCCGCAAGCCCGCGCAAGCCCCGCCGGCGAACCTGGCCGAACATCAGGCGGGCAGTGGCAAAGGACCACAGATCACCGCCGAGCAGCGAAAACAGGAACGGCGCCTCGGCACCGATTGCTCCGACATCGCGTCCATGCTGGTCACCGTCGCCGGCGGCCAGGGCGTTGAACGCTGCAACGTTACGGGCCTGATCGGTCGACAGCACCAGCGCCGACCCATCAGGCCGCAGCACGGCTGTCGGATGCGGCGTGTGGCAGTATTCCATGCCATGGCGGGCGAGATCCGGGGCAAGCAGCGCCCCGGCTGGCGACGTCATGAACAGGACGAAGGTGGCGGCCATCACATCATGGCTGAAGCCCGGCAGAGTGACCTCACCGGTGCGCATGCAGCCGCCGAAGTCTGCCTCGCGCTCGAGCACGAGCACGCGGCGGCCTTTTGCGGACAGCATCGCCGCTGCGACCAGGCCATTGATGCCTGAGCCGATGATGATGTGATCGACCGCCATCGGATCAGCCCCGCGGGACCAACGCCAGGGCGCGGATCGGCGATCCCGTGCCATTCTTGATCTTCAGGGGTGCCGCGATGAGGATCGCGCCCTTCGGCGGCAGCTTGTCCAGATTGGCAAGGCTCGCCAGACCATAGCGATTGTGCTTGTGCAGGAGGTTGTGCGCCGGGAACGGCGGCGTCATGCCACCGGCCTGCCCTGCGTCGGTGCCGATGCACTGGCTGCCCCAGCCGACAATGCCCTTGCCGATGAGGTACTCGATGGTCTCTGCCGTCGGTCCGGGCGTATGTGGTCCGGTCTCGTTGGCGTTGAGGAACAGGGCCTCGTCATGCGCACGGGCGTCCCAGTCGGAACGCAGCACGACCCATTCGCCGGCCCCAATCGCCCCGTGACGAGCCTCCCAGGCCTTCACGTGCTCGACGGTCAGCAGGAAATCCGGGTCAGTTGCGCATTCAGCCGAGAAATCCAGCACATTGACCGGCGCCACGAGCTTCTGGACGGGAAGCGTATCGGTGTAGCCGTCCGAATAGTCCTTGCCGGTGATCCAGTGATGCGGTGCATCGAAGTGGGTGCCTGAGTGTTCGCCCAGTTCCAGCCAGTTCCAGGCCCAGAACGGCCCGTTCTGATCGTACTCGCTGATGCGGTGGATCTTGATCGGCGGCGTGTCCTTGGCGAAGTCCGGCGGCAGCTTGATGAGGGGCGTCTCTGGCCCCAGCACGCCGGAACAATCCACCACTTCAACCCCTCCCGAGGCGAGCAATTGCCCGAGGTCCGCCAGCAAAGCTGCAGATGTCATGTCTCTCTCCCTTGATCGAGGTCCTCCAACCTCTGAAATCACTCTAGACAGAATTAAATGCAAATGCAAATATCCTTCTGTCATTGGGAGGTGGCAAAATGTCAGACAGTTTCGACGCGGTGCTGATCGGTGCGGGCCACAATGCCCTGGCTGCCGCATTTCATCTTGCCAAGCGCGGCTGGAAGGTCGCCGTCTATGAACAGGCCAAGGTGGCAGGCGGCGCGGTCAAGACGCAGGAACTGACCCTGCCCGGCTTCCGCCATGACTGGGCCGCGATGAACCTGTCGCTTTTCGCCGGAAGCGCCTTTTTCAAGACACATGCATCCGACCTGACCGCCCAGGGCGCAGCATTCGTTCCGATCAACCGACCGTTCGCCTCGGCGTTTTCAGGCGGCAGATGGTGCGGCGTTGCAACTGACATCGCGGAAACAACGCGCAACATCGCCCGTTTTTCAGCCCGCGATGCCGAGACGTGGCAGCGGCTGGTCAACGGCTTTGCCAAAGAGGCACCGCATCTGTTCGGCCTGCTCGGCAGCCGGATGAATTTAAGTGCATTTGCATATTTTATTCTCAAAACGCTGCGCGGCAAGGGCGTGGCCGGGTCGCTCGATCTCGCACAGTTCCTGCTGAAGTCGCCGCGCGCCTATTTGACCGAGACCTTCGAGGCGCCGGAAGTCCGCGCCATGCTGGGTGCCTGGGGAATGCATCTCGACTTCGCTCCCGATGTTGCGGGTGGCGCGCTGTTTCCCTACCTCGAGGGCATGGCTGGCCAGGCCTTCGGCATGGCCATCGGCCAGGGCGGCGCTGACACGATCATCCGTGCCATGGTCAAGGGGATCGAGGCCCATGGCGGGCGTGTCGAGACGGGTATCGCAGTCGCGCGAATCCTGAAGGATGGCGACAAGGCCAGCGGCATTGAACTGGCGGATGGCCGGCGGATTGCGGCCAGACATGTCATTGCCGGAGTTGCCCCGTCAGCCCTCGCCCGCCTCACCGGCGGGACAGAGCCGGCTTTCGACAAGGCAATGCAGGACTTCCGGCACGCGCCGGGCACCATGATGATCCATCTGGCCCTGGACAGCCTGCCCGACTGGGCGGCTGGCGATGCGCTGAAGTCCTATGCCTATGTGCATCTGGCCCCGAGCCTCGACCAGATGGCCCGGACTTACCAGGAGGCTGAGGCGGGACTGCTGCCCAGCGAGCCGATCCTCGTCGTCGGTCAGCCGACCGTGTTTGACCCCTCCCGCGCACCGGCGGGCAAGCATGTGCTGTGGGTTCAGGTCCGCATGGCACCCGGCACGATCCATGGTGATGCAGCCGGCGAAATCACGGCGACAAGCTGGCCCGAGGCCGCTGAGCCCTTCACTGAGCGCGCCCTGACGCTGCTCGACCACTACGCCCCCGGCATCCGGTCAAAGATCCTCGGCCGGCACGTTGTCACGCCGACGGACCTCGAAACGGACAACCCGAACCTTGTCGGCGGCGATCAGGTCTGCGGATCGCATCACATCGCCCAGAATTTCCTGTTTCGCCCGGCCCGCGGCCACACGGACGGGTCGACACCAATCAAGAACCTCCACCTCACCGGGGCAGCCGTCTGGCCCGGCGCGGGCACGGGGGCAGGCTCAGGCTTCCTGCTGGGCCAAAAACTCGCTGGCAAATAACAAATAATCCAAAGGGAACAGAAACATGGAACTGACACGCCGTACACTCCTGCAAGGGGCCGCCGCCGGCGCGCTGCTTGCTGTCTCGGGCCTGCCCACACTCGCCGCCATCGACGAGCTGGTCATTGCCTACAACGTCAACCTGCCGAGCTGGGATCCGACCGTCGGCCCCTCTGCCGTCAACCCGACCATCCAGGGCCTGTACCAGTCGGTTTTCGACCAGTTCATCCTGCAGCAACCGGACCTGAAACCCGCCCCCGGCATCCTGACCGAGTGGGGCTGGAACGAGGACAAGACCCAGGTCTGGATGATGGTGCGCGAGGGCGTGACCTGGCATGACGGCTCGCCGCTGACGGCCGAGGATGTGGCCTGGTCGCTGGCGCGCGCGGCCAACCCGGACAGCGGCAACCCGATCAACTTCATCTGGAGCACGCTGACCAACCACCGCACCGAAGGCAACATCGTGATGGCGGACGTGAAGCAGTTCGACCCGACCATCTTCAAGTGGATGTATTTTCTCACCGGCTATGTGATGCCGAAGGCCTATTTCGAGAAGGTCGGCGCGGACGGGTTTGAAGCCGCCCCGATCGGCAGCGGCCCCTACATGGTCGACAAGTTCGAGCGCAACGCCTTCGTCCGCCTGAAGGCTTATCCGAACTACTGGGGCACCAAGCCGGAGTTCGAGACGGTGACGATCAAGTTCGTCACCGATGCCACGGCCCGTGTCGCGGAAGTGGAATCTGGCTCGGCCCATGTCACGCTCGAAATGCCCTACGAGGAATACGACCGGCTCAAGGGCAAGCTCAACGGCGTTGCCGCGCCGATCTCCGACATCGGCATGATCTTCCTCAACGACACTGACGTGATGAAGGATCCCAACGTCCGCAAGGCCGCTGCACATGCCATCGACAAGCAGACGATCATCGACCGTCTGATGTCGGGCTACGGCGTCAAGATCGATACCCTGCAGACGCCGCAATACGACGCCTACGATCCCTCGATCACGGTCGCCTATGACCCCGCGAAAGCCGTCGAGCTTCTGGCCGCGTCCGGCTACTCGTTGGACAAGCCGGTCAAGTTCAAGATCCAGACCACGAAAGGCTTCAAGCCGAAGGACTACGAGGTCATTCAGGCCATTGTCGGTCTGTGGCGCAAGGTCGGCATCGAGGCAGAAATCGAAGTCTACGAAATCGCCAAGCATTACGAGCTGCGCGCTGCCGACACCCTCGCCCCGGCCGCCTTCTACAACTGGGGCAATTCGGTCGGCGACCCGACCACCTCGACCGGCTTTGCCATGTTCGGCCCCTCGCCGCACTCGGTCTGGGATGGCGAGGACCTGATCGCCAAGATCGCGCCGCTGTGGGGCGAGAAGGACGAAGGCAAGCGCATCCTCGGCTGGCAGGAGGTTGACCGGACCATCGCAGAAGACGCGCTGGTGATCCCGCTGCTGCAGTATGTGCAGCCGATCCTGTCGGCCAAGGGCGTCACTGTCACGCCGCATGCCTCCGGCGCCTTGTTGCCGCAGCTGATGAAGCGCGGCTAACCCTGCGCCACGAGGTTCGGCCGGCACGAGGAGAGCCGGCCGGACCTGCCATTTCGCGCTGGGGGACACGGGCGCATGCAGATTTTTCGGACGCTACTCTTGCGGCTTGCGACGACGGCGGTGACGCTTGTCGGAGCTGCCGTCATCGTTTTCTTTGTCATCCGCGTGGTGCCAGGCAATCCGATTGCCATGATGCTGCCGCCGGGGGCAACAGAGGACGACATCCGCCGGCTTACGGCTCTCTACGGCTTTGACAAGTCGATCCCGGAACAATTCGTCATCTGGGCCGGCGGTGTGCTGAGCGGTGACTTCGGCATGTCGATCACGGCGCGCCAGCCGGTGCTGGACCTTGTTCTCGGCCGCCTGCCGGCGACGCTGGAACTGTCGCTGATGGCCCTGGTCATCGCCGTGTTCATTGGCGGTGTCAGCGCCCTGACCGGAACGCGCGAGCGCGGCACCCGGATCGAGGCGGCCATTGACGTGTCGAACGGCATGGCGCTGTCGGTGCCGGACTTTCTCTGGGGCCTGATCCTGGTGCTTGTGTTCGGCGTTGCATTCCCGATCTTCCACATCTCCGGGCGGATCACGCCGTCGCTCGACCTGCCGTTTGCCACGAACTTCTATCTCATCGAAAGCGTTATCCGGCTGCGCTTCGACCTGTGGCTGGATCTTGTCAGCCACATGCTGCTGCCGGCCCTTGCGCTTGCGATCCCGCTGGCGGCGATCATCAGCCAGCTGCTGAAGCAGAGCCTCAAGGAAACGATGCACCTCGACTATGTCACCCTGTCGCGGACCAAGGGCTATGGCGAGACGCATGTGATCACGCGCGAGGCCCTGCCCAATGCCATCCTGCCGACGCTGACCCTGGTCGGCGTGCAGTTCACCTTCCTGATCGGCGGCACCGTCATCATCGAGCGACTGTTTTCCTATGAAGGGCTCGGCAACATGGCCATCGACGCGGTGATCAACCGCGACCTGCCGCTGATCCAGGGCATCGTGCTGCTGTTTGCCTTGATCTTCACCGGCGTCAATCTCGCCGTTGACCTCCTCTATGCCGTCCTGAACCCGAGGCTGCGCCATGCTTGACGGACGTTCCCTGATCAAACGGCGGGCCGGCGCGCGGCTCTGGCTTGCCGGACTGTGGCTGGGCGGGCTGTTCGCCGCCGCCCTCGCCGCGCCCCTGATCGCGCCGCAAGACCCGCTGGCGCAGGACCTGTTCCTCGGCCGGATGCCCCCCTTCTGGATGGCCGGCGCGGAACCGGGCTACTATCTCGGTACGGACAGCCTTGGCCGCGATGTGCTCTCGCGCATTCTGTACGGTGCCCGCATTGCCTTCCTCGTCGCAATCGTCGCCGGCAGCCTGACCTGTCTCATCGGCGCTGGCCTCGGCCTTGCCGCTGGCTTCCTGCGTGGCTGGGTCGACCTTGCCGTGTCGCGCCTGATCGACATCTGGATGGCGTTTCCGCCGGTGCTGTTCGCGATCCTCCTGATCGCCGTGATGGGACCGGGGCTGTTCTCGATCATCCTCGCCATCGTCGTCATCGACTGGACGCGCTTTGCCCGGGTGGTCCGGGCCGAGGCGATGGCCCAGGGGGCGATGGACTATGTCGCCTCGGCCGAAGTCGCCGGCCGCAGCCGGTTGTCGACGATGATCGTCGAGATCCTGCCCAACGTGCTGCCGACCATCGTCGTGCTGCTGACGCTGGAGATGGGCATTGCCGTGATCGTCGAGGCGATCCTCTCCTTCGTCAACCTGTCGGTCTCCACGGATGATCCGACCTGGGGCGGCATGATCGCCGAAGGGCGCACCTCGATCCATCAGGCCTGGTGGGTGATCGTGTTCCCGCTGATCACCCTGTTTCTCACCGTCCTGTCCTTCTCCCAGCTGGGCGAAGGCCTCAAGGACCGTTTCGATCCGGTGCTGCGATGAGCTTTCTGACACTTGAGGGCCTCTCGGCGCGGCTGAAAGGCACGGACCATCGGCTGTTGCGCAAGGTCTCGCTGTCGGTTGCGGCAGGAGAAGTGCGCGGTCTCGTGGGCGAGAGTGGCGCAGGCAAGTCGATGATCGGCAAGGCCATCCTCGGCATCCTGCCGCGTTCCGTCGAGATCGTGGCCGGCTCGATCGTGCTGGACGGTGTGGATCTTCAGTCCCTCTCCCCGCGCGAGCGCCGGCGGAAGATCGGGGCAAGTTGCGCCCTGATCCCGCAAGATCCGCTCACCGCGCTCAACCCGTCACGCCGCATCGCGCCGCAGATCACGGACCGGCTGGTGGACATCCTGGGCTGGGAGCGTAAGCGTGCCGAAGACCGGGCGCTGGAGCTTCTGGGCGAGGTCCATATCGCCGAGCCTGAACGGGTGCTGCGCTCCTATCCGCATGAGCTTTCCGGCGGCATGCGCCAGCGCATCCTGATCGCCTCGGCCTTTGCCGCCGAACCGAAGCTGATCGTCGCCGACGAGCCGACAACGGCGCTGGACGTGACCGTGCAGAAGCAGATCCTGAAGCTGATCGGCGAAATGCAGCGCCGGCATGGAACGGCGCTGCTGTTCGTCACCCATGACCTCGGCGTGGTGTCAAAGGTCTGCCAGACGCTCAGCGTGCTCTACGGCGGCATGGTGGTGGAGGACAGCGATGTGCGCTCCTTCTTCGCAGCGCCCGGTCACGCCTATTCGCGGGCCTTGCTGGCCGCAAGCCCGAAATACACCGACCCGGACGGCAGCCTGACCCCGGTTCCCGACGCCGTCATCGAGGCCGTTCGGCAGGAAGTCGCGGCAGCAGACAGGACATGGTCCCATGGCTGATCTTTATGAACTGACGGACGTGCGGCTTGCCTTGCCGGACATGACACGCAAGCCCTTTCTGGGTGCAGCGCCCCGTACCGAAATCCTGAAGGGTCTCAGCTTCTCCATCGGCCGCGGGGAGATCCTTGGCATCGTCGGCGGATCAGGATCCGGCAAGTCGACGCTCGGACGCTGTCTTGTACGCCTGCTCGAGCCGACCGGCGGACAAATCCGGTTTGACGGCGTGGACATCACGCATCTGGATGCTAGCCAGCTCAGACCGTTGCGGCGACGCTTCCAGATGATCTTCCAGGATCCGATGTCATCGCTGAACCCGCGCCACAAGGTGGGGCAGCTGATCAGCGCGCCGCTGCGCCTGCATGGTGCCCACCAGCCGGATCGCGAAGCCGTCCTGGCACTGGAGCAGGTCGGCCTGCCGCGCAGCTTTGCTGACCGCTATCCGCATGAACTGTCCGGAGGACAGCGCCAGCGGGTCGGCATTGCCCGGGCGATTGCGCTGAAGCCGGAATTCATTCTGGCCGACGAAATCGTGTCGGGCCTCGATGTCTCGTCGCAGGCGCAGGTGCTGAACCTGCTCGCTGAGCTGGTGCGGGACCTCGGACTGACCCTCGCCTTCATCAGCCATGACCTGTCGGTGATCCGCAGGCTCTGCAGCCGGGTGCTGGTGCTCTACAAGGGCGAGATCGTCGAGAACGCAGCCACCGCTGACGTCTTTGCCGCGCCGAAGGCCGACTACACCCGCGCCCTTCTCGACGCGATCCCCCTGCCCGACCCGGATCAGGTCTGGGCTTGATGGGAGTGGGACGCCGCCCGGGCGGAAGCGGCATTACACTTTCGACAAGTCCATCGGCGTCACCCCGGGCGCAGCGCAGCGGAGACCCGGGGCCTACTCGTTCGCAGAGCGGAAGGAACATGGGCTGCGCTGCAACTCGCTTGACGATGGTCTTGCTTGGGCAAGGCAGCGCGGTGCCCGCGTCAACGCTCTGCAAGCGAGTAGGCCCGGCTCGCGCTACGCTTGGCCGGGGTGACACGGAACACGTGTCAGTACACCCACACGATCTGCCGCCAACAAAAAAAACGCCGCCCTGAGGGCGGCGTTTTCATTTCACAGCAGATGATCAGGTCAAGCGACGGCGCGGGCCAGGGCGCAGCGGGACCACAGGTCGTTCAGCGCGCCGACCAGATGATCGATGTCCGCATCGCTGTGGAACGGCGTCGGCGTGATGCGCAGGCGCTCGGTGCCCTTGGGCACGGTCGGATAGTTGATCGGCTGGACATAGATGCCGTAGTTGTCGAGCAGGATGTCCGAGATCCACTTGCACTTGGCAGCGTTGCCCACCATCACCGGCACGATGTGGCTCGGGTTGTCCATGTGCGGGATGCCGCGGCGATCCAGAAGACTGCGCACGCGGGCGACACGATCCTGGTGCTGCTGGCGCTCAAATGAGCTGGCCTTGAGATGGCGGATCGCCGCCGTGGCACCGGCGGCAAGAGCCGGCGGCAGCGCGGTGGTGAAGATGAAGCCGGAGGCAAAGGAGCGGACGAAGTCGCACAGGTCCTTCGAGCCGGTGATGTAGCCGCCCATGACACCGAAGGCCTTGCCGAGCGTGCCTTCAATGACATCGATCCGGTGCATCAGGCCTTCGCGCTCGGCAATGCCGCCGCCGCGCGGACCATAGAGGCCGACCGCATGGACTTCATCGAGATAGGTCAGTGCGCCGTGCATCTCGGCGACGTCGCAGATCTCGGCGATCGGGGCAATGTCACCGTCCATCGAATAGACGCTTTCAAAGGCGACCAGCTTCGGGCGTGACGGGTCATCGGCCGACAGGAGACGGTCGAGATGCTCGGGGCTGTTGTGCTTGAACACACGCTTGTCAGCGCGGCTGTGACGGATGCCCTCGATCATCGAGGCATGGTTGAGCGCGTCCGAATAGACGATGCAGCCCGGGATCTGGGCCGCGAGAGTGCCAAGGGCAGCCCAGTTGGACACATAGCCCGAGGTGAAGATAAGAGCACTGTCCTTGCCATGCAGGTCGGCGAGCTCACGCTCCAGCGCGACATGCGAATGGTTGGTGCCGGAAATGTTGCGAGTGCCACCAGCACCGGCGCCGCAGCGGTCGATTGCCTCCTTCATGGCAGCGACCACATCGGGATGCTGGCCCATGCCGAGATAATCGTTCGAGCACCAGACCGTCACATCATGCGACGAGCCATCCGCGCGGTAGCGAGTCGCACGCGGGAAATTGCCGGAATGGCGTTCGAGATCGGCGAACACCCGGTAGTTACCGGCCTCCCGCAAGCCATCCAGCGCTTGCGCGAAGAAGCTGTCGAAGTTCATGCCCTCATTCCCTCTCATTCACGGCTGCAATCACCGCCCTCATCCGCCCACTTAAGGGGCCCTGCCCCGGCGCGGCCATGATCTCGATCAAATGATCCGATCCTCATGGAACTGCCACACCCGGCCTTTCAAGGAAGCGAGCTGCGCCATTGGGCTGCGAGAGCCCTGTCGCGATGACCGATACCGTATGCGTCCGACACAACACATAGTGTAAAACGCCGCAGGCTGTCATTATTCTAATTTCGAGTTTCCGAATTCTTTTTGGCGGCGCAGAATCTCGCTCCAGTCGGTGCCGCAGGCCCCGGCAACGTGCAAATCCGGACATTTCTTGTCATTGCATCCAGGAAACCTGCCAGCTTCATCGCTGAAGCGGAACCGTGTCCGGTGCGCCGCGTTAAACATTTGGCAAGACGCTCGCATAGCCGTGATCACGAAAGTATGAATGCAGGAGATCACCCCTGTCATTTTATCGGATCCCCAACGGAAGCCCCTGATTTGCTTTGATGGTTCCTGCAGTCCAACAAATCAACAGTAATAAAAATGGTTAAAACTTGAATGTTCACAACGCCAAAATGTGATGTGGACTACAGGTTTATTAGGAACTGTGGTGTAATGATGGTCCTCGCCAGGCGGCAAGGAGGCAAGGGGCCGGATACCAGCCCGGGACCATAACCCGGACAATCAGCTCCAACGCTGGAAACCCAGCGCAAGCAGACCCACCGCCACCTGGCAAGCCGGACGTGAATGTCATGCCGTGGGAGGCACAAATGACTGGTCCCATTCGAATCGCCGCGCTTGCGGCAACCGCATCGCTTTTCCTGTTCGCAAGCGCGGCACATGCCGGGCTCGCGGAAGAACGCCACATGCTGCCGGACGACAATCTGGCTGTCACCGTCGCCAGCGCCACGGCAACGGTTACGGAGGGTGAAGACCTGTCGATCTGGGTCGGGGAAGTCGAACTGGCGGGCCGATCGGCCATCTGGGTCGAACTCATCGATGCCGAGGGTGAGGTCATCTACAACGCCGAGATCGGCCAGAACGAGACCCATCTTTTGCCGGACGGGCGAGCGATCATGGTCACTGCGCTGAACACCGAGACGACCGTCGCCAAACAGGATGCTTCGCGCGTTCCCAGCGAAACCTCGATCCTCGTGACGCGGCGGATAGTCGATGACAAGGGCGACAAGACAGCTGTGGAGTTCATCGAGGAAACGCCGCGCGACACGCAACCAAAGCTGATTGAGGTCGCACATGTGGGCGAGGCGATCTGGGCGACCGTTGTGGCACTGTTCACTGGCGCTGCTGAAACTATGCGCGTTGCCTGGTCCTGGCTGGTCGAGACCCTGCAGGCCTGAGCGCGCACCCCGCCCCCTTCCACGCTGCCCGACCGTGGCCGCGGCCTTCTGGCTGCGGCCTTTTTGCTGTCCGCAGACCGGGGCAGAAGGGCTTTCAGAAAAGGTGCGACAAAAAGCTCGCTCCGTCTGATCCGGGCCCGGAGCTGTCGCGTAAGATCCGAAAATGCAAGGATATTCGGCGACGCTCCGCAGGCCGGACCTATCCGGACCGCTTAGAAGGACCATACATGCGCATTGCCATCATCGGCTCCGGCATTGCCGGCAACAGTGCCGCCTACGCCCTTTGCGATCAGTATGAGGTGGTCCTTTACGAAAAGCGCCTGCGCCCAGGCGGCCACAGCGCCACCGTCGACATCGACTATGACGGCGTGGAGATGGCTGTCGACACCGGCTTCATTGTCTATAACGAGTTGAACTATCCCAACCTGACCGCCCTGTTCGCCCATCTTGGCGTGAAGACGGAGGCCAGCGACATGAGCTTTGCCTTGTCGGTCGATGGCGGGGCGCGGGAATGGGCCGGAACCAACCTCGACACCGTCTTTGCCCAAAGGTCCAATCTCGTCTCGCCGCGCTTCCTCTGGATGCTGCGCGAAATCCTGCGCTTCAATCGCATCAGCCCCAAGGACCGGGCAGCCGGTGTCGTGACAGGGCTGTCGCTTGGGGACTACATGGCGCTGCGCAAGTTCTCCCGCGCCTTCATCGACGACTATCTCGTGCCGATGGGCGCGGCCATCTGGTCGACGCCGCCGAGCCAGATGCTGGCCTTCCCGGCGGAATCCTTCATTTCCTTTTTCGAGAATCATCGACTGATCAACTTTAACCGGCCGATCTGGCGCACTGTGTCGGGTGGCAGCCGGAACTACGTGCAGCGGCTGATCGATCCGCTGAAGGGCAATGTCCGGCTCGGAACGCCGGTGGCCGGGGTGCGCCGCGAGGGCGGCAAGGTGCATGTGCGCGATGTCTCGGGCCACACGGATGTCTTCGACCAGGTGATCCTGGCCAGCCACACCGACCAGACCCTGGCCATGCTGGAGGACCCGAGCGAGGACGAACGCCGGATCCTTGGCGCGATCCGCTATCGCCCCAATGCGGTCTACCTGCACCGGGACCTTGCCCTGATGCCGAAGCGCAAGCGGGTCTGGTCGTCATGGAACTACATGGCGCGCACGGATGCTGAAGCGAACACGGATGTGAGCGTCAGCTACTGGATGAACCTGCTGCAAAACCTCGACCGGAACCGGCCGCTGTTCGTCAGCCTTAATCCACCCGAGGCACCGCGCGAGGATCTAACCTTCGCCCGCTTCACCTATGATCATCCGCAGTTCGATGCCGCCGCACTGGCTGCTCAGACAGAATTGCCGCAAATCCAGGGCGTGAACCAGCTCTGGTTTTGCGGCGCATGGGGCGGACATGGCTTCCATGAGGACGGTCTTGTCTCCGGGCTCAAGGTCGCCCAGGCCCTCGGCGCAGTCTTGCCTTGGGACACCGTTACGGGCACGCTCGATCCGATGCGGGATGGCGCACCGGCTTCGGTGGCCGAAGCCGCAGAGTAAGGCGGCCCTGTGCCATGGCAGACACGTCTCATCATCAACGGGCAGGAAACGGCCCGCCGCCCCTTGTACCGGTCACGCTTTACACCGGACAGGTGATGCATGCGCGCATGAAGCCGGTGCCGCATCGGTTCACCTACTCCGTATTTTCGATGCTGATCGACCTAGACCAGTTGGACGCGGCCAACGCGACGTCCGCGCTGTTCTCCGTCGGACGGTTCAACCTGCTGTCGTTCCACCAGCGCGACCATGGTCCGCGCGACGGCAGTTCGCTGCGGGCTCATGTCGACCGGCGGCTAGCAGAGGCGGGTCAGGAACGGCCGGCCCGGGTGCTTCTGCTCGCCTATCCGCGGCTGCTTGGCTACGTGTTCAATCCGCTGGCGGTCTATTATGCCTATAATGGCGACGGAGCGCTCTCGGCTGTTATCTATGAGGTACGCAACACTTTCGGTGACCTGCATACCTATGTTGCGCCCGTCTCCGACGGACAATTGAGCGAAGCGGGCCTGCGTCAGGACCAGGTGAAGGCCTTCTATGTCTCGCCGTTCCTGGACATGCAGCAGCATTACCATTTCCGCCTGCTGCCGCCGGGACGCTCTGTCCGGATCCGCATCCTGGAAACAGATCCTGAGGGGCCGATCCTGTCGGCAACCTTCAACGGTACGGGCGAGGCGGCAACGAGCGCCGCAATTGCCAAGGCCTGTCTCCGGTTCCCGCTGATGACCCTCAAGGTGATCGCAGGCATTCACTACGAGGCCCTGAAGCTGTGGCTGAAGGGCATCCGCTTCCACTCCCGGCCCCGGACGCCGGAGATCGGCCCGGCCAGTCGGGCGAGCCCGGTCGCCCCAGACAGAAAACCCATGCCAAGCCCCCGCCCTGAACCTTACGGGCATGCCTGATGGAGGTTCCAATGACCCATGTTGCCGAAGCCGCAGCCCCGAGCGCGGCCCGCGCCGCCCCGCTTTCTTCCGCCATCAAGGTCACAGCAGACAACGCCAGGCAGGTGCTTGCCGGCCTGCCACGCTTCGTGCGCATGGGCATGCGCATCGTGCTGGGACTGGAGTATGGGCGGCTGACCATCACCACGCCGGATGGGCGCTGCTTTCTGATTGAAGGCAAGCACCCCGGCCCGGACGGGGTGGTCAGCGTGCATGACTGGCGCTTTGTCCGCATGGCGGTCGAAGGCGGCGATGTCGGGGTCGGCGAGGCCTTCATGCTGGGCTACTGGTCGAGCCCTGATGTGACGACCTTTCTGGAGCTGTTCTGTGTCAACCGGGATGCGACAGAGAAAAAGTTGCAAGGCAGCGCGCTGTTCCGCATCGCCATTTCGTTGCGCCACTGGTTCAACCGCAACACCCGCAAGGGCTCGCAGCGCAACATCTCGGCGCATTACGATCTCGGCAACGCCTTCTACCGCGAGTGGCTGGATCCTTCGATGACCTATTCGTCAGGCCTTTATGAGGGCCGCGCGGCGACACTCGAAGAGGCACAGACGCAGAAGTATCGCGCCCTGGCAGAAGCCGCAGACATCCGGCCCGGACACAAGGTGCTGGAGATCGGCTGCGGCTGGGGTGGCTTTGCCGAATTTGCGGCGCGGGAAGTCGGCGCGCATGTGAAGGCGCTGACGATCTCGCGCGAGCAGTTCGATTATGCGCGCGAACGCATGTTCAAGGCCGGGCTCAACGACCGGGTCGAGGTGGTGTTCCAGGACTATCGCGACGAGAGCGGCGTCTATGACCGGATTGCCTCGATCGAGATGTTCGAGGCCGTGGGCCGCGAGTACTGGCCGACCTATTTCGAGAAGCTGGCAACCTGCCTGAAGCCAGGCGGCATGGCCGGGCTGCAGATCATCACCATTCAGGACCGGATGTTTGCCGACTACGCCCGGCGGCCGGATTTCATCCAGCGCTACATTTTCCCAGGTGGCATGCTGCCGCCGCCGGGCAAGCTGACCGAAATCGGCGGCAAGACCGGACTGGACCTGAAAGCCCAGAAGATCTTCGGGCAAGATTACGCCCGGACGCTGGCCGAGTGGCGCGACCGGTTCCGCGAGGCCTGGCCGCGCATTTCCCCACTCGGCTTCGACGAACGCTTCAAGCGGCTCTGGGAGTTCTACTTCCATTATTGCGAGGCTGGCTTCCGCGCCGGGAACATCGATGTGCGCCAGATGGTCTATGTGAAGGCGGGCTGAGCCACTGGCTGCGCACTGACAGACACACAGGCTGAGGGACCGCAGGCAAGAGACTGCTTTCCTGCAGCCCTTCGCCTTGCAACCGACAGGGCGGCCAGCTAACAGTGACGGACATTTCGAACCTCACGGGAGTAGAAAATCCATGCGTCTTGCCTCCTCCTTTTTCCGTCTCGCCGGCGGTCTTGCAACCGTCCTCCTGCCCGTTCTCGCTGGCGGAGCCATGGCTTCCGAAGTGCCGGACCTGAAGGGACGCGAAGTGGTGGTGGTGACAGAGAACGCCTATCCGCCGCTGCAGTTCATGGACAAGACCGGTCAGGCGGTTGGCTGGGAATATGACGCGATGGCCGAAATTGCCAAGCGGCTCAACATCAAGGTCACCTACCAGAACTCCAGCTGGGACGCGATGATCCCGG
The DNA here is from genome assembly GCF_003012935.1 of Pannonibacter carbonis. Taxonomy (GTDB): domain Bacteria; phylum Pseudomonadota; class Alphaproteobacteria; order Rhizobiales; family Stappiaceae; genus Pannonibacter; species Pannonibacter carbonis. The sequence continues at coordinate 374,709 of NZ_PUDR01000003.1, read as the reverse complement.
CCGTGTCGGCCGGCGAATACGATATCGGCATGACCGGCATTACCATCCGCGACGACCGCAAGGACAAGGTGGATTTCTCCGAGCCCTACATGCGCTCGGAAATGATCATGCTGGTGCGCGCCGACGAGACACGCTTTGAAGATGCCAAGGGCTTTGCCGCCAATCCTGACCTGCTGATGGCGGCCCAGCCGGGCACGACGCCGTTCTATGTCGGTGTGTATGAAGTGCTGGACGGCAACGAGGCCAATCCGCGCATCAAGAAGTTCGAGACCTTTGGCGCCGGCGTTGCTGCCCTGCGCGCCGGCGATGTCGACCTGGTGCTGACCGACGGCACTGCCGGGCCCGGCTATGTCTCGACCTCGAACGGCACGCTGAAGATCGTCGGCGAGAAGCTCGGCACCGAGGATTTCGGCTTCATCTTCAAGAAGGGCTCGGACCTCGTCACCCCGGTCAATGCCGCCATCGCGGCCATGCAGGCCGACGGCACCATCGCCGCGCTCGATAAGAAGTGGTTCCTCGACTACAAGATGGGCCAGTAAGGTCGTAGCCTCAGAGGCTGCCGCATCCCGCCTTGAACATGCGCAGGGCGCGCCTGGGCTGAACCGGAACCCGATGGGAAACACCCGTCGGGTTCCGGTCTTTCGTGCAACAGCCCCTCTCCAGCCCCTCCGGAGCGCTTAAGCCATGGGCCCGTCCCGCAAGACATCAACGACCGATTTCCCCTGGTGGCTGGTGGTGCTTGGCCTGGCCGGTGCCTATGCCTTCGGCCAGGCGCTGACCAGTGAGGTGCATGCGCAGGTGCTCAGCGTGCTGTCGCAGGGCATCGGCATCACGTTGCTCGTCACCGTATCGGGGTTTGCGGGAGCCTCCGCGCTTGGACTGCTGCTCGCCGTCGGCGGGCTGTCGCGGTTCCTCGTAGTCCGTCAGGTGGTGAAGTTCTACATCGAGGTGATCCGCGGGATCCCGATCATCGTCCTGCTGCTCTACGTCGCCTTTGCCGGTGTGCCGTTGATGGTGGAGGCGTGGAACGCACTGACCGGGCCGCTCGGACTGGATCCGGTCAGGACACGGGACATCTCGCTGTTGTGGCGGGCGGTGACCGCGCTGGTGCTGGCCTATTCGGCGTTTCTGGCGGAAGTGTTCCGGGCCGGGATCGTCGCCGTCGACCCGGGCCAGATCGAGGCGGCCAAGGCGCTGGGGCTGAATGGCTGGCTGCGCTTCCGGCTGATCGTGGCACCGCAGGCCTTCCGCACCATCCTGCCGCCCTATGGCAACGACTTCATTGCCATGGTGAAGGATTCGTCGCTGGTGTCGGTGCTTGGCGTCACCGACGTGACCCAGCTCGGCAAGGTGACGGCGGCTGGCAATTTCCGCTATTTCGAGACCTACAATCTGGTGGCGCTGATCTATCTGACGCTGACCGTGACCCTGTCGCTGGGGCTGAGCCGGCTGGAACGGCACCTGCGCCAGAGCAAGGACTGAACCACCGGAAACCATGTCCGGCTCCACCCGCCCGGACAGGCTCCGGCTACCAGGGCGTCCGGGCAAACCCAATCGGGCGCAAGGCGACCCGGGTTCTGGCATCTCCGCAGCAACCGCCGTGCATGGCACCGCGGCCCGACCGGCGCTCCCTCCCTGCGCCTCAAGCGGAGAAATTGACGTGATCCATCATCGCCCCGTCCTCACCGGCCTTGCGCTCGGCCTTGGACTAAGCGTCCTTGCCCTGCCCGCCTTTGCCGCCGACCTTCAGGAGCCGGCGCAGCAGGGCTTTCCCGAGCTGACCATCGACGCGCCCAAGCCGGACTGGACGGTCACCGTCGGCGGCGGCGCGCTTTATGCGCCGGCGTTCCTCGGCTCCGGCAAGATGAAGGTCGTGCCAGTCCCCTATGTCGCGGTCAATTGGCGCGACACACTCCTGCTTGATCCGAAGGGCCTTACCATCAATGCCCTCAACACCTATGGATTCCGGGCCGGACCTGTCCTGCGCTACAGCATGGGCCGCGACACCAAGGATGACCGCAAGACGCTGAACGGCCTTGGCGACCTCGCGCCGACGCTCGATGCCGGCGGGTTCATCGCCTATGAGCCGCTGCCCTGGCTTGAGGCCGCAGTGGAACTGAGGCGCAGCGTCCTGAAGCTTAAGGACAGCCGGGACAAGAGCCTCAACCGCTTTGGCCTCAACGAAAAGATCAAGGCGGCCGAAGGCTGGACCGGTGACTTCACCCTCGGCGTCAAGGCCCCGCCGCTGCTGGACCACCGCCTGATGCTGGGCGCGGCCGCCAAGGCGACCTGGTTCGACGAGAGCTACATGCGCTCGGTCTTCGGGGTCAGCGCCGCCCAGTCCGGGCGCAGCGGCCTCAAGACGTTCAGGCCATCCGGCGGCATCGCCAGTGTCGGTATCTCGGCGGATGCGACCTATCTCCTGACCGAAAAGGCGGCCTTCACCCTGACCGGATCCTATGACCGGCTGGTGGGCGAGGCAGCCAAGTCGCCGATCGTGACCGGTGGCCGAGGCTCGAAGAACCAGTACTCGGTCGGTGCTTTCGTGACCTATCGCTTCGGCGGCTGACTTCGCCGTTTCCGCCCCCAGAGGTGTCCGGTCGGGCCCGTCCGGACGCCAGAAGCCTCTGGACATGGCACATCGGTGCCTGCTCCCGTCCCGTGTTCCTCAGCACGCGCCACAAGGCCACGGCCCCACCCGGCCTTGACGGGACCAGACCGCGCATGCGCAGATCACCCTGCGCATGCGCGCCTATTTTGCTGTTGCGGGGCGAGCCCCTGCGGAGTGCTGATCCTGTATACGAACGATCTCTTCATTCTTGCCCTTGGACTGGCAACGCATCTGGTCTTTGTCATCGGGCTCCTGCTGACCCGGCGCGAGCCGCGCAAGGATCATTCTCTGGCGATCTCCGCCTTCCTCGGACTGGTGCTGGCGATGGCGCTGGGTGACCTGACCGAGGTGATGTACAGCATCGGCGAATGGACATTGCCTGGCCCAAACCATGTCGTGGCGGTGATGACGCCGCTGCTGCTGCTGGAAGGCCCGGCGCTTTACTTCTATGCGCGGGCGCTGGCCAGCAAGGACCCGCTGACCTTCAATCGCAAGGACATCTGGCACCTAGCACCCTACGCGGCCATGCAACTCCTGACTATCCTGCTTTACGCGCTATCGCAGCCAGCCCCCCTGCATGGCCCAAGCCTGCACGACATTGGCACGACCCTGTCGACGCCCCTGCCGCCGGAACGCCTCATCACCATGCTGGTCTACCTGCCGGTGATGACGCTCTATGTGGCCATGAGCATCCGCGAACTGGGGCGGCACGAACGGCAGAAGCTCGACTATTTCTCAAACCTGGAAGGCAGCAGCCTGCGCTGGCTGCACTGGAACATTCCTCTGATGGGACTGTCCTGGGGCATCAACCTGGTGCTGCTTGGCGACAACCTGCTGTTCAACCAGCTCAATCCTTCCCCGATGGTCAGCGTGCTGATCTTTGCCGCCTGGATCTATCCCCTCACCTTCATGGCGCTATGGCAGCAGCCGATCTACGCCCCCGCCCGCCGCAGCCCGGCCGCCGAGGCTGAAATGGACGCCGGTGTCGTGCTGAAGGTGCCGCATGAGGTTCTGCAGATGAGCGGGGAGGCTGTGCCCGTGGCATTGAGCGAAGCGCGCTATCAACGCTCGGCGCTGGACGGCGAACGGATGAAGCGGATCGCCGGCAAGATCGAGCGGGCCATGGCGGAGGACAAGCTCTATCGCAACCACGCTCTCAACCTGCGCAATCTCTCCGACCACCTGAAGGTGTCGGAGAATTATCTGTCACAGGTGCTGAACGACTACATCGGCAGCAATTTCTACGAATACGTCAACCACTGGCGCGTGCGCGAGGCTTGCGAGTTGCTGACCAACACGACGAACCGGATCATCGACATCGGCGAGGATGTCGGCTTCAACGCCCGCTCGACCTTCAATGCCGCGTTCCGCAAGGAAATGGGCCAGACGCCGTCCGACTATCGTACTGCGGCCATGCGGGGGACTGCAGACCAGAACACAGCTCTCCTGCGCTTTCCGGCAGCGGACGGCTCAGGGTGAAGGCCCGCGGCCGGGTTCACAGCGGCTTTTTTGCCCATCCGGTGGCCCGGGCGACGAGCGGGAAATACAGGCTGTAAGGCAACAGACGCAGGAACTTCAGCTGACGGACAAAGGCGCGCGGAAAGGCAATCTCAAAGGCCTTGCCTTTCAGGCCCTCGGCGATGGCCTTTGCGGCCGCCTCGACCGACATCAAATGCGGCATCGGAAACGGATTGTCGGCGGTGGCCGGTGTGTCGACAAAACCGGGCGAGACCAGCTGGACGCGGATCCCGGCACGGTCCAGGTCGAATTTCAGGCTTTCGGTCATGTTGATCAGGCCGGCCTTGGTCGCACCATAGGCAGCAGAGGTTGGCAGGCCGCTGTAGCCGGCCACCGAGGCCACGACGGCGATCTGGCCCTTGCGCCGTGGCGTCATCGCCGCGATGACCGGCAGCAGCACGTTGATGGTGCCCTTGAGGTTGACGTCGATGGTCTGGGAAAAAGCTTCAGCAGACCCTGCAAGGCCGTCCTGTGGCAGGTAGATGCCGGCATTGGCAACACAAAGCGCAACGGGCGCAAGTTCGGCCTCAATGCGCGCGGCCATCGCCGCCATGGCGGGGGCGTCAGTGACGTCGCCAGGCATCGGCACGATGCGTCCGGCAAGATCCCTGGCGCCAGAGGCAAGCGTTTCGAGCGCTCCAGCGGAGCGGGCGGTTGCAACAACCGTCCAGCCGGCGCCGGCCAGTTCAAGCGCCAGGGCGCGTCCGATGCCGGAACTGGCTCCGGTGATCCAGGCAGCTCCATCGGCGGGGGTGGCGACATAAACGGTCAAGGCAACTCTCCTGCGGTTTCATACGTTTACGCAGGAGAGCCATCGACGGATTTCGTCACATGCGCATGAAGGGCTGGAACAGGCGCCCGACGGGGCCCGTCAGGCGCAGATGCCCTTCGGTGACGGCAAAGCAGATGCAATCCTCGTCGCGGTCGGCAATCGGCTTGTGGTCGATGTGATCATCGGCAATGGCGATGTCACCGCGCACGTAATGGCCATCCGCATCGGCAAAGCCACCCTGCAGCACCAAGGTCAGTTCGGTGCCATCGTGAGTGTGCGAGGGAACAGCCCGGCCTGCGCGGATCCACAGGAGGCTGGCGGAACAGCCATCGATCTCGCCCATGCGGTATTCCTTCACCCCCGGCATCAGGCCGCGCCAGGCAAGCCCCTCGAGCGAGGAGCGGCCCATCATGCGCCGAAGGCTGGCGGGAAGGCGCGGATCGAAGGATTCTTCCGGCTGCGGCGCGCGAACCGGCGTTACGCCCAGTCCGAAAATGGCAGCGAGGCGGGCGTCCCGATTAGTCAGGGCGACCGGCTTTGTCTGTTCCAGTTCCAGACCGCCAAGGGTTTCGAGCTGACGCACATAGGGCCGGTTGCGATCGGTCAGTTCCAGATGCGCGCTGACAAGGACGCGGGCCGGCTCGGCCAGCGTTCCGGCGACATAGCCCGCAAGCAATTCATCCAGTCCAGTGGTGTGTTCCATGTGTGTGCCCGACAGTCATTTTTATGGAGCGCGCTCTTTGTCGCGCTGTCGTTTGAACGGTCTTACGGCGATCAACACAAACCGGATCACGCCCATGTGTATTCCGCGAAAATTAGACAAGCAGACCGCTTCCGGCAAGAGTTCGCCCAGACAGATAAGGGCGGTTTCTGTTTCTGATTTGGCAAAGATCATCGCCGAGCGGACAAGGCACCATGGCTTCGGCTTGATCCTTCTGCCAAGGGCGTTTAGCGTCCGCACAAGGACGCCTCCCCCGCTTTTCTGCAAGATCGGACTTTTTTCATGACCCGCACCGCTTCTGTCGTTGAGTGCATCGGCAACACGCCGCTGATCCGCCTGAACCGCCTGTCGGACGAGACAGGCTGCGAAATCCTGGGCAAGGCCGAGTTCATGAACCCGGGCCAGTCGGTCAAGGACCGCGCCGGCAAGCAGATGATTCTCGAAGCTGAAGCCCGCGGCGACCTGAAGCCTGGGGGGCTCATTGTCGAAGGCACCGCCGGCAACACCGGCATCGGCCTTGCCCTTGTTGCCAGTGCCCGAGGCTATCGCACCGTCATCGTCATGCCGGACAGCCAGAGCCAGGAAAAGAAGGACATGCTGCGGCTGGCCGGTGCGCAACTCGTCGAGGTGCCGGTGAAGCCCTTCTCCGACCCGAACAACTACCAGCACGTCGCCCGGCGCCTTGCCGAACAGTTGGCTGCGCAGGAGCCCAATGGCGTGCTGTTTGCCGACCAGTGGAACAACCTCGACAACCGCAAGGCCCATTACGTCGGCACCGGACCGGAAATCTGGCGCGACACGGAAGGCAACGTCGACGCGTTCATCTGTGCGGTCGGCACCGGCGGCACGCTGGCTGGCACGTCCGGCTATCTCCGGGAGCAGAAGGCAAACATCGTTATCGGCTGCGCCGATCCTCACGGCGCCGGCATGTATTCGCTCTTCACCACCGGCAAGGCCGAAATGTCGCCGGGCGGGTCCGTTTCGGAAGGCATCGGCCTTGGCCGCGTGACGCCGATCATCGAGACCGCCAAGGTCGACAAGGCCTATATGATCCCGGACGAAGAAGCGCTGCCGCTGCTGTTTGACCTTGCCGAGCATGAAGGCCTGCTGCTGGGGGGATCCAGCGCAATCAACATCGCTGGCGCGCGGCGGCTGGCACGGGACCTGGGGCGTGGCCACACCATCGTGACGATCCTGTGTGACCACGGCTCGCGCTACCAGTCGAAGCTGTATAACCCGGACTTCCTGCGCGGCAAGTCGCTGCCGGTTCCGTCCTGGCTCGAGCCGAGGGCCGCTATCGCAGCGCCCTTCGCGTGATGACTGCGCCGCTCGCGGACGTCGCTCAGGCCGCACTGCCCGGTGGCACGCAAAGCGCCACCACCTTTGCCGGTTCCCTCGTCCGCGATGCGACGCTGGTCGACGTGATCCTCAACAACCTCGGCATCATCGCCGGCATCACGGCGCTGCTGTATCTCATCGCCGGAATCTGCGCCGTGCGGGAGGTCATGAACAGCCGCTCGGCTCAAGGCTCGATTGCCTGGCTGCTGTCGCTGTTCTTCCTGCCGTTCCCGACTGCGTTTCTCTATCTGGTGTTCGGCTGGAAGCAGTTTGACGACTATGCCGACGTGCAGCGCAAAATGGGCCGGTTCGAGCGACGCCTGCGCGCAGCCGAACTCGGGCTGGGTGACCGGGACGCCACCGACGACTGGCCGGTGCTGTCGAAGATTGCCAACCTGCCGTTCCTGTCCGGAAATGCCTGCGAGCTGCTGATTGACGGTGAGGCGACGTTTTCCTCGATCCTGAAGGGCATTTCGGACGCGCAGGATGTGGTGCTGGTGCAGTTCTTCATCATCCGCGATGACGTTCTGGGCCGGACGCTGGCCGATCTCCTGATCGAAAAGGCGCGGCAAGGCGTGCGCGTCTATCTGCTCTATGACGAGATCGGCTCCAAGGGCCTGCCGAAATCCTATATTCGGCGGCTGCGGCGCGGCGGCATCGCGGTTTCGGGTTTCAACGAGACCCACCACTACCTTCGGCTGCTTGGCCCGATGCGGATCAACTACCGCAACCACCGCAAGGTGGTCGTGGTCGACAACCGCCATGCCTGGGTTGGCGGACACAATGTTGGCGATGAGTATCTCGGCAGGGACCCGGCGTTCGGACACTGGCGCGACACGCATGTGAAGGTGTCCGGCCCGGCAGCCCTCGCCTGCACGCTCTCCTTTGCGGAAGACTGGCACTGGGGCAGCGGCCAGGCGCTGGACATCGTCTCGCCCGGCCCGTTTGAGCCGCAGGGCGACGAGCCTGTACTGGTGATGCCGACCGGGCCGGCGGATCCGCAGGAGGATTGTTCCATCGCCTTTACCGAGGTGATCTCCCGCGCCCGCCAGCGCTTGTGGGTCGTCAGCCCCTATTTCGTGCCGGGACCGGAAGTCCAGACCGCGCTTTATGCCGCAGCGATGCGCGGGGTCGACGTGCGGGTGCTGCTGCCGGAGAAGGCCGACCATCGCCTCGTCTGGCTGGCCAGCCACGCCCATGCAGATGATCTCGTCAATCGCGGCATCAAGGTTTATCGCTACCTGGACGGGTTCCTGCACCAGAAGGTCGTGCTGGTGGACGAGGACCTCGCCTCTGTCGGCACGGTGAACTTCGACAATCGCTCGTTCCACATTAACTTCGAGATCACGCTGTGGTTCACCCACAAGCCGTTCATCGCCAAGATTGCGGCGATGCTGGAGGCGGATTTCCGGCTGGCGCGGCGTACCGCGCCCGATGATCTTGACCAGCGGCCCTATCTGTTCCGTGTGCTGGCACAAAGCGCCCGGCTGCTGTCGCCCATCCTCTAAGCGGTGATTTCGGTGAGCTGGCGTAGTGGCGCCGGTCCTCGCGGCGCGATATATCTGTGTCCATCCTGTCGCAGCCGGAGCGCCGTGCGATGTTGTTTGTGCCCGATTTTGCCGTTCTTGCCAGTTTCACGCTGGCCGCCATCGTTCTGATCATCACTCCAGGCCCCGACATGACCTTGCAGTTGTCGAAAACGCTGGTGCATGGCCGCGTTGCCGGTTGGGTGTGCTTTGCCGGTGCCGTCGCCGGCATTGTGGTTCATACCGTTCTGGCTGCCATTGGCGTCTCGGTGCTGCTGGCAACTTCTCCGTCCGCCTTCCTGGTGCTCAAGGTTCTGGGTGCAGGTTATCTGGTCTGGCTCGCGTTCGACGCGATCCGCAACGGTTCGGCCCTGTCGCTGGAGGAAGGCACAGCACCGCACGTGCCCTTGCGCAAGCTGTTTGCCCAGGCAGTCCTCACCAACCTTCTCAATCCGAAGGTCGTGCTGTTTTTCGTAACGTTCTTGCCGCAGTTCGTCAGCGCGAGCGATCCGGCCGCAACCGGCAAGCTGTTCTTCCTCGGGCTCTATTTCGTGATCCTGTCGCTGCCGTTCGGGATCGGCATGGTGGCGAGCGCCGGAGCGATCTCCCGGGCGCTGAAGCGATCTCCCCGCGCGGTGCGCGCCTTTGACTGGCTGTTCGCCGGCGTCATGGGCACCTTTGCAGTCAAGCTGCTTGCCGCTCGCGCCGCAGTCTGAGGCGTGCCCGGCCGGTTGCGCTTCGGGCTGGCCATGCTAACGTCACTCCCCCGCCGCTTCGGTTCATGAGTTGAGGAGCACAGCATGACGGAACCCCTGTTCCGCGATGACGCCTATTTGCGCAGTTGCGAGGCCCGCGTGATCGAGATCACCGGCGACGGCGCCATCGTCCTGGACCGCAGCGTCTTCTACGCCACCAGCGGCGGCCAGCCTGGTGATACCGGCCATCTGGAGCGCGCTGACGGCAGCCGCATTGAGATCGCCGCGACCGTCTATGCGGACGGCAAGACCGGACACAGGCACCTGCCCGCCCCCGGCTCGCCCATGCCCGAACCCGGTGAGCTGGTTGTTGCCCATGTGGATTGGGCCCGGCGCTACAGGCTGATGCGCATGCACACGGCGCTGCACATCATCTGCGCTGTCCTGAAAACCAAGATCACCGGCTGCCAGATCGGCGAAGAGGAAAGCCGGATCGACCTCGACATGCCGGAACCACCGGAGCGCGAGGCCATCGAGGCGGAGATCCGCGCCGCCGTTGCGCGTGACATGGAGATCTCGACGTCGTGGATCACTGACGCCGAGCTCGACGCCAATCCTGGCCTCATCAAGTCGATGAGCGTGTCGCCGCCGCGCGGGACGGGTCAGGTGCGGCTTGTGCGCATCGGCGAGGACTTCGACCTGCAGCCCTGCGGCGGCACCCATGTCAGCCGCACCAGCGAAGTTGGCCGCATCGACATCACCAAGATGGAAAAGAAGGGGAAGCTGAACCGGCGGATCCGGATCCATCTCGCCGATTGATCCTCATCCCCATCAGCCCCTTTCCCACTCTGGAGTTTCCCGATGACCTCCCCGCTCGTTTCCACCGAATGGCTTGCCGCCCACATGTCCGCGCCGGATGTGCTGGTTCTGGATGCCAGCCTGCATCTGCCAGGCTCGGGCCGCGATGCAAACGCCGAGTATCTCGCCGAGCATATTCCCGGCGCCGTACGCTTCGACATTGAGGCAATCAGCGACACAGCCAATCCGTTGCCGCACATGATGCCGGCACCGCATGTGTTTTCGTCGATGATGCGCAAGCTTGGCGTGGGCGATGGCATGACCTTGGTGGTCTATGACAGTGCCGGCCTGTTCTCGGCCGCGCGCGGATGGTGGATGCTGAAGACCATGGGCGCCACGCGGGTCTTTGTGCTTGATGGCGGATTGCCGAAATGGAAGGCGGAAGGGCGGCCCGTCGAGGATGGCGCCGTGCGGCGGCCGGAGCGGCACTTCACCGCCCGGATGAACAACGGTGCCGTCGTCGACCTTGCGGACATGCGGCAGATCGTCGACAGCGGCGCGCGCCAGGTGGTCGACGCGCGCTCGGCCGAACGATTTGCCGGAACGGCTCCCGAGCCGCGTGCAGGCCTGCGCTCCGGCCATATGCCGGGTGCCTTCAACACGCCCATCAGCCGCCTTCTGAACAGCGACGGAACGGTGAAGCATGAGGCAGAACTTCGGACCGTCTTCGCTGAGGCCGGTGTCGATCTCGACAAGCCGGTGACAACCTCTTGCGGCTCCGGTGTGACGGCCGCCGCAGTGACGCTGGCGTTGACACTCCTCGGCCACAAGGACCTCAGCCTTTATGACGGGTCCTGGTCCGAATGGGGCGCCCTCGCTGACGCCCAGGTCGTGACGGATTGAGCAGGGACCCGGCGGGACTTCGCCGCCGGGAGCTGCATCTCACATCAATGTCAGGGTAACGACCGGTTCGGACTTAGCGTCCAGGAGGATCAGTTTGCCGCGTTCACTGCGATAGTCGGTGGCCGCGTTGAGGGCATCGACGAACTTGCGCTCCTGGTCCATCACGGCCGGCGGGCAAGCCTTGCGGGTGACCGCGAGAGGACCGATCTTCAGGACACCAGCGCCCTGCCGGATCTGGCCGAACATGGTGTTGCAGCCGGTCGAGCCGGCAACTGTGCCCGCTTCCTCGATTTCCAGAACGCTCTGGGCATAGTCAATGACGCCCTTGCCACCGATGTCCTCGGCCAGCCACTTGCCAACGAGATCCGCTGGCAGGCTGGCATCCTGGGCACGGGCCGCAAAGCCGAGCAACAGGAACACGGCCAGCGCCAGCGGCAGGCTCATGGCGACGAAACGGGCCAGCGCGCCGGGGGCTGTGTCGCGCGCAACGCTTCGGGCACATGTGACGGGCGCAGGAGTTGCGGGCAGCGCCGGGTCGGAAATGGTGACGGAACTCAAATTCATTTCGTGGGCGGATCTCAAATCGGGCCTCCTGGGCTTTCGCTTCGCCAGACGGAAGCAACGCTTAGCAGAGGAGCCGATAACGTTACGTGAATAGGGTCAAAGAAAGACCGCCACGTCTCGTGCCGACAAAAAAACGCGATGCCTGTGACACATCAAAAGGCGCGGGAGTTTCCTCCCGCGCCTCGAAGATGCTTGGCTGGCCGCCCTGTCAGTGATGCAGGATCTGGCTGAGGAACAGCTTGGTGCGCTCGTGCTGCGGATTGAGGAAGAACGGTTCCGGCTCGTTCTGCTCCACGATCTGGCCGGCATCCATGAAGATGACGCGGTTGGCGACCTTGCGGGCAAAGCCCATCTCGTGGGTCACGCAGAGCATGGTCATGCCTTCTTCAGCAAGGTTGACCATCACGTCGAGCACTTCCTTGATCATTTCCGGGTCGAGCGCCGAGGTCGGCTCGTCGAACAGCATGATCTTCGGGCTCATGCAAAGTGCGCGGGCAATGGCCACGCGCTGCTGCTGGCCACCGGACAACTGGCCCGGGTATTTGTGCGCCTGCTCCGGGATCTTCACGCGCTTCAGATAGTGCATGGCGATCTCTTCCGCCTGCTTCTTCGGCATCTTGCGCACCCAGATCGGGGCCAGCGTGCAGTTTTCCAGGATCGTCAGGTGCGGGAACAGGTTGAAGTGCTGGAAGCACATGCCAACCTCGCGGCGGATCTCGTCGATCTTCTTGAGATCGTTGGTCAGTTCGATGCCATCGACTGCGATCTTGCCCTTCTGGTGCTCTTCCAGGCGGTTGATGCAGCGGATCATGGTCGACTTGCCGGAGCCCGAGGGGCCGCAGATCACGATGCGCTCGCCGCGCATCACCTTCAGATTGATGTCACGCAGGACGTGGAAGTCGCCGTACCACTTGTTCATGCCGACAATCTCGACCGCCACATCCGTGTCGGAAACGGTCATCTTGCTGCGGTCGACCGCGATTTCAGTGTCGGAGACTGCGTTCTCAGTCATGGGTTTACTCCAGAATACGTCTTTTCAAGAGGCGGCGCGGACAGACCGCGCCTGCTGTGCGAAAGGCGGCGCGGATCGGCCGCGCCGGCCATTTGGCTGAAGCTAACGTTTGTGCCCGGTATGCAGCAGGTTCTCCATGTAGATGGAGTAGCGTGACATGCCGAAGCAGAAGGTGAAGAAGATCATCGAGGCGAAGAGATAGCCTGTATGTCCGGTGACAGGCGTCGCCCAGGTTGGATCCGAGAAAGCCGACTGGATCTGGCCGAGCAGGTCGAACATGCCGACGATCAGCACCAGGGTCGTGTCCTTGAACAGGCCGATGAAGGTGTTGACGATGCCCGGAATGACCATCTTGAGAGCCTGTGGCAGGATGATGAGACGCATCATCTGCCAGAAGCCAAGGCCAAGCGCCATTGCCCCTTCATATTGACCCTTCGGGATCGCCTGCAGGCCGCCGCGCACCACTTCTGCCATGTAGGCGGCGGAGAACAAGGTCACGCCGATCAGTACGCGCAACAGCCGGTCGAAGGTCATGCCGTCAGGCAGGAACAGCGGCAGCATCACCGAGGACATGAACAGCACGGTGATCAGCGGCACGCCGCGCCAGAACTCGATGAAGATCACCGAGAACATCTTGACGATCGGCAACTGCGAGCGGCGGCCAAGCGCCAAAAGGATGCCGAGCGGCAGGGACGCCGTGATGCCAGTGACCGCAATCACCAGGGTGACCAGCAGACCGCCCCAGATGCGCGTTTCTACGATCGGCAACACCACTTCGCCGCCAACCACCAGACCGGTCAGCAGGAAATAGGCGACAATCGGGAAAACAACCAGGAACAGGGCTGCATTCAACCGCTTGAACGGAACCTTCGGTATCGCCAGCGGGATCAGCAGCAAGGCGAAGAGCGCATAGACGATGTTGACCCGCCAGACTTCCTCCGCCGGATAGCGGCCATAGATGAACTGCGGGAAATAGGCCCGCACGAACGCCCAGCAGGCGCCCACATGTTCGCCGGAGCCTTCCGGGGCGAGGCAGGCCTGACGGTCTTCACCGGTCCAGACCGCGTCGATGAGCGCGAACTGCACCAGCGGCGCCAGCAGCAGCCAGGCCAGATAGAGACCGATGAGGGTGAGGACCGTGTTGCCGATCGAGGAGAACAGGTTCTGCCGCATCCAGCCGACGGCACCGGAGGTGGAAACCGGAGCCGGCAGTTTGGGTGCGTCCTCGGTGCGGATCTGAAAGACAGAGCTTTGAGCCATTGTAATCATCCTTACCGCTCCACCAGCGCCATTTTCTGGTTGTACCAGTTCATGAAAGCCGACGTGATCAGGCTCAGCGAGAGATAGATTGCCATCCAGACCGCTATGACCTCAATGGCCTGGCCGGTCTGGTTCAGCACCGTTCCGCCCATGGACACCAGATCAGGGAACCCGACGGCAACAGCCAGCGAGGAGTTCTTGGTCAGGTTGAGATACTGGCTGGTCAGCGGCGGGATGATCACACGCATCGCCTGCGGCACGATGACGAGACGCAGTGTCGGAGATGAACGAAGCCCCAGCGCACTCGCTGCCTCGGTCTGGCCGTGGCTGACGGCCTGGATTCCGGCGCGGACGATTTCGGCGATGAAGGCCGAGGTGTAGATCGTCAGCGCTAGGGTCAGGGCCAGGAATTCCGGGATCAGCGTCATGCCGGTGCCAAGCGTGAAGCCCTGACGCAGCAGCGGTCCCGTCTCGACAAAGACTGGATGCTCAAGCGTGATGGGCATACCAGCGGCCAGGAATGCGATCACGGGCAAGCCGATGATCAGCCCGATCGCGGTCAGGAAAACAGGGAACTGCTGACCCGTGGCTTCCTGGCGCCGACGCGACCAGCGCCCGATCCCCAGCGACGCGACGATGGCGCCAATGAGCGCGAAGCCCACGATGCCGGCGCCCGGGGCATAGATCGGTTCCGGCATCCACAGGCCAGCAACATTGAGATGGAATGTGTCGAACAACGACCACTTGCTGCGCTTGTCCGGAACGGCGCGCAGAACAGCGAAGTACCAGAAGAAGATCTGCAGCAGCAGCGGAATATTGCGCAGGATCTCCACATACCAGTAGGCCAGCTTGCCGATCACCCAGTTCTTCGACAGGCGAGCGACGCCGATGACGAAGCCAAGCAGTGTCGCCAGGCTGATGCCGATGACGGCGACAAGCAGCGTATTGAGAAAGCCGACCACAAGCGCATCGCCGTAAGTCGAGGATTCCGTGTATTCGATCAGGCTTTGGGATGTGCCAAAGCCGGCAGTCCTGTCAAGGAACCCGTAGCCGGAAGCAATATTCTGGCGCTGCAGGTTGCCGATCGTGTTGTTCACGATCGTCCAGCCGACGAAAATGATAATCGCCAGCAACAGCACCTGGAAGAAAATGCCTCGCGCACGCGGGTCGTTGACCAGCGATACCCTTGCTTCGGGCGCCGCTCCGTCGTTATCCCGAATTGTCATGTACCCTCGCCAAACACAAGCGGCATCGGCGCGTGATTGATGTCCGCACCCGTCATGCCGCCGGCCGTTTCATTTCCCCGTCGACGCGGAAACGGCCTTTGTCCCCTGAAAGCAAGCCCCGTTGTTGTTTTAGTGGCCTGCCTTATGACGCTCGTCCCGGCCGGTTTTATCGACCGGCCGGGACGGCGAGACGGAACCCGGACCCGGATGGGCCCGGTTCACCAGTCAGCAGCCCTTAGCGGACCGGCGGAGCGTACTGGATGCCACCCTTGGACCACAGCGCGTTCAGGCCACGGGCGATGCCCAGCGGAGTGTCCGGGCCGACGTTACGGTCGAAGGCTTCGCCATAGTTGCCAACGCCCTTGACGATGTTCACGACCCAGTCGTTGGACAGGCCGAGACCTTCACCAAAAGCACCGTCAACGCCGAGCAGACGCTTGATTTCCGGGTTGTCAGAGCCCTTCATCTCTTCGACATTGGCCTGGGTGATGCCCAGTTCTTCAGCGTTGACCATCGCAAACAGCGACCACTTGACGACGTCGAACCACTGGTCATCGCCATGACGGACGACCGGGCCAAGCGGCTCCTTCGAGATGATTTCCGGCAGGACGATGTGGTCACCCGGGTTGGTGAGCTTCAGACGCTCGGCATAGAGGCCCGAAGCGTCAGTGGTGAACACGTCGCAACGGCCGGCGTCATAGGCCTTGACCACTTCATCGGCCTTTTCGAAGGCGACGATTTCATACGGCATGTTGTTGCTGCGGAAGTAGTCGGCGACGTTCAGCTCGGTGGTGGTGCCGGTCTGGGTGCAGACGGAAGCGCCCGACAGTTCGAGAGCGCCGGCAACGCCGAGCGACTTGCGAACCATGAAGCCCTGGCCGTCATAGTAGGTGACGCCGGCAAAGTTCAGGCCGAGCGAGCTGTCGCGCGACGCGGTCCAGGTGGTGTTGCGCGACAGCATGTCGATTTCGCCGGACTGGAGGGCAGTGAAGCGCTCCTTGGCGTTCAGCGGCGAGTACTTGACCTTGCTGGCATCGCCAAACACGGCAGCTGCAACGGCACGGCAGACGTCGACATCGAGGCCGGTCCAGTTGCCCTGCGCGTCCGGATTGGAGAAGCCCGGCAGGCCCTGGCTCACACCACACTGGATGAAGCCCTTGGCCTTGACGTCGTCAAGGGTGCCGGCGGACGCGGAGGTCGCGGCAACGCCCATCGCGGCGCCGAGCAGAAGCGGAACGAGATTAGCTTTCATGGATTTGCAGCCTTTATTGTTACCCATCTGTATTTTTTCATCGGTCTTGCCGCCGCAACCACGTCACGCCCGCCTCCGGACCCCCTCCCCGGCCGTAACCGGGTCCCGGTCCTCCCGACAGCACTTCCGGCTGCCTTGCGGGGGACATGATTGAACGCCAATCCAATGAAGGCCATTCGATGGCATTTGACGGGGCGGGTCAAGGGGTTGCAGTTTGGTCTGAGGAAAATTTCCATTGGCGATTCCCCTGTTTCGGACAGAAACGCAACTGTGACGGTGAACATGAGCAAGAAAACGGCACCAACTGATCAGAAACCAGACACAATTATTGTCCACGCCGGACGGCATCCGGACGCATTTCATGGTTTCGTCAATCCGCCGGTCGTGCATGCCTCGACGGTATTGTTTCCCGATACCGCACATATGGCGCCGGGTGCCCAGAAGTATAATTACGCCAGACGCGGCAATCCGACAACAGATGCCCTTGAGGAAGCTCTGACAGCACTGGAGGGCGCCTCGGGGGCAAAGCTTGCCACGTCAGGGCTCAATGCAGTGGCGATAGCCTGCCTGTCCTGTTTGAAGGCCGGGGATCATTTTCTGGTCGCCGACACGGTCTATGGCCCGACGCGGCATTTCTGCGACACCGTTCTGCCACGCTATGGCGTTGAAGTGGAATACTATTTGCCGGACCTTGCCGGCGGAATCAGGTCGCTGTTCCGGCCCAACACGGCCGCCATCTATACCGAGGCGCCTGGCTCGCTGACGTTCGAGATGCAGGATATTCCGGCAATCACGGCGGCGGCGAAAGAAATTGGTGCCTTCGTGCTGATGGACAACACATGGGCCACGCCGCTTTTTTTCAAACCGATCGCGCATGGGGTGGATCTCTCCATCCAGGCAGGAACGAAATACATCGTCGGCCATTCCGACGTGACCATCGGCACCATCGCGGCCAGCGAGCGCGCCCTGCCCGGCCTGACCGAGTTGCACGGCACGATGGGCGTGCATATCGCCCCCGACGATGTCTATCTGGCGCTGCGCGGCCTGCGGACCATGTCGGTGCGGCTGGAACGGCACTACCGCTCGACACTGGCGGTGATCGACTGGCTCATGGCCCAGCCGCAGGTGGCGGCGATCCGGTATCCGGCGTTGCGACAGGACCCCGGCCATGCGCTCTGGGCCCGGGATTTTTCCGGAGCCAGCGGGTTGTTCGCCTTTGATTTCGCGCCGGACGTCACCCGGGCCCAGGCCAGCGCCTTCCTGGACGGCCTCAGTCTGTTTGGCCTCGGCTATTCCTGGGGCGGTTTCGAGAGCCTTGCGATCCCGGTCAAGCTGGCGGGCATTCGCAGTGCCGGTACACCGCTGCCGGGCGGCGAGAGCATTCGCCTCAACATCGGGCTGGAAGACCCGGAGGACCTGATTGCGGATCTGTCGCGCGGGTTTGCGGCAATGGCAGGATAGGCAGCAGTATGGGCGGGCTGCTGCAGCCCGCCCTCAGACGACTGACAAACCCTTCATAGTCCTCGCGGACGCAGCGAAGCGGAGATTCGGGACCGGAGAGCCAAGGTCTCTCCCGGGTTAGCTGATTGAAATATAGAGGCCTCGGCTCTCCGGTCCCGGCTCGGCGCTGCGCTTGGCCGGGATGACCGCGGTGAGGTCGAGGCTTGTCATGAACCTCTGGGCGGGCTGAAACACACCGTCCCAAACTCGGTCGGGTATGTCGGAAAAGCCTGTCAGATCGTTGGATCCTGACGCTTCTCCTTAAAGATCAGCCAGAGATTGCGGAAATAGATGATCAGGCCGAGCGCCTGGCCGGCGATGAAGACAGGATCCTCGCGCTGGATGGCATAGACCAGCAGCAACGAGCCGCCGCCAATGGAAAAGAACCAGAAGGCAACCGGCACGATCGACCGGCCAACGCGTTCCGAGGCGATCCACTGCACGATGAAGCGCATGGAGAACATGAACTGGGCGATGAAGCCCAGGATGACCCATAAATCGATCTGCTTGACGAAGACGTCGTGCAGCCACTGAAGCAAGTCAGTCATATCAGGTTTCCCGGCAAGAGCCGTCTGAAGGACGCGGTCAGGCGTTGTGGTCCGGCGCGGGCGCGATCTCGGACACCGCCGGAATGGCCTTGCGCCGGCGGCGCAGCCACCAGACACCAAAGAGATCAAGGGCGCCGATCAGCGCCCGGTCGAAGATGCCATACTTCGAGGTGCCATGCCGACGCTGCCGGTCGAGCACATCGACATGCACCACGCCATAGCCCTCGCGGATGACCAGCGCCGGCAGGAACCGGTGCCAGCTGTCAAAATAGGGCAGTTGCAGGAAGACATCGCGGCGCAGGGCCTTGAGGCCGCAGCCGCTGTCACGGGTGTTGTCCTGAAGCAGCGCGCCGCGCAGGCGATTGGCAAGCCTGGAGGCAAGGCGCTTCGCACGGCTGGCCTTGCGACCGATGCGCTGGCCGGCCGCGAGCGCGACCGCCGGTCCGCCGTCCTCGAGCGCTTTCAGCAGTTCGGGAATGTAGGCCGGGTTGTTCTCCCCGTCGCCATCAATCGTCGCGACGACACGTCCGCGCGCATTGAGAACGCCGGTGCGCACGGCCGCGCTCTGGCCGCAGGCGCGGGCATGGCGGAGCGGCCGGAGCCAGGTATGGGCGGCAGCATAGGCCGCCAGGACCTGGTCTGTGCCATCACTTGAGCCATCGTCAATGACCAGAACCTCGAAGGGGCGCCCCTCAAGCGCGGCCGCGATCTCGTCCAGCAGGATCGGGAGATTGTCCCGCTCGTCCTTGGCGGGAACGACGACAGTGACATCTGGCGTGTCGGTCATTTGGCGGTCTCCGCATCTGCTGCCGGGCGCAGGGCCGAGCGGCGGCCTGTCACGACCTGCCACAATGCCCGCAGGCCGGTCTGAGCCGAGCGCTGGCTGATGATCGGCACAATGCTGCCATTGGCGGACAGGGTGAAGCCCAGCCGGCGCCGGGCCATCCAGCGGGCGCAGAACAGGGTCACCGTCATGCCGAGCAAGGTGCCGGCGACGACGTCTGAAGGATAGTGTGCGCCGACCATGATGCGGCTGAAGGCGGTCCAGAAGGCCAGGACGATGATCAGCCAGCGCCAGGTCGGAAAAATCAGGGCAAGCGCCGTCGCCAGAGCCGCCACGGTCGTCGAATGGCCGGAGGGAAAGCTGGTGTAGGCCCCATGCAGGATGAAGGGATCGAAGGCGACGGGGCCGACTTCCTCATAGAGTTTTGGCCGGGCGCGGCCGAGGATCCACTTGAACACAAGTGCCAGAATGCCCGTCAGCGCAACGCTGTAGAAAACAAAGGCTGCATAGGTCCAGATCATCGCAAGGGTCAGCCGGACCCGACCGCAAAGCCGGTCAAAGTCGGCAAAGGCCAGATAGCCGAGGCAGAACAGGCCCGTCGACCACAATATCCAGTGCGACTTGCCGAAATCGGTGATGCTGGCGAAGAGATCACGGTAGCCCGGCGGCAGCGAGCGCAGCCAGGGATAGGTTGGAATATCAGCCAGAATCAACGCAATGCCGACTGTCAGCAACAGGATTGCCAGGATGTCCTGCGGCCTCTGGCCGGCCGGCAGCGGATCATGCAGCCGCTCGGCCCGGTGGCGGCGGTTGGCGACAATCGAGCGCACCTGCCGCCAGTTGCCGAGAAACCGCGCCTTGACCGCCGCAAGCCGGGATTTCCAGCCGGAGCTGTCCGTCTCATCCTTGTCCGTCATTGTGCTGCTGGTCCTGCCACATAGAGCCCGAGGTCGAGGGTGCGACCGCCGTTGATGTTGACGCCCTCTACCCTGCCCCGCAGTTCCGGCACAAGTCCGGTTGCAGCAGCGGCGGCAAGAAAGCTCTCCTCCTGTCGCTTCTCGATCACGGCAATACGGCAAGGATTGGGCATCTGAGCCGTCTCGGCGAGGAACCCCGCTGCCGCATCTCCGGGGATGAGCCGGGTTTGCGTGCCTTGCAGGAAGACAAAACTCGGCTCGCTGAAACCGCTGGACGCCACGTCCGGCGTCTCGCAAGAGGAGACTTCCGCAATGGCAGCTGCCAGGCGAGGGCTGACCCATATCGTTTCAAGGGCCGGGCCGGAAAAGCCCCAGACGCCACCGGTCATCAACACCATTGCGGCCACGGCACGCGGCAACGCCGCCAGCGCTTCGCCATGCGCAAGACGGATGGCGGCCCACAGGCCAAGCAGCGCGGCAAAGGCACAGAGCACAACGCCCGGAGGCGACGGCCACAGGCCGAGGGCAAACGGACCGGCGATCACAGCGCCAAGAACCGCCACGGGCAACAGCGCAACCAGCGCGGCTGATATCCAGCGCAGGGCGCGACCAGCGGTGGCCCCGGCGCCATCCACCAGCGCCGCTGCGGTGACCAGCGCCAGGGCCGGCAGCAACGGCATGGTGTAGTGCGGCAGCTTGGTCGCCACCAATTCGAAGACGATCCAGGACGGCAGGAACCAGGCGATGGCGAAACGTGTCAGCCGGCTGTGTCGCTCGGCCCAGATGCGCGGGGCAGCCAGCAGCAGAAAACCCGGCAGAGGCCAGAACACGGCCAGCATTGCCGTCAAATGGGTCAGCGGCGGCGCGCCGTGGCTTTCCTGGCCTTCGGATACCTTGCCGAGCAGATCGCGGCCGATGGCCTCCTGAAAGAAACTGCCTTCGGTGGCAATCCAGATCGCCACAAACCAGGGCAGGATCAAGAGCAGCATCCAGGGCACGCCAAACAGCGGCGCGGCGGCACGAAACCATGCGGCGCTGCGTGTCATCAGCATCAGGGCGGCAACGGTCAAGCCGACCACCATCAGGATCACCGGGCCCTTGACCAGCACGCCGCCGGCCATCGCGGTCCAGAAGACGAGGGCAAGGCCCCAGCGTGGTGCGGGACTGTTCGCCAGAAACAGGCGAGCAAGTGCGCCTTGCGCCAGAACGATCGTTGCAAACAGGGTTGCATCCGTCTTGCCGAGCCGCGCCTCGACGCCGAGAATCAGGGCGAGGGCCACAAGAAGACCGGCGACAAAGGCAACCGGCGGGCCGGCGAAGGCGCGGGCGGTCCAGTAGGTCAGGAGAACCACCGCAAGGCCGGCAATCAGGGACGGCAAACGGTAAACCCACAGCGGCGCTTCTGCGCCGTAGCCGGTCGCCTTGGCCGAAACCACCTGGAGCCAATAGATGCCAATGGGTTTCTTGTAGCGCGGCTCTTCCTGCAGGCGGATGTCGAGGTAATTGCCGGTCTCCAGCATCTGCTTGGACGCCTGGGTGAAACGGGGTTCATCCCTGTCGAGCGGCGGCACCGTCCATTGTCCGGGCACGAACAGGATGAGCGCAAGAAGCACGAGAACAGCCGGCGCAATCAGATCGTGGCCCAGAAGCCGCAACCAGACAGGACGCTTCACAGGCGCAGGGGCTGCGGAAACGGGAGACGGGCCATCGGCCGGGCTGTGCTGGTCGCTCATGCTGCTCATGGTTTGCCTGACGCATCGGGATGAACGCGGGCGGGCTCCCCAGGCCCGGACGCGTCTGCTCATTCAATCGCGCTTCCTACAGGAGTGCAGCGAAAAGGGAAACGGAAGACTTCCGCTTGAAGGGCCATGTGGCGGATGCAATGCCGGGCGCAAGAGCACAAAAGACCGGTAAAAGCCGCCCGACACCGCTTGGCCTTGCCGCTAAACTGTCCTACTGCGAAACGATCCGATCCGGACCGCCAGATGAGACCGCCGATGCAGACCCGTCGCCTGTTCCTTGCCAGCCTTGCCCTTGGCCTTGCCCTTGCCGGCTGCGCCGGGCTGGAACCAACGAAGCTTGGCCCTGCGACGGTCATCGAGCCCGTGCCGGTGAATGAACCGGCCATGCTGGCACAACTGAATGCCTATCGGGCCAGCAAGGGCGTGGCCCCTGTCTCGCTGGACCCTCGGCTGACGCAGGTATCGGCCGACATGGCCCGCTACATTGCCGAGCGCGACAGCATGAAGACGCGGCAGCACAGCGCCGAAGGACTGTCCGGGCGGCTCGATGCGGCCGGCTACCGCAATTATGCCGGAGCGGAAAACCTCGGCGCGGGCTATGCCTCGCAGGAGGCGGCTTTCGCCGGCTGGCAGGGATCGGCCGGGCACGACCGCAACCTGCTCAATCCCTATGTCACGCGGATGGGCCTTGCCCGGGTCCGGCGCTCGGACGGAACCTGGCGGCATTTCTGGGTGATGACCCTGTCGCGGCCGGAGGCTGATGGCAGGCCGGTGCTGGTGAACCGCTGACGGGCACAAAAAACCCCGGTACCTGGCCGGGCTGGGGTTCAACATGAACCTCGGGATTCGACAGTCTGCCGTCATTCCAGACAAGGTGAGCGTTCAGCGAACCGCAGATCCGGAATCCAGCACGTCTGTGCGAGCGCAAGCGAGCCCAAAGACAAATCAAAGCGATACAGCTCGAGTATGATCGGTCATGTCGCGCTTCGCGCGGCTGATGTCTGGATCCCGGCTCGGCGCTTCGCTCACGCTCAGCTGGGCCGGGATGACGGTGAGTTGGTCTGCCAACAGCCTGAGCCCGGCACCTGGCCGGGCTCCGCTTCATTGCACGCACGCTGGATCAGGCAGACACGCCCTGGATCGCGGAGAGTTTCCAGTCGCCGCCGCGCTTGCGGGCGAAGGTCCAGATCTCGGTGCTTTCCGTCGGCTCGTCCGGATGACCATCCACAACCGCGCCGGTCTCACGGTCGAGCATCACGTCGATGCTCTCGTAACGCATGGCAACGGTGGCATAGTCGGTGCCATCCTCATGCCAGGCTTCGGCAAGATCGCCCTGCAGCAACTTCACCTCGGTGACCTGGTTACGGCGGCCTTCGGTTGCCAGTTCGCCCAACTCCTCTGCGAGGTAGGACATGGCTTCCGGGGTCGCGAGACGGCGCAGCGCAGCAAAATCCTCGCGGCCGTAGGCTTCCTGCACTTGCGTCAGCATCTGCTCGAAGTGGTCGAAATCCGCCCCGTCGATCTCGATTGGTGTCCCGGTGGGCTGGGCAGCAGCTGCGCCGGACGACCCGCCGGAAAACAGACCACCAGCCAGGCCGGCAAGGCCACCGCCTGCCGTTGCGGCAGTGTTTGCGCCGATGTCGGAGCGGGCGTTCATTTCATTAGACTGGCCATTGAACTGGTCCGCGCCCGGACGCGGCCTTGCACCGCCGGCAGATGCATAGGCCGGCGCCGGGGTCGGCTGACGCCGGCTGGCCAGAAAGCGCATCACGAGCATCGCGATCAGGGCGATGATACCGATCTGCAGCAGCAGGCCGAAGAAGCCGGCCATGCCGCCAAGCCCCTGCCCCATCAACATGCCGATGAGACCGCCGACCATCAGGCCGCCCAGCATCGAGCGACCGAAGCTGCCGAAGAGGCCCGGCTGCTGTGCCGCCGGAGCCTGTGCGCCCGGGCGGGCCGCCTGGTTGACACCCGGATTGGTCGGGCCGGGGTTGGGAGTCATGGAGCGCTGGATCGGCGCGGCGGTGCCGGGCGCGGTCGGGGTTGCGGGGGTCGACTGGTAGGTGCGTGTGCCCCGGCTGCCGAAGCCGCCGCCACCACCCGCGCGGCGCGCTTCGGCATAGTCAGCGGCAATGAGCAGGGCAGCAAACCCGAGAATGGCAGCAGTCGTCGTACGGGTAAAACGGCGGGACACGGATGGCATTTCCTTCTCCGGTGACGGGCTCCGGTTGACGGGCTCCGGTTGATCACGGGCTTTTACAAACGGCCCTTTGGAGTGGATATGGAGTTTCCCGTAGGAGATTAAAAGACGCGTGGCGAAGGATTGGGAGAAATATTTCCGGACATTTCCCGACGGGCGCCCAGGCGGCAAAAAAGAGGCGGACCCGAAGGCCCGCCGTAAAGTCTGGTTTCCAGAGACCCCAAGAGGGGAACCGGCGAGAGCCGGTGAGAACGCCGCTCCAAAAGTGGAGTTTCAATCTCATCTTTTTTCTAGGCCGGCCGAGGCAGCGTGTCAAGCGCACAACGTCGCGAGGGCGGCGCCATCAGAACGGAAACGGCCGGCTGGAGAAATCCTTCTCTCTTTCAATGCCTTGCAACCTGCTTTCAGCCCCAATCGAGCCCTTGAGGCGGCAGCTTCCGAAGCGCGGCTGCCAGTCGATCAGGTCGGGACTGACAACTTTGGAACAGGCAAGGCCAATGTCCGGGCGGGTCAGGTCCAGGACATAAACCTTCATGCCCCGGTCCAGCAGACTGGTGGCCAACGCATCCGCTGTGAAGGCCTTCGGAAGGCTCGTCGCCGCCGCAGAACCGTCACGGTCAAGCCGGAACCCGGTTCGTATGTCCCGGTTGAGCGCCAGATCCAGCGCAGGCGGCAGGCCTTCGGCGCCGGGCATCTGGCCGGAAAGGGCTGCAAGCCGGAGATCGAGCATCCGCTCGCCCTGGACCAGTTCGGCAAAGGCCGAGCGCAAGGCTGCGGCCGCGTCGGGTGCGGCTGCAAAGCCGCCGACACCCATCCGCCCCTCCCCTGTCCAGGACAGGGCCATCACAACATGCTGCGCCAGATCGCTCGGAAGCAGGAAAAACCGGGTGGCGCGCTGACGGGCAGATATCCAGTTTGCACAAATTTCAGGCAAGACCTCCTCTGCCACCCCCATGGCAAGCGGAGTTATCCCCAGCCGGTTGTACCACCACAGGCCCACGGCGTCGCGCTCGCCGGCTTCGGCAAGGGCTCTGCGGCAGGCCCCCTCCCGGTCCCCCCAGACCGCTGTCCCGACCGAGGACGCCAGAGGCAGACCGGGCAGACCCGACCAGGCCCCTTCCCCGATCAGTTGCCCCAGGGCCGGAAGCTGAACGGACTTGCCTCCGTCAAGCGGCACCGCAGCCAGACGGCGGGGCGACAGGGCGTTCCAGTCAATCGCCGTGCCGGTCCAGTGCCGGGCAAGAACCGGGTAAGTGCGCACCAGAGCCTGCTCCTGCCCTGGGCTGAAGCGCAGCAAGGCGCCGGCCGCAATTTCGGCAAGCCCCTGATCATGAACATGAACGAGCGGATCCGTCAGGCCACGGGACACGAGACTGAGGCGTTCGGCCATCTCCCCGAGACAGGATTGCAGCGCTTCCAGCCGGCTTTCCCCCTGCCCGCCGCTGACAAGTGCCTGAAGGGTGTTCAAGGCATTGGCCCGCCAGCCATTTTCCGGTGCGGCCGTGGCACTGTTGGCCGGCGCATCCAACATCGCAGTCACCAGATGCAGACCGCTGCCGTCTTCAGGAAGTGCCCGGATTACCAGCGGCCAGGCCGCCAGAAGCGGCAGGAAGGACACGAGATCCGGCGGCAGCTGCGCGGTGCGGGAGACTGACCCGAAGACGCTTGGCTCCGTGTCCCGCAGACCCAGAACCTCGCCGATCTGAGCAAGATTTTTCCGGAGGCAAGACGAGGCTGTGCTGTCCGGCGCAAGCGGCCCACCCCCTCCGCTTAAGACAGTGTTAATTTTTTCCACAGCCCGGGACCATCCGCCAGTTGCGTTGGCGGGGAGCCTGACAGCCCCCCTTGCTGAACGCAATCGCGGCGATGAAGGTAAAGGGGCTAGGACGGGGACCAAGTGGTGCCAGCCCGGCAGCAAGGCCCTGAACTGCCGCCATGGACTGGTCCACCGGCATTGGCCAGGGCTCAACAACCAGACATCCGTTCCAACACCGGCCCGCAACGGGCCCAAAGACCTCACGGCAAACCGCGGCGCACCCTATGCGCCAGCGGCAAAGGGACAGATATGCCCGCCGCCTGGTCTTTGCGACTGACAGAGGTTCGACATGCGTCAGGAAATCACCCGTGACTCGCTCGTCAGCTTTGGCGCCCGCATCGGTCAGCTGGTCAACACCGGTGAGGCCAGCGAAGCCGCCGCGCTCGTTGAAGCCGCAACCTCCGGCACCACCGTGCTGGCTGACGGTGTCGACAGCGTGCATCTCGTCGTCCCAGCCGATCTGGACGCAGCCCGCGTGGAAGCTGGCGACGCGGCCTATTTCGCCGAACTCGGCCGCAAGGCTCTGGGCATCTGCTTCTACGAAATCCTGCCCGAGTAACCGAAGGCCGCGCCAGGACGCCCCGCTTTCCCAAGCGGGGCTGATGGCCAGACCTCATGCCAGGCCTCGTGCCCGACCTCAAGCCCGAACTCAAGGAGGAAAAGCGATGGCGCGCTTCCCGATGCCTGCCAGCAAAGTCGCGGCGCTCGGACGTGTCCTTGCCGAGGCCGGTACGGATCCGTCCAGGCGCCAGGCCCTCATCGACAACCCGAAGGCCGTACTGGCCAAGGCCGGGGTTCCGGCAGAAGTCATCGCACTGTTCGACTTCACCGTCGTCTGCGACACGTCCGCGAAACGGCACGTGGTGCTGCCCTATCGCTACAACCCGGCCAAGCTCGACCGGGTCGACGAAGACTATCTCAACGGCATCGCAAACAGCACCCTTGGAACGGCAACCCCGCCGGCTTCAGCTTGCGGGCGCAACTGATGCTGCCCGTCTGGCGGCGGTTACATCCGGCGCAAACCGAGTGTCTCGCGCAAGGTGTCGAGCGCCGCGTTGAATGTCGCCCGGTTTGCCGGTGCCTGGAACATGTTGACCTGCTCGAGCCAGGCCGTCAGTTCGGCTGAATGGGCCGACGGATCAAGCCGGCCGAACTGGGTTCCGATCCGCTGGATAAGCATGGCCCGTGTCGCCGCCGCCTCCTCCGTCAGACCGGCGCCATGCTGGGCGGCAAGACGGGTAGCAAGGACATGGATGTTGTCAATCGGCCCACGGCGGGAATACTCGGCCGCCTGGTCAAAGTCGCCCGAGGCAAAGAAGATGTTGGCCAGATAGCCGTAGACGATGCGCGGTGTCGTGGTCAGGCCCTCGAAGGCGCGCATGGCCAGATCGGTCGCCTTGCCGATGTCGCCAATATGCGCCAGAGCCTCGGCGGCGGAAATGGTGTTCATCGGATCGAGCGGGTTGAGCGCCAGAGCCTGCTTGAACGCCCGTGCAGCGTCATCAGCGCGGCCAGACTGGATCAGGGTCCAGCCGTTCATGCGGTGGTTGACCACCTGCCAGGGGTCCAGGGCAACGGCCTTTTCTGCAAGCGTCAATACCGCTTCCTGATCGAGGCTTCCGATGCCGGGATAGGGATAGCAGAGCGCCTGTTTCATCAGGATCGAACAGCGGCCGGCATAGATCAGGCTGAAATTGCCATGCGACTGCTCGAGTTCACTGAGGATCTGCAGGGCTTTCCTGTCCGAGGCGAGATTGAACTCCCAGATCAGCGCCTCCGCCTGACACCAGCGCGAAAACGCAGAGCGACCGGGACGCTGGCGCAGCCGGCCGATGATATGACCATAAACCCGGCTCACCGTGCGGTAGACGGCCTCGATCCGCTCGGAGCGCGACTGTGTGAGAGTCAGGTCGAGGACTTCGTTGAAGGCGATCTGGCCGCTGCTGCGGTTCTCAAGCTGGACGTAGATCCGGTTCAGCATACGGTCGCGGCGAAAGCGCAGCAGAAAACTGCCCAGTTCGCCGCCATCCACCCGCATCGGCGCCGTTCCGTCCTCGCCCATCCAGTAGGCCGCCTCGAACAATTCGAAACAGCGGTAGGCCGAAAGGCCGGCGACAATGTCGTCACGCAGCGACAGGGCAACATGATCGGCCTCGCGCTCGAAGGACAGGCTGGCGATGGACAAGACCGGCAGGGTGATGTCCCGGCGCAGCGCCGGAAAATCAACCATGGAGTCCGCCATGGATTGCCCGGAGGTGATCGTTGCGGCAGACGCAGTCAGGGACGCTGCGTCGGCCGGAAGATCGACCGGCGGCGGCAAACGCCCCGGATCCGCCACGACTTTGCCCTCCCCGGTCGACTGCTCCAACAGTTGCAGCGTCGCCGGATCCGGTTCCTCGTCCAGGAGATTGCGCAGTTCTCTCGTGCAGTCGCGCAACTGCTGCATTGCCCGTTCCCGCCGGCCCTGATCGAGAAAATGCCGGATCAAGGTCTGGTGGGCGAATTCATTGGCCGGATCGAGCCCAAGAAGAAATCCGGCTATGACCTCGCGCTGAGTTGCCGCGCCAGTGTCCGTCAACCGGCGCAGCCCCTCGAGCGCACTCACGGCCTTTTCGATGACGCTTGAGCGAACCCGCTCCTGCTCCAGCCCGAGCCATTCGGCAAAGGCGGGGTCGATCACGTCAAAGCCGCTGAGAAAGTCACCGCCCCAGAGACGGGCAAGCCGATCGCCGTCGAAGGGAACCTGGCCGGCGAGCAGTTGCTGCAAGAGGTCGAGGTCCGTCGTCAGGGAATCACCGAGCAGGCTGATCCCGGTAGGGGTTGCCTCGATCAACGGGATACCGCAGGCCGCCTCAGCCTGGCGGACATGCGAGACGGCCTGGCGCAAAGACACTGTAGCCCGATTGCGGTCGCCCTCGCTCCACAACAGCGCGGCGATTTCGGACCGGGTGGCAGAAAGACCCGGACGACGCAGGAGAAACCCGATCAACGCCAGCGACTTGCGCGTCTTGAACGACAACGGCTCGCCCCCCGGCGCGAACATGCGCACCGGGCCAAGGCTTTGCAGGAAAAGTCGTCCAGGCATTGTCACAGTGTTGCTGAGGCCCCGAATCCCCGGATGAACTTCAGCCTCCGGATCGCGCGGTGACAGCTTGACTCGCGCCCGCGTCCTGTCACCGTATCACGCAAGTTTCACGCTGCGAACGGATGATCGCGCCGCAGGATGCAGATGGTAGCCCTATCGGGGCGCGCCAAGCGGTCCAGTGAGGCCCAGTAGTAGAACGGTAGGATCCAGATGTCGAAAGCTGCCGATATCACCCACAGCCCGAGCGCAATGGCGGGCCATGACAGCGACCTGACGAATGAGTCGCTGAAGCGCATGATCTATTTCACGCGCCGGGAGGCGGAAAAGGATGGCCGCGCCTTCTGCGCCTATCTGCTCAGCCTGGCCCTGAAGGCCCTCGACGAGGAATCCGAGGAAATCAACGCGGCCATCAAGTCGAAATTCACGCCCGTCGACCGGGTGCAGGACATGACCGCGAACTGATCAACACCAGCTGAAAGCCTGCCATTTCGCGCGTCCCCGCCGCGATGGCAGGCTTTTTGCGATGGAATGCGGCCACCAGCCGCAGTGTCCTGCTGACATGACTTGCCGCGCCCGCCATCGCCCCGGTCTCCAGGTGTCTCCGAGCTGACCACAGCGGCACGTCACGCTCCCTGTTTATTGATCCCTCTTCCTGGGTGGTTTACGGCTGCGGTTGACGCGACAGGTCTCAGTCCCCACCTGCCCTGATCCGCTACGCTTGTCCTGGACGCGAACCGCCACACATCCCTGACAACCAGACACATCACCCGAAATGGTGCCCTAGTTCCTGCCGCTGCTCTGCGAAAAGTTGGCGGATGGACGCAATCAAGCGGGCCAGAGCTTCGCTTCAGACGAATCAAACCGGACACCAATCGAGCCTGACCAGACCAGATCTGTCGCAAGGTCATCTTTTGAATGAGGCGGCTAATTTGGAAATTCAGCTGTGGATAACAACGCACTGAACGATCAATGGATGTGGAGGTTCAGCGCGTCCCAACACTGGGGACCATGCACTTGATCGAGGCGGGCGCAACCGCAACTGAAGCGGTTTCGGCCTTACGCGCGCAGTTCGCAGAAACAGTCGAGAACAATCTCCAGTTTCTGTGGCTTGAGCACTTTGCGCGCTGTCGGTTGTAAGGCCCTGAGGCAACTGAGGCTTTCCCCGAAGCCTGCGTTCGCCATAGGTCTGCCCCGGGCATCGGCCGGTTGTAGCCGATGCCCCCAGCGGCGGAATGACCAGAGTGCCGCCCGCACAACGCGCGGACCGGCCACACCAACAATCAGATGCCAGATCACTCAGGCCCCGAGAGTGCCCGCGATGTAGGCTTCGAGGGTTGCTTCGGTGCCTTTGTGCCAGAGCGAGGACAAGGCGGCGGCAAACGCGCCCTGCAGTCGCGTGTCCTCGCCGAGGCGTCCGAAAATGTCATGCTGCGCCAGGAAAGCAGTTGGCTTTTCTCGGGCGGCCATTGCTGCGGCAGTCAGGCTGTCAGCCCGTTCGTCCGCAATCCGGATCGCCTCGCCTGCGTCCGTTGTCGCGGCGCAGTAGCGGCACCAGAGAGCCAGCTCCAGCGCCAGGCCTGTGATGCCTTTGCCTGCCGCGAGACGATCCGCAAGGGTCGGCAGGATGAACTTCGGTTGCCGGTTGGATCCGTCCAGGCAAAGCCGCGGGATCGTGTCGCCAACGGCAGCGTTGGAGAACCGGTCCTCGATCAGGGTCAGATAGTCGGCAAAGTTCACGCCTCGGATCGGCGCGAGCGTGGGAATGATTTCCTCGGTCTCCAGCTTGTGCAGATACGCGCGGATGAGTGGATGGGCCATCGCGTCATGCACGTAGTGGATGCCAAGCAGTCCGGCAGGATAGGCAATCGCCGCGTGACCGCCGTTGAGAATGCGCAGCTTCATCAATTCATAGAGGGCAACGTCCTCGACAAATTCGACGCCGACCTTCTCAAGCGCCGGGCGGCCTGCGGGGAAGTGGTCTTCCAGCACCCACTGGCGGAACGGCTCGCATGCCACCGGCACCGGATCGTCCAGGCCGAACTGCTCCTTCACCAGGGCACGCTCCCGGTCAGACGTCGCGGGCGTGATGCAATCGACCATGCCATTCGGGAAGGCAACCGTCGTGGCGATCCAGCTGGCGAGGTCGGGATCCAACGCCTCGGCAAGACCCAGGACCGTGCGACGGGTCACGGCCCCGTTCTCCGGCAGGTTGTCGCAGGACATGACGGTGAACGGAGCAACACCTGCCGCCCGGCGGCGGCGGAGGCCGGCAATCAGGAGGCCGAAGACGGTTCGGGGGGCGTCCGGATTGGCGATGTCGGCAAGGATCTCCGGATGGCTCCGGTCAAAGCCACCCGTCCGGGCATCGACGAAATAGCCACCCTCGGTGACGGTCAGCGAGACGATGCGGATTTCCGGCCGTGCCAGCGCCTCGATGAGGGCTGCAGGGTCAACGGCAAGAAAGTCGATCATCGCGCCGGTGACGCGGGCATTCAGGCCCTTCGGATCCAGTTCGACAACAGTGGTCAGGCAGTCCTGGGCCACCAGCTTCTCGCGCATGGCCGCATCATAGGGCTTCACCCCGGCGCCGATGATGGCCCAGTCATGGTCGAGGCCCATCGCAAACAGACGATCCAGATAGACCGCCTGATGGGCGCGGTGAAAGTTGCCGACACCGATGTGCAGGATGCCTGCCGAAAGGGATGCCCGGGCATAGCCGGGGCCGTTCACGCCGGCCGGGAGGGCGGCCAGCGCGCTGTCACTCAGTCTGATGGACATGCTCAGCTCATCCAGTTGCCGCCGTCGACGTTGTAAGTCTGCGCCACGACGTAGTCGCTCTCGCGGGAGGCGAGAAAGATTGCCATGCCGGTGAGGTCTGCGGCGGTGCCCATGCGCCCGAAGGGCACGGCCTCGCCAACCAGCTTCTTCTTTTCACCGATGGGGCGGTTTTCATATTTGGCGAAGAGGGCATCCACGCCATCCCAGTGCTCGCCGTCGACCACGCCGGGGGCGATGGCGTTGACGTTGATGCCATGGGAAATCAGGTTGAGCCCGGCCGACTGGGTCAGGCTGATCACGGCGGCCTTGGTTGCGCAATAAACCGCGACCAGCGCTTCTCCGCGGCGCCCTGCCTGGCTCGCCATGTTGATGATCTTGCCGCCACGCTCACGCTTGATCATGACGCGGGCGACGGCCTGCATCATGAACAGCGTACCGCCGACATTGATCGAAAACAGCAGGTCATAGCTCTGGCGCGAAATCTCGGTGAGCGGGGCAAGATCGAACAGGGCCGCGTTGTTGACGAGGATGTCGATGCCCCCGAAGGCCGCATCTACCTCCGCGACGCAGGTCTCGATCGAGTCCTGCGAGGTGACGTCGAGTGCGACCGCGATCGCCCCTTCGCCCAGTTCCGCGGCCGTCTGTCTGGCACGGGCGATATCAATGTCTGCAATGGCAACCCGCGCGCCTTCGCCAAGATAAGCCTCGGCAAAGGCCCGTCCGATGCCGCGCGCGGCTCCGGTGATGAGGGCGGATTTTCCCTTCAAGCGTCCCATTTCCATGTCCTATGCGATGGCGAGGCCGTTGGCGTTGAAGCGGTGGATGCGCTGCGGATCGGCCGAGAGATAGACGGTGTCCCCCGCCTTGAGCGCTGCCTCGCCTGTCAGGCGAACGGTCATGCTGTTGCCGGTGTCGATGTGCACGTGCAGAAAGGTGTCCGAACCAAGATGCTCGGCAACGCCGACCCTGCCCTTCCAACGGCCTTCGGTCGTCGACAGGCTGAGGTGCTCCGGACGCACGCCGATGGTCGCCGCGCCCACGGCAACCGCATCCGGACCGGTGAGAAAATTCATGCGCGGCGAACCAATGAACCCGGCGACGAACTGGTTGGCCGGTGCCCGGTAGAGGTCCAGCGGCGAGCCGACCTGTTCGATGCGTCCAGCCTGCAGCACGACGATCTTGTCGGCCATGGTCATGGCTTCGACCTGGTCGTGGGTCACGTAGACCATGGTCGTCTTCAGGCTCTGGTGCAGCTCCGAGATTTCGAGGCGCATGTTGACGCGCAGGGCGGCATCGAGGTTAGACAGTGGTTCGTCGAACAGGAATGCCTTCGGCTCGCGCACGATGGCGCGGCCAATGGCGACTCGCTGGCGCTGGCCACCCGACAGCTGGCCGGGCTTGCGCTCGAGGTAGGGGGTGAGGTTCAGCACCTTCGCCGCCGCCTCGACCTTCCGGTTGCGCTCGTCTTCCGGCAAGCCTGCCATTTTCAGCGGAAAGGCAATGTTCTTGCGCACCGACATGTGCGGATAAAGCGCATAGGACTGGAACACCATCGCAAGGCCGCGGCGAGCCGGCGGCAGCTGCGTCGCGTTGATCCCGTCGATGCGGATCGCGCCACTGGAGACATCCTCAAGCCCGGCGATGAGGCGCAGCAAGGTGGACTTGCCGCAGCCGGAGGGGCCGACGAAGACGACGAACTCGCCGTCATTGATCTCCAGGTCGAGCGGCGGGATCACTTCCGTGGCACCGAAGCTCTTGGTCACCTGTGTGAGTGAAATCTGTCCCATGGATCTGTCCTATTTCACGGCGCCGAACGTCAGGCCGCGGACGAGTTGCTTCTGGCTGAACCAGCCAAGGATGAGGATCGGAGCGATGGCGAGGGTCGAGGCCGCCGACAGCTTGGCGTAGAAGAGACCTTC
Source organism: Pannonibacter carbonis (assembly GCF_003012935.1). Classification (GTDB taxonomy): domain Bacteria; phylum Pseudomonadota; class Alphaproteobacteria; order Rhizobiales; family Stappiaceae; genus Pannonibacter; species Pannonibacter carbonis. The sequence goes on along the minus strand of NZ_PUDR01000003.1, from coordinate 341,221 downwards.
CGGGCTGGAATAGCTGGCGATGAAGGCGGTGAGCGGCGCAGCTTTGGCGGCCGTCAGGTTCAGCGTCCAGAACGCCTCGTTCCAGGCGAGGATGATGTTCAGCAGCAGGGTCGAGGCGATGCCCGGCACGGCCATCGGCGTCAGGACATACAGGATCTCTTGCCGGAGTCCGGCCCCATCCATGCGGGCTGCCTCGAGGATCTCGGACGGGATCTCCTTGAAGTAGGTGTAGAGCATCCAGACGATGATCGGCAGGTTGATCAGGGTCAGGACGATCACCAGACCAATGCGGGTGTCCAGCAGACCGAAGTCCCGGAACAGCAGATAGATCGGGATCAGCACGCCGACCGGTGGAAGCATCTTGGTCGACAGCATCCACATCAGCACGTCCTTCGTCCGCTTGCCCGGCACGAAAGCCATGGACCAGGCGGCCGGGATCGCGATCACCAGTCCAACCAGCGTCGAGCCGACGGAGATGATCACTGAATTCAGAAAGTGCCGGAAGTAGTTCGAGCGCTCCTGAACCTCATGGTAGTTCTCCAGGGTCCAGTCGAAGAACAGGAACGAGGGCGGCATTGCCACGGCCTCGGCCTCGGTCTTGAAGCTGGTCAGGATGGTCCAGAGGATCGGGAAGAAGATGGCGATGCCGATGCCCCAGGCGATGAGGGTCACGGCAAGCTTGCGGCGAGTGGATACGGCGCGGGCCATGTCATGCCTCCAGGTTCTTGCCGATCATCCGCATCAGGAAGAAGGCAACGATGTTGGCAAGGACGACGGCGACAATGCCGCCGGCGGAACCACCGCCCACATCAAACTGCAAGAGCGACTGGGCGTAGACGAGGTAGGTGATGTTGGTAGACGCTGTGCCGGGTCCGCCGTTGGTGGTAACAAGGATCTCGGCGAAGACGGACAGCAGGAAGATCGTCTGGATCAGCACCACAACCGTGACGGCGCGGGCGAGATGCGGCAGGACGATATAGAAGAAGCGGCTGAGACTGCCGGCACCGTCCATCTCGGCGGCTTCCAGCTCTTCAGGATTGAGAGACTGCAGCGCGGTCAGAAGGATCAGCGTCGCGAACGGCAGCCAGCCCCAGGCCACGATCAGAATGATCGACAGAAGCGGGGCATGGGCGAGGAAGTCGAAGGGTGCCAAGCCGAGAAACTTGGCGAGATAGGCGAAAAGGCCGTTCACCGGGTTCATGAACATGTTCTTCCAAACCAGTGCCGATACCGTCGGCATGACGAAGAACGGCGCGATCACGAGGATGCGGACGATGCCCTGGCCAAAAAACGGCTGATCCAGCAGAAGCGCCAGCAGGATGCCGCCAACGACGGTGATCAGAAGTACCCCACAGACGAGCAGCAACGTGTTGCTCAACGCCGCGAAGAAGGCCGGATCCGTCAGGAAGTACTCATAGTTGGTCAGACCGATCCAGTCTTCCATGCCCGGCATCAGCAGGTTGTAGCTGAGGAACGAGAAATAGACCGTCATCGACAGAGGCACGATCATCCAGCACAGGAGCAGGAGGACGGCCGGCGAAATCATCGCCTTGGCGGCGGCGCGTGAATGGGCGGTCGACATGGGACACCGGATCGGTCTGGACAGATTGGGGCTGACGCCACTCTTGCGGGCAGCATGTCCCGGAGCCGGCCTGGCCGACCCCGGGACTGCAGGGCTTACTTGATGTAGCCAGCCTTCTGCATGGCACGTTCAGTCAGCTGCTGGGCATTGGCAAGCGCCTGTTCGGCTGTTGCCGTACCGGCGAGGGCTGCAGAAAACTGCTGGCCGACCGCGGTAGCGATGCCCTGGAACTCAGGAATGGCCACGAACTGGACACCGACGTACGGGACCTTGTCCACCGCCGGGTTGTTCGGGTCAGCCGAGTTGATGCTGTCCAGCGTCATCTTGGCGAACGGAACCTTGGCATATTCCGGATTTGCATAGAGGGACTTGCGGGTGCCGGGGGGAACGTTGGCCCAGCCTTCCTTCTCGGCAACGAGTGCGAGGTAGTCCTTCGAGGTTGCCCAGTCGACGAACTTCTTGGCCGCTTCCACCTTCTGCGACCCGGCCGGGATGGCGAGGCTCCAGGCCCACAGCCAGTTGCCACGCTTGCCGAGACCTGTATCCGGCGCCAGCGCGAAACCGACCTTGTCGGCTACGCTGGAGTCCTTCGGGTTGGTGACGAAGGAGGCTGCGACCGTGGCATCGATCCACATGCCGCACTTGCCGGACTGGAACAGCGCGAGATTCTCGTTAAAGCCGTTCGACGAGGCTCCCGGAGGGCCGGCGTCCTTCATCAGGTCGAGATAGAAGGTGAGCGCGTTCTTCCAGGCTTCGCCGTTGAACTGGGGCTTCCAGTCCATGTCGAACCATTTGGCGCCGAAGGAATTGGCCGTGGCCGACAGGAAGGCCATGTTTTCGCCCCAGCCTGCCTTGCCGCGCAGGCAGATACCGTAGACTTCCTTTTCCTTGTCGGTCATGGCGCGGGCGGCCTTACCGATGAACTCCCAGGTCGGGGCGTCCGGCATGGAGAGACCGGCCTTCTCCATCAGGTCCTTGCGGTACATCACCATGGAGCTCTCGCCGTAGAACGGCGCGGCGTAGAGAGTGCCGTCGACGGTCAGGCCACCGCGGATGGCCGGCAGCAGGTCATCGACGTCGTAGGATGCGGGCAGGTCATTCAGCGACACCAGCCAGCCCTGCTTGCCCCAGATCGGCACTTCATAGGTTCCGATGGTCATGACGTCGAACTGGCCACCCTTGGTGGCGATGTCGGTCGTCACCTTCTGGCGCAGGACGTTTTCTTCCAGCGTGACCCACTCCAGCTCGATGCCGGGGTTCTTCTTCGTGAAGTCCTCGGTCAGCTTCTGCATGCGGATCATGTCACCGTTGTTCACGGTGGCGATGGTCAGCTTCTCCGCCAGCGCGGGCATGGCGACGAGGGACATCGCAGACGCGCCAAGCAAGGCGCGAACGAAACGGTTCATTGGGCTCCTCCCGATGCTCTAATGAGCAAATGCTATGTTAGCGGGCAAAAACTCACACAGCGACATACGGGAGTCAATGGCAGTCCCTTTCCGGAACGCAGCAATTCGTTGCTGCATAGCGGTAACGCCCTGCCAAAGAAGGAAAACTTACTGTGATATTTTGCTCAGTCGTTGAGCAATAGCTCTGCGGTGTGTTCGTTGGTAATCAGACTGTTGATCAGCCGACCTGTCATCGCCCCGCGAATGGCCGCAACTTTTGCCTCGCCTGCGGCGATGCCAACCACGCTGGCCGTGGTCGCAGGGCCGAGCGGCGCGCTGGCGACACGGTCGTTGGTCAGCCCGTCGATAAGGGCGCCATGGCGGTCATAGACCCAGCTGGTGATTTCGCCGACGCCACCGGCCCGCTGCAAGGCGCGAATCTCGTCCCGCGTGACGAAACCGTCCACGAACAGAGGTGCCGTCTCGCCAATGTTGCCGACGCCGACGAAGGTGACATCGGCCTGCCGCGCCAGCTCCAGAATGTTGCGGACCGGCTCGAGATTGTGCAGCAAGCCCCGTTCCTCAACGGAACGGGAGAACACTGGCAGCGGCATCGGATAGTGCCGGGCGTTGACCCGGTCGGCGAGGCGGATGATGACGTTGTAGGCCGAGGCCGAACCGTCCGAGTTCATGTTGCCAAGACGCGAGACGATGCGATGCTGCGGACAATCCATCTGCGGCAATTGTTCGACACAGGCGCGCAGCGACCGGCCCGTGCCGATGGTGATGATCTTGGGATGGTTCGACTTGAAATGCCGCTCCATCTCCGCGGCCCCCGCCTGGGCAAGGCCGACTGTGGACGATGGCTGGTCCGGATCACTCGGAACGACCTCGCAGGTCCGCAAGCCGAAGCGGTCAATGAGCCGGTGGCTCAATTCCATGCAATGGGCGATCGGGTGATCGAGCCGGACCTTCACCAGCTTCTCGCTGACGGCCAGAGAGACAAGCCGCTGCGCTGACTGCCGCGAGACGCCTAGCTTGCGGGCGATCTCGTCCTGGGTGTTGCCGGCGACGTAGTAGAGCCAGCCCGCGCGGGCGGCATCGTCAAGGCGCGTGGATTCTGTGTCGCCTTTTCCGGCCATGTCAGTCGGTCTCCCCGATGTGCGCCCCGATGCTGCTGCCGGCCAGCGCCGGACAGAGGTGGAAGAATAGCCGCCATTCGGTCAATTGCGGAATACCCGCAAGTTCGACCGGCAGTGGGTCGGATCCATCGCGGTAGTGGCTGCCACCGGTAAAATGCAGCACGGGCATGCCGGCAGCGCGGGCAGCGGTAAGGCCCGGCAAGCTGTCCTCGATCACGAGGCAGCGCGCCGGATCAACGCCCATGCGGGACGCAGCGTGCAGGAACAGGTCTGGCGCCGGCTTGCCGTTCGCCACTTCGGACGCGGTGAAGACCGCGCCGGGAAAGCGCGGAGCAAGATCCGTTATGGCCAGCGAACGGGCCGCGCGTTCCGGACTGCTGGAGGTCGCGACGCAGCGGCGGACGGCAAGGCGATCAAGCACGTCGCCTATCCCGGGAACCCGCGACAGCCGCGTCTCGAAGGCGGCAAGAAGATCGCGGCGGTAGGACATCTCGAAGTCGTCCGGAAGGGCGACACCGAAGGCCTCCCGGATCGACTGGGCGACGCGAGGAAAGCTTCGGCCCAGAAAATGGCGGGTGAAATGCGCGAAGTCGACCTTGATGCCCAGCCGCTCCAGCGCCCCGAGCAGGATCTCGGCGCTGATCAGTTCGCTGTCGATAAGAACCCCGTCACAGTCGAAGATGACGAGTTCGACAGGCTCGATGAAGGACAGCGCGGTCATGACGGGCAGGTTCCGGTGGTGAACTGGGCTGCATCGGGAATTAAAATTTACGAACAAGCTCAATAATTTATTGGACCAGTACGGACTGCTGGAGACTGGTAGAGACTTGTCCGAAAAAGAGGACTGGCGACCCCGGCAGGATTCGAACCTGCGACCATTCGCTTAGAAGGCGAGTGCTCTATCCAGCTGAGCTACGGGGCCGATTGTCGCCCGTTAAGAAACGGACATGGCTCCGGACTGTACCGGAGCCAGAATGCGCGAACCTTCGACCGCAGACAGAGAACGGGACCAACCTGGCCCCGACCGGTCAACGCGGTTCAATGGGTCCAGGGCGCAGACCGGTCAAAGCGGAAATTGTCCGAGTAGGAGGCACCACGAACGATGCGGTCCTTCGGCTTCTCGACGCGGTAGGCAACCCCGAGGCGCGACGCGCAGGCCACAGCCTCCTCGACGGTCTCGAAATACAACCGGACCTGCTGCTTCATGTCCGATGACGAGGTATAGCCCATCAAGGGCTCGACGGTCCGGGCCACTTCCGGTTCATATTCGAGCACCCAGCGCTGGGTCTTGCCCTTGCCCGACTGCATGGCCGTCTTGGCCGGACGATAGATGCGCGCAACCATGTCGCGTGTCCTGATGTTGACTGTGTGTCTCGCGCGTCCCGGAAGCCTTTGCCAGCCAAAGCCTGGCAGCGCCAGCGCGCCAGCCCCGAAACATGCCCCGTTTTCCGCGTGTTTGACATCAATGTCAACATGATGCTGCAGATCGCGACACGCACTCCCCCAGATGACCACAATCACGGCAAGCCGGCGTATTGCGAGACTGAAGAAGCAGGAGAGAGCCGCAGTCTGATCAGCCTGCCCTCTGGAAAAACCGGCCAAAGTCTGCCAAATACAATCGGCCTTGCACCGACGATTGCTTTCGCATTGGCGAAATTGGATTTACGTTCATCAGACAATTATTCGGTCGGACATCTGGCGTCCGCCCCATTGCCCTGACGCCAGCAAAACCGGCCTTCCAGGACCGACGCCCAAGATGATACCGCTGCGCATGAGCCAGTACCAGCATGAGCACAGCATGCCTACGAATGCCCGGCTCATCCGCCTGAGACAAGCTGTCGAGGAAAAGGGCCTGTCCGACATGTGGGACATGATCCTCAGCATCGATTACCAGGTCTCGCATGTCGGCGACCTGCTGCCCGAGATGCGGGAGCAGTTTCTTGACGTGATCGATCTACTCGTGCGCGCATTTGCGCGAGAAACCTGAGCGGTGGACCATGCGGATGGCCATACGGATGGCCATGGGGCTCGTGTTGAGGCTGCCGCGCTGTGATCGGGTCTCATCAAAAGATGAGCGCGGTCTGGAGATAGGCGTGTCCTGTCAACTAATCGCAATCGCCTTGAAAAAAGAATGCGGCACTTTGGGATCTAGCTCGCTATGTCTGAAGCCGGGCTATCCGATTCCAAATGACTGCACTCGACATCATGCTGGCGCGTCCGAACTACATGTTTGCTGACCTGGGACTTGATGCCATCGACCGGGGTCTTGCCGATCCGCGTCTCGCGCGGTTCCTTGAGGATGCGCGCGCGTCGGGCGGCATTGCCGACAACCGGCTGCGGCTACACATGCCCTATCTGAGCCTGTGCTCCGACAAGGTTGCCGAAGGCGTGCCGCCACCGATTTTCTACGTCGGCCAAGATTGTTCGCAGCGCCAGCTGTTTGGCGACGACTGGACGCGATCGCCTGACTCCGGCCTGCGGACACCGGATGCGGAGCTTGAGGCGGCTGCGGCTGACGGCTATCGAATCGCCCTGGAACGGGGCGCCTATTATGGCTACGCGCGCACCCGGCTGCATCTGAACGGTGCCCCGGTGGAAGTCGCCTTCGAGCGGCTGATTGTTGCCCTGCGTCCCCGGGCCGGCGCGCCGACCCGGTTCTGCGCCTATTACGGCCTCATTCAGTCGATCGAGCGCTGATCGCACGCGCCAGCGTGACAAGATCGGCGCGGCTCGACCAGACCAGCCAGTCATCCGGCCGGATATGCGCCGGCGGCAGGATCCAGTGGGTGCCGCGCGGAGCGAACCGTCGGTAACCAACCCGCAGGCCAAATCCCTTCAGGGCGTTTGTCTCGGCCATCAGGCCGTAAAGCCAGTCGGGCCGCCACTTCAGCAGGGCAACAAGAAACCCGGTCTGGGTCAGTTTCTCGGCGAGACCGCGGCCACGCAGGTCCCGGCGCAGCCAGAGATTGCCATGGTAGACAATACGGCCGCGGAGTTCAAAAGCGTCGGCGGCGTGGGCGCTGCCGAGCCGGGCGGTGCCGTCTGCGGGATCGGCGAATATCCGGCGTTGCTGCTGCTGCCAGAACGCGGCCAGCGGGCGATCGCGCAGATCCTCCACCTTTGCAGCCTGCAGCGAGGCGATCTTGCCGTCCCCGTCCCGTACGCCGATCCAGAAGGCATTGCTGGCGTGCAGGTCGAAAAACCGGGAGGAGAAATCCTCCATGAGATACCGGTCCTCGCTGGCCTCAGCCGCCTGTTCAAAGGCGACAAAGTCAGCGCTTTCCTCAAGCGTCAGGCCAGCGGCCCGGATCTCGCCCGTCAGGCGGCCCAGGGCCTCGGCGGCAACAAGGGTGGATGTGTCGAAACTGTCCAGAACCATCTACGTCCCCAACATGTTAAGCCGCGTGAAGTTACGCGGCGCGGCAACAGTGGAACGGACGCGGGGTGGTGGAAACCCAAAGCCGCAGGGCAATGCAGCGTTGTGCCGAGGCCGGGTCGACCTGGCAAGGCAAAGGGAAGCAAGGGGATAAGGCGGCGGCCAACGACCAGAAGCTGCCGGGCGGGCATGCTCCCACAGCGCTCCCACAGGTCGGCTTTTTTTGCGGCACCAGACGCCGCCAAGTGCTTGAAAAGATGGTCGGGGCAGCAAGATTCGAACTTGCGACCCTCTGCTCCCAAAGCAGATGCGCTACCAGGCTGCGCTATACCCCGATGTTGCCGGCCCGAGCGATGCGGCGGCGAAGTGTTCGATACATCTATTGCTGCGGCGGCGCAAGCCTCAGCGGCGCAGGATGCTGGGGGCAGTGACACTCTGGCCAGGTTCGATGCCGAGCCGGGCCGAGGTTCCGGCAACCACCTCCAGCACATAAAGCGCCGGAGCCCCGGAAGAGATGATCTTCTGCGACAGCGGCGTGGTGTCCGGCGCGATGGACACGATCTTTCCATCCGCGGCGATGAAGATCATGTCGAGGGCAACATAGGTGTTCTGCATCCAGAAATGCCGCTCGCCTTCGCGCTCGAAGACAAAAAGCATGCCGGCGTCGGCCGCCAGTTCCTTGCGGTTCATCAGCCCGATGGCACGCTGCGCCTCGGTGGATACGACTTCGGCAACAAAGGACACGGGGCCCGTCGCTGTTGCAATCGCCACGGTTTCGACCGGAAGGCCGGCCGCTGACACAGTGTCGGCGCGGGCGGCACGGGTAGCAAGAACGCCGAACAGGACAATAACGCCGATCAGGGCGGCACGGGCAAGTATCGCCGCCGCTTCACGCCAAGACGCCGCCGGAGCCGGGCGGCCACGGACGGGAAGAGCGCGCGACGGCGCCGTGAAATGGGTGATACGCATGACAAAGTCCCCCTGGACAACGCAAACTCAACTTTACAGATGATGCCGGACTGAACCTGCATCGGGGCCTGCTTACAGAAGCCCCCTGCCCCTTCCAGCGACTGCCGCTTCTGCGACCGCTCCCGTCAGGGCCAACCTGTCTGGCCGCCTGGCCAAACACGCCAGACAGCGAACGCAACAGGTCATTGGCTTGCGGCGAACCGCAAACCTTCAACTTCGCCGGAAAACTGTCCCGGCGGCTCATCTCCTGACTGATCAAACGTCCCGTCTAACTCGACAACTCAGTGCGAGGACGGAATATGTGTGCCAGAGCCTACCGGCCTGATTTCCGCAGCCATGCGGCCTTTCGGGCCCATACCGAACCGGACCAGAACGTCCTGGCCCGGACGAAGCTCGGTGATACCAAAGCGGCGGAGTGTCTCCATGTGAATGAAGATGTCCTCCGATCCCTCGCCCTGTGTCAGGAAGCCGAAGCCCTTGACCCGGTTGAACCATTTCACGCTTGCGCGCTCAAACCCGGTCTCCGGCACCACCTGGACGTGAGTGCGGGAGGGCGGCAGCTGCGAAGGATGCACGGCGGTGGATTCGTCCATCGACAGGATGCGGAAGGCCTGTAGCCCCCGTGCCTTGTCGAGCACTTCGCAGATGACCCGCGCGCCTTCGTAGGCGGTCTGGAACCCGTCGCGGCGCAGGCACGTGACGTGAAGAAGAATGTCCGGCATGCCATTGTCCGGCACAATGAAGCCGTACCCCTTGGCGATGTCGAACCACTTGATGGTTCCCGCAACCTCGATCACGTCGACGCCGACATCGTCGGCCATCGCCTCGATCAGTCGGGGATCCTGTGCCGCTTTTCCCCCCATCGTCCAACGCCCCATCATCTACGCCGCATCAGCCAGCGGGCAAAAGTCTTGTCCGACTCACGCACCCCCTGATTCCTAACAAAAGGATAACACCAGCTTGCCCCTCCACCAGAGGATTTTGTTAACTAACCACAGCTGCATCTGCTGCAATGCATCAGCAGTCGGATGAAAACCGTCCGAAGGTCTGCGAAAGCGGCGTCAGGATGCGACACTCAGCGAGGTCATCCAGGGGCGTTGGATCCCTGTTAACGATGATCAACTGTGCGCCGGCATCAACCGCGATCTCTGGCAAGGCGGCAGCAGGATGGACCACGAGCGAGGATCCAAGCACCAGAAACACATCACAGCGACGGGCGGCAGTGACCGCGCGAGCCATCTTCTCCTGTGGCATGGCCTCGCCGAAGCTGATGACGGCGGCCTTCAAAAGGCCATTGCAAGCCTGGCAGCGCGGGCTTCTGCCTGCCGCGACGACCGCCTCCTGATCCTCGATCCGGGCTTTGGCCCTGCAATCGAGGCAATGGGCATAGGTACCGTTGCCATGCAGTTCGACCAGCCGGTCGGCAGAAAGTCCCGCCCGCTGGTGCAGCCCGTCGATGTTCTGGGTGATGACGAGATCGACCTGTCCCCGGTCAGCCAGTCGGGGGCCAGCCAGTCGGGCCAGCGCCTGATGCGCTGCGTTGGGAATGGCAGACGTGAACTCAGCCAGAAAATGAAACCGGCGGCGCCAGTCCTCGAGCCGGGACGCCTTGTCTGAGACGAAGGCCTGGTATTGAATAGGGGTCGTGCTGGCCCATATGCCTCCCGGTGAGCGGTAGTCGGGAATGCCCGATTCGGTCGAGATCCCGGCACCGGTCAGCACAACCACCCGCCCTTCCCGGGCAAACACCTCGGCCAGCATGGCGCTGGCCTGGTCCACATCCCCTATCTGCCGCGCGTCCGATTGGCGTGTCATGGTGCCACCGTCCTGTCTGAGATCTCGTCAGCTGCCCTGACTCCGGGCCTGTCCGAACAGTTTCTGTCGCACATCGAGGTCCATGCAAGCCCGCCGGTGCCGCCACGTTGATTGAAGCCCGCTGATTCAAGCTTTCCGAAAGGACACTATGCGCTACCTGCACACGATGGTCCGCGTGACCGATGTCGAAGCTTCGCTCGATTTTTACTGCAACAAGATGGGCATGACCGAAGTGCGCCGGATGGAGCACGAGGCCGGCCGCTTCACGCTGATTTTTCTGGCCGCGCGTGACGACGTGGAAAACGGTCGCGCCAACGCCGCTCCCCTCCTCGAACTCACCTACAACTGGGATCCGGAGACCTATTCCGGCGGCCGCAACTTCGGTCACCTCGCCTATGAAGTCGACGACATCTACGCCTTCTGCGCCGACCTGATGGCCAAGGGCGTCACGATCAACCGCCCGCCGCGCGATGGCCGCATGGCCTTCGTCAAGTCGCCGGACGGCATCTCGATCGAACTGCTGCAAAAGGGCGAAGCCAAGGCCCCGGCTGAACCGTGGAACTCGATGGCCAACACGGGCAGCTGGTAAGATCACCTTATAAGCCCTTCTAACCATAAGAGGAGTTCGGCCACGGCCGGGCTCCCAAGGTTTTCCGCCAAAGCACCCGATCCGGCCGATGAAAATTTTCGAGCCTGTGGAAAACCATGCAAATACCCTCTTGCAGCCTCCAATCATTCTGCCTATAAGCCTCCTCACACGACGCGGCCCACACGGACCGCACCGAGTAAGCGCCCATCGTCTAGCGGTTAGGACGTCGCCCTTTCACGGCGAAAACAGGGGTTCGATTCCCCTTGGGCGTACCACTCCACAAGTGGTCGTGGTTTCTTCCCTGAAAACCAGTTTGCGCATACCCGGTAGTTGAGCCGGGATTTTTTGGCGTCTTTCATAGCTGCGGACCCGGCACCGCACCTGAATGCAGGGTGCCAGGCGATATGGGTTGGAACGGGTCAGGGTCAGTCGTCACCCTGCGCCTCTGCCGGTCCCAGGCAGTTCACCAGGCGGTCCAACTGATCCATCAGGCTTTCGAGTTCCGCCCCGCCGCAACGCGTTTCCAGCATCTGATAGACCGCTGCGCTCTCGGGCCGGATCCTCTCGATCAGAGCCAGACCTTCAGGGGCAATACGCACCAGGGTCCGCCGGCCATCATCGGCGTCCTTGCGGATTAAAATCAGCAGCCGCTTCTCCAGAAGGCGAATCATCCGGGTCAGGCTTGGCGCAAGGATCAGGGCCTTGGCTGCCAGCTGGGTCGCGTCCATCTCGCCTTCCTCGGCCAGCACACGCATGACGCGCCATTGCTGCTCGGTCAGGTCATACCGCGACAACATGGGACGAAAATGCGCCATCACGCTTTCCCGCGCCCGCAACAGGGCGATTGGGAGTGAACGGCGTGTTGTCCGCAAGTGCCCTGAGGCAACCTTGTTCTCCGGCTCCTGATCCCCGATTCCGTCCGATCCCATGCAATCCTCGCTGTTGCGGCACGTGAGGAGCGCCCCTCGACGCCTTCAGTGTTGCCTATAAAACATTTGACGGCCACGCGGATTTATATTTAACATGTTAATTACCAACAGGGATAACGGCCATGCCACATTTGACAATCCAGTATGCCGGCCCGGTCGAGGCCGCCGTTGACATGACGGCAGCCTGCCGAGAGCTGCATGCGGCCATGCTTTCAACCGGCTTGTTTGAACTCGGCGCAGTGAGGGTGCGGGCCCTGAAGGCGGACCATGCCGCCATTGGCGACCTTCTGCCCCAGAACGGCTTTGTCGATCTGATCCTGCGCATCGGCGTGGGTCGCAGTGCTGACGAGAAGAAGATCGGCGGCGACGCGATCTTTGCCGCGGCCGGCGCAATCTTCGCCCCGCTGCTTGCCGAGCCGCATTTCGCCCTGTCCCTCGAAATCATCGAAATCGATCCGGCCCTGAGCTGGAAGCGCAACACCATGCACCCGCGTCTGCGGAACGCCGAGAAGGACCGTCCATGAGCGACCTGCAAAAGAACCTGGCCCGTGCCGAAGACTATCTCGCCCGCTTTGCCCGCGATGGCGTGCTGAACCATATCGGCGGCGTTTCGGTTCCGGCCGACAGCGGCAAGACCTTCGAGACCCGTTCTCCGGCCGATGGCCGGCTGCTGGCCAAGGTCGCCAAGGGCGGCGCCTCCGACATCGACAAGGCGGCCAAGGCGGCCAAGGCGGCGTTCAAGAGCTGGGCCGCCCTCTCCGGCGCAGACCGGCGCAAGATCCTGCACAAGATCGCTGACGGCATCGTTGCCCGCGCAGACGAGATTGCCTTCACCGAATGCATGGACACCGGCCAGGCGCTGCGTTTCATGTCCAAGGCAGCGCTGCGCGGAGCGGAAAACTTCCGCTTCTATGCCGACAAGGCGCCGGAAGCCCGCGACGGCCAGTCGATCCAGGCGCCGGGACAGGTGAACATCACCACCCGCCATCCAATCGGACCGGTCGGCGTCATCACGCCGTGGAACACGCCCTTCATGCTGTCGACATGGAAGATCGCGCCGGCGCTCGCTGCCGGCTGCACCGTCGTCCACAAGCCGGCCGAATTCTCGCCGCTGACCGCCCGTCTGCTGGTCGAGATCGCCGAGGAGGCAGGCCTGCCGAGGGGCGTCTGGAACCTCGTCAACGGCTTCGGCGAGGACGCCGGCAAGGCACTCACCATGCACCCGGACATCAAGGCCATTGCGTTTGTCGGCGAAAGCCGCACCGGCTCGATGATCATGCGTCAAGGCTCCGACACGCTGAAGCGCGTTCACTTTGAACTCGGCGGAAAGAACCCCGTCGTGGTCTTCGCTGATGCCGATCTGGAGCGGGCTGCTGATGCCGCCGTCTTCATGATCTATTCGCTGAACGGCGAGCGCTGCACCTCCTCCTCCCGCCTCTTGGTGGAAGAGAGCATCCATGACGCTTTCGTCGCCAAGGTTGCCGAGAAGGCCGCCCGCATCAAGGTCGGCCATCCGCTCGATCCGGACACCGTCATCGGCCCGCTGATCCACGAGGTGCACGAGAAGAAGGTTCTCTCCTACTTCGACATCGCCCGTGAAGACGGGGCCACCATTGCCGTCGGCGGCCAGAAGCTCGGCGGTGAGTTCGCCAGCGGGCATTATGTCAGCCCGACGCTGTTCACCGGTGCCACCCAGTCCATGCGCATCGCGCAGGAGGAAATCTTCGGCCCGGTCCTGACGGCGATCCCGTTCAAGACGGAAGAGGAAGCCCTCACGATTGCCAATGACGTCGAATACGGCCTCACGGGCTACATCTGGACCAATGACGTCACCCGCGCCTTCCGTTTCTCCGAAAGCCTCGAGGCGGGGATGATCTGGGTGAACTCTGAGAACGTCCGCCATCTTCCGACCCCCTTCGGCGGCGTCAAGAACTCCGGCATTGGCCGCGACGGCGGTGACTGGTCCTTCGATTTCTACATGGAAACCAAGAACATCGCGTTTGCGACGCACGCCCACTCCATCCCCAAGCTCGGCGGCTGATCCCCGCTAAACCCAGACCAGAACAATCCGGCCAAGTCTCCGGGAGGACCCGATGCCCATTCCTGCCCCCAATCTCTATCCGCCCTTCAACATCGTGCGGCTGAGCCACGTGGAATTCACCGTGCGCGATCTGGCTGCATCCCGCGCCTTCTACGTCGACATCCTCGGCCTTCAGGTCACCGACGAGACCGACAGCGAGATCTACCTGCGTGCCATGGAAGAGCGCGGGCACCACTGCATCATCCTGAAGAAGGGCGAGACGGCGACCGCCAACCTGCTTGGTTTCAAGCTCTTTGACGAGGATGACCTTGCCAAGGCCGAGCGGTTCTTCAAGGCCAAGGGTCTGCCGGTGGAGTGGGTCGAGCGGCCCTACCAGTCGCGCACGCTGCGCACGCAGGATCCGCACGGCATTCCGCTGGAATTCTACACCCGCATGGACCGGCTGCCGCCGATCCATCAGAAATACGCCCTCTACAAGGGCGTGAAGCCGCTGCGCATCGACCACTTCAACTGCTTCACCCCGAGCGTGGACGAGAGCGTCGCCTTCTACAACGAGATCGGCTTCCGGGTGACGGAATACACCGAGGACGAGGTGTCGAAGAAGCTGTGGGCCGCCTGGACGCACCGCAAGGGCGGCGTGCATGACATCGCCTTCACCAACGGCCGGGGTCCGCGCCTGCACCACACCGCCTTCTGGGTGCCGACGCCGCTCAACATCATCGACCTGCTCGACCTGATGGCCACCTCCGGCTATCTCGCCAACATCGAGCGCGGCCCGGGCCGGCATGGCATTTCCAACGCCTTCTTCCTCTACATCCGCGACCCGGATGGCCACCGCATCGAGATCTATTGCTCCGACTACCAGACGGTCGATCCGGACCTGGAGCCGATCAAGTGGGACCTGAAGGACCCGCAGCGCCAGACGCTCTGGGGTGCGCCCGCGCCGAAGTCCTGGTTCGAGGAAGGCAGCCTCTTTGCCGGCGTCGAGCCCGTTGCCGCCAAGCTGGACGCCCAGCCGATCGTGGCCCCGTGAGGAGATGACGACATGACCATCGCCCTGCCCTCATCCCGACTCGTCGGCTTTCACAAGAATGGCCAACGCCGCTATGGTCTGGTCAACGGCGATGGTGTCGTCGACCTCAGCGCCCGGTTCGGAGCCCGGTGGCCGACCCTGTGCAGCGTGCTCGCCGACGGCGCACTGTCCCGACTGGTTGAAGAGGCCTCAGGCCTGCCAGCCGACCTGGCTCTCGACGGTCTCAGCTTCGACCTCCCCGTCACCGACGCAGACAAGTACATCTGCGTCGGCGTCAACTTCCCCGACCGCAACGAAGAGTACAAGGACGGCCAGGCCGCGCCGTCAAACCCGTCCCTGTTCGTCCGCTTCGCCTCGTCCTTCACCGGCCACACCGCGCCGCTGGTCCGCCCTCCGGAATCGCATCAGCTCGACTACGAGGGCGAGATCGTCATCGTCATTGGCAAGCCGGGCCGCCGGATCGCCGAGAAGGATGCCCTGTCCCACATCGCCGGCCTCAGCCTTGCCAACGAAGGCACGCTGCGCGACTGGGTTCGCCACGCCAAGTTCAACGTGACGCAGGGCAAGAACTTCGACCGCTCCGGGTCGCTTGGCCCCTGGTTCGTGCCCTTCACCGGCGAGGCGCAGATTGCCGACATCGCGCTGGAAACCCGGGTGAACGGCGAGCTGCGCCAGTCCGACCGCACCAGCCGCATGATCTTTTCCTTCCGCAAAATCATTGCCTACATCTCGACTTTCGCCACGCTGCTGCCGGGCGATGTCATCCTGACCGGAACGCCGACAGGCGCCGGTGCGCGCTTCGATCCGCCGATCTGGCTGAAGCCGGGCGATGTGATCGAGGTCAGCGCCGACGGGCTCGGCACCCTGACCAACCCTGTTGCCGACGAGGTGATCTGATGCTGAGTGCCGCCGAAATCGACGCCGCCGCCGCCGCCCTCGATGAGGCCGAGCGCAGTCGGGTGCAGACCGGGCTCCTGTCCCTGAAGCATCCCGGCATGACCATGGATGACGCCTATGCGGTCCAGGCCGCCTGGGTGAAGCGCAAGCTGGCGGCCGGGCGCAAGGTGACCGGCTGGAAGATCGGGCTCACCTCCAAGGCGATGCAGTATGCGCTCAACATCAACATCCCGGATTCGGGCGTGCTGTTCGACGACATGGCCTTCGAGGACGGCTCGGTCATCCCCGAGGACCGTTTCATCCAGCCGCGCGTCGAGGCGGAGATCGCCTTCATCCTGAAGGCCCCGCTGAAGGGACCGGATGTCACCGTCTTCGACGTGCTGAACGCGACCGACTACATCACCCCCTCGCTGGAAATCCTCGACACGCGCATCGTCCGGGTTGATCCTGAGACGAAGCAGACCCGCACCATCGTCGACACGATTTCCGACAACGCCGCCAACGCAGGCTACGTGCTGGGTGGCCGGCCGATGCGGCCCGATGCGGTCGACATGCGCTGGATGGGGGCGATCGTCTCGAAGAATGGCGAGGTCGAGGAAACCGGCCTTGGCGCCGGCGTTCTCAATAACCCGGCCCGCGGAATCGCATGGCTCGCCAACCGTCTGGCCCAGTATGGCATGGGCCTGTCAGCGGGAGAGGTGGTGCTGGCCGGATCCTTCATCCGTCCGGTCGAAGCCCCGCACGGCTCGTCGATCCACGCAGATTTCGGGCCCTTTGGCAGCGTAAGTTGCCATTTCCGCTGAAAAGCCCCGCTTTGTGATATGCACGACGGACAGGCCGCGTCATCTAACCAATGATGCGGCCTTCTTGTATGAGGACGCGACCCGTGGCAGAGATTTGTCTAACGTTGCGTCGCTCATTGTCCGCCGGAGGAACACGAAGATGCTTGCGCGCGCCCTTGCCGTTCTGGTCGTCCTGATCGCCGGAATCTCGCCGGCGCTTGCCAAACGCGTTGCTCTCGTCATGGGCAATGGCGACTATGCCCATGCGGTCACCTTGCCCAACCCCGCTAATGATGCACGCGCCATGACGGCGAAGCTGCAGCAGCTCGGCTTTGAAGTCGTCTCGGGCTATGACCTCGATTACCAGGGCATGCGCCGCACGGTCGCCGATTTCGCCAGGACGGCACGCGGTGCGGACATCGCGCTCCTGTTCTATGCCGGGCATGGCATGCAGGTCGGCGGCGTCAATTACCTGATCCCGATCGACGCCAAGTTTGCCGATGAGACTGCGCTCGACTTCGAAACCATCTCGGCGGATTTCGTGCTGCGCCAGATGTCGAATGATGTGAAGGTGCGCATGGTGTTCCTCGACGCCTGCCGCGACAATCCGCTGGCACGCACCCTCGCCCGCAGCATGAGCCCCAGCCGGTCGGCTGCGGTGGGCCTTGGCCTTGCCGAGATCAAGATGGAAGATGCTGGCGCTGAAGGCTCGGTGATCGCCTTCGCCACCTCGCCTGGCGATGTGGCGCTGGACGGCTCGGGCTCCAATTCCCCCTTCACCACGGCGCTGCTGCGCCACATCGATGCGCCGGACACGCCGATCCAGAACGTCATGACCCGCGTCACCGGCGACGTTTACCGCGAAACCGGTGAACGCCAGCGGCCCTGGGTCAATGCCTCGCTGATTGGCGAAGTGTTCCTGAATCGGTCGACGGGCCAGGCCGCGACAGCCTCCAGCGCGACCAATGCGTCCGAACCGGCGCCGACTGCAGTCTCCGGCACTGTTCCGGCCGCAGCCAGCCAGATTGCCTGGGAACGCGAAAAGGCGCTCTGGGATGCAGCCCAGGCCGCCGGCACCGTCGGCGACTACTCCGCCTATCTCGCGGCCTACCCGAACGGGACTTTCGCTGAAGTTGCCCGCAACCAGGTCACCCGCCTGTCCGGCGGCACCACGGCGCCGGCCCAGGCGCAGATCCAGGCCACCGCCGCCGCCCCAGTTGCGCCCGAGCCGGCAGCAGCCGGACAACAGGTCGCCGCATTGACGGAAGGCAACAGCGCCTCGCGGACGGCGCCGGGAGAGGCAATTGCAGCGGCGGACAGCATCACGGCAGCGGAGCAAGGCTGGAGCCAGATGCGCAAGCGGGAGGTCCAGCTTCGGCTGAATATTGCAGGCTTCGATGTCGGCATGCCGGACGGTGCTTTCGGCGCACGCACCCGCAGCGGCATTCGCGCCTGGCAGGCCGCCGCCGGCCAGCCCGTCACTGGCAGCCTGAGCGAACCGCAGTATCAGATGCTCGTGGCCCAGACCCAGGCAGCCTATGTGGTGGTTGCCGAGAAGCTGAAGCAGCAGCAGGCGCAGCGGCGCGATGCCCGCAGCGCCCAAAGGCTGCAGCCGCTGCCGGATGCTCCCGGAACCCCTGGCCCCGAGCGTCTGCCGCCGGCTGATCAGAGCGGGATCGACGGCGCTGCCGGTGCCGCCTTCATCGGTGGCGTGCTCGGCGGTGTTCTTGGCGGGGCGCTGGGACGGTAAAGGCCCATCAAGGGCGCGAACTCGCCGTCTGGCGGGACTGGGCAGCGTCTGCGGCAGCGGCAGGCTCGACATTTTCCGGGACCAGCGAGAGAGCCGGTCCCTGCCCATCCATCCACAGCCGGGCGTCATCAAGCGTCAGGACGACGGTTTCAGTCGTGAGACCGCGCAGTTGTCCGCGCCACAACAGACGCTGCGGCACGCTGGCCGGCAAGGCTTCTCCCACCGGGCCGGTGAAGGCAAGGCGCACTGCCGCGTCCTTGGCAATGGATTCGATGCGGCTCGCCGCGTTGACTGTCGTGCCCATCACGGTGAAGGAGCGCCGCGTCTCACCGCCGATGTCGCCCACCAGCGCCGGTCCGGCGTTCAGCGCGATGCGCAGGTCAAGCTCGGGCTGGCCTGTCCGCTGGCGCAGCCTTGGCAAGAGATCGATGACCGCCAGTGCACAGGCCACGGCCCGTGCTTCCGGGTCCTCCACGTCATTCGGCGCGTTCCAGACCGCCATGACGGCATCGCCGATGTATTTGTCGATATAGCCTTCCGACCGTGTGATCTCGGCGCCGATGGCATCGAAGACAGTGTTGACCACCTTGACCACCTCGCGGTCAGGCAGGCGCTCCGACATGCGGGTGAAGCCGACGATATCGATGAAGGCGATCACGACCTTGCGCGTCTCTCCGCCGAGATCCGACAGACGCTCTTCTTCCGCCATGGCCCGGATCACCTGCGGCGACAGGTAATGGCCGAACAGCCGAACCAGTTCGCGTTCGCGCCGTTTCAAGACGGCCACCTGGGCAACGCCGGCCACCATCAGTGCAATGAAACCGGCCGTTGGCGGCGCACCGGCCGGCAGCATCCAGCCGGACATCAACACGACATAGGCAAGCCCGATCCCGGCCAGCACAAGACCGACGACAACCAACGGCAGGCTTGGCAATGGCAGATTCAGCCCGGCAAGTGCGCCAACCAGGGCAAAGGCGACAATCGACAACCCGACCAGAGCAAAGGGCGCTTCATGCACCACGCGGCCAACCAGGGGCGAGCCGATCAGATCTGCCAGGATGAAGACGCCACTTGTTGCCGTGCGCACGGGCGGACGCCCGGCCGGCCCGGCCCCCTCGCCCAGTGGCGTCTCGCGTGGCAGGAACCGGTCGAGATAAAGATGCTCATCCTCGTTCGGCAGGGTCGAACCGAACAGGATGACACGACCTTCGGCAAACTGCTTCAACTTCTCCGTGCCGTCCGCCGCGTCCATCAGGTCAAGGACATCGAGCAGCGACAGATAGGGCACTGACGTCGCCAGCCGGGCGCCGGGCACCGCGATGTAGGGCCTGTCGACTGATGCCTCTGCATGGCCCAGCATTGCATCGACAAAGGCCGGGGAGGTCTCCAGCGGCAGCTGCGGTCGGTGCCGGCGGACGACGCCGTCATTGTCGGTCAGGATCTCGGTCGAGCGCACGCCGTCGCTGCCGGCAGCAGCTGAAATCGAGCGGTGCGGAATGCCGGTCGACGTCCGGGCGACGACCACCCTGCCCCGGTTCTCATAAAGAAAACGCAGGAACTGCCGGTCATAGCCCTTGAGGCGGGCTTCGCCCGTCTGCGGATCGGCAAAGGCATCAGCGGAAAAGGCGAAAACGAAATCGAGCCCGATGGCCTTCGCCCCGGCATCAAACAACGCGGTTCCGGCCTTGGCGAAGGCCTGCGACATGAACACACGCGGGATTGCTTCAAGCCGTTTCGACGTCAGGGACGCCTGGTCAAGACCAACGACGGCGACGGGAAACCGGTCCTGCGGCAGGTCTGTGACCAGCGCGCGCACCTGCAGCAACCGGTCATTGATCCAGCCTTCCCAGAGGGCGCGCGTTGCGCCAATGCCAGCCAGAACGCCAGCGATGACCGCGATGACAATCACCGCGGCCTTCAGTCGCCTGCGCTCCCTGGCAGCAGACGCTGCCCGCGCGGCTTCGCTCATTTCACAACGACAACCGCCGTTTCCCGGCCCACTTCAAGCGGATCCAGCGTGAACTGGCGGATTTCGGATTCCCCCGTACCGGCACGCGGCTTGAAGGTCAACTCGATCGGCACGCCGCTTCCCTTGCCATCGGCAGGGGACATGAGACCCGGCATATCAGCGAGAACCTTGTCGTCCAGCTTGTATTCCTGGGGGGTGCCGCCGTCGACGGAGACAAAGACGCTGTCATAGCGTTCCTGCAAATCCTCGCCGAACCGCAGCATCAGGGACGCCGCCACCTTGTTCTCGGGCACCAGTCCGCGCATGGTGACCGCAAGGCCCTTGCCGCCATCCGTGCCGGCATTGCCGACTTCCTGCTTCAGACAATTGCCCGGACGCAGTTCCTTTTCCTCGCCTTCAGCGATGACCAGGCCGGACGACGTGGCCGTGACGCTGCCACCAGTGATCCGGACCTCGCGGCAGGCGGTATAGTCAAGAAGGTCGACGTAACCACCGGTGCCGAGGGCAATCTCGTCGCCCGGAACCAGTTCGGCGAAGGCTGTAGCATTGACGCCCTCGGACCGGTCCAGCACCATCGCCACCGGGTCGGCAGCCAGCGCCGTCGTCGCCGTTACGCTCACCAGGGCGGTCAGCAGCACAAGGCGCCGGGCTGCGGCAGCTCCGCGGCCTGCAAGGTCAGGGATACTCAAGGTGTGACGGGCCATCTCATGCTCCTTAAGTGTTTCAGTCAGCCCCAGGCGCCAGGCACAGGGTCGAATCTCGTTGTCATGTGCCAAGCTAGCGGCAAATCCGTTCCGAACTGTGGCGACAATCACATGATATCTGGGTTTTTCGGTGCCACGCTTGCCCAGATCGACAAGCAAGGCGGCAACCTGATCCAGCTTACCGGCCGGACCTGCAGCCCCGCCGGCGAAACGACGAGAGCCCGAACAAGCCGGGCTCTCCAAACTCAGCGCGCCTCTGACCAGCGTCAGTTACGATAGGATTCCTGCGGCAACGGCTGGCCAGGATTCGATCCCTGGAACTCCGGCCCCGGGATTGACGGCTGCAGGGAGCGTCCGCCGCCTTGCGGCCGATAGGGCTCGGGACGGTACGGTTCCGGCCGGTAGACGGGCGGGCGGTAATCCGGCGGCCTGTACTGGGGCGGCCGGTGATGCGGCGGACGATAGACCGGAGGCCGGTAGACAGGTGGGCGATAGACCGGGGGCGGAACCACGATCACCGGCGGCGGCATTACGACCGGCGGCGGGGGCACGTAACCGCCGCTGACCGGTATCAGATAGCGGCCGCTGACAAATCCGCGATATCCGGCATAAAACACAGTGCACCAGGCATTGCAGGCGCCGACCTCGACCAGAGCGCCGCGCGGGATGACCAAAATCGGCGCATAATTCGTTCCCGGCCCGGTCCGCATGTTGAGATCTGCCGAGGATTGGGCGGTCCAAGCGAAAGCAGCGCCGGAAGACAGAAGCCCTCCAAGAAGAACTGCATTGAATAAAATCTTGCGCATTTCACCACCTTGCTCGAACGGGGTGAGGGATAAAAAATACTTCACAATCCATGACGCCACGCGCCAAAGAAAACAAGACGACAGAAGGCTTGCCTCTGCTTCACGTCTGTTTCACGCAAGCTAGAAAGGCAATTGGGCGTTATTGTGTCGCAGCCCCGCCGCTCAACCTGCTTGCCCCTCATAGGCGAGGATCGCGCCCGCAAGGTCCTCAAGCGCAGCACCAACCGACTTGAACAAGGTGATCTCGGTGTCCGACGTGCGGCCCGGCGCGGTGCCTCGCGTCAGGTCATGAAGATCACCGGCAATGGCCTCCGCAGTCAGGACCCCCGACTGCAGCGGAATGACGATGTCACCGCCCTCCTTCATGGCCCCCGCCCGCGTATCGACATAAACCCGTGCCCGGCGAATGGCGTTGTCGTCGCTTTCCCGCATGGTCGGCTTGTAGGCGCCAACCAGATCGACGTGGCAGCCCTCGGGCAACCAGTCGCCCAGGATGATCGGGGTCTGCGACATGGTCGCTGCGCTGACGATATCCGCCGTGCGCACGGCCGCTTCCAGATCAGCGGCAGCAACCACCTCGACATCGAGGCAGGCGCGCAGGTCAGCCGCCACGTCCTCGGCAGCGGCAAGACGGCGGCCCCAGATCGTCACCTTCCGGATCGGCCGCATCGCGCAATGGGCTTCCGCGAGCGGCCGCGACAGGCTGCCCGTTCCCGCGATCACGAGATGGCCAGCATCCTTGCGGGCCAGATAGTCGGCGGCCAGCGCCGAGGCCGCCGCTGTCCGGCGTCCCGTCAGCATGGCGCCATCGATGAGCGCAAGACCAGCCCCGGTGCGCGCATCCGAGAGAATGTACTGACCGGAAATGGAGGGCAGCCCGCGCGCCGCGTTGCCCGGCACGACCGTCACCAGCTTGACCCCGAGATACTGCCCCGGCGTCCAGGCCGGCATCAGCAGCAGCGTCGCGTCCGCCTCATCCGGCACACCCATCGTGTGATGATGGCGCACCGGCATCTCGCAGCCAGCCTTGAACATCGCCCTGAGCGCCTCGACAAGCGCCTTGTAGGGCAGCGCAGCCGCCGTCTCGATGTCGTTCATTACCCGCATGGCCTGGCTCCCGCCCAACTGTCGTCTAAGGTCTGGCCAGACTAGACAGGACGGAACCGATTTCAAGGCCAGCCCCTGCAGTTTCTACTGGTACTGAACCTATCCCGGGACTACGGTTTTTTGGCATTGCCCTCCTTCCGGATTGCCCCCTCGCCATGACCATCCTGAACAGCGTTGATCAGCTCGAAGCCATCTATGGCACGACCGGCCCCACCTCCACCGTCAAGGAAAGCCCGCGCCTGACGCCAATGTATCGCCGGATGATGGAGGCAGCGCCCTTCTGCGCGCTGGCCACCAGCGGTCCCGAAGGGCTCGACTGTTCTCCGCGGGGCGACAAGGGCATGTGCGTCGTCATCGAGAACGACACGACGCTGATCATGCCCGACCGGCGCGGCAACAACCGCATCGATTCGCTGCGCAACATCGTGCGTGACCCGCGCGTGGCGCTGATGTTCCTGATCCCCGGCTCCGGCAACGCGCTGCGCGTCAACGGCAAGGCCGTCGTCAGTGTCGATCCGGCCCTGCTGGCCCGCCTTGCGATGGAGGGCAAGGAACCGCGCTCGGCCATCATCATCACCATCGAGACCATCTACTTCCAGTGTGCCCGCGCCATCATCCGCGCCGGCCTGTGGGACGAGGCTGCGAAGGTTGACCCGAAGACACTTCCGACGCCTGGCGACATCCTCGCCGACCTGTCGAATGGCACGATTGGCGGCAAGCCTTATGACGAGGAATGGCCCGTCCGCGCAGCCGCTTCCATGTGGTGAGGCCGACCATGTCGCTTGAGCCTCTGCTTGCCGCCGGACCTGTGGTCTACACCCACGCCTTTGCCGCCATAGCTGCTGCCGTTCTGGGCGTTGTTCAGTTCGCAGCTCCCAAGGGCACCCTGCCCCACCGCTCGCTCGGCTATCTCTGGGCGTTCCTGATGCTGTGGGTCGCCGGCTCCAGCCTGTTCATCCACGGCATCCGCATGATCGGCCCCTTCAGCCCGATCCATATCCTCTCGGTGGTCACCCTGATCGGTGTGCCGATGGCCGTGTGGGCCGCGCGCAAAGGGCGGATCACAAGCCACGCCAAGGCCATGAAGGGATACATGCTCTGGGCGCTGCTGGTGGCCGGGATCTTCACGTTCTACCCCGGCCGGTTGATGTATCAGGTCGTGTTCGGTCCCTCGGACTGAAACTGACAATCCGTTTGGCTTCAGCGCTTCGACAGCCCGAAGACAAAAACAAGGCTGACGACTGCCGGCAAGATTGCTGCGCCGAGCAAGGCAGGGCCAAGCAGACGGCCTTCCCAGGTCATGGCAGCGATGACAATCAACACAGCGCCGCTGAGCGCAAAGGCGATCCCGGCAAAGCGGTTTGCCTTGCGCCAGATGGCCGGGTCACGCAGCGTGGCCGGCGTTCTCAGCCCGGCATAAGGATTGGGCCGGGTTTTCGGCAGGACATTGCCAAGCAGCATCAGGAACAGGCCCAGCGCGACGCAGATCAGGCGCGGCACATTCACTTCAAGCCCTGAGCCGGCGGAGAGGATGATGGCCTGACACAGGGCAAACAGCCAGATCACGCCGACGACGGCCACCGCCATGGTCGCCCGCCCTGCCTTCACCGCTGCAACTGGGGCAAGCCGCGTCAGCGCCATGGCACCAATCGTCAGGATCAGGCTGATTGCAGGCAGCAGCAGCAAGGCGATGTCCCGACCGAGAAACGAATCCGCCTCACCGCTCAGATCGAAATGCACCGGCAGGGATGTTTCGGCCGGCAGCAACAGGAACCCTGCCAGGGTCAGGCCAGCAATCAGGCCCAGCCCCACAAATCCGGCCGCCCCAAGCGCTTCGGGGCGGGATGTGTCAGCCATCAGGCTCGGATGCTCGCTCATTCGTGCTTTCCTTTTGTTGAGGTGCCGCCGTCGGCCGCACCTCTGCCATCCGTCAACGTCAGGACACCCGCCAGCGCCTCTTCCAGCAACGACATGTTGAGCTGATAGATCAGGCTCGTTCCCTGCCGTTCGACAGACACCAGATCCGCCTCGCGCAGCTTCTTGAAATGGACGGACATCGAAGGCTTCGTCAGATCGAACCCGTCGGCAAGGTCTCCCGCCGACAAGGGTCCGGATCTGAGCCGGGCCAGAATCTCGCGTCTCACCGGATGGGCAAGCGCCTCGAACACCTGGTTGAATGCCATGCGGGCTCCTCTTGGATCTCTAATTAGACAATCTTCTAATTAAAGACAAGTCTAAACTCTGGATCGACACCCGGTCAGAGCATTTGGAAAGTGGCAACGGCTTGCCCATATGACAGGATAGGAAACGGATGGCTGACAGCAGCCATCTCCCGCCCTGCCTTTTCGCCATCCAAGGTGTTTTGACCCATGTCCGACAACCCGCTGCTTTCTGCCTGGTCCACGCCGTTCGGCCTGCCCCCGTTCGCTGACATCCGGCCGCAGGACTATGTCGCAGCCTTCGACATCGCCATGGCCGAGGCCCGGGCTGACATCGACGCCATTGCCGGACAGGCCGACGCGCCGACCTTCGACAACACGATCCGCGCCATGGAGACGAGCGGCGAGGCGCTGACCAGGGTCTCGCGGACGTTCTACAATCTCACCGGCGCACACACGAACCCGGATCTGCAGGCAATCGAGCGCGAGATGGCGCCGAAGCTCTCGTTGCATGGGTCAGAGACGTTGCTCAACCCGAGGCTCGCCGCGCGCGTGTTTGCGCTTTGGGACCAGCGCGCCGGGCTTGACCTCACCCCGGAACAGGCCCGGGTGCTGGAGCGCTACCAGCTGATGTTCACCCGCGCCGGAGCAAGGCTCGACGATGCGGCCAAGGCCCGCATGGCCGGGATCAGCCAGCGGCTGGCGACCCTTGGCACCCAGTTTGCGCAGAACGTGCTCAAGGACGAATCCGACTATCAGCTCGTGCTCGAGACCGAGGAAGACCGGGCCGGCCTGCCGGATTTCCTGCTCGCGGCCGCCGCAGCCGCCGCGAAGGAGCGCGGGCTGGAAGGCAAGCATGTCATCACCCTGTCGCGCTCCTCGATCGAGCCGTTCCTGCAGTTCTCCACCAACCGCGCCTTGCGCGAGGAGGCGTTCAAGGCATGGTCCGCGCGCGGCGAGGCTGAGGGTCCGACAGACAACCGCGGTATCATTGCCGAGACGCTGGCCCTCAGGGCCGAACGCGCCCACCTGCTCGGCTACCCGAGCTACGCCGCCTACAAGCTTGATGATGCCATGGCCAAGACGCCGGATGCGGTGCGCGGCCTGCTGACCCGTGTCTGGGGTCCGGCCGTGGAACGCGCGCGCGAGGAAGCCGACAAGCTCGCCGAGGTCGCTCGGGCGGAAGGCAACAACGCCGCCATCGCCCCCTGGGACTGGCGTCATTATGCCGAGAAGGTGCGCAAGCGCGATCATGACCTCGATGAAACCGAGCTGAAGCCCTATCTGCGGCTGGACAAGATCATCGAAGCCGCCTTCGACACCGCGACCCGCCTGTTCGGCCTGCGCTTTGAGGAAAAGCACGGTCTGCCCGTCTATCATCCGGACGTGCGCGTCTTCGAGGTGAGCGATGCCCAGGGCAATCACGTCGGCCTGTTCCTCGGCGACTATTTTGCCCGCTCCTCCAAGCGCTCCGGCGCCTGGATGAGCGCCTTCCGCGCGCAGCACAAGCTGGACGGCGAGGTTCGCCCGATCATCGTCAACGTGATGAACTTCTCGAAGGGCGCGGACGGGGAACCGGCGCTCCTCACCTTCGATGACGCCCGCACCCTGTTCCACGAATTCGGTCACGGCCTGCACGGGCTCCTGTCCGATGTCACCTATCCGATGATCTCCGGCACCAGCGTGGCGCGGGACTTCGTCGAACTGCCCTCGCAGCTCTACGAGCACTGGCTGAGCCAGCCGGAGGTGCTGTCGCGCTTTGCCGTGCATTACAAGACCGGCGAGCCGATGCCGAAGGCCCTGCTCGACAAGGTGCTCGGCGCGCGCAATTTCAACCAGGGTTTCGCAACGGTCGAATACACGGCCTGCGCGCTGATCGACC
Source organism: Pannonibacter carbonis (assembly GCF_003012935.1). Lineage (GTDB taxonomy): Bacteria > Pseudomonadota > Alphaproteobacteria > Rhizobiales > Stappiaceae > Pannonibacter > Pannonibacter carbonis. Next base: position 314,304 of record NZ_PUDR01000003.1, on the reverse strand, counting down.
TCGCCCTGCACGAGATGCCGGATCCGTCCGGCATCGACGTGACCGCCTATGAGGCGTCAGTCCTCAAGGATCTCGGCATGCCGTCGGAGATCACCATGCGCCACCGGCTGCCGCATTTCGCCCATGCCTTTGCCGGCGAGGGCTATTCCTCCGGCTACTACAGCTACATGTGGTCGGAGGTGATGGACGCGGACGCCTTCAGCGCCTTCGAGGAAACCGGCAACGTGTTCGATCCGGCGACGGCGGAAAAACTCTACCGCCACATCTATTCCGCCGGCGGCCGCCAGGACCCGGACGCCGCCTACAAGGCCTTCCGTGGCCGCGGCCCGGACATCAACGCCCTTCTGGAAAAGCGCGGCCTCAAGGCCGCGTGAGGCAGCGGGGTCGCCGCGAACCTCTCCTCCCCGCAACGGTCATCCCCGCCTCGTGCGGGGATCCAAATGTCAGAGACCCTGGCGGCTGGCTTACGTTGTCCTGCGTGCGGGGCGCGATCCCCGCACAAGGCGGGGATGACCTCCGAGACGGGGCCGATGCCGTCTCCGCTCAGCCGGCGTCCTTGCCCGACACGCCGGCCGAGGCGAAGGTCGCCATGCCGGCGTGCACGCTGGCAGCAGCCTTGACGATGCCGGCGGCAAGTGCCGCACCGGTGCCCTCGCCGAGACGCATGCCGAAATCGAACAGCGCGGTCTTGTTCATGGCCGCCAGGGCCCGGCGGTGCGCCGGCTCGGCCGAGACATGGCCGAACAGGCAGTGGTCGAGCGCGCCCGGGTCCATCTTGTAGAGCACGGCCGCTGCCGCCGTGGTGACGAAACCGTCGACAATGACCGGCGTGCGCTGCAGACGCGCGGCGAGGATGGCTCCGGCCATGGCGGCAATCTCGCGCCCGCCGACCTTGCGCAGCACTTCCAGCGGATCATTCGCGGCGCTGCCGAGCCGGGCGACGGCCTTTTCAACGGCGACGCGCTTGCGCTCCAGGCCCGCGGTGTCCACGCCGGTACCCGGTCCGACCCAGTCAGCCGCCGTGCCGCCGAAGAGACCGTTGAACACGGCCGCCGCGATGGTGGTGTTGCCGATGCCCATCTCGCCAAGGCAGAGCAGGTCCGTGCCGCCGGCCACCGCTTCCATGCCATAGGCCATGGTGGCGGCGCAGTTGGGCTCGTCCAGCGCGTCCTCGTCGTCGATGGACGGCGTCGGCATGTCGATGGCGAGATCGAAGACCTTGAGGCCGAGGTCATTGGCGATGCAGATCTGGTTGATCGCTGCCCCGCCAGCCGCGAAGTTCTCCAGCATCTGCCGGGTCACGCTCTGCGGGAAGGCGGAGACGCCCTTGTCGGCGATGCCGTGATTGGTGGCAAAGATCGCGACCAGCGGCCGGGTGATCTTCGGCGGCGCCTTGCCCGACCAGGCAGCGAGCCACTCGGCGATCTCTTCCAGCTTGCCGAGCGAGCCGGCCGGCTTGGTCAGTTCGGCATCGCGGGCGCGCACGGCAGCAACAGCTGCCTCATCCGGTCCGGGCATCTGGGCGACCAGATTGCGGATGTCGTCAAACGGCAGGGCAGATTCGGAAAGGGACATCGCGGCTAGGCTCCGGACGGGCTGGGATCATGGGCGCTCACCCGATTGGCGGCGCGGGGTCAGCCGTTCTATAACCCTCGACAGACAAAAGACAACCAGGACAGGCGACAGTTCCATGCAGCAGAACGACACGGGCGGCGGCTTGCCCGTCCCCCCGGCTCTGGCTCGGCTGGCCGCCGACACGGCCGCCTGCCTGCGCTTCTTTACGAGGTTGCCGGTGCCAAGCGTGGGACCGCTGGATGATCCGGCCGCTGCGCCGGACTTCCGGGTGATCGCACGCGCCATGCCGCTGGCTGGCGCCGTGCTGGCAACCGGTCCGGCCCTGCTCTGGCTGGTGCTGCAAATGACCGCCCTGCCGCCGATGGCCAGTGCAGCGCTGGTTCTGGCCAGCCTGATTGCACTAACTGGGGCGCTGCACGAGGACGGCCTTGGCGATATCGCCGATGGGTTCTTCGGCGGCGCGACGCGCGAGCGGCGGCTGGAGATCATGAAGGACAGCCGCATCGGGGCCTTCGCCGCCATTGCGCTGGCGCTGTCGCTGATCCTGAAGGTGGCGCTGCTGGCTGCCCTGCCGGAGCGCTTCGGCGTTGTGGGCAGCCTGCTGCTGCTGATCGGGATGGAAGCGGTGTCGCGACTGCTGTGCCTGTGGCAATGGGCCCAGCTTCCGTCTGCCCGTCCCGACGGGCTTGCCGCGCGCTTCGGAATTCCGGGCATGGACGCAGTTCTGAACGGCTTGGGCCTCACAGCGCTCGTGCTGCTTCCGCTCGTCTTTGTGCTTCCGTTTTTGTCACTCGTCTGCGGGCTTGCCGCCGGCGCACTGGCAGCGCATGCTGCAGGCCGGTTGGCGTGGGCTAAGATTGGCGGCTTCACCGGCGACGTGATCGGCGCCGTGCAGCAGCTGTCAGCGCTGGCGTTCCTGTTGGGAGTTCTGGTGCTGGCATGACACAGCTGGGTAAGTATCTCGTCCGGTTTGCTGCCCTTGCCATCACGGCAGCACTGCTCGCAGGGTGCGGCAGCCGCCCTGTGACTGGTGCGCTAGAGCCCAACACCGTCGCCGCAGAAGGAGCCTCGGTCGAAAACCTGCTCGTGGTAACAACCCGCAGCCGTTCTGACGTGCCGGGCACCCTGTTTTCCGGCGAGCGGGCCAACCAGCGCGACTTTGCGGAAATTGCCATTTCCATCCCTCCGAACCACGCGTCCGGCCAGATCGAATGGCCAGACAGCATGCCTGGCGACCCGGCTCGCCACATGGTCACGCGCAAGGCCAGCTATCTGAACGGCGATAACGGCTTCCGTGCCGCCGTCCGCCGCGAACTGGCCGCCCGCCAGCCCAAGGATCGGCAGGTGTTCCTGTTCATCCACGGCTACAACACCCTGTTTGCCGAGGGCGTCTACCGCTTTGCCCAGGTGATGCACGATTCCGATGCGCCCGGCGTGCCAGTGCTGTTCACCTGGGCCTCGCGCGGTGACCTCACCGACTATGTCTATGACCTCAACAGCGCTGCCGTTGCCCGCGACGAGCTGGAGCAGACGCTGGAGGACCTGGCCAACAGCGGCGCCCGCGAGGTCAACGTACTCGCCCATTCGATGGGCACCTGGCTGATGATGGAGACCCTGCGCCAGATGCCACCGGAGCGGCGCAAGAAGCTGTCACAGAAACTGAAGCGCATCGTTCTGGCCGCACCAGATATTGATGTCGATGTGTTCAAGGACCAGATGCGCCGCATCGGCCGTCTCGACCCGCCAATCATCCTTTTGCTGTCCAAGGATGACCGGGCGCTCAACGTGTCCAGCATCATCGCTGGTGGCAAGGACCGGGTCGGCCGCTATGGCGACGACGCGGAACTCGCCGCACTTGGCGCAGTTGTGATCGACCTGACCAATCTGGAAGGCCCGGATTCTGCCCGTCATTCCAAGTTTGCCGCCTTCGCCTCCATCGCTCCGCGGCTGACGGAGGTCTTGCAAAAGGACAAGCTGACCGTCTCCGGCAATGACGCGGCCGGCAGCCTGGGAGCCGCCGGCAAGGACCTCGGCTCCTTTGTCAGCAGCACCGTGCAAGTTGCCGTAACCCTGCCCGTGACTCTTGTCACCGCTCCCATCCTGCTGGTGACCGGAGGCCGCTGAACGGCTCCCTGCTCACCATCCCCTTGTGTTCCGTCCGGATCCCCTTACATGGCAAGCATGGAAAGTCCCTGTGTCCACATCTGTGTCATGGATCCTGTCTCCGGCCTCTGCCGGGGCTGTGCCCGTACGCTCGACGAGATCGTCGCATGGAGCACCATGACGCCGGACAACCGCCGCACAATCATGCGCGAGCTTGACCAGCGGATGGCGCGGGGCGCAGCCGTGGAGACCAGCCAATGAATGCCAAGGCGATTCTGCGCGGCCTTGTCGTCGGCGCGCTGCTGGTCGCCATGGCAGGCGGTCTGCTGGCCTACTTTTTCGATATCGGCCCCATCGACGAGACCTTCACCGCCGATGATGAGGGGCCACGCATCGTCGCCCTGTCGGCGATTGCCTTTGTCATGCTGGCCAGCCTCGTGTTCGGCCCCCCGCGCCTTCGCGAGGTTCTCACGGCTGTCGCCACCTGGGGCACGCTCGGCCTGGTTCTGGTGGCCGGCTACACCTACCGCTTTGAGCTGGCCGGCGTCGGCTACCGGGTTCTGGGGGCTCTCGCCCCCGGCATGGCCGTCAGCCAGGGCGATGGCAGCGTCATGGTGGTGCGCGACCCGAGCGGCCACTTCCAGATCGAGGCAGCGGCCAACGGCGCGCAAATCCGGTTTATGGTCGATACCGGCGCGTCCGCCGTGGTCTTGACCCACGACGACGCGGCACGCGCCGGGATCGACGTCAGCGCGCTGGTCTATAGTGTGCCGGTCTCCACTGCCAATGGCCGCACAATGGTTGCCCCGGCCAGGATCGAGGATCTGCGCCTGGCCGATATCCGGCTCGGCGATGTCCGCAGCTTCATCGCCCAGCCGGGAAGTCTCGAAACCAGCCTTCTTGGCATGAGCGCCCTCTCCCGCCTGCGCAGCTGGACGGTCGAGGGCGACCGCCTGGTCCTCAATCCCTGAGTTGGTTGCCTAGTCAAACAGGCTGAAGGCAAAGCGCGCGGCGACAATCAGCAGGAAGATGCCAAATCCAAGCTCCAGCCGGCGCTTGGGCCAGGCGTGGGCCATGCGCACCCCGATCGGCGCGGCAAGTGTCGACACCGGGATGATGAGCGCAATCCCCGGCAGGCTGACGTAACCCAGCGAAAACGGCGGCAGATGCTCCGCCCCCCAGCCTGCCCAGATCATCCCGATTACACCCGGCACCGAAATGAGCACGCCAACGCCGGCAGAGGTTGCAACCGCCTGATGGATCGGCCGCCCGTACAGCGTCATGAAGGTGTTGTTCATCACGCCGCCGCCAATTCCCATCAACGTCGACAGGAAACCGATCAGGGCACCGCACAGCGGACGGATCGGAAAGCCCGGGATGTCGTCGCCAAGGCGCCAGCTTGCCCGGTTGAACAGCATCCGCAGACCGACAAGAAGCGCGATCACGGCAAAGATGCCCTTCAGTCCGTCACCGGAGACATGGGCGGCCACGATGGCGGCAAGAGCGACGCCCAGCGACAGCGGAATCAGCCAGCTTTTCAGCAGCGCCTCATCGACCGCCCCTCGGGCGCGATGCGACAGATACGAGCGCAGTGACGTCGGCACGATGATCCCGAGCGACGTGGCAACCGACACATGCATGCGGACGCTTTCATCGACACCGAGCAGCACCAGGAACTGATAGAGGACAGGAACAAGCACCGCGCCTCCTCCAATTCCAAAGAGGCCCGCCAGCAGGCCGGCAATGCCGCCGGCCGCCATCAGCGCCAGCACAAGACCAAGGGTTTCGAAAGACAGCAGATCAGGGGTCATGAAAATGCACTCTGGCCCGGACGGGCAATTGGCAGGACGTAGCCCCTTGCTGCCATAGGCAATCTGTCCTGTCACGTGGCTTGAAGGATGGATGACAAGCCTGACCGTCAGCACGAGAGGTCAGGCATGGGCCAGGGTTGCGACGGTTTGCCCCTACCCGTCCGGTCGACTTCGGCTAAGATCGCCGCATCTTGCCGGACATCAGATCCCCCATCTGACCGGACATTGCCAGAACCGGACAACCTGCCATGATCAAGCTTCAGACCCCGACACCGTCGGCCACCGTTCCCCTGTTTCGCATCGGCCTGATCATGGGCGGGGTCAGCGGTGCCTTGGGGGTCGCCTTGTCGGCGCTGGCTGCACATGTCGATACAACCGGACTTCTGGCGACGGCCGCGGACATGCTGATGTTCCATGCCCCGGCGTTCCTCGCGCTGGCTGCCCTGGCGCAGGTTCGCCGTGTGCCGCTGTTGCCGCTGGCACTTGCGCTGATCGGCATCGGCCTCATGCTGTTCTGCGGCGATCTGGCGAGCCGCGCCTTGCGCGATGCGCGCCTGTTCCCGATGGCCGCGCCGACCGGAGGAATGCTGCTGATCGTCGGCTGGGCGGCAACGGCCCTGTCGGCTGTGCTCGTTCGACCGCGCCTGACGGAATAATTGCCGTATTGCTGCGGCGCAAGATGGAGTAAAGAGGCGCCAATCGGCAGCGCCCCTCCTCCCATCGCGCGCCATTCCGAGGACTGATCTTGGACCAGAGTGCTCCTGTATCCACCGCCCAAGCCGACCCGATTGTTGGCGGCTGGCCGGCGGACTTTATTCCCCCGTTCCCCTTCCGCCATGAGCGGACCCCGCCGATCCTTGAACTGATGGGCCTTGCCCGCCGCAACTTCCTGTCGATCTGGACGAGGGGCAACTTTTCGTCGCGCATGATGACGCAGCAGGTGCTGCGGCGGATGATGGTCATCTGCAACAGCCCTGACGTGGTGCAGGAAGCCTTCCAGGCACACCATGTCGAGTTGCAGCGCAAGAGCCCGCAGATGCGGCATGCGCTTGCCCCGCTGATTGGCGACGGACTGTTCATTTCCGACAGCGAGACCTGGGCGCGCCGGCGCAAGGTTGTCGCGCCGATCATCCATGGCTCGCGTGTCCCGGGCTTTGCCCCGATCATGATCGACACGATCAAGGAACAGCGCGAGACCTGGGCCAACCGGGGCGACGGCGCCGAAATCGACGCCCTGGCCGACATGGCGCATCTGACGGCGGAGATCATCTGCCGGACGATTTTTGGCCGTCAGCTCGGCAAGAACTACGCCCATGAAGTCGTCGAAGGCTTTTCCGAGTACCAGCGCCACATCGACCAGGTCGACCTTCCGGCCATGCTGGGCCTGCCGGAATGGCTGCCCCGGTTCCGCAAGCCGGCGGTGCGCAGCGCCACAAAACGGATCCTCGGCGTTCTGGACGAGATCATCGACAGCTACCAGGCACAGAAGGATAACGGCGAAGCGTCGGTGATAGGCGGCTTGCTGGAGGCCCGCGATGAAGACGGCAAGCCGCTGACCCGCGAGGCCATCCGCAACGAGGCGGCCGTTATTTTCATGGCCGGGCACGAGACGACTGCCAATACACTCGCCTGGACCTGGTTCCTGCTGTCCCAGTCCCCGCGCGTGCGCGCCCGGCTGCACGAGGAACTCGACACGGTTCTGGCCGGTGCAACCCCGACGTTCCGCGATGTTGCCCGCCTGCCCTACACCAAGGCGATCATCGAGGAATCGCTCCGCCTGTACCCACCGGTGCCGATCCTTGCCCGCGAGGCCATGGACGACGTGATGGTCGGCAGCCGCAAGCTGCCGAAGGGCACGATCCTGATGGTCGTTCCCTGGCTTCTGCACCGCAATCCGCTGCTGTGGGAAGACGCGGATGCGTTCAACCCGGACCGGTTCCTGCCCGGAGCCGCAGCCCGCCCGTCCAAGTATGGCTATGTGCCGTTCTCAATCGGGCCGCGCATCTGCGCCGGCCTGCAGTTCGGCATGACCGAGGCAATCCTCAGCCTGGCCATCCTGGCCCAGGGCTTTGACCTGCAGCTGAAGCCGGGAACCGATGTCCAGCCGGCCTGTCGCCTGACCCTGCGCCCCGGCGACAGCCTGCCGATGATCCTGACCCGGAGGGGCTGAGGGCAGGTTTATCAAGCGCCGCTGACGGGGCAACAGGATGTCGCCCCGACCGTCGTTGTTACGTCTTGCAGATGGAATTGCCGCCATCGGCGAACATGGCCGAACCGGTGACGAAGGACGCGTCGTCGCTGAGAAGGAACGCGGCGGCGGCGGCGATTTCCTCCGGCTCCGCGATGCGCTTCAGGGCATGCAGGCCTGCAATCCATTTGAGCGCGCCGGCATCGCTCGGCGCCATTTCCGTCATGGTTCCGCCCGGCAGCAGCGCATTGACCCGCAAGCCCGCCGGTCCGTGCTCTGCAGCAAGAACCTGCGTCAGGCCGATCAGGCCGGACTTCGCCGCCGCATAGGCCGCCATGCCGGGAAGTCCGATGCCGTGACCGACAAAGGTCGACGTGAAGACAATCGATCCCTTGCCGCCATTGGCCAGCATCGCCGGGATCTGGTGGCGGGCGAGATGGAAGGCGCTGGTCAGGTTGACCTCCAGCACCCGGTTCCAGTTCTCCGTGGTCATCTGCGGCAGGGGAACCATGTCACCGACGATGCCGGCGTTGTTGAAGGCCCCGTCGAGGCGGCCATAGGTGGCGACTGCCGCAGCCACCAGCGCCTCGGCATGGGCGTCCTCTGCAACGTCGCCCGCCACGCTGACGGCCTGACCGCCGGCGGCCGTGACCTCGGCGGCGAGCGCCTCCAGCCGTTCGCGGCGCCGCGCGCCGAGGACAAGTTTTGCCCCGCGTGCCGCAAAGAGCCGTGCGGCTGCCGCGCCAATGCCGCTGCTGGCTCCAGTGAGGATGATGACCTTGTCGGTGAGTTGCATGTGTCCGGTCTCCGGTTGGGAATACCGGCGGACCTTATGCGGCGCCCCTTAGCGACTCGACCCGAAACGCGAGCGGCAAGGCTTTGTTTTTCTGTTGTTTTTTGTGACTTTGATCGGGTTTCGGGTGGTCAGGTGGCTGTTGGCTCGCTGGGTACGGGAACAGCAGCCACCCACTCGGGCGTCACCCCGGGCGCAGCGAAGCGGAGACCCGGGGCCTACTCGTTTGCAGAGGGTCAGAGAGGCTCGCGGGGCTGCAAAGTCAGCAGTGGCAACGGCGTGCGATCGTCACAGCTCTGGGAACGAGTAGGCCCCGGCTCGCGCTGCGCTTGGCCGGGGTGACGCCGAACGGGATGCGGACCATAGGAGGCTTGTCAGCGGTTCAGTCCCTCCCGCTGGCCAGCCCCCTTCTGTCCTCCACCCCGTCTTAGTCCTTCAGCCGCTCGGCGTGCCAGGCGACATGATCGCGGGCGAAGGTGGCGACGAAGTTGTAGGAATGGTCATAGCCGGCCTGCAGCCGAAGGGTTCCGGCAGTGCGGGTGGTGGCAAGGGCCGTGGCCAGCGCCTCCGGCTTCAGGAGGTCGAGGAACTGGTCTCCAAGCCCCTGATCGACCAGCATCTCCCCTTTCCAGCCTCTGGCAGCCAGCAACAGCGCGGCATCGTGCTCCTGCCATTGCGTCTCATCGGGGCCGAGATAGGCACCAAGTTGCTTGCGCCCCCAGGTCGATGCGGTCGGATGGGCAATCGGGGCGAAGGCCGACAGTGTCCGGTACAGCTCCGGGTGACGCATGGCCAGGGTCAGGGCGCCATGCCCGCCCATGGAGTGCCCCGTGATGCCGTGAAGGTCCGTGACCGGGAAGGTCGCCATGACCAGATCCCGAAGCTCCTGGACAATATAGTCCTCCATCCGGAAATGCGGCGCCCAGGGTGCCTCCGTGGCATTGACGTAGAAGCCGGCGCCCTGGCCAAGGTCATAGGCGGCGTCATTGGCAACGCCCTCGCCGCGCGGGCTGGTGTCGGGAAACACCAGCGCCAGCCCGAACTCCGCCGCATGGGCCTGCAGCCCCGCCTTGGTCATGGCATTCTCATGCGTGCAGGTGAGGCCCGAGAGATACCACAGGCACGGCACCGGGCCGCGGCTTGCCTGCGGCGGCAGGTAGACCGCGAAGGTCATCGGCACACCGCAGGCCGCGCTGTCATGGCTGTAGACGCCCTGCACGCCGCCAAAGCTGCGGCTTTCGGAAACGGTCTTCATCACGCGCGACCTCAGTAGACCACGACCGAGCGGATCGATTCGCCCGAATGCATCAGCTCGAAGCCCTTGTTGATGTCTTCCAGCGGCATGACATGGGTGATCATCGGGTCGATCTCGATCTTGCCGTCGAGATACCAGTCGACGATCTTCGGCACGTCGGTGCGCCCGCGCGCGCCGCCGAAGGCGGTGCCCATCCAGGTGCGACCGGTGACGAGCTGGAACGGACGGGTGGAGATTTCCTGGCCGGCGCCGGCAACGCCGATCACCACCGACTTGCCCCAGCCGCGATGCGAGGCTTCCAGCGCCTGACGCATCACCTTGGTGTTGCCGGTGCAGTCGAAGGTGTAGTCCGCGCCGCCAATCTGGTCCGCACCGCGCTTGGTCAGGTTGACGAGATAGGGAACCAGATCCTCGCCCACTTCCAGCGGGTTGACGAAATGGGTCATGCCGAAGCGCTCGCCCCAGGGCTTCTTGTCGATGTTGAGGTCAACGCCGATGATCATGTCGGCGCCGGCCAGACGCAGGCCCTGGATCACATTGAGACCGATGCCGCCGAGGCCGAAGACGATGGCGGTCGCGCCCATTTCCACCTTGGCCGTGTTGATCACCGCGCCGATGCCGGTGGTGACGCCGCAGCCGATGTAGCAGATCTTGTCGAAGGCAGCGGCCGGGTTGACCTTGGCCAGCGCGATCTCCGGCAGGACGGTGTAGTTGGCGAAGGTCGAGCAACCCATGTAGTGGTGCACCTTCTCGCCGTTGATCTTGAAGCGCGAGGTGCCATCCGGCATCACGCCCTGGCCCTGGGTCGAGCGGATCGCGGTGCACAGGTTGGTCTTGCGCGACAGGCAGGACGGGCATTCGCGGCATTCGGGCGTATAGAGCGGGATGACGTGATCGCCCGGCTTCAGGCTGGTGACGCCCTTGCCGACTTCGACCACAACGCCCGCGCCCTCATGGCCGAGGATCGCCGGGAAGATGCCTTCCGGATCGGCGCCGGACAGGGTGAAGTCGTCCGTGTGGCAGATGCCGGTGGCCTTGATCTCGACCAGCACCTCAAAGGCACGCGGGCCCTCCAGCTGCACGGTGGTGACTTCCAGCGGCTTGCCTGCGGCAACGGCAATGGCGGCGCGAACGTCCATGGGGTCGATCCTCTTTCAGTGGAATGGATGGGAGATCTATCAGGCTGCTGATGAACTGTCTTGCATGTGCGGATCCACAAGCGCCCTCTCCCCCTTGAGGGGGAGATGTCTGCGAAGCAGACAGAGGGGGGTATTTGCATCTCGGCATACTCGACACTGCAACCCTGGAAACGGCCGTTACCCCCCTCTGCCCCCTAGCGGGGGCATCTCCCCCTCAAGGGCGGAGAGGGGAGACCGGAATTCCGGCCAGGGTCTCACCAGTTGCGCAACGATCCTTTGAAGCCTGTTTGGTCGAGACAATAGCCGAACCATGCGCGGCAGGGCCAGCCCGTGCTGTCGGCCAAGCGCCCGACCTGCCGCGAAATGCGACAGGCTGGGGATGAATTCAAAGGCTTGCCAATGTCAGGCCAGTGTCAGGCCAGCGTCAGGCCAGTGTCAGGCCAGCGTCAGGCCAGTGTCAGGCCAGCGTCAGGCCAGTGTCAGGCCGCTATCAGGCCGGCGCTGGCAACAGCCGGTCCTGCCGGCGCAGATGCAGCGCCAGCATGACCAGCACGATCGGGGCGAGAAACAGGTTTGCCGCCGGGATCGCCAGCCAGATGCCATCGGTGCCGAGGAAACGGGGCAGGATGGCGAGGAAGGGCAGCTGCACCAGCATGTTGGCGGCTGCGATCATCAAGGCCCGGCGCGCGTCGCCGATGGCCTGGAAGTAGGTAGCAACGATGATGATGAGGCCTTCCAGCATCATCGTGAAGAGATGCAGGCGGATGCCATGCTCCGCCGCGCCCGACAGCACCGGGTCCCCGGTGGTGAACAGGGCGACGAACACCTCCGGCACGATCAGCAGCGCCGCCACCAGCGCACAGCCGAGGCCGAAGATCGACATCATGGCGAGACGCAAGGTTCCAAGCACGGCCCGGCGCTCCCCTGCCCCGTGGAAATAGCTCACCAGCGGCTGCATGCCGCCGCAGATGCCTTCGCCCAGGAGGTAGTAGAAGGCCATGTAATAGTCGGTGATGGCGAAGGCGGCGACCTGCACTTCCGAGCCGAAGCGCATGAACAGGTAATTGTGCAGCATGATCACGAAGCTCATGTAGAGATACATGATCATGCTGGTGAAGCCGGTGACGAGGATCTGGGCGATCCGTCCCAGCCGGATGCGGAAGTCCTTGAGGCGCGGCCTGAGCGCCGTCGGGCGGCCGAACAGGAACCACAGGCAGGCGATGTCCGACACCGCCTCACCGGCAACCGTTGCCGCGGCCGCCCCCGACAGGCCCCAGCCGAATTCGACGATGAAGACATAGTCGAGCACCAGATTGACCAGCACCCCGGCGAACATGGCCAGCGTGGCGCGGACCGGCGCGCCGGTGTTGCGCACCAAGAGCGGCAGGACGGCGGCGCCCATGACCGAGATGCCGCCAAGGCCGCGCACGAACAGGTAATCCATGCCATGGCGGACCACCTCGTCCGGGGCCCCCTGAAACGACAGGAAGGCCTCGCGGCACAGGATCAGGAATATTCCGCCGACGAGGCCGAGGACCACGACCAGCAGAAGCGACAGGCCGAGATAGCGCCGGGCCAGCGGCAGACGGCCGGCGCCATTGGCCATGGAGAGCTGCGCCCCGCCGCCAATGCCGATCATGGTGCCAACCGCCAGCACCACGCCCACCAGTGGCCAGGCCATGTAGATGCCAGCGAGGCCGGGCGTGCCCATCACGTGACCGATGAAGATGCCATCGATCATCATGTTCAGCGCCTGAACCACCAGCGCCGCCACGGCCGGCAGCGTGTAGATCAGGAAGGTCCGGGGAATGCGCGTGCTGTCCATGGGGCGTCTCAATAATCGGTCGTCAGATTGCCCCGCGCCTTGGCGAGAAGGCGGGAGAGTTCAGCCAGCTCTTGCGGCTCGAGCATGGCGGCAAGGCGTGACGCAGTGTCGGCGTAGATCGTCTGTTCCTCCGCCTCCAGCGCCTGACATTTCGGCGTGGGTGCAAGAAGCACCGAGCGGGCATCCTCGCCGCTCGCACTGCGGCTGATGTAGCCGCGCACTTCCAGCTTGCGCACCATGGCGCTGGCCGAGGCGGGCGTCACCTGCATGCGGGCGGCCAGCTCGCCCAGACGGATCGGCCGGCCGGCGCCCAGCAGCGCATAGAGATAATCCAGCTCGTTCGGCGTCAGCTCCATGGACCCGCTGCGGCGCGATTCTTCGCGCCAGCGGAACCACATGTGCCACTGCAGGCAGCGCAGGCTTTCCTCGAGATCCATGATATGGCCTTTTGTTAGTTTGCCTAACTAACATGATTGAGGCGACGTTTTCAAGCCATGCCCGTCTTTGGATTCCGGCCCTCCCCTCTCCTTCGTCAAACCCTCTCTTTCGTCATGCCATGACTTGATCATGGCATCCATGCCGTTGCGGTGCGGACCATGCGGCGCCGGGGGCGTATGCCACGCAGACGCTCCCCGGGTGGAGAGGGCACGGCATGGATGCCATGGACGAGCCATGGCATGACGAAAGCGGTGAGGAATGGTCGTGGGGATGGGCCGTTGCGGCGGCGCGGCGCGTGTTGCGGGCAGAAGGGCCTCCCCTCTCGTCCGTCAAACCCTCTCCTTCGTCATGCCATGACTTGATCATGGCATCCATGCCGTGGCGGCGCGGGACATGCGGCTTGGGTGGCGGTGCGGGCCACGCAGACGTTCCCCGGGTGGAAAGGGAACGGCATGGATGCCATGGACGAGCCATGGCATGACGAAAACGGAAAGTTTGGTCGTGAGGATAGGCCGTTGCGGCGGCGCGGCGCGTGTTGCGGGCAGTAGGGCCTCCCCTCTCTTCCGTCAAACCCTCTCCTTCGTCATGCCATGACTTGATCATGGCATCCATGCCGTTGCGGTGCGGGCCATGCGGCGCCGGGGGTGTCAGCAACGCAGACGCTCCCCGGGTGGAGAGGGCACGGCATGGATGCCATGGTCGGGCCATGGCATGACGAAAACGGAAAGTTTGGTCGTGGGGATGGGCCGCTGGCCCTCCCCTCTCCTTCGTCATGCCATGACTTGATCATGGCATCCATGCCGTGGCGGTGCGGGCCATGCAGCGTGGGTGGCGTCAGCAACGCAGGCGCTTCCTGAGTGGAGAGGGAACGGCATGGATGCCATTGACGAGCCATGGCATGACGAAAGCGGTGAGGAATGGTCGTGAGGATGGGCCGCTGGCTCTCCCGTCTGCTTCGTCATGCCATGACTTGATCATGGCATCCATGCCGTGGCGGTGCGGACCATGTGGCGCTGGGGACGTAAGCCACGCAGGCGCTTCCTGAGTGGAGAGGGCACGGCATGGATGCCATGGACGAGCCATGGCATGACGAAAGCGTTGAAGTGGCTGCGTGGAACCAGCGGCTGGTGTCGGCGACACTTTCTTCTTCTGCGACGCAGCATGTCGGATTCAGACCATCGGCTGACCGATCAGAAAGCCCCCTTGACGGCAGGGTTGGCGATGATGGCACCCTGCCTTGTCAGCTGCCGCACACGGTGCCGGAGAGCTGGCAGGATCCATTCACGGCATCAGACCAGGGGCAAAAGCGGCGGCCATGACGCGCTATTCCTTCCTCGAAGTGGCGAAAAACGCCTTCAGCGCCCACAAGAACTGGGGCCGGCAGTGGCGTTCGCCCGAGCCGAAGCCGGCCTATGATGTGATCATCATCGGCGCAGGCGGCCATGGCCTCGCCACCGCCTATTATCTGGCCAAGGTGCATGGCATCACCAATGTCGCCGTGCTCGACAAGGGCTGGCTTGGCGGCGGCAACACGGGCCGCAACACCACCATCGTGCGCTCCAACTATCTCTGGGAGGAGAGCGCCAGGCTCTACCAGCACGCGCTCGATCTGTGGGACGGGCTGTCGCAGGAGCTGAACTACAACGTCATGTATTCGCAGCGCGGCGTGATGATGCTGGCGCATACGGTGCATGACATCCAGGTGTTCAAGCGCCACATCCATGCCAACCGGCTGGCCGGCGTCACCAACGAGTGGCTGAGCGCCGAGGAAGCCAAGGAATTCTGCCCGCCGCTCAACATCGACAAGAACATCCGCTATCCGGTGATGGGCGCGGCGCTGCAGCGCGTCGGCGGCACGGCGCGGCATGACGCGGTCGCCTGGGGCTACGCGCGCGGCGCAAGTGCCATGGGCGTCGACATCATTCAAAACTGCGCCGTCACCGGCATCCGCCGGGCCCCGACGGGCGAGGTGACGGGCGTCGAGACGACACGCGGTTTCATCGGCGCCAAGAAGATCGGCTGCGTCGCCGCCGGCAACACCTCCGTCGTCATGGCGATGGCCGGGCTGAAGCTGCCGCTGGAATCCAATCCGCTGCAGGCGCTGGTGTCGGAGCCGGTGAAGCCGGCCTTCCCTTGCGTGGTCATGTCGAACACGATCCACGCCTACATCTCCCAGTCGGACAAGGGCGAGCTGGTGATCGGCGCGGGCACGGACCAGTTCGTGTCCTATTCCCAGGCCGGTGGCCTGCACATCACCACGCACACGCTCGACGCCATCTGCGAGCTGTTCCCGATGTTCCGCCGCATGCGCATGCTGCGCAACTGGGGCGGCATCGTTGACAACACGCCCGACCGTTCGCCGATCATCGGCCTGACGCCGGTGCCGGGCCTTTATCTCAACTGCGGCTGGGGCACGGGCGGCTTCAAGGCCACGCCGGGCTCGGGCCATGTCTTTGCCCACACCATTGCGACCGGAGCGCCGCATCCGGTCAATGCCCCCTTCTCGCTCGACCGGTTCCGCACCGGACGGCTGATCGACGAGGCGGCCGCGGCCGCCGTGGCTCACTAGAGCATGAGGCCGAAAAGTGCGTAGCGGTTTTCGGAAAACCTCATGCTCCAACCTGTTAGATGCGATCACGATGAATGTTGGTCGCCTCAACCAACATTCATCGTGATCTAGAGGCTTCGCCATGCTGCTGATTTCCTGTCCCTATTGCGGCGTCGAACGGCCCGAGACCGAGTTCCGCTACGGCGGCGAGGCGCATATCGCCCGCCCCGCCGATCCCTCGCAGCTCAATGACGAGGAATGGGCCCAGTTCCTCTACATGCGCACCAACACGCGCGGGCTTTATGCCGAACGCTGGCGCCATGCCCATGGCTGCGGCCGCTTCTTCAACGCCGTGCGCGACACGGTCAGCGACAAGTTCGTCTGCACCTACAAGGCTGGCGAACCCAAGCCCGACCTCGACGCCCTTGCCCGCGCCTCCCAGGAAAAGGACGCCCGCTGATGAGCGCCCATAGCCAGAATTCAACCCAGAGCACCCGCCTGGCCCATGGCGGCCGCATCGACCGGTCGCGGACGCTTCAGTTCAGCTTTGACGGCAAGGTGATGCAGGCGCATCCGGGCGACACGCTCGCCTCCGCGCTGATTGCCAACGGCGTGCATCTCGTCGGCCGCTCGTTCAAGTATCACCGCCCGCGCGGCATCCTGACGGCCGGATCGGAAGAGCCGAACGCGCTTGTCGGCGTCTACCGGCACGGCGACCAGACCCCGAACCTGCGCGCGACGCAGGTGGAGGTCTACGAAGGCCTGATGGCGATCAGCCAGAACCGCTATCCCTCGCTCGATTTCGACGTCGGGGCGATCAATGACGTGCTGTCGCCGCTGTTCCCGGCCGGTTTCTACTACAAGACCTTCATGTGGCCGAAGGCGTTCTGGGACAAGGTCTATGAGCCGGTGATCCGCGCTGCCGCCGGTCTCGGCAAGCCGCCAAAGCTGGCCGATCCGGATCACTATGCCAACCTCTATGCCCATTGCGACGTGCTGGTCATCGGCTCCGGTCCGGCGGGTCTGGCGGCTGCGCTCTCGGCCAGCGAGACGGGCGCGCGGGTGATCCTGTGCGACGAGCAGGCGGAAATGGGCGGCTCGCTGCTCAGCGAAACGGGCTCCACCATCGAGGGCCTGCCGGCCGCCGACTGGGTCGCCGCCACGCTGGCGACGCTCGCTCAGCGGGACAACGTGACGCTGCTGCCACGCACGACTGCATTTGGCTATTTCGTCCAGAACTTCATCGCGCTGGCCGAGCGCGTCACCGACCATCTGGCACAGCCGGATGCAAACCTGCCGCGCGAGCGCATGTGGCAGGTGCGGGCCAGGCAAGTGGTCATTGCCGCCGGAGCGCATGAGCGGCCGATGGTGTTCCCGGAGAACGACCGTCCCGGCATCCTGCTGGCCAGCGCCGGCCGCACCTATCTCAACCGCTATGGCGCCGCCGCCGGCCGCCGGGTGCTGGTGACGACCGCCTGCGACAGCGCCTGGGCTGCTGCCTTCGATCTGGCAGATGCCGGGGTCGAGGTGGTGGCGATTGCCGACATGCGCGCCACTCCGCCGGAGCCTCTGCGCGAGGCGGCCGCACGCCGGGGCATCCGGGTCGAGGCGGCCTGCGTCGTCACCGGCACCAGCGGGCGGCTCAGGGTGTCGAAGGCGATGCTCGGCCGGCTGCGCAATGACGGCAGCGTGGTCTCTGCGGGCGATGTGACCTGCGACGCCATCCTGATGTCCTCCGGCTGGACGCCTTCGGTCAGCCTCTATTCGCAGTCGCGCGGCAAGGTCGTGTGGAATGCCGAGCATGAGGCGTTCCTGCCCGGCGCCAGCGTGCAGCGGGAACGCTCTGCCGGCAGCTGCCGGGGGGTGAACGGTCTGGCGGCGGTGCTGGAGGACGGCTATGCCGCCGGTGAACAGGCGGCGGAGGCCGCAACCGGTGCCGCGCGCAAGGGTGGACGGCTCACGGCTACAGGCGGCGAAGCCTCGACGGGCGGGTATCTCGGCGCGCTGCCGCATGACCGCAACGCCGGCCGGGTGAAGGCCTTTGTCGACTACCAGAACGACGTGACCGCCAAGGACGTGCAGCTGGCAGTGCGCGAAGGCATGATGTCGATCGAGCATATCAAGCGCTACACGACCACCGGCATGGCGACCGACCAAGGCCGCCTGTCCAACATGAACGCACTGGCGATTGCCTCGGGCGCGCTGGGCGCGCCGCTGCCGCAGGTGGGTCTCACCACGTTCCGCCTGCCCTATTCGCCGACGACCTTCGGCACCTTTGCCGGCTCCTCGCGCGGCGATGCCTTCGACCCGGTGCGGCGCACGCCGTCACATGACTGGGTGGTGGCGAAGGGCGGCGTCTTCGAGGATGTCGGCCAGTGGAAGCGCACCTGGTACTTCCCACAAGGCTCCGAGGACATGCATGCGGCCGTGGCGCGCGAATGCCGCGTCACGCGGCAGTCGGTCGGCCAGTTCGACGCCTCGACGCTCGGCAAGATCGAGGTGGTGGGCAAGGACGCGGCCGAATTCCTCGAGCGCTTCTATACCAACCCGTGGAAAGGCCTGAAGCCCGGCCGCTGCCGCTATGCGGTGCTGCTCAACGAGGCCGGCTACATCATTGATGACGGCGTCGTCGGGCGGCTCGCCGATGACCGGTTCCACGTCACCACCACCACGGGCGGCGCGGCGCGGGTCTTTGCCATGATGGAGGATTTCCTCCAGACCGAATGGCCGGATCTCGACGTCTGGATTACCTCGACCACCGAGCAATATGCGGTGATTGCGGTGCAGGGCCCGAAGGCGCGCGAGGTGATTGCCCCCTTCGTCGAAGGCATCGACCTCTCCAACGCGGCCTTCCCGCACATGAGCGTCGCCTCGGGCCGCTTCGCCGGCCTGCCCTGCCGCCTGTTCCGGGTGAGCTTCACGGGCGAACTCGGCTTTGAAGTGAACGTGCCGGCGCGCCATGGCGCCAAGGTGTGGGAGCTGATCAACGCGGAAGTGGTGAAGCAGGGCGGCTGTGTCTACGGCACCGAGACCATGCATGTGCTGCGCGCCGAGAAGGGCTACATCATCATCGGCCAGGAGACCGACGGCACGGTGACGCCCGATGACGCCGGGCTCGACTGGGCCATCGGCAAGAAGAAGTTCGATTTCGTCGGCAAGCGCTCGCTGTCGCGTCCGGACCTCGTCGCCAAGGGCCGCAAGCAGGTCGTCGGCCTCCTGCCGGTCGACCCGAAGCAAATGCTGGAAGAAGGGGCGCAGATCACCGCCGAGGCCAATCCGGCCAAGGGCACCCCGGCGCTGGGCCATGTGACCTCGGCCTACTGGAGCGAGGCGCTCGGGCGGACCATTGCACTCGCCATCGTCAAGGACGGGCGCGCCCGCCACGGCGAAGTGCTGAACGTGCCGATGCCGGCCGGCGCGGTCCCGGTGAAGGTGGTTGACCCCGTGATGTATGACCCAGAAGGAACCCGTCTCAATGGCTGAGATCTACACCCCCGCAGCTAGCCTGGCGCCGGTGCTGCGCCAGGACGCGGTCAGCATCCAGAAGACCGCTCCCCTCGCCCGCCTGTCGTTCCGTGGCCGCGCCGAGGCGCAGGCCGCAGTCGCCGGCGCGCTGGGCTTTGCCCTGCCGCAGGCTCCGCTGTCGGCGGCCACTGGCGCAGGCAAGGTTGCCCTTTGGCTCGGGCCGGATGAGTGGCTGCTGCTGGCCCCCGAGGCCGAGCTGGAGGCCTTCGAGGCCGCCGTCAACGCCGCGGTCGCCGGGCTGGCGGCTTCCGTCACCGACATCTCGCACCGGCAGGATGCGGTGCTGGTGAGCGGTCCGCGCGCGGCCTGGCTGCTGAACGCCGGCGTGCCGATCGATCTGGCGCTGCCCGCCTTCCCCGTCGGCATGGTCACGCGCACGCTCTGCCACAAGGCCGAGGTGATCCTGTGGCGCAAGGCAGAGGACCAGTTCGTGCTGGAATGCTGGCGCAGCTTCCAGCCCTATGTGCTGGAGCATCTTCTGGACGCCGCCCGGGAACTGTCGACCGCCTGACGCCTCAGAAGATTGCGGCAAGAACGAAGTGCACCAGCCCGGCAATCACGGCTGCCGCCGGAACTGTTACCATCCAGGCTGCAAGAATTGTCATCACATGGGAGCGGCGCACCAGAAGGCGCCGCTTCTGCTCTTCACGGCTGCGGATCGGGCGCAGCCGCATGCCGGCCTTGCCGGAGGAAGCGTCGGCCCGATATCCGACGCGCTGTGTTTCCCACTCACGAAAGAACCCGACGCCAAACACGGCGCCAACCGCCACATGCGTTGTGCTGACAGGCAATCCGAGTGCCGACGCAAGGATCACCGTGAATCCTGTTGCCAGCGCAATGCAATAGGCACGCATCGGGTTGAGCTTGGTGATCTGCTGGCCGACGAGGCGGATCAGGCGTGGGCCGAAGAGGATCAGCCCTAGGGAAATCCCCACGGCTCCGATGGCCATCACCCAGAGCGGAATGCGCACCACTTCACTGATTGCGCCGGATCCAAGCGCATGGGCGATGGCGGCAACCGGACCGACCGCATTGGCAACATCATTGGCGCCATGGGCAAAGGACAGCAGCGCCGCCGCGCCGATCAGCGGCCAGGCAAACAACTGACGGACGGACTGGTTGCGATTTTCGAGCCCGACGGCCTGGCGCGCGATGACGGGCCGGACAAGCGCATGGGCAGCAACGCCGACAATCAGGCCGGCCAGCAAGGCATGCCCGAGTTCGAGCGCCACAACACGGGACAGCCCCTTGAAGGTCAGATAGGTGGCGAATGTGCCGGCCATCACGCCGATCAGCCGTGGCACCCAACGCCGGGCCGCATCGATCTTGTCGAACTGATAGACAACCTTGCTGCGGATGAAAGCGAGGATCGCAGCGGCAAGCACGGCGCTCAGCAACGGCGAGGCAAGCCAGCCCGCCATGATGAAGCTGACCACCGACCAGTTTACCGGCCCGAAGCCGAGCCCGGCAATTGCCCCGCCCAGGACACCGCCGACAATCGACTGGGTCGTCGAAATCGGCGCGCCAATCCAGGTGGCAAAGTTCAGCCAGAGGCCAGCGGCCAGCAGCGCCGAGAGCATCACCAGCGCGAAGTCATCCGGGGTTTCGGCGTCGAGAGGAGTGATGATACCGGCAGAAATGGTCTTGATCACGTCGCCGCCGGCAATCAGCGCACCCGCACTTTCACAGACCGCGGCCATGATGAGAGCCGCTGGCAGGCTCAACGCCCGCGCCCCGACGGCCGGGCCGACGTTGTTGGCAACATCGTTGGCGCCGATGTTGATCGCCATGTAGCCGCCGACTGCAGCGGCGGTAATGATGAGGATGCCACCTTGCAAGTTCGGCACATAGGCGATGGCGAAGACAGCGCAGAACACCAGAAACAGGAAGGCAAGGCCAGGCGCCACAAGCTTGCGGCCCGTGTAGCCGGCGGCGTCCTCGATATAGGTGAGCTTGTCGAGATCCTTGTCGAGGATCGACTTCTGGTCTGTCTTCACGTGGTGCCGCCTGTTGGCCTCCCGAACATGCCCGCCGATACGGAGCTTCTGCCGGACATGTACGGCCCCGATGCGCCGCTTCCGTTATTGATTATGTCTGCGACCAGATCGTGACGTCACGGCACATGCGGGTAAGAAGCCGGGCAACATCGGCTTCGTCGGCAAGGCTTGCGGCGTCTTCGACCGGCAGCCAGCGCAATTCGCGTTCGCCGCGTTCCGGATACTCCTCCGCCTGAGCTTCCGCCTTGAGCAGATAGACCAGAACGTCGGTGGGGACACGCAAGCCGCTGTCGAGACCCTTGGTGGAGCGGATCCTTGCATAAGGCAGGCGCCGAACGCGGCCGATCACACCGGCCTCCTCGAAAGCCTCGACTTCTGCCGTGCGCTCGGAGGCCCGGTCCAGCAACGGCCAGCCCTTGGGCAGGATCCAGCGGCCCGTGCCGCGCGAGGAAACCAGCAGGACTTCACGACGGCCATCACGCACCCGATAGCACAGGGCCGCGATCTGCAACCGGGCCGGACGCAGGAATATCGCGCGCAAAGCCAGCCAAAGGCGGTGCAGCGGCGAACGGGACGTCACAACCGGGTCCGGGTATGAAAGCGGGGCGTCCGTCATGGCACACGCTTCCGATAAAAAAGAGGAAAATGCTCGCGGCGAAACACCCGCTCATTTGAGCATCATTACACTTGAAAAACGTTCATATGAACCGCCTGTCAAGGTAGCTAGAGACAGAATACGGCTGAAATCCGGCTTTTGCGTTAAACAAGCGCCGAAACCTCAAATGAGTTGTGAATTGGCAACTGTGTCTGGCAACCAATGCACAATCTTTAGCTGGCTTATTAACGCCCTGTCTATTGGCGACAGATCTCGATCCCGGCCGCGCTCCAGGCACCGGGCCAGACCTCGGCGGCGCCAGCGCGCATGCGGCGAACCGCGTCAATCGGGGGATGAACCACCACATAGGGCTCTTCACCCTTCTCGCCACCCGTGGGCGTCAGGCTCACGGCCGTGCCGGTGTAACCGAGTTCGGCCTCGCAAGGGACATAGAGCGCGGCTCCCGAGAAGTTGGTGTCGTTCTGCGTCGTGCCCGTGGCAACGCCGGTACAGCCACAGAGGGCAACCGAGGTCAGAAGCTCCACCGCCCTTGCCTTGGCGCAATCATAGACGCGGTGATAGCCGGAGAGTTTGCCGGTCATGGAAGGGACGAGCAGCAGGTCGAGGTGCTCTTTCGCGAGCAGGCACGACAGCGCCGGCATTTCCACATCGAGGCAAATCAGCATGGCGATGCGCACGCCCTCGACTTCGAACACAGTCAGCTTCCGGCCCGGCGTCAGCACCCAGGGTTCGGGCGCTTTCTCGAACGGGGTCAGCGACAGCTTGTCGTGAACATGGCGGCAGCCATCGGGGGTGAAGAAGATCGCGCGGTTGGTGTGCCCTCCCCCTTCATGTGGCCACGGCATCGACCCGGCCAGAAGCGAAAGGCCGTGACGCGCAGCCAGAGCGGCAAGCTGCGGCTCGATGGCGACGGCAACCTCGGACAGAAAGGCCATTTCCGCCGTGGGCTCCAGGGCCTCCGGGCGAAAGGCAAGGCAGGCCTCGATGCAGTATTCCGGCAGCATCAGGAGACGCGCGCCATCGGCCTTTGCCCGCGCCATGCGCTGGTCAATCGCCGCGACATAGGCTTCGGGCAAAGCGGGAGCGAACCCGAGATTCAGGGAACACAGGGCAATCGGAAACTCGGCCATGACACACCTTGCAAGATCCGGACGGCGGACATGAACGTCCAGCTCCGCCTCAACAGGCGCGCAGTGTGGCCAAGATGGGACGAATGGGAAAGCGGAAAAGGGTCAGTTGCTGACAGAAAGACCGAGTTGCACCAGCATGGCAGCAAGGCCAAAGACGAGCCCGGCTTCGGCAATGAGCGGGATCATGGGGGATGGTGTTTCGGGGCGGTCAAGCATGGCATCTGCACGTACACGGTACAGGCCCGCAAGAGCGCGGTCCGTTGACCGGTCGAGTTCTGCGAAGATCGCCTTCACCTCGTCCTGAGCAGCCATGTTCTCCCCCCGCCGATTCCTTCAGCGACAAGATGAAGACTAGCGGCAGGATGTTGCGACATGGTTAACGGCGGTAAACCTTACAAGGGGCGGCCTGCTGTCCGGACCCCGGACTGTCCGTTCTCGTTCAGAGTCACCCCGGGCGCAGCGCAGCGGAGACCCGGGGCCTACTCGCTTCCAGAGCGGTGATGCGGCCGTTGCATTGCGTCAGTAGAGACATGCCGGCGTCTTGGCATTCTGCAGCTCCTCAAACCACTCTGCTGCTCTGCAAACGAGTAGACCCCGGCTCTCGCGTTGCTCGGCCGGGGTGACAACAGAGGGTTTGTCAGCAGTCGGCTTTACAAGGGGTTCTTCTGCGGGTCGGCGACATCGAGGATGCGCAGTTGCACTCGTTCCGCGCCCTGCCAGGTGTCGAGCGACAGGACGCCGGCGACGTGCATCGGCCGGCCGCGCGAGGCGAGCAGCGCTTCGCCGAAAGGCTTCTCGGCCGCCTTGAAGGCAATGCCCTTGAGGGTCTGGCCGTCCGCTCCGGCAAGGGTCGCCCGGACATGGCCGTTGCCGACCACATCGGCGAAGGAAATCCGGTGTGCGGGGAAGGCAAAGACCGGCTCGGGATGACCGGCGCCATAGGGCCCGGCGCGCTCCAGACCATTGACCAGATCCAGCGTCGCCCCGCCAGCTGTCAGGGCAGCGTCAATCTTCAATTCGCGATTCGAGGCAGCCACTTCGACGTCTTGCTTCAACATGTCGTTGAAGAAGGCGGACAGCTCGGCCTCGCGCTCGCGGCGCACCGTGAGGCCGGCTGCCATGGCGTGGCCGCCGCCCTTTTCCAGAAGCCCCTCCTCCACCGCCTTGCGCACCGCCCGACCGAGATCGACACCGGCGATGGAGCGGCCGGACCCGGTGCCCTTGCCAGTCTCGTCATAGGCAATGGCAAAGGCAGGGCGGCGATGGGCTTCCTTCAGGCGCGAGGCAATCAGCCCGACAATGCCGGGGTGCCAGCCATCGGAACCGGTGAGCAGCACGGCGGGGTCCTCGTTGGCGATCTTGATCACCGCCTGCGCGTCGCCCTCCTCGAGCATGATCGCTTCCATGGCCTGGCGCTCGGCATTGAGCGCGTTGAGCCGCTCGGCGATGGCGCGGGCTTCGGTGTCATCGAGGGTCGTCAGCAGCCGCGCGCCAAGCGCCGCATCGCCGATGCGTCCGCCGGCGTTGATGCGCGGCCCGATGAGGAAACCGAGGTGATAGGCGGCCGGCTTGCCGCCCACCCGGGCGACATCGCTCAGCGCCGACAGGCCGGGATTGCCCCGGCCATGCATGGCGATCAGTCCCTTGGTGACATAGGCCCGGTTGAGCCCCTTCAACGGCACCACATCGCAGACGGTGCCAAGTGCGACGAGATCGAGGAGTGCCAGCAGATCGGGAGCCTGCCGGGTCTGGAACGCGCCGCGGCGGCGCAGCTCGCGGTTAAGGCCGACGAGGAAGAGGAAGGTTACCCCGACGGCGGCCAGATGCCCCTGCCCCGACAGGTCATCCTGACGGTTGGGATTAACGAGGGCGGCAACGGCGGGCAGTTCGACGCCGCACTGGTGATGGTCAATGACCACCACATCAAGGCCGAGCCGCTGGGCGGTCTCGAAGGCCTCGAAGGAGGTGCTGCCGCAGTCGACGGTGACGAGCAGCCTTGCGCCGCCCTGGTACAGCGCCTCAATCGCCGGGCCATTGGGGCCATAGCCTTCGATGATGCGGTCGGGGATATGGATGGCCGGAGTGAGGCCGAGGGCGCGCAGGTAGCGCGCCAGCAAGGCCGATGAGGTGGCCCCGTCCACGTCATAGTCGCCGAAGATGGCGATGGAGACGCCAGCCTCGACCGCGTCGGCGATGCGGGCCACGGCGCGGTCCATGTCGACCAGCCCGGACGGATCCGGCATCAGCGCCTTAAGGGTCGGATCAAGAAAGCCTTCCGCGTCCTCAAGTCCGACGTCGCGCCCGGCCATGACACGGGCCAGCACATCTGGCAGCCCGAGCCGCTGCGCCATCGCCATGGAAATCAGGCTCTGCGCCCGGGTCTGGCGCTCGCGCCAGATTTGGCCGTTGGCGGAGCGGGTGACGCCAAGCACGAGCCGCCGACTGTCTTCGACCGACATGGCCGTGCTCACTCTCTTTCAATCATGACGGGCACGCCGGGGGCTGCCCGCCA
Source organism: Pannonibacter carbonis (assembly GCF_003012935.1). Classification (GTDB taxonomy): domain Bacteria; phylum Pseudomonadota; class Alphaproteobacteria; order Rhizobiales; family Stappiaceae; genus Pannonibacter; species Pannonibacter carbonis. Next base: position 288,849 of record NZ_PUDR01000003.1, on the reverse strand, counting down.
TCCGGACTGTCCAGTACGACGGGCGCCCATGTGGCCGCCCGTCCTCCGGATCTTCTCAGTCGAGGTGGAACTTCTCGAGCTGCGTGTGCTGGGCCTTGATGTAGCGCACCGTGCCGGTCGAGGAGCGCATCACCACGGTGTGGGTGGTGATGTGGTGACGGCCGAAGCGCACGCCCTGCAGGAAGTTGCCATCGGTCACGCCGGTGGCGGCAAACAGCACGTCGCCGCAGGCCATCTCTTCGAGTTGGTACTTGCGCTTGATGTCGGAGATGCCCATGCGGTGGGCGCGCTCGACCTGCTCGTCGCGGGTGATGACCAGACGGCCCTGCATCTGGCCGCCGATGCAGCGCAGCGCAGCGGCTGCCAGCACGCCTTCCGGCGCACCGCCGATGCCGGCATAGAGGTCGATGCCGGTTTCTTCCGGATCGGTGGTGTGGATGACGCCGGCCACGTCGCCATCGCCGATGAGGCGGATCGCAGCGCCGGTGGCGCGGATTTCCTCGATCAGGCGGGCATGGCGCGGACGGTCGAGCACGCAGGCGGTCACCTCATGCACCTTGACGCCCTTGGCCTTGGCGACCGCAGCGAGGTTCTCGGCGATCGGCAGGTCGAGATCGATGATACCGGCCGGGTAGCCCGGTCCGATGGCGATCTTTTCCATGTAGCTGTCGGGTGCGTTCAGGAGCCCGCCTTCCGGCGCCATGGCGATGACTGCCAGGGAGTTCGGCAGGTTCTTGGCGCAGATGGTGGTGCCTTCGAGCGGGTCGAGGGCGATGTCGACGCGCGGGCCCTGCTTGGTGCCGACGTTCTCGCCGATGTAGAGCATCGGGGCTTCGTCGCGCTCGCCTTCGCCGATCACCACCGTGCCGTCGATCGGCAGGTTGTTCAGCTCGCGGCGCATGGCGTCCACGGCAGCCTGGTCGGCCGCCATTTCATCGCCATGGCCACGCAGGCGTGCAGCCGAAACGGCAGCCCGTTCGGTGACACGAGCAAGTTCCAGCGTCAGGATACGATCCAGGGCGCTCTGGGCCGCTGCGGCTTCCTTTTTCGACATCGATGTCCCCCAAATCCTCAAGCAGGGTGGTCCCGTCAGGGACGTGTTCAGGCCAGTTTCTCGATCCGGATCATCTGCGGCGCATCCGCCACGACGCCCTTGGCAACAATTGCTTCCAGCGCTTGCTTCACCGCCGTCTCGGTCGTCTCATAGGTGATGAGAATGACCGGCTGCGGTTCACTGCCTTCGCTTCCCACGCGATCAGCAAGGCCCGGGGCTTCCGCCCGGCGCTGCACGATCGACTCTAGCGAGATGTTGGTATCCGCCATTGCCTTGGCGATGGTGGCAAAGGCACCGGGCCGGTCGAAGACCGACAGACGGATGTAGTAGCCGCCTTCATGCCGGCGCATGCCGGCGCGGGTGTAATCGGTCAGTTCGGCACTTGGCGCACCAAGCGCAGACGCGACGTCGCCGCGGGCGATGTCGGCGATGTCGGAGGCGACAGACGAGGCGGTAGCGTCGCCGCCGGCACCGGGGCCGACGAGCACGATCTCGCCGACGAAGTCGCCATCGACGGCAACCGCGTTCAGCACGCCGTCGATGCGGGCGATGGCGGAGGTCTTCGGCACCATGGTCGGATGCACGCGCTGCTCGATGCCGCTGTCGGTCTTCTGGGCAACGCCCAGGAGCTTGATGCGGTAGCCGAGTTCATCGGCGGCGCGGATGTCGGCCGTGGTGATCGAGGTGATGCCCTCGAGATAGATGTCGTCGGCAGCGATCTTGCAGCCGAAGGCAAGGCTCGTCAGCAGCGCCAGCTTGTGCGCCGTGTCGTTGCCCTCGATGTCGAAGGTCGGATCGGCCTCGGCGTAGCCCAGGCGCTGTGCATCGGCAAGGCACTCGGCGAAGGACAGGCCCTCGCGCTCCATCCGGGTCAGGATGTAGTTGCAGGTGCCGTTGAGGATGCCATAGACGCGGGCGACCGAGTTGCCGGCCATCGCCTCGCGCAGGGTCTTGACGATCGGGATGCCGCCGGCAACCGCCGCCTCGTAGTTGAGGCTGACGCCAGCGGCCTCTGCGAGGGCCGCAAGCTCGACGCCATGCTTGGCAAGCAGCGCCTTGTTGGCGGTCACGACATGCTTGCCGGCCGCAATGGCCGCCCGCACGGAAGCTTCGGCCGAACCGGACGCGCCACCGATCAGCTCGACGAACACGTCGATGTCGGGCGAAGCAGCGAGGTCGGCCGGATTGTCGAACCAGGTGTAGCCGGAAAGATCGACGCCACGGTCACGAGTTCGGTCGCGGGCGCTGACGGCAGTGAGGACGACCGGACGGCCGCACTTGCGGGTAAGCGCCGCACCGTTTTTCGACAGAAGGCGGACGAGCGAAGCGCCGACCGTACCCAGTCCCGCTACACCAAGTCTCAATGCAGAAGCCATGCGATCCGAGTTCCCGTTTTCATTTGCCCTTGCCGGACGACGTCCGGCAAGACGCTCAGGTGCCGCGCGGGCCTGTCCCTTCCGGCCGAAAAGACAGGCTCGCCGACCGGAAGATGTCCACCGTCAGCGCGAGGCGCTGATCGGGACGACGTTGTGCAACGTTTCGTCGGCAGTTTCAAGGAAACGGCGCAGATTGCGGGCCGCCTGACGCAGGCGCTGCTCGTTCTCTACCAGACCAATACGCACGTAATCATCGCCATACTCGCCAAAGCCGATGCCCGGCGAGACGGCGATGTCCGCCTTTTCCAGCAAAAGCTTGGAGAATTCGAGGCTGCCCAGCGCCTTGAACTTCTCCGGGATCGGAACCCAGGCGAACATGCTGGCCTCCGGTGCCGGGATTTCCCAGCCGGCGCGGCCGAAGCTTTCAACGAGGACGTCGCGGCGGCGCTTGTAGGTGGCGCGCATCTCGGCGATGCAGTCATCCGGGCCGTTGAGGGCTGCGGTGGCGGCCACCTGGATCGGCGTGAAGGCGCCGTAGTCGAGGTAGGACTTCACACGGGCAAGCGCGGCGATCAGACGCTCGTTGCCAACGGCGAAGCCGACGCGCCAGCCCGGCATCGAGAAGGTCTTGGACAGGGAGGTGAACTCCGCCGTCACCTCGATCGCGCCCGGAACCTGCAGCATGGACGGCGGCGGGGTGTCGCCGAAGTAGATTTCGGAATAGGCCAGATCCGACAGGATGAAGATGTCGTGCTTGCGGGCGAAGGCCACGACATCCTTGTAGAACTCGAGGTCGGCGACATAGGCGGTCGGGTTGGCCGGGTAGCACATGATCACGGCGATCGGCTTGGGAACCGAATGGATCACGGCGCGCTCGAGCGCGTGGAACACTTCCGGGCCGGGCTTGGCCGGGATCGAGCGGATCGCGGCACCGGCCATCAGGAAGCCGAAAGTGTGGATCGGATAGCTCGGGTTCGGGCTCAGCACCACATCGCCCGGGGCGGTGATCGCCTGGGCCATGTTGGCAAAGCCTTCCTTGGACCCGAGCGTCGCGATGACCTGGGTGTTCGGGTTCAGCTTCACGCCGAACCGGCGCTCATAATAGGCAGCCTGGGCCTTGCGCAGGCCGGTGATGCCCTTGGAGGCCGAATAGCGGTGGGTGCGCGGGTCGGTGACGACTTCCGTCAGCTTCTCCACGATGTGTGGCGGTGTCGGCAGATCCGGGTTGCCCATGCCGAGATCGATGATATCCGCGCCCTGCGCCCGCGCCGCTGCCTTCAGCTTGTTCACCTGTTCGAACACGTAAGGGGGCAGTCTGCGGGTCTTGTGAAACTCTTCCATGGCGCGGGCCTCGTGATCCTCTGCGGCGTTGTGCGGCTTTGCTGACGTCTTACAGCCCCGGTCAGCGCACAGGGCCGGGACTGGCGCCCTTGTAGCAGCAAGCCCTTCTTTCCGCACGCGCCTTTGCAAGGGCCGCGCCGGTATTTTTAACCGACTAACGGCCCTCGATATCGGCCAGCGCAGCGGCGCCGTGCCCATTCTGAATGCGGCGTAGATCGGCGGGTGTACTGACTGGCTTGCGCACCTGGCCCCGACCAGCCATGGCGCTCATTTCCGCAATCGTGCGCTCGCGTTCGGCATCATCGAGAACGGCGGATACTGTCGGCTGGACCGGGTCGCCGGGCGCAACAACGGCCGCCCCCACCGATACAGGGGCAGGCTCGACGGTGGCATAGGCCGGCAAGCTCGGCGTGACAGCCATTCGCCTCGGGTTCGAAACGGCCTCGAACAGTGATGTATCGGGTTCCATGGCACAGCCGGCCGCCAGCATGGCGAGGCTCAGGGCAAGGACTGCCGGAGACAATCGTCTCGCGACCGCAGTGCGGACCGGTGCAGAATTGCGTCTCACCACCATTTCTCCCAAAGCCAGCCGCCCCGCCCTTTTGCCTATCTTAGCTGCATGACAGCCCGAACTCAAAGCTGGCAGGCTGGGTGACACGGACGGGACAGATTCGCAAGCTCGACCCTATGCAGGGCTGGTACTCGAGAAATGGGCATTCGACGCGGCGGAAACCTGTGTCATAAATTTGATGAGCAGCCGGGTCACAACGGTGCCAGAAGCAAGAAACGTGCGGGAGGGAACACCGAAGATGGCCGATGATCGCCAGAGTCCTTTGGTCCAGTACATCGTCAACAATCCGGAAGCCTTTGCGCAGAACCTTGCCAAGGTGCTCGAACAAGGCGGCAAGGCACTGGCCGCCTATCTCGAACCGCGCGAAAAGGGCGAGGTGAAGGCCGACGGCGCCGAGGAACTGACCTCGATCATCAAGACGCTGGCGCAGGTTGGCGAGTACTGGACATCGGATCCGACCCGTGCGGTCGAGGCGCAGGGCCGCCTGTGGTCCGGCTATATCAATCTGTGGAATTCGTCCCTCAAGCGGATGATGGGTGAACCGTCCGAACCAGCTGTGGCCGCCCCGCCGCGTGACAAGCGCTTCGAGGATCCGGACTGGCAGGAGAACCAGTTTTTCGATTTCCTGAAGCAGTTCTACCTCATCACCTCGAACTGGGCCAATGACATGGTCGCCGAGGCCAACGGGCTGGACGAGCACACGAGGCACAAGGCCGATTTTTACGTCAAGCAGATCGCCAATGCCCTGTCGCCCTCGAACTTCGTGCTGACCAACCCTGCCCTCTTGCGCGAGACGCTGGAGAATAACGGCGAGAACCTCGTTCGCGGCATGCAGTTCCTGGTCGAGGACATCAAGGCCGGGCACGGCGAGATCAAGATCCGCCAGACAGACGCCAGCAAGTTCGAGGTTGGCAGGAACCTGGCCCTGACGCCGGGCAAGGTGATCGCCGAGAACGATGTCTGCCAGTTGATCCAGTATACACCGACCACCGAAAAGGTGTTGAAGCGGCCACTGCTGATCGTCCCGCCCTGGATCAACAAGTTCTACATTCTCGACCTGACGCCGGAGAAGTCCTACATCAAATGGGCTGTCGACCAGGGCCACACCGTCTTCGTGATTTCCTGGGTCAACCCGGATGAACGCCAGGCGCAGAAGAACTTCGAGCACTACATGCGCGAGGGCATTCTCCACTCGCTCGATGTGATCAAGCGCGCCACCAAGGAAGACAAGGTCAATGCCATCGGCTATTGCGTCGGCGGCACGCTTCTGGCCGTGACCCTCGCCTATATGGCGGCGACCGGCGATGAGCGCATTGGCTCGGCGACCTTCTTCACCACCCAGGTGGATTTCACCCATGCCGGCGACCTCAAGGTGTTCGTCGACGAGGAGCAGATTTCGCTGATCGAGCGCAAGATGGCCGAGCGCGGCTATCTTGATGGCTCGAAAATGGCGTCCGCCTTCAACATGCTGCGATCGAACGACCTGATCTGGCCCTATGTCGTCAACAACTACATTCGCGGCAAGGAACCGTTCCCGTTCGATCTCCTCTACTGGAACTCCGATTCCACCCGCATGCCGGCGGCCAATCATTCCTTCTACTTGCGCAACTGCTACCTGGAAAACCGGCTCGCCAAGGGCGAGATGGTCATTGCCGGCGAAAGGCTGGACCTGAAGAAGGTCACCATCCCGATCTACAACCTGTCGGCCCGCGAGGACCACATCGCGCCACCCCGGTCGGTGTTCCTGGGGTCCTCTGCTTTTGGCGGACCGGTCGACTTCATCCTCTCCGGCTCAGGACATATCGCCGGCGTGGTCAACCCACCGTCACGCGGCAAGTACCAGTACTGGACCGGGGCCAAGCCGGAGGGCAATCTGGAAGACTGGATTTCCGGAGCAACCGAGCATCCCGGCTCCTGGTGGCCGCACTGGGACGCCTGGATCCGCGACAAGGACGGGGCTGAGGTGAAGGCGCGAAAGCCCGGGGCAAACAGGGTAAAGATTCTTGGAGACGCGCCGGGTTCTTACGTTAAGATGCGGGTGTAGCAAGATCCCTGCATCGGCTTGTCTCCCGTCCGCCCGGCCGCATTGGCCAGGTCCCGGGCGAAGGCCCAGTGGAGCCCTCGGACCGGCATAGCACCCGGTCTGCCACCGGACTGGACCTTGCCGACATATCTGACAGCGTATCCGGTCCGGGCGGCCTTGTGGCCGCTCCGCCCCCCCCCAAAAGAGACCGCCGCAAGGCGTGCCGTGACCCATGGCAAGCACAGCAAACACCCCTCCGCCGAAGGCCCAGCCGAGGCCCCCACGCCCGGCCGTGATGCCGGCCAGGCAGATCCGCTGGTATGCGATGGCGGCCCGCATGTGGCGGCGCCCGCCCGGGCGGCTGACGCTGGCGATTCGCCTTGCGGTTCTTCCGCTGGTCCCAGTGGCTCTTTGGCTGCATGGCCTTTATGGCTGGCCAGCTGCCCTTGCCGCTGCGGCTGCACTGGGATTTGCGGCCGCCCGCCTGCCGCGCCTGATGCCCCGTCGCCCGGCTGCCGCAGTGCCGGCGGGTCGCACGCAACCGGACAGTCGGCTGCCGTGGCATGTTCGGGCGTTGCTGGGCGAGCGGATGTTCCTCAACCGGATGATCGTGCCGGTGCCCGGCACCTCGACACGCCGCGCCGCCTTGCTGCTGATGGCAACCTTCGCCGGTGCCGCCCTTGCCCTCATTGCGGCCATATCGGGCAGTCTTGAGATGATGGTCGCAGGCCTTGGCACGGCGCTGGTCGCCCAGGTCGCTTACCTGGTGCTGGCGAGCCGGCTCTATGACCGGATGCAGGATGCCGACGCCCTCTATCGCGCCTGGCGCCGTCCGGCCTTCAACGACAACATCGAGGGCGCCCGCAAGCCCGGTCAGGCTGCCTGACCGGGCGCCGCCCGGTCTTCTGGCCGAACCGGGCCTTGTCGCCCTGATGTCCGGGCAAGACGTCAGGGCCAGGCGCCACAATCTGGCTCCCGGTCCTGTTTCGTCCAGTCATGCCGTCATTCTTGTGCCCGCTTTTCGGCAAGCAACCCAAGATAATGCTGTGCCACGGTGGCGCCGGCGATCGAGGTGATGTCGGCGTGGTCATAGGCCGGGGCCACTTCCACCACATCACCGCCAACGAAGTTGAGATCGCCGAGGCGGCGCAGGATCATCAGTGCCTCGCGCGAGGTCAGCCCACCGGCGACCGGCGTGCCCGTGCCCGGCGCGAAGGCCGGGTCGAGGCAGTCGATGTCGAAGGTCATGTAGGCCTTGGCGTCGCCCACCCGCTCCTTGATCATGTCGACGACCGCATTGACGCCGAGCTGCTCCACGTCCTCGCCATAGAGGATCTCGAGGCCGCAGGTCTCCGGCGCGTGGGTGCGGATGCCGATCTGGATCGAGCGCGACGGATCGATCAGCCCCTCGCGCACGGCGCGGCCGGTGAAGGTGCCGTGGTCGATGCGGCCACCGTCATCGGGCCAGGTGTCTTGATGCGCATCGAACTGCACCAGCGCCAGAGGCCCGTGCTGCGCCACATGGGCGCGCAGGATCGGCAGGGTGACGAAATGGTCACCGCCGATGGAGAACAGATGCACGCCCTGCTCCAGGATCTCGCGCGCCTGCGCCTCGATACAGGCCGGGATCTCGCCGTTGCGACCGTAGTCGAAGGAACAGTCGCCGTAGTCGACCACCGCCAGCGTCTCGAACGGGTCGGCCTGGAAGGGATACTGCGGATCGCCGTCGAAGATGGCCGAGGCGCGGCGCACGCCCTGCGGGCCGAAACGGGCGCCCGGGCGGTTCGACACCGAGGCATCGAACGGCACGCCCCAGACGGCCACATCGACGCCGGCCAGATCGCGGCTGTAGCGCCGGCGCATGAAGGACAGGACGCCGCCATAGGTCGGCTCATGCGCACCGCCGGTCAGGTGCTTGCCGAACACGGCGTTGTCGGTCGGACGGGGACGGATCGTGGACATGGGGGCTCCGCTAGGTCGATCACGGACCTGCCTGGCCCGCGCCGCGACCCTAGCCGAGGCACCACGAAAGGCAAGGGGGAAGGGCAAAGCCCGGCCCAGGCGGTGACCAGGCACCGGGTTCCGATCACAACGCGCAAAACCGGCACCCTTGTGCCGTCCGGCCCTGCCGACTAGAACTTCAAGGTTTGCCTCAACCGCCGGCCGCCGCCTCACGCGCGGCGGCCGGCGCGCGGGGCGTGAGGACAACCATGAGGGTTCCGGTCTTGGCTACTTCCCCTGCCCGGCTGCTGCGCGGCCGCATCGTCTCCTTTCTCCGCCGCCCGCACGGGGCGGATGATGACGGCGCGCTGGTGCATCACGCCGATGGCGGTCTCCTGATCGAGAACGGCCTCATCACCGCCATGGGCCCCTTCGCGGAGGTCGAGGCGGCAGCCCCTGCGGCCACGCCGGTGACCGACCACCGGCCGCATCTCCTGATGGCCGGCTTCATTGATCCGCACCTGCATTTCCCGCAGGCGCAGGTGATTGCCTCCTGGGCCGACCAGCTCCTCGACTGGCTCAACGACCACACCTTCCCGGCCGAGCAGAAATTCGCCGATCTCGCCCACGGCCAGCGCATCGCCACCGCCTTCTATGACGCGCTGATTGCCCATGGCACGACGACGGCGGTGGCCTATTGCTCCAGCCACCCCAATTCCGTGCGCGCCTATTTCGGCGAGGCGGAGGCGCGCGGCATGCGCATGCTGGGCGGCAAGACGATGATGGACCGCAACGCGCCCCCTGCCCTCTGCGACACCGCGCAATCGGCCTATGACGACAGCAAGGCGCTGATGGCCGAGTGGCATGGCCGGGGCCGCGCGCTCTATGTCATCACGCCGCGCTTTGCCATCACCTCGACGCCGGCGCAGCTGGAGGTGGCCGGGGCGCTGCTTGCCGAGCACCCTGACTGCCACCTGCAGACCCACATCAACGAGAACCACAACGAAATCACCTACACGCTGGATCTCTATCCCGGCCATGCCGACTATCTCGCCGTCTACGAGCGCTACGGCCTTCTTGGCCGCAAGACCCTGCTCGGCCACTGCATCCACATGAATGACCGCGAGCTTGGCGTGATGCGCGAGACGGGCTCCGTCGCCGTGTTCTGCCCGACGTCCAACCTCTTCCTCGGCAGCGGGCTGTTCGACAAGGCGCGGCTGGAGGGGCACGGCGTGCGCACGGCCATTGCCACCGACATCGGCGGCGGCACGTCCTATTCGCTGCTGCGCACGCTGGACGAGGGCTACAAGGTGCTGCAGCTGCAACGCCAGCGCCTGCACCCCTTTGAGACCTTCTACTGGGCGACGCGCGGCAACGCCGAGAGCCTGTCGCTGGAAGACAAGATCGGCACGCTCGACGCGGGCACCGAGGCCGACATCATCGTCCTCAACCTCGCCGCCACCCCGGAAATGGCCCTGCGCGTTGAGACCGCCCGCTCCCTGGCGGACGAACTCTTCATCCTGCAGACCCTGGGCGATGACCGGGCGGTGGTGGAGACCTATGTGGCGGGGGTGGGGATGAAGGGAGGGTGAACTCACCTAAGACGAAATGGACAGGCGGGCCGAGTCTTTGCAACACAAAGTGCTGGCCCGGTCACTATCGGACGCGGCGACGTATATTGCGCCCCACACGAATTCTTATGCCACGCGCTTCAAGGTTGGTTTGCATCAACACGGCAAATCGTGTTTCCCAGCCCTGTACGTGCACTAAACGGTCAAACTTGCTAGTTCTAAGTTTCAGTAATTCACTTCTTGGGCGCTTAGACAATTCTTCCCAGTCATCGTACAAGACATACAGCGCATTTCCGTATTTCAAATTTTCAAACACAACGAGATCATCCGAATATTTTGCACCTACATAATAATCATTTCCTCCAAGGCCGCGCAAATACTGCAATGGATTAAATTGTTCAAAAAGATCTAAACGTTCTGATACCGTGTCTTCTGAAATCGGCCGATTGCCGCTGCATAAAGAGGTTTTGACGGCTTCAAGATTTCCCGGAGGAAAGAACTCCCAATTTAATACGCTTGAAAAAACAAAATCTGGATTTTCTGCGGCGACAACTCCCGAAACACCCGTCGTCTCTTGGAGTAGGTTTACTGCGAAAAACAAATCCTCATCAAAACTCGATGAGCCACGAAGAAAAACCTCATCCACGGAGAATACTATGCCATACAAACCATTTTTCAGATGCTCTTTAACAGAAATTTCAACGTGAAAAAGATAAGGTGGATATTCATCTCTCTCGTACACTTCACGCGGAATAGCTACGGTCATCATGCCGTTTCGTGTCGCATCACCGTAGATCGCAATATCATGATAAAAATACTTCGTAAATTTTGGCAGATCCCGTCGAACGTTCACCCATCCGTCCAAATTTCGCTTGGAGCGCATTCCGCAATCCGACGCCGGTACAATTTCCCAAGATTTTCCGACCTCTAGTGTATCAATGTTCAATCCAAGATGAGAGTACACACCGTTTTCAACCTCCTGCTGAGAGACTTCTTTTCCAGCGAGCACTTTTAAATTTGGAGAACTGATTTTCTCCATTTCTGCACTGATCCTTGGGGGCAGACTTCTGAAGCTCTTTTTCCACTTTCCCATTGTGTCCCCTGAAGTTTTCTCACCCACACGAGGGCTCGGTTAAATACTAAACTTATAAGTTGCATAATTCTGGCCGCTTGTGCCCTTCGTCAATAAAAAAATCGTCACGTCCAATGCACTTTACCGGCGAGCGCGGGTGTGGATTGATCTGGCCCTTTTTTTCTAGTTCTGGTTCCGTTTCTGGCGTTTATTCTGCCTTTTGGGCCCCTTGGTGTTGTAAATAGCGAGACCGTCACCGAGCATGGGCGGCATCTAGATTATGGTCTCAAGCCAGACCTAGCGTCCCCCCGTATGTCATTCCGGACAAGGTGAGCGCACGCGAACCGCAGATCCGGAAAATGTCCCGGACCTGATCCAGAATCCAGCGCGTCTGGGTGAGCGTCAGCGAACGCATCATCGATACGGCCTTGCCGAGCCCCGTGAACCGGTCTTGTCGCGCTGTGCGCGGCTGTCATCTGGCTCCCGGGTCAAGCCCGGGACAGGCCCCGGCTCGGCGCTTCGCTAACGCTCAGCTGCTCCAGGATGACAGTGGCGGGTGGGTCGTCGTCCGCCCGCAACCTGGCTTCCTCTCGTCTCGCCATCACGGTGTTGTTGCCAAGACCGTGGCGTCGGGGCGGTGCGTGCCTGACAGGTCCCGGCACAGGGCCGGGACGGCGCGGTAAGGGGGGCTCCAGCAGGACGGTGGACAGGGCGGTAGACAGGGCGCTATCCGGGCGGGCAGCGTTCAGGTGGCGGTTCCCAGCGGGGGAAGATCGGCACACTGCGGTGTACGGTGATCCGGTGGTCCGGTGATCCGCGGGTTCGCAGGTACGAGGAAAGGCGGGACAGGTTGTAGCTTTGGCAGGCCCCCTGTGCTCTGCCAAACCTGTGCTCTGCCAAACCTGCGCTCTGCCAAACCTCTGCTCTGCGAAGCCCCCCGCGCCGCGCCGGCCCTGTGCCGGGGCCTGGTCTGTTTCCAGTGCCTTTCGGCCCGGAGCGTTTCGCAGCTCCAGCAGCACAGGTGGAAAGAGGCGTCTCTCGCCTGCCCCATCCCCAAAAACAAAAAACCCGCCGGTTGGCACCAGCGGGCTTTTCACATCATCGTCTGACGGAGAGGGTGACCTTACGATCCGCGACCTCACGCGCCTTTCATCTTGATTTAAACACTGACAAATGAAACTGTCAAGAAATACGAATACATAGCCGAAGAGCCGAAGGATGCATTTCACGCATGATGAGATCCAGAAGCTTCCTCGCGTTCTTTCCGCTCCACGCTTTGCTACATACCTTTCAGCCAGAAATGGCAACAAGGAACAGGCGCTTCAACTCTACCAATGGAATCTTGAAGTCTCTGCGGCTTTTTTTGTGCCACTTCAAATCTGTGAAATTAGTCTGCGAAACTCGGTCGTCCAGGCGATAGAATTCGCCTATGGACTGAACTGGCCGTGGGAAAAGAGCTTTGAAATCAGTCTTCGAAGTCCTTCCACGGGATACAATCCACGCAGCAATCTCATCAGCCTGCGACACCTTCCGACCTCCGGCAAGATCATCGCCGAACTAAAATTCGTTTTCTGGGAAAAGATGCTCACGAGCGGCCATGATGGCGTGCTCTGGAATCCCTATTTCCGGCAGATCTTCCCAAACACTGATCAAGGCAAGACCGTGCAGGCATTACGCGGTCACGCCAACCAAACAGTCTTGAAAATCAGGGAGCTTCGCAATCGCATTGCTCATCATGAGCCGATCTTCAACAGACCTCTCCAACAAGACTATCTACGGATCCATGAGGTGATTTCGTGGGCGGATCTGACAGCTGCGGCGTGGACGGACAAGATCCAGACAGTAACAGACCTCATCCGAGCAAAGCCGTAGCCACAGGAACACCGCCACCCCCTCCCCCCAAAAACCAAAAAACCCGCCGGCTTGCACCGGCGGGTTTTTCGGTTGTCTGACAAGCAGCTGAGGGATCAGCGCTTGGAGAACTGGAACGAGCGACGTGCCTTGGCACGGCCGTACTTCTTGCGCTCGACCACGCGGCTGTCGCGGGTGAGGAAGCCTTCCTTCTTCAGGATGGCGCGCAGTTCCGGCTCGTAGTGGGTCAGGGCCTTGGAGATGCCGTGACGCAGCGCGCCGGCCTGACCGGACAGGCCACCACCGGTGACGGTGGCAACGATGTCGTACTGGCCATCGCGGTTGGTCAGCATGACCGGCTGACGCAGGATCATCTGCAGCACCGGACGGGCGAAATACGCCTGGTATTCGGTGCCGTTGATGGTGATCTTGCCGGTGCCCGGCTTGACCCAGACGCGGGCAATCGCGTTCTTGCGCTTGCCGGTGGCATAGGCGCGACCGTGGGCGTCCAGCTTCTGGACGTGAACCGGGGCTTCAACGGCGGCCGTTGCAACGGCGCCCTTCAGCTGGTCCAGGGAGTTCAGCTCGACCATGCTCAAGCCCTCTTCGCGTTCTTGTCGTTGAGGCTCTTGACGTCGACGGTGGCCGGCGTCTGGGCTTCATGCGGATGGGTCGGGCCAGCGTAAACCTTGAGGTTCTTCAGCTGGCGGCGGGACAGCGGGCCGCCCGGCATCATGCGCTCGACGGCCTTCTCGAGAACGCGCTCCGGGAAGCGGCCTTCGAGAATGGTGCGCGCGGTGCGCTCCTTGATGCCGCCCGGGTGGCCGGTGTGCCAGTAGTACTTCTTGTTTTCGTACTTGCGGCCGGTCAGCACCACCTTGTCAGCGTTGACAACGATGATGTTGTCGCCGCAATCGACGTGGGGCGTGAAGGTCGGCAGATGCTTGCCGCGCAGATGGCTGGCGATGTAGGCAGCCAGACGGCCCACAACCATGCCTTCCGCGTCGATCAAGATCCACTTCTTTTCGACCTCAGCCGGCTTGGCAGAGAAGGTCTTCATTTGTGATGATCCATGATTGATCGGTGAAACCAGACCGGTGACAACGCGCCGGGGAATCCCCCGATCTCGCACCACCGTGTGTTCGAGCGGGGTGATACGCGCTCACCGGCAAAACGTCAAGATCAAACATTTGCAACGCCAGTTTAAAACGCGTTATATTTCAATGACTTGCAAAAACGGTAACAGAATACCGTATTTTCAGCCCCGTTCCGGCGGTACGGAATAGGTCGCGGTTGCGTGGGCGGCCAGCTCCGCCTCGCCCTCTCCGGCAATGGCGCAGTCGATGACGGCGAGCCGCTTGCCGAGTTTCATGAGGCGGCAGGTGGCGATGAGATCGCCCGGCGCGGGCTTTCTGAGGAAGTTGATATTGAGGTTTGTCGTCACCGCCAGCGCCACCGGGCCGATGTGGCCAAGGATCACCACATAGGCGGCAAGATCGGCCAGCGCCATCATCGCGGGGCCGGACACCGTGCCGCCGGGCCGCAGGTGGCGCTCGCTGGCGGTAAAGCGCATCACGGCGACGCCGGGCTCAAGGCTCTCCACCCGGTAGACCGGGCCATCCAGATGGATCTGCGGAAACTCGCGGGCAAGAAAGGCCTCCACCTCCGCGACGCTCATGACTGGCTGCATTGCTGTCTCCCCCCCGGCCGGCCCATCCGCGGCGCTTTACTCCAGACAAGCCGAGCTGCCGCCGGCAATCAAGGCACAAGAGTGGCGGCGCGGCTTGGAAGATGGGTCATGTTCCCATTTTAATCTATTGATTTGGCTGAAACATCGCCCTTTGCCGGACTGCCTCACTGTCATCCCATTTGCCGATCATACCGGCCAGGCTGGAGCGGGAGGCTTTCACGCCTCCAGCCTCATTTGACAGGAAGACCTTGCCGATGCTTTCCCTTGCCCGTTGCCTCACCCTTGCCCTTGCCAGTCTCACGGCTGCGACCTCGACCGCAGGCGCCGCGCCGCTGACGCATTATCTCTATACGTCTGCTGGTGAACTTGAGGCCCAGACCGCCCTGCTCGCCCGGCCCGAGATCTCCGGCGTGCAGGTGATCTACAACTGGCGGCGCCTCGAACCACAGAAGGGCCAATACGACTTCAGCGCCATCGAAGCTGATCTGGCGCTGGCCCGGGCCGCCGGCAAGCAGTTGTTCATCCAGATCCAGGACCGGTTCTTCTCGACCGAGGCCCGCAACCTGCCGGACTATATCCTGACCGATCCGGTCTATGAGGGCGGGCTGGTGCCGCAGTATCAGGATCTCGAGGCGAAGAAGCTGGTGCAGGAAGGCTGGGCCGCGCGGCAATGGAACCCGGCGCTGAGAAGCCGCTTCCAGGCGCTGCTGGCCGCCCTTGGGCAGCGGTTCGACGGCCAGATCGCCGGGCTCAACCTGCCGGAGACGGCTGTGGAGGTGAACGCCAAGGACCCGGCGACGGGCTTTTCCTGCGATGCCTATTTCAGCGCCACACTCGACACGATGGGTGCGGCGCGCAAGGCCTTCGCCACATCGGCGGTGGTGCAATACGTCAACTTCTGGCCTTGCGAATGGAACAACGACCGCAAGTACATGGAACGGGTGTTCGCCTTTGCGGCGGAGAACCGCATCGGCCTCGGCGGGCCGGACATCGTGCCCTGGCGCAAGGGGCAGATGAAGAATGCCTATCCGTTCTTCCATTCCTTCCGGGGCAAGCTCCCGCTGGTGGCCATGGCGATCCAGGAGCCGACGCTCGCCTACATCAACCCGGAGACGAAGAAGCGCTTCACCCGGGCCGAGTTCGAGAGCTTCGCCAGCGACTATCTCGGCGTGAACATCATCTTCTGGAGCGCCGAAACGCCCTGGCTGGCGGCAAAGCCGGCGCAATGAAGCCATCGCCGAACGCCTGATTTGCGAGACGGCCGGTCTGGGGTACAACCGTCGCCATGACAGTCCAGACCGGAGCCCCGCATGTCCGCCTCAAGCCCTGAGATCGCAGCCGAAACCCGCCCGCTCATCGGCAAGCTGCTGCACAATGGCGTGCTGCGCCT
The DNA here is from genome assembly GCF_003012935.1 of Pannonibacter carbonis. GTDB lineage: Bacteria > Pseudomonadota > Alphaproteobacteria > Rhizobiales > Stappiaceae > Pannonibacter > Pannonibacter carbonis. Next base: position 272,969 of record NZ_PUDR01000003.1, on the reverse strand, counting down.
GGTGCTGCAGCGGCCGGAGAAGATGAACGCGCTGTCGCGGGAGATGATGAGCGCGCTGGCTGCCGAGCTGACCCTGGCCGAACTGGACCCGGCGGTGCGGGTGATCCTGCTTGGTGCCGAGGGCAAGGTGTTCTGCGCCGGGCATGACCTCAAGGAACTGACGGCCGCGCGCGCCGAAGCCGACCGGGGCCGCGCGACCTATGAGGCGATCATGCGCCAGTGCTCGGATCTGATGCAGCAGATCGTCCGCCTGCCGAAGCCGGTGATTGCCGTGGTCACGGGTGTCGCCACCGCCGCCGGTTGCCAGCTGGTTGCCTCCTGCGACCTGGCGCTGGCCACCGACACGGCCACCTTCTGCACGCCGGGGGTCAATATCGGCCTGTTCTGCTCCACGCCCATGGTGGCCGTCAGCCTCAACGCGTCTCCGAAGCAGGCCATGGAAATGCTGCTGACGGGCGAATCCATCGACGCCTCGACCGCAAAGTCCTTCGGCCTGATCAACCGCATCATTCCGGCCGACTATCTCGAACAGGTGGTCCAGAAATATGCCGAGGTGATCGCGTCGAAGTCACCGCTGACGCTGAAGATCGGCAAGGAGGCCTTCTACCGCCAGATCGAGATGCCGCTGGATGAGGCCTATGACTATGCCGCCTCGGTGATGGTGGAGAACATGCTCGCCCGAGATGCAGAGGAAGGCATCAACGCCTTCCTGCAGAAGCGCGCGCCCAAGTGGCGCGGGGAGTGAGGCGGCATCCATGATGGCCGCGCTGGCGGGACATTTCCCCCTCCCGCCAGATCCGGCTCAAAGCCGGGCACGGACATCTCCTTTCATGCCACCCCGCCCCACCTCTTGCGGTAGAGCGCGTTGCAGCCGGCCGCCACTGTCATTCGCGACGAGGCTACACTCGCCGTTGAGGCGACGCCTGTCTTCGCAACCTGGAACGAGGCGCTCCCGTCCTTGCAGCGGTATCGGCCAGCCCGGCTCAAGGAGCCGAAAAGCCTGTGACGATGGTCAATGAAAACAGCAATCCTGCGGGGCCAGATATCCGAGGCTGTGATCCGTTCGCTCACCGGCAGCAACCTTGTAACCTGCAAGCATTTACAGAGCATTGGATCAGGTCACGGACCCGCATCTGAGCGGGCGAATTCTGCACACGCCGTTCTTCGCAATATGCTCCCTAGCTCACCCAGAGGCATTTAGCCTTGTATTGAGCTCCCCAGTCGCTAAAGTTGCAGGAACTATTGCGGCTTTTCGAAGAAAATATTGGGGGATACCATGAAAAGATCAATTCTCTTGCTCGCAATCTGTCTCGGCATCGGGGTCGGATCTGCACGAGCGGATGCCCCGCCAAGTAGGGCAGAGTTCTCAAAGGACCCTGTCATTAAGCTCGGCGTCTTTGCAACGGCATGCTCCGCTCCGCAGGTCAAGGCCCTTCTGACCAATGACCGTAGTTTTGACATCAACGCCTACCCTGCGACGCTGACACCTGTTCAACTCGCCATGGCGCGATTGCTCAAGGCCATTGTCGCGTTTGATCTGAGCTACCAAAATGCGTGTCTTGCGACAATTTCCACAATCATGCAGGACGAGCGGTACCGCTGGCGCGAAACCGGCCCAAGACAAAACACGGACCTGACCTATTTCCTGCGCAACACAGCCGGTGTTGCAGGCAACACCGATGCCTACCAAGGTTACCGAACAGCTACATTCGTCATCCTCGACATTTTGAAACGCAAGCCGGATTTCGATATCAACTACCGCCTTCAGACGGGGCACGGCCCAAACTATCCGGCAACGGCCGCCGGCGCGGCAGCTGCTGGCGGACTGGGCGAGATCTGGTGTGATACGCTGGCGCGAATGCCGGAAGTCAATCTTGAGGAACGCAGGGCCGCCTCCGGTTACACCCCACTGCTCATTGCCATCGCCAACCGCAAGACGGACATGGTAAAACGACTAATCGGAGCCGGTGCCGACTATCTTGTCCAAGTGGATGGCATCAAGGATTTTGCTGCGGAGGAGATTGCCCGCAGTGTAGGTGCAAATGACATTCTCACTTTCCTGATCGCGCACCGGCAAGGCCTCGAACTTGGCACATCCTGCCTTTTGCAGCCCAGCGCCAGCAGCAACATCAAACCTGGCTCCAATTGACTAGAATGCTCACATGACCCACGATAGTTTCTCCGATGTGGATATGCGCGGCATCCTCAACAGTGTGAGGACCGTCGCGATGCTAGGCGCCAGTGCCAATACTGTCCGGCCATCCTACTTCGTCCTCAAGTACCTGCTGTCGAAAGGGTATGAGGTCTGGCCGGTCAATCCGGGCCTTGCCGGCAAGGAACTGCTCGGCCGGCCGGTGCACGGACGCCTGTCTGATATCCCCGCCGCCATCGACATGGTCGACATCTTCCGCGCGTCGGATGCGGTACCGGGCATCGTCGAGGAGGCTCTTGGCCTGCCCTCGCTTCCCAAGGTCATCTGGATGCAGCTCGGCGTCGAGCATGCGGACGCTGCAGCCAAGGCCGAGGCCGCCGGCCTCACCGTGATCATGAACCGCTGCCCGAAGATCGAATATGGCCGGCTCTCCGGCGAGATCGGCTGGATGGGCGTCAACTCGCGCAGCCTCTCCTCCAAGCGCCCGGTGCTGACCGACGGGTTCCAGCATCGCGGACTGTCCGGATCCGGCAAGTCCGATTGACAGGCCGAACCAAACCCCGTCAAGGAAGTGACGGGGTTGTCAGCCGCTCGATCCGGACAGCTACTGCAATCATCCAGGCATAGATCAGGCCTTCGTTCAGCCGCTGGCCCAACCCGGCATAGTCCGGCATGGTTCCACTGACGCCTAACAACAGCACACTGGCGACAGGCAGGACAAAAGCGAGGCGCGGAATGCGTTGCTCCATCCGGCCAAGCCCGAGAGACACGGCAAGCAACCCGGCAAGACCAGCTAGATAGGCTGAAACCCCGGTCAGCATATGGATCTGATGCGAAGTGGTCGGATCATCCGCCCTGCATCCGAAATCACAGGGAAAGACCGCCGCCGCCATCAGGAGGAGGGCATAAAGGGCGAGCAAGACCAAGCCTGCCACAAGCAATCCACTATGCGGCAACCTGCGGAGAGCCTGCCATACGAAGACCAGAACCGGCACTTCGCAGGCAAAGAAGACCCACCAGTTGACCCAGGATCCAACGGGCGAGCCGGTTGCGCCAAGTTCGCTGATGAACTGGGTCAGGTGGTTGTATCCTGGATACATTGCACCCGCCACCCCAACGCCCACAGCAAGCCAGGCGCAACTGAGAACCGGCAGTGCAACAACTCCACCGAACATCCGTGTCATCCATCCGCTCCTGATCCGAGGCACAAGACATGGGCCTGACGCGGCCCGCCGAGTTGGCGAGAAAACAACCGTTCAAGAACTGCCACCTGCGGACCATTGGCATCTCCAGAAGGGCCCTCTTTTGGAACTTCAATCCTTTGACCTTGCCTACACCTTAGGCCACACTGCGCACAAATTACACTGGAGGAACAGGGAATGACTGATGCAACCCCGGGCTTTTCGACGCTGGCGATTCATGCAGGCGCCCAGCCGGATCCGTCCACCGGCGCGCGCGTGACGCCGATCTACCAGACCGCGTCCTTCGTGTTCGATGACGTCGACCACGCGGCCTCGCTGTTCGGGCTGCAGGCCTTCGGCAACATCTACACTCGCATCACCAACCCGACGACCGCCGTTCTGGAAGAGCGTGTGGCGGCGCTGGAAGGTGGCACCGCCGCGCTGGCCGTCGCCTCCGGCCACTCTGCGCAGCTCCTGACCTTCCACACGCTGATGACACCGGGCGACAGCATCGTTGCCTCGACCAAACTCTATGGCGGTTCCATCAACCAGCTCAATCACTCGTTCAAGAGCTTCGGCTGGAACGTCATCTGGGCCGATCCGTCGGACCTTGCCGCCTTTGAGGCCGCCGTTGACGAGACCACCAAGGCGATCTTCATCGAGAGCCTTGCCAACCCGGGCGGCATCGTCACCGACATCGCCGGCATCTCGGCCATCGCCAAGAAGAAGGGCGTGCCGCTCGTCGTCGACAACACGCTGGCAACGCCGTATCTGATCCGCCCGATCGAGCATGGCGCGGACATCGTGCTGCATTCGCTGACCAAGTTCATGGGCGGCCACGGCAACTCCATGGGCGGCGTCATCGTCGATGCCGGCACGTTCAACTGGTCGGCCAGCGGCCGCTATCCGCTGCTGTCCTCGCCGCGCCCGGAATACCAGGGCATGGTGCTGCACGAGACCTTCGGCAACTTCTCCTTCGCCATCGCCTGCCGCGTGCTTGGCCTGCGTGACCTTGGCCCCGCCATCTCGCCGTTCAACGCCTTCATGATCCTGACCGGCATCGAGACCCTGCCGCTGCGCATGCAGCGCCACTGCGACAACGCCTTCGCGGTGGCCCAGCATCTGGCCAAGCACCCGAAGGTCTCCTGGGTCTCCTACGCCGCCCTGCCGGGCGACAAGGGCCATGACCTGTTCAAGAAGTACTGCCCGAAGGGAGCCGGCGCGGTGTTCACCTTTGGCGTCAAGGGCGGCTATGACGCGGGCGTTGCCCTCGTCTCCGGTGTCAGCCTGTTCTCGCATCTGGCCAACATCGGCGACACCCGCTCGCTGATCATCCATCCGGCTTCGACCACGCATCGCCAGCTCTCTGACGAGCAGAAGACGCGCGCCGGCGCCGGTCCGGACGTGGTGCGCCTGTCGATCGGTCTCGAGGATGTCGCCGACATCATCGCCGACCTCGACCAGGCGCTCGCCAAGCTGCCGGGCTGATCGTCGCCAGGCTCATCTGAAACATGAAAGCCCCGCCGGAGCGATCCGGCGGGGTTTTTCTTTGTTTGCGCCCTGATCGATCCGATCCACACCCCGCGCCGTCCCGGCCTTGCGCCGGGACCTGTTCCTGTCGCACCGAACACAAGGAGAGGTCCTGTCTTCATGGCGGGTCCCGGCACAGGGCCAGGACGGCGTAGTGGTTTATGGCAGGAGCGAGGGGCTGCGACAGTGCGGCGGAGGGGGAAATCTGCGCCGGGAGGCGTTTTCGCGGGTGCGACTGGTGTCCGCTTTCCCGTTTGTTCAGAATCACTTCGCCGTCAAAGCGAAGAAACCGAGTCAGTTGCTTCACATCCTGATTCTAAGAAACTGATTCAGGCCGGAGCCGATGCCTCGCCCATCAGCCGGACGAGATATTCCACTGTCATGCCGAGCACGATGACAGCCATTGCCTGATGGGCAAGGGCAACGTCGAGCTGGACGTGCAGCAGCAAGGTGGTGATGCCGAGGGCCGCCTGGGCGAAGATCACCGCAGTCAGCAGCATCACGGTCGCCCGCAGGCCCTGATGAACCGCGCGCTTCAACGTCAGGACGAGCAGCGCCACGGCAGCGATCGTCAGCACATAGGCGCCAAGCCGGTGCTGGAACTGCACGGTCATGACATTCTCGAAGAAATTCTTCCACGCCGGCTCCATGACCAGAAGCCCCTTCGGCACCCACTGCCCGTCCATCAGCGGCCAGGTGTTGAAGGTAAGGCCAGCGTTCAGCCCGGCGACCAGGCCGCCCAGGAAAATCTGCAAGAAGACGAGCCCGAGCACGAGCCAACCGGCCCGGCGCAGCAGATCCGCGTCGCGTGGGGTTGCCTCCGTATGGGGAGCGAGCCGGCGCGCGATCCAGAAGACGTAAGCGAAGATGATGCAGGCGAGCGTCAGATGCGTCGCCAGCCGGTACTGGCTGACATCCGTGCGCTCGACCAGGCCGGAGGCGACCATCCACCAGCCTACAGCGCCTTGCAGCCCGCCGAGGAACAGGCCGAACAGCAGCGGCAGCTTCAGCCCGCGCTCGATCCTCCCCGTCGCCCAGAAGAAGACCAGCGGCAGGGCGTAGGCGATGCCGATGAAGCGTCCCAGCTGCCGGTGGGCCCATTCCCACCAGAAGATGAACTTGAACTCATCAAGGCTCATGCCCTTGTTGATGAGCTGGTACTGCGGGATCTGGCGGTACTTGTCGAACTCCTCCAGCCATTCCGCCTCGCTGAGCGGCGGGATGGTGCCGTGGATCGGCTTCCATTCGGTGATGGAGAGACCCGACTCGGTCAACCGTGTCGCACCGCCCACCACCACCATCGCCAGGATCAGCAGGCAGATGCCGTAGAGCCAGAGGCGGATCTGGGTGCGGTTGCGGGCAGCCTGCGGCGAAAGGGCGGAAACTGGGGCGGCAGCGGTCAGCAGCGTCATTTTCTTGGCGTCCGGGATTTGACGTATGGCTGCTTGGGATATAGGTCCCCAGTCAGCGGGGCAAGTGGCGCGGCCACAGCCAGGCTGTCTCAATCGGCCTTCAGGATTGCGACATTGCGCCGCCCCGCCGCCTTGCGGCTGGTCAGACCGCTGACATTGCCGCCCTAGGAGGCATGTCACAGACAGGGAGTTCACGGGTGCCTTCGCTGCGCAAATTCATCGGCATGGTCGTTCTGGTCGTTTTCGTCGTCGTCTATGCGCTCACCGCCATGGTGATCGGCGACATGACGCTGCAGCAGTCGTCCAACCTCACCCGCTTTGTCTATTTCGCCATTGCCGGCCTGGCCTGGGTCATTCCGGCGGGAGCGATCATCTGGTGGATGGAACGCGGCGGGAAGCCGCGCGGCTGACACTGGCGGCCGCCCGGAACAGGGCGAAGGGCGCGCCGGTCAGATATTCCTCCACATAGGCCGGGCTCTGGAAATGGCCGTTGAGCGACACGCGCGGCAGATGCATCAGGTCGCGGGCGTGGGCCGAGGACAGCACGCCCGGCTGGGTGGTGACAGCTGCCTGGAAGCCGAGATCGGCGATCATGCGCCCTTCCCGTGCGCCGGCCGAGGCGAGGTCCCCATAGGGATAGGCAAAGACCCGCGGCCGCTGGCCCAGTTCCGCCTCGATCCGCTCCAGACCCAAGAGGACATCGCGCCGCGCCTCAGCCTCACTAAGGCGCGCCAGGGCAAAATGATCATGGGTGTGGGCGCCGATGGACACCAGCGGGTCGGCTGCCAGCCGGCGAAGGTCGGCCCAGGACAGCATCATCTCGTCGGCGATGGCACGAAGATCCAGGTCATTGCCAAGCGCCAGCTGGCGGATCAGCTTGCGCTGCGCCCGCTCGTCCGTCTCGCGGATCAGAACCTCACGCAAGGTGGCAAAACAGGCGGCCTTCTCCTCCGCCGTGCCGCAGGGCAGTTCGGTTTGCCCGCCCGCCACCGAGGCCGTCAGCCGGTCGCGGTCGCGGATCAGATGCTCCAGCGCCACCCACCACAGTTCCGACGTGCGGTCGATCAGCCCCGAGGTGACAAACACCGTTAAGGGCGCATCCAGTGCTTTCAGCACCGGGTAGGCATGCTCGAGATTGTCGCGGTAGCCGTCATCGAATGTCAGGACAGCGAAGCGTTCACTGCCATAGCCCAGCGACAGGCGATCCACCGCCTCGGTCAGCGAGACGATCCGGTAGCCGCGCTGACGCAGGAGATCCACAACCTGCCCAAGAAACTCCGGCGTGATGGCAAGATGTCCATTGGGTTGGAAGGGGGTCGATGGCTGCGGACAGACGTTGTGCAGCGTAAAGATGACGCCGCAACCCTGGGTCAATGGAGCGAGCGCGCGGCTGAGCCAGGTATGCCGAAGCACCCAGAACCCTGCCGAAAAGAACCGCCGCTTCCAACCCATGGACATTCATCAAAGATCCTGAAACCCGGCATAGGTACGCTTTTTTTAGAGATTGTTGCAATGCTTCATTGCAACAATCGCGGGATCGAGAGGCAGGGCCAAGGATGGGACAGGGAGTGATGACTGGTCCCCTGACCGGCCCCGGCAGAGCGCCTGCCGGATCAGACAGTCCCCTGACGCTCCGCGTCCTTGAAACTCTCGCCGAGGCAACACCGCTCTGGACTGCGTTCGAGCGACAAGCGACGCCCGCCTTGTCGCAGGCGCATGACTGGCTCATTCCCTGGTATGCACATGTCGGCAACCGGCTCGGACACCGGCCGTTGATCGTGATCGGAATGCGGGATACGACCCCTGTCTTCCTGTGGCCGCTGGCGCGGGTCGACGGCCCGCTTGGCGTGACGCTGGAATGGCTTGGGGCGGCAAATGGCAACCAGATGCCAGGCTTGTGGTGCCCTGATTCCCTAAATGCCTTGCCCGCGCAAGCCGTGACGGGCGCACTGAACGAGGTGGCAAGAACCGCCGGGGCCGATCAGGTGCGGCTGGTGAATGTGCCAGCGATGCTGGACGGCGTGCCGCATCCGCTTGCCGGACTCCCACATCGCCCAAGTGTCAGTGCCGTGCATGTCGGGCCGCTGGATCAGCCCTACGAGGCATTGCTGCGCAGCCGCCATGACCGCGATGCCCGGCGCAAGCTGGACAAGAAGGCCAAGGGCCTCGCGCGCCTCGGCCCCGTGTCGCTGGTGGAGCCAGTTTCGCCAGACGAAATCCGGGCGCTTCTGGATGTCTTCACCGCGCAGCGCGACGCGCGCGCCAGAACGAGCGGCATTCCGAATGTCTTTGCCGATGCGGGACTGAATGCCGCCCTCATTGCCGCACTCTGTGGGACCGGAGCGCGTCCCCCGGTTCTGCAGATCGTGGGTCTGGAGGTCGCGGGCGTGATCCGGGCGACCTACATCACCGGCCGGTCTGGTAACCGGCTCTGCTGCTATGCCAACAGCATTGCGCAGGATGACAGCCTCCCCTTCAGCCCCGGCGTCCAGCTGCTGACCCTGCTGATCCGCCGGGCCGCCGAGGATCCGAACCTGACGCTGCTTGATCTTGGCCTCGGCGACGAGCGCTACAAGCACGCCTGGACCGACCCGGAGCCGCTCATTGATATCGGCTTTGCCAGATCAGCCCGCGGACATCTTGCGCTGCAGTCGGCAACGTTTCTGTCAGCGCTCAAGCGCCGCGTTCGGGCATCGCGGCACCTCTGGCCGCTGTATCGGCGCCTGCGCAAATGGGCTGCCCGCAGCGAAGGCTGAGGAATGCAAAAGGCCCCGCAGGGAACCGGCGAGGCCTTTGGCATTCCAGAAATCATCTTCAGATGCCGTCAGGCCGCCTTCGAGGTTCCACCCACGCGGCGGACGATGACATCGGCCTCCGTCAGTTCCGAGATCAGGTCCAGCACTTCGGCAAGACGCACCGCTGCCACGCCGCTGCGGCTGGCAACGATCACCTCATCCGCATAGGCCAGCACCTCGGCTGCGGCTGCAGAAGCGCGGTAACGGCCGAGGTCAATGACGATCCGGTCATAGGTCGCGTCGATTGCATCCAGCACCAACGCAAAGCGGCGCGGATCGACATCGGCATTGGCCAGCGGCAGACGACCGGCCTCGATGATGTGCGCCCGCGAGCCGGCATCGCGGTAGATGACTGACGAGAACGACGCATCCGCCGCGACAAGATCCGAGAAGCCGGCGGCAGCTGCCGGATCATCGCTGTCCGGGAACACTTCCATCAACAGGGACATCTCGCCGTCGTCCGCCGACTGGCGTGCCATGTCGAAGGCGAGCTGATGCGACAGATCCGGCTCGGCCGCGCTGACAATCACCGTGCGGCGCGGAGCTGTCGCCGGGCGCGCGGGCTCGCGGACGGACGTCCTGGCACCGCGCGTGTCTTCAGCTGCAGCGGCCTTGGCGGGCGCTGACTTGGCGGCAGGCTCAGGCTTCGGCTCGGTTGCAGCGCGCAGCAGATCGGGCATGGCCACGCTTTCGCTAAGCCGCTCAATCCGGCGGGCTGCCTGATCCAGCGCACGGCGGATGCTGCGTTCCTCGCGCAGGGATGGAGCCGGAGCCGGCTCGATGTCCTCGATGTCCGGCGCCGAATGGCGTGTCTCGCGGACAGCGTCGCGGCTTGCGGGCTGAGATGGGCGGGCGGGCGCGTCGAAACCTGCGGCAGATTTTCGCGGTGCCTCGTCATATGCTTCGTCAACCTCGTCCTCATCCTCGCCATCGCCCGCAAGTGGGGCCTCCTCCGGCGCAAGCCGCGCCGCCACATCACGGTCCTCGTCGAGAACCAATGGGCGGGCAACCTCAACCGGGGCGGCATAGCTTTCGGCGGGCTGCATCGGGCTTAGCGCATCACCGCTCAAGAACTCACGCATGACAACAAAGGTGCAACCAAGCACGAAGGTCGCGAGTGTGGCCGCTATGGTGAACACCAGCACCTTGGGGGATGAAGGCTCGATCGGCACGCCCGCGCGTGAAATCACGCGGGCGTCTGCGGGAAGAGTGTCTGCGTTGAGGCTCGTGTCGGTATTGCGATAGCTGGCAATCAGACCATCCAGCTGCGCCGCCTTGGCATCCGCCTCCCGCTCAAGCTCGCGCAGGCGCACCTGATCGGAGTTGGACCGCGCAGCTGCTTCCTTCAGCTCATCGACGCGCAAGGCCAACGCTGCTGCCTGCTGTTTGGCGACAAGTGCATCGTTTTCAAGTCCACCCAGGATCTTGCGGGCTTCGCTGCGCAACTGCTGATCATAGTCGGCCAGTTGCGATGACAACGCCTTCAGCTGCGGGTGGCCCGGCAACAACGTGGTGGACAGCTCTGCGATGCGCGACTGCAATTCCACCTGCCGCTCGCGAAGGCGCTGGATCAGCGAGGAGTTGAGCACTTCGCTGGCGCTTTCCAGCGATCCGCCGGAGGACAGCAACTGGCGCAGCTGTCGCGCCTTGGCGTCGGCCTCTGCCGCGGCCGCCTGCGCCGAAGACTGCTCGGAGCTGATTTCCGACAGCTGCATCTGGTTCAAGGTGCGATTGTCGGTACCGGTCAAAAGGTCAGCCCTGGCGCGAAAATCCTCGACGGCCTTACGGGCGACCTGAACTTCCCGGCTGAGCCGTGCAATCTGGGGCTCCAGCGCGCTGGCTGCAGCCTCCTGGCCCTTGCGCTTGGCAAGCGACTGCATCTGGATATATTCGTCGACAACGGTGTTTGCGACCTGGGCCGCCAGTTCCGGGCTCCCAGATTTGTATTCGACGGCTATGACACGGGAGCCTTCGAGGCGGTAGACATCCAGATTGCGGAAATAGTGTTTCAGCACACGTTCTTCCGGCGACACCCGCGAGGGGTCGGACGACAGGCCAAGCAGGGCCAACGCCTGTTGCAAAATCCCGACCGAGCCTGATGCCTTGAATTCCGGAACGGAGACGAGATCAAGTCGCTGGGCCACGCGGCGCGCGAGATCGACAGAGTTGAGCAGCTGGACCTGGCTGGTAATCCCCTCCCCGTCCAGCAGCGCGCGGATGTTTTCCGGGCCGCGCGAAACGCCAGGATCAAGAGCATCACTGCTTTCGATCAGCACCTTGGCTTCGCCGGTATATTTCTCCGGCACGAACTGCAGGCCGACAAAAACGCTGACCGCCACCGCAACAACGAGCGGCAACAGCCAGCGTTGCGCCCGCGCAAGCGCACGCATAAGGGCGGCAAGGTCCAGGGCCATATCCTGCGGCTCATAGATGTCGTGCCTAGAACTCATCACACCAACTCCGAGAGGCTTCCGCCAAACTATGCGCAAACATGGTAAGGGAAACATTAAGCTCGGTAGCGATGCAGGATTTCGAAAATTAATCTTTATTAATATGAAATTAACCGCACAAAATACCCTGAAACAACATTCACCCCGTATTAACCATGATTTGCGAGCTTAGGGCCAGCCAGTTCAGGAGTAGATGATGCTTGCCCGCCCGCTTGTCTTTCTTGCCATCGCGCTCGCGCTTGCCGGATGCAGCGGATACAAGCGTCCGCCTACGGCCTTCCATGAGGTCCTGACCCAGCCGTACCGGCTTGACTCCAGCGACCGGCTTCGGGTGATCGTGTTTGGCCAGCCGGATCTCAGCAACAGCTATGTGGTTGATCAGGCGGGTTATATTTCGATGCCTCTGGTCGGCAACGTGGCCGCGCGCGGCCGCACCCAGCAAGAACTGGCCGGGGCCATCGCCGTCGCCCTGCGCAAGGGCTACCTGCGCGATCCTGATGTGTCGGTCGAGGTGGACCAATACCGCCCGATCTTCGTCATGGGCGAAGTCCAGGCCGCGGGCCAGTACCCCTATGTCGCCGGCATGACCGTCCAGAACGCCATTGCCACCGCCGGCGGCTTCTCGCCGCGCGCTGAACAGGCAGGCGCGGACATCACCCGCCAGATCAACGGTGAAATTCTGAACGGGCGTGTCCCCATTACGGACCCTGTCCGCCCGGGCGATACCATCTACATCCGCGAGCGGTTGTTCTGATCCCCGTCCGGATTAACCGGGGACTCATCCTCCCCTGCTAGGGTTTTCCCTGTTGGCGCCACAGGCTCGAAAAAGAAGCCCGGGCGACTGACAGGGAGTTTTGTCATGAGTCCGCACCCTTTGCGGATCATCCACTGCGTGCGCTCGCCCGTGGGAGGAACGATCCGTCATATCCACGATCTGGCGATTGCCCAGGCGAAAGCCGGCCACTCCGTTGGCGTCGTCTGTGATTCCACGACCGGCTCCGATTTCGACGTGGCGATCCTTGAACGGATGCGCCCGCATCTGGCGCTCGGCATCACCCGCTTTGCCATCCAGCGCCACCTGACAATCCAGGACCTCACCGGCGGGCTGACCCTTTATCGCAACGTCAAGGCGCTTCGGCCGGACGTCCTGCACGGCCACGGCGCCAAGGGCGGCGCTTACGTGCGCGTAATCGGCACCCTGCTGCGCTTGCAGGGCCAGGATGTCGCTCGCGTCTATTGCCCGCATGGCGGCAGCCTGCATTATGATCCGAACCGCTTCGAGGGGCGTGTCTATCATCTGCTGGAACGGGTGCAGGCGCGGCTGACCGACGGGCTGGTGTTCGTATCCGACTACGAGCGTGCGGCCTACGAAACCAAGGTTATGCCGCCGCAGGGGCCCGTCCGGGTGATCTACAATGGCCTGAACGATGCCGAGTACGATCCCGTTCGGCCCGGCCCGGACGCCCGCGATTTCATCTATGTCGGCATGCTGCGGGACCTGAAGGGACCCGATCTCTTCATCGAGGCAATCTACAATCTCGGCCTGCGCCGTGCCGCGCCCGTGTCGGCCTATATCATTGGCGAAGGTCCGGATCGCCCGCGCTACGAGCGGATGATCGCAGAGCTTGGTCTTGAGCAGCAGATCACCTTCCTCGGCGCCTTGCCGGCACGCAAGGCCTTCGAGATGGGCCGGGCGCTGGTGGTTCCCTCCCGGGCCGAGGCAATGCCCTACATCGTCCTGGAGGCCATGGCAGCGGATGTGCCGCTCTTAGCCACACGGGTGGGCGGCATTCCGGAAGTCTTCGGCCGGCATGCCGGGCGTCTCGTCGAGCCGGGCGACAGCCATCGTCTGGCCAGCGCCATGGCTGAGATGCTGGATGCGCCGGAACTGGCCCGTGCGCTGGCCCGGGACCTGCGCAACGCCATGGCGGACCGCTTTTCGGCAACGGTCATGTCAAGCCGCATCACCGATCTCTATCATCACCTGCGCGGGCAGGAGCCGCATCCTTTCGAAGGTGCTGCCACCGCCCCGGTCCTTTCCAAGCATTCCGAGCCCAAGTCCATTTTAGCCAGACCGAGCAAACCATGATCGCCATGCCAGCCGACCAGCCCCTCCCCGCTCAGCCAGAGACGACAGCCCCCGATGCGTCCGTCGAGGACGCAGAGGCGCTGCGCAGACGGCTGGCCGATGAACTGCGCCGCAGCACTTCGGGCGACGCAGGGCATCGCCCCGAGATCACCCAGCCGATGATGTCGGCCGATGCCTTGCGCATCGCCGACAGCCTGCGTTCCGACGGCATCTCGCAACCGGTGCTGGAGGGTGTTGTCCGTCTGGTCGACGCCGCCCTTGTGCTTTTCTCCGGCCTTGCGGTTCTCGCGCTCACCGGGGCCGGCTTTGCCGCTCCGGGACTGATGCTCCTGCTGCTTGGCGCGGCCCTCGTCTCTGCGCTCGCCTTCTTCCATGCCTTTGACTGCTATCAGGTGCCGGTGATGCGCGCCGGGCTGGCCCAGGCCGGGCGAATTGGCGGCGGCTGGACGCTGGTGTTTGCGATGTTCGCCATCGCCATCGCCACCACGCCCCTGACCGTCCATGTGCCGGCGACTGCCATCGGCACCTGGTATGCCGCCGGTCTTGCGGCACTTCTGACCGAACGGTTCCTGCTGTCGCGCCTGGTGCGGCGTTGGATGGCCAATGGCCGGCTGGAACGCCGCGCCGTCATCGTTGGCGGCGGGACGGCGGCGGCCGATCTCATTCACGAACTGGAATCGCAGAAAGACAACGACATCCGAATCTGCGGCATCTTCGACGACCGCGCCAATGACCGCTCGCCGGCCGTTGTCGCCGGCTACCCGAAACTCGGCAACATCGATGCGCTGGTGGAATTCGCTCGCCGCGCCCGCATCGACATGCTGATCGTCTGCATCCCGCTGAGAGCGGAGCAGCGCGTCCTCGAGTTGCTGCGCAAGCTCTGGGTCCTGCCGATCGACATCCGCCTGTCCGCCCACACCGACAAGATGCGCTTCCGCACCCGTGGCTCATCCTTCATCGGCACGGTTCCCTTCGTCGACGTGGTCGAAAAGCCGATCACCGACTGGGACATGGTCGCCAAGCGCGTGTTCGACGTGGTGGTGGCAAGTCTTGCCATCGTTGCGCTTGCGCCGGTGATGCTGGCCACGGCCATTGCCATCAAGCTCGACAGCAAGGGGCCGGTGCTGTTCCGTCAGAAGCGCTACGGCTTCAACAACGAGATCATCGACGTGCTGAAGTTCCGCTCGATGTTCGCTGACATGGCGGATCCGGCGGCGAAAAAGGTCGTCACCAAGGGCGACCCGCGCGTGACCAAGGTCGGCCGTTTCATCCGCCGCACCTCCATCGATGAACTGCCGCAGCTCTTCAACGTGCTTGCCGGCACCTTGTCGCTCGTCGGCCCGCGCCCCCATGCCGTCAACGCCCACACCAATGACCAGACCTGGGATGAGGTCGTCTACGGCTATTTCGCCCGGCACAAGGTGAAGCCGGGTGTCACGGGCTGGGCCCAGATCAACGGCTGGCGCGGCGAAGTCGACACGCAGGAAAAGATCCAGAAGCGCGTCGAGTTCGACCTCTACTACATCGAGAACTGGTCGATCCTGTTCGACATCAAGATCCTTGCCCTGACGCCGGCGCGGCTACTCAACACGGAGAACGCGTATTGAGCGACGCTCTCACAGCGGCTGCGCCAAGCGGGTTTCTGCGCGGACGGGGCCTGCCCCTCCGCCGGCTCGGCGATGCGGCCCTGTGGCTGGCGGTGTTCCTTGGCGGCTTTGTCATCGCCGAACCTGCGCCCTATGAGCTGCTGGTGGCGCTGCTGATGGTCATCTGGCTGCTGGCCGGACTGAAATTCCGGCGCGAGATCGGGCCGATGATCGTACTGCTGCTGCTGTTCATGGCTGGCGGCATCATGGCGGTGCCCTTCGCCCGCGACCTGCCGGCGGGTACCATGCATATGGCGGTTGCAGCCTTTCTCGGCGCCACGGCCATGTTCTACGCCGCCCTGATTACAGAGCGGCCAGACCGGGTTGTCATCGTCGAGCGTGCCTATATTGCCAGCGCGTTCTTCTGCGCCCTACTGGGCATTCTTGGCTTCTTTGATCTCATCCCGGGCGGCGAGGCCTTTGTCCGGAACCTGCGCGCAAAGGGCACGTTCGAGGATCCGAACGTCTTCGGCCCGTTTCTTCTCCTGCCGACACTGCTGCTGCTGCGCCGAGTGATGACGGGTGCCCCATCGACCTGGGGCCTCGCCCTGATCGCCCTGCCGGTCCTGGTACTCGGGATCTTCCTGTCGTTTTCGCGCGGTGCCTGGGGCATGATGGCGGTCGCGGGCGTCGTCCTGTATCTGTTGCTCCTCGTCAATGAACAGCGGCCAGCCCGCCGGTTTCGACTGCTCCTGCTGGCAGGTGCCGGCGTGCTGGGGATTGCGCTTCTGCTTCTTGTCGCGCTGTCGATCGATCAGGTCTCCGACCTGTTCGCTGAACGTGCCAAGCTGGTGCAGCCCTATGACGGATCACGTCTCGGCCGCTTTGCCCGCTACAGCCTGGGCTTCGAAATGGCGATGGAACGCCCGCTGGGCCTTGGGCCGCTTGAGTTCAACAAATACTTCCCCGAAGACGAGCACAACGTCTACATGAAGGCCTTCACCGCCTATGGCTGGCTCGGCGGTATCGTCTGGCCGATGCTGATGCTGTGGACGCTTGTGGCGCTGGGACGTCAGCTGTTCCGGCACCGCCCCTGGACGCCCTTCGCCCAGTGCCTCTTCGCCGTGCTCCTGGTGCATGTCTTCGTCGGCGTCGTCATCGACATCGACCGCTGGCGCCACCTCTTCCTGCTGATCGGCCTCGCCTGGGGCCTGATCGCCGCCGACAAGCTGTATGACCGGCGTCATGCGTTCCGCCACCGAAGCCAGCCATCTGTGGACAGCCCAACCACGCAAGCCTTGCGTCGGCGAAGCGAAGCGGTTAGAGAGGGCGCAGTCGGGCAGTAGCGCAGCCTGGTAGCGCACTTGACTGGGGGTCAAGGGGTCGTCGGTTCAAATCCGGCCTGCCCGACCAAATCACGATGTTGTCTCGCACTTCCCCCAGAAGTGCCGCCCAGGACAACACAGAAGACAGTCAGCCCGTCCCTGGTTGAAGCCTTCCCTTCAGCACCTCAGGGTGCACTCAAGAAATCGACAACCTTTCCGTGCCATGCCAATATGCCTTGATTGACGGGGCATGGCAGTTGACACGAGACAATCGTCCACCGCGATTTCGGCCGCTTGTACTTGCTGCCCTCCCGGTCCATCATTTCAGCCGATTTGGCTTGATGCTGCCCGAGGGCCAAGTCTCATTCACAATTCCGGCCCAGAAACACGCTTGGAAATCTCATCCAGATACGTTCCTGTCATGCCTTCCTTACCTGTCGCAGACAGTCGTCGACCCAACGCATGTCGGTCAATCGCCCAAGCACCTGCACCAGGGATTTGAACTTGTCAGAGAGGTAAATGCAGTCGGCCTGATTGTTCTGGTGGCAGTCTTGGCCAAACCTGTTGCGGGCGAGTTCTATCTCGTGAAGTCCACATATCCGATTGACCGGGACAAACTGGAACGGCGTCTGCGCAAGGGGCATCTGATCGCGACCAAATAAAAAACCCCGCTGAAGCGGGGCTTTCTATTTTCGCCAGGGTGCCAAGTCCTGGATCTCTTCACCTTGCGGCTACTAACCCTTGCGGGTGCGTGGGGAGGCCGTTCCCACCTCGAAATCTTCAATTAGAAGATGTGCGCTCTGCTGCCTTTTGTCAAGGACACCGCCCAGATCAACAAACGAGCTTCGATCAGCGCGCCTGATCGAGAAGTCTCTTGCACTCCAGCAGTTCAAACAGGGTCGCCTGAAGGCGCCTGACGTCGTCCTTCGAAAGGGCTGCGTTGCCTCCAGCATGCACCTCCCCCTTTTCGGCGCGAAACCGCTCCATGAACCGGAAGCTGCTGCTCTTGGCCTGAGCGGCGTGCACGCGCGGATCATCATCGGACAGGAGGCCTTTTGGCAGGACTTCGCTCGGCAGACCGTGACCGGGCTCAGCACGCGCCGGGGCCGGCGCTTGCTCGACCACGGCTGGCCGGCGAACCGGCGTTTCCAGGCGAGGTGTCTCGTCTTCGTCGTCTTCAAGATCGACGCGCGCTGCAACGGACAAGGGAATGGCGTCCTCGCGCCAGATCTGCATTACGAAGCGCGGACCCTGTTCCTTCAGGATGCGCTGAACGCCCTTGATCGTATAGCCTTCGCCGTAAAGGAGATGCCGGATGCCGCGCAGCAGTTCGACGTCATCGGGGCGATAATAGCGGCGGCCACCGCCGCGCTTCAGCGGCTTGATCTGGGTAAAACGGGTCTCCCAGAAGCGCAGCACGTGTTGTGGCAGGTCGAGATCCTCGGCCACCTCGCTGATGGTGCGAAACGCATCCGGGCTTTTCTCAAGCGACATGGTGATCGTTTCTCCCCGGCATCTGCCGGTCTCGCTTCGCGCAGGCATGGCCAGCCTGCCTTCAGTCAAACAGGTTCACTGCCGCGAATCCCGCCGTCCCCAGTCTAAACGAGTTGCAAGGGCACGCGGCAAAAACAAGAAAGTCTGACGGCAATCCGCACAAGTCAGGCAAATCCCGGCGATCAGTCCCTCGACGAACGCCGATCACCGGGCGAACTGGAAAAGCAATGGCCCCAAAGCTATGGCAATACCAGCCCTCAGCCGAGGCGCCAGCTCCCCTTGTGCAGCGATACAGGTCGAGGCGCGGCACCACATCTGACATCGGCCGGCAACCATCGCCAGAGCGGCAGTCCGGAACCGCGGGCAGAATCAGGCGTCGTGCCCCTCACCGGCCAGCGTCTCGTTGATCTTCTGCTTGAGGATGTTGCTCGGCTTGAACACCATCACCCGCCGCGGCGAGATTGGCACCTCTTCACCGGTCTTCGGGTTGCGCCCGATCCGCTCACCCTTGGAACGGACAACGAAGGACCCGAATGACGAGAGTTTGACGGATTCGCCAGTCACAAGGCAGTCGGATATCTCCGCCAAGACACGCTCGACCAGTTCGGCGGACTCCGTTCGCGAGAGACCCACCTTCTGATAGACGGCTTCACATAGGTCTGCGCGCGTCACGGTCTTGCTGCCCATGGCCCCTCCTTGCCTCAAATCATCGATCCGGCTGATTTTGCTGCAAAAGTTACGTTCGCCAATACGGTATTGTGTCCGCCGCGACCGGTCAACCCGCTCTTGCGCCCGCAGGCGGGCGCAAGGCGAGTTTCCTCACCAGCGCAGCAGCGCGGAGCCCCAGGTGAAGCCGCCACCCATGGCTTCCAGCATGACGAGATCGCCGCGCTTGATTCGGCCATCGCGCACCGCCGCATCCAGCGCCAGCGGGATAGAGGCCGCCGAGGTGTTGCCGTGCTGGTCGACCGTGGTCACCACCTTCTCCGGAGCGATGCCGAGCTTCTTGGCGCTGGCATCGATGATGCGCTTGTTGGCCTGATGCGGCACGAACCAGTCGAGATCGTCCGAACCGAGACCGGTGGCCTTGTAGGCATCTTCGATCACGTCGGTGATCATGCCGACCGCATGCTTGAAGACTTCCTTGCCTTCCATGCGCAGGTGGCCGACCGTCTGTGTCGAGGACGGCCCGCCATCGACATAGAGCTTGGACTTGTGGCTGCCGTCCGAGCGCAGATGTGTCGTCAGGATGCCGCGGTCGGCGATAGACCCTTCAGCCTGGCGTGCTTCCAGCACCACGGCCCCGGCGCCATCGCCGAAGAGGACGCAGGTGGTGCGGTCCTGCCAATCAAGGATGCGTGAGAAGGTCTCGGCCCCGATCACAAGGGTGCGGCGCGCCTGGCCGGAGCGCAGGAAATTGTCGGCCGTCGCCAAGGCAAACACGAATCCCGAACAGACAGCCTGAATGTCAAAGGCAAAGCCGTGATGCATGCCCAGTTCATGCTGGACGGTCACCGCCGTCGCCGGAAACGTGTTGTCCGGCGTTGCCGTCGCCAGGATGATGACGTCGATGTCCTTCGCCTCAAAGCCGGCATTGTCCAGCGCGCGGCGGGCTGCCTTGACCGCCAGATGCGAGGTGAACTCGCCTTCCGAGGCGATGTGGCGCTTGCGGATGCCCGTGCGCTGGACGATCCAGTCGTCGCTGGTGTCGACCATGGACGCCAGTTCTTCATTGGTGAGAAACTTCTCGGGCAGATAGCTGCCGCAACCGAGAACGGTCGAACGGATCACGCTCACACTTCACCTTCAGAGTTGTCAGAGGGCACTGCAAACCGGCCACGATGATAGTGGACCAGGTCCTGTGCGATCTTGTGAATGAGTTCGTTGCGCACCATGCCATGGGCAAGGGCGATTGCGGCGGCAAAGCCTTCGGCGTCGGTGCCGCCGTGGCTCTTGATGACGACGCCATTGAGACCGAGGAACACCCCGCCGTTGACCTTGCGCGGATCCATCTTCTCGCGCAGCCGGTCAAAGGCACCCTTGGCCAGCAGATAGCCAAGCTTGGCGAGCAACGTCCGCTGCATCGCCGCCTTCAGGTAGCCGCCAATCTGCTTGGCCGTGCCTTCCGCCGTCTTCAGCGCGATGTTGCCGGCAAACCCTTCGGTCACCACGACATCGACCGTGCCCTTGCCGAGATCATCGCCCTCGACAAAGCCGGCATAGGAGAAGGACCGGAACGGCACTTCCTTGAGGATCCGGCCCGCTGTGCGGACTTCCTCCAGCCCCTTGACCTCCTCGACGCCAATGTTCAGGAGGCCAACGGTCGGCTTTTGCACGCCGAACAGCGCGCGCGCCATGGCACCGCCGAGGATGGCGAAATCGATGAGCTGCTGGGCATCCGCGCCGATGGACGCGCCCACATCAAGCACGACGGACTCGCCGCGCGCGGTCGGCCAGATCGCGGCGATGGCGGGGCGTTCGATATTCGCCATAGTGCGCAGGCAGAACTTGGACATGGCCATCAGCGCGCCGGTGTTGCCGGCCGAGACGGCGACATCGGCATCGCCCGTCTTCACCGCCTCGATGGCCCGCCACATGGACGAGCGCCAGCGGCCCTGGCGCAGCGCCTGGCTCGGCTTGGCGTCCATTGCCACAGCGACATCGCAATGAAAGAAGGTCGAGGCATCGCGCAGGCGCGGGTACTTCTCCAGCAAGGGCAGCACGACGCGCTCATTGCCATAGAGAAGGAAGCGGATGTCGGGATGACGCAGAAGCGCAAGCTCGGCGCCCGGAAGCACCATTTCCGCGCCAGCATCACCGCCCATGACATCGAGAGCAATATGAATGGGTTTCGCCATTGGCAGGTTCTTGTTGTCCTTCAGAGCGGCGGACGACGCGCCACGAACGGGTCAGTCTCCGCGCCGGACTAGACTGCCCCACGCTCAGCCGGTCGCGTCCCCGGCCCGTGAGGGGCCGCAGCGCAGCGAACATAGCGGTTTCGAGGCGCGAGACAACCGTTTTCAGGATCGGGACCGGGCTTATACTGACCCCGAACGCGCCATTTCCAACCGAATTCGTTGCGATACTCCGACGCGGGATGGCCGGGTTACTGCGGATCCTGATCTTTCAGCTTTTGCAAGACGGCAAAAGGATTGGGCCGTTCGTCTTCTGCTTCATCGGCTTCCACCGGCGCCTTGAAGGCCAGTTCCGCGCCAGGGGCCCTCGGGAACGGATCCAGCGCCAGCACGAACTGCTCACACACCAGCGCCCCCAGATCGATAATGCCATCGACGATTTCATCCGGCGGCTCGGGAGCCTCCAGATCGATCTCGATCTCGCCGTCTTCGGCCAGGTCCGGAGCGCGGCGGCCGACCGCCGGAGCCGGCTCATAGGCGCGCTCGAAACTGTCGCTCACCTGCATCGGCACCGGCTCCAGCGTCACCACGCAGCGCTGCGCGCCTTTGGCCGTCACAGTGCCGATGACAAAGGCGCCGGCCTTGTGCCAGGGACGAACTTCGAGGTCAGCCGTTAGGGACGTGAGTTCGACGAGACCGTAGGCCTCCGCCATGCGGGCAAGCTCTGCGGTGTCGGGAACAATCTTGACCATCTGCGACTTGTTGCCGAGGCGGGCAACATCGAAACGGTGGCTGAGGGGAAAGGCAACATCAGACATGAGCAGATCCTTCCGCCATGGACTGCGGATCAGGCCAGGACAGCTTGGCGGCGAGGACATCGCCCACCGGAACTGCCGCCAGCGCCGGGCCGGCGGCCATGGCATAGCGGGCCAGCGCCAGTGCGGCGGCCGGACTGGAGCTTTCGGGGAAAAAATTTCGGTCGATGGCAGCAGCCAGCGCATTGAGATCACCGGCATCGATGGCTGCGCCATAGGCAGCGGCGCGGCCGAAGAAGGCCTCGGCCATGCGCTTGACCTTTTTAGGCACGGCATTGTCGGAGATGCCCATCTCGCGCAGAGAGCCGTCCATATCGGCAAAGAAGATGTCAAAGACCGATTGCGACACGGCGACGGCTTCCTTGCCTTCTCCTTGCAGCCGTCGGAACAGCAACATGGCATGCAGGATGATCATGTCGAAACGCCCGTCGACTGTATCGGGAGCGCCGAGGTCAGCATAAAACACAGGCTGCCGGGCCTGAGCCACGATGGCGCCATAAAGGACGTATTCGGATGGTTGTGTCCGGCGGCGAAACAGGCCAAAAACCATATCAAGCCTCTCGCAATGCGGTGACTGTGGGTGTTGCCTTGTGCCCTAACGCAGGTTACTCGCTTTGCCAAGGAACGAATTCAGATACGCACCGGGCTCCGGCTCCGGTTCAATGGGAACGGGAACGCAGGAATGAAGATCAAGTCGCATGTGGTGATGCTTCCGATTCTCCTCGGCCTGACCGTTGGAGGCTGCTTCACCCAGACCTTCAATCACGGCCATTCCATTTCCCCGGACATGCTGCAGCAGGTTCAGGTCGGCTCGAGCAAGGAAAACGTCGAGCTGGTGCTCGGCTCGCCGTCCACCACCTCCGACATCAGCGGCCTGACCTATTATTACATCTCGCAGGTGTCCGAGACCACCGCCTTCATGGGCAACAAGATCGTCGAACAGCGCGTCGTTGCCGTCTATTTCGACGAGGACGGCTTCGTCAAGGACATCGCCAACTACGGCATGCAGGATGGCAAGGTGTTCGACTTCATCACCCGCACCACGCGCACGGGCGGTGCCGACTACGGCTTCATCACCCAGATCCTGCGCGGCGCCACCACCCCGTCGCTCGGCCTGTAAGGCAGTTGCGACTGTACGTCATCAAAGCCAAAGGCCCCGGATCACTCCGGGGCTTTTTTGCGTTCCGGCGCTTGCGCTGATTTCTGTCCGCCAGCCCGCACCCGTCCTCCTGCTTGCCACGCCGCGTCGCCGCTGCCTCCTCGCCCGTCGCCCCTGCCCCTCTCCCTCTCTCCGGCGTCATCCCCGCCCCGTTGTTCAGACTTGTGCGGGGATCCACACGGACTGACCACTCGAACGGACGCATCAAGCTTCGACGCAGCTGGATCCCCGCACGGGGCACTGCTGTCCGGACGCCGCAGGCTCCCCAAAGAACAAAAGGCCCCGGATCACTCCGGGGCCTTTTCTCTTTCAAGGGCCGCGATGCCCCTGTCCTCAATGCGCCAGCACGGCGAGGAGCAGCAGGGCGACGATGTTGGCGATCTTGATCATCGGGTTGACGGCCGGACCGGCGGTGTCCTTGTAGGGGTCACCGACCGTGTCGCCGGTCACCGCGGCCTTGTGGGCGTCAGAGCCCTTGCCGCCGTGATGGCCATCCTCGATGTACTTCTTCGCATTGTCCCAGGCACCGCCGCCGGCGGTCATCGACAGGGCCACGAACAGGCCCGTGATGATGATGCCGAGCAGCATGGCGCCGAGCGCGGCAAAGGCGTTGGCCTTGCCGGCGATCATGTTGATGATAAAAAAGCCGGCAATCGGCGACAGCACCGGCAGCATCGACGGCACGATCATCTCGCGGATCGCCGCCTTGGTCAGCATGTCGACCGCCCGGCCATAGTCCGGCCGCTCGGTGCCCGCCATGATGCCCGGCTTTTCGCGGAACTGCCGCCGCACTTCCTCCACCACAGCCGCCGCCGCACGGCCGACAGCCGTCATGGCGATGCCGCCGAACAGATACGGCAGCAGGCCGCCGAAGAAGAGCCCCACGACCACGTAAGGGTTGGACAGCGAGAAATCGAGTGTCTCGTTGGTCAGGCCCTGGAAGTAGGGGTACTTGTCCGAGTTGGCGATGAAGAAGCGCAGATCCTCGGTGTAGGCGGCAAACAGCACCAGGGCGCCGAGACCGGCCGAGCCGATGGCGTAGCCCTTGGTCACGGCCTTTGTCGTGTTGCCGACCGCATCGAGCGCATCGGTTGTGACACGGACCGACGCCGGCAGATCCGCCATTTCGGCAATGCCGCCGGCGTTGTCGGTGACCGGACCGAAGGCGTCGAGCGCCACCACCATGCCAGCCAGCGCCAGCATGGTCGTCACCGCGATGGCAATCCCGAACAGGCCAGCCAGCGAATAGGTGACGATGATACCGGCGATGATGATGATCGCCGGCAGGGCGGTTGCTTCCATCGAGATGGCAAGGCCCTGGATGACGTTGGTGCCATGGCCGGTGACCGAGGCCTGGGCGATGGAGCGCACGGGGCGGAAGCCGGTGCCGGTGTAGTACTCCGTCACCCAGATGATCAGGCCGGTGACGGCCAGACCCGCGATGCCGCACAGATAAAGGTCCATCGGCGTGAAGCTGAGGCCACGCGATGTGGTGAGCACCCCGTCCATGCCGCCGAACACCCAGGAGGTGACCGGATAGAGGATGATCAGCGACAGCACTGACGTGGCGATGAAGCCCTTGTAGAGCGCGCCCATGATGGAGTTGTTGGCACCGAGCTTCACGAAGAAGGTGCCGATGATCGAGGTGATGATGCAGGCCCCGCCGATGGTCAGCGGATAAAGCATAGCCGCGGAGGTCGAAGGCGTTCCGGCGAAATAGATCGCCGCCAGCACCATGGTGGCCACCAGCGTCACCGCGTAGGTCTCGAACAGGTCCGCCGCCATGCCGGCGCAGTCACCGACGTTGTCGCCCACGTTGTCGGCGATGGTTGCCGGATTGCGCGGATCATCTTCCGGAATGCCGGCCTCGACCTTGCCGACCAGGTCGCCGCCGACATCCGCACCCTTGGTGAAGATGCCACCGCCCAGACGGGCAAAGATCGAGATCAGCGACGCGCCGAAGCCGAGAGCCACAAGGGCATCGATGACGACGCGGTCGGTGGCGGCATAGCCGAGGCCACCGGTCAGCACCGCGTAGTAGACGGCAACGCCGAGAAGCGCGAGACCAGCCACCAGCATGCCGGTGACGGCACCGGACTTGAAGGCGATCTCGAGACCGGCGGCAAGGCTCTTGGCCGAGGCCTGCGCGGTACGCACATTGGCCCGCACGGACACATGCATGCCGATGAAGCCGGCCAGCGCCGACAGGATCGCGCCTGCGGCAAAGCCGATGGCGACCAGCATGCCCAGGAGCAAGGCCCCGAGAATGAAGATCACGACACCGGCAACGGCGATGGTCGAATACTGGCGGGTCAGATAAGCCTGTGCGCCTTCCTGGATCGCCCCCGCGATCTCCCGCATCCGTGCATTTCCGGCATCGGCTGCCATGACGGACTGAATGGCCCAGATCCCGTAGCCAATCGCCAGGAATCCGCATGCTATGACAACGACAAGCTCGGTCATGAGTCCTCCCCAAGTGACGCGCAGCCCTCGCCATGCTGTTTCGGATTTCTGTTATGCGGCAAGGAGCTGCAGACCGGCCCCGTGCGTGTGCCTTCTGGTTTTGGCAAGTACCCGATCAATTCCCCGGCACGGGACAACGGGGCCACGGTAACAGGTAACAAGTGGGGTTGGTCAAGCTCTACCTGCAGAAACTGACGAGAACATCAGCACTTCCGTCCTTGCACTGCGGCAGCCGCAGTGCATCATTTTTCGCAGCGCGATAATCCCTTATGTACAACCGGCTTTTTACTTAAGCCAGCGCATCGTCGGTTGAACTGCGGCGCAGCACCAGCATCATAACGACGCAGATTGCGGTGACCGGGAACACCAGCATGTTCACCGTGCCCCAGCCGAAATTGTACAGCAGCGATCCGGACGAGAACGAGGCGAAGGCGACAAAGCCGAACACCAGAAAGTCATTGGCGGACTGGACCATGTTGCGTTCCGACGGGCGGTAGCAGGCGGTCAGCATGGTCGTCGCACCGATGAAGCCGAAGTTCCAGCCAACACCCAGCAGGATCAGCGCCACCCAGAAATGGCCGACCTCCTCACCGCTCAAGGCAATCACCGCGCAGCCACACAGCAGCGCCAGGCCGACCAGCACGATGGTGCGCACGCCAAAGCGGGCAATCAGCGAACCGGTGAAGAAGCTCGGGCCGAACATCGCCAGCACGTGCCACTGGATCGCCAGCGCCGCGTCGGTCGTTGTCAGGCCGCAGCCGATCATCGCCAGCGGGGTCGCGGTCATGACCAGGCTCATCAGGGCATAGGAGACGATGCCGCAGGTGACGGCGACGATGAAGCCGGACTGGCGCATGATCTCGCTGAGCGGGCGGGCATCACCGGCCTGTGCTTTGGCCATCGGCGGCGGCGACTTCAGGAACCAAAGCACCAGAAAGGCAAGGAACGACAGTCCGGCCAGCGCCACGTAGGTGCCGGCAAACAGGATCGGCGCGAACAGGTCACGGGTCAGGATCACGGTCTGCGGACCGATCACGCCCGCCAGAATACCGCCTGCCATCACCCAGGAAATCGCTCGCGGCCGGAACGCCGGGCTCGCCGTGTCCGCGGCAGCAAACCGGAACTGCTGCACGAAGGCCGTCACGAAGCCCATGGCGGCGCAGGCCAGCGTGAACAGCCAGAAGTCAGCGACAATTACTGCCCATGCCGCGAGCAGCGACGTAAAGGTGCCGCCGATGGAGGATCCGAGAAAACTGTGCCGGCGGCCGAAGCGGCGCATGATCATGCCGGCCGGCAACATGCCAAGCGCGGTGCCCAGCACCATGAAGGACACAGGCAGCGTCGCGAGTGACTTGTCGGACCCGAGCAGGGCCGAGCCGATCAGCGGCCCGGTGGCAATCACGATGGAGGCCGATGCGCCGCCCAGGGCCTGGGCAAAGGCGAGCAAGGCAACATTGCGACGGGCAATACGGTCGTCGACACCGGCAGCGGCGTCAACTGCGGAAGACGGATGGCTCATGATGAAAACTCCGCCTCGGCCAGAAGCAGGCATGTCCTGCGGGCGAGGGAGACAGTAAGGGCGGGGCACCGGAGCTTTCACCCGGCTCACCATCAAAAGTGTCGGAAGCCGCCGTCGCCTGCAAGCGGAAAACTTGCGCCCTTGCGAAAATACCGAAGCACCCCGGTGCTTGCCTCAGCACTCACCGCCTTGCCGATACAGGCAAGTGCAACGCCGGCCGCGCGCGCGTCCGCCTCCAGCAGGCCGGCACGATCCGCGGGGACAGCGACAAGCAGTTCATAGTCATCACCGCCGCCGAGACACGTTGCCAGCCGGGCCGGATCGCGGGCAAGCACAGCCTGTGCTGCGGGCGAGAGGGGAATGGCGTCGATGTCGATGTGAAGGTCAACGCCGGAGGCTGCCGCCATATGTCCGCCATCGCCGGTCAGACCATCGGAGATGTCCATGGCCGCGCTGGCATGGGCCAGCACCGCGTCCGCCAGTCCGCAGCGCGGCTGTGGCAGCAGATAGCGATCCAGTAGGTAATCGGTGCAGGCCGCATCCAGCCCCAGGCGGGCCGCCAGATCCGGCTCATAGCGCAGCCGGACACCCAGGGCGGAATCGCCCAGCGTGCCGGTGACATAGATGAGATCCCCAGCCCTTGCGCCATTGCGCCGAACCGCAAGGCCCACCGGCACTTCGCCAATGGCGGTCACAGACAGCAGCAGCTTGCCACCGGAGGCAATGGTATCGCCGCCAAGCAGCGTGATGCCAAAGCTGGCCTGATCGCGCGCAAGGCCGGCGCAGAACGCTTCCAGCCACTCCGCCGTCCAGTCCTGCGGCAGGGCAAGCCCGAGCAGATAGCCGCGCGGCCGCGCGCCCTTGGCGGCAAGATCCGACAGGTTCACCCGCAGCGCCTTGGCGGCAATGGCCTCCGCCGGATCGTGGGAAAAGAAATGCACATCGGCCGCAAGGAGGTCCTTGGTCAGGACCAGCTCGCAGCCCGGCGATGGCGTCAGGGTTGCTGCGTCATCGGTCAGGCCGAGGGCACCGGGATCGCTGGCAAGAGGAGCGAAGTAGCGCCTGATCAGCGCGAACTCGTGCGGCCTGTCGCCAGCCATCAATGTTGCCTTCAGTCCGTCTTGTCTGCCGGTCCGCCGGCATCCTCATCGTCATCGGCCTGCACGCGCGGCGGCAGTTCCGCACTGCGCAGCTCATGCGCCAGACGGTCGAGCACGCCGTTGACGAGCGGCGGCTCGTCGTCGGAATAGAACGCCTTGGCGATGTCGATGTACTCGGAAATGATCACCTTGGGCGGCACGTCCCGGCGGCGCAGCAGCTCGAAGCTGCCAGCGCGCAGGATGGCGCGCAGCAGGCTGTCGATCCGCTTCAGCGGCCAGTCTTCGGCCAGCGCGGTGTGGATGAACGGGTCGATCACCCGCTGGTCTTCCACAACGCCCTTCACCACCGACTTGAAGTAGTGTTCGTCGGCGTCCAGGTACTGGGCGCCGTCGACTTCCTTGCCAAGACGGAATGCGGTGAACTCATTGATGACATCGGTCAGCGACGAGCCGCCGATATCCATCTGGTAGAGTGCCTGCACCGCGCCGAGGCGGGCGGTGCCGCGCTTGTTGGCCGGTTTGACACCCCGGCTGGCTGCGTTGTCTGCCCCGTCAGTCATCGTGTCTCAGACCCCGAGCTTCTCACGCAGGGCGATCATGTCGAGCGCCGCGCGGGAGGCTGCACCACCCTTGTCCTTGTCGGTCATGCGGGCACGAGCCCAGGCCTGATCGTCGTTTTCGACGGTCAGGATGCCATTGCCGACAGCCAGGTCCGCGTCGACGATGAGGTCCATGATGACGCGGGCCGATTCATTGGCAACGATATCATAATGCGTGGTCTCGCCGCGAATGACACAGCCGAGCAGCACGAAGCCGTCGTAGAACGTGCCCTCGTTTTCCATCGAGGTCAGCACCATCGACAGGGCAGCGGGGATCTCGAGCACACCGGGCACCTGGATGCGGTCATGAGTCGCCCCGGCCGTCTCGAGCGCCTTGGCCGCGCCTTCATACAGGGCGTCAGCGATATCTTCGTAGAATCGGGCTTCGATAATCAGGACGTGCGGGGCGGAGCTCATCGGTCGGTCGCTTTCACTTGAGATTGTAAGGGGTCAGGAACCATGCCTGACCCCGTTTGTCCAGCCCTCGGCTTGAAGGGCTGCCTATCGGTCGAATTCGGCAAGGCGCGCGGCATAGCGCGCCATCATGTCCACTTCAAGATTAACGTGGTCACCTTCCTGCCGTTCCCCCCATGTGGTGGCGCTGAGGGTATGGGGAATGAGGAACACGGAAAACTCGGTTCCCTCGACCTCGTTGACCGTCAGGGACGTGCCATCGAGGGCAACCGACCCCTTGCGGGCGATGAAGCGGGCAAAGTCGGGCGTCGTGTCAAAGCGGTAGTAGACGCTGTCCGGGTGATCCCGGCGCGTGACGATGCGCGCCAGCCCGTCAACATGGCCGAGCACCAGATGGCCGCCCAGTTCCGTGCCCAGCGACAGCGAGCGCTCGAGGTTGAGGCGCATGCCCGCGCGCCAGTCCTTCGCGGTCGTCAGGCGCAAGGTCTCCGCGCCACTTTCCACCTCGAACCAGTTGCCCTCGCCGTCGCGCCCCTTGGCGGTCACCGTGTGGCACGGCCCGCCGCAGGCGATGGAGGCGCCGAGGTCAATGCCGTCCGGGTCATAGACGGTGGAAATGCGCGTGCGCTTGCCGGCGGGGATGTCGATGACCGAGCGGATCACGCCGACGTCGGTGACGATACCAGTGAACATGTCAGATCTCCTTGCGCGCCAGGCGCGTCAGCCGGTCCGGGCCATGCACGGCGGTTCCGGCCAGCCGGTAAGTGGGGCATTCGGTCAGTGCCGCCAAGGGGCGTCCGGCGAAGGGCAGGATTGCGCCGGGCCCAAGGCTTGGCCGTCCGGTGAAGATGAAGGCCTCGTCGATCAGTCCGGCGTCGAGGAAACTGGCAGCCACCTGCGCCCCGCCCTCCACCATCAGCCGGGTGATGCCGCGATTGGCCAGCGCCGTCACGGCGACAAGCGGGTCGATGCCCGCGTCACTGGGCGGAACGCGGATCACCAGCACGCCGGCTGCTGTCAGCGCCTCGACCCTTTCCGGATCCGCGTCATTGCCGGCGATCACCCACACCGGTACATCGGCAGCACCGCGCACCATCCGGCTCGTCAGCGGCAGGCGCGCCTGCCGGTCCAGCACCACGCGCACCGGTGAGCGGTTGCCCATGCCGGGCAGACGGCAGGTCAGCTCCGGATCATCAGCAAGCACGGTGCCGATGCCGACCAGAATGGCGTCATATCTGGCCCGGAGACCATGCACCATCGCCCGCGCCTCGGGCCCGGTGATCGCCACCTGCCCCTCCCCGTGCCGGCCGATGCCGCCATCGGCAGAGACAGCGAGCTTCAGCATCACCAGCGGTCGCATGGCGGTCACGCGCAGATTGTGTCCCGCATGCAGCCAGCGCGCGGCCTCTTCCTCAACGCCCGCCACCACATCCACACCGGCCTCGCGCAGGATCGCGATGCCACGGCCGGAGACGCGCGGGTTGGGATCAAGACAGCCAACGACCACCCGGCGCACGCCCGCCTCGACCAGCGCCAGCGAACAGGGCGGCGTGCGGCCGTAGTGCGAACAGGGCTCCAGCGTGACATAGGCGGTGGCCCCGCGTGCGGCTTCGCCAGCGCTGCGCAAGGCGCTGACTTCGGCATGCGGTCCACCTGGGCGCGCGGTGACGCCGCGCCCAACAATCCGCCGCTCAGCCCCCTCGCCCGCGACAATCAGCGCGCCGACCGAGGGGTTGGGCCAGACACGCCCCAGTCCGCGCGCGGCCAGCGCGATCGCGGCCCGCATCGCCCTGGCGTCGAAGGCCGAGACCTGCCCCGCCCCTCCTGACACCACGCTGCTCACTCGTCCTCCAGCGGACCTGCGGCCGGGTTGTTCAGCTCGCCGATCAGGGCCTCGAAGTCCTTGGCCTCGCGGAAATTCTTGTAAACCGAGGCAAAGCGCACATAGGCGACGCTGTCGATGTTCTTCAGCCCCTCCATGACATGGGTGCCGATGACCTCGCTGGTCACCTCGCCCTCGCCCGTGCTTTCCAGCTGGCGCACGATGCCGCTGACCATGCGCTCGATCCGCTCCGGATCGACGGGACGCTTGCGCACGGCCGTCTCGACGGAGCGCATCAGCTTCTCCCGGTCGAAGGGCACCCGGCGGCCGGAGCGTTTGACCACCATCAGCTCGCGCAGCTGCACCCGCTCGAAGGTGGTGAATCGGCCACCGCAGGTCGAACACACGCGTCGCCGGCGGATGGCGGTGTTGTCCTCGGTCGGACGCGAGTCCTTGACCTGTGTCTCGTCTCCGCCACAGAAGGGGCAGCGCATGGGGAAACTCCCGTTTGTCGTGTCCACGAAAGCCGAGGCCCGCCTCGGGGCTCGGCCCTTGATAGGACAGGTCAGCCGCGTTTCAAACGCAAAAAGCCCGCGCCCTGCGGCGCGGACCTTTGATGAGGCCGATAGGACCAGATTCGAAGCGGCGAGGCCAGAGCTGGCCTCGCGCGATCAGAACCCTCAGGCCGGGTAGATCGGGAAGCGTTCGGTCAGGGCGATGACCTTCTGCTTCACGGCAGCTTCCACGGCGGCGTTGCCCTCTTCGCTGTTGGCCGCCTTCAGGCCGTCGAGCACTTCGGTGATCAGGAGGCCGATCTCGCGGAACTCGGCCAGGCCGAAGCCGCGCGTCGTGCCGGCCGGGGTGCCGAGACGGATACCGGAGGTGACGAAGGGCTTCTCCGGGTCAAACGGAATGCCGTTCTTGTTGCAGGTGATGTTGGCCCGGCCAAGCGCGCCTTCGGCCTTCTTGCCGGTGGCGTTCTTCGGGCGCAGGTCAACCAGCATCAGGTGGTTGTCGGTGCCGCCGGAGACGATGTCGAGGCCCTGCTCCTGCAGGGTCTGGGCCAGCATCTTGGCGTTGGCAACCACGGCTGCGGCGTAGGACTTGAAGTCCGGATTGAGCGCTTCACCGAAGGCAACGGCCTTGGCAGCGATGACATGCATCAGCGGGCCGCCCTGCAGACCCGGGAACACGGCCGAGTTCACCTTCTTGGCGATGTCCTCGTCGTTGGTCAGGATCAGGCCGCCGCGCGGGCCACGCAGCGACTTGTGCGTGGTCGAGGTGCAGACATGGGCATGGGGCACCGGCGAGGGATGCACGCCACCGGCGACGAGACCGGCGATATGCGCCATGTCGACCATCAGGTAGGCGCCAACCGCATCAGCGATCTCGCGGAACTTCTTCCAGTCCCAGGTGCGCGAATAGGCGGTGCCACCGGCGACGATCAGTTTCGGCTTGTGTTCATGGGCGAGGCGCTCGACCTCGGCCATGTCCAGGAGGTGATCGTCCTTGCGCACGCCATAGGAGACGACGTTGAACCACTTGCCGGACATGTTGACCGGCGAGCCGTGGGTCAGGTGACCGCCCGAATTCAGGTCAAGACCCATGAAGGTGTCACCCGGCTGCAGCAGGGCCAGGAACACGGCCTGGTTCATCTGGCTGCCCGAGTTCGGCTGCACGTTGGCGAACTTGGCACCGAACAGCTGCTTGGCGCGCTCGATGGCCAGGTTCTCGACGATGTCGACATACTGGCAACCGCCATAGTAGCGCTTGCCCGGATAGCCTTCGGCATATTTGTTGGTCAGGACCGAGCCTTGGGCTTCCAGCACGGCCTTGGAGACGATGTTCTCCGAGGCGATCAGTTCGATCTCGTGCTGCTGACGACCGGCTTCCTTCTGGATCGCGGCGAACACATCTGCGTCCGCGTCAGCAAGGTTGCGGGTGAAGAACCCGGAATAGATCGGCTGGCTTGCCGAGGTATCCGTCATCGACATGGCGTGGTCCTTTTCAGCGAGCACAGGGCATCGGGATCCGGGGGCCGGCAGGCTTGACTGGCCTTGCATCTGCGCGGCGGCTCGCTCACCGGTCGCACAGCCCGTTTGGGAGCCAAGCAATTAGCATAGCCCTCCCCGTGAACCAAGTGGCCAACCGTCACAGCTCTGCCATGATCCGACATGGCCGGGAAAAGGCCGCACGCATGGCGGCATTTGCCGCGTTAGCGCTCAGCCCTCGCCGGCGAGATCCGCCATGCGCTTCTGCAGTTTGCGCAAGGCAACGCTTTCGAGGTCACGCTGCGTAGCCGCACTCGGACCGATGATGCTGACCTCAACCCCGGAGGCCGCGTCGATTGCCACCACCTTCACCTGCCGCCCGATGGGCACGAACTCGAAATAGACTTCCCCGTTTTGCCCTGGCATGGCGCCGCGCTCCTGATTCCGGACGTGCTCCATCCTAGCAAAGGGCAACTCCAGCCGCGAGGGGATGAACCGGTGACCAGACCCGGCAGCGGGGACCGGAAACTCACATTGACTGGCCTTCCCTTTCCGCAACGTAAGACCGTGCGCATGGGACAGCCACACTCACCTTCAGCCCCACCCCGCGCTGTCCCGGCCTTGAGCCGGGACCTGTGCCCCTGGCGCTCCGGCTGACCACTTGGCTGGGTGGATCGCCTTCCTTACAGGTCCCGGCTCAAGGCCGGGACAGCGCGGTTGGGACGGCTCTGAAAGCGGACAGGCCCCGGCTCGCGCTGCGCTTGGCCGGGGTGACATGGGAGCGGGCTCCCAAAAGCAAAGGGCCGGAAAACCCGGCCCTCTTTCGTTCATCCCGCTTACTGCAACCCGGCGACGTCGCCACCGTAGAGGCCGTCGCGGTTGTAGATGTCCTCGCGGAAGTGGACGATGCCGTCCTCGTTCGTCCAGGCCGTGATGTAGGTGAGATAAAGCGGCACCTGGGTCTTCAGCTTCACATCCTCACGCAGGCCGCTGCGGATGGTTTCGTCGACGCGGCCACGGCTCCAGTCCGGCGTGGTCGATTCCAGCATCCAGCTAACCAGATCGCGCACGTTCTGGACGCGCACGCAGCCGGAGGAATGGAAGCGGTTGTCTGTGCCGAACAGCGACTTGGACGGGGTGTCGTGCAGATAGACCTGATGCGTGTTGTGGAAGTTCAGCTTCATGGAGCCCATGGAGTTGATCTCGCCCGGTTCCTGACGGAACTGGTACCGGGTCGCCTCTTCGGTGTTCCAGTCGATCTGCTGCCATGCCAGCTCGTTGTTCTTCCAGTCGAAGATGCGGATCTTGTTCTTGGCCAGGTACTGGGGATCCTGCTTCATTTTCGGGATCAGGTCCTTGCGGATGATCGACACCGGCACGGTCCAGTACGGGTTGAAGTTGATCTCGTAGATCTTGGAATTGAGGATCGGCGTCTGCCGGTCGATCTTGCCGACCACTGCCGTATGGCGCGAGCGGACGCGGCCATTCTCGACCGCCTCGATCTCTGCGGCGGGGATGTTGACCATCACGTAGCGGTCGCCGAGGAAGCCGGACATGGAGCGCAGGCGCACCAGATTGGTCTCGAGCTGGCGCAGGCGCACTTCCGCCGGCACATTCAATGCAACGAGCGTCGTCTGACCAACGGACCCATCCGGGATCAGACCATGACGGACCTGGAACCGGCGCACAGCTGCATCGACATAGGAATCAAATGTGTCAGAGAGGCCTGCGGTCTGCTCAAGGTCGCCGGAGGCCATCAGGCGGCGGCGCAGGTCGGTCACGGCGCTATCCTGTGCCCCGATGCGCAGCGGGCGATTGCTCGACGGCACCTGCCCCCAGCCACCGCGCTGGACAATCATCGCGTACTGGTTGATGGCGCCGGTGATATATTCGGCGGTGCCGGCGGACAGGATCGGCGTCGACGTCTTGATCGCGTCGAGGCTTTCCAGCGTCGCGTCAAACTTGTCTTCCCATTCGGCGCGCTGGTTGTACTGCTGCAACGCTTCCAGCGGCGTCTGCGCCTGAACGGTGCTGATGCCGGCGCCGAGCCCGAGCCCTGCAAGGGCGGCAAACGCAATCGCCTTCACCGAACGACCCGACTGCTTCTTTTCCTGACGCAAAAACACCCGCACCGCTCCTTATGCCCCAAGCATCGCCCGCCGGGCGATCTCACCGCGTTCTGACGACAACACGCCCCGGTTCTGGTGGCAGACGGTGTCCCGCCGTGCTGCGCCCAACCGGCAATCAGGTCCTGCTTTCAGGCCCCGGCTTGTTGCCCGGATGTCCGACCCTACAACGCAAGTGCTGACGAGCCGCTTAACAACAGCAACATCAAAAGGCCGGAGTTGCGCTTGCAAGGTGACGGACACCCGCATGTCGTCAGCATCAGATAGTCAGGGTTTTGTGGCTGAAACATGTCATGCCGCAGCGCAAAGGCGAACGCCGCCCTTTGGAGGGCGGCGTTGCGGCAGACGCATGGCTCGCGGGGGGAACGGACGTCAGCCTTCGGCTCAGAGCCGATAGAGGATCTGGTCGGTCCAGAAGCGCTCCAGGCGACGCAGCGCCTTGTTGAGCATCGTGAAGTCGTCCGCGCCGATTTCGCCGACCTGCTCGACCGACAGGATGTGCCGCTCGTAGAGGTCATTGACGATCCGGGCCACTTCCGCGCCCTTCGGCGTCAGGCTAACGCGGACCGAACGGCGGTCCATGCGCGAGCGCTGATGATGGATGTAGCCGGTCTCGACCAGTTTCTTCAGATTGTAGGAAACGTTCGAACCGAGGTAGTAGCCACGGGTGCGGAGTTCGCCAGCCGTCAGTTCGCTGTCGCCGATGTTGAACAGCAGCAACGCCTGCACGCTGTTGACATCCGAACGGCCCATGCGGTCGAACTCATCCTTGATAACGTCAAGCAGACGCCGGTGAAGTCTTTCGACGAGTGTCAGTGCTTCGAGGTACAGCGGCTTGATGTCCGCGTCCTTTTCAGCCTGCACAGCGGCGTCCACAGCTCTGGTTGCTGAGATCATTTGTTTGCGCCTCTATTTCTACCTGTCTTCCGATGGATATTTTTCCCACCTTGAGGTCAACATACAGGCGCGCTTCTAAAATCCGCTTAAAAGACACACTGAATCGTCAGTTAAGAAGTTTCCGAGACTTTTAGCAGCGATTTCGCTGGGTTTTGCGATAAGCCGCAGGAATGCTTGCACTTTGCTGGCTGCCGCGCGAACCCGTCCACATCTCGCCCACAGCGCGGGTTTGGAGCGCTCGCATTTTTTCCGAAATGTTTCTGCAAAAGGGAGTTCACCGGTAAAGCTTCGCCGGACCCTGATCGCCCTCCCCTCTCCCTCCGTCGTCATGCCATGGCTCGACCATGGCATCCATGCCGTGACGTCTCGGCCAGCGCCGTGCGTCCACGACAATCCTCGTCGATAAGCCTCCCGCGCTGCGAGGGAACGGCGTGGATGCCATGGTCAAGCCATGGCATGACGAAAGTTGTTGGTCTGGACAAAGCAAAACGGGCCGTTTCGCAACAGCAGCGAAACGGCCCGTTCCAGAGATCAAAGCGCGTTGCAGAGCGTCAGGCGTCGCCGCGCAGGTACTTGACGATGCCGGAGAAGTCCACGTCGGCGTGGCCGGAGTTGCAGAACATGGCGTAGAGCGCGGCAGCCTGGGCGCCAAGCGGCGTGGCAGCGCCCGACGACTGCGCCGCTTCCTGGGCGAGCTTCAGATCCTTCAGCATCATCTGCGCGGCAAAGCCCGGCTGGTAGTCACGGTTGGCCGGCGAGGTCGCCAC
Organism: Pannonibacter carbonis; assembly: GCF_003012935.1. Lineage (GTDB taxonomy): Bacteria > Pseudomonadota > Alphaproteobacteria > Rhizobiales > Stappiaceae > Pannonibacter > Pannonibacter carbonis. Next base: position 236,428 of record NZ_PUDR01000003.1, on the reverse strand, counting down.
CGGCCCCGGCACCGGGCAATAGCTGGTCAGCGACCAGCACTGGCCGGACGACGTGGAGGAGATGTCAAACAGCTTCTGCGCATCGAGGCCGAGCCGCTCGGCGAGGACAAAGGCCTCGCTGACGGCGACCATCGAGATACCGAGGATCATGTTGTTGCAGATCTTGGCCGCCTGGCCCGTGCCCGCGCCACCGGCGTGGATGATGTTCTTGCCCATGGCGGATAGGATCGGCTTGGCCCGCTCGAACGCCTCGGCTTCACCGCCGACCATGAAGGTCAGGGTTCCGGCCGCCGCGCCACCAACGCCGCCGGACACCGGCGCATCGACCATCAGCATGCCGGCTGCCTTGGCAGCCTCTGCGACGGCACGGGCGCTGTCGACGTCAATGGTCGAGCTGTCGATCAGCAGCGCCCCCTTCGGCGCATTGGCGATGACACCGTCAGGGCCGGTGTAGACCGAGCGGACATGCTTGCCGGCGGGCAACATGGAGACGACAACATCGGCGCCCGTGACGGCTTCGGCGACCGTCGCCACGGCGTGGCCACCGGCGGCCACCAGACGCGCCTTGGCGTCTTCGCTGAGATCGAAGCCCGTGACCTGATGGCCTGCCTTGGCCAGGTTCGCGGCCATCGGTCCGCCCATGTTGCCAAGGCCGATGAATGCAATCGTCGTCATGTTCAGTCCCCCCGGAAGGTGTCGTGGATGGGCTGCCTATCGCTTCTTCTGTTCCTGCTCCATCAGGTAGAGCAGCAGCAGGTAAATCGCGATGGTCAGCATGTAGAAAGAGATTTCATACGGCCGACGGCCGAAGATGTCGGAGAAGGCCGTGTGCATGACGATCTGGCTGAGCGCCCGGAACAGCCACATCACCGTGCCCCAGGACACGGTCAGCCAAAGGCCGATGGCGGCGACGAGATCCAGGACGGCGAAGAACACCGTCGCCGTCTGCCATTCCACCGGCATGTCCCAGAACCACACGCCGCGCCAGGGGGTGAAGCCGATGATGCGGGCCCAATGGATGATGCCGCCAGCGATCAGCAGCAGCGCCATGGCCCTGAGGTACCACATCAGCACAATCGCCCAGGCCGGACGGTTCTTCATGAGATCCTGGAACGCGACGATCATGGCGGTGCCCCGGTTGGCCGGCCTTGCTCAGACCCTGGCGGTACTTCGGAAGGGGTTCAGGCCAGCGGCAGGTCACCGCCGGCCGGCTCCTCGAAATACGCGCCAAGCGCGGCACTGTCCACCAGCTCCAGCCGGTCCGGCGTCCAGCGCGGCGCGTTATCCTTGTCGATCAGCACCGCGCGGACGCCTTCATAGAAGTCATGGTGCTTCAGGATCTCGCTGACGATCCGGTACTCCATGCGCATGCAGGCATTGAACGCCAGGCTCGCCCCGCGCTTCAGCTGCTCGAAGGACAGGGCGACGCTGGTCGGTGACTTCGTCGCAATGGCCTTGCGCGCGCCTTCGGCAAAGTCTCCGGTCGCCGCCTCAAGCGCCGCCATCACTGCGGCGAGCGTCGGCTGCGTGAAGATGTGCTCGACCTCGCTCTTATGGGCGGCCAGCGGTGCCGGGCCGGGATCCACCGCATGGGCTGCCAGCACGGCCTCGACATCCTCCGCAGCCGCAAGCGCGTCGGTCAGGACTGCAATCGCCGCTGAGGGCACCGTGTGGGTCAGCACCCCGGCATAAAGCGCATCGGCCTGTTTCAGCCGTGCAGCCGACAACGCGCAGTAAAGCCCGATGCCGGACTTGAGGCGGGGCAGGAAATAGGAGCCGCCGACATCGGGGAAGAAGCCGATGCCGGTTTCCGGCATGGCGAACAGGGTCTTTTCCGTGCCCACCCGGTGACTGCCATGCACCGACAGGCCAACGCCACCGCCCATGACGATGCCGTCGATCAGCGAGATCCACGGCTTGGCGAAAGCATGGATGCGGGCGTTGAGGATGTACTCATCGCCAAAGAACCGGGTCTGCTCCGGGTTGCCGGTGCGGCCCAGCGCTTCGCCGCTCTCATAGACCTGGCGGATGTCGCCACCGGCGCAGAAGGCCTTCTCGCCCGCCCCGCGCAACAGGATGCGCTCAACAGAGGGATTGTGCTCCCAGTCGTCCAGCTGCACAGAGATCGCCCGCACCATCTCATGCGTCAGGGCGTTCAGTGCCTGCGGCCGGTTCAGCGTGATGATCCCGGCCTTGCCCCTTGTCTCGAACAGCACGTCATCGGTCATGGCCAGCGCTCCCTCAGCGACCCAGCAGGTCGCGGGCGATGATCACCCGCATGATTTCGTTGGTGCCTTCCAGGATCTGGTGCACCCGCACGTCGCGCAGGTAGCGCTCGATCGGATAGTCGCGCAAGTAGCCATAGCCGCCGTGCAGCTGCAGCGCCTCGTTGACGACGGCAAAGCCCGTGTCGGTGGCGAGCCGCTTGGCCATCGCCGCCAGCCGCGTCGCACCCGGTGCCTTGTCGTTGACCGCAATCGCCGCCTTGTGCAGCAAGAGCCGCGCGGCCTCCAGCTCCGTTGCCATGTCGGCCAGTCGGAACTGCAGGGCCTGGAACTCGGTCAGCGCCTTGCCGAACTGGCGGCGCTCCTTCATGTAGGCGATCGCCCGGTCGAGACAGGTCTGCGCCGCTCCCAGCGAACAGGCACCGATGTTGAGGCGGCCGCCGTCGAGGCCGGCCATGGCGAACTTGAAGCCCTCGCCCTCCTCGCCGATGCGATTGCCAGCCGGAATGCGGCAGTCGGAGAAGTTCACCTGCGCCGTCGGCTGGCTCTTCCAGCCAAGCTTGATCTCCTGCGCGCCGAAGCTGAGGCCGGGCGTGCCCTTCTCGACGACGAAGCAGGAGACGCCCACAGCCCCTTCGCCGCCCGTCCGCGCCATGACGATATAGACGTCCGCCGCGCCGCCCCCGGAGATGAAGGCCTTGGAGCCATTGAGGACATAGTGATCGCCCTCGCGCACCGCCCGCGTCCTGAGGCTGGCCGCATCCGACCCCGAGCCCGGCTCGGTGAGGCAGTAGCTGCCAAAGCGCGCCATGGTGCAAAGATCGGGCACATAGCGCTGGCGCAGCTCGTCCGAGCCGAAACGGTCGATCATCCAGCCGACCATGTTGTGGATCGAGATATAGGCCGCCGTCGAGGTGCAGCCCTTGGCCAGTTCCTCGAAGATCAGCGCCGCATCCAGCCGCGTCAGGCCGGAACCGCCGACCTCCTCGCGCACATAGATGCCGGCAAAGCCGAGCTCGGCCGCCTTGCGCAAGGTCTCGACCGGAAAGATGGACTTTTCATCCCACTCCCGGGCATGCGGCTCCATCTCGTCGCGGGCAAAGCCTGCGGCCAGATCCTGAAACGCCAGCTGGTCCTCAGTCAGGCTAAAATCCATGGCCACCTCCCAATGGTCCGCCCGTGGCTGTCTGCGAGCGCCGCCGCAGCGTCGGCCTTGGTTTTTCGTAGCTATTTTTGACGTTAACGTCAATTTGCGCGCCGATCGGCTATTCGGCTGAGTGTGTTGTGGACAGTCGCCCTCATCCGCCAAACCGCCGCAGGCCCCTCGCCCATGGATGACTGGCGAAGCACTCCCCCTGTTGCTAAAGTCCGGCCATCAAAAAGCTGGCCCTCAGGGCCAAGGTCAGGAAACGTCCATGTCTTCCCATTTGCCCCGCATCACGTCCGAGCATATCGACGACATTCTCGGCGGACGCCGCATGCGGCGCAATCGCCGCGCCGACTGGGCCCGGCGGCTGGTGCAGGAAACGACGCTTTCCATCAATGACCTGATCTGGCCGATCTTCCTGGTCGACGGCCACGGCGTGCGCCAGCCGATCGCCTCCATGCCCGGTGTCGAGCGCCTGTCGGTGGATGAGGCCGTGCGCGAGGCGGAATATGCTGCAAGCCTCGGCATCCCGGCGCTGGCGCTGTTCCCCTACACCGACCCGGCCCTGCGCGATGAGGCCGGCACGGAAGCGCTGAATTCGGAGAACCTCATCTGCCGCGCCTGCCGGGCCATCAAGCAGGCCGGGCTCGACATCGGCCTCATCACCGACGTTGCGCTCGATCCCTACACCAGCCACGGCCATGACGGCCTGCTGCTGGGCGAGCGCATTCTCAACGACGAGACCGTCGACCAGCTCTGCCGTCAGGCCCTCGTCCAGGTGGAAGCCGGCGCTGACGTCATTGCTCCGTCCGACATGATGGACGGCCGCATCGGCGCGATCCGCCGCGCGCTGGATGAAGCCGGTCACCGCGACACCCAGATCATGGCCTATTCGGCCAAATACGCCTCCGCCTTCTATGGCCCGTTCCGGGATGCAGTCGGCACCTCCAAGACGCTTGTCGGCGACAAGCGCACCTACCAGATGGATCCGGCCAACACCGACGAAGCCCTGCGCGAGGTCGAGATGGACCTGGCGGAAGGGGCGGACATGGTGATGGTCAAGCCGGGCATGCCCTATCTCGACATCATCCAGCGGGTGAAGGAGAGCTTCCGCGTGCCGACCTACGCCTATCAGGTGTCCGGCGAATACGCGATGATCGTCGCCGCCTCCCACAACGGCTGGATCGACGGCGAGCGCGCCATGATGGAAAGCCTGATGGCGTTCCGCCGCGCCGGTGCCGACGGCATCCTCACCTATTTCGCCCCGAAGGTCGCCGAGATCCTCAAGCGCGCCCGCTGAGCTGCGCCAACTGGCCAGGTCCGGCCAGATCCGTCCAGTCTGACCCCGAGGTCTTGATGCCCCTGCCGATCACGCTTGCCGATGTTCAGGATGCGGCCCGTCTCATTGACGGGTCGGTGCTGCGCACCCCCTTCCTGCCGGCGCCGAAACTGTCGGCGCTGACCGGCGCCATTGTCAGCATCAAGTATGACAACCTCCAGGTCACCGGCGCCTTCAAGGAGCGCGGCGCGCTGGTGAAGCTGCTGTCGCTGACGGCGGAGGAACGGGCCCGCGGCGTCATTGCCATGTCGGCCGGCAACCATGCCCAGGCCGTCGCCTATCATGCCGGGCGTCTCGGCATCCCGGCGACCATCGTCATGCCGGAGCCGACGCCTTTCGTGAAGATCACAGCGACGCGCGGCTATGGCGCCACCGTGGTCCTGTCCGGTGACACGCTGGTCGAGGCCAAGGCCGAGGCGCAACGCCTGTCGGAAGAGCATGGCTTCGTCTGGGTGCACCCGTTTGACGATCCGCATGTGATGCGCGGCCAGGGCACCATCGCGCTGGAAATGCTGGCCGAGGATCCGGATCTTGACTGCCTTGTCGTGCCGGTGGGCGGTGGCGGGCTGATCTCCGGCATGGCGGTGGCGGCCAAGGGGCTGAAGCCGTCAATCTCCGTCATCGGTGTCGAGACCCGGCTTTATCCGGCCATGTGGGGCGCGCTGAACAACGAGCCGGTCACCTGCGGCGGGCCGACCATCGCCGAAGGCATCGCCGTGCGCGATGTCGGTGATCTCACCCGGGCTGTCGTGGCCGAGCTTGTCGATGACATCATCCTTGCCGAGGAAAGCGCCATCGAGCGGGCGATCAACCTTTTCCTGACACAGCAAAAGACGCTGGCCGAAGGCGCCGGGGCCGCAGGCCTTGCCGCCCTTCTCACCGACCCCGCCCGTTTTGCTGGCCGGAAGGTCGGGCTTGTCCTGTGCGGCGGCAACATCGACCCGCGCCTCGTCTCCTCCATCGTGGTGCGCGAGCTCGCCCGCGACGGCAAGCTTCTCGCCATCCGCATCGACACGCCCGACCGGCCGGGGGTGCTTGGCGAAATCACCACCCTGATCGGCAAGATGCAGGGCAATGTGGTGGACGTGTCGCACCACCGGTTGTTCCTCAACGTGCCGGCCAAGGGCGCAACGCTGGACGTCACCTTCGAAACCTTCGATGCAGCCCATGGCCAGAAGATCATCTCGGCCCTGGAAGCGCGCGGTTTTCCGGTACGACCCATGAATGTGGCGGAAGTGATGGCGTGAGGTTTCGCCATTGCACAGTGCACGACCGGTTCCCACATCAGTCTCGCAAGGAGACGCCGATGACCTACGATGCCAGTTATGACCAGCCAAAGCGCGATCTGTTCGATCCGATGGCCAATCCCGCCCTGTTTGACGGCATTCGCAGCAAGCGGGTGTTTGCGTTTCTGATCGACGTGCTGCTGGTCGCGTTCTTCACGTTCGTGGCCGGGATTCTGGTGTTCTTTCTCGGCATCTTCACGTTGGGTCTGGCGTGGTTCTTCTACGCCTTCCTGTGGCAGGCGGTGGCGCTCATCTACACAGCCGTAACCCTTGGCGGTCCCAATGCGGCAACGCCCGGCATGCGCGCCATGGGGATCGAGATGCGGCTGTGGTACGGCGCCAAGCCCTATGCGCTGCTCGCAGCCATGCACGTTCTCCTGTTTTGGCTGTCCTTCACCCTGCTGACGCCCCTGGTGGTGCTGATCAGCCTGTTCAGTGACCGCAAGCGTCTGTTGCACGACATTGTTCTCGGCACGGTCGTCATGAACAGCTCGGCCCTCAACCGCGTGTGACGTGCACGCGCAGCCCGACACTTGACGACACCACCTCCGATCCTTGACCCGGCGCGCCGCGCCGGGCATCTGACGCCACTCGGTTACAATTGCTCCCCAGCTTTGCCAGCTTACTGGCATGGATGCCGCATTCTTTTGTTGACGTCCTAGCTGCGACGGCCTCGTATTAGAGAGACGAAAGGACGCAGCAGGAGCTGAATAGCGGTCGTGACCCGTCACCCGATTGACCATCCGCAGTTCTATCTGACCGCCCCCGCGCCTTGCCCATATCTGCCCGGGCGCCAGGAGAGGAAGGTATTCACCCACCTCGTCGGTCATCAGGCGTCCTCGCTCAACGATGTCCTTACCCAGGGCGGTTTCCGCCGCAGCCAGAACATCGCCTACCGGCCAGCCTGCGAAATGTGCCGCGCCTGCGTATCCGTTCGCGTGCGTGTTGCCGATTTTACCTGGACCCGCTCGTTCCGGCGCACCTGGAAGACCGGCAGCGACCTGATCGGCGCCGAGATGCCGCCCTCCCCGTCCTCCGAACAATACGATCTGTTCCGAACCTATCTTCAGGCCCGGCACGAGAATGGCGGCATGTCCGAGATGACCGTGCTCGACTATGCCATGATGATCGAGGACACCCACGTCGACACGATGGTGGTGGAATACCGCCGCCGGGGGCCGGACAGTTTCCTGACCCGCCGCGGCACGGGCCCGCTCGTCGCGGTCGCCCTCAGTGACCGCCTCGCTGACGGACTGTCGATGGTCTATTCGTTCTACGATCCGGACCGGCAGGACCTCAGCATCGGCACCTTCATGATCCTCGACCACATCGAACGCGCCCGCAAGCTGGGCTTGCCCTATGTCTATCTCGGTTACTGGGTCGATGGCTCCGACAAGATGGCCTACAAGGCCCGCTTCCAGCCGCAGGAGCATCTGGGCCCGGAAGGCTGGTCACTGGTGGAATCCGGCGCCACGCCTTGAACGTTCACGGTCTTCGTCATGCCATGACTTGATCATGGCATCCATGCCGTGACCTCAGCACCCGGCCAGCTTCACAGACACACGCCCTCGAAAGGCTATACCAACTCTGACAGGCAACGGCATGGATGCCATGGTCGAGCCATGGCATGACGACGATGGAAAGGGAAACGCGTGTGTTGGCTGCTGCTGATGGGACCGGCGAAGCCCAAAACGAAGCGCCGCGCCTCCCCTCTCCTTCGTCATGCCATGACTTGATCATGGCATCCTCGCCGTGACCTCACAGCCCGGCCAGCCTCACAGACACACGCCCTCGAAAGGCTGTACCCACTCTGACAGGCAACGGCATGGATGCCATGGTCGAGCCATGGCATGACGACGATGGAAAGGGGAACGCGTGTGTTGGTTGCAGACGCTATGCGACGAGGCCCAAAACGAAGCGCCGCGCCTCCCCTCTCCTTCGTCATGCCATGACTTGATCATGGCATCCATGCCGTGACCTCAGCACCCGGCCGGCCTCACAGACACACGCCCTCGACAGGGTGTACCGCGTGGACAGCCAACGGCATGGATGCCATGGTCGAGCCATGGCATGACGACGATGGAAAGGGAAACGCGTGTGTTGGCTGCTGCTGATGGGACCGGCGAGGCCCAAAACGAAGCGCCGCACCCTCCCCTCTCCTTCGTCATGCCATGACTTGATCATGGCATCCACGCCGTGACCTCAACACCCGGCCAGCCTCACAGACACACGCCCTCGAAAGGCTGTACCCACTCTGACAGGCAACGGCATGGATGCCATGCCATGACGACAAAGGGACGGACGGCCTGGCTGTCCCTTACCCCAGCGCGGCCTGAATGGAGGTGAAGACGTTGCGGAACATCTCGCGCGTCAGACGGCCAGTGTTGGTGTTGTAGCGGGAGCAGTGATAGCTGTCGAAGAGCATCAGGGACCGTCCCCGATAGCTCAGGTCATGCCTTGCACCATGCGCAAAGGCATTGCGGCTGCGCGGCAATCCCAGGGTCGTCAGAAACGTGTCATGGGCGATGCGGCCAAGGGCCAGCACCGCGCGGACACTCGTCGCGGCCTCAAGGGTGGCCACCAGATACGGGCGGCAGGCGTTGATTTCCGGTCCGGTCGGCTTGTTCTCCGGCGGCACGCAGCGCACCGCGTTGGTGATCATCGCACCGGTCAGCTGCAACCCGTCATCCGGCCGGGCCTGATAGGACCCTGTCGCGAAGCCAAAGTCGATCATGGTCTCGTAGAGAAGGTCACCCGCATAGTCGCCGGTAAAGGGCCGGCCTGTGCGGTTGGCCCCGCGCAACCCCGGCGCCAGTCCGACCACCATCAGGACGGGCCGATCCGAGGTGAAACTCGGCACCGGCGCATTGAACCAGTCGGGAAACCGCGCCCGATGCTCCAAGCGGAAGGCAACAAGGCGCGGGCAATCCGGACAGTCGCGGGACGGCTCCGTCGCGCTGGCTGCCTCAGGCATCAATAATCGTCATCCTCGTCGATGGCGCGCTCGCGCTCCCGGTCGCGATCCGGCATGCGCACGGGCCGCTCGACCGGCTCGCGGCCAACGCGCGAGGCGAGATGGGCGAGATCGATGAAGTGGTCGGCCTGGCGGCGCAGGTCGTCGGCAATCATCGGCGGCTGGGTCTGCAAGGTGGACACCACCGAGACCTTGCGGCCCTTGCGCTGCAGCGCCTCGACCAGCGAGCGGAAGTCGCCATCGCCGGAGAACAGCACGATGTGGTCGACATGGTCGACGAGCTGCATGGCGTCAATCGCAAGCTCGATGTCCATGTTGCCCTTCACCTTGCGGCGACCGGTGCTGTCGATGAATTCCTTCACAGGCTTCGTGACGACCTTGTAGCCGTTGTAGTCGAGCCAGTCGATCAGCGGGCGGATCGACGAATACTCCTGATCCTCGATGATCGCGGTGTAATAATAGGCGCGGAGGAGGTACCCCTTACCTTGAAATTCCTTCAGCAACATCTTGTAGTCAATATCAAAGCCGATGGCCTTGGCGGTTGAATACAAATTTGCACCATCAATAAACAAAGCAATTTTTTCACGAGAATCGAACATTGAGACCCTGCCCTTGCTTTCGGCGTTGTTATTTAGCAGTGGTGACCAAAACAAACTGGCCCGCTCGCGCGGCAATCCCGTTCACACCCCAAGCACACTACTATCGGTTGCCGAAATTTGAAACGCCTGTTTTGCGAATTTGGTCAGACCAGCCATGAAAATGCCCCAATTTCCACGACCACACTGCTTGAGGTACTACATCGAATGCAGGTGCCGCAATCGTAAAGATTGACGTGTGCCCCCAGTGAAATCGTGTTCTTCACGATATATTCGGGGCACGAAACCTGTTGCAGCGCGAAGGCTTGCACGACGTTACGGTTCGCCGTATACGCTGATGACTCAAATTCTGACAACATGGAGACATCCTATGGCGCGCGTTACCGTCGAGGATTGCATCGACAAGGTCGATAACCGGTTCGAGCTGGTTCTGATTGCAGCGCATCGCGCCCGGATGATTTCCAGCGGCGCACCGCTGACCATTGACCGCGACAACGACAAGAACCCGGTCGTCGCCCTGCGCGAAATCGCTGACGAGACAGTCAGCCCGGAAGACCTGAAGGAAGACCTGATCCACTCGCTGCAGAAGTATGTGGAAGTGGATGAGCCGGAGCCGGGCGCCGTGCCGATGGTTCCCTCCAGCCAGTCCGGCGGCACCCAGATCAACGCCGTTGACGATTCCAGCGTCGAATTCGACCGCATGTCGGAAGAAGATCTTCTGCGCGGCCTCGAAGGGCTTGTCCCGCCGGAGCGTTCGGACGACATTTAAGGTCGTTGGCAGCGCGTGTCGGGGAACCGGCGCGCCATGCCGTCCTGTGTTCAGTCGGCATGATGCGGCCCGGCCATGATGCGTCAATACGAGCTCGTTGAACGGGTTACCCGTTACAATCCCAGTGCGGACGAGGCCCTGCTCAACAAGGCCTATGTCTATGCCATGCGCAAGCACGGGTCGCAGACCCGTGCCTCGGGCGATCCCTATTTCTCCCATCCGCTCGAAGTCGCCGCCATCCTGACAGAGTTGCGGCTGGATGACGCGACCATCGCCGTCGCGCTCCTGCATGACACCATCGAGGACACCGATGCCACCCGGGCCGAGATCGACACGATCTTTGGCGAGGAGATCGGTAAGCTCGTCGAGGGCCTGACCAAGATCAAGCGCCTCGACCTGCAGACCCAGAAGGCCAAGCAGGCCGAGAATTTCCGCAAGCTGCTGCTCGCCATCGTCGACGACGTCCGCGTTTTGCTGGTCAAGCTCGCCGACCGCCTCCACAACATGCGCACCCTCGAGCACATGCCCGAGCACAAGCGGGCGCGCATTGCCGAAGAGACGATGGAGATCTATGCCCCGCTGGCCGGGCGCATGGGCATGCAGGACATGCGCGAGGAACTGGAAGACCTGTCCTTCCGCACCCTCAATCCGGACGCCTATGCCACCCTGGCCGAGCGGCTCGCCAGCCTGCGCGAGCGCAATGACGGGCTGATCACCGACATCGAGGAAACCCTCACCGCCCGCATCGCCGAACGCGGCATCGCGGCGCAGGTCAAGGGCCGCGAGAAGCGCCCCTACTCGATCTTCCGCAAGATGCAGCAGAAGTCGCTCGGCTTCGAGCAGCTCTCCGACATCTACGGTTTCCGCGTCATTGTCGGCACCACCGAGGCCTGCTACCGGGTGCTCGGCGTCATCCACACCACCTGGTCCACCGTGCCGGGCCGGTTCAAGGATTACATCTCGACGCCGAAGCAGAACGACTATCGCTCGATCCACACCACCATCGTCGGCCCGCGCCGCCAGCGCATCGAGTTGCAGATCCGGACCCAGATCATGGACCGCGTCGCCGAATACGGCATTGCCGCCCATGCGCTCTACAAGGACGGCGAGACCGGCGGGCGCAATATTGCCCGTCACACCGAGGAAAGCCGCGCCTATGACTGGCTGCGGCGCACCATCGACCTGCTGTCGCAAGGCGATACGCCGGAAGAGTTCCTGGAGAACACCAAGCTCGAGCTGTTCCACGACCAGGTGTTCTGCTTCACGCCGAAGGGCCGCCTGATCGCCCTGCCGCGCGGGGCAACGCCCATCGACTTTGCCTATGCCGTGCACACCAGCATCGGCAACACCTGTGTCGGCTGCAAGCTGAACGGCAAGATCATGCCGCTGGTCACCGAACTCAGGAACGGCGACGAGGTGGAGATCGTGCGCTCGCAGGCGCAGACGCCGCCACCGGCCTGGGAATCCATTGCCGTCACCGGCAAGGCCAAGGCCGCGATCCGCCGGGCGACGCGCGAGTCCGTGCGCAAGCAATACGGTGCCCTTGGCGAGCATATCCTGCAGCGCGCCTTTACCCGCGCCGACAAGCCCTATTCCGAAGGCCTGCTGGAGGGCGTCCTCGGCCTGCTCAGTCAGGACAGCATCGCTGATCTCCTGGCCGCCGTCGGCCGCGGCGAGATCAGCGCGCAGCAGGTGGTCAAGTCGGTCCATCCCGACTACCAGGACGAGCGCGCCGGCATCATCCGGCCCGAGCCGGGCGAAGGCTGGTTCGATCTGGAAAAGGGTCAGGGCCTCAAGTTCCGCATCCCGACGGTCACCGGCACCGACGGCGATGCCCTGCCGATCCGGGGCCTTGCCGGTGATATCCCGGTCAATTTCGCGCCCAATGGCGGAGCCGTACCCGGCGACCGAATCGTCGGCATCCTGACGCCGGCGGAGGGCCTGACGATCTACCCGATCCAGTCCCCTGCGCTGAAGGAATTCGATGACCAGAGCGACCTGTGGGTCGATGTGCGCTGGGACATCGACATCGACAATCCGGAACGCTTCCCGGCCCGGATCAGTGTTTCGGCGCTCAACGAACCCGGATCGCTGGCGGCCATCGCCCAGGTCATCGGCGAAAACGGCGGCAACATCGACAATCTCAAGATGGTCCGCAAAGTTGCCGATTTTCACCAGATGATTATCGATCTTGAGGTATGGGATCTTAAACATCTCAACCGCATCATCAACCAGCTCCGCACCAAGCCGAATGTGTCCAGCGTGACGCGCGTCAACGGCTGAGAGCGGGACCACAGACGGGATAAACGCATGACTCAGGACGACGTCCTGGCCCTGTTCCGCGAGGCAGGTGCCATTCTCGAAGGCCATTTCATTCTGTCATCCGGCCTGCGCAGCCCTGTGTTCCTGCAGAAGGCGCGCGTGTTCATGCACCCGGACAAGACCGAGAAACTGTGCAAGGCACTGGCTGACAAAATCCGGGCCGCCAATCTCGGTCCGATTGATTACATCGTCTCTCCCGCCCTCGGCGGCCTGATCCCGGGCTATGAGACCGCGCGCCATCTTGGCGTTCCTGCCATGTGGGTGGAGCGGGAGGGTGGACAGTTCCGCCTGCGCCGCTTTGACCTCGAGCCGGGCGCCCGCGTCATCATCGTCGAGGACATTGTCACCACCGGCCTGTCCAGCCGCGAGACCGTCGATGCCCTGAAGGCGATCGGCGCCGATGTGGTCGGTGTCGCCTGCCTGATCGACCGGTCGGCCGGCGAGGCGGATGTCAGCGTCCCGCTGGTCGCCCTGATCGACTACAAGGTGCCGTCCTATTCACCGGACAACCTGCCGCCAGAACTCGCAGCAATACCGCCGGTCAAACCCGGCAGCCGCAATCTGGCCTGAGGCTGGAAACGAACAAGGAGCCGCACGCGACCCATGCTGTTTCAACGCCGCACACCGCCAAGCCGATTCGAGAAACTGCGCGTTGCCGTCTGGCCGCGCGCCAGCTGGATGCGCTCGTTCCGCTACTACGGCAAGCGCGTGCTGCGTCTGACGGCCTCGCCACATGCGGTGGCGCTCGGCTTTTCCTGCGGCGCATTCGCCTCGTTCACCCCATTCATGGGCTTTCACTTCCTGCTGGCCGCAGCGGTGGCCATGATCGTCCGGGGCAACATGCTGGCCTCGGCCCTTGGCACCGTGGTTGGCAATCCGCTCACCTTTCCCTTCATCTGGGCGATTACATACAAGCTGGGTCATGTGATCCTTGGCACGGGCACACTGGACACCTCCGCTGACGCAACCGAAGGGCTGATGCACGCTGACCTCCTGACCCACTCGCTGGACGCGCTCTGGCCGCTGCTCAAGCCGATGATCATTGGCGGCCTGCCGCTCGGGCTGGCTTGTGGTCTTCTGTGCTACTTTCCGGTCTATTTCAGTGTGAAGGCCTATCAGGAACGCAAGCAGCGCCGACTCGCCGCGCGGCAGTCCGCCGAAATGGCCCGCTCGACACTGTCACGGCCTGCGGAGTGACGCTAAGGAAAGGTCAAACCGGATGATCCTCGGCATCGGCAGCGATCTTTGCGACATTCGCCGCATCGAGCAGACGCTGGAACGGTTCGGCGAGCGCTTTGCCGCGCGAGTCTTCACCGAGATCGAACGGTCAAAATCCGATCGCCGGGCCGAGCGCGCCGCCTCCTATGCCAAGCGCTTTGCTGCAAAGGAGGCCTGTTCCAAGGCGCTCGGCACCGGCATCCGCATGGGTGTTGCCTGGCGCGAAATGGGTGTCGTCAACCTGCCCTCCGGCCGCCCGACGCTGCAACTGACCGGCAGCGCCGCCGAGCGTCTCGCCGCCTTGACGCCCGAGGGCTTCCGGCCCCGCATCGATCTCACCATCACCGACGACTATCCGTTGGCCCAGGCCTTCGTCGTCATCTCCGCCTGGCCGACAGACTGGCCCGAGCCCCCCTCCCCGCCGCTCAAGGACGATCCCAGCGAGGCGTGAGGATCGGGGCAGCGCTTATTCAATAGATTGATACACAACCATCCTCCCCTCCGCGCCGTCCCGGCCCCGTGCCGGGACCTGTCATGATGGCAGAGACCTGAGTTGCCGGACCTCGCTGCCACCTCGGCGTCGGCATCACCCCAACGCAACGCGCCCCTTACAGGTCCCGGCACAAGGCCGGGACGGCGTGTGTGGAGATCGCGAGAGAAACGGTTGCGCCTCTTTTGCATCTAGCATCTTCAAGCGCCGAGCCCGCGCAGCAACTCTGCCTGCAGGGCTGATACCCACACCAACCTCCGCGCCGTCCCGGCCTCGTGCCGGGACCTGTCATGACGGCAGAGACCTGAGTCTCCGGACCTCGCCGCCACCTCGGCGTCGATATCACCCCAACGCAACGCGCCCCTTGCAGGTCCCGGCACAAGGCCGGGACGGCGTGTCGGGATTACGTGAGAAACAGTGACACGTTGCAACGATCCTGCAACTTCAAATTCGCGCTTATGTTGTATTCAAACCTAACACACCACACCCTCCGTGCCGTCCCGGCCTCGTGCCGGGACCTGTCATGACGGCAGAGACCTGAGTTACCGGACCTCGCCACCACCTCGGCGTCGACATCACCCCAACGCAACGCGCCCCTTACAGGTCCCGGCACAAGGCCGGAACAGCGTGGAGACAGGTATCCCGCCACAATCTCCCTCCATTGCCACCGTCATGCAGTGCCTCCCCCACCGACATTGCCAAGCTGTAATCCTCACGTCCGTTGCCAGTGCTGCCCCGAACCGGTACAAGTCGCGAGATTTCGCCTGCGGCGGCGGTGTGAAGAATGAAGGATCCGATGAGCGTGACCGACAACAAGAAGGCCAAGGACGGCGGTCTCGGTGAGACCGTCAAGGTTATCGTGCAGGCGCTGTTGCTGGCGCTGGTGGTGCGGACCCTCCTGTTCCAGCCGTTCAACATCCCGTCCGGGTCGATGATGAACACGCTGCTGATCGGCGATTACCTCTTTGTTTCCAAGTACAGCTACGGCTATTCGCGCTACTCGTTCCCGTTTGGCCTTGCCCCCTTCTCCGGCCGGATCTGGGGCGCTGAACCCGAGCGCGGCGATGTCGTCGTCTTCAAGCTGCCGAGCGACAACTCGACCGACTACATCAAGCGGGTGATTGGACTGCCTGGTGATGAGGTCCAGATGATCGACGGTGCCCTCCACATCAACGGCACGCCGGTCAAGCGCGAGCGGATTGCGGATTTCGTCGAGAGGGACGCATTCGGAGTGAGCCAGCCGATTGCCCGCTTCCGCGAGACCCTGCCGAATGGCGTCAGTTACGATACACTCGACCTCAATCCGCGCGGCTTCGGCGACAACACCAAGGTCTACAAAGTGCCCGCCGGCCATTTCTTCATGATGGGTGACAACCGCGACAACTCCTCCGACAGCCGCGTCGAGTCGAGTGTCGGCTATGTGCCCTATGAGAATCTCGTCGGCCGGGCCGAAGTGATCTTCTTCTCCGTCTCCGACGGTCAGCCGGCCTGGATGTTCTGGCAGTGGCCCTGGACCGTGCGCTGGGATCGCATGTTCAATTCGCTCTGACCCGGCCAAGCTGATGAGCACCCGCCAGACCACGACCGATCCGCTGTCCCGTGTCGAAGACCGGATCAGCCACCGCTTCACTGACCGCTCGCTGCTGGAGCAGGCGCTGACCCATGCCAGCGCGTTGAACAACACACAAACCGGCGGCAGCTACCAGCGGCTCGAGTTCCTCGGTGATCGGGTTCTGGGTCTGGCGGTTGCCACGATGCTGCACCGGAACTTCCCGCGTGCCGACGAAGGCGAACTGGCCCGTCGGCTCAACCAGTTGGTCAAGCGGGAGACCTGCGCCGAGATCGCCCAGGACCTGAAGCTCGGCGACGCCATGCGCATCAGCCAGAGCGAGGCGCAGACCGGTGGACGGCAGAAGACGGCCTTGCTGGCCGACATCTGCGAGGCGGTGATTGCGGCGATCTATCTCGACGCCGGCATGGCCACCGCAGAAGATTTCGTGCGCCGGCAGTGGGAACCGCGTATGATGACCTTCTCGGGACCGCTGCGCGACGCCAAGACCACATTGCAGGAATGGGCCCAGGCGCGCAGCCTGCCCGCACCCACCTATGACGTGGTCGATCGCAGCGGACCGGACCACGCGCCGGTGTTCATCGTCGCGGTCCATGTCGAACGGCATGCACCGGCGGAAGGCAGTGGCAGTTCCAAGCGGATTGCAGAGCAGGCAGCCGCAGAGGCCATGCTGCGCCGGGAAGGCGTCTGGAGCGAGTGACGCCGCTGGGCAGCCCGCTGCCTGAAGACAAGACTGTCTCCGCCTGTGCGGCCCTGAATCCACCCCCTTCACAGGGGAAGCTGCCTTCGGGTGCAATTCTATTCCAACGTCCAGAAACAGGACCAACGTATTGAACGACATCGAGAATGACGAGACGGCCCAAGCGGGCGCGGACACACTGGCTCCGGCTGCTGCGCCCACCACGCGCGCCGGCTTTGTCGCGCTGATCGGCGCCCCGAATGCTGGCAAGTCCACGCTGATCAACCAACTCGTCGGCACCAAAGTGTCCATCGTCACGCACAAGGTCCAGACCACCCGGGCGCTCGTACGCGGTATTGCCATGCATGGCGACGCGCAGGTGATCTTTGTCGACACGCCGGGCATCTTCAAGCCCAAGCGCCGGCTTGACCGGGCCATGGTCGACACAGCCTGGGGCGGCTCGCGCGATGCGGATGTGACTGCCCTCCTCATTGACGCCCGCAAGGGCCTGACCGAGGAGGTCGAGACGATCCTCGACCGACTCGCTGGCGAACGCGGGACGAAGGTTCTGATCCTCAACAAGACCGACGTCGCCAACCGGGAAAAACTGCTGAAACTGGCCGTCACGGCAAACGAGAAAGTGGCCTTCGAGAAGACCTTCATGGTCTCGGCCCTCAGCGGCGACGGCGTCCAGGATATCCTGACCTATTTTGCAGAGAAGGTTCGTCCCGGGCCGTGGCTTTATCCGGAAGACCAGGTGTCTGACGCGCCGATGCGCATGCTTGCCGCTGAAATCACCCGCGAGAAGCTGTTCGAGCGCCTGCATGAGGAAATTCCCTATGTCTCGACCGTCGAGACCGAGCGTTGGGAAGAGCGCAAGGACGGCTCCGTCCGCCTCGAACAGACGATCTATGTCGAACGCGACAGCCAGAAGGCCATCGTTCTGGGCAAGAAGGGACAGACCATCAAGGTCATCTCCCAGGCGGCGCGCACGGAACTTGCCGAGATCGTCGAGCGGCCGGTGCACCTGTTCCTGTTCGTCAAGGTGCGCGAGAACTGGTCCGACGACCCGGAACGCTACCGCGAAATGGGCCTCGAGTTCCCCCGCTGATCCTCGGGGAACCCGACTTATCCCGGAGGAGACGTGGGACTGGAGTGGACGGACGAAGGTGTGCTCCTGTCGAGCCGGGCGCAGGGCGAGACCAGTGCGGTGATCGAAGTGATGACGCGCCAGCATGGCCGTCATCTCGGCTTGGTGCGCGGCGGCCGTTCCCGCCGCCTTGCTCCCCTGCTGCAGCCAGGCAACTCCCTGCAAGTCACCTGGCGCGCCCGCCTTGCCGAGCAACTCGGCGTCTTTGCCGTCGAACCCCAGTCGCTGCGCGCGGGCCTGCTCCTGACCGACCCGCTTGGCCTATATGGCCTGCAGCACCTGGCCGGCCTCACCCGCCTGATGCCCGAACGGGTTGCCCATCCCGAGGTCCACGAAGCCCTCACCCTGGTCCTTGACCATCTGGGGGAGCCGCTGATCGCCGGGCCGCTGCTCGTCCGCTTCGAACTGGAACTCCTCGCCGAGCTCGGCTTCGGCCTCGACCTCTCCCGCTGTGCCTCGACGGGGCAGAACTGGGATCTGGCCTATGTGTCGCCCAGATCCGGCCGCGCCGTCTGCCGCGATGCCGGCGCGCCCTACCGCGACCGGCTCCTGCCCCTGCCGTCCTTCCTCGTTTCCGGCGAACGGCAGCCGGGAACCGAGATCAATTTCCGCGATGTCGCAAATGGTCTGAAACTGACCGGCTTTTTTCTCGAAAGGGACGTGTTTTCTCCGCGCGGCATCTCGCTGGCGCAGACCCGCGACGGACTGACCTCAGCCCTTGAGAAGGCCTTCGCCGCGGCCGGCCTCTCCGGCATGCCCGATCCCCTCGCCTGACGTGCAAAGGCGGGGAAAAACCGCCGGATTCCGCGCCTTTCTCGCCCCATACAAATTGTCTCCCCCGCCCCTTCGGGCTAAGCATGCAGCATGGGAAAAGACCTCACTCCTCCGAGCGGCATCGAAGGCGTCAACCTGCGTGACGCACTCGAGGAACGCTACCTCGCCTACGCCCTCTCGACCATCATGCACCGGGCCCTGCCCGATGTACGCGATGGTCTGAAGCCGGTGCATCGCCGGTTGCTCTATGCCATGCGGCTGCTCAAGCTGGATCCGGGCGCGGGATTCAAGAAGTGCGCCCGTGTCGTCGGTGACGTGATCGGTAAGTACCATCCGCATGGCGACCAGGCCGTCTATGACGCCCTCGTGCGCCTCGCGCAGGACTTTGCGCAGCGCTATCCGCTGGTCGACGGCCAGGGCAACTTCGGCAACATCGACGGCGATAACGCCGCCGCGATGCGATACACCGAAGCCCGTCTGACCGACACGGCCAAGCGTCTGCTCGATGGGCTCGACGAGGATTCGGTCGATTTTCGATCGACTTACGACGGCGAAGAGCGCGAGCCGATCGTGCTGCCGGGCGGGTTCCCGAACCTGCTTGCCAACGGCTCCTCTGGTATTGCCGTTGGCATGGCGACCTCGATCCCGCCGCACAATGCGCATGAGCTGTGCCTTGCCGCCCAGCACCTGATCAAGCACCCAGACGCCGAGACGCGGGACCTGCTTGCCTATCTCAAGGGGCCGGACTTCCCGACCGGTGGCATTCTGGTCGAGGACCCGAAGGGTCTGCTTGAAGCCTACGAGACCGGCCGCGGCAGCTTCCGCGTCCGCGCCCGCTGGTCCGTCGAGGATCTTGGCCGCGGCCAATGGGTGGTCGTGGTCACCGAGATCCCCTACCAGGTGCAGAAGTCACGCCTCATCGAGAAGATCGCCGAGCTGCTGACAGCCAAGAAGCTGCCGCTGCTTGATGACGTGCGCGATGAGTCGGCTGAAGACGTCCGCGTGGTCCTGGTGCCCAGGTCACGCAATGTCGACCCGGCCTTGATGATGGAATCACTGTTCAAGCTGAGCGAGCTTGAAACCAGATTCCCTTTGAACATGAACGTCTTGTCCCTCGGCAAGGTGCCGATGGTGATGGGACTGAAGCAGGTCCTGCGCGAATGGCTTGACCACCGCCGCGAGGTGCTGCTGCGCCGGTCGCAACACCGGCTGGCCCAGATCGAGCACCGGCTCGAGGTGCTGGAAGGCTATCTGGTTGCCTATCTCAACCTGGATGAGGTGATCCGGATCATCCGCGAGGAGGATGAGCCAAAGGCCGAGCTGATGCGGGTGTTCAGCCTGACCGACGTTCAGGCCGAAGCCATCCTCAACATGCGCCTGCGCTCGCTGCGCAAGCTGGAAGAATTCGAGATCCGCAAGGAGCACGAAAAGCTCTCCGGTGAACGCGACGACCTCAAGGAGCTGATCGGCTCGGAAGCACGGCAGTGGGCCCGGCTTTCGAAGGAAACCGCCGAGATTGCGAAGGCCTACGGACCGGAAACGCCGCTCGGCAAGCGCCGCACCGATGTGGCCGAGGCTCCGGAACACAACATCAGCGACATCCAGCAGGCGATGATCGAGAAGGAACCGATCACCGTCATCATCTCGGAAAAGGGCTGGATTCGCGCCCTCAAGGGGCACCAGGAGGACCTTTCGACCCTGACCTTCAAGCAGGGCGACAAGCTGAAGATCGCCTTCCCCGGCGAGACCACCGACAAGATCCTTCTGCTGACCACGGCTGGCAAATTCTTCACCCTTTCCGCCGCCAACCTGCCCGGCGGGCGCGGACATGGCGAGCCGATCCGGTTGATGGTCGACATGGAGGAAGGCCAGGACATCGTCTGCGCCTTCATGCACAAGCCGGACCGGAAGCTGCTGCTCGTCAGCGACGAGGCACGCGGCTTTGTCGTGCCGGAAGCGGATGTCGTTGCCAACACGCGCAAGGGCAAGCAGGTGCTCAATGTCACCGCACCCAACGAAGCCGTGCTCTGCATTCCCGTCGAAGGCGATCAGGTCGCTGTCATCGGACAGAACCGCAAGCTGGTCATCTTCCCGCTGGCGCAGGTTCCGGAAATGTCACGCGGACGCGGTGTGCGCCTGCAGCGCTATCGCGATGGACGTGTCGCCGATGCCGTCGTCTTTGCCGGTGCCGCAGGTCTGACCTGGATCGACAGCTCCGGGCGCAGCTACACACGGTCGCTGGAAGAATTGGCCGACTGGCGTGGTGATAGGGGCCAGGCCGGACGCCTGCCGCCCACCGGCTTCCCGCGTAACAACAAGTTCGGCGTTCCGGGGCTCTGAACGAGCCCTGGAACTGTCCACAGGGCGCCGCGCTTTGTAGCTGATTGAATTAGAACGGCAAATCCGGTCTTTGGACGCATCTGTCCACAGGCGGCCCACAGCTTGCGCACAAGCGATGCACAGGTTGTGAGCTAACCAACGCAGGTTGGTGACTAACGTTTGGATGTCATCCCGGACGAGCGAAGCGAAGATCCGGGACCGGAGAGCCAAGGCGTCACCGGATGTAATTCATTGAAACTTCAATACCTCGACTCTCCGGTCCCGGCTCTGCGCTTCGCTTGGCCGGGATGACGTAGGTGAGGTAGAGGATTGTGATCGGCCTCAACCGGTCTTGAGCAGACGGCCCTTCTCGCGGGCCCAGTCGCGGGCTTTTTCGGTCTCGCGCTTGTCATGCAGCTTCTTGCCGCGCGCAAGGGCAAGCTCCATCTTGGCCCTGCCCTTTTCGTTGAAGAACACCTTGAGCGGAACAAGGGTTTTGCCATCCTTGGCAACAGCAGCAGACAGCTTGGCGATCTCGCGCTTGTGCAGGAGCAGCTTGCGCGGACGGCGCGGCTCATGGTTGAAGCGGTTGGCCTGCAGGTATTCCGGCAGATAGCAATTATACAGCCAGATTTCGCCGTTCTTTTCGGCGGCGTAGGATTCCTGGATGTTGCCCCGGCCCGTGCGCAGGGACTTCACTTCCGTGCCGCGCAGTTCAATGCCGACTTCGTAGACCGTCTCGATCTCGTAGTTGAAGCGGGCCTTGCGATTGTCTGCGACGATGGTGCGGTCGGATGCGCCGGACTTCGGTGCCATGACTGGTCTTCCTGGCTGCGGCAGGACGGGATCCGTCCCGCCGGCATTCCATGCGGTTAATTGATAAGCCCGGCGTGGACCATGGCGGCGCGAACCTGCACCTCGGTCTCCGGGGCAATACAGACAAGCGGCAGGCGCACGTCATTGTCGATCTTGCCGAGCAGCGACAGGGCATATTTCACGCCTGTCGGGTTCGGCTCGATGAACAGGGCATGGTGCAGCAGATCCAGTTTATCCTGGATCGCCAGGGCCTTGGCATAGTCCCCTGCAAGTGTCGCGGCCTGGAACTCGGCGCACAGGCGCGGAGCCACATTGGCAGTCACCGAGATGCAGCCTGTGCCACCATGGGCGTTGAAGCCGAGCGCGGTAATGTCCTCACCCGACAGCTGGACAAAGTCCGGACCGCAGGCATGACGCTGCAGGGTCGCGCGCGCCATGTTGGCGGTTGCGTCCTTGACGCCCTTGATGTTGCGGCAAGTCTTGAACAGCTCTGCCATGGTCTCCGGCGTCATGTCGATCACCGACCGGCCGGGGATATTGTAAATGTAGATCGGAATGCCAACGGCCGCATCAATGGCACGGTAATGCGCCTTGAGGCCGGCCTGGTTCGGCTTGTTGTAATATGGCGTCACGATCAGAAGCGCATCCGCACCCGCCTGCTCGGCGTGACGGGCGAGATCAATGGCCTCGGCCGTGTTGTTCGAGCCTGCACCAGCCATAACGGGAACGCGGCCTGCAGCGGCTTCGACGCAAAGCTCCACGACGCGCTTGTGCTCGGCATGGGTCAGGGTCGGGCTTTCACCGGTGGTGCCCACCGGAACGAGACCCGAACTGCCCTCTTTGATCTGCCAGTCCACAAAGTCCTGAAAGCGTTTCTCATCCACCGCGCCATTCCGGAACGGAGTGATCAGCGCTGGAATCGATCCCTTGAACATTTCAGGTTTCCTCTTGGACTCTTCATCAGGACAACCATGCCCTGAGACGGCGCACAATACTTGGCCGCCCGTGATCGGGCAACGGTTTAGGCGGAGTTTGCGTCAATTATGCAGCATGATCGGCAAAACCCGGCAGGAAGGAAAGTGACGCCAAATCCGGGACTTGCGCAGTTCCCTGTATGGCGCATGGCGGACAAGCTGGTAAGTTTGCACAGGAAGAAGGCACACCGGCACTGGGAGGGCTGGAATGGCTGATACATTGCTGCAGCAGGATCGCAGCCAGACCCGCGCCGAGCCGGAGCTTGTGCGCTTCACGGCACCTGATGGCCTGTCCCTCGCCGCGCGGGTCTGGCACCCGGCATCCCATGGCAACGGGGCGGTCCCCCTCGTCTGTCTGGCCGGGCTCAGCCGCAACTGGCGCGACTTCAGCGACATTGCCGCTTTCCTCGCATCCCAGGGCCGCAAGGTCGTCGCCTTTGACTATCGTGGTCGCGGTGACAGCGCGCATGATCCGGACTGGCACAATTACGCGATCCCGATCGAAGGACACGACATCGACGCCGGGCTTGTGGCGCTGCAACTTGACCGGTTTGCTGTTCTGGGCACCTCGCGCGGCGGGTTGCACGCCATGGCGATGGCGCATCGCTACGGCCGGCACCGGATGAGTGCCGTGGTGTTGAATGACGTCGGGCCGCGCATCGAGCTCAAGGCGATCCTGCGGATCGCTGCAACGCTCGGCAAGGGCATGCGGCATGGGTCCTATGAAGATCTGGCGATCCGGCTGCGCAGCCAGTCGCAGGACCAGTTCCCGGTACTGGACACTGACGGCTGGACGCGGCTTGCGCGGCAGATGGCACGGCCTGACGCGGGCGGTGTTGTGCTGGACTATGATCCTGCCCTTGCCTTGACGCTCGCTGCCCTGGATGACGCGACACCCTGGCCGGATCAATGGCCGCTGTTCGAGGCCCTGACCGATCGTCCGGTACTTGCCCTGCGCGGTTCACGGTCGGATCTGTTGTCGCAGGAAACCTTGACCCAGATGACATCACGGCATCCGCAGATGCAGACCATGATCATCGACGGAGAAGGCCATGCGCCGCTGCTATGGGACAAGCCAAGCCAGACCCGGATCGCTGAGTTCCTGGCCGAGTTTGCCGATTTTTGACCGCATTGAACCGTCGATGCACTTGAACTGATGCGGTCTGATCGTCCGCACTTCAGCAGAAGACGTTTGCCTGCGTCAAACCTTGGCACGGGGCGCCGTGAACCGACCAGTGGTCCGTCGGAGAAATCACCAAGGACATTCCCTGATTTGAGCCTGGCACCCTCAAACGACAAAACCCCGCAGCTTTCGCTGCGGGGTTCGTCAAATCCAATCGTTAGATCAGATTAGAACGTGCGCTGGACGCGGAGCATACCAGAGATGGTGTCCTTGTCGCGCAGACGCGAGCCACGGTTGTAGTCGATCGAGGCGTAACCGAGTTCAGCACCGAAGATGAGGCCAGAGACCGGCTCCCACTGTGCGTTACCCGAAACCGACCAACGGCTGTAGTCGGTGCCAGCAAACGGTGCATCGACGTTGGCGTAGGACACGTCGATCGCGCTGGTGACGTTGTCGGTCCAGTAGTGGAGCAGACCACCGCTGAGCGACCAAGCCTTCGTGGTGCGGGTAGCACGGGTAACCGGGTTGTACACTACGTCCTGGGCACCAGAGGTGACGCCAGCGTAGGAAACAGCGCCGTCAGCATACTGAGCCTGGAAGGAGATGCTGTCCTTCTTGCCAAGCATCGGCAGGTTGATGGTCACGCCAGCGCCGACGCCATAGCCCAGCTTGGACTTGGAGGAAGCGTTAGCAAGACGCGACTCATGCAGAGCAGCCATGATCTTGGCAGAGCCCCAACCCTGGTCAACCTTCAGAGCTGCGACCAGATCCGGGTAGCGGTGACCAGCGTAGCCGGTGCCAACGCGACGGTAGGTGCCGTCTTCGAGCGAGATCGTGGCCGAAACGCCATTGCCGAAAGCAGCGGTGTAGGCAGCAACCCAGCTGTTCTCATCCGACCAGTTCTTGCCGACCTGGTTGTAAGCGTTGCCGGTGAAGAAGTCGTACTGCGAACCAGCGCGACCGAAGGTGAAGTTGCCGAACTGGATGAACGCCTTGTCCAGATCATAGGAAGAACCAGCGGAATCGCGGGTCATGATCATGGTGGTGTAAGCGCGAACCAGACCGTATTCGGTGTTGGTGCGGGCGTCCAGGTACAGGTAGCCACGTGCACGGGTCGAGGTGCCGTTAGCAGCGCGGTTCCAGTTGTTCGGCTTGTCACCGAAGTCGTTGAAGTAGAAGTCAACGCGGACGCGGCCACCAACGCGCAGGCAGGTCTCGGTGCCCGGGATGTAGAAGAAGCGAGCGCCGAAAGCGTCGCAAACGCGAACGTAGTCGACCGGCTCCGGAGCGACCGGCAGATCGGCAGCCTGGGCGCCGGTGACAGCAGCGGCAGCAGCAGCTGCGCCGAGCATGATGCTCTTAAGGTTCATTGTATGACCTCCAAATCAGTCAATTAATGACGGACGCTTGAACTGGCGCAGGCGCCTCGAACTCACTCCGTCGTTTCCCCGCGAATTGGTCTGATATTGCCACCGGCCGGAGGTTGGATTTCCTTGGACGACAATTCAGTGCGACCCGTGAGCCGCTCGCAAAGTGACCATACCCATCCGGAAACTTCGTTCAACCTTGAACAGCCTGCCGCCCCCCTCGCAAGGCTGCTTTCAAAACCCGGTGTTGCAGGAAAGCCACGAGTTGACGACCCATCTTAAGGGAGTGGCAAGGAATAGGGCCAGAAAGGGGCATAAAGGCCCTTATCGTCCGGCATGGGAATGCGTGGCGCCCGGCGATGAAGCAGGCGACAAGGAATCACCGGATCATGCAAGAGAGGCAACCTGCCCGGCACCGGCTCGGGCCACATCACCCGGCTTATTCAGGGGAAATGGCTGAATTCCTTAGCGAAGTGTTACTTCGACACGGTCACTTGCCCCGGCCGCATCAATGACCAGAATCGTTTGCTGGCCCGGACCGTCCGGTGTCCAGACGAGTTGCGTCAGATAGGCCCCACTGGCGACCGGCTGGCCGTTGACGAACCAGGTATAGGGTCCGCGGCCGCCCCGAAGCTTGACGACAAGCACAGGTTCCTGCGCCGGACGGGCCGCAGTCAGGCCAAGGTCGACGTCGGCACCGTCGGGTGGATGCGAAATACGCAAGGATGCGGCGAGCGGGGCGCCGGCCAGGGACAGCGACATCGATTCGCTTCGAACACGCGCCCGGCGCAGCGGCTGCGGCAGGCTGGCCGTCGCCAGCGGCAGGACACCGGATGGGGCCGATGCGAGAGGAACTCGCGCCGGCCCAAGCCGATCAAAGGCCTCGAACAGGATCGGGGCCGCCGACTTCAGGCCGGTCATGCCGGGAACAGGCGTTCCATCGGCCCGGCCTGTCCACACGCCGACGACATATTTACCGTCGAACCCAACGGCAACTGCATCGCGGTAGCCGTAAGCGGTGCCGGTCTTGAAGGCGATGCCAGCATCGGCCGCTGTGCTGGGGCGCGGCGCTTTGGCCAGGATATCGCCAACATACCAGGCCGCGACAGGCTCGAGCACCGGCAAGGCCGGCGTCATGCGGCTCGTTTCGCCATAGGTGTGGACAAGGCGCATCGGTCGGCCGGCGCTGGCAAGGCTGGCATAAAGGGTGGTCAGGTCGCGAAGCGTGAGCCCAAGCCCACCGAGACCAATGGCAAGGCCGGGTGTCAGCCCCTGTGGCAGCACCGGTGTGACGCCAGTCCGCCTAAGACGGGCGGTCAGTTGGGCAGGTCCGACGGCTTCCAGAAGCTTCACTGCCGGAATGTTCAGCGACAGTTGAAGCGCTTCGCGCACGGTGACCGTGCCCTGAAAGGACAGGTCGAAGTTGTTGGGATCATAGCCGGCGATGCGGATGGGCCGGTCTTCAATATAACTTTCCGGGTGGGCGATGCCCTGCTCGAAGGCGAGCCCGTAGATCAGCGGCTTCAGCGCCGAACCGGGCGAGCGTACGGCGCCGGTCATGTCGACATAGCCTTGGCGCCCATCATCGGTAAGCCCCGGCGAGCCGACACTGGCAAGGATCTCGCCGCTGGTGTGATCGGCGACCAACAGGGCAGCCGACATCTGCGGCCCCAGCGCCAGTGCCTTGGCGGCGACGAGTTGTTCCATGGCCTGCTGCAGCGACCGGTCCAGGGTGAGGCGATGTTCGACAAGGGCGGGATTGGCGGCGGCGACGGACGACGTCAGATGTGGCGCGATCATCGGCATTGGCCGCCGCAACGTCGGAACAGGATCGCGGCGGGCAGCCTCGGCCTCTTCAAGGGAGACAACGCCCTGCGCCACCGCCTGGTCGAGCACCCGGTCTCGGGCCTTGCGGGCATTGTCCGGGAAGCGGTCGGGCCGCCGCGATTCGGGTGATTGCGGCAAGGCGACCAGCAGCGCCGCCTCGGCAGGCGTCAACCGGCGCGGTTCCTTGCCGAACCAGACCAGCGAGGCGGCACGTACCCCTTCCAGATTGCCGCCGAAGGGCGCGCGCATCAGGTAGAGCGCGAGGATCTCGTCCTTGGACAAACGCTGTTCCAGCGCCAGAGCGCCGACGAGCTGCTGCCATTTGGCGCCAAGATCACGTGTCGGAGCTTCGTTCAGCAGGCGAATGACCTGCATGGTCAGGGTCGAGCCTCCCGACACGATCCGGCGTTCCGTCAAGGTCTGGAGCGCCGCGCGGCCAAGGGCCCGGGGATCGACACCGGCATGATCGCGGAAACGTCGGTCCTCGAAGGCCATCAGCATGCGGATATAGAGCGGATCGACATCCGCCAGTTTCACCGGCAAACGCCAGCGCTCATCCGATGTTGCAAAGGCCCGCAGGAGGTCACCGTTGCGATCGAGGACCACACGGGACACGGAAATTTCGGCGAGCGCCGGCGGCAAGGGCGCAGTCGCAACGGCGTAAGCAAGGTAGCCGGCCCCCATTGCGGCCATAAGGCACAAGCCGGCTGCTGCAGGGACAATGCGGCGCAGGCAGCGAGGCAGCCGGGAAACAATACGCTGCCGCTGAGGCGCAGACTGGTCCATTCAACTTTCCAACCTACGAACAAGCCACAGCCACTTCACGGCTCTCCGGCCGACAACCGCGACCTGCGAGACAACGCCCGACGAACGTACAGAGGTCATCCCCGCCTTGTGCGGGGAACCATGCAGCCTCCCTTCCCTGCAGAGGCCACCGGTATTGGCGACGCAAAATTGCCAGGCCGGAATGAGGAAGCTGGATCCCCGCACAAGGCGGGGATGACCCGTCGTGTGCTGGAATCCAGCGAACATCTTCCATGTCGGCCTTACTTTACAGGGCCGAGGACCTCGAACCGGCCAGTGTCGGTGATGGCGCCGCGATCTGCCTGATACATGTCCTCGACGCTTGCCGGAGGCAAGGTGTAGGACCCCGGCGTGACCGCGCGGGCCAGATAGGCAAAGGTGAGCACCGGGTCGCCGAAGTTGCGCTGGTCGATCGAGACGACGAACTGATCGGTGCGGAACTCGACGTGATCGGGCTGGTCGATGGTGGTCAGCCAGTCGAGCGCACCGATGTCGCCGGACCTGACAAGGCGCGGATTGTCGATCACCACGCCGCCCGGCAGACGGTCGACGACCAGCAGGCGGCCGTTGCTTTCGCTCAAGGGTTCAACCTCGATCACCACGGCCAAGCGGGTGTTGTAGGGCACCGCCGCCGGATCGATCTCGTTGCCGTCGAGATCATAGAAGGTGCGGGTGATGTTGAAGCCCTGGCCACCGCCCGGCAAGGGGGCACTCGGCTGGCCAGTGATGGACAGAACGACATTTGTGCGCTGATCCCCCTGGTTCGACAGGGATACATCCTTTGCCATCACCTCGCCGCCGGTGAAGCTCCAGCCGAGCTTGCCGGGCTGGAGTTCCCCATCGAGGGCCAGTCGGGCCGACTTGGCCTGTTCATTCGCCTCGCGGGCGGCAAGCAGCAGCCAGGCCATGTCCTGAGTCGAGGGGACCGGGGTGAAGGACTGCTGGCGGGCGACGAAATCCGTCACTGGTTGGCTGGAGACCGGGGAGCGGGCCTCGGCCAGATAGCTGAGAACGCCGGCGCCATCGCGCAAGGGCGAGCCGAAGTCTTCCCGGAAAAGACCGGCCCGTTGCATCGGCAAGCCGTCAATTGCGGCCTTGAAGCCGGTTCCGGACCGGTCCGTCTCGCCGTAGAGCGCAAGACTTGCCGCGATCTGTGCCTTGGCCAGCGGCGTGGCGAAATCGCCAAGCTTCACGTCCATGTAGTAGCGAAGATCGCCAATCGAGGCGCGGCCCGTCCGGGCCAGAACATAGAGGGCATAGGCAATGCCCTCCCCGCCTTCCGAGAAATCGGACGCGTAGGAGATGCGGTTCTGCAGACTGTCGAGAGCAGCGCTATAGGCAACCTCCGGCACGTCGTAGCCCTTTTCACGGGCACGGACGAGGAAGTCGGCGACATAGGCATCAAGCCAGGTGTCGGTGTTGCCATAGCTGTTCCACAGGCCGAAGGAACCGCCGGAGTTCTGGTTCGCCAGAACATCCTGGATCGCCCTGGTCACCCGCGCACGCAAGGCCTCGTCTGATCCAAGCCCGACACTTTCCGCCACTTCATTGAGATAGAGCAGCGGCAGCGCGCGGCTCGTGGTCTGTTCGGTGCAGCCATAGGGGTAACGGTCGAGAGCGGCCAGGAGCCCGGGCACGTCGATTTCCGCAGCCCCGCCAGCGGCAAGGGCAACCGTCACGGTCCCCGTCCGGTAGCCATCCAACGCGGAAGCTCCGACCGACACGCTGTTGCCAGGCTCGAGCGCATAGACCTCACGTGTGGTGATGAATGGCTGTGTATCGCGCACGCCGAGCGCCAGCGTCTTCGACGCACTGGTGCCATCGGGTCCGGTGATGGCCAGTTCGATGACGGCATCTCCCGTTCCCTCCCCGGCGCTGACCGGAAGGCGCAGTTCGGTTTTCTTGCCGGGGGCAAGGTCGACGGCCTGTTCCGTCTCCCCGGTAAAGCTGACCGGGCCATCGGCATTGGCAACAAGGCGATAGCTGCCAGCCGGGCCGTCAACGTTGTCGATCTCGACGAGAATGCGGGAAGTATCACCGGGGGCAAGGAAGCGCGGCAGGCTGGCCGACATGACGACCGGATCACGCACTTCGACATCGCGTTCCGCGCTGCCGACGCCGGCCCTGGTCCAGGCCACGGCCATCAGGCGCAGCTTCCCGTTGAAGTCCGGGATCTCGAAGGAAACCGGAACCCGGCCATCGGCACCGACCTCGACAATCCCTGAGAACAACGCGACCGGCTCTTCATCGGGTGGTGGTGCCTGCATCGAGGAGCCGCCATCACCGCCCGAACGGACCTGCCCACGGGTGCCGGCGGTCCGGTCGATCAACTGACCATAAAGATCCCGCAGTTCAACACCCAAGCGGCGCTGACCGAAATACCAGGTGGCCGGATCTGGCGTCTTGTAACCGGTGAGGTTGAGGATACCGACATCGACTGCAGCCAGGGTCAGATAAGCCCTGTCGCCGGCTTCAAGGTTGGCGATGCGGACAGTGGTCTCCAGCGCCGAGCGCGGCAGCAAGGTTGCGGGGGCATCGATCTCGACGGCCAGCTTGCGATTGCCCGGTTCGACCTGTGCCCAGGACAGGCCAAGGGCGCGCGCTGGCATCCGCTTGGCTTCCAGATCCATCGGCCGGTACAGCGTTGCAGTGACATAGGCGCCCGTACCCCAGTCCCCTGTGACCTTGACGTCAATGCTGGCTTCACCGGCCTTGACCGGCACGGCTTCACTCGACAGAAGGCCGCCGGAGAAGACGTTCACGACGGCAATGCCATCGAACTGCGGCTTCATCCGCAGGACTGCAGTTTCACCGGGACGATAGGCTGTCTTGTCGAGACCGACCTCGAGAACATCCGGCGTTTCGGATGCCGCATCGGCAACATACCAGCCGGCAGTGAAGGTTTCGCTGGTGACCGCCGGCTCAGCCCCGCCAAGCGCGACCTCAAGGCGGTACTCCCCCCATTTGACCGGGACAGAGAGCTTTGCAGTTGCGTCAGCCGTAACGTCAAGCTTGCCCGTTGCAACCCGCTCGGAGGTCGTCACAGGCTCATATGCCCAGTTGCCATCGCTGCGATACCACTGATAGCGGGTCTCGATCCGCGACAGTGTCCAGTTCAGGCCCGTCGCGGCCTGGCGCTCGCCCTGGCCATTGATAACGATGATCTCGAATTCGGCCGGGCCACCCTCGTCGACGCCTTCGCTGAACAACGGCTTGACGCCAACGCGCGGAGAACCGGGCAGGACCGGCAGTTCCAGGCGCCGTTCGACGTAGCGCCCGCCGGTTTCGACAAGGCGGGTAATGAGCGAGGCCGTATAGAGACCGGAACTGGGCGAGACTTGCGGCAGGTTGACGGCAAAGCGCAACGCCCCGTCCTCATCCGTGCGCAATCCTTCCGCCAGCGAATCGCGCGTCGGATACAGGCCTTCATCGGCAAGGCCGAACTTGTACCCTGGATAGATGGCCATGGCACGGGTCGGGGCGACGGTGATGTCGCCTTCGAGAACCTGACCGGAAGCCGGTGCGCCATAGAGGAAACGCCCCTCAAGCGAAACTTGGGCCGGGACACCGAATTCGAATGCCTTGGCATCGGTGACAAGCTGATAGTCGACGCGTTCGGGCTGGTAGTCCTCAAGAAGGAAGGTCTTCTGTGCCAAAGGCGCGCCCTTCGGATCAAGGAAGACTTTCATCGACCAGACGCCCTGCTGGATGCCGGGGGCCAGGTCCAGATCATAGGCGTAGCCGCCAAGACCGGCATCGTTGATCGTTGTCCGCAGATGCTCCACGCCATCAGGACGTTCAAAGACAAGCGTCAGCGGCAGGTCGGTCTGGGCGTCGGCGCGGGCATTGCGCAACAGTGCCTGGGCATGGACCGTTTCGCCGGACTTGTAGATGCCCTTTTCCGTCCAGGCGAAGACATCAAGCGGGCCTGGAGCCTCACGCCCCTCGACGCCCCGGTCGGACAGGTCGAATGCCGGCTTGCGCAGGTCCAGGAAGGAGTAATCGCCGTCCTTTGTCTCGGCGACCACAAGAGCCGGAGCCCGTCCGCCGCGACCACGGGTGAGCCCCGGCGCGAAGGTGGCAAGACCCTTGGCATCGGAGACCCCCTCGCCCAGAATCTCGTTATTGACGGCAA
Organism: Pannonibacter carbonis; assembly: GCF_003012935.1. Classification (GTDB taxonomy): domain Bacteria; phylum Pseudomonadota; class Alphaproteobacteria; order Rhizobiales; family Stappiaceae; genus Pannonibacter; species Pannonibacter carbonis. The sequence continues at coordinate 204,524 of NZ_PUDR01000003.1, read as the reverse complement.
CGAGCTTCACCGGAACGCCATCCAGAGCCTTGGCGGTCGACAGCGAGCGCAGCGATGCAACCACACCGTCCGGGCCGGAATAGGCAGCAAGGCCAATGTCAGAGACGATGAACCACTGGGTTGCGCGGGCGCCCCACTCATTCTGGGTGTCGAGCTTGGAACGCGCCGTCATGGCATAGACGCCCGGCTTCAGGTCGAGACCAATGTCTTCCAGCGGGATCGCAGTGGTCACATCCGTGTTGAGCGGGCTCGCGGTGGTTACAACGCCCGACCAAAGCTTCTCGCCCAGCTCATCGGCAAGTTGATCGCCCTGATAGGGGGCGAGCTGGCGCAGGAAGCGCTCGTCGCGGATGACATCGACAAGGCCACGGTCGCCAACACGGAATATCTCGGCAGATACTTCCGTAGTGTTGACCGAAACGATCGGAATGGTCGCGTCCTTGCCCTTCGGCAAGACATAGGCCCGGCCAAGGAAGTTCACCGAGGGGGAGCGATCGCGGACATAGAGCGTCAGTTCGGCAGACTTTTCAAGCTTCTCACCGTCAGCGGAGGGCACGCCCGAACGCACGGTCACGCCGTAACGGGCCCCATGACGCACGCCGGTGACGCAGAGCTGTGAGCCATCGGTGGCAACGGCCGTGCCCGGCTCACCGGTCACCCGGACAAAGGGCGACAGGTCCTCGCCGCGTGGCAGTTCTTCTGAGAAGACAACGCAGATGCGCGGCTCGGCGGAATCGGCATCAACCTGGTGGTTGACCACCCGGAAGCCGTGCTCTGCGATCACCTGGTCATAGCGCTCGCGCAGCGCCGGGCTGTTGTTCAGGGTCAGGGCGAGGCGCAGGGCCTTGATGACCGGTTTCCAGTTTTCATTGGCTGAGAATGCGCTTGCAATGAGTTCAAGCGCCTTTAGCCGCCCGCCTTCGCTCTGCGAGGTCAGGTAGGCGTTGATGGCCGAGGACGTGCTATTCTGGCGCAGTTCCGAGCGGCGGTTCCAGTCGTCCGGGTTCTGGCCGAGTTGGGCGCTGGCAAGTCCGGCCCAGGCCGCAGAATCGGCCGGATCCAGAGTGACAAGGCCAGCGAAGTCGGTCTCGGCCTCTTCGAAGCGACCGGCGGACAGGGCGTCGCCCGCGCGCTTGCGCAGCACGCTGCCGCTTTCGGACGGGGTGCCGGTCAGGCGCGGCAGCGACAGGGCATAGCGCTGCGCTTCATCGAGCGTGTATTTCGGCACGAAGGCAAGGTCGGCCTTGCGCGTCGTCGTCACATTCGCCTGTCGGGGCTGGCTGGCGACAATCCGCCCGGCAATGGCGCCGCGGAAACTCTGGACTTCGCCTTGAGTGCTCTTCAGGAAACACCAGCGGGCCGAGGTGTTATAGGTGAAGGCTTGGCACTGGGCGTCCTCGATACAGGCCGCCTCACAGGCCGGAAGATCGACATCCTTCACGGTCTTGTAGTCACCGCCGAAATAGTCGGCATCCGGGATCGTGACGATCTTGCGGTCGGCCGCCGCGAGCGAGCCAGCCAGTGCCAGCGAGAGAAAAGCCATGGCAAGGGGCGCGCGGGCAGCGCGAGCGAAACTCCACAGCATGATCGACCTCCGGGGCGGCTATTCTGGGCGAGCCGCCTGTTGTTCAGGCAAAAATCCGAAACGCAATCGGTGCCACCAGGAACTGTGGCAAATGCTCATGACAATACGATGGGAGCATCGCGGGCGGCGGGGCATCCGTCAAGCGCGATAGCGGCGGCTGGACCAGGCGAAAGGTCACCCTGCCGGGTTCAGGCGCTGGCGCAGGGCTGCAACGAGCGCCAGCACTTCCGCTGCCGCCTTGCCGCGCGGGTCGGTTTCCAGTGCCGTCAGCCCCTGCCCCATCGAGGCGGCAAAGGCCGTGCGATTGCCCAGCACCGGATCCAGTCGGGAGAATCCAGACGCCGTGATGGCCGCAGCGACATCACCGGTGAGCGCGGACCTTGGCGGCACTCGATTGAGCACCAGTACGGCCGCCTTGTCCTCCCGCCGCGCCATCTCGAACGTCTGACCCGTGGCCCACAGGTCCACGAGCGTCGGCTGCACCGGGACAATCACCAGATCGGCGGCATCGATTGCGGGACGGGCATCCACATCGGTCTTGGGCGGGGTGTCGATGAGAACGAAATCATGGTCCCGGGCGAGGCCCCGCGCCTCACGCCTTGCGCCCCAGCCGCTGGCGGTGCGCAAGGTCAGGCCGGTCGCCTCCTCGCCAAGCCGCGCCTCGCGCGCCTCATACCAGGTGCCGAGCGAGCCTTGCGGATCAACGTCGAGAATGGCAATGCGCAGGCGCGGGTCGGCATGGGCCAGACCGAGCGCCAAATGGGTCGTGACTGTCGTCTTGCCCGAGCCACCCTTCTGTTGGGCAATCGTGAGGATCGTTCCGGTCATCTGCAACTCCCGACCGGCGCGGCTCTCCTCCAGCCACACCCGTGAACCTGATACGCCCTCCCCTTTCGGGATCAGTCGCCCCCCAGCGCCTGATAGATGCGGTAGCCCGGACGGCCGGTCGGCTGCAAGCCATAGTTTGCCTCGGCCCGCTTGATTGCTTCGCGTGTCGCCGGACCGACGCGTCCGTCGATCTCGTCGTTGTAGAAGCCTTTTTCCGCAAGCCGTTTCTGCAGGTTGAGCCGCTGTGCCCGCGACAGGCCCGGATCCTCCGTCGGCCAGGCCGCCTTGAACGGTTCACCGCCTGAAATCAGTTGTGACAGCAGCGCGATCGCCAGACCATAGGACTGGGAAGCGTTGTAGGAAAACAGGGCGTCGAAATTGCGCGTGACCAGAAAAGCGGGACCCGAGTTTCCAGCCGGCAGGATCAGGCCTGCCTCCAGGCCGCCCGATAGTGCCTTGCCATCCAGACGGACAAGACCGCGCTTGGCCCAGGTCGCAAGTGTCGCCCGCTCCCGGCGCCCAACGGGGCCCTTGTAGCCTGCGGGCAGCTTGACCTCATAGCCCCAGGCCCGCCCCTTCTCCCAGCCCGCGTCCTTCAGGAAATTGGCGGTCGAGGCCAGGGCATCCGCCGTGGTATCAACAAGGTCCTTGCGCCCGTCACGGTCGAAATCGACGGCGAGACGCAGATAGGTGGTCGGCATGAACTGGGTCTGCCCGAAGGCACCGGCCCAGGAGCCCTGGAACTTGTCGACAGGAACATCGCCGCGATTGGCGATGAGCAACGTCTTCATCAGTTCGTCGCGAAAATAACTGGCGCGCCGGCCGCCGGCGCAGGCCAGGTTGGCGAGGGCATGCGGGGTGTAGAAATCTCCCTTGGCCTTGCCATAGTCACTTTCGATGCCCCAGACCGCGACGACCACATGCCGCTCGACGCCAAAGGCCTTCTCGACCGCAGCCAGCGTTCTGGCGTGCTGCTTCAGCAGAGCTTCGCCATCCTTGATCCGCTGTTCGTCGACCAGAAAGGCCATGTAGTCCCAGATGGGCGTCTCGTATTCTGGCTGGCTTGAGGAGAAGCGGATAACCCGTTCATCTGCCTTGGCTGTTGCCAGCATGCGGGCGATGATATCGGGGCGGATGCCCTGCGCCTCGGCTTCACGGGACAGGCGTGCCACACAGGCGTCGATGGCCTGTGCCGGTCCGGCATTCGTCAACACGACGACCGCAGCCATAAAAAGTCCTGCGCCCGCCTGCCGTGCCTGTGCCCATACTCGAATCGCCATCGCCATGTCTCCGCTGTTGGTCCCACTATGCCGGAGCGGCAGCTGAAGGCCAACGGAGGGGAACGGGCAGACGTGCAATTGCCGACAACGGTCAATGCAATTGAAAAAGGGCGCTGCCGTTTCCGGCTGCGCCCTTTTTGATCACCCAACACTGGGTATCAGTTGCTGCCCTCGATCAGCTTGCGACGCAGCCAGCTCGACAGGCTGTCCATGGCACTGACAAGGATGAGGGTCAGGACAATGATATAGGCGACGTTTTCCCAATCCCGGGAGGTCTTCATCGTCTCGACCAGGACGAGACCGATACCACCAGCCCCCAGCGCCCCGATCACAGTTGCCGAGCGGGTGTTGGATTCCAGATAGTAAAGGCCTTGGGACAGGAGCACGGGCAGGATCTGCGGAATAACGCCGAAGCGATAGGCCTGCAACTGGTTCGCGCCGGTCGAGTTGACACCTTCAAGCTGCTTTCCGTCAATGTTCTCAAGTGCTTCGGAGAACATCTTACCAAGCGTCCCCATATCGGTGATGGCAATTGCCAATGAACCGGTGAGCGGCCCGAGGCCGAAGGCACGGATGAAGATCAGCGACCAGATCAGCGAGTCCACTGTGCGGACAAAGTCGAACAATCGCCGCACGGCAAACCGGACCGCCATGGAGGGCGTAAAGTTTCGTGCAGCGAGAAACGCCAGCGGAAGCGCCAGAATGAAGGCGGTCAAGGTCCCCAGAACGGCCATCAATAGCGTTTCGAACAGGGCGACAGCAATAACGCCGTGCTGCCAGTCCTGATTGCCCCAGAATGTGTTCCAGACAAGGCTTGCATTCGACTGCGCGGGATCGAGGCGGTCCGCCGAGAGCATGAGCGACACCACCGCCCCGGCACTCATGCCATTCAGGGGTGAATTGAACGGGAACCAGAAATTCTCCCAACCAAAGAAGTAACGATGCACCTCGATCTTCGACCTGGAGACCTGGACACGGCGGTCAAATGTCGGGCGCGCGTCGAACTTCTGCTCGTTGCCGGATACCCATTCCGGCATCGGTCCGGGCAAGGTGACTTCAACCTTGTCGTTCACGACCTTTGCGACGATGAGACCATAGTCAGGAACATTGAACTGAAGCGTCTGGCCATCGATTTCAGCAATGTATCCATCACCCAGATCAATGGTTGTCCGGTTGCCCTCAACGGCAACCCATTCCGGGCTGGTTCCCTTCGCATAGGTGGCCGTGCGCTCGCCTTCGACTGCGATCGTCAGGTCGCCCCGGCGCAGGTTCTGCTCGACATGGACCTTGTGATAGATCGTATCGACGCCCAGCAGGGCTGCCCGCTGCGGATCCGCGTTGCCAAGGATGGCTGAGACATCGAATGCCATCCAGGCATAGGCAAGATAGGCAAGAACGATCAGGGGAATGCCAACGGCCCGCAACATACGGCCGCGGATGGCACGTTGTGCAAGTTCGAGGTTCGGTTCCGATGGGAGGGTAGCGGCGGTCATGGTCCTGTGCTCCCGTCAGTGACGCGCTGCGCCGGTCAACCGGGCACGCAGGTATGAGGACGTCTGGTCGATGATGATGATGGCCAGGAACAGCAGCAGGAACAGGGCCGCCGTATCGTCGCCGGCCCCCTGCCCCCAGCCGATCGACCGGCGCAGCTCCGAGCCGATGCCGCCGGCACCAACGAAGCCAAGGATCGCCGACGCACGTACGTTGATCTCGAGGCGGAGCAGAAAGTAGCTGAGATAATTCGGTGCGACTTGCGGCATCACGGCAAAGCGGATGCGCTGGATCCAGTTGCCGCCGACTGCCTTCAAGCCTTCAATCGGCTTGCGGTCGATGTTCTCGTTGACTTCGGAGAACAATTTGCCGAGCGCACCCGCCGTGTGGAAGGCCACCGCGATCATGGCCGGGATCGGGCTCGAGCCAAGCAGGAAGATCAGAAAAAGCGCGATGACCAACTCGGGAAACGCACGCATGACGTCCATCACACGCCGCGTCACCGGGATCAACGGAGGCCAGACATCCAGGTTGCGCGTGCTCGCAAAGGACAGGCCCATTGCAAGGAAGCCGCCAATGATCGTCGCGACAAACGCGATGTTGAGGGTCTCGATCAGGGCAGGGAAAAAATGCCACATCAGACCAAGCAGTCCGAAGAGCCCAAGATCCCATGCTTCGATCACGATCTCGGAAGGATAGTCGAAGAACTTGGTGAGACCGGTCAGGAAACTTCCGGAGTTGAGTTCATTTGCTTCGCTGTAGCCCCAGGCCATCATAGCGACAACAAGGAGAACCGCCCCAAACGAATACAACTGCCGTTGCCGGCGCATGGCGAGCACGCTGGTGCCAAGGTCGATCACGGCCATACCAAACTCCTGTTGAGAAAAGGCGGCCCCGGGTGAACCCGGAGCCGCCGTAGTCAGTCAGACGAACTCAGTTGCCGGCAGCGCGGCGAACTTCGACGATGTTCTCATAGGCAGAATGATTGATCGGCTTGAGGCCGAGCACTTCGCCAGCCATGAAGCTGTAGGCGCATTCCTTGTCCATGAAGCCGAGCGAGGCGAGCATGCCGGTCACGTCGACCTTGACGCGTTCCGGCAGGGCCTTGCGCAGGACGATCGGGCCTTCAACGATGATCGGCGACTTCCAGATCTGTACGAGCTGGGTCATGTCGACCAGACCGGCGTCGGCAGCCTTGCGCAGGGCACCCGAGTTGTAGCCGTCTTCCCACTCGCCAAGGCCGTCGGCCCAGGTGACGCTGGCCGGGTAATCGCCGTTGAACACGCCAACGATCGACTGCTCGTGGCCGCCCGAACTGACGACTTCCGAGAAGAACTCGCCGTTCTTGGTGGAATAGCCAGCCTTGTTCAGCTCGTAGCTCGGGATGAGGAAGCCCGAGGTGGAGTTCGGGTCGCCGAGGGCGAACTTCTTGCCCTTCAGGTCGTCAAGCGACTTGATGCCGCTGTCAGCGCGGGCAAAGCCGATGGCATGGTAACCGAAGGTGCCATCAACGTTGACCTTGACGAGGACCGGCTCAACGGCTTCCGGGTTGGTCAGGTAGACCTTGGCATAGGCCGAAGCGCCCAGCCAGGCCATGTCGAGGTTGCCGCCGAGCAGGCCTTCGATCACGCCGTTGTAGTCGGCCGGAGCGAAGATCTTGGTCGGAACGCCAAGCAGCTCTTCAGTCTTGGCGCGAATGCACTCGTTGGAGCGCAGACGATCGGACGAGTTCTCACCACCGAGGATACCGATGCGGAATTCGGTGATTTTTTCCTGAGCAAGAGCCGGGGTGGCCATCAGGGCGATCATGCTGACTGCGGCAGCGGACGCAATCTTCGAGAAAAGGGTCATATCCGGTTACTCCAAGGATGAAGACGAGTGATGACGAGAGGGGTGCAGCGGTTCAGACCGCCGCTGCCGCAGGGGTCATCTGCCCGGCGGAAACTGAAGAAAGGTGCGGATGCGCTGCGGGCGCCTCCAGGGCGGTGGAAGTTGCAGCCTCGTTGAAGCTGTCATCCGCACCGTAGATTTCACGGGCAACATCCGTGGTCAGCGCTTCCGGAGCGCCGTCGAAAACGATGTCCCCGTCCCGCATGCCGATTACGCGCTCGCAATAGCGGCGGGCGGTATCGAGGGTGTGGAGATTGCAGATCACGATCTTGTTGTCGCGGTCATGGATCTCGCGCAGGGCGTCCATGACGATCTGGGCATTCATCGGATCAAGCGAGGCAATCGGCTCGTCTGCAAGAACGAGCTGCGGCTCCTGGACCAGGGCGCGGGCGATGGCGACGCGCTGCTGCTGACCACCTGAGAGTTCCTCGGCGCGCTTGATGGCTTCCTGCGCAATGCCCAGGCGATCCAGCGCCATCAGGGCACGTTCGATGTCTTCCTTGCTGAAGACGTTGAACAGGCTTTTCAGGGTGGAGTGGCCATTGAGACGGCCGAGCATCACGTTTGTGACCACGTCAAGACGCGGCACAAGGTTGAACTGCTGGAACACCATGGCGCAATCGCGCTGCCAGCGGCGCTTTTCAGCCCCGCCGAGGCTCAGCACGTCACGGCCATCGAACATGATCCGGCCGGATGTTGCTGGCGTCAGTCGATTGATCATGCGCAGGAGCGTCGACTTGCCCGCACCGGACCGACCGATAATCCCGACCATCTGCGGCTTGTCGATCGTAAAGGTGACGTTGTTGACGGCTGTGCGCGAGCCGAACTGCTTGGTTACGCCTTCAAAGGTGATCACCGGACGCCCCGTTGTTTGTTCTCATCTTGAGGCGACAAGAGCCACGGGTTTGTTACAGCTCGATGACAAATCCTTTGCGGAACCTAAATTGAAAATGAAGTTTTAATGACAGTTCGGGCGGTGCATTCATCTGCACCAAGACCAGATTGTAACTTCAATACAATTTCATGACAGCCGCGACAGGAAAAACATGAGCAGTCACAGGGGGACTTGACGCGGTCCGTCGCCAAACCGTCATGCAATCCCCTCCTATCAGGCTCAATACAAGTACCTATGAATGCCGTTGATGATCCTGATGCACCCGCACCGCCGCTGATGGGAAAACAGCTTTCCCCGTCCTGCCTCCGGCGGATACGGGAGGTTCCGGTCCCGGATCCGAGGTCGATTCAGGCATCACTCGCTGCAGCGTTTGAAAGGCGGCGGGGAGCGAAGAAGCGCGGTCAGCGCGGACCAAGTCGCCCGGCGTGACCAGACCCGTCGCGTCTTGCGCAACCAGGGGCGCGAGATCAGCGCTCACGTTGCCGGCGTTGCTCGAGACGCCTGGCGCCGGACGGCGCGCTGCTGTCAGGCGGCAACGAGCCGCAGCAGCGTTTGTCCGACGTCGGTCGCCGGATCGCAAAGGTCGAAGACGATATCGAAGTGATTGCGGTCGCGGGCCCGGATTTCCGGCATGCCTAGCGCCTCGGCATAGGCGCGGGTCTGGCGGTGAAACCCGGACGTCTCGTGTTCGGCGACGGCGATGACAGAACGGGGCGCACCGGTCAGATGGCGCAGCGGGCTCAGGGTCTCAACCTCCTCCTGCGTCAGCTGCATCCAGTCCTGGACATGACTTCCGGCGATCGGGGCCAGTTCGAACAGCCCGCTGAGGGGAAGCGCTGCCTTCAATACCTGCCCGGGCAGACCGAAGTCCTGTTGCCAGCCGGACATCATCAAGGTTCCGGCCAGATGCCCGCCAGCGGAACTCCCGGTGACCACGATGCGGTTGCGGTCAATGCCGAGGCTGGCCGCCTCGCGCCAGAGATAGGCCAGCGCCGCCCGCATCTGCCGGGTGATTTCGGTGAGGCTGGCGCCGGGAGCAAGCGTATAGTCGGGGGCTGCTGAGGCAATGCCGAGATCGGCCAGCATCGGGGCCATGAAAGCCGAATGTTCCTTCGACAGGGCGCGCCAGTAACCGCCATGAATGAACAGCACCAGGGGGCGCAATTCGCCCGGGCGTGTACCGAACAGATCGAGTTTCTCGCCGCTGACAGCGTCATAGACAAGATCCAGTTTCGCCCCGGCCATCGACCGGGCGGGGAGCGACCGGGAGGCGTATTCGGAGATGATGGCAGCAAAGTCATCCGGGGCAACACAGTTGCGCGCGGTGTAGTCGGCATCCAGCCGGTCGCGCGGCCAGTGGCCTTCTGCAATCAGCGAGGCTGGGGTGGCGGGCAGGTCGGACATATCAGCTTTCCTTTCTACCAGATCGCTGTCGAAGAGATCCCGCCGGGGTCACAGCACCAATGTGCCGGCTCGGTTCTCGATCAGGCGGACCAGCGACAGAGCGGTCATCTCGGAGGACTTCGGGTTGGTGGCCAGTGGGCGATTGGTGAGGGTGAGGTCCATCTCGCCAAAGGCTCCGCTGGCGCGAATGCGATGAATGTTGCTGGCCACATCCGGATCGGCAACCAGCGCGACTTCGGTGCGGTCCAGGCCGATGCCAGCAAGGGCAGAAATGACGGCGACATTGGCGTTCTGGGGATAGGCCGCAGCGGCTTGCCGGGCGGAGCCCTGAAAGAAGACATGCGCTTCGGTCAGATCGGAAAGATCACAGGCGCTTTCAGCCGCTGTGCCACGCCAGGCAGCTGGCGGTTTGATGATGTCGTGGCGGACGCTGGCCAGATCCAGCCGGGAAGCCGCCGCCAGCGCATCGATGCCACCGAGTGCACCCGGCGGGACAAGAAGCTGGGCGTTGTTGCTGCGTGCCAGTTGCAGGAATTCCTCCAGCAGGTCGCCGCTGACAAAGGCTGAGGTAGACGACACAGCGAAGTCGATGCCGGCAGAGAGGGCAGCGCGGCCCCAGGGGGCGACGCTGTCGCGGCCTGCGGCCTCGACCACCAGCCGCGGACGCTCCCCTGCCCTACCCGTCAGTTCATCGGGAGATGTTATATGTCGGCATGCGGGCGGCAGACCGTTCAGCTCAGCGTCCGCATCCCGGGTGGCAACGGCAATCAACCGGACAGGAGAGCCCCGTTCGGCCAGAAGTCCGCCCACCCGCCGGGCAATCGCGCCCCAGCCAACCAGGACAACGGGAAGATCAGAGCCCGACATAGGCCTGCACCCGATCCGAGTCCCGATCCATGTCCGACCCGCTTCCGATCCAGACCGTCCGGCCCTTCTCGACGATGTAGTGCCGGTCAGCCAGGCGCTTGAGCACTGACAGGTTCTTGTCGATCAAGAGAATCGACTGCCCTTCCCGCTTCAGGTGCTCGATGCAATGCCAGATCTCGGTGCGGATGACGGGGGCAAGCCCCTCGGTCGCCTCGTCGAGGATGAGGAGGCGCGGATTGGTCATCAGCGCCCGGCCAACAGCCAGCATCTGCTGCTCGCCGCCCGACAGCGTTCCAGCCACCTGCTCGGAGCGTTCTTTCAGACGCGGGAACAGGGCATAGACCCGATCCAGCGTCCAGGGATCGGACCGCTTCAGCCGGTTGGAGGCTGTGGCGACCAGGTTCTCGCGCACCTTCAGCGTCGAGAAGATCTGACGGCCTTCCGGCACCAGACCGGCACCAAGACGGGCAATGCGCTCCGGCGCAAGCCCGGCGGTGGCGACGCCCTCGAACTGGATGGCGCCGCCGCGCGGGGTCAGCAGCCCCATGATGCAGCGGACCGTGGTGGTCTTGCCCATGCCATTGCGGCCCATCAGGGTCACGACCTCGCCATCCCGGATCTCGAGATTGACGTCGAACAGGACCTGGCTCTCGCCATAGGCGGCCTGAAGATTGGCGACACTCAGCACAGTTCGTCCTCCGCCCCGAGATAGGCCTCGCGCACGGCCGGGTTGTTGCGGATCTCGTCAACGGTACCGCTGGCGATGATGCGGCCATAGACGAGCACGGAGATACGGTCGGCAAGCGCGAAGACCGCCTCCATGTCATGCTCGACCAGCAGCATGGCCGCGCTCTTGCGGGTCTCGCTGAGCATTTCGATCATCGCCTGGCTTTCGACATGGCCGAGACCGGCCATCGGCTCGTCGAGCAGCAGGAGACGCGGCTTCATGGCCAGCGCGACGATCAGTTCCAGCTGTTTCTTCTCTCCATGGGAGAGATCGGCAACCCGGATGTCGGCACGATCTGCCAAACCGCTGGAGGCCACAAAGCCGCGCGCCTCGTCCCAGACTGCCCGGCGGCCGCGTGCCAGATCGTAAATGCGGAAGTTGTGTCCCTCGCGCACCTGGATTGCCATGCCGACATTCTCGAGCACACTCAATTCATCCAGCAGGCTGGTGATCTGGAATGTCCGGCCAAGCCCGAGTGCGACCCGGTCAGGGGTTTTGAGGTGGGTGATGTCACGACCGGCCAGGTGGATCGTCCCGGCATCCGAGACCAGTTCGCCGCAGAGCTGGTTAATCAGGGTCGACTTGCCGGCCCCGTTCGGACCGATCAGGGCGTGGATTTCGCCCTCACGCACATCAAGGCTGACGTTGTCGGTGGCAATCAGGCCGCCGAAGGTCTTCACCAGACCCACAATCGACAGAATGACGCTCATTTGACACCTCTCCGAACAAGCGCGGTGATGCGCTGGACCAGGGCGGCAAGACCGCCCCGGGTGCCAAGCACCACGACCAGCAGGATGAGACCCAGTGCGAAGGGCCAGTGCTCGGACCAAGCTGCGAGGAATGTTTCAAGGATGAGAAAGGCTGCGGCGCCGAGGAAAGGCCCGAACAAGGTACCGACGCCGCCGAGGATGACCATGATCATCAGCTCGCCCGACTTGGTCCAGTGCATCATGTCCGGTGAGGCAAAGCGCAGGAAATTGGCCATCAAGGCTCCGGCCAGTCCCGCGCCCATGCCCGACAGGACAAAGGCATAGAGCTTGTAGCGATAGGCCGGAATGCCGACCGCAGCCATGCGGCGTTCGTTCTGGCGGATGCCTGAAATGACCGTTCCGAAGCTGGACTGGGTCAGACGGCGCAAGCCATAGAAGAACAGCACCGTGATGGCGAGGACGACATAATAGAACGTCGCCTTGTCGCGCATGTTGAGGCCGGGCAGTGCATTGGTACGCCGGATGATGATGCCGTCCTCGCCGCCATAGGCCTTGAGCGACACGAAGAGGAAGAACAGCATCTGGGCGAAGGCCAGCGTGATCATGATGAACTGCACGCCGCCGGTGCGCAGCGACAGGGCGCCGATCGCTGCGGCGAAGAGGCCAGCAACCAGCACGGCCAACGGCAATGTCAGAAGCATCTGGTCGGTGCCCGGGACAATCCCGAACAGCGGTTCACCGCTGGCATGATGGGATGCCAGAATTCCGACGACATAGGCGCCGATGCCGAAGAAAGCCGCATGGCCGAAACTGACCATCCCGCCATAGCCGAGGATGAAGTTGAGGCTAGCAGCTGCCATGCCGTAGATCAGGATGCGGGTGGCCAGCGCCAGGAGCGAGGCTTCGCCCAGTTCCTGCGTAATTGTCGGCAGGGCGGCGAGAGCGAGAATAAGTATGAGTGCCAGGATCCGGTTGCGCATCACGACCCCGCTGCGAACAGGCCCTTGGGCCGGATGAGGAGAACGAGTGCCATCAACAGGTAGATCCCCATGGACGAAATGCCGACCCCGAGCGCATCGGCTTCGGAGGCTGGCATGACAGTACGCAGCATGCCGGGCAGGAAGGCGCGCAGGCAGGTGTCGATGACGCCAAGGCCGATGCCGGCCACAAAAGCGCCGCGGATCGATCCGACACCGCCGATGACCACCACCACGAAAGTCGCAAGCAGGATCTGCTCGCCCATGCCGACCTGCACGGCCAGAATCGGTCCGGCCATGTAGCCGGCAAGGCCGGCCAGCAGCGCGCCGAGACCGAAGACCACTGTATAGAGAAGCCGGATATCAACGCCGAGAGCGCGGACCATGTCGCGATTGGTTGAGCCGGCACGCACCAGCATGCCGATCCGCGTGCGGTTGATCAGGAAATAGAGCCCGACCGCCACGAGCAGGCCAGCGCCAATGATCAACAGGCGATACGGCGGATAATAGAGGCCGGGCAGGATCTCGACGGATCCTTCAAAGGCGGCCGGCAGGAGGGTGAAGACCGGCGAGCGCCCGAACAGCATCACGATCAGTTGGTTGAACATCAGGATCAAGGCGAAGGTCGCCAGCACCTGATCCAGATGATCGCGCTGGTAGAGCTTGCGGATCACCAGTGCCTCGATGGCGAGGCCCGTCAGGGCGGCGGCCCCGAGGGCGGCCGGCAGACCGAGCCAGAAGCTGCCCGTTTCAGCTGCTACGAATGTGCCCGCATAGGCACCCACCATGTAAAGCGAGCCATGTGCGAGGTTGATCACGCCCATGATGCCGAAAATCAGGGTCAACCCCGCCGCCAGAAGAAACAGCATGACGCCGTACTGGAGGCCGTTCAGAAGTTGTTCGAGAACGAGAATCATCCGCCCGCCCGATGATTTGAGTGCCAAAGCCTGCGCATGCCGTCCCGCGGTATGACAGCAGGAACGGACCAGTGCCCTGGTCATGCCCATTCAGGCACGACCCAAGCCACGCATGCGCCCGGTAGCGAAAAGGGAGACGTAGCGCCACCATCTGCGATGCGGCAGCCCAGGCTGCCGCATCGCGATGTCAGCTTACATCTTGCACTGATCCGCGTAGGCATCGCCATAGTCTTCAAGGAGCTTGTCCTTGGTGACGGCGACCGGCTTGCCATCCGGGCCGGCGACGATGTCGAGCAGGTACCAGTCATGCACCGGATGCTGGTTGTTGCCGAATTTGAAGTCGCCACGGACGCTCTTGAAGTCAGCAGCGCGAACAGCTTCGCGGAACTTGTCGAGATCGTCGACGCCGCCGGTCTTGGCCAGCGCGGAGGCAATCAGCTTGGCCGTGTCATAGCCCTGCGAGGCATAGTAGGTGATCGGTCGGCCGAACTTCTTGTCCCAGGCATTCACGAACTCAAGGTTCGCATCGTTCTCGAAATCACGGTTCCAGTGCGCGGTTGCAAAGATACCGACAGCGCCCTCACCGACTGCATTGAGAACAACCGCGTCGGTCGACGGCTCGGACAGGACCATCGGGATCTGACCCGTCAGGCCAGCCTGGGCATACTGCTTCAGGAAGGCAATGCCGAGGCCACCCGGGTGAAACTGGAACACGACTTCCGGATCGGCCGCGCGGATCTGCGCCATTTCCGAAGCAAAGTCGGTCTGGTCAAGCTGGGTGTAGATTTCGCCAACGATCTCGCCGCCAAAGGTGCGCTTGAAGCCGTTGATCGCGTCCTTGCCGGCCTGGTAGTTCGGAGCGAGCACGAAAGCCTTCTTGAAGCCGAGCTTCTTGGCAGCAGCGCCAGCGGCTTCATGCAGGGCGTCGTTCTGCCAGGAGACAACGAAATAGTTCGGATGGCACTCGGCACCGGCCAGGTTCGACGGACCGGCGTTCGGCGAGATGTAGATCGCGTCATTGTTGACGATGTCCGGCACGGTGGCACCGGCAACATTCGAGAACACGATGCCGGTCAAGAGCTTCATGCCCGCATCGCCCATGAATTTCTCGGCGATCTGGCGGCCATTGCCCGGCTTCAGGCCATCGTCCTCGACAACCAGCTCGACCGGCACGCCGCCCAGCTTGCCGCCTTCCATCTCGATGGCGAGCAGCATGCCGTCGCGGATGTCCTGACCCAGGTAGCCGGCCGGGCCGGACAGGGTCGTGATCATGCCAATCTTCAGCGGGTCCTGCGCCATGGCAGTGCCGCTCATCAGCGCAGCGATGCCCGCTGCGGCCAGAATCAGTTTCTTTCTCATGTCTTCACCCTCTGTTTTTTTGCCTTCCGGCATCAGCCGGATACCGGCGCGACACGCCGGCTCCAGTCTTGATCTTGTTGTCAGGCTTCAGCTTGCAATGAGCCGCTGAATATTTCAAGCCTAAAACAATTACAGTTTCACCCAACCTTCCGGAGGTTCCTTGCCGGGATGGATCGTGCCACAGTTCGGGCAGGTGCGCTTGGCTTCATCGGCATAGAATGCCTTGTAGATCGGCGGCAGGTCATCAACGATCGACTCCAGGTCGACCTCCGCCCGATGCACCAGCGTCTGGCATTCAAAGCAGTACCACTCGACCGCATCCAGCTCACCCTCGGGGCGCGCCGGCTCGATGACGAGGCCGATGGAGCCTTCCTGCGGGCGCTGCGGCGAGTGGCGCACATGCGCCGGCAGCAGGAACACATCGCCCTCACGGATCGGCACGTCGTAGAACTCCTTGCCGTCGTAAAGCTTCAGCAGCATGTCGCCCTTGAGCTGGTAGAAGAACTCCTCCACCGGGTCGTCGTGATAATCGGTCCGCTTGTTCGGGCCGCCGACGACCGTGACCATCAGGTCGGCATCCTTGAACACCATCTGGTTGCCGACCGGCGGCTTCAGGAGGTGCTTGTGTTCATCGATCCACTTCTGGAAATTAAAGGCCTGAAGTCTTGCCATCACTGATCTCCTCTTTGAGGCAAGGTCACGCGAGCTTGAGCCCGCAAGCGTCAAATGCGGCCCGTGTGCGGGCTTTTTCTTCTTCGGTGAGTTCGAGCAGCGGCGGGCGGACCCGGCCACCGGTCTGGCCCAGGAGGTCCTGCCAGTACTTCTGGTGCGAATGGGGCTTTTCGGCAGGGCGGGTGCTCTTGAGCGCGTGGCGGACGGGCTCAAGCGAGGCACTGATGGCGCGCGCCTCGTCGGCCTTGCCGGCAAAGGCAAGATCCGTGTAGGCGCGCATGCGCTTGTCGGCAGCGGTCTGGATCAGATACGGGGGCGACGAGCAGAGATACAGCTGCCAGTTCAGCTCCAGGATGTTGTCCAGCCATTCCTCTTCCGAGGCGGTCGAGACGAGGATTCGGTCACCGGCAAGCGCGGTGAGCTGCTTGTACATGTCGCGCGGGACGGAATACTTGATCGCCACGACATTCTCGATATCGGCCAGGCGGTTGCACAGTTCCGGGCTCATCAGGTAGCCGCTGTCGGGATGCGACCACAGCGCGATGCCGATGTCGACCTTCGAGGCAATCGTCTCATAGTAGCGGATGAGCGTTTCGTCTTGGGCCTTGAAGAAATGCAGGATCGGCGCATGCACGACGATATAGTCAGCGCCGCAAGCCTGCGCATGGCGGGCGAGATCGATCACCACGTCCATGTTCTGATCGGAACAGGACATGATGGTCTGGGCGCGGCCGCCGGCCGCCTCGACGGCGAGGTCAAAGCAGCGCTTGCGCTCGTCCAGCGACATGGAGAAGAACTCGCCCTGCTTGCCGGCGATGAAGAAGCCGTCGATGCCGAGGTCGTCGATCCAGTGGTTCATGTTGGCGCGGAAGCCCTCCTCGTCCATCGAGAGGTCTTCGCGGAAGGGCATCAGGGCCGCAGCCCAGATGCCGCGCATGGTGGCGAATGCGTGCGCCTTGGCGTCCTTGCGGGTGTATATCATGTCAGCAACCTCATGCGGGACCGGTGCCGGTCGAAAGGGGGCGGGGCAGCCAGCGCGGCCGGTCAGATTTCCATGCGATGCGAGACGGTCTTGACGACCGTGTAATGCAGGATGCCTTCCGCCCCGCCTTCGCGGCCAAAGCCGCTTTCCTTGACGCCGCCGAAGGGCGTCGCGGCAACCGAGGCTTCCAGCGTGTTGATCGAGACATTGCCGGCCTCGACCTCGTCGGTGATGCGGTCGACATTGGCGGCGGAATTGGTGAAGGCATAGGCGGCCAGGCCATAGGGCACGCCGTTGGCGCGCGTGATCGCCTCGTCCAGCGATGCCACCGGATTGATGATGGCGAGCGGGCCGAAGGGCTCCTCCTGCATCACCCGGGCGTTGTCCGGAACTTCCGACAGGACGGTGACCGGATAGAAGTAGCCGGGCGTGTTCGGGCGCTGGCCGCCAGTCAGCAGCTTGGCGCCCTTGGTCACGGCGTCAGCCACCAGCATCTCCATCGCCTCGACGCGGCGGTGGTTGGCGGTCGGGCCCATTTCGGTCTCGGGGTTGAGGCCGTTGCCCATCTTCACGGCCTTTGCACGCTCGACAAAGGCGTCGCGATAGGCCGCAAAGATCTTTTCATGCACAAAGAAACGAGTTGGCGAGGTGCAGACCTGGCCGGCGTTGCGCGCCTTGCGGATGGCAGAGGTGATGCCGGCCTTCACCGGGTCCGCATCATCGCAGACGATCACCGGGGCATGACCGCCCAGTTCCATCAGCACGGGCTTGGCGTAGCGGGCGGCGATCCCGGTCAGGTGCTTGCCGACCACGGTCGAGCCGGTAAAGGCGACAAGCCGGACCTGCGGCTGCGGGATCAGATAGTCCGAGATCGTCGCCGGTACACCGAAGACAAGGTTCAGGACGCCAGCCGGCAAGCCGGCATCATGGAAGGCGCGGGCGATGTGCCAGGCGCCGGCCGGGGTCTCCTCGGCAGCCTTCAGGATGATGGAGCATCCGGCAGCGAGCGCGCCGGCGACCTTGCGGGCCGGCTGGCTGAGCGGAAAGTTCCAGGGCGAGAAGGCCGCCACCGTGCCGATCGGCTGGTGATGCACCATGTAGCGGATGCCGGGCTCGCTGGGGATGATGCGGCCATAGAGGCGCTCGGCTTCACCGGCGTCCCATTCGAAGAACTCCGCGCCGCGGATCACCTCGAGGCGCGCCTGCTGCAGCGTCTTGCCATGCTCGCGGGTGATGTCCGGGGCGATATCCTCGATCCGCTCGCGCAGGAGGCTTGCGGCCTTGCGGATGATCTCGGCCCGGCGCATCGGAGCGGTGCGGCGCCAGATCTCGAAGCCGCGCGCCGCCGCCTCAAGGGCATCGTCGAGGTCAGAGGTCGCAGCGACAGGCAGCTTGCCAATCTCGGTCTCGTCGGCCGGATTGATTACCGGCAGGTGGTCCGCCGTCTTGCGCCAAGCGCCGCCGATGTAAAGCTGGAGATCGGGATAGTCGCGCATGTCCGGGCCTCTGTTCCTCAGATTTTGTTGGCCGCCAGATTGGCTCACCGCCCTGGCGTGGTGTTGATCAAGAGGATCGGACAAAGATGAATTATCGACAAGACGGATTTATCGGATAAATTAATATCGTTTTCCGTATGAGTTTGCCGGTGGCGGAGCGGCGGCGATGAAACTGACACTGAAACAGATCCAGGGGTTCCTCGCGGTTGCGGAGGCCGGAAGTTTTTCAATGGCCGCCAAACGGCTCAACACGGCGCAGCCGGCCCTGTCGCAGGCGATCAAGGACCTTGAGGCCGAGCTGGCCGTGCGCCTGTTTGACCGTACGACGCGCCGGGTCGAACTGACGGATGCCGGACGTGAGTTCCACATCGCCGGCGCCAAGATCATGGACGATCTGGAACATGCGGTGGAAGGGGTGCATATGCTGGCCGAACGGCGGCGGGGCAAACTCAGGGTCGCGGCCCCTCCCCTTCTGGCCAGCTACGTTCTGCCGAAGGTGATCGCGGAGTTCCAGGCGGCCTATCCGGGGATCGTCGTCCAGCTCTCGGATGTGGGCACGGAGCAGATCCTCGATGCCATCCGCACAGCCAAGGCCGACTGCGGCATCGGCACGTTTCCGCCAGCCGATGATGACATCGAACGCCAGCCGCTGATCCGCGACAGCCTGATGCTGTTCTGCCCGGCGCAGAGTGTGATTGCCGGCCGCGACCGGGTCGCCTGGCGCGAACTGGCGGACCTGCCGCTGATCACGCTGACGCGCGAATCGGGCATCCGGCTGCTGGTCGAGGTGGGGTTTGAGGCAGCGCAGACGCCACCACGCATCGCCTTCGAGGTGACACAGGTGACCACCGCGCTGGCCTTGGTCGAGGCAGGTCTGGGCGTTGCGGTTCTGCCGACCTATGCCCGCGCCGCGATCCGGCACGAAAGCCTTCGCGCCGTTCCGCTGGATGAACCCGTGATTGCCCGCGAGGTCATGCTGCTGAAATCCCGCGACCGGCCACCCGGGCCGGCCGCCAATGCCTTCATCGAACATCTAAGCCGCGCCCTGCGCCGCTTGGCTGCGGAGTAACAAGGCCCCGGGGGTGTCTTGGGGGGGGCGGTCGCATTCGTCGCCACCGTTTTTTCGCGGCGTCTCAGCCCCCCTCCCCCTCGTGGGGTGGGGTTGGGGGTGGGGGGAACAGACTGTAACCCAGGTCACCTGCGTTCCTGACTGGGCGTGTTTCACACACTTTGCGATCAAACGACCACCCGTGCCCCCACCCCCGGTCCCCTCCCCACGAGGCGGAGGGGGCTGAGAGGCTCGACCAGAATTGCGCTACGGATGTACAGTCAGCCCAGACGTGACCTGTTGCGCCGATTACCCCCCTCTGCCCCCTGACGGGGGCCTCTCCCCCGCAAGGGGGGAGAGGGCCGGTGCCAGGTGTCCGAACCGGATCAGCTCGTCTCGCGCAGGCGGAAACGCTGGATCTTGCCGGTCTGGGTCTTGGGCAGTGCGTCGGTGAAGAGGATCCGGCGCGGGTACTTGTAGGGTGCGATCACCGCCTTGACGTGATCCTGCAGCCGCTTGACCGTCGCCGCATCCGGCTCGACACCGGCGGCGAGCACCACATGCGCCTCGACGATCTGCCCACGTTCCTCGTCGGCAGCGCCGATCACAGCGCATTCGAGCACATCGTCATGCGACAGCAGCGCGGCTTCCACTTCCGGCCCGGCGATGTTGTAGCCGGCGGAGACGATCATGTCGTCGTTGCGGGCGGCGAAGTGGAAATAGCCGTCCTCATCCTGCCAGAAGGCATCACCAGTGATGTTCCAGCCGTTCTGGACGTAGCCGGTCTGGCGATGGTCGCCAAGGTAGCGGCAGCCGGTCGGCCCGCGCACGGCGAGACGGCCCACGTCGCCCCGCTTCTGCTCGTTGCCGGCCTCATCGACGATGCGGGCCTCGTAGCCGGTGACCGGCTTGCCGGTGCAGGCTGGGTGGCTGTCGCCGAAGCGGTTGGAGATGAAGATGTGCAGCATCTCGGTTGCGCCGATGCCATCGAGCATCGGCTTGCCGGTCTTGGCCATCCATTCCTCATAGACGGGCGCCGGCAGCGTCTCGCCGGCAGACACAGCGGCGCGCAGGCTGGAGAGGTCTGCCCCCTCCTCCATCGCCTTCAACATGACGCGGTAGGCGGTCGGCGCGGTGAAGCAGACGGTGGCGCGGTACTTCTGGATGATCTCGATCAGGTTCGGCGGCGAGGCGGTTTCCAGCAGAGCTGCGGCAGCACCGAACCGCAGCGGGAACACGGCGAGACCACCGAGGCCGAAGGTGAAGGCCAGCGGCGGGGAGCCAACGAAGATGTCCTCCGGCGTCACGCCCAGCACTTCGCGCGCGTAGCCGTCAGCGATGATCAGGATGTCGCGGTGAAAATGCATGGTGGCCTTGGGCACGCCGGTGGTGCCGGAGGTAAAGCCCAGCAGCGCCACGTCATCGCGGCCCGTTTTCACGGCCTCGAACCGGACCGGCTTGGACAGGGCGACCCGGTCAAGCTCGGCATCGTGGTTGGCGGTGCCGTCGAAGCCGATGACCTTTTTCAGGAAATTGGATTCCTTGGCGCAGGCGACCAGTTCGTCCATCAGCCGCGTATCGCACAGGGCGAGCGAGATTTCGGCCTTCTCGACGATCTTGGCCAGTTCGCCCGCGCGCAGCATCGGCATGGTGTTGACGACGACCGCGCCGGCCTTGGTGGCGGCAAGCCAGCAGGCGACCATGGCCGGGTTGTTGGCCGAGCGGATCAGGACCCGGTTGCCGGGCTTGACGCCATAGTCCTCGACCAGCGCATGGGCGATGCGGTTGGTCCAGTCGGTCAGTTCCTTGTAGGTGCGCTGGCGGCCGTTGCCGATGAGAGCAACATGGTCGCCAAGCCCCTGCTCCACCAGCCGGTCGGTCAGCTCGACCCCGGCATTGATGAAATCCGGATAGTCGAAGCCATCGAGACGGATCTCTGGCCAGAGCTCAGCTGGCGGCAGGTTGTCACGCGTGAACGTATCGACATGGGCACTGGGGCCCAATTTCAGGCTGGCGGTCATTTTGTATCCCCTCGTTCTTCCATCCGCGTCGCGCGGTTGGCGGCCTTCCTGTTCCGGATGCGGGGTAACCCGTCTTGACCGCCGGTAGTGTTGCTGAAGCTTGCTTCGTGCGATCTGGCCCTTGGGCTCAGGCCGCCTCGTCCGGAACCACGGCGGTGGCCTCGATCTCGACCTTCGCCCGGTCCTCGACCAGCGCCACGACCTGCACCAGGGCCATGGCCGGGAAGTTCTTGCCAAGGTGACGGCGATAGGCGGCACCGATCTCGCGCAGGTTATCGAGATAGAGGCGCTTGTCGGTCACGTACCAAGTCATGCGAACGAGATGCTCCGGGCCGGCGCCCCCCTCGGCCAGGACCTCGACGATGTTCTTCAGGGTCTGGTCGACCTGGCCGACGAAATCGTCCGTCTCGAATTCCTGCTGCCCATTCCAGCCGATCAGTCCGCCCAGGAACACCATACGGCCACGGGCGGCCACGCCATTGGCATAGCCCTTCGCCGGCTTCCAGGATTTCGGGTTGAGGAACTCGTGCGGCGACTGGCCGCTGGCGACTGTCGGGGCCGCATTGGGGGCCATGGTCGTTGCATCGGTCATTGGTCTTGTCCTTTCAGGCAATGGGCATTCATCCGCTCGCGCAGGCGTGTCGGCCAGGCCTCTGGCCGGCCCTCGCGGCCAACCCAGACGAGGGTCAGGCGAACGGCGAGACGGGTGTCCCCGTCCTTGGTGAGCTGGAGCGCGAAGTCGGCGCTGCTCGTACCGATCCGGGTCAGGTCGAGGGTCCATGTCACGGTCTCGCCGAGCCGCGATGGCGCGCGGAAGTCGGCTTCGATGTGGACGGTCGGGACGGCGTTGCCCTCCTCGAGGTGAATGCGGGAATAGGGATAGTCCAGCACTTCGGCGAAGAACTGCTCGACCATCAGGTTGGTCATCTCGAAATAACGTGGATAGAAGACGATCCCGGCGGCATCGCAGAGGCCGAAGGTGATGTCGAAGCGCCGCTCGTAGCTCATGACACCTGCTCCGCGAGCGCCGCACGGGCGATGACGATCTTCTGCACGTCGCTGGCACCCTCGTAGATCCTGAGAGCCCGGATCTCGCGGTAAAGGCTTTCGACCATGAAGCCCTTGCGCACGCCATCGCCGCCATGCAGCTGCAGCGCGGCATCGATCACCTTCTGCGCCGTCTCCGTGGCATGGAGTTTGGCCATCGCCGCCTCGCGGCTGACGCGGGGCGCGCCCATGTCCTTGGTCCAGGCGGCGCGATAGATGAGGAGCGCCGAGGCGTCGACGCCCAGGGCCATGTCGGCGATATGCCCCTGGACCATCTGCAGGTCAGCCAGCGGCGCGCCGAACAGCTCGCGCGTCGTGACCCGGCCCAGCGCCTCGTCGAGGGCGCGGCGGGCAAAGCCGAGCGCGGCCGCTCCGACGGTGGAGCGGAACACGTCCAGCACGGACATGGCGATCTTGAAGCCGTCGCCCCGCCGGCCGATCAGGGCACTGTCGGGCAACTCAATGTCGTTGAAGCGCAGATGCGCCAGCGGATGCGGGGCCATCACCTCGATCCGCTCGACGATCTCGAGCCCCATTGCGTCCGCCGGCACCAGAAAGGCCGACAGGCCCTTGGCGCCGGGCGCCTCGCCGGTGCGGGCGAAGACGACATAGACATCGGCAATGCCGCCGTTGGAGATGTAGGTCTTCTCGCCGGAGAGGATGTAGCCACCCTGCACCTCACGCGCGGTGGACCGGGTGTTGGCGACATCGGAGCCGGAGCCCGGCTCGGTCAGGGCAAAGGCCGAAATCGCCTCACCCTTGCGGGTCCTGTCGAGCCAGCTGCGCTGCTCGGGCGTGCCGAACAGCGACACCGCGCCCATGCCGAGCCCCTGCATGGCAAAGGCGAAGTCGGCGAGGCCATCATGGCGGGCAAGCGTCTCGCGGATGAGGCAGAGGCTGCGCACATCCAGCTTCTCGCCCGCCCCTGCGCCCGAGTGGGTCAGCCAGCCGGCCTGCCCGAGATCGGCCACCAGCTTGCGGCAGGCAGCGTCGGTGTCGCCATGATCGACGTGAAGATGATCGCGGCACCACGCATCGAGCCCTTCGGCCAGTTCACGGTGACGCGGCTCGAAGAAGGGCCAGCCAAGGAAAGAGCGGTCCGCCATCTCAATTGCCCTCGAAGACCGGCTTTTCCTTCGCAACGAAGGCGTGGTACGCGCGGGCGAAGTCCTGCGTCTGCATGCAGATCGCCTGGGCCTGAGCCTCGGCCTCGATGGCCTGTTCCAGCCCCATGTTCCATTCCTGGTTCAGCTGGGTCTTGGTGATGCCATGGGCAAACACCGGGCCGCTGGCGAGGCGCCGGGCCAGTGCCATGGCCTCGGCTTCCAGCGTCTCGGCGGAATGCAGGGCGTTGAAGAAGCCCCAGCGTTCGCCCTCGGCCGCGCTCATGGTGCGGCCGGTGTAGAGGAGTTCGGCCGCCCGGCCCTGGCCGATGATGCGCGGCAGCATGGCGCAGGCGCCCATGTCGCAGCCGGCAAGGCCGACGCGGGTGAAGAGGAAGGCGGTCTTGGCCTCCGGCGTGGCCAGGCGCAGGTCGCTGGCCATGGCAACAATCGCCCCAGCCCCGACGCACACGCCGTCAACCGCCGCGATGATCGGCTTGCCGCAGCCGATCATCGCCTTGACCAGATCGCCGGTCATTCGCGTGAAGGCGAGCAGGCCCTTCATGTCCATGTCGACCAGCGGGCCGATGATGTCATGCACGTCGCCGCCGGAGCAGAAGTTGCCGCCGTTGGAGGCAAAGACGACGATGTCGACGTCGGTTGCATAGACCAGCGCGCGGAACGTGTCGCGCAGCTCGGCGTAGCTGTCGAAGGTGAGCGGGTTCTTGCGGTCCGGCCGGTTGAGGCTGACCCGGGCGATCCGGTTCTCCACCTGCCACAGGAAATGCTGCGGCTTCAGGTTGGCGAGTTCGGTCATTGGCTGTCCTTCCCCATCCGCTTCAGGATGTCTTTCAAGATGTCGAAATCGGCGTCCGTCAGGCGGGAGAACAACATGTCCACCTCCCGCTCATGGTCGGCCGCAAGCTGTTCGAACTGGGCCAGGCCCGTGTCGGTCAGCGACACATGCACCGTGCGCCGGTCGGCTTCGCTTGGCACGCGACGCACCAGTCCGTCCTTCTCGAGCCGGTCGACGACGGTGGTAGCGTTGCCATTGGAGACCAGCAGCATGCGCGACAGCTCGCTCATGCTCATCGGCACACGGCGGCGGTAGAGCGCGGCCATGACGTCAAAGCGCGGCAGGGTCGTGTCATGCTCGACGCGCAGGAACTCGCGCAGATGCGCTTCGGCCGCCCGGGTCACCCCGAGCAGCCGGATCCAGGTCTTCAGACGGCGCTTCGACAGGGAGACCTGCGGCTGCGTGCCGTGCATGTCCGGATCGGTCGTCATGCCTCGCCTCCCGAAATCGCCAGAGCCTGGCCGTTGATGCCCTCCGATCCCGGCCCCGACAGATAAAGCGCCATGGCCGTCACCTCGTCCGGACGGACCAGACGCCCCTGCGGATTGGTGGAGGTCAGCGCGGCAAGCGCCTCGTCCCGGCTCTTGCCCGTCTTGTCCATGATGTTGGCAATGGAACGCTCGGTCATTTCCGTATCCAGAAAGCCCGGGCAGATGGCGTTCACCGTCACGGGCTTGCGCGCGACCTCCAGGGCCAGCGCCTTGGTCAGGCCGACGACGCCATGCTTGGCCGCCACATAGGGGGCGACATAGGCATAACCCTTCAGCCCGGCGGTCGAGGCGACCGAGATCAGCCGCCCCCATCCGCGCATCTGGTTGAGACCTGCCCGGAAGGTGAGGAACACGCCGGTCAGGTTCACGGCCAGCATGGCGTTCCACTGGTCCATCGACGTCCGGCCAAGGGGCGCGCTTTCGGCGGCGCCAGCATTGGCGATGACGATGTCGACGGGGCCGGCCGCAGCAAACAGAGCTGCGACGCTGGCTTCGTCAGTCACATCCGCAGTAATGGCGCACACGCCGGGATAGAGCGCGGCGACGGCATCAAGCGGCTCCTGCCGCCGTCCTGCAATCACCACCTCGGCGCCCGCAGCCGCGAAGCCGCGGGCAAGGTCGGCACCGGTTCCAGTGCCGCCCCCCGTGATAAGAACCCTGCGTCCCTGGTGCACGCCTTCCTCCATCATGCCCGGATCGTCTCCTGTTGCCGTTCGCGCAGGCGGAAGGCGAGATCGCGGCCGCCCTTGTAGGGTGCGGGCCATTCGGACGCCGTGTCCCCCTGCTCGACGGCAGCATGCAACGTCCAGTAGGGATCAGCCAGATGGGCACGGGCGAGACAGACAAGATCAGCGCGTCCGGCCATCAGGATGCCGTTGACCTGGTCCCAGTCCGAGATGTTGCCCACCGTCATGGTCGGAATGCCGGCCTCGTTGCGGATACGGTCCGAGAACGGGGTCTGGAACATGCGGCCATAGATTGGCTTCTCGCCCGGATCGGTCTGACCCGAGGACACGTCGATGATGTCGGCACCGGCAGCGCGGAACATGCGGGCGATTTCCACCGCATCTTCCGGCGTGACGCCATCCTCGCCCATCCAGTCATGGGCGGAGATGCGCACCGACATCGGCTTCTCGTCCGGCCAGACCTTGCGCAGGGCGGTGAAGATCTCGAGCGGATAGCGCATGCGGTTCTCGAGCGAGCCGCCGTACTCGTCCGTGCGACGGTTGGTGACCGGCGAAATGAAGCTCGCCAGCAGGTAGCCGTGGGCCGCGTGCATTTCGATCATGTCGACACCGGCGCGGTTCGCCATCTGGGCGGCGGCGACGAACTGGTCGCGCACCATGTCCATGTCGGTCCGATCCATCGCCTTGGGCACCTGATTGTGCGGACGATAGGGGATGGCGCTGGCACTGAAGGTTGGCCAGTTGCCGCTGTCCAGCGGCTGGTCGATGCCGTCCCAGGCGAGCTTGGTCGAGCCCTTGCGGCCGGAATGACCGATCTGGACGCAGAGCTTGGCACTCGTCTCGGCGTGGACGAAGTCGGCCAGACGCTTCCACGCGGCCTCATGCTCGGGCGCATAGAGGCCCGGGCAGCCCGGGGTAATGCGGCCCTCCGGTGAGACGCAGGTCATCTCGGTGTAGATCAGCCCTGCCCCACCCTTGGCGCGCTCGGCATAATGGACGAGATGCCAGTCGGTCGGGCAGCCGTCGACCGCCTTGTACTGCGCCATCGGCGACAGGACGATGCGGTTCTTCAGGGTCATGTTGCGCAGCTTGAACGGCTGGAACATCGGGCGACGGCCCTTCTGGCCGCCCGCCTGTTCGGCAAACCAGTCCTCGGCCGAGGCGAGCCAGGCAGCATCGCGCAGACGCAGGTTCTCGTGGCTGATGCGCTGCGAGCGGGTCAGCAGCGAATAGGCGAACTGGGTCGGCGGCATGTCGAGATAGCGCTCGACCTGCTCGAACCATTCCAGCGAGTTGCGCGCTGCAGACTGCAGGCGCAGCACCTCGATCCGGCGCTCGTCCTGGTAACGCTGGAAAGCCGCTTCCATCGTCGGTTCGGAGTGCAGGTAAGTGGCGAGCGCGATGGCGCTGTCGAAGGCAAGGCGCGAGCCCGAGCCGATGGAGAAATGGCCGGTGGCGGCCGCATCGCCCATCAGGACAACGTTTTCGTGATACCACTTGTCACAGATCACGCGCGGGAAGTTCATCCACACGGCCGAGCCGCGCAGATGCGCCGCGTTGGACATGAGCTTGTGGCCGCCGAGGTGATCCGCAAACACCTTCTCGCAGGTCTCGATGGTCTCTTCCTTCGACATGTGCTCGAAGCCGAACTTGTCCCAGGTCTCCTGGGTGCATTCGACGATCACGGTCGCAGTGTCGGCATCGAACTGGTAGGCGTGCACCCACATCCAGCCGTGCTCGGTCTTTTCGAAGATGAAGGTGAAGGCGTCGTCGAACTTCTGGTGCGTACCCAGCCAGATGAACTTGCACAGACGCACATCGACATCCGGCTTGAACACCTCGGCATATTCGCGGCGCACCAGCGAATTGATGCCGTCGGTCGCCACCACCAGATCATAGTCCTTGCGGTAGTCTTCGGCCGACTTGAACTCGGACTCGAACTGCATGGTGATGCCGAGCTCGCGGGCGCGTTCCTGCAACAGGATCAGCAGCTTCTTGCGGCCGATACCGGCAAAGCCGTGACCACCCGAAACCGTGCGCACGCCATCGTGGATGACGGCGATGTCGTCCCAGTAGGCGAAGTTGGAGCGAATCGCCTCGGTGCTCTTGGGATCGTTGAGCGCCATCTTGCCGAGCGCGTCATCCGACAGCACGACGCCCCAGCCGAACGTGTCGTTGGCGCGATTGCGTTCCATCACGGTGACCTCGTGGCTGGCATCGCGCAGCTTCATCGAGATCGCGAAATAGAGGCCAGCAGGCCCACCACCCAAGCACAGGATCTTCATTGCCGCAGTCCCTTCCGTTTGCCTTGTTGAGTCAGAGCCTGCCACCAGCCGGAAATTATTTCAAGCTTGAAATATCTGATTGTGACAACTCGGCGCAGGCGAGGCTCCGGGAGGGAGAGCAAGCCTCAACGGACCTTGGCACAGAGACCCAGATGGCAGGGTTCTTCGGCGGTCTCATTCGATCATCCCCCAAAGCGGGCCCCTTGCCTAAACCGCAAATAATTCAAGCTTGAAGCGACCGGTCTATTTTGCAACAGGGGCGCGGGAAGTGCTGCGGGGATGATCTTTTGCCCCCCTTCCCCGGTTGCCTGTCGCTCCTGGCTGCGCTACGCAAACGGGCATGAACACGCAGATGATCCTCAAGGGCTGGTGGTGGCGGGACGCATAAGAGCGGCCTTGCGATTTCTCATGTCCTGACGTGATCGAAGTTGACCCAAAGGCCGCCGCGGCAAGACCCGCAGGCGGCCTTTGGTCTGTCTGGGGACAGGTTCAAGGCCTGGAGCGGCGGCCCAACGTGGAGGAAACCGGAATGCCGGCATCGGCTCAGCAGATCTTCAAGAGCGCAGGCGGGGTGACCATCACCCGCAGTTCCCGTCCCTCCGACTATGCGTCCGGCACCTCCGACTGGATCGACCGGCTAGACGCCGAACGCGGCGCTGTTCTCTCCTCCTCCTATGAATATCCGGGCCGCTACACGCGCTGGGACATGGCGCTCGTCAATCCGCCGCTGGTGCTGGAAGCTGCCGACCGGTCGATCTCGATCCGGGCGCTCAACGCGCGCGGCCGCATCCTGATGCCGGCGGTCACCCGCGTCCTGAAGGCCCATGCCGATGTCGCCTCTCTCACGGAAAGCGACGGCCGCATCGATCTGGTCGTGAAGAAGCCGGACGGGCCGTTCCGCGAGGAAGACCGCTCGCGCCAGCCGTCCACCTTCTCGGTCGTGCGGGCGCTGAAGGAGCTGTTTGCCTGCGACGACGACCAGCTCGGCCTCTACGGCGCCTTCGGCTACGATCTTGCCTTCCAGTTCGAGCCGATCGAGCTGAAGCTGAAGCGGCCGGACGACCAGCGCGACGTGGTGCTGTTCCTGCCCGACGAGATCCTCATCGTCGACCATCACGCCAAGCGCGCCTATGTGCTGGAGTATGACTTCGAGATCGACGGCCAGACGACCCGCGGCCTGCCGCGCGACGGCGAGAAGCAGCATTACCAGCCGGCCAACGAGGATCCGGGCCGCGGCGACCATGAGCCGGGCGAATATGCCAAGATCGTCGACCGGGCGAAGGAGTATTTCCGCCGGGGGGACCTCTTCGAGACCGTGCCGGGCCAGACCTTCTACGAGCCCTGCGCCAATCCGCCGTCGGCGGTCTCGCGCCGGCTGCAGCAGATCAACCCGTCGCCCTATTCCTTCTTCTTCAATCTCGGCAACCGGGAATATCTGGTTGGCGCATCACCGGAAATGTATGTCCGCGTGACCGGTGGCCGGCGTGTCGAGACCTGCCCCATCTCCGGCACCATCCGGCGCGGCAAGAACGCCATCGAGGACGAGGCGCAGATCCGCAAGCTCTTGAACTCGGCCAAGGACGAGGCCGAGCTGACCATGTGCTCGGACGTCGACCGCAACGACAAGAGCCGCGTCTGCGTGCCCGGCTCGGTCAAGGTGATCGGCCGCCGCCAGATCGAGATGTACTCCCGCCTCATCCACACCGTCGATCACATCGAGGGCATCCTGCGCGAGGACATGGATGCGCTCGACGCCTTCCTGTCGCATGCCTGGGCCGTCACCGTGACCGGCGCGCCGAAGCGGTGGGCGATGGAGTTCATCGAGGCCAACGAGAAGAGCCCGCGCGCCTGGTATGGCGGGGCCATCGGCGCGGTCCTGTTCAACGGCGACATGAACACCGGCCTGACGCTGCGCACCGTGCGCATCAAGGATGGTGTCGCCCAGATCCGCGCCGGCGCGACGCTGCTCTATGACAGCGTGCCGGAAGAGGAAGAGGCCGAGACCGAGCTGAAGGCCGAGGCGATGCGCGCGGCCGTGCGCGAGGCCGGCCTTGCCGTCAAGGCGACCGAGACGGTGAAGGCCGCGAAGCCCGGCAAGGGGCTGAAGATCCTGCTCGTCGACCACGAGGACAGTTTCGTCCACACGCTGGCCAATTACTTCCGCCAGACCGGGGCCGATGTCG
This sequence comes from Pannonibacter carbonis, assembly GCF_003012935.1. Lineage (GTDB taxonomy): Bacteria > Pseudomonadota > Alphaproteobacteria > Rhizobiales > Stappiaceae > Pannonibacter > Pannonibacter carbonis. Next base: position 174,724 of record NZ_PUDR01000003.1, on the reverse strand, counting down.
TCACCTACCGCACACCGGTTGCCGACCACGTCTTCCACGACGTCAATCCGGATCTGGTCGTGCTGTCGCCGGGACCGGGCAGCCCGAAGGACTTCGATTGCGCGGCCACCATCGGCCGGGCGCGGGCAAGGGCACTGCCGATCTTCGGCGTCTGCCTCGGGCTGCAGGCGCTGGCCGAGGGACTTGGCGGGGAACTGGGCCAGCTCGACGTGCCGATGCACGGCAAGCCGTCGCCAATCTCGATCCTTGGCAATTCGCTGCTGTTCGCGGGGCTGAAGTCGCCGGTGATCGTCGGCCGCTACCACTCGCTCTATGCGAAGAAGGACAAGCTGCCGAAGGAGTTCCGCATCACGGCGGAAACCGAGGATGGCGTCGTCATGGCCATCGAGCACGAGCTGGAGCCGATTGCCGCCGTGCAGTTCCATCCCGAGAGCATCATGTCGCTGGATCAGGACGGCGGGCACAAGATCATCGAGAATGTGGTCACGCGGCTGGTGAAGGCGCGTAGAGCCTGATGCCTGAGCCGGGCAGCCCTGTGGCTGCCCGGTTTTATCCGACGCAAAGCGTCAGCCCGGGGTGCCCGCAGCGGGGGTGGCCTTGCACTGCAGCGGCCCGCCCGACGGAACCGGTGCACCGGTCATCTCGGCCTGCCGGTCGGCCGGGCGGCCGGTGATGCGGGCCCAGAGCCAGCCGCCGTCACCATCGCCCATGCGCCTGTGGCTGAGATCGCGCTCGGCGGGGATGCCGGTCGCCGCGCCGTCGCGGAGGTCAGCCAGGGCAAACTGGAACACATAGTCCGGCGTCATGCCCATGCGCAGGTCCGAGACGACAAGACGCCCGTCACGCTCTTCGGCTTTCAGAAAGCCGCGGCTGAACCAGGCGAGCTTGGCATAGGCGTCGCTGCCGGCAACGCAGGCCGCAAGGTCCGGACGACGGGGATGCGTGTAGACCGGAACCGGGTCCGGGCCGTCGAGCAGCGACAGGTAAACGTTGTGATAGGCTGCGTCCTCCAGGGCGATGACCTTCCACATCACCGTATTGAAGGGACCGGCAATCGCCAGGACCTGTTCCGGCTCGATCCCCTTCGCGGCAAAGACCTCACGTGCCCGCGCCTCCATCTGCGACTGGATGACGACGCCCAAGCCGAGATAGGCCGTGCTGAGCACCAGGGCCACCGCGACACCCCGGCCCAGCGCCCGGCTCCAGCCGGACCGGACCAGTGCCCAAACGGTGACGGCCAGGAGCGGCAGCGTGTAGAGCGGATCGGCGATGAACACCGAGCCGACGCCGACCGGATCGGGGAAGACCGGCCAGAACAGACGCGTGCCGTAGATCGTCATGGCGTCCAGCAAGGCATGTGTCGACAGGCACAGGAATACCGTCAGCATGGCCAGGAGCCGAGCCTCGCGCAGCCCCTTGAACAGCCGCACCAACCCTTCGCCCAGCAACGGGGCTGCAAGGGCATGCACGAAGAGAGAATGGGTCCAGCCGCGGTGATAGACGAAACTGTCCACCGGATCGGCAAAGGGAATGAGCACGTCGAGATCCGGAAGCGTGCCAAGCACACCGCCAATCAGCGCCGCCTTGCGCGCGCCAACCTTCGGACCAATGACAAGGGCGGAGACGGCGGCGCCGAGAACAAACTGCGAGAGGGAATCCATAAACCAGCCATTTTGGCCCGTGAACGGGCTGAGTAAGAAACGCCATTTGATCTGGCGTTTGACTTACGGCCTTGCAACCCCTTGGGATCACTGCGGATCCGGATTTCTCTCCTCAGCCCACAAACCCGGAGACATCAAATCAGCTGACACCGGCCTTCTTCAGCACCTTGCGGAAGCGGGCGGCTACCTTGGCGAAGCCGTGGTTGGTGCCGTGGATCTCGTCGATCCAGTCGGAGACATCCGGCATGGCACCGCGGCAGTCGACAAGCCAGATGTTGGTCTGCTTCGGATCGCCGGAAATAACACCGAGCATGTCATAGAGCGCATCGACCAGGAACCTGATGATGTTCCGGCGCAAGTCGCGATCCTTGATCTTGCGTGCGTCCAGCGGTTCGCCAAGCCATTCGTTCTTCTTGGCGTGCTTGGGCTTGCGCGGATCATCCGGGCCGTCCGGATAGGGAAAAGCATAGTCGTAGCCGTGAATGAAAATCGGAACCTTGGCGAATTCCTTGTACTGGCGGATGTTGTCGATGACATGCCGGTAGGCCTCGTCAAGATAGGCGATCTTCTGGGCCAGCACCGCCATGTTGATGTGACCGGCGACGTCGGCGGCATTGCCATTGAATGGCTTCAGCATATCATGCAACACGGCAACGCCCGTATCCGGGTCCTCGCCGATGATGTCGTTGCCGGCAGCGGAAAACAGGAAGCCCTTGACGTGCTTTCGCTGGGTCCAAAGGGCCGCCAGATACTCGGTGCCATTGTCACCGGTGGGGCCATAGACCATGTTCTGCGCCGTGTCGCCGGCCGCGCCGACGGAATAGATCAGGTAGTCCTTGCCGAGATGGTCAATGACGTCCTTCACCAGAAGCGGAAACTGATGCCAGCTGTCGCCTTCCTCCACCAGAACCGGGAACTTCTCGCCCGCGTTCAGGCGATTGCGGAAGGTGACCTGCCGGCGCCAGCGCGAGACGCTGTTGCCGATCTGCAGCGCATTCTCGAGTTCCTCGAGATCCGGCGTCATGGCGACCTTCTTCGGGTCGGGCCGCAACTCGAAGTCAAACCCGCCGCGTCCCTTGCGCACGACCGACACCGCAAGGATCTGTTCATCGGTCGTAGCGGGGTCTGTCAGGAGAGCGAGATAATCTGAATAGCTGATCTTCTTTGCCATGCGTTCCTCCCGGGGAGCACGTTCCGGCGTCTGCCGGATTGCCGGTGGCGCCCCGGCAAGGACACTAGCCTGCCGCTGCGGAACATCCTAAACTCTGAATTGCAGGATGCGCAATACGCGTCACAGCGCCTGCGGAGGAGCGATCATGGGTATTTCGCTGGAACACCTGGGCGACAGCCTCATGGAGGCGGCCGCCAAACGCGTCCGTGACCGCCTGCCGGCCCTCGCAAAGTCGAAAAGCTTTGCCCGGCGCGGTCTGGTTTCTCCGACCGAAACCACGGCCCGCATTACCCGCTATGTCGAAGCCACCAGCCGTGCCATCCTGCCGGAACGGGCAGCCGCCCGTGCCGACATCACGACAGGCCAGGAAGCCCTGATCGGGACCAATGATCTCCTGTCCATCGAGTTCCTGGAAGCTGGGCTGCTGGCGGCGCGCGCCGTGGGGCGGATTGAGATCATGGGAACCGGCCTGTTCGGCACAGGGTTCCTTGTCGGGGATCGTCTGCTCCTCACAAATCACCATGTCCTCCCGGCCCCGACGCTGGCCGGGGCAACGGTGGTCACCTTCGGTCACGAGGAGCAGAAGTTCGGGACGCCCAGCGTACCGGCCGACTTTTCTCTTGAACCGGCCCGGTTCTGGCTGACGGATCCGGTGCATGACTTTACGCTTGTTTCCCTGTCGGCGCAAAGCGATCTGGGTGTGCCTCTCGACAGCTTCGGCTGGCACCCGCTGCACGAGGAAGGCAAGATCCTTGAGGGCCACCCGGTTGCCATCGTGCAGCACCCGCAAGGCAGGCCGAAGACGATTGCCCTGCACAACAGCTACTTCCTCATCGTCGACAATGCCTCGCCAGACGACCAGTTCTGCTGGTATTCGGGCGATACGGAGCGGGGCAGTTCCGGCTCGCCGGTGTTCAATCGCGACTGGCAGGTGGTGGCCCTGCATCACAAGGCGGTGCCGCGCACCAACTCGCGCAACGAAATCCTCGACAAGTTCGGCAAGACCATGAGCGAGGCGCGCTACAAGGCCAATCCGGATCTGGTCGACTATGTCGCCAACGAAGGTGTGCGTGCCTCCCGGCTCAGGCGCGCCATTGTGTCAGCTGCCTTGGCCGACCCGGCTCAGGCCGCGCTGCGCGATGGTCTCATCGCCTTGTGGGACAGCCCCAAGGGCCGTTCCCTGCGCGCGCGTTTCCCAGCCCCGTGAAAAGCTCCCGGTGATCAACGTGGCCGCGCCTTAAGCGTCGCCAGCATCAGGCTGGTTTCCGTCGCCGCGACGCCCTCGATCATGCGGATGCGGTTGAGCGCGGCATCAAAGCTCGCAAGATCACCGGTCGCCAGTTCGATCACCAGATCCCATCGCCCGTTGGTCGAATGGATCGTGCGCGCCTCGGGCATGCCCGTGATGCGGCGAATGACGCTGTCCGTGCGTTTTCCCTCGATGGCGAGCAGCATGACCGCACGGATCGGCAGGTCCTGCGCCTCGTTGCGCAGGACGGCCGTGAAGCCCTGGATCTCGCCACTGGCAATCAACCGGTCCAGCCGGCTGCGAATGGTGGCGCGGGACAGGTCCAGATCCAGCGCCAGATCGGAAATCGACCGGCGGCCATCCTGGCGCAGGGCCGCGATCAGTGCCCGGTCGGTCTCATCCAGCATGACTTGTCCATTTTGCTCGAAGGTACTTTTCAATCTGCGCAAAGATACGCGCATTTTGGGCGCTTCTCCAAGTTCTTTCCGCCGCTTCCGTCAGCCATGCTGGTTGGAAATGTCAGTTGCTGCGGATGGAGGATCCCTTGCATTCAATCGCCCTGCTGGGTGCACCGATCGAGGAAGGCACCGGACGACGGGGCTGCGTGATGGGCCCCGCCGCCTATCGCACGGCGGGTCTCGTTGACGAGCTGGAGGCGCTTGGCCTCATGGTCACCGATCTTGGCGATGCCGCACCGGATGCCGCGCTTGATGTTCCCGATGACGATCCAAAGCTGAAGCATCTGCGCAAGGTGGCCGGCTGGACGCGCAGCCTTGCCCGCCACGCAGAAGAGCTGGCCATGGGGCCGCAGCTGCCGATCTACATGGGCGGCGATCATGCGCTGGCGCTCGGCACGCTCGCTGGCCACGCTGCCGCAGCCGCCAGGCTCGGGCGCCCGCTGTTCGTGCTGTGGCTCGATGCGCACTCGGACTTCAACACCTTCGAAAGCACCGTCAGCGGCAATCTGCACGGCACCCCGCTCGCCTTTGCCTGCGGGTTGCCGGGCTTTGACGTCCTGATGGGCGGGCCGCTGAAGCACACGCTGGATCCGGCCAACCTTTGCCTTCTCGGCCTCCGGTCGGTCGATCCGCCAGAGCGGCGCATGATCAAGGATCTTGGCATAACCGCGCATGACATGCGGGCCATCGACGAGACCGGCATCGCCCGGCTCCTCGGCCCGTTCCTGGAGCGTTGCGCTGCTGCAAACGGCTTGCTGCATGTCAGCCTCGACGTCGACTTCATCGACCCGGACATCGCGCCGGCCGTGGGCACGACAGTGCCCGGCGGCGTCACCTTCCGCGAGGCGCATCTGGTGATGGAGATGCTGCATGACAGCGGCCTCGTCACCTCGCTCGATCTCGTTGAACTCAATCCCTTCCTGGACGACCGGGGCCGCACCGCGCGGCTGATGGTCGATCTGACCGCCAGCCTGTTCGGCCGGCGCATCATGGACCGTCCGACCCGGAGTTTCTGATCATGGCCTATGCCCCCTCGTCCCTCGCCCTCGTGCCCTTCGTCAGCGTTGAAAACATGCTGCGCCTGGTCAACACCATCGGCATCGAAACCTTCCTGACCGAGCTTGCCGGCTTCATCGAGGAAGACTTCCGCCGCTGGCCGCTGTTCGACAAGACGCCGCGTGTCGCGTCCCACTCGCGCGAAGGCGTCATCGAGCTGATGCCGACATCGGATGACGTTTCCTACGGCTTCAAATACGTGAACGGCCATCCGAAGAACACGCAGACCGGTCGCCAGACCGTCACTGCCTTTGGCGTGATGGCAGCTGTCGATACGGGCTATCCGGTGCTGATCACCGAGATGACCCTGCTGACCGCGCTGCGCACCGCTGCCATGTCCGCCGTTGCCGCCCGGCATCTGGCGCCAAAGACCGCCCGCTCCATGGCCCTGATCGGCAATGGCGCGCAGTCGGAGTTTCAGGCGCTCGCCTTCAAGACATTGCTCGGCGTCGACCGGCTGCGCCTTTATGACATCGACCGGGCTGCAAGCCTGCGCTGTGCCCGCAACCTCTCCGGCTTCGGGCTCGACGTGACGGTCTGCACCACGCCGGAAGCCGCCGTCGAGGGCGTCGACATCATCACAACGGCGACGGCCGACAAGCAGCTTGCCACGATCCTCACGGACAACATGGTTGCGGCAGGACAGCACATCAATGCGGTCGGCGGCGACTGCCCCGGCAAGACCGAACTGCACCGGGACATCCTGCTGCGCTCCGACATTTTCGTCGAATACACGCCGCAGACCCGGATCGAGGGCGAGATCCAGCAGTTGCGCCCGACCCATCCGGTGACCGAACTGTGGCAGGTGATGACCGGCGCGGCAGAGGGCCGGACCTCGGACCGGCAGATCACGCTGTTCGATTCCGTTGGTTTCGCGGTGGAGGACTTCTCTGCCCTGCGCTACGTCAAGTCGCTGATCGGCCGTGTAGCAGCCTACGAGATGCTTGATCTTCTAGCCGATCCGGATGATCCGCGTGACCTGTTCGGCATGGTGCTCCGGGCCCGCACCGAACTGAAGGACCTGGCGTCCTGAAGCAGGTCAGCCGAGGCCGGGCGCGTTGCCGGGAACGAAGACATAGTCCCAGATGCCGGTGCGCTCCGCCTCGCGATAGCCGAGGCTTTGAAGAACCTGGTTGACCTCGGCGTGATTGGCTTCGAAGATCTCGATGAAGATCACGGGGCGGTAGCGTGCAAGGAACATCCGTGCGCCTTGCAGGACGGCAGCCTCGAAGCCTTCGACGTCAATCTTGATGAGGTCCACCTGATCGAGACCCAGATCCTCTGCAAGCGTATCAAGGCGGGCCAACCGGAGATCACCGGCAGGGTCCGCAGCCATGACCGCAGCACCGCTGTTACGAGCGGTGAAATGCGCCACCCGCGCGCGGCCATCCTCGGCACCGAGCGCAATCTGATGCGCCTCGATCCGGTCAGCAAAGCCGTTGACAGCAATGTTCCGGGTCAAGAGGGCAAAGTTGGCAGGAGCAGGTTCGAAGCAGATGACATGCCGTGCGTTTCGCCGTGAGGCCCAGTAGAGCGCGTGGTTGCCGATGTTGGCGCCAATGTCGAGGATGACGGCGCCCTCGGGCAGATAACGGTCGGCCACAGCCAATTCCGTGCGGGCGGTGAAGTCCCGGGCCCGGAAAATGTCCCGTTGCAAAGCGTCGTCGGAGAGGTCCGGCAAATGCATGCGCACCCCGCCGGCCAGTTCCACCGGCTGATCCGCCTGACGGATCTGGGCCTTGAGAAACTCGATATCCTCGCGCAACTCGCGCACCACGCGGGTGCGCTTGACCAGACTGTTGACCGCCTTCAGTACGAGTTTCATGCGCCCTCCCCGACCTGGCTCACGCCACCGGAGGACTGAGCTGCATGTCCTTACGTTACGGTCTTCATTTGCAACGTCAATGCCTCAGGGCAAACCTCTGCATTGATTCATTCATGCCGGTCCCGCAGTCAGGCGAGATCAGCCGGATCAACGCGCTCCAGCCGGCGATGCCGCAATTTCTTCGATACATGGGCGATCGCCTGGATAGCCGGAATGAGCTCTAGCCCCAGATCGGTCAAGGCATATTCAACCGAGGGCGGGGAAGTCGGCATGACGGTGCGCTGAACCACACCCTCCTCTTCCAGTTGGCGCAGGCGCTCGGTCAGGACCTTGGCCGAGATCGGGGGAATGTCCACGCGCAACTCGCTGAACCGGCGCGGCCCGCCGGACAGATACCAGATGATGTTGGGCGTCCACGCCCCGCCTAACAGGGACAAGCAGTCACTCAAGGGGCAGTTGCCCGGCGGATGCGGTGTCCGGTTCTTGCGCAGCTTCAAAGCCATCGTGATGCTCCTGTGACAGGTGGCGAGCCTTGGAGTTACCGCCTGGTAATCCCATTCGCTTCGTAACCTATCGTACCCTGGTTTACAAAAGTAACCAGAGCCTCCTACATGGTCGGCGCGGACAGCGTTTCGTCCGCATCCGAACCCCACGGAGTTCCAGATGAAGCTTTACTTCTCCGCCGGCGCCTGCTCGCTTGCCACGCATATCGTCCTGCGCGAACTTGGTCTCGGCTTTGACAGCGAACGCGTCGACACCAAGACCAAGGTGACCGAGACGGGTGCCAATTTCTACGACATCAACCCGGACGGCTATGTGCCGGCCCTGCAGCTGGACAACGGCGAAGTCGTTACCGAAGGCGCCGCCATCCTGCAGTACCTGGCTGACCAGCATCCGCAGTCGAAGCTGGCTCCGACGCCGGGTTCCTGGGAGCGTACCCAGCTGCACCGCCAGCTGAACTTCATCGCCGCCGAGCTGCACAAGTCCTTCTCGCCGCTGTTTCGTGGCGCCGAAGGCGATGCTCGCACGGCAGCCATCAACACACTGGGCGTCAAGTTCAAGCATTTCGACCGCCTGCTGGCCGATGGCCGCCCCTATGTGATGGGCGACACCTTTACGGTGGCCGATGCCTACCTCTTCACCGTTCTGAACTGGACTCGCTTCGTTCAGGTTGACCTGTCGCCGTGGCCGGTCCTGGTTGCCTATCTGGAGCGCGTTGGCGCACGCAAGCCGGTGCAGGACGCACTGGTCGCAGAAGGCCTCGTCGCCGCCTGATGCGCCTGAGGCACCGGCTCCCCCCATCCGGTGCCTCCTCTCCTGCAGATCCCCGTAACAACAGGTTGCTCAGATGGACAAGACGCTGGAAGACCTGAAAGCGGTCATCCTTTCCTATTTCGACGCCCTCAATCGCAGTGATGCGGAGCTGCTCGGCTCAGTCTTTCACGACAAGGCGCTCTATGCGTCGACGACAGGCGGTGACATCCGTTTCTGGTCGATGGAACACTACCTGCCAATCGTGGCGGCAAGGCCAGCCCCGGCGAGCCGCGGCGAGGTCAACAACGGACGCATCGTCTCGATCACGATTGCAGGTCCGGATGCGGCGACCGCCATCGTTCAGATGACACTTCTTGGCCGGGACTACACGGACATCCTGTCCTTCGTGCGCCAGGACGGGCGCTGGCGGATCGCCGCCAAGGTTTTCGATTCCACCCCCAAGCCCTGACCGGCTTCAGCGCAGAAAGGCAAAATGACATGCCCTATGTGAACATCAAGGTGACCCGTGAGGGCGTCACATCAGCCCAGAAAGCCCAGCTGATCGAAGGCGTGACCACGTTGCTGTCCGACGTGCTTGGCAAGAACCCCAACACCACATTCGTTGTGATCGACGAAGTCGACCTCGACAACTGGGGCATCGGCGGTCTGCCCGTGACCGAGTTCCGGCAGCGGCAGGCAAAAACCTGATCACGCAACTGGCTCCGTCCTGTCGCTGGAAATGAAAAGGCCAGACACCCTTGCGAATGCCCGGCCGAGCTCGATGACAAACCCCAACCTCAACCGGGGTCATCCCGGCCAAGCGCAGCGCAGAGCCGGAACCGGAGAGTCGAGGCCTCTATGTTTCAGTCCGTTCATCCCGGAGAGACCTTGGCTCTCCGGTCCCGGATCTCCGCTTCGCTCTCGTTCGGGATGACCGTAGACCGTAGAAAGTTTACTAGAAGTCTGGGCCGGACATTCTCCCGAATGCCCGGCCTTTTGTCAGACTGCATCTGCTACGGCACGAACACCCCGTGCCGTTCGGTTACTCCGGCAGCACGCGGACAGCACCCTTGTCGGCCGACGAGGCGAAGGCCGCATAGGCCTTCAACGCCGTAGTGACGTTGCGCTTGCGGAACTCGGCCGGCTTCCAGCCCAGCTTGTCCTGCTCGGCGCGGCGTGCGGCGAGTTCAGCTTCCGGGACCAGCAGGTTGATGGTGCGGTTCGGAATGTCGATCTCGATGGTGTCGCCCTGACGGACCAGACCAATGGCACCGCCCTGAGCCGCCTCCGGTGATGCGTGGCCGATCGAGAGGCCCGAGGTGCCACCCGAGAAGCGGCCGTCGGTGATGAGCGCACAGGCCTTGCCGAGGCCCTTCGACTTCAGGTAGCTGGTCGGATACAGCATTTCCTGCATGCCGGGGCCGCCCTTCGGGCCTTCGTAGCGGATCACCACCACGTCGCCTGCCTTGACCTCATTGCCAAGGATGCCCTTGACGGCAGCGTCCTGGCTTTCGAACACCACGGCCGGACCAGTGAACTTGAGAATGGATTCATCCACGCCCGCCGTCTTCACGATGCAGCCATCCAGCGCGATGTTGCCATAGAGCACGGCAAGACCACCATCCTTGGAGAACGGGTGTTCAACCGAGCGGATCACGCCGCCTTCGCGGTCGGTGTCCAGCTCGTCCCACCGCGAGGACTGGCTGAAGGCAACCTGGGTCGGCACGCCGCCCGGCGCTGCCCTGAAGAACTCGCGCACGCTCTCCGAGTTGGTCCGGGTGATGTCCCAGCGGTCGATGGCGTGTCCCAGCGTCTCGGCATGAACCGTCGGGCAGTCGCGGTTGATCAGGCCGCCGCGGTCGAGTTCGCCGAGGATGCGCATGATGCCGCCCGCGCGGTGGACGTCTTCCATGTGCACGTCCTGCTTGGCCGGCGCGACCTTCGACAGGCAAGGCACCTTGCGCGACAGACGGTCGATGTCGTCCATGGTGAAGTCGACACCGCCCTCATGGGCAGCGGCCAGGATGTGCAGCACCGTGTTGGTCGAGCCACCCATGGCAATGTCGAGCGCCATGGCATTCTCGAACGCAGCCTTCGAGGCAATCGTGCGCGGCAGGACGTTTGCGTCATCCTGCTCGTAGTAGCGGCGCGCCAGATCCACGATCAGATGGCCGGCTTCGATGAACAGGCGCTTGCGGTCGGCATGGGTTGCCAACGTCGAGCCATTGCCCGGCAGGGACAGGCCCAGCGCCTCGGTGAGGCAGTTCATCGAGTTGGCCGTGAACATGCCCGAGCAGGAGCCGCAGGTCGGGCAAGCCGAGCGCTCGATGACCTTGACGTCCTCGTCGGAAATCTTGTCATCCGCGGCCGCGACCATGGCATCGACCAGATCGAGCGCGACGGTCTTGCCGTGCAGCACCACCTTGCCCGCTTCCATCGGGCCACCGGAGACGAAGACTGCCGGGATGTTGAGCCGCATGGCGGCCGAGAGCATGCCCGGGGTGATCTTGTCGCAGTTGGAAATGCAGACCATGGCGTCGGCACAATGGGCGTTGACCATGTACTCGACGCTGTCGGAGATGATCTCGCGCGACGGCAGCGAGTAGAGCATGCCGTCGTGGCCCATGGCGATGCCGTCATCGACCGCGATCGTGTTGAATTCCTTGGCGACGCCGCCAGCCTTCTCGATCTCGCGCGCGACGAGCTGGCCGAGATCCTTCAGGTGCACATGCCCGGGCACGAATTGGGTGAAGGAGTTGACCACGGCAATGATCGGCTTGCCGAAATCCTCGTCCTTCATGCCGGTGGCGCGCCAAAGGCCGCGCGCACCCGCCATGTTGCGGCCGTGGGTGGTGGTTCTGGAACGATAGGGGGGCATCTGGAACTCCCTCAGGGTTTTGTCGTCTGCGGGGGCGTCCTCCCGCGGCCGGCGTTGCGGCATGACGTGATATTGAGGGTGTGCCAGCTTTTGCAAAGGGGGAAAAGGGCAGAAAGCAAAAAAAGAGTACGCTGCGGTACGGTTTTGATCGCTCGAAACAGATCGGCCTCGCGGCTGGGGGAAACCGCGAGGCCGTGGCGGCTGGCGCAGAGAGAGGACTGCGCCGGCCGGAAGACGAGTTCAGGCTCAGGCCGCCTGGCCGCCGGCAAGGGCCGGATAGTCGGTGTAGCCCTTGGCACCGCCACCATAGAAGGTGGTCCGGTCCGGCTCGTTGAGCGGTGCGTTCTGCTTCAGGCGCTCGACCAGGTCCGGGTTCGAAATGAACGGACGGCCGAACGCGATCATGTCGGCGCGGCCGCCCTCGACGGCAGCCATGGCGCTGTCACGGTCATAGCCGTTGTTGGCGATGTAGACACCGCTGAAGCGCGCGCGCAGGGCGTTGATGTCATGGCCCGGTGCCAGCTCGCGCGCACCACCGGTCTGGCCCTCGACCATGTGCAGATAGGCAAGGCCGTAGCCGTTGAGGATGTCGATGGCGGCACCAAAGGTCTCCATCGGGTTCTCGTCGGAAATATCGTTGGCGTTGGAGAAGGGGCTAAGGCGGATGCCGACCCGGTCTGCGCCGATGGCACCGACGACCGCGTCCATCACTTCGCGCAGGAAGCGGGTGCGGTTTTCCAGGCTGCCGCCATAGGCATCCGTGCGGGTGTTGGAACCGGTGCGCAGGAACTGGTCGATGAGATAGCCATTGGCCGCGTGGACCTCGACCCCGTCAAGGCCGGCGGCAATGGCGTTCTTCGCGGCCTTTGCGTAGTCCGCGACTATGCCCGCGATTTCCGCGGTCTCCAGCGCACGCGGCATCGGGGTGTCGACAAAGGCGGTGCCGTCAAAGGTCTTGGACTTGGCGGCAATGGCAGAAGGGGCGACGGGTGCGACGCCGCCCGGCTGCAGCACATTGTGCGAGATGCGGCCCACATGCCAGAGCTGGATCACGATCTTGCCGCCCTTTGCGTGAACCGCTTCGGTGACCTTCTTCCAGCCTTCGACCTGCGCATCGGAATAGATGCCCGGCGTCCAGGCATAGCCCTTGCCCTGGGGCGAGATCTGCGAGGCTTCGGTGATCAGCAGTCCCGCGCTGGCGCGCTGCGCGTAGTACTCGGCGTTCAGCGCGTGCGGAATGTCACCTTCGGGCAGCGCCCGGTTGCGGGTCAGCGGGGCCATGGCGATGCGGTTCGCCACATCGATGGCACCGGCCTTGAGCGGGGAAAACAGCTTGCTGTCAGACATCGGCAGTTCCTTCTTGCGTGTTCGATTTCAATCATGTTCTGGACTGTTCAGTCCAATATTATCCACACCCTTGCAGGACCGGAAGTGCCTGCAGGGCGTTGGAAAGGGTCAGCCGGAGGGCGGGTGGGCGCCGGCGTCCAGCGGGATCTGCAGCAGTGCGGCCAAGCCCTGGCCGAGAGCTGCCTCGATATGGTCGGCGGGCAGACCGGACTTGCGCAGGGTCAGCGTACCGATGGCCAGCGCCGTCAGCGCCCGTGCCCGGTCGAGCGCCAATCTAGGCGCATCCGGCGACAGGGTCTCGGCGATCATCAGCTCGATGGCCTCGATGTGACGGCGGCCGAGGTCGGCGACATCCTCGTTCTGCGGTGCGAGTTCGGTGATGCAGTTGACGAGAAGACAGCCGTGCTTGCCGCCGGAGGGGTTGGCAAGGGCTGCCAGCATGGCCGGAACGGCCGCACCGCCGGGAGTTGCAGCGATCTCGCGCAGGGCCTCCAGCGCACGGCCGGAATAGGCCTTCAGCGCTGCCAGCAGCACATCCTGCTTCGACCCGAAGGCCGCATAGAGAGACGAACGGCTGATGCCCATCGCGGCGGTCAGATCATCCAGCGATGTTGCCTCGAAGCCCTGGCGGCGGAACACTTCCAGCGCCGCAAGCAGCACCACCGCCTCGTCATAGGCGCGCGGGCGACCTGGCCCGGAGTGGGCGGCGGCATGGCGATGTGTTTCGGTGCGCGGGGTCATGGGTCCAGCTTCATTTCAGTGTCGCCCTTGAATATGGACCGATCAGTCCGTAATTCAAGAGCCAAGTTTCGCATCCGATCGCCCTCAGCCCAAGGAGGCACCATGCTGCCCTACAGTGTCCTCGACCTCTCGCCGATCCCCGCCGGTGGCAGCGCTGCCGATGCCCTTGCCAACACGCTGGACCTTGCCCGGCACGCCGAGGCGCTCGGCTTTAACCGCTACTGGCTGGCCGAGCATCACAACATGCCCGGCATTGCCAGTGCGGCAACAGCCGTGGTGATCGGGCATGTCGCCGGCGGCACGCAGCGCATCCGGGTGGGGGCCGGCGGCATCATGCTGCCGAACCATGCCCCGCTCGTCATCGCCGAGCAATTCGGCACCCTTGCCACGCTCTATCCGGATCGCATCGACCTGGGGCTGGGCCGCGCTCCGGGGACCGACATGGTCACCGCCCGGGCCCTGCGCCGCAGCCTGGAGAGCAGCGACGATTTTCCGGCGGATGTGGTGGAACTGATGGGCTACCTCGGCAAGCCGCAGCCCGATCAGCGGGTCAGCGCCGTGCCGGGGCAGAACACGCATGTGCCGGTGTGGATCCTGGGCTCCAGCCTCTACGGCGCGCAGCTTGCCGCCCACCTTGGCCTGCCCTACGCCTTTGCCTCGCATTTCGCCCCGCAGGCGCTTGGTGAGGCGGCCGCGATCTATCGCTCCCGGTTTCAGCCCTCCGCCTACCTCGACAAGCCCTGGTTCATGATGGCCATCAACGTGCATGCGGGGGCTGATGACGCGGAAGGCGCCTATCTGCGCTCCTCCCAGCAGCAAGCCTTCGCCAACCTCAGAACCGGGCGCCCCGGCCCCCTGCCCGCTCCCGTAGAGGACATCACCTCCGTCATCGAACCGCCGGTTCTGGCCATGGTCGACATGGCGCTCTCCGTCTCGGCGGTCGGGGGCCCTGATCGGGTGCAGCGCCAGCTCGGCGAGTTGATCGCGCGCTACCGGCCGGATGAGGTGATGCTGACGGGCATGATCCACAACCACGCCGCACGCAAGGCCTCGTTCACCCGGGGCGTCGAGGCGCTGCAGGCGTTGCAGAAAGGGGAGACGGCCAGGGCCGCCCCTGCCCTCAGCCATTAACCCGTCAGGCACCGGGCGGCGATAGAGTGCAGCTGGACCCTGTCTGGAGATCCCGCATGCGCATGACCGTTGCTGCCCTTACCCTGCTGCTTGCCACCGGAACGGGACTTCTGGTTTGCGAGACAGGCCTGTCCAGCGTCGCAGCTGGCCCGGCGACCGGCCCAAAGGACTGCGCCGCAGAGGCAAAGGCTTTCGCTGACCGCTTTGTTGGCGACAAGGACGCGATGACCAAGCTTGTCGAAGGCGGCATTACCGGTGCGGTTTCCGGTGGAGCCTGGCTCGGCTCCGAAAATGGTGTGGACCGGGGTGCTCGAACGGGCGCGGCCAAGGCCTATGCCGGCACCATGGCGCAGGATCCGCGCGTCTGGCAGGGGCTCTATGACACTGCTTTCCAGACTTGCACCGCAGGCAGGACAGCAACCGGCTCCGGCTCGTCAGTCACCACAAACGGATCCCAGGTCGGAACCGGGGCGGCCTCGCAAGGCTGCCGGTCGCGCGCGGGTGTTGTCGGATCATCCGGTGGCGGCACCCTCTCCGCCGGGTCAGGGGCGACGGGCTGCCGCTGATCGCGCGGTGTCGTCGTATTGGGACAGGACGTCCCTCAGCCCTTGGCGCGAGTTGTCTCGAAAACCTGCGCCAATCGCGGTGCGGCGGTCTCCAGTGCCCCGCGCAGGCGATCGAGATCGGCCTGCATCCTGCGGGCGTCCTCGTGGGTCATGCCGGTCGCCGCGCCAAGGCAGAGCGGGATGCCTGCCGCCATCGCCTTCAGCCCGCTTCCCTTCTCGCTGAGACGCACCCGCACTTGCCGCTCGTCCTCGGTGCAGCGAAGACGGCTGACCAGTTCCATCGCTTCCAGCCGCTTGACCAGCGGCGTCAGCGTGTTGGACTCCAGCCCAAGCCGGCTGCCCAGTCCGCCGATGGTCTGGCCATCGGCTTCCCACAGGGCCACCATGACGAGATACTGCGGATAGGTCAGGCCGAGCTTGTCGAGGATGGGCTTGTAGGCCCGCGTGAAGGCATGCCCGGCCGAATAGACCGAGAAACACAGGAAGTTTCCGAGCTTCAAGAGGTCCTCGCAACTGGCTGTCGTCGCCTCGATTGCTTCGGCCGGTCTGGCCGGGGATGGTTCGCGAGAACCCTTTGTGTCGGTCATGCGGTGCTCCTTTGCATCAGAGATAAATCGCACGCGACCTTTTGACAATGGATTGACAGCAGGCCCGACATCAGACATACATCCCTTGCGATTAAGTCGTGCGCGATTGAATTTCATCTCCTTCCATCAACACGTCCTGTACGAGGAGCGTCTCATGCCCGTGAATGTTCTCTACACCACCTCCGCCCGTGCAACCGGTGGCCGCGACGGTGCCGCCGAAACGCTGGATGGCACCTTCAAGGTCAAGCTGGCCACGCCGAAGGAACTGGGCGGCGCCGGCGGCGAAGGCGCCAATCCGGAGCAGCTGTTCGCGTCCGGTTATTCGGCCTGTTTCCTCGGCGCCATGAAGTTCGTCGCCGGTCAGTCGGGCGTGAAGATGCCGGCCGACACCTCGGTTCAGGCCACCGTCGGCATCGGCCCGCGCTCGGAAGGCGGCTTCGGCCTGGAAGTGGCGCTGCAGGTCAGCCTGCCGGGCATGGACAGAGCGGCTGCCAATGATCTGGTCGCCAAGGCGCATCAGGTCTGCCCCTACTCCAACGCCACCCGCAACAACATCGACGTCAAGCTGACTGTTGCTTGATGCCTGTTCACGCAGCCACCCCAGCTGGCTGCGGTTGACAGGGCATGGCCGGGTGCCGTCAACTGCGCATGACTTTCGCGCGATTGACGGTGCCCGCCATGCCTTTTTCACATCGCCTCGTTTCCAAGTGCATTTTGCCCCTCCCCGTGTTCACCAAGCACCGTGCTGGACGCAATAGTGGCCTGCCCGGCCTGCTGGTTGCCGGCCTGTCGGCACTTCTCCTGTCCGCCGCCACAGCTGCGGCCAACACCCCCTGCGGCGGTGATTTCAAAGCGTTCCTCGCCGGAGTAAAGGCCGAGGCCGTGGCCGACGGCGTGTCGGCGGCTGTCGCCGAACGGGCGCTGGCGCAGGCGCGTCTCGACAAGCAGGTCATTTCCCGCGATCGCGGCCAGGGCGTCTTCCGCCAGACCTTTCTCGAATTCTCGGCCCGCTCCGTCTCCTCGGCCCGGCTGAAACACGGGGCCAACAACATGGCGAAGTTCGTCAAGGTCTTCGAGCGGGCGGACAAGGAGTTTGGCGTACCGGCTGCGGTCATCACCGCCTTCTGGGGCCTGGAGACCGACTTTGGCGCGGTTCAGGGCGATTTCAACACCTTCAACGCCCTGGCAACGCTGGCGCATGACTGCCGCCGGCCGCATCTGTTCAGGCCGCAGCTCATCGCCGCGCTGCATATGATCGCCCATGGTGATCTGGATCCGGCCACCACGACAGGGGCCTGGGCCGGTGAAATCGGTCAGGTGCAGATGCTGCCCGACGATATCATCCGTTATGGTGTCGATGGCGATGGCGACGGCCACGTCAATCTCAAGACCTCGTCGCCGGATGCGATCCTGACAGCGGCAAAATTCATCGTCTCGCTCGGATGGCGCAAGGGCGAGCCCTGGCTGATCGAGGTTGCCGTTCCTGCCGACCTGCCGTGGGCCGAGACCGGCCTTGGCCGGGAAAAGACGCTCGCCGACTGGACCAGGCTTGGGGTTTCGTCGCGCGGGGCGAAACTGCCTTCCCAATCGCTTCCCGCCAGCCTGATCCTGCCGCAAGGCCGCAAGGGTCCGGCCTTCCTCGTCTTCCCGAATTTCTCTATCTACCTGCGCTGGAACCAGTCCTTCGTCTACACGACCAGCGCCGCCTATTTCGCCACACGCCTCGCCGGCGCCCCCAAGCTCACGCCCGGCGCACCGGAGACCGGCCTTTCCGTGGACGAAATGAAGGCGCTGCAGACGAAGCTCGCCGCCCGGGGCCACAATGTCGGCAAGGTCGACGGAATCCTCGGTTCGGGCACGCGTCAGGCTGTTCAGGCCGAACAGTCCCGCCTCGGCCTGCCCGCCGACGGCTGGCCGACGGCGGCGCTGCTGGGGCGGCTGTGATTTCACCCCTCCCCCTGAGGTTCCTTGAAGCAATCCACAGGGGGAGGTCTTGAACGTCAGCTCGCAGCCGGGCCGACGGTGACGACCAGAGGTGCCGAGTTTTCCAGCAGGCGCTTGGCGACGCGCTTGACGTCATCGAGGGTCACCGCCTCGATCTCGGCATTGCGCCGGTCGAAGTAGTCGATGCCGAGCCCGGATGTCTTCAGGGCAACAAGTTGCCGGGCAATCTTGCTGGACGTATCGAAACGCAGGGCATAGGAGCCGGTGAGGAAGGCCTTGGCCTTGGCCAGTTCCTCTTCCGTCGGGCCTTCTTCTGCCATCCGGCGGAACTGCGCCAGGATGATGTCCAGCGTTTCGCCGGCCCGGTCCGCGCGGGTCGCCGCCGAGGCGAACAGCAGCCCGGTGCGGGCATAGGGCACGAGAGAGGACCCCGCCCCATAGGAAAGGCCGCGTTTCTCGCGCACTTCTTCATAGAGCCACGAGGTGAAGCTGCCGCCGCCGAGGATGTGATCCATGACAAAGGCGGCCTGGAAGTCCTTGTCGTCCCGCTTCAGGCCGGGCACGCCGATGAGGATCGTGGTCTGCGGCACATCCATGGTCCGGGCAATACGCTCACCGGTCTTTGCCGTTACGTCGGCCACCTGCGGCAGGCTGCCTTTTTCCGGCAGGGCGCCGAATACCGTGTCGAGCAACGGAGCCAGCGTCTTGGCGTCGATCGCCCCGACAACGCCGATCACAAGCCCTTCACGGACGAACAATTTCTCACGCTGCGCCTTCAGGTCCTCGGGCGTCAGCGCGGTCATGCTTTCAAGGGTGCCATCGCCCGGACGGGCGTAGGGATGGCCCGGGAAGGCCGCTTCCATGAAGCTGCGCGAGGCAACCGCGTCCGGGTCCTCTTCCGCCTGCTTCAGGCTGGCGAGGAGCTGCGCCCGCATGCGCTCGACCGCGTCCGTATCAAAGCGCGGCTCGTTGACGGCAAGGCGCAGCATCTCGAAGGCTTCGTCACGGGTTCCGGTCAGGGTGCGCAGGCTGCCGTAGGTCTGGTCACTGCCAGCGTCAAAGCTGACGCTGATCGCCAGTTCCTCCATGCGCGCCTGATAGGCAGCCGAATCAAGATCGCCTGCCCCTTCATTGAGGGACGCGGCCATCAGGGACGCAGCGCCTTCCTTGCCTGCCGGATCCTGCGCAGACCCGTTGGCGAAGGCAAAGTTGACGGCGATGATCGGCAGGGTCTGGTCTTCCACCAGCCAGGCCTCGACGCCGCCGGGGCTGGTGACGCGCTGGATCGTGGTGGCAAGCGCTGGCCAACCACCGGCGATCAGCAGCGCGGATCCGACAAAGGCGATGCGGGCCTGCCGCTTCAGGAATTCGAGGGAATGAAACATGGGGCTGTCCTTCTCGGGATCGGGGTCAGGACTTCTGTCCGGCCGGTGTGACGACGCTGGCTGACGGCTTCAGGAGATGATCCTGGTCCGGCGGCGTCAGATAGCCCGCAACCGGGTTGGCACCGAGATAGGCCTTTGCAACAGCCTGGATATCGGCTGCGGTGACGGCCGATATCTGGGCGGGCCAGGTCTGGACGTCCTCGATGCTCTGACCGCTGGTCAGGGCCGACCCAAACAGGCGGGCGAGACCCATCTGGCTGTCCTGGGCATAGATCGCCGAGGAAACAAGGCTGTGCTTGGCCCGTTTCAGCTCCTCCTCGCCGATGCCGTTTGCGGCAATGTCACGGATCGCTGCGGTAAACTCTGCCTCAAGGTCCGCAAGGGTCGCCTCGCCACGCGGTGAGCCATACAGAATGAAACGGGTGTTATCGAGCGCGGTGTCGAGATAATAGGCGCCGATGCTGACAGCAATCTGCTTGTCAAGGAATGCCGACTTGTAAAGCCGGCTGGTCGGGCCGCCGCCGAGGATCTGCGCCAGCAGTTCGAGCGCCTCCGGCTCGCTCGCCTTGCCCGTCGCCTGGCTTGGGACCAGCCAGGTCCAGGAAACAGACGGCTGGCGGACACGCTCGTCTTCCAGATGCACTGACCGGCGGCCAGCGAGCGGGGGCTCGGCAGGGCGCAGACGCGCCTCCGGTTCGGCGCGGCGCTCCACCTTGCCATAGGTCGCCTCAGCCAGCTTGCGCACCTCATCGGCATCCACGTCGCCAGCCACCACCAGAACGGCATTATTGGGCGTATAGAACCGGTCGTAGAAGTCGATGGCCGACTTGCTGTTCAGCGCCTCGATCTCGCTCTGCCAGCCGATCACCGGCGAACCATAGGGATGGTTGACATAGGTCACCGCAGAGAGCGCCTCCTGCAGGCGCGAGGACGGATCGCTGTCGACACGCATGCGCCGCTCCTCAAGCACCACATCGCGCTCCGGAGCAACAACCTCGTCCGTAAGGACGAGATTTTGCATGCGGTCGGCTTCCAGTTCCATCATCAGCGGCAAGTGTTCCTTGGCGACGCGCTGGAAATAGGCCGTGTAATCGTTGCTGGTGAAGGCATTTTCCTGTCCGCCGATACTGGCCACCGCGGCCGAGAACGCGCCGTTGGGTCGCGTCTTGGTGCCCTTGAACATCAGGTGTTCCAGGAAATGCGCAACACCGGACTGACCGGCCGGCTCATCGGCGGCCCCGACCCTGTACCAGATCATGTGGGTGACCACCGGCGCGCGGCGATCGGGAATGACTACTACCTCAAGCCCGTTGGCGAGGGTGAAACTTGTCAGGTTGGCTGCGATCCGGGCCGGCTCGGGAGCCTGCGCCAGGGCGGCTGGAACCAGCGGCGACAGCAAGGTGGCCGACAAGAGGGTTGCGGCAAGGCAACGGCGAAAGGCGGGTGTCATCCGCATGAATCTCGGTCTCCCGGTCTGGCGCAGCCGAAGCGGCCACGCGCGGTCGAAACAAAGGCGTGATCCTGAATATGGGCGGGCAAGAGGCAGCGCGAAGTTAAATTTTCGTCATCCGCCTGTTTTCTCTCCCAAGCAACCGTCAGGGGAAGCCGAGGCGCGCCATCACTGAGATCTGATCCGTCCGGCAGCGCACTTGCTGCCGAATCGGGACCGTGCTGGTCCGGGCATCTTGTCCTCGTCTGGAAAACGGCGTAGGCGGTTTGCGATCCTATCAAGTCAACATGCGGGAGCCGTCATGATCGAAGAGCGGATCGAGAAGCTGGAAATCGACCTTGCCCACGCCAATCACACGATTGACGAGCTGAATGCCGTGGTGATCGAGCAAGGCAAGCAGATCGACCGGCTGACGCGCAAGCTGATGGAAATGACCGACCAGATCGAAGAACTGGTCGAGAGCGGCCTGCCGACCCACCGCGTCGACAAGCCGCCGCATTACTGAGGCGGGCGGGATGGACTGGGTTTCAGATCCGTTTCAGGCAGCCACAAAGCCATTGATCATGGCGGCGATCACACCGGCCTGGTTGGCCGTCACCTGCAGCGAGGCGAGATTGCGATTGTAGACCGGAAAACTGCGGAAATAGTCGCGCGGATAATACTGGTCTCCGGCCTGGATCATCGGGCCTGTCACCGCCACCCCATGCAGGCCCGGATAGGACGCGCGCTGCTGAAAGGTGCCGAGCCTTGTGAAATTCGTCCAGATCGTGTCTCCACCAACGTTGCCGGCCGGGCTTGGATAGACCTGTGCCTGATAGTAGGCGCGCAGGTTGTTGACGTCGATCAGGCTGTGGCCGACATGCACATTGGCCCGGTCGTTCGGGATCAGCGCCAGGGCGTGACCGTAATCCGCACCAGTCTCCTGCGCTGTTGCCACCTGGTTGGCGGCGATGGGGAAATCCATCAGGCACAGGGGCCGATAGCGCTTGTTGACATCGCTGCCGAAGAAGGCGCTTTTCCAGCCGGAGCGCTTGAAGGCCCAGAAGGTGCCGGCGAGAGCGCCCGCCGTCACATAGACGACACGGGTCAGGCCGGTCACGTTGCTGGCGGCATTGGCATTGACCAGCTCGTCGGTCGTGATCAACTGGGCCGCGTTCTGCAACGCCGCGAGCGTCTGGGCAAAGTCGGTGCCGGAAACACCCAGCCGCACATAGACGTAGTATTTGCTCTTGTAGACCGGGTCGGCAACCGCCTCCCAATTGGTCGACAGCGCATTGCGCGGGTTTTGCATGTCGTCCAGCAGACCCGCCACGGCGAAATACAGCCGCGTGCCGGCCGTGGTGGCGACAAAGCCATGCTCATGCAACGGACGCAGCCGCAGAGAACTGTTGTTCAGCAGGCTGCCATAATAGACGCTTGGCATCTGGGCCGGCGTCAAGGCGAGGTGATTGAGATAGTCCCCGGCATCTGCCGCCGGATCGAGGCGCACCGTGCCGAAACCGGCGTTGTTTGCGTTGATCATCATCAGGCTGGGGTCGTCTTGTGCCGGCATGGGCAGGTCCTCATGACTGCGGGAGGCCGCGCCTCCCGATATGGACAGAGTCATGAGTGGAGACGCGCGCAGCGCGCGGCTGTGACGCCATGTGGCGTGGAGCCGATCTTTCAGCCTGGGGCCAATTCCGGGCGCTGCGCTGCAGCCATCACCAACAGGATCGCAACCGGTAGCAGCAGGGCCGAGAAGCCGAGATGCATCATGCCGAAGCCGGCCATCAAGCCTCCGCTGACAAAGGCAAGGATCACCTGCGCGTGCTGAATGGCCCGCGCCCGCGCATCGATCACCTGGTCCGCTGCCGCCGGCGCTGTCGCCAGCCAGCCGGACACCAGTCCGGCAATCAGCCGCATCGTGTTGCCGGTCATGAAAGTGGTCGGCGCATGGTAGCTCAGCAACTCGCTCATGATCACGTTCTGCAGCGACATGGCAAGGGTCGAGATCATGACCGCTGCGATGGTGGCGAGGGCCAAGGGATGTTCCAATGGACCGGCCAGCAGGGCGACCAGCATGAAGCAGAGGAGGATCGCCGCCTCAAGCATCAACAACGGGGCAAGACGGAGGCGGCCGGCAGCCTTGAGGCGGACAACCAGTTCGTACCATCCAAGCGTTGCCGCGAAGAAGGTTGCAAGGACGACCAGCTTCAGCTTGGCGTCATCGGGCAAAGTGAAGACTTCCGTGCACAGGACCACCAGCGTGCCCGTCACAAAAGCGGTAAAGGTGTGGAACAGGCCCAGCACGCAGATGACGTCGACATAGCAGGCGCAAAACGCCAGCATCATGGCCGCCGGTGGCTTTGCCGGATCAAACAGCCCAAGCTTGCCCGCCTGCTCACCACCCATGCGCAAGTCCTCCCCCCGGTCGAGATGTCTGAAAGTGGCTTGGCGACGTTAAGGAGTTGTTGACCAGCTCGGGCAAGGCTCAAGAAAAGCTTGAGGATGTGGCCCGGTGAAGTTCTTGACCCAACTCAGTACTCATGGCATAAGCGCCCCATCATCAAGAGTAGGGCTGGCGCCCTCGCCAACCTGCCCGGCCGGGCAAGGTGGTCTCCGCAGAGGGATGTGGCTGGAAACTCGTTTCCGGCAACCAAGCGGTCCGGTACTACAATGCGCCAGTCCTCCTCGGGCAACCGATGGAGGATTTTTTAATGTCGAACGAGAGTAAGGCCATGACCGTTTCTCCCCTCCTTGTCGTTTCCGGGGTGCAGCCGGCTGACCTGGGCGTTTTTCCCGCCTATGACCAGCTGACCGCCTCGGAGTTTTATGTCCTGCAGCGCCTGCGCCAGTTCAAACTGCGCTCAGTCCTGCGCCGTCCCCATGCGCCGCTGACCTCAGAGATGCGCAAGACCCGGATTGAAGGGCTCATGTCCCTGTGGAACTCCGGGTGTTCCAAAGCCATCGACGAAGATCTTTACGCAGATCTCGAGCGTCGCGCCCGGCAGATCCTTCGCGGATAAGCCGCACCAGACCCTTTCCCAGATCAAGTCCGCTTTGTTGCACGCTGCAAAGCCGTGCGAGCCGATAGATGTTGCCGGGGCGTGCCCCGGTAACCGGTAGCGGCTGCCTACCAGTTCGTCCCAGCCACGATAGAGCCAGTGAAGGGGCGCCGGCCAGCCGCGCCCAGACCGACCGTTATTCGACTGCGGCTCCTTCCGGCGGCACCGGCACCGGCCGACCGTCGTCATCCACGGCCACAAACGTGAAGGTGGCTTCCGTGACCTTTTCCCGGCAGCCAAACCTGTGGCGCAGCGCCCAGGCTTCCAGGTTGATTTCCATCGACGTGCGGCCAACCCGGCCGACCCGCGAATAGACGCAGAGCACATCGCCCACATGCACCGGCCGGATGAACTTCATCTTGTCGACGGCGATGGTCACCACACGGCATCCGGACCGTTGTCCGGCGGCAATACCGCCGGCCAGATCCATCTGGGACAGCACCCAGCCGCCGAAAATATCGCCGGCGGCGTTGGTATCGGCCGGCATGGCCATTGTGCGCAAGGTCAGGTCGCCGCTCGGGGCTTCGGTTTCATCAGCGGCCACGGCCACGGCAGATCTCCATTTGAGGTGACTTGATCAGGAAATTCAGAGCGTTGCCGCCTTTTGCAGGATTTCCGGGCGTTCCAGGCAGTAATAGCCGGAGATCCGGGTGATCGTGCCGAGCCGCTTCCAGTCGTTCAGCACGCGGCTGACATTCTCGCGCGCGGCCCCCGCCATGTTGGCGATTTCAGACTGGCTGAGCTTGTAGTGGATAAGGATGCGGCCATTGTCGAGCGGCTTACCGAAGGTCTCGGACAGTTGCAACAGCGTCTGAGCCACCCGGCCCGGCAGCGGCAGGAACGAGCGCGCCGCCAGCACATCATTGGAATGGCGCAACCGCTTGCCGACAATTGACAGCATATGCCGGTAAAGCTGCGGGTTTTCATCGGCGAAGCGCTCAAAGGCCTGCTTGTCGATGAAGGCAAGGCGCGCGGCTTTCAGGGCCGACACGGTCGCCGAACGCGGGCGGCCGTCCAGCAGCGCCAGTTCGCCGACGAGATCGCCCGGCCCCAGAACGGCCAGCAGTTGCTCGTCCCCCTCGACCGAGAGGATCGAAACTTTCAGCGAACCCTCCAGGATGGCGTAGCAGCCATTGCCCGGATCGCCCGCCTCGAACAGGATCGCCCCCGCATTGACCTTCATCGGCCGGGCCAGCTTACTCAGCCCGTCTGCGAGTTCGCAGGGCAGTCCCTGCAAGGTGAAACTGTTTTCCAGAAAGCCAGCGAGATCCGCCACGGCTGATGCCCCCACAGCACGTCAAATGGTGGCCACTGTCAGGAGTGCCGGCCCCGCACTTCTGTGACCTGTATCACGTGCACTGTCTCAAACTCGGCCTATATGTACAAGCAGGGAAGCAACAGACCTCCGGCTTCCCCCAATGTCCGTCCAAAGGACAGGTACGAAAGGCAGCCCTTCCCCGCGGGCTGCTTTTTCGCTTAAAGGGTCAGTAGAGAAAGATGTCCTTCTCGGCGAGCGTATTGAAAAAGGTCTGGCTCGCCAGCACGCGCCGTTGCACCTCGCGCTGTTCCACCTGCTTCTGCCGCTCCATCCGGCGCAGCCGGTCGTCGGCTTCCCCTGGCCTGCACACGACCACCGCACGGTCGGGCAACCCGTCGAAATGCAGCCGCAGCGCCGCTTGAAGCGAGGCTTCGTCGACAAGATCCGGCAGCCTTGGCCCGCAGGGCAGTGTCTCCAGACCGTGCCGCGCCGCAAAGCGGGCAAAGCGGCGCGCCTCCCAGCCATCCGCCTGCGGATAGACCAGCAGTGGCAGGGGGGCAACTTTCTGGTTCATCAGCGCCGCCAGCACCAGCCGCGCGACGGGACGGTGCCGCATCAGCCCGTTGCGCAAGGTGAGGAACTGCGGCGCGCCGCCCCAGTAGTCCTGAAACCGCGCGATCTGCGCCTCCAGTTCAGCCACGATGACTTCGTCCGGAAGAAGCCCGGTCACCGACCGGCGCGCATACCAGGCGGAGGACTTGAACGTTTCGCCGAAGGTCGACACCCAGCGCTGGCTTTGCGGCTTGAGGTCTTCGCCGCTGAGTACGGCCGTCAGCCCGACGAGCCCGTGCCCGCCGACTGCGTCAGCCACTTCACGCAAGGGCTTGTATTCGCGGCTCCACAGATCCGATGCGACAAGACAGCCGACAGCGCTGAGGCGGCCCTTCGACAGCAGATCGCGCAAGGCCCGGTCGATGCCGAAGGCAAGTCCATAGTCGACCGCCGCAAGCGTGATGCGCTTCATGTCTGCCCCCACTCGCATGCCGCTGCGAGACCCCTTGATCTGACTACGGCATAATCGGGGGAAAAGGCAATGATTTCGGTACGTTCAGACGCAAAAGCAGCAATCACCCGGTCAAGGTGCGTTGCCGGAAAGCCACGCTTGAGGGTTGATCGGCTCCAGCGGATCGCGCATCGGGCTGTCGAGCCTGTAGACGACCAGATCTTCCAGCGGTGTTCCCAGAACGCTCCGGGTCAGGGTCGCCACCGGTGTTACTTCGCTGTAGAGCGCTTCAAGCCTGACCCGTTCATCGCGGCGCGCCTCGGCCACATAGAGCCCGGTCGCGGCCAGCCGTTCCCGGTCCGGCACCGGCATCATCACGTAGCGGATGCGCTCGGTGAGCGGGATCACCGGCAGGCCGGCGTGGCGCAGGCCGTAGGACAGCTGGCCAGTCAGGCCATAGCCGGTGGTCGCCACATAGGCTGCGCCTTCCTGCGCCGCAATCCGCTCGACCTCGCCGGTGATTTCAGGCCAGCCGCGCAGCTGGAACGTCGGATCCTTGCGGGCGAACCGGCCGGTAAAGGCATCGACGGCATGCAGCTGCACGACGATCCCGAGCGTCAGCCCGATCCCGATCGCGGCAATCGCCACGCTTCGCCAGATCCGTCCTGTCTGGCCGCTGATGAACACCGCCGCCATCACG
Organism: Pannonibacter carbonis; assembly: GCF_003012935.1. Taxonomy (GTDB): domain Bacteria; phylum Pseudomonadota; class Alphaproteobacteria; order Rhizobiales; family Stappiaceae; genus Pannonibacter; species Pannonibacter carbonis. Next base: position 148,016 of record NZ_PUDR01000003.1, on the reverse strand, counting down.
CAGGCAACCGGGAACAGCGGTGCCGGCCAGTTGCCCTGCACCCGCGAATGCAGCGCATGGAACAGAAGATAGGCCAGGAACGGCAGCGAGGTCAGAAGCAGCAGCCCGGCCGCCCCGTCACCGTGCCGCAGACGCCGCGCCAGCAGCCCGGTACCGGCCACGGCCGGCACCGCGATCAGCGGATTGAGGAGGCCCGCAAAGGCGCCGATGAATTCGAAGATGTATTTGCTCGTCCAGCCGCCACCGCGCCCGGCACGGCCGAACTGCTTGTAGAACGACGCCCAGTCGTGGGCGTGGTTCCAGACAAGCGCCGGAGCGAAGACGGCAATCGCCAGCGCGCCGCCCAGCCACAGTTGCCAGCAGGAGAACCAGCGCCGGGCCGACGGCACAGCCAGCAGCCACAGCACGATACCTGCACCGAGAAAGAGAACGGAAAATTTCGACAAGAGGCCGCATCCGGCGAACAGGCCCACGGCGAGCCACCAGTTGGCCCGGCCAGACACGTGCAGTTCCGTCAGCGCCCACAGCGTCAGGCCCCAGAACAGCACGGACGGTGCATCCGGCGTGATCAGGATCCCGCCAATGCCGACGAGCAGCGTCGCATTCAGAAACAGCACGGAAAGGCCCGCGACCTGGCGGTCAAACAGGATGTCCGCCATCCGCCACAGCGCCAGCGATCCAACGGCCGCCGACAGGACACCGATCAACCGGAGGCCCAGCGCCGTGTCACCCGCCACCGCTTGGCCAAGCCAGATCCACCAGCCGACCATCGGCGGATGATCATAGTAGCCGAGCGCCGGATAGAGCCCCCAGAGCCGGTAATAGGCCTCGTCTTCGACCAGCCCGGCATTGTCCGCGCTCCACAGGCGGAAAACCGTCAGAAGAACAACCACCCCCAGCACGAAACGCGGCGCGAGCCAGGCCGGCAGCTGTTGCGTGCCGTGGTCGCGCGCGGCGGCGCCAGGGTACGGGCCGCTCATGCCTTGCGCCAGGTCAGGACCGACGAGGCGGCGTAGTTCCAGACCGCGCCCATGGCCGCACCGGCCGTGCCGGCCAGCCACCAGACCGGCTCGTTCTCGTAGATCAGGTTGGCGACGCCGACATTGGCCAGCACGCCCACGCTGCACACCGCGTAGAAGGTCAACAGGCCGCGGAGCATCGCCAGGCCGGAGAGGCGGCGGTCCCGATAGGTCAACTGGTTGTTGAGCGCGAAATTGGTCGTCATCGCGACAAAGGTCGCCAGCGTCTGCGCCACGTTGAAATCAAGCCCCAGCCCGAGCATGGAGCCACGCAGCGCAAACAGATGCACCAGCACACCGCTGGCCCCCACCAGCGAGAACATCAGGAAGCGGACCGACACGAGGTCGCCGAAATATTTGGACACCAGCAAACCCAGGTAATCGAACGTCACGAGCGTATCGAGCTTGCTCTCGCCCTCGCGCCGCTCGCGGAAAACAAAGGGAAACTCGACAATCCGCAAGCGGCCTTCGCCGCTCGCCACGATGTCGAGCAGGATCTTGAAGCCTTGCGCCGACAGTTTCGGCGCCAGCTCGTCGACAATCGGACGGCGCAGCATGAAGAACCCGCTCATCGGGTCGGTCAGCTTCACCTTCAACAGCTTCTGCGCCAGGGCATTGGCAAGGTTGGAGCCTGCCGCACGGACCTTCGACAGGCCCTCGCCGATGGCACCACCTTCGGCCTTGCGGCTTGCGACCGCCAGATCAACGTCACCGGTCTTCAGCGCCGCCAGCATCTTGGGCAGCAAGGTCTCGTCATGCTGCAGGTCCGCATCCATCACTGCGACATACGGGGCAGAAGACGACAGCATGCCCTCGATACAGGCGCCGGCCAGACCACGCCGGCCAATGCGCCGAATAACTCGCACGCGCGGATCCGTTGCCGCGATCTCGCGGGCTGCGGCGGCCGTTCCATCGGGCGAATTGTCGTCGACAAAGACCACCTCGAAGGCAACACCCGCCAGCGCCTTGTGCAGCGCCGCCACGATCAGCGGCACATTCGCGCGCTCATTGTAGGTGGGCAGCACCACCGTCAGTTCCGGCACCGCCATGGATCCGGCCGGGACCGGGGCAGCTGCCGCGCCGGCCTGATGCAGGGAACTCATTTCCATGGAGACGGTCCGTTCGTCGCGTTGAAAGGCCTCGCCGCCATGGGGAGGCCTCTGGCCAATTGCGCGCGGAACATAGCCAAAAGGTCGGGTTTTGCAAGCAGAGCCCGTCTGACCTCCGGGCGTGCCAAGCGGCGCATTGTCGCGAAGCCCGGTTCCTGCTCGCCATCTCTGCTGCCTGACAGTAGGTTGGCGTTGTCCGCAATGTGCCGAGGCTGAAAGCTCTTCGATGGATCCGATCGACATCCGCCCCGCTGTCCAGCGGGTTCCGCTGCATGGGTCAATCACCCGCGAGGACATCGCCACACTCGTCGACAGTTTCTATCTGCGCATCCGGGCCGACGCTCGCCTTGGCCCCATCTTCGACGCCCGCATGGCCGGCCACTGGGATGTGCATCTCGACAAGATGAAACTATTCTGGGCGTCCGTGCTGCTCAAGAGCGGCGAGTACAAGGGCCGCCCGGTTCCCGCCCACATGCAGATGAAGGGCGAGGTCGAGACCGACGACTTCCGGCTCTGGCTTGACCTGTTCCGCTCGACCGCGCAGGACGTATTCTCCGATCGGGATGCGGCAGCTGTCGTCATCCGGCAGGCCGAAAAGATTGCCACCAGCCTTTGGCTTGCGATGCTTGGCACGCCCTTCGACCGCCCGCCGGCCTTCCTGTTCGAAGACGCAACTCCCCGGCGTGAGGATGCCGGCCGTTAGTCGCAGGGTTTGCAGCAGCTCGGCGGCACGGCCAGAAGCTTGGCAAACAGCTCAAGGCGGGCTTCGAGCTGCGTCTGGCTGAAATGCTTCAGTCCGAACAGTTTCAGATACCAGACACCCTCCACCGCGAGGAAGGCGAGTTCCGCCAGATCCGGGGTCTCGCTGGTGGCACGCAATTCTGCAAGCAGCCGCTCATTGTGCAGGCGAACCGGCTCCAGCAGCCCCGGTTCTTCGGCAATGGCAGCCACCAGTCCCATCGGAGCCTGGGTTTCCATGCAGAGATCCTGTGAAACCGCAGCGAGGTAAGCCCGAATCAGCGCATTCGGTTGCCGGTCCCGGGTCAGATCGGCGTGGGCAGCGCGGATGGCTTCGGCAAGCTGCGCCAGATGACGGGCGACCATGGCCTGCAAAAGTTCGGACTTTGACGGGAAGTGATACAGCAGCCCGCCCTTTGACACGCCGGCGCGCTCGGCAACTGCATCCAGCGACAGGCGTCGGGCGCCATCTTCAAACACAACATCCATGGCAGCATCCACCAGCCGTTCGCGGGTCTGTTCGCGGTTGCGCGGATTGCGCTTTCCCGTTGCACTGCCTGTTTCGCCCGTCACGCTTGCCTTGCCTCTGTCTCAGGGCCTCGTCCCAGTCTGCCCCTCCCCATGCTGCTGACGCAGAACAGGGCCGCAGGATCCCTGCTGTGGTGAACGACACTTGACTTTACCGTCCAGACGGTAAAGTTAGCAAGTCTGGTTCGGGCACGCATGCGGATAAACACGTCTGTGTCGTGTCTGTCGCTCCACTCTGTTATAAAGACCGTGTGCCCGTCCGGGTGCCGGTTCGCTCTCTTGCGCGGCATATTCAGCCGCATGGCCAGGTTCCATGATCATCCGTTTTCTCCTTGCCCTTCTCGTCGTTGCAGGCCTCGGCTATGGCGCTTTCTGGTTCGTCGGTTTCAAGGACCAGATGATCGCTGCCTATTTCAAGCAGCCCCGGCCACCGGTGACGGTATCCACAGTTGATGTGAAGCCGGAAGAGTGGACACCTGGCATCGAGGCAATTGGTACGGTCAAGGCCCGGCAAGGTGTCGAAGTGCCTGCGCGCTCGTCGGGTATCGTCAAGTCGGTGCTTTTTGAGTCCAATCAGGAAGTGACCAAGGATATGCTCCTTGTGCAGCTCGACGACGAGACCGAGCAGGCCGACCTGATCGCGGCAAAGGCCAATGTTGAACGCGACAGCCAGGCCCTAAAGCGCACGTCAACGCTGACCGATCGTGGCTTCAACTCCACGTCCAACCTGGACAACGCCACCGCAGCACTCGACGCCTCGCGCTCGCAGCTCGAGCGCGTGCAGGCTGCCATCAACCAGAAGCAGATCGTGGCGCCCTTCTCCGGCACCATCGGCATCTCGCGCATCGACGTTGGCCAGTATGTGCCCGCCGGCACCGCCATTGCCACGCTGCAGGATCTCAAGATCATGAAGGTGGACTTCACCGTCCCCGAGCAGCAGCTCACCGAGGTCAAGATCGGCCAGTCAGTGCAGCTCGGCCTCAATGAGGGGAACTACACGCACACCGGCACGATCACCGGCATCGATCCGAAAATCGATCCGCAGTCACGTCTGATTTCGCTGCAGGCCGAGGTCGACAACACCGACGGCGCGCTCTACCCGGGCCAGTTCGCCTTCGTTCGTGTCGTGCTGCCGACCGAACAGGACGTGATTGCCCTGCCACAGACCGCTGTGGTGCAGAGCCTTTATGGTGCCTATGTCTTCAAGGTTGTCGAAGACACGAAGGATGGCGATGCTGCCGCAAAGCAGCAGGTTGTCCGTCAGGTCTTCGTAACCCCGGGCCGCCGCTTTGGTGGGCGGATCGAGGTCACCAGCGGACTGGCTGCCGGCGACATCATCGTCAGCGCCGGCCAGAACAAGCTCACCGTCGGCAATCCGGTCGTCATCGACAACACGGTCAACCCGGCCCCGGCCGAGATGAAGATCGGGGGCTGAGACCATGAATTTCTCTGAAATCTTCATCCGCCGGCCCGTGCTGTCGACGGTGGTGAGCCTGCTGATCCTCCTGATGGGGGCGCAGGGCATCATCAACATGTCCATCCGCCAGTACCCGAAGATCGAGGAAACCGTCATCACGGTGAACACGATCTTCGTCGGGGCCAGCTCGGATCTCGTCCAGGGCTTCATCACCACGCCGATTGCAAAGGCCGTAGCCTCGTCCGAGGGCGTCGACTACGTCTCCTCCGAGAGCACGCTCGGTCTTTCGACGGTGTCGGTGCATATGCAGCTGAACACGGATCCGGACAAGGCCCTCACCGAGGTCATCTCCAAGGTGCAGCAGGTGCGCGGGCAGTTGCCCACGGAGGCCGAGGACCCGGTGATCCAGAAGGGCACCGGCCAGTCCTTCGCCATCATGTACCTGTCGGTCCTGTCTGACGTCATGTCGCCGCAGGAGATCACCGAGTTCACCTCCCGCGTGATCCAGCCGCAGCTGACCATCGTCAACGGCGTCGCCGATGCCCAGATCCTTGGCGAGCAGACCTTTGCCATGCGCATCTGGATCGACCCGATCCGGCTCGCCTCGCGCAATGTGACGGCAGCCGAGGTTCTGGCCGCGATCCAGCAGGCCAACTTCCTGTCGGCGCCGGGCAAGACCGAGAACGAATTCTTCGCCTACCAGATCGAAACCCGGACGACCTTGCAGTCGCCGGAAGCCTTTGCCGATCTGCCGGTGCGCTCGGACGGCATCGATGTCGTGCGACTGCGGGACGTGGCGCGCACTGAACTGGGCTCGAAGAGCACCGACACCCGCGTGTCCTTCAATGGCCAGGGCGGCATTTTCCTCGGCATCATGCCGACGCCTTCTGCCAACCCGCTCGACACCGCCCAGGGCGTGCGCGAGGCCTTGCCGAAACTGCAGGAAAACCTGCCGCAGGGCATGACGCTCAATGTCGTCTACGATTCGACCGAATTCATCAGTGCCTCCATCGAAGAGGTGTTCAAGACCATTGGCGAAGCCGTGGTGATCGTGATCCTCGTGATCCTGCTGTTCCTCGGCTCGTTCCGGGCGGTGCTGATCCCGATCGTGACCATTCCGCTGTCGCTGGTGGGCGTGTGCTTTTTCCTCTGGGGGCTCGACTATTCGCTCAACACCTTGACCCTGCTGGCCATGGTGCTGGCAATCGGCCTGGTCGTGGATGATGCCATCGTGGTGGTGGAGAACATCCACCGCCATCTGGAAGAGGGACTGAAACCGCTGCAGGCGGCGATCGTCGGCATGAAGGAAATCTTCGGGCCTGTGGTCGCCATGACCATCACGCTCGGTGCGGTCTATGCCCCGATCGGCTTTGCCTCGGGCCTGACCGGAGCACTGTTCCGGGAATTCGCCTTTACGCTTGCCGGTGCAGTGTTCATCTCCGGCTTTGTCGCGGTGACCCTGTCGCCGATGATGTCGGCCAGGCTGCTGTCCTCCGATCAGTCGAGGTTCCAGAAGTTCGTCGACAAGGTCTTTACCGGTCTTGCCAACTGGTACGGCCGCCGGCTGCTTTCCTCCCTGCGCTTCAAGCCGGCCATGTTGGTTCTCGTCCTGGGCCTGATGGGCACCACGGGCTACATGTTCACCAAGACCTCGTCGGAACTGGCACCTGAAGAAGACCAGGGCGCCCTGTTTGCGGTGGTCAACGCCCCGCAATATGCAACCTCGGACTACACCCAGCTCTATACCGACCAGTTCTATTCGCTCACTGACGACGTCCCGGGCGTCGAGGCGCGGTTCCAGATCGTTGGTACGGGCGCTACCAACTCGGCCTTTGCCATCTGGGTGCTGAAGCCCTGGGGCGACCGCGAGATCAGCCAGAAGGACGTGCAGCAGCAGGTCCAGGCCGGTCTGCGCAAGTCAGCCGGCGTCGAGGCCTTCGTCTTCTCGCCGCCGTCACTGCCGGGCTCCGGTGGTGGCCTGCCGATCCAGTTCGTGCTGCAGTCGACCGGCTCGGCCGAACAGGTCTATGAGGTCGCCGAGCGCATCCGCCAGAAGGCCATGGCCTCCGGCCAGTTCATCGTCGTGCAGAACTCGATGTCCTTCGAGAAGCCGCGCGCGACGATCCTGATCGACCGCAACCGGGCGGCTGCGCTGGGTGTTCCGATCTCCGCCATCGGCCAGACGCTGAATATTCTCGTCGGCAATGGCTCGGTGTCGAAGTTCGACCGCGACGGGCGTGCCTATGACATCATTCCGCAGGTCGACAAGGACTTCCGCATGAACCCGGAACTCCTCGGAGAGCTCTATGTCCGGGCCCAGGGCGGCGCTATGGTGCCCCTGTCATCGGTGGTGACCATCGAAACTGATGCCACCGCTGTCTCTGTCGAGCAGTTCAACCAGCTCTATTCCGCCACGCTTTCGGCCCTGCCGATGCCCTCGGTCACGACGGGCGACGGCCTCGCCACCCTGCAGCGGATCGCGGGCGAGGAAATGCCGGAAGGCTTCTTCGAGGACTATGCCGGCCAGTCGCGCCTCGAGGTCAAGGAAGGCAACACCATCCTGGTCGCCTTCGGCCTTGCGGTGGTCGTGATCTACCTCGTCCTGGCAGCGCAGTTCGAAAGCTTCCGCGATCCCTTCGTGATCATGATGTCCGTCCCGCTGTCGATCTTTGGCGCCATCGTTCCCCTGTTCCTGGGGGCCGGTACGCTGAACATCTACACCCAGGTCGGCATGATCACGCTGGTGGGGCTGATCACCAAGCACGGCATTCTCATGGTGGAGTTTGCCAATGCGCAGCGCGAGCTGCATGGCATGACCAAGCTGGAGGCCATCGTCGAGGCAGCGCGCGAGCGCCTGCGTCCGATCCTGATGACCACCGGCGCCATGGTGCTGGGCGTTGTACCGCTGGTGATTGCCGATGGCGCGGGCGCTGCCGCCCGTTACTCCATCGGCCTCGTCATCTGCGCAGGCATGTCGGTTGGCACGCTGTTCACCCTGTTCGTCGTGCCGATGTTCTACATGTATATCGGCCATGGTGACCGCGCGCATGACCCGGACGAGGATGCTGCCGCGCCCGCCGGTCATGCACCAACTGCCCATGCCCCTGCTCCCCATGCAACAGCGACTGCAACGGACCCGGCGAAGGCCTGATCCATCCGCCGCCCGTTCCCGAACGGGCGGCGGCTTCCTTCCCTGGCACGCCCCGCCTCGCCTCCCTTCCAACGACCCCTGCGACCTGCCATGCCCCGTTATGAATTCCGCATGCAGCGTCTCTTCGTGGACGCGCCCCTTGCAGGCGACAGCGCTGTCGAGGCCAGCAAGGACCAGAGCAATTACCTTCTCAACGTGCTGCGGCTCGGCGCGGGCGATGAGGTGTTGCTTTTCAACGGACGCGACGGGGAATGGCGGGCGAAGATCGAGACGCCGACGCGCAAGACCTGTGCACTCGTTCCCGCCGAACAGACCCGGCCACAACCGGCGGCGAGCGACTTCGACTATCTCTTTGCCCCGCTGAAACACGCCCGCCTCGACTACATGGTCCAGAAGGCCGTGGAGATGGGGGCCTCGCGTCTGTCGCCGGTCCTCACGCGCCACACCCAGGCGACGCGGGTGAACACCGAGCGAATGAGCGCCAACGTCATCGAGGCTGCCGAACAATGCGGCATCCTGCAGCTGGCCGAGGTGCGCGAGCCGCGGCCGCTTGCCGACGTCATCGGCAGCTGGGACAAGGACAATGCGTCCCGCCAGCTGATCTTCTGCGACGAGGGCGAGGCAAGCCAGAATCCGCTCGGCCCGCTTGAGGCGTTGAAGGCAGATGGCGCCCGTCCGCTGGCGCTGCTGATCGGGCCGGAAGGCGGTTTCTCGGAGGACGAGCGCGCCTTGCTGCGCCGCCAGTCCTTCGTCACGCCCATCCCGCTCGGACCGCGCGTCTTGCGCGCCGATACGGCTGCCGTTGCCGCCTTTGCCGTGGTGCAGGCGGTGCTTGGCGACTGGAAATGACCCATCGGCCGCAGGACGCGGCCAACCGGGCACGCGCCCGCAACATGCCGTCCGCGAAACTTATCGCGCATTTGTGAAACTACGTGTTTGTTCAAGGGCCGGGGCACCGCTATTGTGCCGCCCCAACCCGCTGCCGGAGACGCCCCCATGGCTCGCGACACCATCGATTCGACGCCGATCACCAGTGTCAGGGAACTGGCTGACCATCTTGCCTCGGGCTCCAAGCCCAAGGACCAGTTCCGCCTGGGCACCGAGCATGAGAAATTCGCCTTCTACAAGGCCGACCTGTCGCCGGTTCCCTATGCTGGCCCGCGCGGCATCGAGGCCCTGCTGAAAGGCATGGAAGGCCTCCTCGGCTGGGAGCGCATCTCCGACAAGGGGCACATCATCGGCCTTGCCGACCCGGTCGCGGGCGGCGCCATTTCCATCGAACCGGGCGGGCAGTTCGAGCTGTCCGGCGCGCCGCTCGACAACCTGCACCAGACCTGCCGCGAGACCAACGCGCATCTGGCGCAGGTCAACGAGATTGCCGAGCCCCTGGGCATCGGCTTCCTTGGCCTCGGCTTCACCCCGACCTGGAGCCGGTCGGATGTCCCGGTCATGCCGAAGTCGCGCTATGCCATCATGTCGGGCTACATGCCGAAAGTGGGCTCGCTCGGCCTCGACATGATGTACCGGACCTCGACGATCCAGGTGAACCTCGACTTCGCCGATGAGGCGGACATGGTCAAGAAGATGCGCGTCAGTCTGGCGCTGCAGCCGGTCGCCACCGCCATCTTCGCCAACTCGCCCTTCACCGAAGGCAAGCCGAACGGCTTCAAGTCCTTCCGCGCCGAGATCTGGAAGGACACGGACAACCAGCGCTCCGGCCCGATCCCCTTTGCCTTCCACGAGGACTTCGGCTTCGAGGCCTATGTGAACTGGGCCATCGACGTGCCGATGTATTTCGTCAAGCGCGGCGACACGTACTTCGAGGCAACCACCACCACCTTCCGCCAGTTCATGAACGGTGCGCTGAAGGACAAGCTGCCCGACGGCCTGCCGACCATCGGCGACTGGAACAACCACCTGTCGACGCTGTTCCCGGATGTGCGGCTGAAAAAGTATCTGGAGATGCGCGGTGCCGACGGCGGCCCCTGGCGCCGGATCTGCGCCCTGCCCGCCCTGTGGGTCGGCCTGCTCTATGACGAGGGCATCCTGGAAGACGCTTGGCAGATGGTGAAAGGCTGGACCGAGGCCGAGCGCCTTGCCCTGCGCAACGACGTGCCGATCCACGGGCTGCAGACCCCGTTCCGTAGCGGGACCGTGCTGGATCTCGCCCGCGAGATGCTGGCCCTGTCGCGCGAAGGCCTCAAGCGCCGGGCCCGCCTCAATGATGGCGGCCAGGACGAGCGGGTGCATCTTGCCTCGCTGGAAGAAGCCCTCGCCCTTGGCCAGTCCCCGGCCGACCAGATGCTGGAGCGCTATCATGGAGCTTGGGGCGGCGATGTCCGCCGCGCTTATCAGGACTATGCGTATTGATCAGAGAGGACATTTGACCGCACGGGCGCGAAGGCTGATCATGTGGAACAATGCGATTCCGGTGTGAGGCAGCATGAGCGACCCGAGCGGACTGTTTTCCTCCTTTGACCCGGCAGGTGTTGTCGCAACCATGCGGCAGCAGTTTGGTCTTGCCGACGCGGATGTCACCCGCGCCATGGGTGCCCTGCTGCCGGCCGCCTTCACCGGCCTGCGCCACACCACCGCAGCGCCGGATGGCCTTCAGGGCTTCCTCGGCCTGCTGAAGGGACAGGCTGGGCAGATGCCGATGCCAATGTCGGTGCAAAGCCCAACGCAAGCCGATCCGTTCTCCTTTGGCACAGCGCCAGCGCCGACCAACTGGTTCTTTGGTCCAGCTCCGGTGCAGCAGGCGATCGCCGATCAGATCGCCCGCCTCACCGGCGTGCAGCAGGACGCGATCACGGCCCTGATGCCGGTCGCAGCGACCCTTGCCATGGGACAGGTTGCCCGCCCCTATCTGCATGGACAGGCCCGCGACCTGTTCGATGCCTTCATGGCCGGCTATGCCCGTGGCCGGCCCAAGCCCGTGCCGACCCCCGCCGCGATGATGGCAGGCTATGCCGATGCGGTGCAGTCCTTCTGGACCAGCTTCCTCGGCCTTGGCGACAAGGCGTCTCCCGCAGCCCCCTCCGCCAGCGCTCCCTCGTCGCCTCAGGCCGTCCAGCGGCCGGCGCAACGATCTGCCGCTGCGCCCGCGCCTGAGCCGGAAACCCCGGCTGCACCACCAGCCGGCTCCATCCTTGATGACTGGTTCGCCGCCGGCCGTGCCTTCCACAGCAACCAGCTGAAAGCCATCGAGACGGTGTTCGACACGCTCGAGCGTGACAACGGCTGAGCACCAGCGGCGGCCTCCCACAGGCTGACGCGACAGCACCCGGCCTTGCCCGCCCCCCTTGTTTCGTCTAGGAAACACCTGCCTGTTGTCGCCGGTCGGGGACAGCGGAGGCATTGATCTTTCCTCAAAGTACCGTGATCCCCATGTCCAATCCGAAGTCCCAGAAACTCAAGGCGCGGCTTCCGCGCGGCTTTGTCGACCGGTCGGCTGAGGAGATCCGTGCCAGCGAGCATATGCTCGCGAAGATCAAGGGCGTCTACGAGCTCTACGGCTTCGAGCCGATCGAGACGCCGGCCTTCGAATACACCGACTGCCTCGGCAAGTTTCTGCCCGACACCGACCGCCCGAATGCCGGCGTGTTCTCGGTGCAGGACGACGACGAACAGTGGATGAGCCTGCGCTATGACCTGACCGCGCCGCTGGCGCGCCACGTCGCCGAGCACATCAACGAGATCCAGCTGCCCTTCCGCAGCTACCGCGCCGGCTGGGTATTCCGCAACGAGAAGCCCGGTCCCGGCCGTTTCCGCCAGTTCATGCAGTTCGATGCCGACAGCGTCGGCGCGCCCGGCGCTGCCGCAGATGCCGAGATGTGCATGATGTTCGCCGACACGCTCGACGCGCTTGGCCTCAAGGGCAAGTACGTTATTCGCGTGAATAATCGCAAACTGCTTGACGGTGTGATGGAGATCATTGGCCTAGGCGGTAATGAAAACGCCGAACGCCGTCTGACCGTCCTGCGCGCCATGGACAAGTATGACAAATTCGGAATCGAAGGTGTCGAGCTGCTTCTCGGAGCGGGCAGGAAGGACGACAGCGGTGATTTCACTGCAGGTGCCGGACTTGACGCCCCGCGTATCGCGCGTGTTGTCGAGCTACTAAAAGCCACGCGAGACAGTGCAAAAGAGACCCTCGATTGCATCAAGGCAATCTGCGGTGATAATGAGACTGCAAATCAAGGCTTTGATGAACTCGACACAATCGCGAGTTTGATTATCGCAGCTGGCTATACTGACCGCGTTTTCATATCGCCAGCCGTTGTCCGCGGTCTCGAATATTACACCGGTCCGGTCTACGAGGCCGAGCTGACCTTCCCGGTCACCAACGAGAAGGGCGAGGTCGTCCAGTTCGGCTCCGTTGGTGGCGGTGGCCGTTATGACGGTCTCGTCAAGCGCTTCACCGGCCGCGACGTTCCGGCAACCGGCTTCTCCATCGGCGTCTCGCGCCTGATGAGCGCGCTGAAGAACCTCGGCAAGCTCGATGTGGCCGAGGTGCTGGAACCGGTGCTGGTCACCGTCATGGACGGCGATGTGGGTGCCCTCGCGAAGTATCAGGCCATGACGCAGCAGCTGCGCGCGGCCGGTATCCGCGCCGAGATGTACCAGGGCAACTGGAAGAAGTTCGGCAACCAGCTGAAATATGCCGACAAGCGCGGCTGCCCGCTGGCCATCATCCAGGGCTCAGACGAGCGCGCCAACGGCGAGATCCAGATCAAGGACCTCATCGAGGGCAAGCGTCTTTCAGGTGAAATAACCGACAATGTAACATGGCGCGAAAGCCGCCCGGCGCAGGAGACCGTGCGCGAGACCGACCTGGTCGAGACCGTGCGCAAGATGCTGGCCGCGCAGGCCGAGGACCGCTCGCGCGGCAAGCTGGCCAACGCCTGAAGGGGACGACCCGGACATGTCGAGACCTGATCTTTCGCCCGCCGCGCTCGCAAGCAAGGCCCTTGCCCGGCTGGAAGCTGCCGGGCACACCCGCATCGATCCGCCGATCCTGCAGCCTGCGGACGTGTTCCTGGACCTGACCGGCGAGGACATCCGCCGCCGCCTGTTCCTGACCAGCGGCGCCGACGGGCGCGAGCTGTGCCTGCGGCCGGATTTCACCATCCCGGTCTGCCGCCAGCACCTCGAAAGCGAGCCGGCCTACCGGCGCGATGATTACTGCTATGCCGGCCCCGTGTTCCGCCAGCGGCCGGGCGAGCTGGGCGAGATCCCGCAGGCGGGCGCCGAAAGCCTCGGCCGCGCCGACCGGGAAGACGCCGATGCCGCCATGCTGGCGCTCGCCCTTTCCGTGCTGACCGATCTCGGCCTTGAGCATCCCGTGGTGCGGATCGGCGACGAGACCCTGTTTTCCGCCGTTCTGGCCGGGCTCGATCTGCCGGTCGTCTGGCAGCGCCGCCTGCGCGATCTCTTCGGCGAAGGCGAACGCCTGACCGCCGCCATCACCCGGATGAGCGGCGCAGGTGCCCCGTCCGACCAGCGCCGCGACGCCCGCCTGGGCTTCCTCGCCGCGCTGGAGGGTGCCAATCCCGATGCCGCGCAGGAGGTCGTCGCCGATCTCCTGTCCATTGCCGGCATTTCCGCCGTGGGCGGCCGCACCGCCAGCGAGATCGCCGAACGCTTCCTGGAACAGGCCGCGCTTGCCAGCGGCGCAGGCACCCACAAGGCGGCTGCCAGCATCCTCAGCGAGTACCTTGCGATCACGGGCCGTCCGGACGAGAGCGCGGACGCGCTCGAAGCCTTCGCAGCCCGCCACGGCCTTGATCTCGCCGCCCCGCTCGCGGCCTTCCGCGCCCGCACGGCAGCCATGGCAAGCCATGGGCTCGACCTTGTCCAGATCCGCTTCGCCGCCGATTTCGGCCGCCGGCTCGACTATTACACGGGTTTCGTGTTCGAGGTCAGCGCCCCCGGCGCTGCGAACGCGGGCACCCTTCTGGGCGGCGGCCGCTACGACCGGCTGCTGCGTCTCCTCGGCGCAAATGACGAGGTTCCCGCCGTCGGTTTCTCGCTCTGGCTTGACCGTCTCACCGCTGTGCTGGAGGCCCGCGCATGACCCGGCTCATCATCGGCATTCCCTCCAAGGGCCGCCTGCAGGAAAACACCTCCGAGTTCTTCGCCGGTGCCGGCCTAAAGATCGTCCAGCCCGGCGGTGACCGCAATTATCGCGGCGCCATCAAGGGGCTCGACAACGTCGAGATCGCCTTCCTGTCCGCCTCCGAAATCGCCCGGGAGCTGGCCGCCGGCAGCATCCATTTCGGCATCACCGGTCTGGACTTGGTGCATGAGAGCATCGCGACGCCGGACAAGCTCGTCCATGTCGTCACCCCGCTCGGCTTCGGCCCCGCCGATGTGGTCGTCGCCGTGCCGAAGGCCTGGATCGACGTGGAGACCATGGCCGATCTTGGCGATGTCGCCTCCGACTTCCGCAACCGCCATGGCCGGCGCATGCGCGTTGCCACGAAATACGTCACCCTCACCCGCGCCTTCTTCGCCCGTCACGGCATTGCCGATTACTGGATCGTCGAAAGCGCCGGGGCAACCGAGGGCGCGCCGGCGGCCGGCTCTGCCGAGCTGATCGTCGACATCACGACCACCGGTTCGACACTCGAAGCCAATGCGCTGAAGATCCTCGCCGATGGCGTGATCCTGAAAAGCCAGGCGCATCTCGTTGCCTCGCTGGAGGCCGACTGGAGCGGCGAGGCGCTGTCCGCCGCCCGCACCATCCTCGACCGTGTCGCGGCCGAGGAAACCGCACGGGGCAGCCGGCTGGTCCGCGCCCATGTCCCCGACACCCGCGGCGCGGTGAAAGACATCCTGCCGATGGGCGCCGAGCTGATCTATGGCCTTGCCGCCGAAAGCGGCGTGCTCAGCCTGCTCTGCCCGCGCGATCTCGCCCCCGATTGCGCCCAGATGCTGATCGCCCATGGGGCCACTGCGGTCAGCGTCGAGAAGCCCGACTACATCTTCCGCGCCACCAACCGCCTGTTCGACCCGCTTGCGGAAAAGGTGAACGGCTGAGACAATCTGCCTGCCGGTAAACGCCGCCGTGTCGCTGTGACACGGTGGCGTTTTTGTTTCGTGCCTGCCTCCCGCAGCGCGGCAGGTGCAGTGCGGAAATCGCCAATTCCGTTTTGGATCACAGGCTTCTTCAGTATTTTGGACGATATGGTTAGCGGGATTTAGCTTCCCAAACGGAATGCCTTTATACTCAAGTTAACTCTGTTAATAATTCTATAACTTTTTAACATTCGGTCAATTTTGACCGTCGATCATCTCCGTAGATCAAGAATTTTTTCTTGATCACCCTCCGTAACTAAGCTCTGGAGGCACGGACAATGTTCATGCGCAATATCTCGGTCTCCGGCAAAGTCATGTCGGTCGTCTTTCTCTTGAGCATCATCTCGCTCATCAACTCCGGTATTGGCTACTTCTCGCTTGACCATTTGAATACAGCAGCGGGAGCAATCAACCGGACGGCCTCTGACGTCAAACTCGGCGCCCAGATGAACCAGAACATTCTGACCCTCAGCCGCGCCGAATACCGGCTTGCGGCCGATCCCGGTCAAGCTGCCGCCATTCGCCGCGATATCGAGGCGACCCAGGCCTCCTTCCGCGAACGCATTGCCGCCGCCGTTGCAAACGCCGAAGGCGAGCAGCGCGGGATGCTGATCGAAATCCAGGAGCTGTTCGACGAATACACGCCGCGCATGGCCCGTGCGCTTGATGTGGCGGAGCGCAGTTCGAACACAACGTTGACCGCGGATCAGCAGGCAATCCTGACCGAAGTCGCAACCTCACGCGAACTCGCCGACAAGATCGCGACAGCGCTGCTGCGTTATGTCGATTTCTCTGAAGCCACTGGCAATCGCCGCTCCGAAGAAGCGGGCGACATGGCCAGCAGTTCCGGCTTCTTGTTGATCGCCGTCGCTGTCATTGGCATTGGAGCCGGTCTGGTTGCAGGTTTCTTTGTCTCACGTCGCTTCATCGTTCGCCCCTTGACCGTCATGGTCGAGGGCCTGCAGCGCCTTGCCAAGGGTGAGTTCGAATTCAAGGTCGACTATGCCGACCAGACCGATGAAGTCGGGTCCATTGCCAAGGCCATGGAAGTGTTCAAGATCAACGCCTCCGAACGTCAGACCATGATGCAGGAACAGGTCGCCGAAGCTTCCCGCAAGGCCGAACAGGCCGAACAGATCCGCCAGCTGACATTCCGCTTCCAGGAGGACGTCGATCAGGCTCTGACCGTGTTGAACTCCTCAGCAACCGAGCTGGAGGCGACCGCCCAGTCCATGGCTAGCACGGCCGAGGAAACAGCGTCACAGAGCGGCACGATCGCATCTGCCGCCACACAGGCCTCGGCCAATGTGCAGATGGTCGCAGGCGCCACGGAAGAGATGTCCTCGTCCATCCGGGAAGTCAGCGCCCAGATCGTCAAGACCTCGCAACTGGCTGCGACGGCGAAGGAGCACGTGACATCGGCAACGTCCCGCGTCTCGTCGCTGCAGACCGGCGCCGAAGCCATCGGCGAGATCATCGACCTCATCCGCAGCATCGCCGAACAGACCAATCTGCTGGCGCTGAATGCCACCATCGAGGCCGCTCGCGCCGGTGAGGCCGGCAAGGGCTTCGCCGTGGTTGCCAACGAGGTCAAATCGCTCGCCAACCAGACTGCAAAGGCAACCGAAGAGATCACCGGTCAGATCGGCAAGATGCAGTCCGATGTTCAGAACACGGTGCCCGTGATCGAACTGATCGCCAACATCATCGCCGACCTGAATGACATTTCCTCTGGCGTTGCGGCAGCTGCCGAGGAGCAGAACACGACAACCGATGAAATCAGCCGCAACATCACCGAAGCAGCGCAAGGGACGACCGAAGTCTCCCGCAACATCGCCAGCCTCAATGAGGCAGCAGAGACAAACAGCGCCGCCACCACACAAGTGCTGTCGACCGCCCGCGCGCTCGCCGATCGCAGCGGCCGCCTCAGCACGCAGGTGACGAAGTTCATTACCGAGATCCAAGCAGCCTGACGATCCCCTAGGTCAGACTGCCAAGCATCCGCACGGATGCACTCCACCAACTGTCCGCGCCGTTTGCAAAAAGGGCGCGGACTTTTTTTATCCGCGTTTCGGACGGATGAACTCTGCCCGGACCGCCTCGATTTCGGCCCGGACGCAGCAACCCTCAAGGTGGTCATTGACCAGCCCCATCGCCTGTATGAAGGCATAGACCGTCGTCGGGCCGACAAAGGTCCAGCCGCGCTTCTTCAGATCCTTCGAGATGGCAAGGCTCGCCGGGGATGTCGCCATCCGGCTCAGCGTCGCGTGGTCGCACACCGCGGGCCGGTCCGCCGGGCCAGGTTCATGCGCCCAGAAATAAGCCGCCAGCGTGCCGAATTCGGCACGCAGTTCCTGTGCACGCCGGGCGTTGTTGACGGTCGAGACGATCTTGCCCCGGTGCCGCACGATGCCCGCGTCAGTCACACAGCGCTCGATGTCAGCCTCGGTAAAAGCGGCCACCTTGTCGATGTCGAACCCGGCAAAGGCCGCACGGAAATTCTCGCGCTTGCGCAGGATGGTCAGCCAGGACAGGCCGGACTGAAAGCCCTCGAGACAGATCTTCTCGAACAGCCGCGTGTCATCCGTCACCGGACGGCCCCACTCCCGGTCATGGTAATGAGCATAGTCGTCGAGCCCCTGCTGCCACCAGCAGCGAACCTCTCCGTCAGCGCCGCGCATCAGGCCGGAGGGCAGCGTTTCGTCCATCGGCGCGTTCATGACCACCTCATTCATGTTCTTTCTTTGTTCTTAACATCAGGCAGGCAACCGAACAACAAAAAAGGCCGGACAGGCCGGCCTTTCCGAAATCTGCGGGTTGAACCACTCAAGCGAACAGGGCGTCGATGTCGTCCTGGCTGACGGTATCCGTGTCGGTGTGCAGCGACGGGCCATTGAGCAGCGCGGCATCGCCTTCGGAGTTGCCTTCGCGCATCTTGAACTCGATTTCCTTGAAGGCTTCGATGCCGCCCCAGATGTTCATCATGTCGATGATGCGATCCTCGACAAAGCGTAGGGCACCGACCACCTTGGAGATGCGCTGGCCGGTGAGATCCTGGAAGTTGCAGGCCTCGAAGATCTGGATGACCTGTTCCTGGATGTCATTGGCCAAGTCGCGGTCCTGGCCGCTCAGCCGCGCGGACAGGGTATTGGCCGTCTCGTCAATGAACTCGGAAGCCGACAGGATGGCTTCGGTCGCCCCTTCCGTACCGATGACGATCGCATCCAGCTCGTTGGTGACGCGGGTCATTTCCGGTCCCTCGGAACCGGTGGTGTGATGCAGCGCCGCGATCTCCTTCTTGGTCATAAGGATCGCTTCGTACATGGCGTCCAGTTCCTTCTTGAGCTTGGCCGCCTCGCCAAGCTCACGCCGGAACTCCTGCATGACGTGCTCGCTCATTTCCTTGGGGTCTGGCGCCCCCTTCATGAGCGCGCGCAAAGAGGCCATTTCGGCCATCAGTTCGCGGTGCCGCTGCTCGTCGGTTCGTTCGGGTTGGTTCGCAACGCCCGCCGCATCGCGAAACAGGCTTTCCGCCCGGAAAACACGTTTGACCGCAGCCATGCCAACTCCCGTTCTTAACCGTCACCGCTCGCGCAGAATTTCCGTGCTCATCTATCGCTTTATATCTCTCGATGTTTAAGGAAATGTTCCTCGAGGTGAGGTTCAGCAGCACCTGACTTGCCGGAAACGTGATGAAGAAGATTTGGTTTCCAAGTCGTTAGCGCATTCGGTACATTCACCCTCACCGGTCCTGAGGATGGACAGCCGTTTCTTAACAAGAGGGTCTGACGTCCCGCGCCATGCCGCTGCTTCCTACCGCCATCATGCTGTTCATGGTCGGCCTGCTTGCGGCGCTTCCCGCCCGCGCGGGACCGGAGAGCTTTACTGCCGAAGAACTGATCGAAGGCTTCAACAACACCGTGTTCGGTCTGGAATACCGAGCCTGGAGCTGGCAGCCCTATCTCGTCAAGAAATACGTGACGCCGGTCCGCTTCCGCATTCACAGCCTGTCCCGGCGCAACCGCACTGCCGCCATAGAATCATTTCTGGCCGAGCTGCCACGCAAGATTCCGGCTCTGGACGCCCGCCTGGCGGCTCCAGGTGAAGAAGCCAATTTCAATATCTTCGTTGTCGATCGCGCCGGCTATCTTGCGACCGTCAGGGGAGAAATCTACGCCGACGAGACCGCAGAGGCGCCGGGGCGCTGCCTGGTGCGGGTGGAATCGGGCCGTAAGGGCATCACCGGGTCCTCGGCGGTCATCGTCTCCGACGAGGGCGAGTTTCTGTTTCGGCGCTGCCTGGTCGAGGAGGTCCTGCAAGGTCTGGGTCCGATGAATGACGATCCGCGTCTGACGCACTCGGTGTTCAACGATACATCCCGGCACAGCCGCTTTACGGCCTTCGACCAGATCCTGCTCAACATGCTCTATGATCCGCGTGTACGGCCCGGCATGACCCGGAGCGAGTTGGAGCCCCTCCTCCCGGTCATCGCACGTGATGCCAGACGGCGTGTGCAGTGATCGGATTTCAGCGCGTGGCGCCGACAGGATCTGCTAACCAAGTCCAGACACCTTGCAGTAACCTTTACATGAGTTAACCAGACTTATTGCTCGCTGATTCACCATTCTCCTTCACCAACATCCTTAAAGTTTGAGCGAAATCGTCAAGCATTGCCCTAACGGCAAATGCCCTGACGCGTGAGCTTAGGTGTGACTTTGCGTTGAGGAGTAACGGTGATGAAACTCTATATGAGCCTGGCGCTGGTGGCCCTGATCGGCCTGCCCGTGCCGCAGGTCCTGGCGGAAGGCAGCCGGGGCATCAACCCTCCCCCTCTCGTCCTCAGCCCGAACCTGGCCGAGCCCTGGCTGCTGCAGTTGCGCCCCGAGGGCCAGCCGCGCCCCGCGCCCATGGTGGTGGGTGAGCCCGTTGCCCAGCCCCCCGTCCGGCTCGCCAGTGCCGGCAGTCCGCAGGCCGCCGCTGCCGTCCGTCGCCAGGTCGCGCCGCAGTTCCTTCCCGCCGTGGTCGACTACACCGGCCCGCACAAGCCGGGCACCATCATCATCGACACCAACGCCCGCTATCTCTATCTGGTAGAGCAAAACGGCGTCGCGCGCCGCTACGGCGTCGGCGTCGGCAAGCCGGGCTTCGAATGGGCCGGCGCCCACAAGGTGACGCGCAAGGCCGAGTGGCCCGACTGGCGTCCGCCGGCCGAAATGCGCAAGCGTCGCCCGGACCTTCCGACCTTCATGGCAGGTGGTCCGAACAATCCGCTGGGTGCGCGCGCCCTGTATCTCGGCTCGACGCTCTATCGCATCCACGGCTCCAACGAACCCTGGTCGATCGGTCACGCCGTGTCCTCCGGCTGCATCCGCATGCGCAACGAGGACGTGACCGACCTTTACGAGCGCGTCGGCGTCGGCACCAAGGTCATCGTGATGTGATCACCACCGGGATGTGATCCGTCCGGCTGGCGGCCCTCCGCCAGCCGTTCCAGCAGCAGGTCGCGCCATTGCTGCTTGTCCCCGGTCCACTCGCTGTCATCGGGGGCAAGGACGTGAACATGGTCGGACAGGTCGTCCGCATGCCGTCCGTCCAGGGTGACCAGAATGAACTCGCAAGGCCGCTTCAGGAAGTGCTCGACCGCATGGCGCAGACGCCCGACGGCGCTGGCCTCGAAATGCAGGTCGGTGAGCCCGGTCTCCTCCTGCACCATGGTCAGGTTGTTCTGGCTGTTGGAGAGCACGAACACGAGCCGGTCGAACCGGGAGAGCCGCTGCAGCTTGCCCCGCATGTGGCCGAAGCGGGACAGTTCCTCGGCCATGCGCCCGGCGATGTCCACTGTCCCGGCCTCGTCGCGGAAGTGATGCAGGAAATGGATGTCATAGGGATGCCAGACGGGATGATGCGGCCCCATGCGGATGTCACCGGGGCCAAACAGCGGAAAGCCGTCCTCGAACAGCCTGGCCACGCCCGGCACCGGGGCAATCAGCCCATCGAAGAAATGCCGCGCCGGCTGGATGTCCTCGCCAAGCTGATGGCCGATCTCCTCCGCATGGGTGCGGATCTGCCGCGAGCTCTGGCAGGAAATTCCAAGGCTGACGATTGCCGTGCTGTGGCCTTCGGCCGACATCTTGCGCGTTCCTTCTGCCTGCGTTGCCCAGACCATACAGTCCGGACAACCGGCCGCGCAACGCCCGCCGCAGCGCCCCTTAACGCCAGCCGAGGTTGCTGAAGCATGACCGAGACGCCCACCGAGAAGCCCAACCCGGCGCCCTTTGCTTCTCAGCTTCAGGCCGTTCCTGCGGGCTATCTGCTGCTGGCGCTGGCCGGCGGTCTTCTGGTCGGGCTTTTGGGCACCGGGTTTCACCTCGCCGTGCAGGCACTGGCCGCGGCCTATGCCGATCTGCGTGCGCTGGCGCCCTCGACCGTCACCGCCGTTCTGCTGGCGATGGCGGCCACGGCAGCCCTTGCGGTGGCAGCGCGCGCGCTGGTTCTGCGCTTTTCCCCCGAGGCCGCCGGCAGCGGCATCCAGGAGATCGAAGGCGTGCTGGAGGGCGAACGAGAGCTCCGGCCCCTGCGGGTGCTTCTGGTCAAATTTTCCGGCGGCGTGCTGGCGCTCGGCTCCGGCATGGTGCTAGGCCGCGAGGGACCGACGATCCACATGGGCGCCGCCCTGATGCAGCTTGTCTCCGGGGTCGGCCGTCTTGGCCAGGAGGAAAAACGCGGCTTGCTCGCCGCCGGCGCCGCGGCTGGCCTTGCCGCCGCCTTTCTCGCACCACTGGCCGCGATCCTCTTCGTCATCGAGGAAACCCGGCGCCAGGTCCCCTATCGCGCCCACACCTACATGGCCGTGATCCTCGCCAGCATTGGCAGCGCCGCCATTGCCGAGGCGCTGCTCGGCCAGACCGTCAGCCTGCCCCTAGCCAGCCCGGGCCTGTCGCCGCTGCTGCTGCCCGTCTTCGCCCTGCTCGGCGGCGCGGTGGGGCTGCTGGGGCTCAGCTTCAACCGGGCCGTGGTGCTGGCGCTTGATGCGCCGTTGCGCCTGCCGCAGCGCGTCTGGTGGCTGCCGGCGCTCGTCGTTGGTGCGGCGATGGGGGCGATGCTGCAGCTGTTTCCCGAGGGCAGCGGCGGCGGCGAGGCGGTCGTCCAGCTGCTCGCCCATGAGGCCGCGCCGCTCGGTTTCCTGCTGGCGTTGATGGCGCTGCGCTTCACCGCCGCGATCCTGTGTTACGGCACCGGTGTTCCGGGCGGCATCTTCGCGCCGATGCTGTCCATCGCGGTGGCGGCCGGTCTTGCCTTCGGCACGGCAGCCGAGGTCCTGCTCCCGGACGTCGAGGGCCTAGCCCGCGCGACCGCGATTGCCGCCATGGCCGGACTGTTTGCCGCCTCGGTCCGCGCGCCGCTGGTCGGCGTGGTGCTTGTCCTTGAACTGACCGGCGCCTATGGCCTCGTACTGCCGGTTCTCGTCACCGCCGCCTGCGCCAGCCTTACCGCCGCCGCGCTCGGCGGCCGGCCGATCTACGAAACCCTCCTGGAACGCACCCTGCGCCTCGCCGGCAAGCCCGTCCCGCCCCAACCTGACCGCACCCCTGTGCAGCTGGGGACGACGGATTGACCGGCGAGATCCGCTGCCAGCTCGTCAGTGCACCGGCTGGCGCTGCAGCCGCTCGAAGCCTTCCGGTTCCGGGCCGCCGTAAGCCCAGTCGAGCAGTTCGGCCGTGTGGATGACGGGAATGCCGGTGCCCTTGCCGATCTGCGTCATGCAGCCGATGTTGCCGGCGGCGATCAGGTCCGGTTTCGTCTTCTCGATGTTGGCGACCTTGCGGTCCCTCAGGCGCGACGCGATCTCGGGCTGCAGGATGTTGTAGGTGCCGGCCGATCCGCAGCACAGATGGCCTTCCGGCACATCCTTCACCGTGAAGCCGGCGGCCTTGAGCAGCTCCTTCGGCTGGCGCGTGATCTTCTGGCCGTGCTGCATCGAGCAGGCCGAATGATAGGCAACGGTCATGTTGCCGGGCCGCACGGGCGCGCCGAGATCCAGCGTTGCCAGGAACTCGGTGATGTCCCTGGCAAGGCCCGACACCCGGGCCGCCTTGTCGGCCCATGCGGCGTCATGCTTCAGCATGTAACCGTAATCCTTGATCGTGGTGCCGCAGCCCGAGGCGGTGATCAGGATCGCCTCCAGCCCGCCGGCCTCCAGCTCGCGCGTCCAGGCTTCGACATTCTGCCTGGCGTTCGCAAGGGCGGCCTCCTCGCGGCCCATGTGATGCACCAGCGCGCCGCAGCAAGTCTCGCCCTTGGGCAGCACAACTTCATAGCCTGCCCGCGTCAAAAGGCGGATCGTCGCGTCGTTGATCGACGGGGCCAGCACAGGCTGGGCGCAACCGGTGAGCAGCGCCACCCGGCCGCGTTTCGGGGCTGACGGCGCAAAGGCCGCCGGTCCCTCGAACTGCGCCCGGCCGGGTGCGCGTGCCGGCGCCAGATCCAGCATCGCGCCCAGCTTGGCGAAGGGCCCGCCGAAGCTTTTCATCAGCCCGGCAAAGGGCCGTGCCGCAAAGGCGCCGACCAGCGCCAGCCGGAAGCGCCCCGGATGGGGCAGCACGGCCGCCAGCAGCGACCGGATCAGCCGGTCGGTCAGCGGCCGGCGGTAGGTCTTCTCGATATGCGCGCGGGCATGGTCGACGAGATGCATGTAGTGGACGCCGGACGGGCACGTGGTCATGCAGGACAGGCACGACAGGCAGCGGTCGATGTGCTTCACCACCTTCTCGTCCGCCGGCCGGTTGTTCTCCAGCATGTCCTTGATGAGGTAGATGCGCCCACGCGGGCTGTCGAGCTCGTCGCCCAGCAGCGCGAAGGTCGGGCAGGTCGCCGTGCAGAAGCCGCAATGGACGCATTTGCGCAGGATCTTCTCCGCATCGGCCACATGCGGATCGGCAAGCTGTTCGGGCGTGAAATTCGTCTGCATCGGTCAACCTTGCGGTGAGGGCTCGGGGTCGGGCGGAAGGCGGCGCGCTCAGGCGTCGGCGACCATGCGGCCCGGATTGAGAATGCCTTTCGGGTCGAACTGCGCCTTCAGCCGGCGGCTCAGCGCGGCCAGCGGGGCAGGCTGCGGCTGGAACACCGGCACGGCGGCCCGGGTCGCCGCGCTCGCCCGGATCAGGGTCGCGTGCCCGCCGCCGTGATCGGCGATGGCCGCGCGCAACGGCACGTCATGCACCTCGCCGTCCAGCATCTGCAGCCACAGGAGACCACCGCTCCAGTCGTAGAAGCCTTCCACCGGCATGATGCTGCGCAAGCGCTGCATCAGCTCGGCGCCGGAGGCCGGCGGCAAGGAAACGCGCCACACCGGATTGCGGCTGCCGGCAAAGGGGATGACGTCGCGCACGGCCTGCCAGAGCGCCTTCGAGGCGGCATCGCCGATCCGCTCGGCCGGGCCGAACTCGGCCAGCCGCCGCGCCAGATTGGCAAAGCGGTACTCGACCGACGGGCCGAAGCCTTCAAGGCGCAGCAGCGTCACCGGCCCGGGGCGGTCCTCGCCCGCAACACCGAGCCGCTGGCAGATGCCTTCCGGCAGATGCGCGGCCGCCGAGACTTCCGCAGAAGAGCCCATGGCAGCGCACATGGCGGCAACGGCGGCCGCATCGGAGAGCCCGTTCAGCGCCAGGCTCGCCGAGGTCTCGGCGCGCGGGTTCACCTTCAGCGTGATCAGCGTCGAGACGGCCAGCGTGCCATAGGCCCCGGTCAGCGCGCGCGGCAGGTCATAGCCGGTGACGTTCTTCACCACACGGCCGCCGGAGCGGAAGATCTCGCCGCGGCCCGAAACTGCATCGAGCCCGAGGATATGGTCACGCGCGGCGCCCGCCTTGATGCGGCGCGGCCCGGCGAGATTGGCACCGATCAGCCCGCCCAGCGTGCCCTTGCCGGCTGCTTCGCCGAGGAGCGGCCCGAAATCCATCGGCTCGAAGGAAAGCTCCTGCCCGGCCCCGGCCACCAGCGCCTCGATCTCGGCCATCGGCGTGCCGGCCTTGGCCGTCAGCACCAGTTCGGCCGGCTCGTAGACCTCGACACCGGACAGGCGCGACAGGTCCAGCACATGGGCGGTCTGCACCGGCCGGCCCAGCGCGCGTTTGGAGCCCTGGCCGAGGATCTCGACAGGCAACTCCTCGGCGGCGGCATAGGCCAGGAAGTCGCGCGTTTCTTCGGCGGTGGTGGGCGTGAGGGCGGAATGGGTCATCGCGTCGGGTCCGATCAGAAGCGCGGGATGTCGGGGAAGGCGAGTTGGCCCTTATGGACATGCATCATCCCGAGGTCGGCGCAGCGGTGCAGCACCGGGAAGACCTTGCCCGGATTGAGCAGATGCTTGTCGTCAAAGGCACATTTCACCCGCTGCTGCTGCTTCAGGTCGTCCTCGGAGAACATTTCCGGCATCAGGTCGCGCTTCTCGATGCCCACGCCATGCTCGCCGGTCAGCACCCCGCCGACGGCCACGCAGAGCCGCAGGATGTCGGCGCCGAAGGCTTCCGCCGCCTCCAGTTCGCCGGGCTTGTTGGCGTCATAGAGGATCAGCGGATGCAGGTTGCCATCGCCGGCGTGGAACACGTTGGCGCAGCGCAGGCCGTGCTTGACGGAGAGCTCGCGCATACCGGCCAACACGCGCGGCAGCTCGCGGCGCGGAATGGTCCCGTCCATGCAGAGATAGTCCGGCGAGATGCGCCCCACCGCCGGGAAGGCCGACTTGCGCCCGGCCCAGAACACCAGCCGCTCTTCCTCGCTGGTCGAGACGCGCAGATAGCCGGCGCGGTTGGCGCGGGCGATCTCCTCGACGCGGGCCAGCAGAAAGTCCACCTCCGCTTCCGGCCCGTCCAGCTCAACGATCAGCAGCGCCTCGGCATCACGCGGATAGCCGGCGTTGACGTAATCCTCGGCGGCCTGGATTGCCGGGCCGTCCATCATCTCCATGCCGCCGGGAATGATGCCGGCGGCGATGATGTCGGCAACACAGCGCCCGCCATCCTCCGAAGTCGGGAAGCCGACCAGCGCAGCCCGCGCGGTCTCCGGCTTCTGCAGGATGCGCACGGTCACTTCCGTCACGACGCCGAGCAGGCCTTCAGAGCCGGTCATCAGCGCCAGGAGATCATAGCCCTCCGCCTCCATGTGCTTGCCGCCGAGGCGGATCACCTCGCCGGTGATCAGCACCATTTCCAGACCCAGCACGTTGTTGGTGGTCAGGCCGTATTTCAGGCAATGCACGCCGCCGGAGTTCTCCGCGATGTTGCCGCCGATCGAACAGGCGATCTGCGACGACGGGTCCGGCGCGTAATAGAAGCCCTCATGCTCCACCGCGCGGGTGATGCCGAGATTGGTGACGCCGGGCTGGGCGATCACGGCGCGGTTGGGGAAGTCGATGTCGAGGATGCGGTTGAACTTCATCATCGACATCAGCACGCCATCGGCCAGCGGCAGCGCGCCGCCGGACAGCGAGGTGCCCGCACCGCGTGGCACCACCTTGACGTCGTTCTCATAGCAATAACGCAGGATCCGGGAGACCTGGTCCACCGTCTCCGGCAGCACCACGACCAGCGGCATCTGCCGGTAGGCGGTCAGCGCATCGGTCTCGTAGGGGCGCATTTCGGTCAGGGCGTCGATGACCCCCTCCCCCGGCACGATGGCCTTCAGCGCGGCCACGATGCTGTCCCGGCGCTCCAGCACGTGCCGGTCCGGCGCCGGCATGGCGATCCCGACCATCTCCCTCTCCCTTTTCCCTCACGCACATAACGTGATCCGAGTTTGTCCGTTAAAGCGTAAATACACACAAGGTCAGTTTCATTGCGGAGCGTACGCCTGCGACGCAGCGTCATTGACCTCCCGGACCCTGACAGTCTGTCAAACTTCAGGGCACGGGGAAACACCGGGTCTGGTCCTAGAACTCTTTCCAGTTGGTCACAAATGAGCAATCTCACGGACATGGAAATCTTCGCCCGCGTTGTGTCGGCCGGCAGCATGTCGGCGGCCGGGCGCGAAATGGCCCTGTCTCCGGCCGTCGTTTCCAAGCGGATCCGCCGCCTTGAGGATCGTCTGGGAACGCGCCTGCTCCAACGCACGACCCGCCAGATCGCCCTGACCGAATCCGGACAAGGCTTCTACGACCGTGTCATCGCCATTCTGGCCAGCGTCGAGGAGGCCGAAACCTTCGTCACGCGCGGCTCGGCACAAGCCCGGGGCACGCTCAAGGTCAGCGCGCCAACATCCTTCGGCCGTCTGCACATCGCCCCGCATCTGGCAACTTTCCTCGAAACAAATCCGGACCTGTCGCTCAACCTGGATCTCTCGGACGATTTCGTGGACATCGTCGGAGATGGCTATGATCTCGCCATCCGGATCGCCGAACTGTCGGACTCGAGCCTCGTCGCCCGGCGGCTGGCCCCGATCCACCGTGTCCTTTGCGCAGCTCCCGCCTATCTGGATCGCTACGGCGAACCTCAATCCATCGAGGACCTCACGGATAACCACATCCGCATCGCCGCAGCCGTGCAGGACCCGTGGCGACTTGTCGGGCCGCGCGGTGCCGAGATCGTCAGGGCCAGCGCGCCCTTGCGCACCAACTCGTCCGAAGTCGTGCGCGAGGCGCTGATTGCCGGCGTCGGCATCGCCTTGCGTTCCACCTGGGACATAGGCCCGGAACTGCGAGACGGCCGCCTGCGCATCGTCCTGCCTGCCTATCGCGCCTCCAAGGATGTCGGCCTGCATGCGGTGTACCCCAGCCGCCGCTTCCTGCCTGCCAAGGTCCGCGTCTTCATCGATTTCCTGGCGCATCTCTACGGCCCTTCGCCCTATTGGGACACGGGGCTTGAAGCCTGGCTTGGCGAAGCCGGCACCGCGATGGCGGCATCCCGTTAACCGTTAAGCGTGCGGCATAGTGCCCGAGTTGCTGCAATCCTGCGGCATGGTGCCACGCGCATCTTGCCGCAGACCGCCGTTCGCGTCATCTTCCCCCCCACTCAAGCGGGCGTCCTCCGGACGCATCAGCAGGAGGGAGAGAGAACATGATGAAACTGAGCATTGCAGCAGGCGCAGCCCTGCTGGCCCTCACCACGGTTGCCTTGGCTGAAGGCGATGTCGCCAAGGGCGAAAAAGTCTTCAAGAAATGCGCCGCCTGCCATGACGTTGGCGCGGGCGCCAAAAACAAGGTTGGACCGGAGATGAACGGCATTGTCGGCCGGGCGGTCGCTTCTGTCGAAGGCTTCAAATATTCCCCCGCCATGACCGAGTTCGGCGCCGGCAAGGTCTGGGACGAGGCCACCCTGTCCGGCTATCTCGCCGATCCCAAGAACTTTGTTCCGAAGAACAAGATGGCTTTCGTCGGCCTGAAGAAGGAAGACGAACTAAAGGACGTCATCGCTTATCTCGCGCAGTATAACGCTGACGGCTCGATGAAATAATCCCCGAGGGTCGCGCTCTGCCGCAGACCGCGCATTCCCCAATTCAAGGCCCGTTGCCGTTCCTCTCGGCAGCGGGCCATGTTGTTTTTATGACAGCCAGAAAGTTACCGCGGCGCCATGCGGATGGCGCCGTCGAGGCGGATGGTTTCGCCGTTGAGCATGCCGTTCTCGACGATGGCAAGGACCAGTTGTGCGTATTCTGTCGCCTTGCCGAGACGCGAGGGGAAAGGCACCTGATCGCCCAATGACTTCTGCACGTCCTCAGGCAAGCCGAGCAGCATCGGTGTCTCGAAAATGCCGGGGGCGATGGTCATGACGCGGATGCCGGATTTCGACAGGTCGCGCGCAATCGGCAACGTCATGCCGGCAATGCCCGCCTTGGAGGCGGCATAGGCGACCTGGCCAATCTGGCCATCAAAGGCGGCAACCGAGGCGGTCGAGACGATGACGCCGCGCTCGCCGTCCGCTGTCACCGGGTCCAGCGCCGACATGGATGTGGCCGCATGGGCAATGCAGCGGAACGAGCCGACGAGATTGACCGCGATCACCTTCTCGAACAGGGCGAGCGAATGCGGCTCACCGCGCGAGGTGGTCTTGGCGGCAGGGGCAATGCCGGCGCAGTTGACCAGGATGCGTTCCGGGCCATGGGCGGCGCGTGCCTTGGCAAAGCCCGCGACAACACTGTCCTCGCTGGTCACGTCCACATCGACGAACAGTCCGCCGATTTCCGAAGCGACAGCCACGCCCTGCTCAGCATTGCGGTCGAACAAGGCCACCTTGACGCCGCTGGCTGCCAGCATGCGGGCGGTCGCCGCCCCGAGCCCCGAGGCACCACCGGTAACGACGGCCGAAATCTGCGCGGACAGTTGCATTGCGCTCTCCCTTGATCAAACTCTTCTTCAAGTCGATGATTTAATTTACTTTTCATCAGACTGATTGACGAAAACGTCATCTGGAGCGAACTTTGCGTCCAAAGTGCTGCCGGGTCAAGCACGGGACAGCTTGACGTGCCCCGACCAGTCCCAGCCAAAGGGGTGAGAGGCGCGGCGGCGCAACCAGGACAGTTCAGCCAAGAACCACCAGATCGACGGGCCTGTCGAGACCGGCAACGGAGGTCGCCGGACGCAGTGCCCCCTGCGCGCCGGCATAGCCCTGGGCGCAGGCGAGCTCGTAACTGGCAAGGTCCGTGAGAACACTGCAGCCTTCGGCCTTGTTGGCATTCTCCAGCTTGGCGGCACGGTTCACGGCATCGCCGATCACGGTGAACTCGAGCCGGTCTTGCCCCCCCACCAACCCGACGGCCACCTGACCGCAACAGAAGGCTGTGCCAACCTGAAAACTCCCCGGCCAGCCGAGGCTGGAAATGCGGACCGCATCGGCGTGGAGCCGCGCAACCACCTCAATGGCCGCCATCGTTGCATCGGCTGCGTAGGTTGAAGACGGGGACAAGGCCCCGAACGTTGCGAGGATGCCATCGCCGAGGAACTTGTCGACGCTGCCGCCATGGGCCTCAATCACATCGACGGCGGTCTTCTGGTAGCAGGCCAGAACCTGCATCACGGTTTGCGGCGGCAGGCTGGCGGCCTGACGGGTGAAGCCGCGCACGTCGACGTACAGGATCGCCGCATCGCGCAGGACGCCTTGCCCGGCAACAAGACTGGCATCGGACGAAGTGATCGATGTGGCAACCTCCGGCGCGAAAAAGCGCCGCAGGTCATTGGCCGCGCCCTGCTCGCGCATGCCGGTCACCAGCAGCCCCCGCCCCCGGTAAAGCGCGGCGGCCAGCAGGCCCGTCACGGTCAGGATGACCAGGATCTTGTCGAATTCTGCCCCGAGCAGCACAGAGTTGCCCGTCAGATACTCGACGTAGTTTCGGGTGATGCGCATCCGGCCATCGTCGCCAGTGATGGCATAGGCGACCATTCCCACCCATCCGGCAGCTGCAGCCAGGCCAGAGACGATGACAAAGCGGGGATCGAAGCGCAGCGCCCGCAGCCCGATGAAGATGAAGACATACATCAGGGTCGGGACCTTGAGATAAAAGGTCGCCGGCTGCGCGTACTGGATGTGGAACGAGAAGATCAGGCCGACCAGCAAGCCGATGTCGACTGCAATCGACACGAAGAGATACCACTGGGGCAGTTCGATCCGGTAGGACAGGAGCAGCCGGACCAGCGTGAACACGAAATAGGCGGCAAGGATCCCGGGAACGAAATTGGTGCCATCAGCGCCCTCGGCCCTCGGAGCGATGGCATAGAGCAGGGAAAACAGCAGCACGATCGAGAGCTGGACCCAGCTGATCAGCCGCTCTGCCTCGATTTCGCGGCGCCGCACTTCCTCGCGCACCCGGGCGGGAAGCGCTGCCAGCGACTGATGGCCGAACAGGCCAAACGGCAGCTTGCCTGCGTGACCGCGTCTGTCCGGTTGTCCTGCCATTGTCCAGTCTCCAACGAAGATCGAACGCGGTTTGGCAGCAAGCCGGGCGCGGCGTCCGGGGCATATGCGGACACGATCATGACGTAACGTTGCCGCAAGCAGATGGGTCACCGCAACGGATGTCTTGCCGGGGTCTTGAAAGGTGAACCAGCGTTATCGAAATCAGCGGCACACCTAGGGCCGCAGGATCATGCCCTCGCTGGCCACCAACGTCCCCGGGTGGGCGGCCTCTGCTGCCATGCCGATCTCGTCGAGTTCATCGTCGCTGCGGCGGGGATCATGGTGGAACAGCACGGGCGTGCGAACCCCGGCCCGTGTGGCCAGTTCGACCGCCTTCTGCCAGGTCGAATGCCCCCAGCCACGATAAGTCTCGTATTCGGCATCGGTGAACATCGCGTCATAGATCATCACCTCGGCGCCTGCGACGAAGTCGATCAGCGCCGCGTCGATTTCCGGATCGCCGTGTTCATGGTCGGTGATGATGCATATCGAGCGACCACCATATGTGAAGCGATAGCCACAGGCACCACCGGGATGATTCAGGCGAATCGTCCGGATCGACAGTCCATCACTGCGGTCAATCGCGCTGCCGGCCTTGAATGTGCGGAAGGTCACGGCCTTCAGCGTGGTTGCAGCAACCGGGAAGATCGGCGGCGACATGATGCGGCAAATGATGTCGACCAGATCGGTCTCATCGAGAAAATGTCCGGCCCAGGCGTTGATCGTGAAGCGCGGGTCATAGGCTGGCTTGAAGAACGGCAGGCCGCAGATATGGTCGAGATGGGTGTGGGTGAACAGCAGATCGAAGTGCCGCGGCCCCTCTGACACCAGCAAGCCCCCGAGGTTGCGCGCACCCGAACCGCAATCGACCAGAACCAGGGCGTCACCGGCCCGGATCTCAAAGCAGGTCGTCTCGCCGCCATAGCGCAGAGTGTCCACGCCTGGTGTCGGTGTCGATCCGCGCACGCCCCAGCACCGGAGCCAGAAATCATCCGCCAAAAGGCCTCTCCCTCATGCGTCCGCCCCGCCGGACCGGGCAGTAGCCAGATCACGCGTGGTGCGCTCGAGACGCTGCGCCAGAGTGCGCATCACTTCCAAAGACATATCCGGAAATTCTTTCAGAAGTTTCAGGAAATCATCCTTGGTCACTGTGAGCACATCCATATCGGTTCTGGCAACCAGCGTCGCGGTGCGCGGCACATCGCACAGGATCGCAATCTCGCCGACGATCGAATGCTCGCGCACGGTCGCAACCGAACGGTCGCCATCGCGGGTGTGGACGCGGACATCGGCTTCGCCCTTCAGGATGATGAAGGCGGTGTCGCCCTCCTCCCCCTGTTCGCACAGATGTTCGCCGGTCTGGTACTGCATGCGGTCACTGATGAACGCCAGCAGCCGCAGCTTGGTTTCATCGATCCCGCGAAACAGCGGCACTTTCCGCAAGGCGTCGACTTCAACTTCCAGAGACACGATATCCTCCTGATGTCCGCAGCCGGACCGGCTTACTGCTGGTCTT
This sequence comes from Pannonibacter carbonis, assembly GCF_003012935.1. Taxonomy (GTDB): domain Bacteria; phylum Pseudomonadota; class Alphaproteobacteria; order Rhizobiales; family Stappiaceae; genus Pannonibacter; species Pannonibacter carbonis. The sequence goes on along the minus strand of NZ_PUDR01000003.1, from coordinate 115,580 downwards.
TTTGCCCGGCCGCCGGGTCAACCCCGTCCACCCGGACGACACGACCCTGATCCAATTCAACACTATGCTCGAACTCTCCGGCAACGTTCAAATGCGGTGTTCCGAACAGCACGGTACGCCCTTCGAGAAGGATCATGAGACGGCGACGCAGCGCCATGTCATCATCCCCGCTGCCAGCGGCAACATCGTCCAGAATTGTGACAGCAGCATTCTTCAGCAGCGCGCGCACAAGAGCCAGCTTGCGCCGCTGGTGCGCGGACAGCTTCGAACCGCTGACACCGACATGGTATCCGAAGCCGGTGAAGATGATCGGCTCACGCAGTTCCTCTTCCTCGACAACGGTCCGGATGACGGCATCGATGCGCTGACGGGCATCCCGCCGGTCGACGCGGGCGCGACCGAACAGGAGATTGTCCTCGATATGCAGCGGCGGCAGGTAGGCATCCGGATCAACCGGCGTGTAGGCAGGGTTGCCGTCGACCACCTGCTTGCGGAAGTCCGCCCGCGCCGCAATGATACGGGCGCGCATGGCGTCGTCCAGCACACCGAGGCGGTGACGCGCCGGGATCAGCTTGAAGGCGAGCGCGATCAGCCGTTCCCTGTCGGCCTCGGACAGGCCCACCTTCTGATTGGCTGACTTGGCCTGCCTGACGATCCGGTCAAACTCCGGCAGGTCGTCCTGCGTGATGAAGGAATAGGTCCCCAGCAGCCCGGAATCGCTGGAAATATTGGCGAAGAGTTCCACCATCGTCTCGGCGATCTTGAGACCGATGGCCTGGAGATCTGCGTTGAGGCCCGTGCGGCTCAGGAAAGCGAGGACCGCCGGCTGTCCCGGCATCAGGTCCATGGTCACGGCCGGGTCGGTCGGCACCGCGAAGAAGAGGTTTTCGGCCAGGGTAGCGCTTTGATTGAAGGCATTCGCGTCCCACATTTCGACAAGGCCGGCGAGCTTTGGATCCGAAGCAATCCGGTCCGCGAGCTTGCGGCGCACTGCCAGGATCCTGTCGGCAAACCGGTCGTCCATCGAGGGATCAAAGCGGGACTGCAAGCCAAGACGGTAGATGTCTGCATCAAGCCCGACGACGGTCAGGAGTTGCAGCGCCAGTTCGTCCAGTTCCTCCCTGGATGCTGCCCCGGCAGCCCCCAGATCTTCCCAGATCGCTTGAATGTCAAAGGTCGGATTGCGGGTTTCGCGGGCCTCGCGCAAGGCACGCTTGCGTTCATCTGCCGCCGATCCGGTGCGTTCAACGTCACTCATCGGCCGATGGCGCAGACCGTAGTACAGGTTATCGCGAATGGTCCCGGTCCAGACATGCACCGAGGACCCGACATAGGCGATCTCGCGGCCCAGGGTGGATTCTGTCAAGCGCTCCAGATCGTGCCCGGCAATCTCCACCCGGCCAGCGGTAGGGCTGAGCAGACCGGCAGCCAATTGCAGGATCTCGGCGCGCCCGGACCCGTCTGGCCCGACAACCGCCACCGCCGTTGCCTTGCGGACATGGAGTGACGCACTGAACACCTCCTGACCGGCAACACCGCCGGTGAAGCTCACTCCGTTCAGAACCACGTCACCATCCAGCGAGACGCGCTCGTCACCGGTGAGGCGTTCAACCGGATAGATGTCCGCCGGATCGAAGTTCTCGACCACAGTCTGGTATTTCACATTCACATCGGCGACGAGCTGATAGTAGTCCAGCAGTTCCTTCCAGGGCCCGGCAAGATCCTTGTAGGCAGCAATGACTGCCAGCAAGGCACCAATGCTGAGACTTCCCTCGATCACAAGATAGCCACCGATCATGTAGAAAAAGAACGGCGTCAGCTGATTGAGGAAATTATTCAGGAATTTGATGAAATACTTCCGGTTGTATATCTCATAACGAATCTTGAAGTTGGAATAGAGGCGATCTGCCACGTCGGCCGAGTGCCAGGCCGAGGCGTCGTTGGCGTGAATTTCCGGAACTGCGCTGATCGCCTCGCCGACCTTGTCGGAAACGATGCGGATGTTCTTCACCCGCTCGCGCGATAACAGCACAACCTTCCGCTGCAGTTTCGGAATGATATAGGCTTGGACAGGATAGGAACTGATTGCGGCAAGACCCAGCAGCGGATCCTGCATGAAGATGAAGCCGAGCTGCACGACCAGCAACCCGCCCTGATAGGCCGGCAGGGCGAAGGCTTCACCGATAAAACCACCGACATCCTCGACCTCGGCCGTGATCATCGGGATGATCTCGCCGGAACTTACTTTACGAAAATGCGGCAGCCGGAACCGCAGCACGCGCTGGAACAGCTCGAAGCGCAAACGCCGCAACATGCGCTCGCCAAGCCGGCCCTTGTAGACATTGATGCCAAGCTTGATGCCGTTGCTGACGATCACCAGTGTCAGAAACGCGACGCAGAGCAGAAACAGATAAGAGATCTGGTCAAACTCGAAACCGAAGATGACCCGGGGAAACCCGTCTCCCTGGACCGCGTCATTGACGATCAGCTTCGGCAGCTCAAGCAGGATGTAACTGACCGGATAAGACAGGACAGTTACGAACAGGATCAGGAGTTGCTGGCGGGCGCTGAACCTCCAGATGAAGCGAAAGAGGCTTTTTTCCATATCCCGGTCCAGTCAGGCACTTTTTGCCATCGCAGTAGTGGTAAGACGTTGCGTATTAACTCGCAACGCCGGATGTGCCATAGAGAGGGGATAGACGGTCGGGAAGGCCGCAAATTTATCAAGGTTTGGGTGTTGCCCCGAGGCAGGTTCCTCGTGACACGACCCAGGGGCAGCAACGGGGCAACATGCGATCCGAATCGCCGCGCATCCTGATTTACAGCCACGACTCCTTCGGGCTCGGTCATCTTCGGCGCTGCCGCGCGATCGCTCAGGCGCTCGTCGGTTCCTTCGACACCCTTTCGGTCCTGATTCTGTCAGGTTCTCCGATCATCGGTAGTTTCGAGTTCCGCTCGCGCGTGGATTTTGTGCGTATTCCCGGCGTCATCAAGCTGCGCGACGGGGAATATACCTCGCTGTCGCTGCATCTCAACATCGACCATACGCTGGAAATCCGCTCCTCGATCATCGAGCACACGGCACAGGTGTTCGAGCCGGACATCTTCATCGTCGACAAGGAGCCGCTTGGCTTGCGCGGTGAAGTCCTGCCGACGCTGGAGCAGCTCAAGAAGGCCGGAACACGGCTGATCCTCGGCCTGCGCGACGTTCTCGATGATCCGCAAGTGCTGCAGCAGGAGTGGGACCGCAAGAACGTCCGCCCGGCGCTTGAGGAACTCTACGACGAGATCTGGGTCTATGGGCCGGAAGGCATGTGCAATCCGCTGGCAGGCATCGATCTGCCGCAGAGCGTGCATGACAAGCTGCTGTACACAGGTTTCCTGCGCCGTGAAATGCCCAAGGGCGCTAGGCTCAGCGAACCGCTGCCCTTCGGCGAGGAGCCTTTCATTCTGGTGACGCCCGGTGGCGGCGGCGACGGGGTGGAAATGGTCGACTGGGTCATGCGGGCATACGAATCCCATGCCAAGCCGCTGTTTCCGGCACTGATCGTTTTGGGGCCGTTCATGCCGGCCGCATCGGTGAGCGAATTCATGACCCGCGCCGAGCATCTGCGGGATGTCCACATCATGCGCTTCACGCCGCAGATGGAGCCCTATCTGCAGGCAGCCACCGCCATTGTCGGCATGGGTGGCTACAACACCTTCTGCGAGATCCTGTCCTTCGACAAGCCGACCCTGCTAGTGCCACGCGTCATTCCGCGCCGCGAGCAGGCCATCCGCGCGGACCGGGCGGCCGAGACCGGCCTTCTGACCGTGCTGCCGATCGAGCAGTATCCGGATCCCGACCAGATGCTTGATGCCTTGTCGGCGCTGCCGCATGCGGCCCCGCCCTCGGCTGCTGGTATCGACAACCTGCTCGGTGGCCTTGATGTCATCGAAAAGCGGGTCGGGCAGATCCTGTCGGCGCCGGACCGGTCGCGTGTCCTTCGACGCGCCGGGCTTTGAAGGAACTGCGCGCGCCATGTCCCGCATTGCCGTTGTCGTCAAAGGCTATCCGCGCCTGTCGGAGACCTTCATTGCCCAGGAAATTCTCGGGCTGCAGAAGCGCTGCATCGGCCAGCTGATCGTTGCCCTGCGCCAGCCCTACGACCCCTATATCCACGACCTGCACCGGCAGATCACGGCCGATGTGCTCTACCTGCCCGAATACCTGAAGGACGACCCGAAGCGGGTGGCGCGAGCGCGCCGCTGGGCCGAAAAGCAGCCGAACTATGCTGCCGCCCGGGCACTGTTCGAAGCCGATCTGGCCCATGAGAACAACATCGGCCGGCATCGCCGCTGGGGTCAGGCCTGTGTCTTCGCGCATGAGCTGCCCGAGGATGTGACCTGGATCCACACCCACTATCTGCACACGCCCTGCTCGGTCGCCCGCTATGCGGCACATCTGTCGGGCCGCCGCTGGTCCTTCTCGGCCCATGCCAAGGACATCTGGACCAGCCCTGAGTGGGATCTGCGCACGAAGCTGGATGATGCGGCCTGGGGTGTCACCTGCACGCGGACCAATGTCGACTACCTGCGCAGCCTCAGCGCCGAGCCGGACAAGGTCGAACTCGTCTACCATGGCCTCGATTTCTCGCCGTTCCCCGCACCGGCAGCTCCGGAGGAGAAGCGCGACGGAACGGGCTCGCCGGTGCGGCTCGTGTCGGTCGGCAGGGCGGTCGAGAAGAAGGGCTATGACGACCTTCTGAAAGCGCTCGCGCGCCTGCCTGCGGGTCTAAACTGGCAGTTCATCCATATCGGCGGCGGCGAGCTGTCGAACCGTCTCAAGGACATGGCCGGCAAGCTCGGCATCAGCGACCGCATCGTCTGGCGCGGGGCGCAGCCGCGCGAGGCGGTGATCGAGACCTGCCGCCGCGCCGATCTCTTCATCCTGCCATCAAAGCTGGCGAAAAGCGGTGACCGCGACGGGCTGCCGAACGTGCTGATGGAGGCGCAGTCCATGGGCCTGTGCTGCCTTTCGACGCGCGTGTCGGCCATCCCGGAGCTGATCGACGACCAGCAGACAGGCGTCCTCGTCGAGCCCGGCAATCCGCAGGCACTGTCCGATGCCATGGCAGAGCTAATCGGCAATCCCGACCGCCGCATCGCGCTTGGGCTGGCGGCGGCGGCCAAAGTGCGGCGCGACTTCTCGACAGAGCCCGGCATCGACCGGCTTGCCGCCAAGTTCCGGCCCGTGCTGTGAGTGGCCTCAGGATCGCCTTCACCGCCCCGATGAAGCCGCTGGACGATCCGCGTCCGTCCGGTGACAGGACCTTTGCGCGGCTGATCGTGCGCGCGCTTGAATCCGCCGGCCACAGTGTCCGCATTGCCTCGCGCTTTGCCTCGTGGCGCCAGGCGGGGAGCGAACTGCCCGAGGCCAAGGCGGCAGCGCTGGCCGAGGCGGCACGGGTCGAGGCAGAGTGGCGGGCGGAGGGCTACCTGCCGGACGTCTTCCTGAGCTATCACCTCTATCACAAGGCGCCAGACTGGATCGGGCCGGCCCTGTCGAACGCCTTCGACATGCCTTATGCCGTGATCGAAGCGAGCCGCGCGCCCAAGCGGGCAACGGGCGAATGGGCCTTCGGATTTGCCGCTGCAGACGCCGCTCTGGGCAGAGCCGATGCCGTTGGGGCCATTCACCGGGCCGACATGGGCTGCCTTGCGGCCGCGCTGCCCTCGGATCGGCTTTATCTTTTGCTCCCTTTCCTGGATGCAGCGCCGTTCCAGGCGCAGCACCGGATTCAACCGGATGCGAGCAGCACAGCAGCTGTGCGCCTGCTGGCCGTCGGCATGATGCGGCATGGCGACAAGGAGCGCTCCTATCGGGTGCTGGCCGAGGCGTTGCGCCACGTGTCGGCTTTTGACTGGCATCTCACCATCGTCGGCGACGGCCCCGCGCGGGCGGAGATCGAGGCGCTGTTTCCGCCGCACCGCTGCAGCTTCCTGGGGGCGCTGCACCCCGAGGAACTGCCGGCGGTCTATGCGGATCATGACCTCTTCGTCTGGCCGGCAATCCGCGAGGCCTTCGGCTTCGTGTTTCTTGAGGCGCAGGCCAGCGGCTTGCCGGTTGTCGGCGGGGCGACGTTCGGCGTTCCGGACGTGGTTGCGGACGGGGTGACCGGTCTGCTCGCGCCGGAAGGCGACGTCGAAGGCTTCGCAGCCGCCCTGCAGCGCCTTCTTTCGGATGCCGACCTGCGCCTGCAGATGGGCGTCGCCGCCAGCCGCCACATCCGCGAACGGCACACGCTGGAGGCTGGAGCCGCAAGGGTGACGGCCTTTCTGGACGCGGCCATCGCCACCCGCAGCAAGGCCGGAGCGCGCGCCTCATGACCCGTCGTGCCTTCATCCATGTGCAGCATCTGCTGGGCACCGGTCATGCAGTGCGGGCGGTGGCCATCGGCAAGGCGCTCGCCCGCGAGGGCGTCGCGGTGCGGCTTGCGACCGGCAACCTGCTGCCGCCGACGCTGGACACCTCGGGTCTTGAGGTGATCGCGCTGCCGCCGGTGCGCGCCCTAGACGCCAGCTTCCGCACGCTCGTGTCGCCGGACGGCAGCCCCCTGCCCGCCGGCTTCGAGGAAACACGGCGGCAGGCGTTGCTGGCGGCCTTCCTGACTGAACCCGTCGACCTGCTCCTCACCGAGACCTACCCTTTCGGACGGCGGCAATTTGCCCATGAGCTGGAGCCGCTGCTGGAGACGGCCCGCGCGCTGCCAAGGCGGCCGCTGATCGCCGCCTCGATCCGCGACATCCTCGTGCGCAAGAAGGATCCCGCCAAGGAAGCCTGGATGGCAGAGCGGGCGCTCGCCCACTATGACCGGGTGCTGGTGCATTCCGATCCCGCCTTCACGCGGCTTGAGGACAGTTTCCCCTTTGCCGACCGGGTCGCGCATCTGGTGCGCTACACCGGCTATGTCGGTGGCGGGGCACGGCCGGAACCGCCGGCCGGTGACGGCGCGGACGAGGTGATTGTCTCCTGCGGTGGCGGCGCGGTGGCGCGGGCCCTGCTTGAGGCCGCCCTTGGCGCGCGGGAACTTTCGCAGCAGGCCGGCGACTGCCGCTGGCGGCTGCTGGTCGGCCACGACCTCCCGGATCCAGAGTTTTCAGCGCTTGCTGCTGCCGCCTCCGCAGGAGTTCTGGTGGAGCGGGCGCGGCGCGATTTCCCGGGCCTCTTGCCCCGCGCGCGCCTGTCGGTGAGCCAGGCCGGCTACAACACCGTGCTCGACGTGCTGGCTGCCGGGGTTCGGGCGGTGCTGGTGCCCTTTGCCCAGGGCGACGAGACCGAGCAGACGCAGCGCGCCGAGGCGCTGGCCCGCCATGGCCGGGCGGTCATGGTGCCGGAAGCCGGACTGACTGCACAGGGCCTGGCCGCCGCCGTCGATGCCGCCCTGTCGCGGCCCGTCGCACAAGCCGATGTTGCCATGAACGGCGCTGCCGAAAGCGCCCGCCAGCTCCTGACCGATCTTGAGGAGATCCGCCGGTGACGTCCGAACTTGCCGCCTTTCGCGCGCATCTCATCGCCCATCTCGACTGGTTCGCCGAGCGCGGCACCCAGGTTCGCTTCTGGTGGCGCGACGATGACGCCATCGCGCCGACGCCGGCGCTGGAGCGGCTGCTTGCTGCGGCCAACGCCCACGACGTCGATGTCGGGCTGGCCGTGATCCCGAAGACCGCGACTGAGGCCCTCGCCGACCGGCTGCGCAACGAGCCCCATGCCGTCGTGCTGCAGCATGGCTGGCAGCATCTCAACCACCAGCGCAAGGACCTGGGGGAAAAGGCAGCCGAGTTCGGCGACCGCCGCGCGCCGGGCGACGCCTTTGCCGAGCTGGTGGCCGGGCGCGAAAGGCTCGAGGCCCTGTTCCCGGCGGCCTTCGTGCCCGCCTTCGTGCCGCCCTGGAACCGGATCGCCCCGCCGGTCGCTCGCCAGCTGGCGGAGGCAGGGCTGAAGGGCCTGTCGACCTTCACCTGGGAGACCCTGATCCCGGCGCAGGTGCAGACGCATCTCGACATCATCAAGTGGAAGAAGGACCGCCGCTTCATTGGCTGGGCATCAGTGAGCGAGCGGCTGGAGCTGCAGTTCCTGCGCCGCCGCAACACCGGCGGCGAGCCGCTCGGCATCCTGACCCATCACCTCGACCACGATGCGGGCTGCGAGGCCTTCGTCGAGGAATTCCTTGCCATCGCCGCCCACCACCCGGGCGCGGCCTGGCCACGCATCGCCGATCTCTTTGCCGAGGTGGCTGCCGCCGCCTAACCAGCCTTTTCCTCATCCAACGCCCGCCTGAGGCGGCGCAGGAGGACCGAGCGGCTCTTCTCGTCCGCCGCGCCTTCAAGGGCCGACTGGATGTCGAGGAGCAGCTGCGGATAGTCGGCGCTCCAGTCGCGCCGCTCGGCAATGCCGGCCTCCGCGCGCGGCGGCGGACCGTCGCGCCGGAGCACCGCCCTGCCCGGCATCAGGTCGTAGATAGCATCCAGCGCCGGCACGACCACATGGCCATCGGCAAAGCCCTTTGCCACCAGGCTCTCGCAGAGCGCCAGCGCCTGGCTTTCCTCGCCGTGGGTCAGGAACAGGCTGCCATGCACCGGCCGCCGCTCGAGGATCCATTCGATCAGGTCGCTGCGGGCGGCATGGCCGGAGTAGATGTCGACCGAGCGGATGTCGGCGCGCACGGTAATCTCCTCACCCATCAGGCGCACGTTGCGCTGGCCTTCCAGCAGCTGCGCGCCCAGCGTGCCCGGCGCCTGATAGCCGACCAGAAGTACCGTTGTTGCCGGCTTCCAGAGACGGTTCTTCAGGTGATGCCGGATGCGGCCGGCATCGCACATGCCGCTGGCTGCGATGATGATCGCGCCGCTGGCAATCCGGTTCAGCGCCTTGCTGTCCTCCACGCTCTCGCACAGGCTGATCCAGCGGTTGTCGAGCAAATGCGGATGCGTGCTCAACTGCTCGAGATCCGCCGCGTGCCGGTTGAAGACCTCGGTCGCGGCGATGGCCAGCGGAGAGTCCAGGAAGATCGGCACATGGCCAATGCTGCCGCTTTCCATCAGGCGCATCAGGTCGACGATCAGCTCCTGCGTGCGCTCGACGGCAAAAGCCGGGATCAGCAGCACGCCGCCCCGGTCCAGCGCATGGCGCACCTCGCCGGCGAGAACCAAAAGGCGCTGCTCTTCAGTGATCTGCGGCCGCTCGCGCCCGCCATAGGTGGATTCGCAGATGAGATGATCCACCCCGCTCACCGCATCCGGATCCGGATGGAACGCCTTGTTGTCCGGGCCGATGTCGCCGGAGAACAGGAGCCGCATCGGCGATGCGGACGGATCAAGGCTGTCGTCCACATGGGCGACCGCGATCTCCAGTTCGACGGAGGCCGAGCCGAGGATATGCCCGGCATTCCAGAACCGCGCCCGCACACCCGGCAACACGTCAAGCCAGATGTCATAGTCATGGGCGGCAAACATCGCCTGGCATGCGATGGCGTCGGTCTGGCTGTAGATCGGGGTCACAGTGTCCTTGCCGCGCCTGAGGTTGCGCCGGTTGAGGTTCTCGACCTCCGTTTCCTGGATGTGGCCGCTGTCCGGCAGCATGAAGGTGAGGAGATCGCGGGTGCCTTCGGTCATGTGCACCGGCCCGCGATAGCCGGCCTTCCAGAGCTTCGGGATCAGCCCCGCATGATCGATGTGGGCATGGGTGAGGATCACCGCGTCGAGGCTGTCGGCGGCAAAGGGAAAGGGCCGGTAGTTCAGCTCCTTCACGGCCTTGGAGCCCTGGAACAGGCCACAATCGATGAGAAGGCGCTGCCCGGCGATGTCCAGCAGGTAGGAAGAGCCCGTCACCATGCGGGCTGCGCCACAGAAGGTCAGTCGAACCGCCATTGCTCCCTCCTCATTTCGTTGGAAGGCGAGCATAGCCGCTTGTCGGCCCGTGACCAGCGGCAAGGCACGGAAAGGGACGTCAAGTCGCAAGGATGCGGATCGCGTTACGGCAGGCTGCGTGCCGGTTCAGACGGCCGCCTGGCAGCTGCGGCAGGTGCCGCGCAGCTCGATGGTGGTCTTGGCCAGGGCAAAACCATTGTTGCCGGCCCAGCCCTTGAGCTGGCGCGTGATCGCCGCATCGGCAAATTCGCTGACAGAACCGCAGGCCTCGCAGATGGCAAAGGCCATGGTCTCGTGGTCGACGCATTGCGGATGGCTGCAGGCGACGAAGGCGTTGAGGCTCTCCAGCCGGTGCACCATGCCGAACTCGACCAGCTTTTCCAGCGCCCGATAGACCTGCAGCGGGGCGCGGAAGCCGTCGTCGCGCAGTTGGTCGAGGATCGTGTAGGCCGTGAGCGGCCCACCGGCCCGCGACAGGGCGCCGTAGACCAGCGTCTGGTTGCGCGTCAGTTTGGCCGGTGCGCTGCCATGGTCATGCGTGTGATCGTGACCATGGTCATGGTCAGGGGCATCGTCATGACCGGAGGCCGCGTGATCATGCGAGTGCTCAGCCATGTCCTCGTTCCTCTGTTCAGGCGTCCTTGCCAATGCGCCGCAGGAGACTTCCGATCCCTGTCGCGACCGGCGTCAGGCTTACACCGAAAAGCAGCATTGCCGCCACCACGATGGAGGGCCCTGAGGGTGTATCGAATTCCAGCGAGCCGAACAGGCCGGCCAGCACGGCCACCGCTCCCGCAATGGCCGCCAGCACGGCCATCTGCTCCGGACCCGTCGCCAACCGCCGGGCAGTGGCTGCCGGGATGATCAGCAGCGCGGTGATGAGCAACACGCCGACGATCTTCATCGCGATGGCGATGACGGTGGCCATCAGCACCATGAAGATCAGGTTGGCACGGGCCGGTTTCAACCCCTCGGCTTCGGCCAGATCCGCACTGACGGTCGCGGCAAACAACGGCTGCCAGATCATCGCCAGCACGCCAAGGACCGCCGCCCCACCGCCATAGATGAGACCAATGTCCAGCCGCGACACAGACAGGATGTCACCGAACAGGAAGCCCATCAGGTCCATCCGCACCCAGGTCATGAAGGCGAGACAGACAAGGCCGAGTGCCAGCGAGGAATGGGCGAGCAGCCCGAGCAGCGCGTCGGACGACAGCCCGCCCCGCTTCTGCAAGGCCAGCAGCAGCAGCGAGATGATCGTGCAGACGGCAAAGACCGCCAGCGTGATGTTGATTTCCAGCAGGAACGCCAGTGCCACGCCGAGCAGGGCTGCATGGGAGAGCGTGTCGCCGAAATAGGCCATGCGACGCCAGACAATGAAGCAGCCCAGCGGCCCGGCAACGAGGGCCACCCCCACTCCAGCCAGGATCGCACGCAGGAAGAAATCATCGAGCATCCGTGGTCTCCCCGCGCCGTGCCGGGTGGTCATGACCGTGGTGGTGGTCATGATGATCGTGGTCATGGTGATGGCCATGATCATGCGCATGATCGTGATGGTGCCCGTCGCCCGGATGGCAATGGTCCGTCACCGAACCATCCTGATGCCGGACGCGCCCATCGGGCAGATGCTCGTGGTCGTGGCTGTGCTCATAGACCGCCAGCGCACCGGCCGCGCGCGGGCCGAACAGGTCGCGGTAGGCCGCTGACCGCGCGACGCTGACCGGCGTGCCACGGCAGCAGACATGCCCGTTGAGGCAAACCACCTGGTCGGTGGCCGCCATCACCACGTGCAGGTCATGCGAGATCATCAGGATGCCGCAGCCGATCTCGTCACGCACCGCCTTGATCAGGTCGTAGAGGACAATCTCGCCATTGAAGTCGACACCCTGGACCGGTTCGTCCAGCACAAGGAGATCCGGTTTGCGAGCGATGGCGCGGGCAATCAGCACACGCTGCATCTCGCCGCCGGAAAGGTTGCGCATCTCTGACTTGCCCAGGTGCTCGACGCCCGTCATGCGCAGCGCCGCCCGGCTGTCCGCTTCAGCGAGCGGGCCGGTCAGCCGCATGAAACGAGCGACGGTCAGGGGCAGGGTCCAGTCGATCGCAAGCTTTTGCGGAACGTAGCCGACCCGCAGGCCGTCCAGGCGATCGGCAGATCCCTCGGTCAGCTTCAGGATGCCCAGCGCCATCTTGGCCGTGGTGGATTTGCCTGAGCCATTAGGTCCGATCAGCGTGACGATTTCGCCCGGAGAGACCGAGAGATCAACGCCGCGCACAAGCCAGCGCTCGTCCTTGAAGACGCCTGCGCCGGTCAGGCGAACAAGAGATTTCGGGGATGTTGGCAACGCGCGATTCCTGATCCCGCAAAACAGCGGATTGCCTTTGCTTATGTCACACGTTATAGGGTAACGCAATTCTTGTTATAACATTACAACTCTGAAGGAGTGTCAGATGACCCGTGCGCCCTCCCCCGCAACCGTGCGCCGCAACCGGCCGTTCCGTTCCCTCGCAGCGTTGCTGACGACGACTGCCGTCTTGTTGCCTTTCTCTGGCCTGCAGGCGGCAGCGGCCCCCAAGGTGGTCGCGTCGATCAAGCCGGTTCACTCCCTCGTTGCCGCCGTGATGCAGGGCGTTGGCGAACCGGACATCATCGTCGATGGCGCCGCCTCGCCGCACACCTTCGCCCTGAAGCCGTCCACGGCCCGGGTGCTGGCTGGCGCGGATCTGGTGTTCTGGGTAGGTCCGGAACTGGAAGCGTTCCTCGAAAAGCCGATCAAGACCCTCGGCGAAAAGGCCGAAGTGGTGGAGCTGTCGCAGGCACATGACCTGACCCTCCTTCCGGTGCGCGAAGGCGGCGACTTTGACGAACATGACCATGGCGAGGGCGGCCATGCCCACGGCAGCAAAGATGCAAAAGCCGGGCATGATCACGGGCACAACCATAGCCATAGCCATAGCCATGACCATGGACACGCGCACGGCGCGTTCGACGCCCACCTGTGGCTCGATCCGGCCAATGCCCGCGCGATGGTGCACGAGATCGAAGAACACCTGACCGAGGCCGATCCGGCCAACGCAGCGACGTACAAGGCCAATGCCGAAGCGCTCACCGCACGGCTGACCGCGCTCGAGGCAGAGCTGACAAAGGAGCTGGAGCCGGTCAAGGGCAAGCCCTTCATCGTTTTCCACGATGCCTACCAGTATTTCGAGAAGCGCTTCGGCATCCAGGCCGCCGGTTCGATCACGCTGAGCCCTGAAGTCATGCCCGGTGCAGAGCGGGTCAGCGAACTGCGCAGCAAGATCACATCGCTGAAGGCGGGCTGCGTCTTCTCCGAACCGCAGTTCGAACCGAAGCTGGTCGGCATGCTGATCGAAGGCACGTCCGTCGGCACCGGCGTCCTCGATCCCCTCGGCGCCTCATTGCCGAATGGCCCTGGCCTCTATGAGCAGCTCCTGCGCGACATGGCCGGGTCGTTGAAGGGGTGTCTGGCGAAGTAGGCGCTCCTGAACCACCGCCGCCCGGCGTCAGGCCAGGCGGTGGCGGGTGGCATGACACCCGCGCGCCATCCCCCGCTCCGTGTCACCCCGGCCGAGCAACGCGAGAGCCGGGGCCCACTCGCTTCCGGAGCGGTGCGGCGAGCGCCGCAGCGCTGCGATAGGCATCCAAACTTCGCCGCAGCCTGTGGTGCCACCGTGCCAAACTCCGCTGCTCTGCAAACGAGTGGGCCCCGGGTCTGCGCTACGCTGCGCCCGGGGTGACATCGTTGGACTTCCCGACGTCAACGCATCGCCCAGCCTCACAGCCGGGCGGTTCACTTCACATTCGATAAGCGGTCAGATGCCCTCGCCGCCGAAGACATAACCGTTGGCGGCGATGATGCCGGCGCGGCGAAGGTGGTTGAGCACGTCCTCGGCTGCCGCTTCCGGATCGCGGCCGACGGTCGCCACCTGCAGTTCCGGCGTCTCGGGCGCTTCATAAGGGCTGTCGATGCCGGTGAAATTGGCGATTTGCCCGGCATCCGCTTTGGCGTAGAGACCCTTCGGGTCGCGCTTGCGGCATTCGTCGATGGGCGTGTCGACAAAGATCTCGACGAACTCGCCCTCCCCCAGCAGCTCGCGCGCCATCTGTCGCTCAGTGCGGAACGGCGAGATGAAGGACACGAGCACGATCAGGCCGGCATCCACGAAGAGCCGGGAGACCTCCGCGACACGGCGGATGTTCTCCACCCGGTCGGCGTCAGAGAAGCCGAGGTCCTTGTTGAGGCCATGGCGGATGTTGTCGCCGTCGAGCACATAGGTGTGGCGGCCTTCCAGGTGCAGCTTCTTTTCCACGATGGAGGCGATGGTCGACTTGCCGGAGCCGGACAGGCCGGTGAACCATAGCACCGCCGGCTTCTGCCGCAGGCTTTCGGCCCGGGCTTCCTTGTCAACGTCCAGCGCCTGCCAGTGGATGTTGCTGGCCCGCCGCTCCGCCTTCACCACCATGCCGGCGCCGACCGTGGCATTGCTCATCCGGTCGATCAGGATGAACGAGCCGGTGGTGCGGTTCGCGCGATAGGGATCAAGCGCAATCGGTGCGGACAGGCTGAATTCGGCGAGCGCAATCTCGTTGAGCGCCAGCGTTTCAGCCGGGGCTTCCTCGAAGGTGTTGACGTTGATCTTGTGCGCCAGCGCCGTCAGCGTGGCCGTCACGGTCCTTGTGCCGATCTTAAGCAGATAAGAGCGGCCCGGCAGCAGGGCCGCATCGGCCATCCAGATCACATGCGCCGACAGGCTGTCAGCCACCGCCGGGCGCTCGTCGGAGCGCGACAGCACGTCGCCGCGGGAAATGTCGATCTCGTCGCGCAAGACCAGCGTGACCGCCTCCCCTGCCTTCGCGCTGTCCACGTCAGAGAAGCCGTTGACGATGCGGGTAACCGTCGAGCTCTTGCCCGAGGCGGCCACCGTCACGTTGCTGCCGACGGTGACGAGGCCGCTGGCGAGCGTGCCGGAATAGCCGCGGAAGTCGAGGTTCGGACGGTTGACCCACTGGACCGGGAAACGGAACTCGGCGGCCGTTTCCTTCTCGCCGACGTCAACGGTCTCCAGGTGCTCAAGCAGCGTCGGCCCCTGATACCAGGGCATGCGGCCCGAGCGGCTGGTGACATTGTCTCCATAGCGGGCAGACATCGGCACCGCGACCACCGTCTCGAAGCGGAAGTTGCCGCCGAGCGCGGCAAAATCGCGCTCGATCTCGTCGAAGCGCTCCTGCGAGAAATCAACGAGGTCGATCTTGTTCACCGCAAGAACGATGTGCCGGATGCCAAGCAGCGAGGCGATGAAGGCATGACGGCGCGTCTGGGTCATCAGCCCGTGGCGGGCATCGACCAGCAGCACGGCGAGATCGGCGGTGGAGGCACCGGTCGCCATGTTGCGGGTGTACTGCTCGTGGCCAGGCGTGTCGGCAACGATGAACTTGCGCTTGTCCGTGGCGAAGAAACGATAGGCGACGTCGATGGTGATGCCCTGCTCGCGCTCGGCCTCAAGGCCATCGACCAGCAGCGCCAGGTCAATGTCCTCGCCAACCGTGCCATGCCGGCGGCTGTCGCGCTCAAGTGCGGCAAGCTGGTCCTCGAAGATCAG
Source organism: Pannonibacter carbonis (assembly GCF_003012935.1). Lineage (GTDB taxonomy): Bacteria > Pseudomonadota > Alphaproteobacteria > Rhizobiales > Stappiaceae > Pannonibacter > Pannonibacter carbonis. Next base: position 100,049 of record NZ_PUDR01000003.1, on the reverse strand, counting down.
CTTGGTGTCATAGAGCAGCCGGCCGATCAGGGTCGACTTGCCGTCATCGACGCTGCCGCAAGTCAGAAAGCGGAGCTGGTCCTTGTTCTGCTGCGCGCGGATGTAATCGAGCACAACCTCTTCGGAGGCGAGGTGATCCGTGAAATCCATGATCAGAAGTATCCTTCGCGCTTCTTCTTTTCCATCGAGGCGGCGTCGTCGTGGTCAATCAGGCGACCGGAGCGCTCGGAGGTGCGGGCAATCAGCATCTCGCGCAGGATGGCCGGCAGGGTCGCGGCATCGGACTCGATGGCACCGGTGAGCGGGTAGCAGCCAAGGGTGCGGAAGCGGACCATCTTCTCCTCGACGGTCTCGCCGGGGCGGATCTTCATCCGGTCATCGTCGACCATGATCAGCATGCCATCGCGCTCGACCACCGGACGCGGGGCAGCGTAGTAGAGCGGCACCATCGGGATGTTCTCGGCCAGGATGTACTGCCAGATGTCCAGCTCGGTCCAGTTGGACAGCGGGAAGGCGCGGATGGATTCCCCTTTGGCCACCCGGGCGTTGTAGAGGTTCCACAGTTCCGGACGCTGGTTCTTCGGGTCCCAGGTGTGCGAGGCGGTGCGGAAGGAGAAGACACGCTCCTTGGCGCGGCTCTTTTCCTCATCCCGGCGCGCGCCGCCGAAGGCCGCGTCGAAGCCGTACTTGGTCAGCGCCTGCTTCAGCGCCTCGGTTTTCATCACATGGGTGTGGACCGACGAGCCGTGATCAAACGGGTTGATGCCCTGGGCAAGGCCTTCCGGATTGGAGTGGATGATCAGGTCCAGCCCGAGCCGCTTCACGGTCTCGTCGCGGAAGGAGATCATCTCGCGGAACTTCCAACCTGTATCGACATGCATCAGCGGGAAAGGCGGCTTCGAAGGATAGAAGGCCTTCATCGCCAGATGCAGCATGACCGACGAATCCTTGCCGATGGAATAGAGCATCACCGGGTTGCGGAATTCGGCCGCCACCTCGCGGATGATGTGAATGCTCTCCGCTTCAAGCCGCCGGAGATTGCTGAGCCGATCAGACATGCGCCACTTCTTCCCTCGCGCCCCGGGGTCTCACCGCGGTTCGGCGGCTGGGGCGATCATGGCGCAACCCTACAAAAGCGGGCCGGTTCACATAAGAAACGGTTTTGCGGGCTTTTGGGAGGAACGGCTTTTCCGGTTCGTTTTTCTCGCCAAGCGGAGAAATCCCTTCGGCAGGGGATCAATCGCCCCGGATGGCCGCAGATCCCTGCCGGGAATCCAGCCCTCCTCCCGCAAATGCTTTGCATCAATGCGTCAACGCCCCGGATGGCCTGAGACCCCGGGGCGTTGATGGATGCAGCTTGTGCTGTCGGTCGAGGAATGGGCTAGCCGAAGAACCTTGGAATGAACAGCACGATCGCCGGGAACAGCAGCAAAAGCCCAACACGCACGATCTCCATGCCGAAGAAGGGCATCACCCCCTTGAAGGTCTCGGTCATCGGCACGTCCTTGGCGAGCGCGTTGATGATGAAGACATTGAGCCCGACCGGCGGCGTGATCAGCCCCAGCTCCACCACGATCAATGTCAGGATGCCGAACCAGATCTTCAGCTCGTCCGCTGACAGGCCATAGGCCGCCGTCGCAGCCGTGACGTAGTCACCGCCGTTGAGATCGATCAGCACCGGCCAGAAGAACGGCACCATGACGAGGATCATCGCGAGGCTTTCCATGAAGCAGCCAAGGATGACGAGGATGATCAGGATGGCGATCAGTACGACCCAGGGGTCGAGGCCGCTGCTGCCAGCCCATTCCGCCAGACCCGAAGGAAGTCCGGCGCGGGTGAAGAAGCCCTTCACCACCTCGGCCCCGAACAGGATGAAATAGATCATGCCGCTGGTGACGGCCGTTTCCAGCATGGCATTCTTGGTCTTGCCGACCGTCAGCCCTTCCGCGCCCCACAGCCGCTGGGCGAAGCCGTAGACGAGAATGACGAACACGCCGATGGCCGCTGCCGGCGTCGGCGTGAACAGGCCGATGCCGAGGCCGAGGATGATCGAGCCGAAGATCAGGATCACCGGAATGAGGCGCAACAGCGCGCGGTTGCGCTCCTCACGCGGCATGGCGGCTGCCACGGGCGCGAGCGACGGATTGAGCCTGACCTGGATCGCAATGACCGCTATGAAGGCGACAACGGCGATAAAGCCGGGAATGACCGCCGCCCGGAACATCTCGATGATCGAGGCCTCCACGATCACCGCATAGATGACCAGTGCGACCGAGGGCGGAATGAGAATGCCGAGGGTGCCGCCCGCCGCCAGCGTGCCGGTGGCCAGTCGCGGCGAATAGTTGAGCCGCCGGAGCTCCGGCAGCGCCACCCGGCCCATGGTGGAGGCTGTGGCCAGTGACGAGCCGCAGACCGCACCAAAGCCGGCACAAGCCCCAATGGCCGAGATCGCCACACCGCCCCTCACCCGGCCCATCAGCGCATTCATGCCCTGGAACAGGTCGCGGCTGAGATTGGCGTGACTGGCGAGATAGCCCATGAACACGAACAAGGGTACGACCGAGAGGTCATAGCTTGCCATGTTGGTCCACAGCAGCGACTTGAACTGCTTGATGTAAGGCTCGAACCGAACATGCGGCAGGGCCAGCGACAGGGCGAACATGCCGCCGATGCCGACGAGGATCATGGCCAGACCAACCGGCACGCGCAAAATCAGGAGCCCGAACAACAGGCCAAGGCCGACCAGGCCGATCAGTTCTGCCTCACCCACGGGCTTCCCCCTCGAAAAGCTGCATCACGCAGACCAGCGCCCACAGGATCATCGAAACAACACCAGGCCCGTACCAGGGCCATTCCTGCCAGCCGAGAATGGCCGTGCGCGTCTGGTCGCCCATCGTCTCGTTCAGGCCGATCCACATCCAGTAGGCCAGGAACACGGCGATGCACCCCATGGTCAGCAGCCAGAGCTTGTCCAGCCCGGCGCGAACGACTTTCGGCAGCGACTGCACGAAGAGGTCGACCACCACATGCCCGCGCTTCAGCTGGCAGTAGGGGATGAAGGACAGCGCCGCGACGCTGATCGCCAGCCGAACGAAGTCCTCATAACCGGAAATGCCGGCAACGGAAGAGCCAAAGAGCCCGGCAATCCGGTTGGCTGTGAAGGCGGAGACATTGATCGTCGTGACGAGGACAATGGCGAGGATGAACAGGCCGCCAAGAAGGGCCCAGGCCGCTGTGGCTTTGCGCAGCAGGGAAATCATGCCACCTCCATGGATAGTGTCTCAGGTGCCCTCCCCACGGGCACTCTGCAGTCCCCTGAGAGCGCAGAAGGCAAGCGGCCGGAAACGGATCGCGTTCCCGGCCGCTGTCAGTTGATGCAACTTACTTGGCCGGGGCTTCGATCACGAGCGCGCGGGCCTTTTCGACCATCGCCGCCGCATCGAGACCTGCGCCGGACGCTTCCTTGATCCAGCGATCAACCACAACCTGCCCCTTGTCGTCAAAGGCCTTGGTTTCTTCCGCTGTCAGCTCGATCAGCTCGCCCTTGGACTTGCGCAGGTCCTTGCCGCCATTCTCGATGCCATCCCAGACAGCACCGTATTTGGCGGCGATATTGCCCATGGAATGATCATCGATCACCTTCTTCAGATCGTCCGGCAGGCTGTCATAGCGGTCCTTGTTCATGGCGATCATGAAGGTGGACGTGCCAAAACGCGTCCCCCCTGCGCCTTCCGTGGAATACTGCGTCAGTTCCTGCAGCTTGAGGGCCGGGAAAATCTCGAACGGAACAAGCGTGCCATCGAGCACGCCCTTGGACAAGGCCTCCGGCACTTCCGGCACCGGCATGCCAACCGGTTCAGCGCCATAGGCCTCGATGGTCCAGCCGCCAGTGCGCGAAGGCGTCCTGACTTTCAGGCCGGTCAGATCTTCAGGCTTGCGGATCGGCTTGCTCACCATGTGGAACGCCTGCCCACCATGGGTATGCAGCAGGATCGGCTTCACGTCCTTGAAGTCCTCGGCTACCATGTCGAACGCGCCGGTCAGCGCAATCGTCGTCTGCATTGCTGAGCCCTTATGCACGGTTGGCAGTTCAAACACTTCGCTGCGCGGGAACGTCCCGGGCGTGTAGCCGAGCACGGTCCAGACGATATCGACAACGCCGTCACGGACCTGACGGTACAGTTCCGGCGGCTTGCCGCCGAGCGACATGGACGGGAAGATCTCGACCTTGATCCGGCCGCCAGAGGCTTCCTCAACGCTCTTGGCCCAGGGCTCCAGCATCTGGGTCTGAGCCGGGGCCTTTGGCCCGAGAAAATGGTGCAGTGTCAATTTGACTTCCTGCGCCGAGGCGCTGGCGATCATCATCGAAGCAGTGACCAGCCCGGTCGCCATTGCGAGAATACGCTTCATCTGTGGTCCTCCCTGTGTTGAGGGGCCAGCGGACCGCGCCCCTGCGTTGCCCCTGCCGTCAGTCGGCACATGCGTGCCGCTCCTCCTGTCGGACAAGGGTCTGATCCTCACGCTACCCACCCACTTTCGTTATGTAAAATGAACAATTATCGAAGCTGAATAACTTGTGGTTATGCAGCTTTGCTCCCAGATCACAAACGAACCGCCGCCTTGTCCGCAGCGAACCGCAGGCAGCCCTGCAACATGACAAGGGCTGGTGTCGGTGCTGTGTCAGCCCGTGTCGTCAACCCCACCGGCCCGGTCGTGCCCGTGGTCTCGATCGGCAATTCGACCAAATCGCCCGCTGCGACATCGCGCGAAACCACACCGGATGAAATGATCCACACCGCATCGGTGTCGAGGGTAAAGCTGCGGCCGAAGGTGTTGGAGATCGTCTCGACGCGGCGCGGCAGATTGGTGACGCCGGCTGCGATGAGCAGGCGCTCCACATAAGGCCGGATGATCGCCTCCTGCGTCGGATAGAGCACAACATGATCGGCCAGACGTCGAACATCGAGCGGCTTGCGATCAAGCAACGGATGCCCCTTGCGCACCACGAACGACACACTCTCCGAATAGAGATGGGTGAAGGACAGGCCTGCCATCTGTTCCGGGTCAGCCAGGCGACCGACCACCAGATCCAGTTCCCCCAACCGAAGCCGGCTGAGCAGGAACGTGTTCGGCCCGGTGATCAGCGTCAGGGTGGTCTCAACGCTTTCGGCGAGGAACCGCTGCACCGCTGTCGGCACGATTCGCGCCGCCACGCTCGGCAGCACGCCGATGTTGAGATAGGACTCTCCCGACATGCGCGCCTGAGCCACGCTGTCCAGCCCCTGCTTCAACGCCGCCAGACTGGCGCCGGCGTAGTGAAGCAGCACCTCGCCGAACTGCGTCAGCACCACGCCCTTGCGGGAACGGTCAAACAGTCGAACCTCGAGAATCTCCTCCAGCTCGCGCAGGGTCTTGGATACGGCGGGCTGGGTGATCGACAATTCCTCTGCCGCCTTCACCAGGCTGCGCAGGCGCGCGACCTCGAGGAAGCACTGGATGTGCCGGTATTTCACCCGCGGATCGATCACTTTCATTCCCTTCGGTTATACAAATGACCTGATTTCTCATTTTACATAACCGAAGCATGGATGAAATATGGGGCAAGCACAAGAACAGGCTGATCGGACACCGCATCAGCCGGGAGCCCCAAGGAACAAACAATGCGCATGATCGCGGCGAACGGTCTGGCCTTGCATGTGGACGACAGCGGCGAGACGGACTTGCCGGCAGTCGTGCTGTGCAATTCGCTTGGAACCGACCTGCGCAGCTGGGATGCGGTCGCAGATCACCTGAAGGGCCGCATGCGCGTCATCCGGCACGATGCACGCGGCCATGGCCTCTCCGAATGTCCCGAAGGCCCCTACTCCATCAACGATCTGGTCGATGACCTTGCGGCGGCACTCGCGCAGCTTGGCGTTGACCGCAGCATTCCCGTCGGCCTGTCGGTAGGCGGCCTTGTGGCGCAGGGCTTTGCGGCCCGTCATCCGGACAAGGTGCCGGCGCTTGTTCTCAGCAACACCGCCGCCCGCATCGGCACGGCCGAGACATGGCAGGACCGCATCCGCCTGATCGAGGCAGGCGGGATCGAGGCAATTGCAGATCCGATCCTGGAGCGCTGGTTTTCGGCCGCCTTCCGCAAGGCAGAGCCCGTCGCGCTTGCCGGCTGGCGCGCGATGCTGACGCGCACGCCGCGCCAAGGATATCTCGCCACCTGTGCCGCCCTTGCCGCCGCTGACCTGACCCACAGCACATCGCAGCTGCCGATGCCAACGCTGGTGATTGCGGGCAGCGAGGACGGTGCCACGCCGCCGGCCCTCGTCGAGGCCACGGCCCGGCTAATACGGGACGCCCGCTTCATCCTGATCGCCGGCGCAGGCCACCTGCCCTGCATCGAGACCCCGGATGCCTTCTGCGCCGCCCTGGATGCCTTTCTTGAGGAGACCGCCGTTGTCTGACCCCGTGCCCGCTGCCCCCAAGGTCCGCTCGCCCGGGTCGCGCCATGCCACCGGCATGACCACGCGACGCGCCGTGCTGGGCGACGCCCATGTCGACCGCTCGATTGCCAGCATGACCCCCTTCGACGCCGACTTTCAGACCCTGATCGTGGAGAGCGCCTGGGGAACGGTGTGGAGCGATGACACGCTGACCCGGCGCGAACGCAGCCTCGTCACCATCGCGCTTCTGGCCGGGCTCGGCCATCATGAGGAACTGGCGATGCATGTCAGGGCCACCGCCAACACCGGTGCCTCGGCCCGCGACATTCGCGAAGCCTTGATGCATGTGGCCATCTATGCCGGGGTTCCGGCTGCCAACACGGCCTTCCGCATTGCCCGCGACACGCTGGCTGCGGCAGGTCGGCTGGACGACGAAATGAGGGAACCTGAGGACGGCGACGCCGTTCGCCACAAGGGAGAGCAGCCGTGAGCAGCTTCGGCACCAACCGCCCTGCAGGGCCGCGCGAGGGCGACTATTACCAGCGCGATCTCACTGTGCATCCGCCAGCCTTCACCCCGATCTACAAGACCTCGGTCACGCGCTCGCCGCAGAAGGCGCTTCTGTCACTGGAGCAGGGCATCGGCGAGATCACTGGCCCGGTGTTCACCGCCGATGACCTCGGCCCGCTCGATAACGATCTGATCCTCAACTACGCCAAGACCGGCGAGCCCATCGGCGAGCGCATCATCGTGCATGGCCGGGTGCTGGACGAGAACGGGCGCGGGGTGCCGCACACGCTGGTCGAATTCTGGCAGGCCAATGCGGGCGGCCGCTACCGGCACAAGAAGGACACTTATCTCGCCCCGATCGACCCGAATTTCGGCGGCTGCGGCCGCTGCCTGACGGACGAGAACGGCTATTACTACTTCCGCACGATCAAGCCGGGCCCGTATCCCTGGCGCAACTATGTCAACAGCTGGCGTCCGGCCCATATCCACTTCTCGATCTTCGGCCGCTCCTTCACCCAGCGCCTGATCACCCAGATGTATTTCGAGGGCGATCCGCTCATCGACGTCTGCCCGATCGTCAAGACGATCCCGGATCCCGAGGCGATCAAGCGCCTGATCGCGCCGCTGGACCTGCGCGCCACTGTGCCGCTCGACTGCCGCGCCTACAAGTTCGACATCGTCCTGCGCGGGCGGCGGTCCACCCTGTTCGAGAACCGGCTGGAAGGAAACTGACCATGGTGCAGCCGCTCAACTATCTCTCCGAGACGACCAGCCAGACGGCCGGCCCTTATGTCCATATCGGTCTCGCACCGGCCGCCGCCGGCTTCGACATTTTCGAGAAGAATTTCTCGCATGTGGTTGCAGGACCTCAGACACGCGGCACCCGCATCCGCATCGAGGGCCGGGTGCTGGATGGCACGGGCACGCCGGTGCGCGACGTGCTGGTCGAGAGCTGGCAGGCCAACAGCGAGGGCCGGTTCAACCATCCGGACGACACCCAGACCAAGGCGCTCGACCCGGACTTTCGCGGCTGGGGCCGCTCCTGTTCGGATTTCGACACCGGCGTCTTCCTCCTCGACACCATTAAGCCGGGTTCGGTGCCCTGGCGCGACGGCCGGCCCCAGGCCCCGCACATCAGCCTCTGGATCGTCGCGCGCGGCATCAATATCGGTTTGAATACAAGGCTTTACTTCTCTGATGAAGAGAGCGCCAACGCGAATGACCCGGTGCTGCGCCTGATCGAGCAGGAGGTCCGCCGCAAGACGCTGATCGCGGAGCGGCAGGAAACGCCGGACGGCCTTGTCTACCGCTTCGACATCCATCTCCAGGGCGATCGGGAAACCGTCTTCTTCGACATCTGACCGCCCTGCCGGGACCGGTTTCCCACCACCTGGCCCCTTCCCCATTTTCACTTGATCCGAAGAGCTGAAGCGACCAGCCATGGCGAAAATCCAGTCCCTGCACGACGCCGTTGCGGAGAACATCCACGACGGAGATTCCGTTGCATTTGAAGGCTTTACCCATCTCATCCCGCATGCGGCCGCGCATGAGGTGATCCGTCAGGGGCGCAAGGATCTGACCGTGATCCGGATGACGCCGGACATGATCTACGACCAGCTGATCGGCATGGGCTGCGTGAAGAAGCTGATCTTCTCCTTCGCCGGCAACCCGGGCGTCGGCCTCCTGCGCCGCTTGCGCGATGCGGTGGAGAACGGCTGGCCGCACCCGATCGAGATCGAGGAGCACAGCCACGCGGCCATGGCCAATGCCTATGAGGCGGGCGCGTCGGGCCTGCCCTGCGCCATCTTCCGCGGCTATCGCGGCGCGGAGCTGACGCGGGTCAACCCCAACATCCGCTTCGTCAAGTGCCCCTTCACCGGCGAGGAACTGGCGGCCGTTCCGGCACTCCGGCCGGACGTGACCGTGATCCATGCCCAGCGGGCCGACCGGAAGGGCAACGTGCTGCTGGAGGGAATTGTCGGGGTGCAGAAGGAAGCCGTGCTGGCGGCCAGGCGCGCCATCGTGACCGTCGAGGAGATCGTCGACGACCTCGCAAGCCCCAGCCCCAATGCCTGCATCCTGCCGTCCTGGACCGTCACCTCGGTGGTGAAGGTGCCCGGCGGGGCGCATCCCTCCTATGTGCAGGGCGTCTATCCGCGCGACAACGCCGCCTATATCGAATGGGACAAGATCGCGTCAGACCGCGACAATTTCCTGACCTGGATGACCCAAAACGTGACCAATGCCGGCCCCGACGTGTTCGCCGGCCGGGTTGCCCCGCTCCTCAAGACGGGAGACGCGTAAGATGACCAGCTTTACCCCGACCGAGATGATGACCATCGCCGCTGCCCGCGCGCTGACCAACGACGATGTCTGCTTCGTCGGCATCGGTGCCCCCTCGGCGGCCTGCAACCTCGCCCGGCTGACCCATGCGCCGGACATCACCCTCATCTACGAGAGCGGCACCATCGGCACCGCGCCGAACGTGCTGCCCCTGTCCATCGGTGATGGCGAACTTTGCGAGACGGCGCTCTGCACCGTGTCGGTGCCGGAGATGTTCCGCTACTGGCTGCAGGGCGGGCGGATCACCATCGGCTTTCTCGGCGGGGCGCAGATCGACCGCTTCGGCAACCTCAACACCACCGTCGTCGGCAGCTACGAGAAGCCGAAGGTGCGCCTGCCCGGTGGCGGCGGGGCGCCGGAGATCGCGATCTCCTGCCGCGAGATCTTCATCACCATGAAACAGTCGAACCGCGGCTTCGTCGAGAAGCTCGACTTCGTCACCTCGCTGGGCCACGGCAAGGGCGGCACGGACCGGGCCGATCATGGCGTGACCACCAAGGGTCCGACCCGGCTGATCACCGATTTGGCCATCTGGCAACCGGACGCCGAAACGAAAGAATTCACGGTCACCTCGCTTCATCCGGGCGTGACCCGCGAGATGGTCGCGGATACGGTCGGCTGGAAAGCCAGATTCGCGGCGGAGGTGGGCGAGACCCCTGCCCCGACGCAAGAGGAGCTTGAGGTGCTGCGCGACCTGCATGCGCGCACCAAGGCTGCCCATGGAGGAGGTTCTGATGCGTGATGTCTTCATCTGCGACTATGTGCGCAGCCCGATCGGCCGGTTTGGCGGCAGCCTGTCCGGCGTGCGCGCCGACGATCTGGCGGCCGTGCCGATCGCCGCGCTGATGGCGCGCAATCCGGATGTGGACTGGGCCGTGCTGGACGAGGTGATCTACGGCTGCGCCAACCAGGCGGGCGAGGACAACCGCAACGTCGCCCGCATGGCCGCCCTGCTGGCCGGCCTGCCCGACACCGTCCCGGGCACCACCATGAACCGGCTCTGCGGCTCCGGCATGGATGCGGTGATCACGGCAGCCCGCGCCATCAAGTGCGGCGAGGCCGAGATCATGATCGCCGGCGGCGTGGAAAGCATGTCGCGCGCGCCCTTCGTCATGCCGAAGGCCGACACCGCCTTTTCGCGCCATGCCGAGATCCACGACACCACGATCGGCTGGCGCTTCGTCAACCCCTTGATGAAGAAGCAGTATGGCATCGACTCGATGCCCGAGACGGCCGAGAACGTCGCCACCGAATTCAACATCTCCCGCGCCGACCAGGACGCCTTTGCGCTCCGGAGCCAGCAGAAGGCCGTCGCCGCCCAGGAGAATGGCCGGCTCGCCAGGGAAATCGTCCCCGTCTCGATCAGCCAGCGCAAGGGCGATCCGATCCTGATCGACAAGGACGAGCACCCGCGCGCCGACACCACGCTGGACGGCCTTGCCAAGCTGAAGGCGCCGTTCCGCGACGGTGGCTCCGTGACGGCCGGCAATGCGTCCGGCGTCAACGACGGCTCGGCGGCGCTGATCCTTGCCTCGCGCGCGGCGGTGGAGAAATACGGCCTGACGCCGATTGCCCGCGTGCTTGGCGGGGCAACCGCCGGCGTGCCGCCGCGCATCATGGGCATCGGCCCGGCCCCGGCGACGCGCAAGCTCTGCGCCCGGCTCGGCCTGTCGCCCGCCAGCTTCGACGTGATCGAGCTGAACGAGGCCTTCGCCTCGCAGGGCCTTGCCGTGCTGCGCGATCTCGGTCTTGCCGACGATGCGCCGCAGGTGAACCCGAACGGCGGCGCCATCGCCCTCGGCCATCCGCTTGGCGCATCGGGCGCCCGCATCACCGGCACGGCAGCACTGGAGCTGAAGCAGCGCGGCGGCAAGCTGGCGCTGGCCACCATGTGCATCGGCGTCGGCCAGGGCATCGCCATCGCCATCGAGGCGGTCTGAGCCATGTCCCCAAGCCGCGATTGCCTCCTCGCCGGACTGATCCGCGATCCAGAGACCGAAGCCCTGCTCGGGGCGACGGCCGAGGTCGCGGCCCTACTGGAGGTGGAAGCGGCACTGGCGCTGGCGGAGGCCGACTGCGGCCTGATCCCGGCGGAGGCGGCGGCGCGGATTGCCGACGCCGCCCGGCTCCTGACGCCGGACCTTGAGGCGCTCAAGGCAGGGATGGGGCGCGACGGCGTCCCCGTTCCCGCCCTCGTTGCCGCCCTGCGCCAGGCGGTGCCGGCGGAGGATGCCGGCTATGTCCATTGGGGCGCGACCAGCCAGGACATCGTCGACACCGCGCTGGTGCTGCGTCTTGCCCGGATCCTCGATCTGTTCGAGACGCGGCTGAAAGCGCTCGCCCTTGCGCTTGGCGCGCTGGCCGAAGCGCACCGGGCAACGCCGATTGCCGCGCGCACGCGGATGCAACAGGCAACGCCGACGAGCTTCGGTCTCAAGGTCGCAGGCTGGGTGCTGCCGCTGACGCGCCATCTCGACCGGCTCGCCGAGCTGCGCCCCCGGCTGCTCGCCGTCTCGCTCGGCGGGGCCTCGGGCAATCTGGCGGCACTCGGGCCTGAGGCGCTCGCCGTCGAGGCGCGGCTCGCCGCCCGGCTGAAGCTGACGACCCTGGCCCTGCCCTGGCACACCGCGCGCGACACGATGCTGGAACTGGGCAGCCTGCTGGCGCTCATCACCGGCAGTCTCGGCAAGATGGGCCAAGATGTGGTGCTGCTCGCCCAGAACGAGATCGGCGAGGTCAGCCTTGCCGGGGCGGGCGGCTCCTCGACCATGCCGAACAAGGCCAATCCGGTGGCGGCCGAAGTGCTGATCGCGCTCGCCCGCAGCACCGGTGGTCTTGCCGGCGTGCTCAATCAGGCAGCCCTTGCCGAACAGGAGCGCAGCGGTGCGGCCTGGCTGATCGAACAGCTGCACCTGCCCGACATGCTGCTGCAGACGGGCGCTGCCCTTGCCACGGCGGCCGACCTTGTTGCCGGCCTCAGCGTCAACGAAGCGGCCATGCGCGCGACCTTCGAGGCAGCACAAGGCCTGATGCTGGCCGAGGCCGCCAGCTTCGCCCTCGCCGACCACATGCCGCGCAGCGCGGCGCAAGCCCTCGTCAAGACCGCCTGCGCCGAGGCGCTTACCTCCGGCCAGAACCTCATCGACGTCCTGCGCACGAAGGCGTCCGCCCCGATCGACTGGGACAGCCTCAAGGACCCCGCCCGGCATTTGGGCGCGGCCGATGCGCTGATTGGCCGGGCGCTGGAGGCATTGAGGCGGGGGTGAATTGGGGCTGGAGATCGGCGGGGTCTAGTAGGTTTTCGAGGTTCGTGTTCTAACGAGCCGAAATTCTGTTCAACCAAACTCATGGCACTGGGCGGGGTACCCCCCCTAACCCCTCCCCACCAGGGGGAGGGGGGCGGAGAGGCTGTGCCATGGGGGCGAAGGCAGGCCGAGACCAACACTCTGGTTTCGAATTCGTGGGAGATCAAGGCACGGCGCTTCTGCTCCCCTCCCCCTCGTGGGGAGGGGTTGGGGGTGGGGGTGGGGGGCTCGGCGGGGCGGAACGGTTCAGCGATAGAGAGTGCCTCTGGGTTGGCGTGCTGCGTCCTTGCATAGAGGCTGGAGCGTGGGACTCCCCCCCACCCCTAACCCCTCCCCACCAGGGGGAGGGGGGCGGAGAGGCTTTGCCGTGACGCCATAATCGCCGACACCAATATTCTGAATTCGACGTGGCAGGAAACCCGGGCTCGGCGCTTCTGCTCCCCTCCCCCTCGTGGGGGCCGAAGGCGGGGCGAGACCCGAGGCTCGACCCCGGTAGGGTCGGGGGTGGGGGGCTCTGCGGAAAACAAAGGGTTCAAACGTCAATCATTCTCCGGGCCAAACAATCCAAGGCGCAGGAGGATGGTTTCGACGACGCCTTCCAGATTGTGTTCGACGTCGCGGGCGGAAAAGCGCCAGACGGTGAAGCCCTGGGATGCGAGCCACTGGTCGCGGGTGGCATCGTGGCGGGACTGGCCGGGGGCGCCGTGGCTGTCGCCATCAATCTCGATGACGAGGCGATGGGACAAGAGGGCGAAGTCGGCGATGTAGGGGCCGATGGGAGCTTGCCGGCGGACATGAAGGCCTTGCGCTTTCAGGGCGCGAAGATGCGGCCAGAGGGCGCGTTCCTGAAAGGTCTGGTCGCGGCGCAGGTCCTTGGCCCGCGTCCGGGTTCCATCCGTGATCCGGCTCATCCGGTCCCCCTTCCCTTGCGACCAACCATGTGACACGATCCGATCCAGTCTGCCGGATCCGGTTGCCGCCGTCATCTGATCCACTTGAGCGGCCTCGCAAATTGATTCAGCCGGGTCACAATCCGATTCCGTTTCATTGGACAAGACGCTGTTTCCGCAGCAGCTTTGGCAAGTTGATGTGGTGAGTCCGATGGTTGCGAAACTGAGTCAGGCGCTTCAGGAAATGAGTCAGAAGCCAGGCGGGCATCGCCGGCGAAATTGTCCAAGCGAATGCCCGGATCGTCCATTCAGGCAGAACAGCGCATGGGAGAGAGTGGCCTTCACCGGCGGCGGAGGGGCGGCCGGGTGAGGAGGAGATCCCCGTGCGCACGCAGGTCGTCATCATTGGAGCCGGGCCGTCGGGCCTGCTGCTGTCGCAGCTTCTGCATCTGAACGGCATCGATTGCGTGGTGCTGGAGCGCAAGAGCGCCGACTATGTGCTGTCGCGCATCCGCGCCGGCGTGCTGGAACAGGGCATGGTGGACATGCTGGAGCGGGCTGGCCTCGGCCAGCGGATGCACGAGATCGGGCTGCCGCATGACGGCTTCCGCCTTGCCGTGGGCGAGACGGCCCTCAGGATTGACCTGATGCGGCTGACCGGGCGCAGCGTCATGGTCTATGGCCAGACCGAGGTGACGCGGGACCTGATGCAGGCGCATGACGCGCGGGGCGCACAGGTCATTTACGAGGCCGAGGCGGTGACGCCGCTCGACTTCGACGGCGACCAGCCGCGGGTGACCTATGTGCAGGACGGGGTGACGCGGGAGATCGCCTGCGACTTCATCTGTGGCTGCGACGGCTATCATGGCGTGGCGCGGGCGAGCGTGCCCAAGGGGGCGATCACCGACTACGAGAAGGTCTATCCTTTCGGCTGGCTCGGCATCCTGGCGCATGTGCCGCCGGTGGACCACGAGCTGATCTATGCCAACCATCCGCGCGGCTTCGCGCTGGCCTCGATGCGCTCGCACAGCCTGTCGCGCTACTACATCCAGGTGCCGCTCGACACGCCGCTGGAGGCCTGGCCGGATGCGGCGATCTGGGACGAGCTGAAGCGCCGGCTGGGCGAGGAGGCGGCCGCACGGATGACGACGGGACCGTCGATCGAGAAGAGCATTGCCCCCTTGCGCAGCTTCGTCGCCGAACCGCTGCGCTTCGGCCGGCTGTTCCTGGCCGGGGATGCGGGCCATATCGTGCCGCCGACGGGGGCAAAGGGGCTCAATCTGGCCGCCTCAGACATCCACTATCTCTCGGAAGGCCTGATCGAGTTCTACAGGGAGAAGTCCGAGGCCGGGGTCGATGCCTATTCGGCGCGGGCGCTGGCACGGATCTGGAAGGCGGAGCGCTTCTCCTGGTGGATGACGCGGCTGTTACATCAGTTTCCAGAGGAAGGCACCTTCGACGCACGGATGCAGCAGGCGGAGATGGATTATCTCGCCGGATCGCAGGCGGCGCAGACGAGCCTTGCGGAGAACTACGCCGGATTGCCCTACTGAACCGAAGCCTCGGAACTTGCCGGGTCTGCCATTGCAGTATCGGCCTGTGCAGTGGACAGCAGGCTGGTCATGTAGGCTTGCGCATCGGCGGTGATCTGGCGGTCAAAGGCGATCACATCGCGCACGAGGCGGGTGCAGGGCGGGCACAGCTCGCTGAAGGGGATGAGGCGCGAGGCGGAGAGCTGGAGCGTCTCCTGCCCGACCACCGAGGGGACGACGGTGTGGGCAACATCGCTCACCGCGCGCGGATCAAGCCCGACCAGCCAGCCGACGAGCATCAGATTGATCGCGGTCAGATAGATCCCGGCATAGCGGGGCGTCAGGGTCAGCAGGCGGCTCATGCGCAGGCGGTCCGGTCAGTTCGTCTCCTGCCCAATTGATTAACGCAGGCACGCCGCCAAACCCACGCCTTTAACGCGAAATTAACTCAAATTGTTAAAACATCGTTAATGTTGGCCGCTCGCTCGCCTCTGGTCAGCCCCGTCAGGCTGGGCCGTCGTCGCGGTGGCGGGCGCGGAAATCGGCCGGGGCCTCGCCGGTCTCCTTGCGGAAGACACGGGAGAAATAGGCCGGATCCTCGAAGCCCAGCTCATAGGCGACCTGGGACACGCTCAGACCGGAAAAGGCGAGCAGGCGGCGCGCCTCGATGATGAGACGCTCGCGCACCGCCTGGGGCGCGGTGCGGCCGATGAACAGGCGGCTGTAGCGGTTGAGCCGCTGCACGGTGAGGCCCATGGCCTCGGCATAGGGCTCGGCGTTCCAGTCCTGGCGGTAGCGCTCCTCGACCAGCTGGCGAAAGCGGAACAGGGAAAAACCGGGCGCGGCATCGGGGGCAACGGCGGGGCCTTCGCCGGGAAACAGCACCAGGAGCGTCAGGGCAACGAGCGGGCGGAACAGGGCGCGGCGGCGGCGACCGGTGTCGAACTCGGCCGCCATCTCGGCGCAGTAGAAGCCGAGGCGGGCACCATCGGACTCGGGATGGATCAGCGTGTTGCCACTGGAGGTCAGCGCGCGCTGCTCGGCCTCCGAGCGGGTGGTGCCGCCGGAGACGAGATAGTCGGGCGTGAAGGAGACCACATAGCCCTCGGTGTCGGGCTGGAAGCTCCAGCCATGCAGCGTGTGCGGCGGGGTGAAGCAGAGGCCGCCGGGGCGGATCTCGCGCTCGCCGCCCTCCTCCACCAGCCGCCCGCCGCCCCGCGTGATGTGCAGCACCTGGGCCAGATGGGCGTGGGCATGGGGCTCGAGCTGCCAGCCGAGCGCCCGGGAGCGGGCGCGGATGGTCTCGATGTGGAAGAAGTCAAACTCCGCCGCGCCCTCGGTCTCGCCGTAGAGGTGGTAACTGGGAAGGGACGCGGGCGACGGCATGGCGGGCTCAGGGTTTGGAGGATATGGGCCGGGCGATCCGGCATGAACCGCCCAAAGCCACATCAAATGCCCTCACCCGGCGGAGTGGTGGGCGTGCCAGTGCCAGGCGATGTCGATGCGGCGGGTGAGCCAGACCTTGTCGTGGCCGGCGACATAGTCGAGGAAGCGGGCGAGCGCGGCCGCCCGGCCCGGACGTCCGACGAGGCGGCAATGCAGGCCGATCGACATCATCTTCGGGCTGCCCTCCTCGCCCTCGCGGTAGAGCGTGTCGAAGCTGTCCTTGAGATAGTCGAAGAAGTGGTCGCCGGTGTTGAAGCCCTGGGGCGTGGCGAAGCGCATGTCGTTGGCGTCGAGCGTGTAGGGAATGACCAGATGCGGCCCGTTCGGGCCCTCGACCCAATAGGGCAGATCGTCGGCGTAGCTGTCGCTGTCATAGAGGAAACCGCCGGTTTCCATGACGAGGCGGCGGGTGTTCATGGAGCAGCGGCCGGTGTACCAGCCCATCGGGCGCGAACCGGTCACCTCCTCATGCAGGCGGATGGCCTCGAGGATCTGGGCGCGCTCCACCTCCTCCGGCATGTCGGCGTGCTCGACCCACTTGAGGCCGTGCGAGGCGATTTCCCAGTCGGCCTCCTTCATGGCCGCGACCACGTCCGGATTGCGGGCGAGCGCGGTCGCGACGCCATAGACGGTGACGGGGATGTTGCGGCTGGTGAACATGCGCCACAGCCGCCAGAAGCCGGCGCGCGAGCCGTATTCGTAGATGGATTCCATGTTCCAGTGGCGCTTGCCCGGCCAGGGCTGTGCCCCGACGATCTCGGACAGGAAGGCCTCGGAGGCCGCATCGCCATGCAGGATGTTGTTCTCGCCGCCTTCCTCGTAGTTGACGACGAACTGCACCGCCACATTGGCTTCGCCCGGCCAGTGCGGATGGGGAATGGCACGGCCGTAGCCGACCATGTCACGGGGGTAGGATGCGTCCATACGCCTGAATTCCTTCTGCAAATTCAGGCTATGGAACCTGACCCGCGCGGCTTTGGCAAGACGCAGATGCGCGGGGTCAGTCGCGAGGCAGCGGGCGGCGCACGGTGGCGTGCACGCGGATCGGGATCAGCTCGCCCTCGATGCGGTCCCGGCG
This sequence comes from Pannonibacter carbonis, assembly GCF_003012935.1. Classification (GTDB taxonomy): domain Bacteria; phylum Pseudomonadota; class Alphaproteobacteria; order Rhizobiales; family Stappiaceae; genus Pannonibacter; species Pannonibacter carbonis. The sequence goes on along the minus strand of NZ_PUDR01000003.1, from coordinate 82,511 downwards.
ACCGGAGCCCGTGTCCTCGTCGGAGGGCAGCGACATGATCGCGGTACCCATGACAGCGGAGCCCAAGGTGATGATGAGGCCAAAGCCAAGCAGCACTATCGGGACAACCGGATCATCGGCATTGACGATGAGATCGCGCAGGCCGGCCGCATTGCTGACGAGCAGCCCGACCAGAACAAGCAGGGAGACGAGAACGCCGACCGCGCCATTGATGGCAAGCAGACGGAACAGCGGATTTTCCGGCAGGACGCGCTCGATATGGCGCTGAAGCAACGGCAGGTCAGTCTTCATCAGGGGACCTCCAGATCCGGGTCTGGTCGCACAGGGAAACACCGGTTCGCCGATGTCTTGTTTTTGCGTGACCCCAGCGGGAAACCGGAAGTCACCTGTCGAGCATGCGCCAGCTTTGACAGCTCGGCAATGGGCCAAATGGCGAAACCGGCGCGGCGAACCATCGCAAGAACAGCAAAATGGATCCGTACGGACGCAGGGCTTGCCAGCCGCAGCAATTTCGCCGGGCGCGGCCTGTTTATTTTACCGAGCTATATTGTTTTGATATATATCGATCCGATATCAGGTCTATCGCGTAGGAGACGCGATCCGGATTGCCGGTACCTGCAGCGGCGGAAAGATCCTTCTGACCACCGAGAACGTGGGATGCATCGACACAGAAATCAAGTTGCTTCCTGACCGGAGCACCGCGGCAACGGGCTCAGGTCAGGAGTTAATCCAAGGCGAAGCGGGCCGGTCGGACAGGGCACCTGTCCATTCCGGCAGGTCCGGTCGACAACCGCGCCCGTAAGGGCAACCAAAGGCGAGACACGGGCGATGGCGGGCGGGACACCTGCCACGTCCGAACACGGGGCATAACTGGAACCATGAGCGTGCGTAGATTGTGCCTTGCTATCCTCAACTTTGGCGATGCCACCGGATATGAAATCCGCAAGGCTTCGACAGAGGGGGAATTCAGCTACTTCGAGGAAGCCGGTTTCGGCTCCATCTATCCCACCCTTGCCAAGCTTGACGCCGAGGGGCTTGTGACGGTTCGGCACGAGCCGCAGGAAGGCAAGCCTGCCCGCAAGGTCTACTCAATCACCGACACCGGGCGCGCCGAACTGAAGGCACTCCTGTCGGAGCCGCTGGCCGAAGACACATTCCGCTCGCCTTTCCTACTCGTGGCCATGTGCGCCGACCTGGTCGGGGCGGCTGTGGTGCGCAGGGCCGTCGACCGGCAGATGGACCAGATCCGCGCCGAAATCAGCCAGCTCCGGGAGATGACGCAGAAATGCGATCATCCGGCAACGCGCTGGACGATCAATTGCGGCCTCACCTGCATGGAACAAAATCTCAAGTTTCTCGAAATGAACCGGTCGGAGCTCGAGCAGATCGCCGAGACCAAACCAGAACCGTGTCAGGTGACGGCGGCTGCCGAGTGACACGGTGTTTTTTCTTCCGTTTGACGGAGTACAGGTCATGAAACTGAAGATGTCTTATGTGCTCGCGGCACTCCTTGCCGGAGGCGTGGGCTTCTGGATGTGGAGCGGCGATGTCGTGGTCGGTGGCCGCAGTGACGGCGAAAACGCCGCCCGGCCGCTGGCTGAACGGCCCGAAAGCCGCAAGGATGCCCCCTTCAAGGTGAAAGTGCGGGAGATGACGGCGACTGACCGCATCAACGTACTGGACATTCGCGGCATCACGGAAGCCCATGCAAAAGTCACAGTCCGGGCAGAAACGACCGGGCGGATCATCGAACGTCCAGCAAGGGAAGGCACGGTCGTCGCCATGGACGACCCGCTCTGCGTGCTTGATCGCGGCACCCGCGAAGCACGGGTGCTGGAAGCCCAGGCCCAGTTGACCCAGGCCCGGATCGACCTCGAAGCTGCGGCACAACTGAGCTCAAAGGGGTTTACGGCGGAAAACCGGGTGACTGCCCTAAGGGCAGGCTTTGATGCCGCGACTGCCCGTCTGCGGGAAGCCGAACTGGAACTGGAGCGGACAATCATCCGCGCGCCAATCTCCGGTGTGGTCGAAAGCCCGATGGCGAAGGTCGGCGACCATCTCTCCATCGGCTCGGCCTGCGGGACAATTGTCGACACCGACCCGATGATTGCCATTGGCCAGGTCTCCGAGGCGAGCATCAGCCTCATCCAGGTGGGCATGCCGGCCGAAGTGAACCTGATCACGGGACATACGCCGCAAGGCAAGGTGCGCTACGTCGCGCCGGCGGCTGACCCGAACACACGCACATTCCGCGTCGAGATCGAGTTTCCCAATGCCGACGGTCTTGCCCGCGACGGCACCACAGCGCTGACCCGGCTGCCGCTGAGAGCGGAAAAGGCGCACAAGATCTCGCCGGCCATCCTCACCCTGAACGACGCAGGCCGCGTCGGCTTGCGGGTCCTTGCGGAAGACAACACAGCGAAGTTCGTACCGGTTACCATCCTTGGCGGCGAGTCCGACGGGGTCTGGGTCAGCGGGTTGCCTGAGGTGGTTCGGGTTATCGTCGTCGGACAGGACTTCGTCGGCGACGGACAGACCGTCGAGCCGGTGACCGAAGTGGCGGAGGCAGCCCAATGATCGATATGCTGGAAGCCATCCTGCGCCGTCCGAAGACGGTGTTCATGCTGATGATGGCGCTCGTCGTGGCGGGCACCTTCACCTATATCGGCATCCCGAAGGAGGACAGCCCGGACATCGACGTGCCGGTGTTCTATGTCTCGATCAGCCAGCAGGGCATTTCCCCGGAAGATGCAGAGCGCTTGCTCGTGCGGCCGATGGAAACCGAACTGCGCAGCCTCGATGGGCTGAAGGAACTGACCGCTATCGCCTCCGAAGGCCATGCCGGCATCGTGCTCGAGTTCGACATCTCGTTCAACAAGGACGAGGCCATGTCGGATGTGCGCGACAAGGTGGATCAGGCCAAGGCAAAACTGCCGTCAGAGGCCGACGAGCCGACGATCAGCGAAACCAACTTCGCCCTCGCCCCGACGATCACCGTTACGCTGTCGGGCAATGTGCCGGAGCGCACGCTCTATACCCATGCGCGCAAGCTGAAGGACCAGATCGAGTCCATCGATACCGTCCGCTCGGCCGATCTTGCCGGGCACCGGGAAGAGTTGCTGGAAGTCCTGATCGACACGCGCAAGCTGGAATCCTATGCCATCACCCAGCAGGAGCTTCTGACGTCGCTGACGCAGAACAACCAGCTGGTCCCCGCAGGCTTCATCGACAGTGGCGCTGGCCGGTTTAACGTTAAGGTCCCGGGCCTCGTCGAGACCGCCGAGGACGTCTATTCGCTGCCGCTGAAGCAGTTCGGTGAGGGCGTCGTGACGCTTGGCGATGTGGCCGAGATCCGGCGCACGTTCAAGGATGCGACATCCTACACTCGCGTCAATGGACAGCCGGCGATTGCGCTCAACATCACCAAGCGAATCGGCACCAACGTCATCGAAAACAACGCGGCCGTGCGCAAGATCGTCGAGGAGACGTCGAAGGACTGGCCCGAGACGATCCGGGTCGATTTCATGCTCGACCAGTCGGCCAACATCTTCGAGGTGCTCGGCTCGCTGGAATCCTCGATCCTGACGGCGATCTTCCTCGTGATGGTGCTGATCATCGCAACGCTTGGTGTGCGCTCGGCGCTGCTGGTGGGCCTTGCGATCCCGACTTCCTTCATGGTCGGCTTCCTGATGCTGGCCGGGCTTGGATACACCGTAAACATCATGGTGATGTTCGGCCTTGTGCTGACCGTCGGCATGCTGGTGGACGGCGCTATCGTGATGGTGGAATACGCCGACCGCAAGATCGCGGAGGGCATGGAAGACAAGGAAGCCTATATCCGTGCCGCCAAGCTGATGTTCTGGCCGATCATCTCCTCGACCGCGACAACGCTGGCAGCTTTCCTGCCGATGCTGATGTGGCCAGGCGTTGCCGGTGAGTTCATGAGCTACCTGCCGATCATGGTCATCATCGTCCTGACGGCAGCGCTGGTGACCGCGACGGTGTTCATTCCGGTGACCGGCGGCATCTTTGCAAGCATCTCGCATTTCATTTCCCGCCATGCCGCCGTTCTGCTTGCGCTGGTGTTCGCCAGCCTTGCGGCAATGACGGTTGTCGAGGCGCCCCTTCTCGGCTTTGTGCTGGATGGCAACCTGACCCTGCCGCTGGCGGGCGCGGCCTTCCTGCTGGCTGGCGGGTTGTCATTCCTGGTGTTGCGTCCCGTCGTGCGCTGGTCGCAGGCCCGCGCCGCCATCCGGGCTGCCGAGGACAAGGCGCAGGCGGAAATCCTGTCAGGATCCCACGCCTTTGATGTGCGCGAAGTGCGCGGCATTGGCGGGATCTACGTGCGGAGCCTGAAGTTCCTGGCCGGCAATCCGTTCGGCACCCTTGTGGCGCTTGGCGGCATGGTCGTCCTGTGCGTCTGGATCTTCACCGGCTTTTCAAGCAACAGTGCCGGTGTCGAGTTCTTCGTTGACGAGGAGCCGAAACAGGCCGTGGTGCTGATCTCGGGACGCGGTAACCTGTCAGCCGCCGAGGCACGGGACCTGGTCGCCGATGTGGAACGGGAAGTTCTGGCGACAGCGGGCATCGAGAATGCCGTGACTTCGGCCTTTGCACCCGGCGGCGGCGGCGGCGGCGGCAACGCGCTGGGGATCCAGGGCAAGCCGGCCGACGTGATCGGCGAGATCCAGCTCGACCTGTCGGACTATTGCTGCCGGCGTAGCTATGTCGAGATCTCGCAGGAGATCCGCGACCGGACCGCGCCCCTGCCCGGCATCAAGGTGGAACTGCGCAAGATCGAGGGCGGACCTCCGACCGGCAAGGACGTGCAGTTGGAGGTGCGCTCGACCGACTATGCCACCGTCGTCGAGACGGTGGCGCGGATCCGGGCGCATATGAACCAGATGGACGCTCTGATCGACCAGGAGGATGACCGTCCCCTGCCCGGCATCGAATGGCAGCTTGCTATCGACCGCGAACAGGCCGGCCGTTATCAGGCGGGGATCGCCTCGGTCGGCAGCATGGTGCAGCTCGTGACCAACGGCGTGCTGATCGGGAAGTACCGGCCGAGCGACAGCGAGGACGAAGTGGATATCCGCGTCCGCCTGCCGGAGAGCGAACGCACGCTCGACCGCTTCGACGAACTTCGGCTACAGACGCCGCTCGGCCTCGTGCCGCTGGCGAATTTCGTCGAACGGACCGCGGCGCAGAAAGTGTCGTCGATCACCCGGCGTGATGGCCAGTATTCGATGATGCTTAAGGCCACCGTCGACAAGGCCTCCGGCATGCTGCCGGATGACAAGGTGAAGGAGTTGGACGCCTGGCTGAAGACCCAGACCTGGCCGGAGAGCGTGCTGCTGAAGTTCCGCGGCGCGGATGAGGACCAGAAGGAAAGCGGCGAGTTCCTCATGAAGGCAATGGTCGCCTCGCTGTTCCTGATGTTCCTGATCCTGCTCACCCAGTACAATTCGTTCTACCAGACATTCATCACGCTGCTCACCGTGGTGCTGTCGGTGTTCGGGGTGCTGGCGGGCATGTGGATCACGGGGCAGAAGTTCTCGATCATCATGACGGGAACGGGAATCGTGGCGCTGGCAGGTATCGTGGTGAACAACGCCATCATCCTGCTCGACACGTTCAATCGCTTCCGCGAGGACGGCATGGCGACGCTGGACGCGATCCTGAAGACGTCGCTGCAACGCCTGCGCCCGATCATGCTGACGACGATCACCACCATCATCGGCCTGGTGCCGATGGCGACGCAGATCAACTTCAGCTTCTTTGACCAGGTGACGGCCATCGGCGGGATCACCGCGATCTGGTGGGTGCAACTGTCGACGGCGGTGATCTCGGGTCTCGCTTTCTCGACCATCCTGACACTCGTGATGGTGCCGGTGCTGATCGCCGCGCCCAGCACCTGGATGCGGACATTCCAGCGGATCGTCCGACGCCTGACACTCCGGAGCAAACCGGCAGCCGTGACCGATGAAGCTGCAGCCCCGGCTGCGCAGACCGCAGCAGTGGTCAACCTGCCGGAGCGCAAGGAGCCCGCGACCCGGCCGATGGACCTGCCACTGGCCGCAGAGTGATCCTGCCAAGACACAAACACCGCCGGAGCGATCCGGCGGTCAGACTGCTGATAAACCTCGACCCCACCGAAGTCATCCCGGCCAAGCGCAGCGCCGAGCCGGGACCGGAGAGTCGAAGCCTCTGTATTTCAATGAGTTAACCCCGAGAGACCTGGACTCTCCGGTCCCGGATCTCCACTTCGCTGCGTCCGGGATGACGATAGAGGGTTTGGCATCAACAACACCGCCGGAGCGATCCGGCGGTGTTGTTGAAGACAGATCTGAGAGCGGAGCGTCAGTCCAGCTTGCGTTCCGGCGCCGGCTCAGGTGAGCCCTCATCGCCCAGCGTGTCGTCCTCATCCTTGTCCGGCGAATGTTCGGGCAAGGGATGGCCGCCCGCCTCGGCGCGCACATGGGCCTGGTAGCTGCGCAGGGCAAGCGGAATCGAGGCCAGATAGGCAAGTGTCGCAAGGGCAAGCATCTGATAGGGATAGCTGACCGTCAGGGCGACCAGCAGCACCGCCAGCACGAACAGCGGCAGCACCAGATCGCGGCGAACGCGCGTGCCGACCTTCTTGCCCGAATAGGTCGGCAGGCGGCTGATCATCAGCAGGCCGATGCAGACCGTGTAGAGCGCAACGAAAGGGGCAAGCTCGGTCCAATGCGGCAGGATGCCGAGAAACTCAAGATAGATCGGCATCAAGACTGTCAGCGCGCCAGCCGGAGCAGGTACGCCGGTGAAGAAATTCACCGACCAGGCCGGCTTGTCCGGATCATCCAGCGCGGCATTGAAGCGGGCAAGGCGCAGGGCAGCGCAGATGGCATAGGCGAGCGCGGCAATCCAGCCGAGCGACTTGACCTCGCCCAGAAGCCAGACATAGAGCATCAGGGCCGGGGTGACGCCGAAGTTGACGAAATCGGCGAGGGAATCCAGTTCCGCCCCGAATTTCGATGTCCCCTTGAGCAAACGGGCCACGCGACCGTCAAGGGCATCGAGCACGGCAGCCAGAAGCACCGCGCCGACGGCAAACTCCCACCGCCCTTCCAACGCCATGCGGATGCCGGTCAGGCCCGAGCACAGCGCCAGCAGGGTCACCAGATTGGGCAGGATCAGGCGCAGCGGAACCCTGGAAAACCGGCCAGGGCGGCGGCCGCCGCCATTGTCATCGCCGGGATCAAAGCTGGCAAAGGGCGGGGTCACGCTCATCCCTTCCGTGTTCCTTCTCGTCGCGGGCCTCAGTTGACCCGGGTCAGCGGCTGGGCAGTTCCGGCCGTTGCGGTCAGATCGGCCAGAACCGTCTCACCGGCGATCATGGTCTGGCCAAGGGCGACCTTGGGCACGGTGCCCATCGGCATGTAGATGTCGAGGCGGGAGCCGAAGCGGATGAGGCCGAAACGCTCGCCGGCGGCAATGCTCTCGCCCTCCCGGACGAAACAGACGATGCGGCGGGCGACGAGGCCGGCGATCTGGACGACGCCGATGCGGGTGTCGCCATGCTCGATGACGAGGCCGTTGCGCTCGTTGTCCTCGGAGGCCTTGTCCAGTTCGGCATTGATGAACTTGCCCGGCTTGTAGGCAACGCGGGTGATGCGGCCGCTGACCGGGGCGCGGTTCACATGGCAGTTGAACACGTTCATGAACACGGAAATGCGCATCATCGGTTCGGCGCCAAGGTCCAGCTCCAGCGGCGGGCGGCAGGGGCCGACCTGGCTGACGATGCCGTCCGCCGGGGAAATGACGAGACCGTCCTGCACCGGGGTGACGCGCTGCGGATCGCGGAAGAAGTAACAGACCCAGCCGGTGAGGAAGAGGCCGATCCAGAACAGCGGCTCGATGAACCAGCCGAGGATCAGCGTCGCGGCAAGCGCGATGGCAATGAAGGGCCAGCCTTCGCGGTGGATCGGCACAAAGGCCTTGGTGACGGAATCGACAAGCGACATGGGTGTTCCCGTTGATCAGAGGGCGGCCCGTGGGGCCACAGTCCGGTTCACTCTTAGTGCCTTTGCGCCCGCAACTGAACCCTCTATTTGCCTCAGGCGGCCGTTGCTCCAAGGATCCGGTGATCGGCCTCCCAATACGCGGGGCTGCCATACTTGGCGCGCAGGAAGTCAACGAGAACACGGGCCTTCAGCGCCATGGAGCGGCCCGGAGGCGCGACAGCCCAGATGGCGCCAACGCGGGTCACCGGATAATCCGGCATGACCGCGACCAGATGCCCGTCGCGCAGGTCGTCCCAGACATGGGCCAGCGACTTGATGGCCAGACCAAGGCCGAGGCGGGCGGCATCATAGGCAAAGTCGCCATTGTCGCCGCTGATCGAGGCCTCGACCGGATGCGCGATCTCGCCGTGTGGCCCCTCGAAATACCAGACCGGCATCGAGCGAAAACTCAGACAGTCATGGTCCTTCAGCTCCATTGGCGACCGGGGCGCGCCGCGTCTTGCGATATAGGCGGGCGACGCACAGAGCACCCGGGGATTACCGGCAAGGCGGCGGGCGATGAGGCTGGAATCTGCCAGCGGCGCGCCGCGCAAGGCCAGATCATATCCCTCGGCAACGAGATCGACGATCCGGTCCGAAAAATCGAGATGCAGCCTGAGGTCCGGATAGAGGTCGCGAAACTCGGCCAGATAGGGCAGCACGTGCTTGCGTCCGAAGAACATGTTGAGGGACATGCGCAAGGTGCCACGCGGTGTCTCGGCCCCCTCCTCCATTTCGCGCAAGGCCCCGTCGAGAAGATCCAGCGCATCGCCGGCGTTGCGCAGCAGCAATTCGCCCGCGTCCGTCGCCTGGATCCGGCGGGTGGTCCTGAGAACAAGCTGGGTGCCGACATCCCGCTCCAACGCCGCCAGACGGGAGCTTGCCGCGGACGGGGACAGACCGATCTCGCGGCCGGCCGCCGACAGGCTGCCAAGGGCCGCCGCCCTCACGAAAAAGCGCAAGTCCTCAAGCCGCATTGTCCGAAACTTTCGAAGAGTTCTTACGATGCGAGCCAGATTATCAGATTTTCCCGGATATGCGAATGTCGTCGCATCGAAACAGAACTGATGCGGAGCAACCGACATGATGCACACAGGCGACCACTATGAACGCCGCGCCCGCGAGGAACGCGCCCTGGCCATTCGCGCTGCCTGGCAGGGTTTGCGGAACCTGCTGCGCTTTCACAGGCCCCAGCTGCAGATATTCTCAGTGTCCAGCGCCCTGCCGCTCAGCGCTGGATGCGTGTCGAGAGGATGATGGACGACAGCGTCCGCTCCACCCCCTCCAGCTCGCCGATGCGGTCGATCAGGTGGTCGAGCTCGGCGATGGAGGCGGCGGAGACGATGGCAATGAGGTCATAGGTGCCGCTGACCGAATGCAGCGTGCGCACCTCGGGAATGCCGTTCAGCTCCGCCGTCACGCGCGGCAGGGACTTTGGCGCCAGCGTGATCAGCACATGCGCCTTGACGAAGCCACCGCGGTACTCGTCCGACAGGCGCACGCCATAGCCGGTGATGACCCCTTCCCGCTCCAGCCGCTCCAGCCGCGCCTGCACCGTGGTGCGCGACAGACCGAGCCGCCGCGCCAGCGTCGCCGTGGGCATGCGGGCATTCTGGCCAAGGAGGTCGAGAAGCGCGCGGTCCGCGTCGGTGATCGTCACCGTGGTCATGTCGACTTTGCCCCTTGTCGTCACAATGCCCATCCGCTTCGTCATATTGCCCGAAACCGAGCGTCATTATGCCCGTTTCAACGCTGTGAATCGACTAGCGTTTCGCACATCCTGACAGGAAATGATCCTGGAGGGGACAGCATGAAGCATGTAGCCGTCATCGGGGCCGGCAAGATCGGCTCCACCATCACCCGCATCCTGGCTGCGACGGGCGACTATCATGTCACGGTGATTGACCGGACGCCGGCGGATCTGGCCGGGATTGAGCCGCACAAGGCGGTGGCCACCGTCGCGCTCGACATCGCCGATGGAGCGGGTCTGACCGAGGTCCTGCGGGGCAAGTTCGCGGTGCTGTCGGCAGCGCCGTTCCACCTGACCGTCAGCATCGCCAAGGCGGCGGCGGCGGCGGGCGTGCATTACATGGACCTGACCGAGGATGTGGAGTCCACGCGGCAGGTGAAGGAGATCGCGGCGACGGCCTCGACCGCTTTCATTCCGCAGTGCGGGCTCGCACCCGGCTTCATCTCCATCGTGGCGCATGATCTGGCCCGCCATTTCGACAGTCTCGAAGCGGTGCGGATGCGGGTGGGTGCCCTGCCCCAGTATCCCTCCAACGCGCTCAACTACAACCTGACCTGGAGCACGGACGGGGTCATCAACGAATACATCGAACCCTGCGAGGCCATCGTCGAAGGCAACCTGATCGAGGTGCCGGCGTTGGAAGAACGCGAGGAATTCGCCCTCGACGGCGTCGCCTATGAGGCCTTCAACACCTCCGGTGGTCTCGGCACCCTGTGCGAGACGCTGAAGGGCAAGGTGCGGACGCTCAACTACAAGACCATCCGCTATCCCGGCCATGCGGCGATCATGAAGGCGCTGCTGAATGACCTTGGCCTCCGGCATCGCCGCGAGGTGCTGAAGGACATCCTGGAGAATGCCCTGCCGACGACGACGCAAGACGTGGTAATCGTGTTTGTCACCGTCAGCGGCCGCCAGAATGGCCGGCTGGTGCAGGAAACCTACGCCAACAAGATCTACAGCGGCGTGGTCGCCGGCAAGCTGCTCAGCGCCATCCAGATCACCACCGCCAGCGGCATCTGCGCCGTGCTCGACATGCTGGCCGATGGCTCGCTGCCGTCATCCGGCTTCATCCGGCAGGAGGAAATCCCGCTGGACCGCTTCCTCGCCAACCGCTTCGGCAGCGCCTATGCGCAGAGCGAAGCCGGGCATCGCAAGGCGGGGTGAAACCGCTCCAGCCCCAACAGATGCCGGGCGCCTCTCCCCAAGCGGGAGGGCTTCGCCTGCTCATGCCCGCGACCGGCCGAGCCAGACCTGGAGCCGACCCGCACAGCCGGCCAGCAGCGACAGGACGAAGGCAGCCATCGCGGCCGTGAGCAGAGCGAACTTGGTGGCAGCGGCGGTGGAACTGACCCAGCCGGCCGTGACCAAGATTCTGCAGAAGTTTGCAAGCCTCGGGCTTGTCGAGATCCTGCGCGATGCCCGCGACGGCCGCAACCGCCCGGCCCGCCTCACCGCCGCCGGCTTCGCCCGTGTCGGCGACGTCCAGCGCAGCTTCGCCCCGGCGTTCGACCGGCTGCTGGCCGGCTGGACGGCGGACGGCCTGGAACACCTGATCACCGACCTCACCCGGCTGACAGCACGGATGGATCAGATGGAGGGTGGTGCGGTGGGATGCCCTGCAAGTAACGCCTGAGTTCGTGGCGTCCCCCCACCCCCAACACCTCCCCACCAGGGGGAGGGGGGCGGAGAGGTTGAGCTGTGGGGTTCTGGGGTTCTGGAACAGACGCTTCAGTGATCAAGGCGCTTACGAAAAGGGAACGGCGCTGCAGCTCCCCTCCCCCTGGTGGGGAGGGGTAAGGGGTGGGGGGTATTACGCCGGACGAGTTGAAAACGGCGAGATTGTACAGCGCCTGCCCTTACTCTCCTGCCGGCCGTCCCCTCACCACAACACCCAGCTTGTCGGCCTCGCGGGCGGCGCGCAGGCGTTCTTCGGCTTCGTCGGCCTCGCGCTGGCGGTTCCACATGGAGTGGTAGAGGCCGTTCATGGCGAGGAGTTCGGCGTGGGTGCCGCGTTCGACGATGCGGCCTGCCTCCAGCACGAGGATCTGGTCGGCGTTGACGACCGTCGACAGGCGGTGGGCGATGACCAGGGTGGTGCGGTTCTGCGACACCTGGTCGAGCGCGGTCTGGATCTCGCGTTCGGTGTGGGTGTCGAGGGCGGAGGTGGCCTCGTCTAGGATCAGGATCGGCGGGGCCTTCAGGATGGTACGGGCGATGGCTACGCGCTGCTTCTCGCCGCCCGAGAGCTTGAGGCCGCGCTCGCCGACCTCGCTGTCAAAGCCCTTCGGCAGCGTCTCGATGAAGGGCGCGATCTGGGCCATGCGGGCGGCCTCCTGCACCTCCTCGAGGCTGGCGCCGGGGCGGCCATAGCGGATGTTGTAGGCGATGGTATCGTTGAAGAGCACCGTGTCCTGCGGCACCATGCCGATGACTGAGCGCAGGCTTTCCTGCGTGATGTAGCGGATGTCCTGGCCATCGATGGTGATGCGGCCACCGATAACGTCATAGAAGCGGAACAGGAGGCGCGACAGGGTCGACTTGCCCGCCCCAGACGGACCAACGACAGCCACGGTGTGGCCCGCCGGCACGTCGAAGGTGAGGCCTTTCAGGATCTGGCGGTCCGGATCGTAATGGAAGGTGACATCCTCGAAGCGGATCGCGCCGGAGGACACGGCCAGGGCCGGGGCACCCGGCTTGTCCTCGATCTCGGCCGGGACGGCGAGGACCGAGAACATGGATTCGATGTCGGCCAGCCCCTGACGGATCTCGCGATAGATGAAGCCGACGAAATTGAGCGGAATGGCGATCTGCATCAGGAGCGCGTTGATCAGGACGAAGTCGCCGATGGTCTGGGTGCCGTTGAGGACAGCCATGGCCGACAGCGCCATGCAGGCGGCGGTGCCGAGGCCGAGGATGGCGGACTGGCCGAAGTTGAGCCAGGCGAGCGAGGTCCAGGTGCGCACAGCGGCCTTTTCGTAACCAGCCATAGAGACGTCGAAGCGCGCGGCTTCCATCTTCTCGTTGCCGAAATACTTCACCGTCTCGTAGTTGAGCAGGCTGTCGACCGCCTTGGAATTGGCGTCCGTGTCGCTGTTGTTCATCTCGCGGCGGATGGCGATGCGCCAGTTCGAGGTCTTCACCGTGAACCAGACATAGGCGACGATCATCACGGCGACGATGACCACATAGAAGAAGCCGAACTGCCACCAGATCAGCCCCGCCATGATGGCGAATTCCAGCAGGGTCGGGATGCCGTTGAGGATGGTGAAGCGGACGATGGCCTCGATGCCCTTCACGCCGCGCTCGATGACGCGGCTGAGGCCGCCGGTGCGGCGGGAGAGATGGAAGCGCAGCGACAGGCGGTGCAGGTGGGCGAAGGTAATGTTGCCCAGCTCACGCACGGCATGCTGGCCGACCTGGGCAAAGAGCGCGTCACGGAGCTGGTTGAAGGCGACCGCCAGCACGCGGGCGGCGTTGTAGGCCAGCACCAGCATCACAGGGGCTACGAGGAAGGCCGGCAGGCCCGCTGTCTCTCCGGTGAGCGCGTCAGAGGCCCAGGCGAAGAAATAGGGCGAGAACACCGTCACGATCTTGGCGAGGACCAGGATCAGCAGCGCCCAGACGACGCGCATCTTCAGGTCGGGCCGGTCAGCCGGCCAGATGTAGGGCCACAGGGCGACGAGCGTGGCGCCGGTGGAGCCTTCGTCGGCGCTGACAGCCGGCGCCGGCTTCTGCGATTTCGTTGTGTTGCTGGTCATGATTGGTCTCTGGTGCCGGCTTGGCCGGTCGGTTCAGTCTTTTTCGGAGGCAGGTGCGGATGCGCCAGCGAGAGACGCAAGGCGGGCAAGAAGGGCGGCAGCGGCCGCAAGATCGCCGGCCACGGCCGCAAGGTCGAGGCTGTAGCGGCAGGTGCGGCCGCGCACCTCGCAGGTGATCAACCCGGTCTCCTTCAGCATCTGGAGATGCTGCGAGACGGTGGACTGGGCCAGCGGCAGGCAGTCGACGATGTCGCCGCAGCAGGCGTCGGGCCGCCGCGCCAGCTCCTCCAGGATGCCGAGACGCGCCGGATGGCTCAGCGCCCGGAACAGGTCCGCGAGGCGCTGGACCTCAGGATCCTTCGCGCGGCAGCAGCCGGCGGTGTTTTCAGGGTCGGACATGTCGAGGGCCGTGTTGAATTCATCGTATAAATACGATCATTGCGAGGGTTTGCCAAGGAGGCAATTGTTTCAAGACGGAACATGGGGCCTCTCCGCTCCCCTCCCCCTCGTGGGGAGGGGTTTGGGGGTGGGGGGAGCGGACTAAAATCCAGATCTCGCGTTTCTGGCCACGCGTGCTTCAGACGCATTGGGAGATGACTGGCTGCCGTGCCCCCCCACCCCTCACCCCTCCCCACGAGGGGGAGGGGGGCGGAGCGGCTACTGCTCTCCCCACCATGGGTTGAAGCGCAGCAGTTGTTGCCCCTCTCCACCCTTGAGGGGGAGATGTCTGCGCCAGCAGACAGAGGGGGGTAGCGGCGTTGCAACACAATCCGGCTCTAATCTGTCTGGAGAGGCAGAATACCCCCCTCTGCCCCCTGCGGGGGCATCTCCCCCTCAAGGGGGGAGAGGGGTGCTGCGGCCTGCCGTCGCTTAAGCCCTCCCCTACCCGGCGCGGGATTGCCGCCAGCGGCGCAGGGAATCGAGGCTGACGAGGGCGAGGGCGAGCCAGATCATCGAGAAGGTGCCGAGCTGCGCCATCTGCAAGGGCTCGCCCCAGATGTACACGGCCTGCAGGAAATGCAGGGACGGGGCGATGTACTGGATAAGGCCGATGAGCACCATCGACAGGCGCCGGGCGGCGCCAGAGAACAGGATCAGCGGCACGGCGGTGATGATGCCGGTGCCGGCCAGCGCCAGCATCTGGCCCGTGCCGGTGAAATAGGCTGGCGACAGGCTTTCGGGTGCAAAGAACACCACATAGCCGAGCGCAAAGGGCATCAGGAGGATGATCTCGATGAAGAGACCGGCCGCAGCGCCGACGGGCGTGATCTTGCGGATATAGCCATAGAAGGCAAAGCTGACCGCCAGCGAGATCGCCACCCAGGGCAGACCGCCGGAGAACACCGTTTTCAGGATCACAGCAAGGGTGGCGATGCCAACGGCGAGCGCCTGAACCGGCGTGAGTTTCTCACGCAGGATGACGAGACCGAGCAGGATCGACACCAGTGGATTGATGAAGTAGCCAAGGCTCACATCCAGCACCTTGGCCTGGCCGATGGCCCAGACGAAGATCAGCCAGTTGGCGGCAATCAGCACCGCCGAGGCAAACAGCAGGCCGACAAGCCGCGGCGTCTTCAGGATGCCGATGATCTCCGGGATGCGGCCCTGCAGGGCAAGATAGCCGCCGACGAAGACCGTCGACCACAGGATTCGGTGGGCCACGACGACATCCGGCGCGACGCCGTCGAGCAGCTTGAAATAGGCCGGTAGCACGCCCCACATGCCATAGGCGGCAAGGGCGAGGATGACGCCGAGACGCGTCTCGTCAGAAGCGCCGGGAGTGCCTGAAGCGCCGTTTGCGGATGCCATGAACCGATGACCTGTTGCCATGCCCGCCGTCGGCCCCATCCCGAGGGACAGGACCTTGGCAAGCCAAGGGCCAGAACGTCCGCGTCAGCGGGCTTCCTCGGCCTTCAGCAGGGCGTAAGTGATGGAATCGACGAGCGCCTGGAAGGAGGCGTCGACGATGTTGGACGAGACGCCAATGGTAAACCAACGGCGGTGGGTTGCAAGATCGTGGCTTTCGATCAGCACGCGGGTGACCGCGCCCGTGCCGCCGTCGAGGATACGCACCTTGTAGTCCACCAGCTCCAGCCCCTCGATGGCGGACTGGTATTTGCCGAGATCCTTGCGCAACGCGCCGTCGAGGGCGTTGACGGGGCCGTTGCCCTCGCAGACGGACATGCGGGTCTCTCCGTCCACATCCACCTTCACCACGGCCTCCGACATGGTGACCAGCTCGCCGATGGCGTTGAAGCGGCGCTCGACCATGACGCGGAAGGACTTTACGTCAAAGAAGCGCGGCACCTTGCCCAGCATGCGGCGGGCCAGCAGCTCGAAGGAGGCATCGGCGGCTTCATAGGCATAGCCCTTGGCCTCGCGCTCCTTCACCTCGACCAGCAGCGCGTCGAGCTTGGGATCGGCCTTGTCGACGTCAACGCCGAGACGGGCGAGCTCGCCGAGCAGGTTGCTCTTGCCGGCCTGGTCGGAGACAAGGACCTTTCGCTTGTTGCCGACAAGTTCCGGTTCGACATGCTCGTAGGTCTTGGGGTCCTTCAGCAAGGCGGAGGCGTGGATGCCGGCCTTGGTGGCGAACGCGCTTTCGCCGACGTAAGGCGCATGGCGGTTCGGCGCGCGGTTCAGCATCTCGTCGAAGGCGCGGGAGATGGCCGTGAGATCGCGCAGATGCGCCGGCGTCAGGGACAGCTCGACCAGATCCGTATAGGGCGCCTTCAGCATCAGCGTCGGGATCAGCGACACCAGATTGGCGTTGCCGCAGCGCTCGCCGATGCCGTTCAGCGTGCCCTGGATCTGGCGCACGCCGGCCTCGACGGCGGCGAGCGAGTTGGCCACCGCCTGGCCGGTGTCGTCATGGGCGTGGATGCCCAGATGCGTGCCCGGCACGACCTCGCGCACGCGGGCGACGATTTCCCTGACCTCGCCCGGCAGCGTGCCGCCGTTGGTGTCGCACAGGACGACCCAGCGCGCGCCGGCCTCATAGGCGGTGCGGGCGCAGGCCAGTGCATAGTCCGGGTTGGCCTTGAAGCCGTCGAAGAAATGCTCGCAGTCGATCAGCGCCTCGCGGCCGGCCGCGACAGCCGCCTGAACCGTGTCGCGGATGCTGTCGAGGTTTTCCTCATTGGTGCATCCCAGAGCCACCTCGACATGGTAATCCCAGGACTTGGCGACAAAGCAGTTGGCATCGGCCTTCGCCTCCAGCAGCAGCTGCAGGCCGGGATCGTTTGACACCGACCGCCCTGCCCGCTTGGTCATGCCGAAGGCGGTGAAGCGGGCCTTCGTCGTGCGCTTTTGCGAAAAGAACTCGGTGTCGGTGGGGTTGGCACCCGGATAGCCGCCCTCGACATAGTCGACGCCCAACCGCTCGAGAAGCTCGGCAATCGCAATCTTTTCCACCACCGAGAAGTCAATGCCGCTGGTCTGGGCCCCGTCGCGCAGGGTGGTGTCGAACAGATAGAGTTTCTCGCGGGTCATGGCTGGATACCGGATGCTTGTTATTGAAGGTCAGACGCTGGGAAGGCCGGCGAACTGGTCGGTGGCACGGATCAGGCGGTCGAGAATGCCTGGCTCGTTATAAGCATGGCCGGCCCCCTCGATGAGGTGGAACTCGGCGCGCGGCCAGCGCTTGTGCAGCTCATGGGCATAGCGCGCCGGACAGGGCATGTCGTAGCGGCCATGCACGATGACGCCGGGGATGTCGGCCAGACGCCCGGCATTGGCCAAGAGCTGGCCCTCCTCCAGCCAGCCGCCATGCATGAAGAAGTGGTTCTCGATGCGGGCGAAGGCATGGGCGAATTCGTCCTCGCCGAAGTGGTCGGTGTTGGCCGGGCTCGGCAGCAGCGTGATGGTCTCGCCTTCCCACAGGCTCCAGGCCCTAGCCGCCGCGACCCGCACCGCCTTGTCGGGATGGGTCAGCCGGCGCTGGTAGGCGGCCATCATGTCGTGACGCTCGTCGGCCGGAATGGGCGCCTGGAAACGCTCCCATTTTTCCGGGAACATCTCGGAGACGCCGAACTGGTAGTACCAGGCAAGCTCCGCCTTGGTCAGGGTGTAGATGCCGCGCAGCACCAGTTCACTCACCCGCTCGGGATGGGTTTCGGCATAGGCCAGCGCCAGCGTCGAGCCCCAGGACCCACCGAAGACCAGCCACTGATCAACGCCCGCCATCTCGCGCAGGCGCTCGATGTCGGCGACCAGATGCCAGGTGGTGTTGGCCTCCAGCTCCGCATGGGGCGTGGAGCGGCCGCAACCGCGCTGGTCGAACAGCAGCACGTCATAGTGCTCGGGATGGAACAGGCTGCGATGCGCCGGCGAGATGCCGCCACCGGGGCCGCCATGCAGGAACACGGCCGGCTTCTTGCCCGGCGTGCCCGAACGCTCCCAGTAGATCGAATGGCCTTCGCCGACGTCGAGCATGCCGGACGCATAGGGCTCGATCGCGGGGTAGAGGTCGCGCAGAACGGTCATGGATCAGTCCTTTGTGGAGGGGGCGTGCGGCGGCCAGTCGGTCGTGTCGTGGTCGGGATGCTGGTAGGAGACCACCGAGGCAAGGAAGGCCACGGCGGCGGCGTCCTCTTCGGTCCTGCGCTCGGCGATTTCCGCCATGCGATCGGTGTAAGGCAGCTTGCCCTCCACGCCATAGGCTATGACGGGCACGATATCGTCCGGCTTGTCGAAGGCAGCAATCGAGAGCGCCATGCCGTCCGGGGCCTCGTAGGTCAGCGGGGTGCCGCAGGCCGAACAGAAGCCGCGCGCAACCACGTTGGAGCTCTGGAACCGGGCCGGCTCGCCCCGCGTCCAGTCCACGCTGTCCGCCTCGCGCACGGAGACGAGCGGTGCATAGAAGCCGCCAAAGGCCTTCTGGCACATGCGGCAATGGCAGATCGAGGCATGCCCGAGCTTGCCCCTCACCCTGAACCGCACCGCCCCGCACTGGCATCCGCCGGATCGTTCTTCCGTCATGCTGTCTCCTCCCCTCGATCTGTTTCAACACCGCGTGCCCGCAGACATCTCCGCATGGTTCAATTGCAAGTGCTAGCGCCAGCCCCCCACCCCTCACCCCTCCCCACGAGGGGGAGGGGGGCGGAGAGGCCTTACCCCCTGGCTGAAGTCCTCGGGCCGCCTGGCTGAAGTCCCAAGCGCAGGCGCTTCAGCTCCCCTCCCCCTCGCGGGGAGGGGTTGGGGGGAACCCCGAACATCAGCGCTTGACCTCCCAGGTGGTGGTGCGCTGGCCGGTGGCGGGGTCCTTGCCGTCCTTGAGCAGGACGCCCATGGCGATGAGCTCACCGCGCAGGCGGTCGGCCTCGTCGAAGTCTTTCGCCTCAAGGAAGGCGAGACGCTCTGCGACGAGAACCTCGATGGCCTGCTGCTCCGACTGATCGCCGCCACGCAGCCAGGCTTCCGGCTTCTGCTGCATGAGGCCGAGGAACCGGGCCGAGGCCAGGGCAACGGCGGCGGATTCCGGCTGGTAGAAGTCCCAGCCCAATGTACTTTCACCAAGCACCAGGTCGCCGAGGCGGGAGGACGAGAACAGACCCTGCAAAACCTTGATCGCAGCCCCGGTGTCGAGATCATCCGCCAGGGCCACAATCAGATCATCGCTGACGGTGGACGGCGCCACGTCGCCAGCCTGATCAAGCATGCGGTACCAGCGGGTCAGGATGTTCTCCGCCTCCTCCAGCTTGCGGACGGAGAAGTCGATCGGCTCGCGGTAGTTTGTCATCAGCATGGCAAGGCGCAGCACTTCGCCGGGCCACTTGCGGCCGCCGAAGACGTCCGTATGCAGCAGGTCGTGGATGGTGAAGAAGTTGCCGTCGGACTTCGACATCTTGCGGCCTTCGACCTGCACGAAGCCGTTGTGCATCCAGTAGTTCGACATCACCGGCGTGCCATGGGCGCAGCAGGATTGGGCGATTTCGTTTTCGTGGTGCGGGAAGATGAGATCGAGCCCGCCGCCGTGGATGTCGAAGACCTCGCCAAGATGCGCCTTGCTCATCGCCGAGCATTCGATATGCCAGCCAGGGCGGCCACGGCCCCAGGGGCTGTCCCAGCCGGGCTCTTCCGGCGACGACAGTTTCCAGAGCACGAAGTCGCCCGGGTTCTTCTTGTGCGCATCGACCGCGATGCGGGCGCCGGCGAGCTGGTCGTCGAGATTGCGCTTGGAGAGCTGGCCGTAGGTCGGCATGGAGCCGGTGTCGAACAGCACCTCGCCGCCCTCCTCCGTTGCCGCCACATAGGCGTGACCACGGGCGATCAGGGTCTCGATCATCGAGACCATGCCGGCGATGTGCTGGGTCGCGCGGGGCTCATGGGTGGGCGGCAGGTTGCCGAGGGTGGCGACATCCTTGTGGAACTGGTCGGCGGTGGTCTTCGTCACCAGCGCGATGGCGTCGTTGAGCGGCAGGCCCGGATGATCGCGCAGGGCTCTTGCGTTGATCTTGTCGTCCACGTCCGTGATGTTGCGGACATAGGTGACGTGATCCGCGCCATAGACATGGCGCAGCAGCCGGTAGAGCACGTCGAAGACGATGACGGGGCGCGCGTTGCCGATATGGGCGAAGTCATAGACGGTCGGGCCGCAGACATACATGCGCACGTTCGCGGCATCGATGGGGGAGAACTCCTCCTTCGACCGGGTCAGCGTGTTGGTCAGACGCAGGATGGGTGCGTCCGGCTTCGCATGGGTCATGACAAAACATCTCCTGGCCTGCTGGCCGGGACGTCCGTCTCTTGGAAAAATGACGCAAGAAGGGAACGGCCACAGCCAGCGATTGCGCTAGCTGCAGATAATGGTGATCGGAATGAGGGTCCGGTTGGCCGTGTTCATGGGCAAAACCTTTGACCGGTTTCAGGGCAGCGGTCAAGCGAAGATGCAAAACCATCAGGCCTCGCCTTTTGCGGCACAATCGGGGCAGAAAACTGGACTGGGGCTGCCAACACGCTAGGATTTGCCGGTCGGGAATCGCCCGGCCGGCCGGGGGGCGCGACATGACAGGCACGTATCGACTTGCAAGGATCACCGGAGCGGCAAAGACCGCTGCAGCACCGAGGCATCGGCTCACCGCGCGCGGCTTCGCAGCTGCGGTGCTTGCCGGGCTGATGCTGTCAGGTGCGGTGCTCGTGACTGCGCCGGAACCTGTGGCAGCACAAACAGCAAGCACAGCAGCGACCGATCAGGGCATCGGCAATGTGATTGCCGAAGCGATCCTGGCGCGGCTTGGCACGGTCCCGGATCCCGCCATCGCGGCCTATTACGCCGCGCGCGGCGGGCAGCCGCTGTGGGTGCTGTCGGACGGAGCGGAGGCAGGACTTTCGGAAAACGGCCACCTGGCCATCGCCGCCTTTGCCGCAGCCAATGACCATGCGCTCAACCCGGATAACTATGCCCCGATCGATCTGGCCCGGCGCGCCGATGCGGCTGCGACGGCCGAAGACTATGCCACGCTAGACATCGACCTGACGCGCAATTACGTGCGCTACGGCACGCATCTGGCCTCCGGCCGGGTGCAGCCGAATGTGGTGAGCAAGGCGCTCAACATTTTCCCCGAGATCCCGGACCCGGCTGATCTCCTGAATGCAGTCAGCCAGTCGCCGGATTTCGGCGCCTATCTCGAGGGGCTGGCGCCGCAGTCGCCCTCCTACGCGCGGCTGAAGCAGCGGCTGGCGGAGTACCGGGACAAGGCCGCGCGGGGCGGCTTTACCCACGTGCCGGCGGGCGAGACGCTGAAGCCGGGCATGACGGACCCACGCCTTGATGCCCTGCGCAAGCGGATGGCCGAGGAGGACTACCTCACTGCTGCCGCGCATACGGGCGACGTCTATGACGGGGCGCTGGTGGAGGCAGTGAAACAGTTCCAGGAGTATCACGGCCTGACGGTGGACGGGGTGATCGGGCCGGGAACCCTGGCCGAGATCAATGCCTCGATCACCCAGCGCCTGATCCAGATGGAGCTGAACATGGAGCGCCGGCGCTGGATGCCGGACGATCTTGGTTCGACCTACATCTTCGTCAACCTGGCCGATCAGGTGCTGAAGGTCGTGAAGAACGACAAGACCATCCACACGGCGCGGGTTGTGGTAGGCAAGCCCTATCACGCGACGCCGGTGTTCTCGCGCAATATGACCTATGTGGAGGTCAATCCGTTCTGGAACGTGCCGCAGTCCATTGCGGTGAACGAGTATCTGCCCAAGCTGATCAAGAATCCTTCTGCGCTGTCCGGCCAGAACATCCGCGTGTTCAAGGGCGACACTGAAGTGAACCCGGCGAGCGTGGCCTGGGCGTCGTTCAAGGGCACCGGCCTGCCCTACCAGCTCCGCCAGGACCCGGGCGACAAGAATGCGCTTGGCCGCATCAAGTTCATGTTCCCGAATGCCTTCAACATCTACATCCACGACACGCCGTCGAAAGCGCTGTTTGACCGTTCGGAACGCTATTTCAGCCACGGCTGCATCCGGGTGTCGGATCCCTTTGCCCTGGGTGAGGTGCTTCTGGCAGCGCAAGGCTATGACCGGGCGAAGCTGGAGAAAATCAAGGGCAGCGGCGACCGGCAGGTGATCACCTTGAAGGAACCGGTGGCGGTGCATCTGACCTATCTGACAGCCTGGATGAACAAGGACGGCTCGACCCACTTCCGCCCGGACATCTATGAGCGCGATGAAGCGCTGCTGAAGGCGCTCGCCCGCGCCATGCGGGAGAACCTTTGACCGGAACGCCGGAAATCGACGACCTGAAGGCCCTCAGACCGTTGACAAACCCACGATGGTCTTCCCGGACGAGAGCGAAGCGGAGATCCGGGACCGGAGAGCCACAGTCTATCCAGTTCTGGCTCATTGACACATCAAGGCTTCGGCTCTCCGGTCCCGGCTCGGCGCTTCGCTTGGCCGGGATGACGCCGGTCAGGTTGAGGTTCATCAGCAAGCTGGCAACTAACAACCGTTCACGAAGCTGAACGGCAGCTGAAAGCCTGTCTCAGCATGGGTTCAGCCCCGCCCTGCCATTGTAGCGCCATCAGGTCGTCATGGACCGGGCGCAGCCCGGCCGGCAGCGGAGCTTCCCATGGTATCGCGTATCGTCTCCCTCACCTTCGTTCTGTCGGTCCTGCTGTTTCCGCTGATGGGGATGGCGGCTCTTGTCGCCGGCCCCGCCGTTCCCCAGGCTGTATCGGCACAGAAGAGCATGTGCCTGACCTCAGGCCTTGGCTGCGGTGCCGGCCACATGCTGCTGCCGGCCCTGTCGCGGCATTGAGCCGGCGCAACTGGCGCAAGTGCCGGGCATCTCCGGCTCGGCTTTCCGGCCCTGGAGGATGATTTGCCGCGCGCAAAGCCTGTCACAATCTGGTATTGATTGCAGCGCAAACGGAAACCTGTTACTTTCGAGATCATGAAACCAGAAGCACTCGAGGCCAAGGCCGAAATGGCTGCCCAGTTCCTGAAAATGATCGCCTCTGCGCCGCGGCTCCTGCTGCTGTGCCAGATGGCGGAAAAGGAATGCAGTGTCGGTGAACTGGCCGAAAAAACCGGCATGCGCATGCCGACAGTCTCGCAGCAATTGAGCCTCCTGCGCGCTCAGGGGCTTGTTCTGACCCGGCGCGAAGGCACAACAATCTATTACCGTCTGGCCAGCGAGGCAGCCCGCGAAGTGATGGGCGTGCTGTTCAAGCACTTCTGCGCGGTCGACGCCAAGGGTCTGCCCGTTTTAGCCGGCGTGGATGAAACCGAGACGGCCTGAGGGCTGAGAGCCCGGTAAGACATCCCAATTACCCGTCGAGGCCTTGTGCACGGGCTTGAGCCCAGGTGCGGATGTGCGGGTTTATCTATCTCCAGAGAAAACAGAACGGGTCCCGGCACAAGGCCGGGACAGCGCAGAGAAAATGCCCTGGCAGTCCCTGCCATGGGGAAGCCGCAAGATCACTTCGTGACGAAATCACTGCAGCGCGGGGCCGGCTGGTCGCCCCAAGGCATGATCGGAACGGTCGAGGTCGAGTTTTTCGGGCTGCCCTCGATGATCTTGTCGGAGTAGACGAGATAGACCAGCACGTTGCGCCTGGCATCACAGCCGCGCACGATGCGCATCTTCTTGAACAGGAACGAGCGGCGCTGGCGGAACATCTCGTCGCCCTGCTCGAATTTTCCCTTGAAGGTGACCGGTCCGACCTGACGGCAGGCGAGCGAGATATCTGAGACTTCCTCCGCAACGCCAAGCCAGCCCTCCACGCCGCCCTTTTCCGGAACGGTGAAATGACAGGCTACGCCGTCGACCACGGGATCGTCGATGGCATAGGTGGCGAGCTTGTGGTCGGGGGTCAGGAATTTCCAGACAGTCGATTTCTTGAAGATGAGGTCCGGTTCATCGCCAGCAGCCAGGGCGCCGCCTGATGGCAGCACCGCAGACAGGCAGAGGACGGCAGCGGTGGCGAGGGCGGTTTTGCGCAGCGACATGGGAAACCTTCCGGATGTGACCTTGAGCAGAACGGCGCAACTTGCGCCGGACCGCATGTGGGCACGGACATCGTTAACTACCAGTGCCGGAGCGCCCCATGCGTAGAAATGCGTAAGGGGCCGGACAGTGCCTCCCACCGGTTGGATGACAAGCTCTAGTCTGCTGAGATCTTGCTCAGTGTCACCCCGGGCGTAGTGAAGCGGAGACCCGGGGCCTACTCGTTCGCAGAGCGACCATTTTGCGGCTCGAAAGTCACGGCGAGACCGTTTCCGCTTTCCGGTCCGTCGCTTGGTTACATAGGCTCTGCGAGCGAGTAGGCCCCGGCTCTCGCGTTGCTCGGCCGGGGTGACACCGATGGGCTTGTCATCAGCCTCAGGGGCTGGACAGTTCCGACCCCTTGCCAAATGCGTGTACGGAGTAGCGGATCAGGCGGCGTTGCTGGCCGTGCTCTGGTCGTCGGCCCGGTCCATGGAACCGAGCAGGCCGAGGGTCTGGCGATAGCGATCCGCTGTCCAGACCTGGGGCAGGTCCTGGCCTCCGGCCTCCTCAAGCGCCCGGACGACATTGAACGGCATCCGGGTGCTGTAGTGCGCCAGCTTGCCGAAACGCGGGTCCATGGCGTCGCGGATGGCAGCATAGGCCTCCTTCAAGGACATTCGCTCGTCGGCGCAGGCCTTGGCGGTGCCAAGCAGGGTATCGAGATAATCACGCGTGCGGTTGAGGGCCTCGCCGACTTGGGTCGGTCCGGCGACGGCGGGGGCACAGCCGGCAATCAGCGCATTGGCGCGAAAGGCGCGCATGCGCTCCAGCGTCCGCAGCCAGTCGGCAAGATGGCCGTCGCGGGCATCGACGCAGCCGCCTGGCTCGAGCAGATCACCGCCAAACATGACGCCGCTGTCGGGCACATAGACGACGACATCGCCCATCGTGTGGCCGCGCCCCAGATGCATCACCCGGACCTCGCGGCCGGATAGCCGCAGCGACAGGGACGAGGCAAATGTCAGGCTCGGGTCCACCGGCAGGCCTGAAGCGTAAGCGGCGCGAAGCGGGCCCTGCGGTTCCTGCTGCCGAGCCACCTGCTCGCAATCGAGATCCTGACGACCACGCTCCTCGATCAGGCGCCGGGTCAGGTCGGACGATATGATTTCGCCCGGAACAAAGGCCGATGCGCCAAGCCGGCGGCGCGCGTGGTAATGGGTCAGCACCACATGCTTGACCGGCTTGTCGGAAAGACGATCCAGCGCTTCAAGCACGGGCGCGGCCTCATCCTTGTTGGCCGGGGCATCGACAAGGACAAGACAGTCTTCCGCGCGGATGACGCCGAGGGTCGGACGGCCGGGCCGGGCCAGGGCAAAGCAGCCTCTGCCCACCTCTGCGATGGCGACGGTGTCCGCCTCGGTGCCGCTGCTGGTCTTGCTCATGGGTATTCACCTTCTGCTTGGCGGATCCATCGCCTGCAGCGCCCTCTGGCACGGCCCCTGCCCGCAGCAGCGACCGGATCCTCTCCTCACTTCCGCACGATCCATGCGGATCGCCCCGATTCGCAAACAAATGCAGAGAAATCATGGCGCAGAGACAGTTTTATCAACAAGTTGCTGAGTTATCCGGCTTTGCGCGAGGCCTGTAGCCGGGTCAAACTGATGCCCGACCTGCGGCAAAGACCGATTGCTGCACGCGCGAAGGCGTTCAATATTATGCCCGCGCGGCCTTGAAATCACGGAGCCCGGATGTCCCCGCCGAAGTTGCCACACTCTGCCGACGAAAACCCTGCCCTGCCGGTGGACAGCGAGCCGTTGCGGCTGGAAACATTCCTGCCCTATCGCCTCAGCATCCTGTCCGAAGTGGTCAGCCGGGCCTTGTCGCGGATCTATTCCGACCGGTTCGGGATTGCAATCCCGGAATGGCGGGTGGTGGCAACCATCGGCCAGTATGGCAAGGTCACAGCACGGGATGTCGGGGCGCACAGCCACATGCACAAGACCAAGGTGAGCCGAGCGGTGGCAGCGCTCGAGGCACTTGGCTATGTCGCTCGCACCCCCAACCCCGACGACATGCGCGAGAGCTTTCTCGAACTGACGCCGAGGGGCGAGGCAATGTACCGGGAACTGGTGCCGCAGGCGCGGGCTTTCTCCGACGCCCTGCTGGCAACACTGCCTGCGGGATCCCTGGCCGATCTCGACGAGCTTCTGTCGCGGCTGCAGGAGGCAGCAAGGCATCTGGGCGACAACGAGACAGCCCATGGAGCTGGAGTGTCGACACCCGATTAACCGCGTTCCCGGCCTTCGATTGCAATTGAGACCGAGCAGTTGAATAGTGGGATCGGGATGGCGCACGACCGCCCCGGCGGCTTTCGTGCGGACAAAGGGATCAAGCCATGACGGCAGTCGGAAACGCGGCCCTGAGCGGGCTGCGTCTGCTTGTGCTCTGGGGAACCGTCTGCCTTGCAGCCGGTGCTGCCGAGGCGCGCACGGCTGCCTGCGACGGGCTGGAGCGCCAGCTCGCCCGCGCACAGGGCGCGTCCCAGACCTCCGGCGGGTCCAAGTGGGACGAGGCTGCCCGGCAGCAGGCGACCGCAATCAGCGCAGCCGAGCGGGATGCCTCCTATTTCCGCTGCTCGGCCCAGCCCGGTAGCCCAAAATGCGCCGGTCTTCTCGACAAGATCGGCCGCATGAAAACCAATCTGGCCAAGATCGAACGTCAGCGTACCAAGAGCAATCCGGCCGCTGCGCGCAGTTCAAAGGATGTTGTCCGGCTGCAGGCTGCACTGGTGCGAAATCGCTGCAACGAGGCGCCGGCCCGGGTGGAAAAGGCGCGCGGCGGCGATGCCCTGGAAGCCCAGAAGCCGAGCGGGTTGCTCAACCGGATCTTCGGCGGCAGTGAGCCCGATGACCGTCCGGTCCGGATCACGACGCCGCAGCCGACGCAGCAGCTTGCCGCGACCTCCCGGGCGAGCGAGACCATTGGCGAGCGGCGCTCGCGGGCCCAGGTGACCGCCATCGACACCAATGTCGCCAGGCTCCGGGTCCCGACCGGCGGCACCTTCCGTACCCTGTGCGTCCGGACCTGCGACGGGTATTTTTTCCCGATCAGTTTCTCGACCAGCAGCGACAAGTTTCCCCAGGACGCACAGATCTGCGCCTCGATGTGTCCAGCCGCACAGACGGACCTGTTCATCTATCCCAATCCCGGCGGTGAACCGGAGAACATGATGTCGCTGGCCGGCATCGCCTACAAGGACCTGCCCAACGCCTTCCGCCACCGCAAGGAATACGTGGAGGGTTGCAGTTGCCAGGCGAGGCCAGCGGGCACGGGCGCGGCCGGACTGCAGGTTCCCGGGGCGACGAACATGTCGCTGATTCCCATGGCCGGAACCGTTCTGCCCGCGCGCGCGCGCTATGGGACAGGCGCCGAGGACGATCCGCGCACCGGAAGCCTGCGTGCGTCGATCAGTCCCGTTCCGGCTGATGCTATCCCGGAGGATGCCGACCCTGATACCCGGCAAAATCTGCTGGAAGGATTTGATGCAACGGCCCTTGTCAGCGTCGATGCTCCGGCGGGCAGCACCACCTTGAGCACCCTGGATACGCTGCCGGCACCTGAACTCGAAGTGCGCGGCGCAGCGCCTGCAGAAACAGCTTCGGCAGAGGAGCCGGCACAGGAAGCGTCAGCGCCCGCGCCGGCAGCCCCGCGCGGTCCTGTCAGGCAAGTCGGGCCAAAATTCTATCCCGACCGATAAGCGGCAGCAGCGCGTTCATGTCCGGGCCATGGTCATGGCCGGTCAGCGCCTGGCGCAGCGGCATGAACAGGCCCTTGCCCTTGCGGCCCGTTGCCCCTTTCAGCGCCTCGGTCCAGGCCTTCCAGGTCATCGGCGTCACCTCGCCCTCCGGCAGCAGTGCACGGGCGCTGGTGATGTAATCCCGGTCTTCCCCGGCGATCACCGGCGTGATTTCGCCGGCCACAACGCGCCACCAGAGCGCGGCATCGGCAACCTTGACACAGTTGTCGCGCACGGCGAGCCAGAAGGCTTCGCCGCCGCCGATGCCAAGGGCGGTCAGCCGGCCGGTCACATCCGCGAAGGCCAGGGCATGGACGAGATGGGCGTTGAGCGTTTCGAGTTCGGCCGGATCAAACTTGGCCGAGGATTTGGAAATGCCGGCAAGATCCAGCTTGTCCGCCAGCGCATCAAGGGAGGCGACAGCCTCAACGGCCTGTGACGTGCCCGTGAGGACGGCAAGCGACGCCAGCGCCATGGGCTCGAGCCCGGCCTCGCGCAGGGAGGATACCGACAAGGCCCCCTTCCGCTTTGACAGGCCCTCGCCATCGGCGGTGGTCAGGAGATTGTGGTGAGCCAGCACCGGCGGCTCGGCGCCCAGCGCCCGGAACAGGGCGATCTGCACGGCGGAGTTGGCCACATGATCCTCGCCGCGGATGACGTGGGTGATGGCCAGATCCGCATCGTCGACCACGGAGGTGAAGGTGTAGAGGCAAGTGCCATCCTCACGCACCAGCACCGGATCGGACAGGGAGGCGAGGTCGATGGCCTGCGGTCCCCGGCAGAGGTCATCCCAGGTGACGTCGGTGCGCCGGGGCGCCAGAGGATCACCTTCATGGTTGGGCAGCAGGAACCGCCAGTGCGGCCTGCGGCCTTCCGCTTCCAGCCGGGCGCGGTCCTCCGGAGTGAGCTTAAGCGCCGCGCGGTCATAGACAGGCGGGCGGCCGAGCGCACGGGCCCGGGTGCGGCGGCGTTCCAGCTCGTCGGCGGTCTCGTAGCAGGGATACAGCACGCCTGCCGCCTTCAAGGTCTCTGCCGCAGAAGCATAAAGCGCCCCGCGGTCCGACTGGCGATAGACGGCATCCGGCCTGAGGCCAAGCCAGTCGAGATCGGCGGCGATCGCCTGCGCATATTCCTCGCGCGAGCGCTCCAGATCCGTGTCGTCGAAACGCAGGATGAACCGCCCCCCGTTCCGGCACGCGAAGAGCCAGTTGAGAAGGGCGGTGCGGGTGTTGCCGATGTGAATGAGGCCCGTCGGCGAGGGCGCAAAGCGGACTGTGACGGTCATGGCCATGAGGTATCCCGGCTGCGGGATCGGGACAAGGGATAAGATGGGCCTCAGCGCCGCTTCAGGATCCGCGATGCGGCGGTCAGCGCTCCGATCATGGCAAGGCAGTAGAGGCCCATGCCGAGGATTTGCAGGTCGAAGGGTACGCTCAGGTCAATGAGCCAGCCGGTGAGGCCGGGGCCAAGGGCGGAGGCAAAGACCATCACGGCAAAGACCACCGAGCGGATCGCGCCCAGATGTGCTGTCCCGTACAGCTCCGGCCACAGCGCACCGGTGAAGGTGGCGACGAAGCCATTGGAGAGGCCAAGCAGCGCCATGAAGGCGAAAACACCGGCAGGCTGGTGCACCAGCGCCAGCACCAGACATCCGGCAGTGAGCGGCACCAGCATGAAGGGCATCAGGGCGCGGGCGGAAA
Source organism: Pannonibacter carbonis (assembly GCF_003012935.1). Lineage (GTDB taxonomy): Bacteria > Pseudomonadota > Alphaproteobacteria > Rhizobiales > Stappiaceae > Pannonibacter > Pannonibacter carbonis. Next base: position 53,024 of record NZ_PUDR01000003.1, on the reverse strand, counting down.
ACCGGTCGATCAGGCCGCCGAGCACCAGCGAGGACAGCACGGCGGTGGCAGACATGACCATGAAGGCCAGCGCGAACAGTTCCTTCGGCCAGCCGCGCAGCTCGGTGAGATAGACCTGGTGGAACAGGATGGCCGTTGCGATGAACGGCGGGGCAAGGACACCGGCGCTGACCACGTAGAACAGCGGGTCGCGCAGCACTTCCGCCCGGCTCCAGTTGCGCGGCGCGGTTCCCGCGCGCGCCAGATCCTGCGCCTGCGGCACGCGCTCCTTCCTCAGGAGCAGCAGCACCAATGGCAGCACGGCAAGCACCATCACCGCAGCGGCGAGCCCCCAGGTCTGGCGCCAGCCGATCAGCGCCGAAAGCGTGACGAAGGTGATCGGCAGCAGCGCCTCCGAGACGGGATAGCCGAGCCCGACCACGGCCACCGCCCTGCCCCGCTGCGCGTCGAACCAGCGCCCTGTCGCCGTCATGGCCGTGTTCGACATCATGCCCTGCCCGAACAGGCGCAGGCCATAGAGCGCAAAGGCCAAAACGGCCACATGCGGCGTCAGCGCCATGAGAAGACAGAAGCCGCCGAGGGCCAGCATCACACCGGCCGCCACCTGGGGCACGGTAAAACGGTCCAGCGTCCGGCCAAGGGTGGGCAGGGTGAGGGCCGATCCGAGGGTGGCGAGCATGTAGAGCGAGCCGAGCTCGCCATGGCTCAGCCCGAAGGTCTGCCGCAGGTCACCGGCGGACAGGGAGATGAAAAAGGTCTGGCCGAAGCCGGAAAAGGCGGTGAGCACAAAGGCTGCACCGAGCCAGCGGGCATTGCGGCCCAAAAAGGAGAGGAAGGACATCACTCACTCCGGGAGGGAGCCCGAGCCTGCACTCCCCTCACAAGAGGCGTCAAGGGCAACTGGCCCGGTTAGCGGTCGCGGAAGCGGTTGGTGATGGGGTAGCGGCGGTCGCGGCCGAAGTTGCGGCGGGTGATCTTGACTCCGGGAGGGGCCTGGCGGCGCTTGTACTCGGCGATGTAAAGCAGGTGCTCGACGCGCTGGATGGTGGCGCGGTCGTAGCCCTTGGCCTCGATCTCGGCCACGGACAGCTCGTTCTCGACAAGGCCCTCAAGGATGGCATCGAGCACGTCATAGGGCGGCAGGCTGTCCTGGTCGGTCTGATTCTCGCGCAGCTCCGCCGAGGGCGCCTTGGTGATGACACCCGCTGGCACGACCTCGCCGGTCGGCCCCTTCAAGCCATCAGGGCAGTTCAGGTTGCGCCAGGCGGCCAGACGGTAGACCTCGGTCTTGTAGAGATCCTTGATCGGGTTGTAGCCGCCGTTCATGTCGCCGTAGAGCGTGGCGTAGCCGACCGACATTTCCGACTTGTTGCCGGTGGTCAGGACCATGGCGCCGAACTTGTTCGAGACCGCCATGAGGATGACGCCACGGCTGCGCGACTGCAGGTTCTCTTCCGTGATGTCCGGGGCGCGGCCGGCAAAGAGCGGGGCGAGAACCTCGGTGAAGCCGGTCATCGGGGCCTCGATCGGCACGATGTCGTAGCGCAGGCCGAGCGCGTCGGCGCTGGCTTTCGCATCGCGCAGGCTGTCGCTCGAGGTGTAGCGATAGGGCATCATGATGCCATGCACCCGGTCAGCGCCCAGCGCATCGACGGCCATGGCGGCGCAGACGGCCGAATCGATGCCGCCGGACAAGCCGAGCACGACGCCGGGGAACCGGTTCTTGTCGACATAGTCGCACAGGCCCTGGACACAGGCGAGCCAGTTGGCTTCCTCGCGGGCCGGCAGCGGATGGACGGGACCGGAAACGCAGCGCAAGCTGCCCTCCCCGTCGCGCTCCCAGTCGGTGACGGAGATCAGGCTTGCGAACTGCGGCAGCTGGAAGGCGAGGCTGCGGTCGGCGTTGAGGGCAAAGGAAGCGCCGTCGAAGACCAACTCGTCCTGGCCGCCGACCTGGTTGCAATAGACCAGCGGCAGGCCGCTCTCGACCACGCGGGCAACCATGACCTGCAGCCGCTCTTCCGCCTTGCCGGCCCAGTAGGGCGAGGCATTGGGGATCAGCAGGATCTCGGCGCCGGTTTCGGTCAGGCACTCGATGACCTCGTCGGTCCAGGCGTCCTCGCAGATCGGCAGGCCGAGGCGCAGGCCGCGGAACTCGACCGGGCCAGGCAGCGGCCCCGGGGTGAAGACGCGCTTCTCGTCAAAGACGCCGTAATTGGGCAGGTCGACCTTGTGCCGGACAGCGGCGATACGCCCGCCATCGAGCAGGGCGACGGAATTGTGCACGCCCTCCCCGTCGGACCAGGGCAGGCCGACGAGAACGGCCGGTCCGCCGTCGGCGGTGTCCTTCGCCAGATCCTCGGCCGCCTCGCGGCAGGCGCGGACGAAGGCGGGCTTCAGCACCAGATCCTCGGTCGGGTAGCCGGCGAGGAACAGCTCTGACAGAAGCAGGAGATGCGCCCCGCCGGCGGCCGCCTCAGCACGCGCGGCGCGGACGAGGGCAGCGTTGCCCTTGATGTCGCCCACGACGGGGTTGAGCTGGGCAGTGGCAAGGCGGAGGCGGGAGGCGGAGGCAAGGGAGGCGTCGGTCATGGGCAAAGCAGTAGCGCACCGCGCAGAAGCTGGCAATCGGCGCTGTCAGCTTCAAAGAAAGGCGAGGCCCGGCTGCTGATCGACCTCGCTCTGGCGTTGCGCTGCAGCCGGTTTCACGGTGTGCTTCTGGGCCTTGGTCGGGGCCTTGATCGGGGTGGGATCCGATGGCTCGGAGTGACGTGACAGGTCGATCACCTCACGACCACGGATGTCGAGCGGGCGGGTGCCTGGAAGCCGCAGGGAACCTCGCGACCGGCCATGCTGGTCCTGATACACAAGCGCGGTCTCTATCCGGTTGTACAGGACGGCAGGGGCAACGGGCTTGGCGACAAAACCGTGAATGCCGATCCGGATTGCCTCGAGGATCACCGGTTTGCGGGCATGCGCTGTGACGATCACAACCGGCGTGGTCGCCAGGGACTTGTCCTTGTCGGCGCGGATCAGATTCAGGAAATCAACCCCGGAGACCGGGGTCATGAGCCAATCGCAGAGCACAAGGTCCGGCCGCCGGTCGATGACGATCTCCAGACCATCCGCCCCGTCAGCCGCGTCATAGATCCGCCGGGCCCCGAATCCGGCCAGGATCGAGCGCAGGATCTGACGCATGTGCATGTTGTCGTCGACGATCAGGAACGACAGGTTGCTGATGTCCAGCCGAGTTCGCATCTCACCCTCCCACGGGCTTGCTGCGCTGTCCTTAGGCGATCTTCCGTTAAGGCAAGATTACGTTTTCCCCTGTTGGAAATACCAATCGCAGAAAAGACCGGTTTCACGGGGTATCTAGGTGTTTTCCACAATATAACGCTGCGTCTCCAGTGCGCTGCCGCACCGCAAACAAATAGGGCGAGCCTGGTGGCTCGCCCTCGTTATTCAACCATGCCGGCGATGTGTCAGCCGTTGACGACCATCTTGTCGGTGCGGCCTTCGCGTTCCTTCTTCAGGTTCTCGGCGACGAGGAAGGCCAGTTCGATGGCCTGGTCGGCATTGAGGCGCGGGTCGCAGTGGGTGTGGTAGCGGTCACCGAGCTGCTCGGCGGTGAGCGCGTGGGCGCCGCCGGTGCATTCGGTGACATTGCGGCCAGTCATCTCGACATGGATGCCGCCGGCATGGGTGCCTTCCGCGCGGTGCACGGCGAAGAAGGCTTCCACTTCCTTGAGGATCCGGTCGAACGGACGGGTCTTGTAGCCGCCAGCGGTGATGGTGTTGCCATGCATCGGGTCGCAGGACCACACGACGGTGCGGCCTTCGCGCTCGACGGCGCGAATGAGCTGCGGCAGATGCTCGAACACCTTGTCGGCGCCGAAGCGGCAGATCAGCGTCAGACGGCCGGCCTCATTGTCCGGGTTCAGCGTGTCGATCAGCTTCAGCAGACCGTCAGCGGTCAGCGAGGGGCCGCACTTCAGGCCGATCGGGTTCTTGATGCCGCGGAAGAATTCCACATGGGCATGGTCCGGCTGACGTGTGCGGTCGCCGATCCACAGCATGTGGCCGGAGGTGGCGTACCAGTCGCCAGACGTGGAATCGATGCGGGTGAAGGCCTGCTCGTAGCCGAGCAGCAGCGCCTCGTGGCTGGTGAAGAAATCCGTCGAGCGCAGCTGCGGCACACTGTCCGGCGAGACGCCGCAGGCGCGCATGAAGGACAGGGATTCGGAAATCCGATCCGCCAGTTCCTGATAGCGGTGCGACTGCGGGCTGTCCTTGACGAAGCCCAGCATCCAGCGATGCACCTGGTCGAGGTTGGCAAAGCCACCCTGGGCGAAGGCGCGCAGAAGGTTCAGCGTCGCAGCCGACTGGCGGTAGGCCATCGACAGGCGGTTCGGATCCGGGATGCGGCTTTCCGGCGTGAAGGCGATATCGTTGATGATGTCACCGCGGTAGCTCGGCAGCTCGACATCGCCCTGCTTCTCGATGTTGGACGAGCGGGGCTTGGCGAACTGGCCGGCGATGCGGCCGACCTTCACCACCGGCTGGGCGGCGGCATAGGTCAGGACAACCGACATCTGCAGGAAGACGCGGAAGAAGTCACGAATGTGATCCGGGTGATGTTCTGCAAAGCTCTCGGCGCAATCTCCACCCTGGAGGAGGAAAGCACGGCCCGCCGCAACATCCGCAAGCTGGCGCTTCAGTGCGCGCGCCTCGCCTGCAAAAACAAGCGGCGGATAGGTCGACAGGCGCTTCTCGACATCAGCGAGCGCCTGAGCATCGGGATAATCCGGCACCTGCTGGATCGGTTTTGATCTCCAGCTGTCCGGGGTCCACTTCTCCGCCATCACACATTCTCCAACTACCGTCCGGGCTTGTGCCTATTCCGTCTTTCGTCCGGCCCAGATACCTTCCCTTGATAACATTGTTTCGCCCACCCTACATGAAGTGGAGGAAACGTGCGGCTTATACACCGGTCCGGGTAGCAAGACCACAGGTAAGGCCGCTTCCTGGCCTCGCAAGAAGCCGGGCTGAAGAGTTAACCGCCAGCGCCCCTGCCGCGCAAGCCACGAGTTGTCCGATGCCAGCCTCTCCGCCGTCCAGCCCGCACAACACGCTGGAACATGACCACAGCCGGGACGCCATCGCACGGCGGCTGACCGAAGGCCCCAAGGTCAGCTATCTGCGCGACTGGATTTATGGCGGCATCGACGGCGCCGTTACCACCTTTGCCATTGTCGCAGGCGCGATTGGCGCGGGGTTGCCGGCCTCCGTCGTCCTCATCCTGGGCTTTGCCAACCTTTTAGCCGACGGCTTTTCGATGGCAGCTGCCAACTATGCCGGCAGCAAGGCTGAGGGCGAAGACTATCAGCGCCTGCGGCAGGTCGAGGAGCGCCACATCCAGCTTGCGCCCGAAGGCGAGCAGGAAGAAATCCGCCAGATCTTCGCCGCCAAGGGCTATGCGGGGGCGGAGCTTGAACAGTTGGTCAGCCTGATCACGTCACGGCGCGAGGTTTGGATCGAGACCATGCTGGCCGGCGAATACGGCATCAGCGATGGGCACCGACAGCCGATGGCCGCAGCGTTGGCCACTTTCACCGCCTTCGTGCTGTGTGGACTGGTTCCGCTGCTGCCGTTTCTGGTTGGTTCGTTTGGCTATCCGATTGCAAACCCGGGGCTTGTGACAACCGGGCTGACGGCGCTCACGTTTTTTGGCATCGGCTCACTCAAGTCACGCTGGTCGACGCGCGGCTGGCTCAGTTCAGGCAACGAGACCCTCGCCATCGGCATCTCCGCCGCGGGGATCGCCTGGGCCGTCGGGGCCCTGCTGCACGGGGTGTTCGGCATCGGCTAGGAACCGCCCGACGAAACACGGAGCCACAGAAAGGGCTCAGAGCTCCTGTCCACTCAACGGGTCCGGATGCAAGGCCGGTTGCTGTTTCTGCTGGGCTCGCCGCAGACCGCGAGGAGCCAGGATCAAACTGCCTCATTTTCGAGACAAGATGCACTTAATAATTGCGTTTAGGCCAATCTCTGTATTCTGAAGTTGAGCGCCTTAACGGTAAATTTGCCAATCTTCCGTATGGGAAATTAACGGCAGGGGATTATCCTCTGCCTACGTATCCGGCGTGCGGCAAAACCGTTGAACGTTTCTGCCCACGACCCCACGAGGGAGTTCAACGGTGCCCCGACGGGACACGAAAGAGAAAGCCGCTGTCAAGGCGCGGCACCGCTGGACCCTGACGCGGCAGGTTTACTTGCTTGCGGCTGTTCTCATTGCCCTTGCGACCCTGTCTCTTGTCTTTGTCGGGCATATTGCTTCACGTGCGGCAGACGAACAGGCACAGCGCAACGAATTGCGGTTGCTGGAAAATGCCCTCACCGATCGCAGCCAGCTGATTGCCCGTGACCAGTTCACGCTGGCGCGCTGGGACCGGTCGGTCGAAAATATTTCTCTTCGCTTCAACTCCGGCTTTGTCCGCTACGAGTTTTTCGACTCGCTCTGGTATGATTTTGGCCACGAACAGGCCTTCCTGGTTGACCCGGCCGGCATCCTGCTCGCTGAATCCCGGCTTGGCGACGCGAGCTTCCGGCGAAAGCCCCTGGCAGCGACCTCGCCCTTGATGCAGATCGCAAAGGCAACCGCGCAGAAACACGCGGCAAACGGCGCAGCGCTTGACGCGCCCGGCACGTTGACGGCGACGCGGGTGGACGAGAGCGCCGTTTACCAGTTTGCCGAACTTGACGGCGTCGTCACACTGCTTGTGGCCATGCCGATCGTGCCGGATGATCACGATGTCCAGTTGCCGGCCGGTCCCCCGGTCGTGGTGGTTTCGGGCAAGGCACTCGACGAGGCCTTTGTCGCAGATCTGAATGCCCAGTTGTCCTTTGTCGACATCCGGTTCGTGCGCGAGACATCGATAGACCTTGGGCTGACGCGCCTGCCCGTGACGACACTGGACGGCACGCAGCTTGGCAGTTTCCAATGGGTGAGCGAGACCCCGGGGCAGCACGTGTGGCAGATGATCGTGCCGGCTATCGTCTTGCTCGGCGGCCTTATTGCGGTGTCGGCGCTGCTGATCGCCTGGAAGATCAGCGGGCTGACACAGGCGCTGGAGGAACGGGAACGGGAAGCCAGCCACCTTGCCCAGCACGACATCCTGACCGGGCTGGCCAACCGGCTGCAGATCACCGCCGCCCTTGATCTGGCCGTCGAAGGATTGCCGGCGAGGCCCTTTGCCCTGATCAGCTGTGATCTCGACCGGTTCAAGGCCATCAATGACAGTTTCGGCCATGGAGCGGGCGACGAAGTGTTGCGTGAGGTCGCGCGGCGACTGGAGGATGCGGTCGGCTCGCATGGGCTGGTTGGCCGGCTCGGCGGCGACGAGTTCATCATCCTCGTCACGGCATTCTGCGATCGCAAGAAGCTGACGCGCCTGGCACAGCAGATCCTGTTAACCGTTCCGGCCCCCGTCCCCCTCAGCGAGACAACGACCGCCCATTTCGGGCTGTCACTCGGGATTGCCATCGCGCAGATCAGCGTTGCCGACAGCGAAGTGCTGCTGGCAGCTGCGGATACCGCGCTTTATGCGGCAAAGGCGCGGAAGGTTGGCTCATTTGTCTTTGCCGGTGATGCGGACACGGAGGCGCTGAAGGCGGCAGCCGATCGCGGACGCGCCCCGGTGGCGGCATCGAGCTCAGAGTTTGGCACCGAAGGGCGCGGTCGCCCGCGTCCAGACCAATCCTCCAATGTTGCCTGACGGGCGGCGGCGCCGCCTCGTCCTGGCGCTTGCCGCACTCGCAGCCGTCGCAGCCTGCCCACAGCCCCTCAATGCCAGACCGGCACGCCGGATCCTCGTCCTGGGGGCCGGCATTGCCGGACTTGCCGCCGCCCGCCGGATTGCCGATGCAGGGCACCACGTCACCGTTGTGGAGGCCCGCACGCGCATCGGCGGACGGATCGACACCACGCGCAGCGCCGGATTTGTCATCGAGCGCGGGGCGGGCTGGATCCATGGCCTGACCGATAACCCGCTTGCGGCCCTTGCCAAACGAGCCGGGCTGACATTGCGCCGCACGTCCTACGCAAGGCCCCTGGCGCTCGATGCCAGCGGCGGAACGATTGCGCCTGAGCGGCTTGCGGCGGCCGAAGACCAGATGACAGCCTTGCTGGAGCGGATCGATGCCCGCACAGACAGCCCTGCCGGGGTGTCCCTGGCAAAGGCGATAATGCAAGCGCAACACGGGAAAGCGGTGCCAGCTGTTGTTTCATCTCTTCTGAGGCTTGAGATCACCGGAGATCTCGGCGCAGATCTTGAGGACCTCGACGCAGGCAGTTTTGATGAGGATGCAGCTTTTGGCGGCGGCGATCACTGGATCACCGAAGGATATGACCGGATCCCGGCGCTTCTGGCCAAAGGGCTCGACATCCGGCTCGGGGAACCGGTTGTAGAAGTCGCGGAACGTGGAGACGGACTGGATGTGATCACCGCCGCAGGCCTCTACAGCGCAGACCAGGTGGTCGTTGCACTACCCCTCGGGGTCCTGAAGGCAGGCGACGTCATGTTGCCGGGGGCAAGCCTCGGGCCACGGCGGCAGGCGATGGAGCGGATCGGGCTGGGCACCTTGTTCAAGCTGGCGGTGCCCTTGGCCGGTGGCCTGCCGGATGTGGATGTCATCCTGCCGGCTGATCCTGCGCTTGCGCCCTGGACAGGGCTCTATCCCCTGCGCCAGGCGCCGGCGCCCGCCATGATGCTGATCGCCGGTGGGCGTGGCGCAAGGGCGCTCGAACAGATGCCCGTCGATGCGGCACTGGCGGCGGCCTCCGCCCTGCTCTCCCGGCTGCGCCTGCCCGCCATCGACCGCAGCAAGGCATGGCACGTGGCCTCGAATTGGAGCACTGATCCTTTCACGCAAGGGTCGTACTCGCATCCCCTGCCCGGCGGCAGCGCGAAGGACTATGCCGCCCTCGCGCAGCCCTATGGCAAACGACTGTTTTTCGCCGGGGAACATTGCCTGTTCGCCCACCACGCAACTGTTCACGGCGCGATGATGAGCGGTGCGGCGGCGGCCCGGGCGCTTCTGGCTGCCTGAGCCGTCAATCCCTTGTCCAAGATCAGCCGCGCAGGCGTTCGGTCGGCTCGCGCATGGTCACAAGCTCCTCGGCGGCGGTCGGATGAACGGCGATTGTCCGGTCAAAGTCGGCCTTGGTCGCGCCCATTTCCAGCGTAATGCCGAGAACCTGGGCCAGCTCGCCGGCATCAGGCCCGAGAATATGCACGCCGAGCACCTTGTCGCTGTCGGCATCGACGATCAGCTTCATGTGCATCTTCTCGTCGCGGCCGCTCAGCGTGTGTTTCATCGGGCGGAAGCTGGTCTTGTAGATGTCCAGGTTCGGCGTGCGCTTCAGCGCCCCGGCCTGCGACAGGCCAACGGTGCCAAGCTCCGGCTGCGAGAACACCGCCGTCGCGATCAGGCTGTGGTCGACGGTCCAGGGCTTGTTGCCAAACACCGTGTCAGCGAAGGCATGGCCCTCGCGGATGGCAACCGGGGTCAGGTTGGCCCGGTCGGTGACATCGCCGACGGCATAGATCGAGGGAACACTGGTGCAGGAGGCAGCGTCGACGCGGATCGCGCCGCCGTCCGTCACCTCGACACCTGCCTTCTCCAGGCCGAGACCAGCAATGTTAGGGCGGCGGCCGATGGCGAACAGGATCTGGTCGGCAGCCAGCGTCTCGCCCTTACGGGTGGTACCAATGACCGAACCATCTGCCGCCTTCTCGATGGCAACAAAGGTGTCATGGGTGAGGATGCGGATGCCCTTCTTTTCCATCTCCTCATGCAAGGCCTTGCGCATGTCGTCATCAAAGCCACGCAGGATTTCCTCGCCGCGATAGATCAGCGTGGTTTCTGCGCCGAGACCATTGAAGATGCCGGCAAACTCGACCGCAATATATCCACCGCCAGCCACAACGACGCGTTTCGGCATTTCGGCCAGGTGAAAAGCTTCATTCGAAGTGATGACATGCTCGCCGCCGGGCAGATCCGGGTCGACATTCGGTGTGGCACCGGTGGCAATAAGGATGTAGCGGGCGGAAATGATCCGGTCGCTGGCGGTAAGGCGCACCGTGTGCGGCCCCTCCAGCACGGCGCGGCTGTCGAACAGTTCGACACCGGTGCGCTCCAGATTGCGCCGGTAGATGCCCTCGAGCCGGGCGATTTCCTTGTCCTTGCCGGCGATCAGGCGGGACCAGTCGAAACTGCGCTCGCCAACGTGCCAGCCAAAGCCCTCGGCGTCCTCGAACTCTTCGGAGAAGCGGGAGGCATAGACGAACAGCTTCTTGGGCACGCAGCCGCGAATGACACAGGTGCCGCCGTAGCGGTATTCCTCGGCGATGGCGACGCGCGCACCATGGGTGGCCGCGATGCGTGCTGCCCGCACGCCGCCCGATCCACCGCCGATGACAAAGAGATCATAATCGAAATCGCTCATGTCCGTGTCCTGCCGTTGTTTCACCTGATGTCGTCCGGATACCGTCCGCCTTCAACCCCTCCAAACACAAACGGCCCCGAAGTTCGGGGCCGTTCGGAGGAAAGGGGTTGTCTTACTGCTTGACCACGCCGCGCTTTTCCAGCTCGGTGCGAACAGCGCGAACCATCTCGATGGAGATCTCGTCCTGCCACTGCTGCGCCGCACCGATGGACAGCGCCGTCAACTGCGGCCCAAGCTCGGTCAGCTTCTTGCCGATCGGGCTTTCGTAGAAGTCACCGATCTGGGTCAGCTCTTCTTCGCTCAAGCGGCGGGCCCAGACCTCGTAGACAACCTTGTTCAGATCCGGACGACGATCCGCCAGATTAAGCGCCACTTCGCTGGTGACTTCCTCGATCACCGGCGTCACGGACGGATCGGACTGGATGAAGATGGTCTTGGTCTGCTCGGCCAGGATCGGCAGGATCTCGTCGAAGCTCTGCAGTGCGCCAGCGGCCAGAACGGCACGGCGGGCGGCGGCAAGATGAGCATCGCTCAGTTCCTGGGCGCTGGCCATCGGCATGGTCAGACCGCCGGCGACAATCGCAGCCGCCAGCATCGGCAGGGCCTTGAGGGTGGGGATCAGTTTCATCGTCAAACTCCAGTGCTCAAAAGTAACCGGGTCGCAGGGGGCACCTGCCCGGGGCTCGCTCAGAGCCCTCAGGCGGCCGTCACCGTGCGGACACCATCAGGACCGGCAACATAGGCTTTGCCTGCCAGTCCAATGAAGAAGCCATGCTCCACGACACCCGGTATGGCAACCAGATCAGTTGCCAGTTTGTCCGGATCGGGGATCGCGCCAAGGGCAGCGTCGAGGATGTAGTGACCGCCATCTGTGACAAAAGGATGGTCAGAGCCTCCCCGCATCGCCAAGGTGACCGGCAGGTTGTGGCGGGAGAGAACCGCTTCAATTGCCTTGCGTGTCGCACCGAGGCCGAAGGGAACGACTTCGATCGGCAGCGGAAACTTGCCCAGAACGGGAACCAGCTTGGTGTGGTCGGCAATGACAACCAGCGTACCGGACGCCGCCGCCACGATCTTTTCCCGCAGATGCGCGCCGCCGCCGCCCTTGATCAGGCGCAGTTGCGGATCGATCTCGTCGGCACCGTCGATGGTGAGATCCAGCACCGGGATCTCGTCCAGGGTGGAGAGCGGAATTGCCAGCTCGCGCGCAAGGGTGGCGGTGCGTTCTGACGTCGGCACGCCGGTCACTTCGAGGCCGTCGGCAACAGCGCGGCTAAGGGCCCGAACGAAATGTTCCGCAGTCGATCCGGTGCCGATGCCGATCTTCATTCCGGAGCGGACCTCCTGCAGGGCAGCTTCCGCCGCCAGACGCTTCCAGTCGTCGCTCATGGTCACCTCTTGTTCGCAGGTCCCGGTCGTGTACCGCCGTGTCGGCGCTGCTTAGCACGCACGACCGAACAGGGCAAAGACGATCTGGCGCCGGCCTGATTTGCCTAAAGGATATGCAATCAGGGGCTGTCTCTTAACTCTCCCTAAAGGACAAGGACCCAGAATGTAAATTACAGTATTCCTCGATCCGGATCCTTAACCATGGCCTCCCTTCTCAAGCGAATTCGGAAGTCACGCGACGTTGCCGTTGCAGCACAGAATGCCACAGAAGAGTCAGGCCGCGTAATGCAGACGCCGGACAGCGCCGAAAACGCCGATCAGCAACGGATCGAAGCCGAACATACTTTTGATGCAATCGAGTCTGACCTGAATGCCGCTGCGACAGCGATCGGCAAGCAGGCGGAAGACCTCAAGCATCAGATTTCAGAACAGTTTTCAGTTCTGGAAGGGATCCGCCGCGATGGGGCGGACCTGCGCGACCAGGCGACGATTGCCACCCAGAATGCGGGCGAGCTTGCCGCCTCCATCGGTGAACTGGCTGCCGCGTCCGGCCGGATCAGCAGCCAGGTTCAACGCTCGACCCAACTGTCGGAAAACGCCCGCACCGTGGCAGATGAGGCAAATTCTGGTGTTCTCGACCTCAAGTCAGCCATCGGAGACATCGCCAATGTCGTCCGCCTGATCTCCGATGTCGCCAAGCAGACAAACCTGCTGGCCCTCAACGCCACCATCGAGGCAGCGCGGGCCGGGGAAGCCGGCAAGGGCTTTGCGGTCGTCGCCAGCGAGGTCAAGGCCCTGTCGGTGGAGACGCAGAAGGCGACGGACGTCATCGTGTCGAATATCGACAGGTTGCAGGCCTCAGCCGAAGCCAGCATTACCTCGGTCAGCCGCATCATCGACATGATCGGCGAATTGCGACCGACCTTTGCCGATGTGGAACAAGCAGTGAGCGAACAGCTCGGCGCCACACACCAGATCAATGAACGCGCCGAAGAGACTGCCCGCTTCGTGCAGCAGGTGGCCAGCCGGATCGGCGACATCGAAGCTGCGACGGCACAGGCCGAGGACAGTGGCAGCCAGGCCATGGATGCCGCGGCAAAGATGGCGCAGGCCGCCGCCGGGCTCGGGCCGCGCTTCACCATGATGGTGCGCCAGAGCTCCATTGGTGACCGGCGTGTCGAGGACCGCCTGCCGGCCCGCATCAGCGGCCGGTTGCTCATTCGCGGCGAAGTCCATCGCATCGAGACCCGCGATATCTCGCATGCCGGCGCACTGCTCAAACCGGAAGGCCTTGAAAAGGTTCCCTTCCCGGCTGAAGCACGCCTCGTGCTGGACGGGCTCGGGGAAATGGAACTGCAGATCGTCAACCGCTCGGACAATGGCCTGCATTGCAGGTTCCTCAAGATGGACGCGGCCACCAGCGACGCGCTCGACAAGCGCATCGTACGGCTGCAGGGCGAGTATTCTGCCGCCGTGCAGCGGGCAAAAGAGGGCGCTCAGCGGATCAGCACTGCCATCCAGAACCTGCTCGACACCCGCAAGCTGACACTGAACGACCTGTTCGACACGACCTACAAGCTGATTGCCGGCACCAACCCGCAGCAGTTCGAAACACGCGCGCTGGCGCGGCTGGAAGAAATACTGCCCGGCATCCTGGAGCCGTTGCTGAGCAGCGAGCCATCCATGGCCTTTTGCGCGGCCGTTGACCGCAACGGCTATCTGCCGGTGCACAACAAAGTCTATTCCAAGCCGCAAAAGCCAGGTGATCCTGTTTGGAACGCCGCCAACTGCCGCAACCGCCGCATCTTCGACGACCGGGCCGGCTTGAGCGCGGCACGCAACTCCCGCCCTGTGCTGATCCAGACTTATGCCCGCGACATGGGCAACGGGAATGTCGTCTGGATGCAGGAGGTGGATGTGCCGATCACCGTGGCCGGCCGGCACTGGGGCGGCCTGCGCACGGCTTACCGGCTCTGACGCCTCCATCACAGATGAGCCGATTGTCGGGGTTGCGCCCCGGCAGCGGCTCACCTATTGCTCACAAGGCGCGATCCAGGAGGAGAGAGCCGTGACAGTGCTTGTCTTTGACCTTGACGGCACCCTTGTTGATACTGCCGGCGACCTTGTCGGCGCGTTGAATGCAACGCTGCAACTGCACGGCCATCAGCCTGTCCCGGAGGCCATTGCACGCCCGCATGCCGGCTTCGGCGCCCTGCCCCTGCTGCGGCTTGGGCTGGAACACAATGGCATCGCCCCGGACGACGCCCTGCTGACGCCGATGCGGACGCTGTTCCTGGATCACTATGCCAACAACATCGCCGAGGTCAGCCGCCCCTATCCGGGCGCTGTCGACGCGCTTGAAACGCTCCGTTCCGGCGGCTGGCGTCTGGCAATCTGCACCAACAAGGCTGAAGCCCTTGCCCGGTTGCTGCTCGATGAACTGCGCCTGACGCCCCTGTTCGGCTCGATCATCGGCGGCGACACCTATGCCCAGCCGAAACCGGATGCGCGCCCGGTGCTCGGGGCGATCAGGCGTGCTGGCGGCGAGCCTGTTGGCTCCGTGATGATCGGCGACACGGCGACGGATATCGCCGCTGCCCGTTCAGCCTCCCTCCCCGTCATTGCGGTCGACTTCGGCTATGCCAATGTACCCGTCCGGGATCTGGGACCTGACCGGGTCATCTCGCATTTTTCCGAGCTGCCCGATACCGTCGCAGCGCTCTGCCGGGGCACGGAGCAGGCGACGGCCTGACCGCATGCAAACACGCGCCCTGCAAGACTGGGCAGACCAGTGCAAACCCCGGTGTGTGCATAGCCACCAAAAATATTGCCCTTGGCTGTTGCATGGCCCGGCGGTTTCCTCTAATTAGCCGCCACCGGCCCAAGCGGCGCGGGCGATTAGCTCAGCGGGAGAGCGTTCCGTTCACACCGGAAAGGTCGCAGGTTCAATCCCTGCATCGCCCACCATTCCCTTCAAAGACTTAGCGACGTTCTGCGGACTTGCGGCCGGTTCAAGTTGACCTGGTGCTGTGCTTTTCGTATGCGCTTCCCGACGATCGGGCAACAAGCCCCATCAATGAGCAACTGCGTTCGGGTCGCCTCGCAGAAAATATGCTTAATTGAAGCGGTCCGTAGTGATGCGTAGACCATGTCATCCAATCGCCAGGACTGCTATTTTTTACAATGATATACCCTGATGAAATGACAGCAACATTCGCATTTTTCCTAATGAACTTGTCACGAGATTAACTCACACCTCCTGCTTTTCAAGCAACTAAAGGATTTTTATTTACAATTCTGACGTGTCACACATCTGCTTAACCCCATATTCACACCGAAGACAGAGGATACCCTTACGGTATTAACCACGAGGGCATCATGAGCGCATATTCCTACGACGTCACGGCAAGGCTGCGCTTCGCGCGCATTGATAAAGACACGCAGGAAACCTTGCGCCAGTTGTGGCCAATTGTCGAAAAGGCGCTCCCGGTTGTGCTTGACGGCTTCTACGCACATGTCAAGGCAGACCCAACCATGGCCCGGCTGATCGGGACGCGGGACAGCCAGTTGAAGACAGCGCAGGCCACCCATTGGGCGCGCCTGTTCTCGGGGAACTTCGACCAGCAATACGTCGAGAGCATTGGCCGGATCGGCCGCGCGCATGTGCGCATTGGCCTGGAGCCCAAATGGTACATTGCCGGCTACCAGTATGTGCTCAACGAACTGGTCGGCCTGGTCCTCAAGCGCAACCGCTTTTCCACCGCCCGGGCCAACCGCCAGCTTGTCGCCCTCAACAAGGCCGTGATGATGGACCTCGACTTTGCGATCTCGACCTATCAGGAGGTCTTGATGGAGCAGCGGGAGGAGCAGTCGCGGCAGATCGGCTCGGCCATCGAAGCATTCCGGACCAAGGTTGATGCCTCGATGAAAACCGTTGATGCGCAGGCCGAGCAGGTAACACGACAAGCCGCAGGCCTGTCGAGCCAGTCGACCTCAGCAATGAATGAGGCCAATTCGGCAAGCGAAGTTTCCCAGAACACGACCGGCAACATCCAGACCATCGCAGCTGCCACGGAGGAACTGGCAAGCTCGATCGCAGAAATCTCCCGCCAGATTTCCGGCGCATCTGACGTCGCCAGGCGGGCGAATGGCGAGGCAAACCGGACGTCGGCCGAAGTTGGCAAACTGTCTGAGTCTGCCCAGCGCATTGGCGACGTGATCAGCCTCATTCAGGCTGTTGCAGAACAGACCAATCTGCTTGCGCTCAATGCCACCATTGAGGCGGCGCGCGCCGGTGAAGCAGGCCGCGGCTTTGCCGTTGTCGCTGCCGAGGTGAAGGAACTGGCGAACCAGACCTCAAAGGCAACGGAAGAAATCTCATCTCAGATCAACGCAATCCAGAACGCGACCCAGAATGCGGTCAAGTCGATCAACACGATCTCAGACACAGTCAAGCAGGTCGACAACATGACAGCATCGCTTGCAGCGGCCGTCGAGGAACAGGGCGCAGCCACGCGAGAAATATCTTCCAACATCCAGAGCGCAGCCAACGGTGCCGAACGGCTGTCAGGCAACGTGGAGCGGGTGAGCGGAACAATCAATGACACCGAGATGGCGGCCCGCAGGTTCCAGCAATCTGCCGAAGACCTGAAGAGGTGTTCGTCCCAAATTTCTGAAGACGTGCGAACGTTCTTCAACGACCTGCAGGCTGTATCCAGCGCCTCGACCGTCGCCGGCGCTGCAGAGGGTCGTGGACGCACCGCCTGACACGGCAATGAACCAGTGCCGGACAGGCATTTCTTGCTAAGATCAGTTTGACTGATTCCTTGCACCAGCCTGTCCGGAGCCCGCATGAACGTGAAGTCGGCCGCAGCCGGTACCCTCGACACCTTGCGCAAGGCCCTGGCGCTGCAGCAGGCCGGCGAGATCGAGAAGGCCCAGCGCCTGTACAAGACGGTCCTGAAGAAGAACCCGGCCTCGGCCGATGCCAACAACCTTCTCGGTGTGACCTATCGCCAGCTCGGTTTTCCGAAGCGCGCGGTCGAATTCATCCGCAAGGCCATCGCCCTCGCCCCTGACCGGGGGCCGTATTATGCAAATCTCGCGCGCGCCCTGTCAGACCTGCCCGAGACCACGCCGGACGAAATCCTGGTCGTCGCGGACAAGGCGCTGAGCTTCTCTCCCAATCTCCCCGAAGCGCGCAACCTGCGCGCCATTTCGCTGACCAAGCTCGGGCGGGAAGAGGAAGCCGAAGCCCAGTTGCTGCAACTGATCCAGGACCAGCCAACTTACGCCGATGCCTATCGCAACTACGGTGTCATCCTGCGCGACCGGAAAGATCACAGCAAGGCGCTTGAGTTCTTCAAGATGGCCGTCCAGCTGGATCCAGGCAACTCGGAAGCCTGGGTCCAGCGCGCAAGGGCGCGGTTCGAGCTGGAGCAATTCGCGGAAACCGAACCGGAATTGCTGGCTGCACACAAGCTGTTCCCCGAGAACAGCGACATCAGCCACGAACTGGCGCGGCTGTATTTCAAGACCGGCGATGCATACCTCGGCCTGCCCTATGCAGAGGCAGCGGTGGCGGCGCAGCCCAACAACCCGGGGCGGCTTGTCACGCTCGGCGTCATCTATCAGGCCATGCGACGCTCGAAGGAGGCCATCGACGCACTGGCCAAGGCACGCGCCAACTGGTCCGAGGACATTCCGACCGCCGAGTGGAACATGTCGCTGGCCTATCTCGGCCTTGGCAATCTGGAACTGGGCTGGAAACTGGCGAAAGCCCG
The DNA here is from genome assembly GCF_003012935.1 of Pannonibacter carbonis. Lineage (GTDB taxonomy): Bacteria > Pseudomonadota > Alphaproteobacteria > Rhizobiales > Stappiaceae > Pannonibacter > Pannonibacter carbonis. The sequence goes on along the minus strand of NZ_PUDR01000003.1, from coordinate 35,345 downwards.
GTTCCGCACCGGCCTGACATCAACCCTGTGCCGCAATTTCGAACAGCCGGAGTGGGATGGCTCGGATCTCACCGGCAAGACCATCATGCTGTGGAATGACCAGGGCGTTGGCGACGCTATAAGAAGCGGCACGATGGTGCCGGAGATCATCGCGCGGGCCGGACATGTCATCATCGAACTGAGCCAGAAGCTGCTGGGCCCTTTCGAGATCAGCTTCCCGGAGGCGACCGTGCGGCTGGCGACCTTCGAGGCCATCACCCTCAACGCGACGCAGCATGACTATGACTGCCAGATATGCCTGTCGGACCTGACACATTTCCTGCGCCCGACCTTCGAGGACTTCAAGAAGGCGCAGCATCCCGTCTACCGGATCAATCTCGAACGGGCGCGAGAGTTCCATGAGCGCATTCCCGGTGCGCGGGAAAAGCCGGTTGTCGGGGTCTCCTGGCGCTCACGCAACCTCGCCCCGGCCCGGGCCAAGAGCTATCTTTCGGCCCCCGAGTTTGCGCCGATCGTCGAGACTCCCGGCATCGTCTTCATCAATCTTCAGTATATTTCCATCGAGCGGGAGCTGGACTTCCTGATCAAGGGACGCGGCGCGAATTTCCTGCCCTTCGAGGATGTCGACAAGTTCAACAATCTCGTGGATGCAGCGGCGCTGGCAGGCTGCTGCGACCTGATCATCTCCGCCAACACCAGCGTTGCAGACCTCGCCGGCAGCCACGCCGTGCCATGCTGGTCATTCGGCCAAGATCAACCGCACTTCCTGTTCGGACGCGAGACGACGCCCTGGTACCAGGATTTCAGCTACACCGTGGTGCCGCAGGGTGAACCGGTCGTGACCGTGGTACCCAGCCTGGTGCAGCGGCTGGAGACCTGGCGGGATACGCAGTGGGATCCGGCAGCGCGTTACGCAAGACTGGGCTTTTGACCATGGCCCCTACGCGCCCGACCATGCCGGCGAGCCGCGTCTTTGCGGTGATACCGGCGCGCGGAGGATCAAAGGGCCTTCCAGGCAAGAATGTCGCCCTGCTCGCCGGCAAGCCGCTCTACCGGCACAGCATCGATGCGGCGCTGGCGGCCGGGATCACGGACATCCATGTCACCACCGACATGGATGAAATCCTTCAGAGCCCGATGCCCGACGGGGTCACGCTGCATCACCGGCCCGATCAGCTTGCCCGCGACGACACACCAATGGCCGCCGTGCTGCTGGACCTGCTGCCGGCGGCCGGGCTGACCGAAGGGACCCTGGTGCTGCTGCAGCCGACATCACCCTTGCGCCGGCCGGAAACGATACGGCACGGTCTTGAGCTGTTTGCCCGGTCCGGCGCCTCGATGGTGATGAGCGTGTCACCGGCCGAGCGCAGCGTGCTCAAGTGGGGCCTGCTCGATGGCCAGCGCTTTGTGCCGCTGGTCAAACCGGACTACTGCTTTGCCAACCGGCAGAGCCTGCCCGAGGTCGTGCGGCCGAACGGAGCGCTTTATGTCTTTGATGCCGGGCGCTTCCTGGCGGCAGGCGATTATGGCGTGGAGGCCATCCATGTGCTTCCCATTGCCGAAGACGAGGCGCAAGATATCGATACGGCTGCCGATCTTGCCCGCTGCAGCGCCATCCTGAGCAACAACGGAAACACCGACGCATGACCGGCATGAAGATTGCCCACCGGGAGATCGGCCCTCAGCATCCCCCGCTCGTCATCGCCGAAATCGGCATCAATCACGGCGGCAGCCTGGATGTGGCGAAGGCGATGGTTCAGGCAGCTGCGCGGAGCGGCTGCGAGATGGTGAAGCACCAGACTCACTTTGTCGAAGACGAGATGACGGAAGAGGCCAAGAGCATCTTCCCGCCCAATGCCGATGTGTCGATATTTGAGGTGATGCGCCGCTGCGCCCTGCCGCCAGAAGCGGAGAAGGACCTGAAGGCCTATACCGAAAGCCTCGGGGTCATCTACATCTCGACGCCATTCTCCCGTGCCGCCGCCGACTTTCTTGCCTCCATCGATGTGCCGGCCTTCAAGATCGGCAGCGGCGAATGCGATCACCTGCCGCTGATCCGGCACATTGCCCGCTTCGGCAAGCCGATCATCATGAGCACGGGCATGCAGACGCTGGAGAGCATCCGGCCCTCGGTCGACATTCTGGACAAGGCGGCCGTAGACTATGCCCTGCTGGAATGCACCAACCTCTATCCCTCGCCGCCCGAGATCGTATCGCTGAAAGGCGTGAAGGATCTGATGGCCGCCTTCCCGCGCGCCGTCGTCGGTTTTTCCGATCACAGTATCGGCCCGGAAATGGCGCTGGCTTCCGTTGCGCTCGGGGCCTCGATCCTGGAACGCCATTTCACCGACACGCGCTATCGCAAGGGCCCCGACATCTCCTGCTCGATGGACCCGGCGGAGCTGCGTTTTCTTATCGACCGGTCGCGCGAGATCCATATCGCGCTGTATAACGAGAAGCAGCGCACGGCGCCGGAGGAGGATGTCTACCGCTTCGCCCGGGGCTCGGTGGTTGCCGACCGCGACCTTGCCAAAGGCCATGTGATCACCGAAGCTGACATCTGGGCACGGCGTCCTGGCAATGGCGAGATTCCGGTGAGCAGGTTCGACGAGGTTGTCGGGCGGACGCTCAAGATTGCCCGCAAGCGCAACGAACAACTGCGCTGGTGCGATCTCGACACCTGATGCAAGGGAGATCCGCATGGGCCGCAAGCTGATGTTCCTGACCGGAACCCGCGCCGACTTCGGCAAGCTGGAGCCACTGGCCATTGCCGCGCGCGATGCGGGGCACGATGTCACCTTCTTCGTGACCGGCATGCATATGCTGCGCCGCTACGGCGCGACACGGTTCGAGGTACAACGGCTGGACGGGGTTCTGACGGCGGAATTCATCAACCAACGTATCGGCGATCCGCAGGACATCATCCTGTCCAAAACCATCCTCGGCCTGTCAGACTGGGTGCACGAGCACCGGCCAGATCTTGCCATCGTGCATGGCGACCGGATCGAGGCACTGGCCGGGGCGCTCGTCTCGGCCACCAACTACATCCGCTGCGCCCATATCGAGGGCGGCGAGGTGTCGGGCACCATCGACGAGGTCTACCGGCACTGCAACACCAAGCTGTGCACCTATCACTTTGTCAGTTCGGATTCAGCGCGGGCACGGGTGCTGTCGCTTGGCGAAGATCCACGCGCGGTGTTCAACATCGGCTCGCCGGAGCTGGACTTTCACCGTGGCCCCTCCGGGGTCAGCCTGGACGAGGTCCGGCAGCGCTACGACATTCCCTTCCCGGACTATGGCATTGCCGTGTTCCACCCGGTGACATCGGAGCGTGACAGCATCGGCGCGCAGGCGGCCAATCTGTTTGCTGCCCTGTCCGACAGTGGTCGGTCCTTTGTCGTGATCTCACCGAACAATGATCCGGGATCGGAAGACATTTTTGCCGAGATCGAACGGCTTGATCCGACGCGCTTCCGACACTTGCCCAACATGCGCTTTGCCTATTTTTCGGAACTGATGAAAAACGCTGCGGCAATTGTCGGCAACTCAAGCGCCGGTGTCCGCGAAGCGCCCTTCCTCGGCATCCCGAGCCTGAACATCGGCACGCGCCAGCTAAACCGCTCGGCAGCCCCGACCATCACCGAAGCCTCGGCCTTCGACCGGCCGCGCATCGAGGAGTTCCTGTCAACGCGCTGGGGCCAGCGCTTTGCCTCCGACCGCAGTTTCGGGCAGGGGCATTCAGCGGCGCGGTTTGTGGAGATCCTGGCGCAGGACACATTCTGGACCGTGCCACTGCAGAAGCAGTTTTACGGTGACAGCTGAGCGCATAACCATCCCGGCAGGCGCTGCGCCAGGCGCGCGTCCGGGTTGAACGAAGGCTGAAAACCATGACCGATCCAGTTGAAACGATCTGCGGGCTCTCACGGGACAAGGTCTGGGACTATGAGAACGGCTACTACTGGTTCTCCGACCAGACCCGCCTCAACAAGCTGCTGGCGCATTACGAGCTGTACCGCCGCATCGTCGATCTGCCCGGCGATGTGTTCGAGTTCGGCGTGTTCAAGGGATTGTCGCTGATCCGTTTTGCCCAGTTCCGCGCGCTGCTGGAGACCGAACAGTCCCGCCGCATCGTCGGCTTCGACGCATTCGGCAAATTTCCTTCAGAAGGCCTTGCCAATCCGGCGGATCGCAGTTTCGTGACGCGGTTCGAGGAGGGCGCGGGAAATGGCCTGTCGCGTGACGAACTGGGGCGGATACTTGGCGCCAAGGGCTTTGGAAACGTCGAACTTGTTGCAGGCAACATCTTCGACACCCTGCCCCGCTATCTGCAAAGCCGGCCGGAGCTGCGTCTGTCGCTGCTGCACCTCGACATGGATGTGGCCGAACCGACCCGCTTCGTACTGGAGCACCTGTTCGACCGTGTCGTGCGCGGCGGGCTGATCATCATCGATGACTACACAGCCGTCGCAGGAGCAACGGAGGTCATCGATGAGTTTCTGCGGGACAAGCCCTTGCGTCTGCAGAAGCTGCCGAACTACCGGGTGCCCGCTTTTATCGTCCGGCCCTGATCGGGGCCGGACGGCTTATTTGCCGGTCGCGATGCTTCCAAAGCCCGCCGTCAGCCGACGAAGGCGCGCTCGACGACGAATTCGGCCGGCTTGTTGTTGGCGCCTTCCGTGAGGCCGAACTGCTCCAGCAGGGCCTTGGTGTCCTTGAGCATCTCCATCGAGCCGCAAATCATGCCGCGGTCGATGGCCGGATCGATCGGCGGAACCCCGAGATCGGTGAACAGCTTGCCGCTGGCCATCAGGTCGGTGATGCGGCCCTGGCGCGGGAAGTCCTCACGGGTCACAGAAGTATAGTGCACCAGCTTTTCCTGGGCGAGCTCGCCGATCAGCGGATCATTCTTCGTGGCTTCGACCAGTTCCTCGCCGTAGCGCAGTTCGGCGACTTCACGGCAGGTATGGGTCAGGATCACCTGGTCGAACTTCTCATAGGTCTCCGGATCGCGGATGAGGCTGGCGAAGGGGGCAATGCCCGTGCCGGTGGAGAACATGTAGACGCGCTTGCCGGGGGTGAGCGCATCATTGACCAGCGTGCCGGTCGGCTTCTTCTTCATCAAGATGGCGTTGCCGGGCTGGATCTTCTGCAGATGCGAGGTCAGCGGACCATCCGGCACCTTGATCGAGAAGAACTCCAGTTCCTCGTCCCAGGACGGGCTGGCGATGGAATAGGCGCGGTAGAGCGGCTTGCCGTCGATCAGGAGGCCGATCATCACGAATTCGCCGGACCGGAAGCGGAAACTCGCCGGGCGCTTGGTGCGGAACTTGAACAGCCGGTCCGTGTAATGCGTGACCTCGGTCACCTCCTGCACGAAGGCGCTGCCGGCAACGGCAGCTTCAAGGTCGGCGGGGGTCGCAAGAGCGTTCATGTCGGTCCAGTCTCTTGTGCCGGAGGCACTGCCGGCGGGTCGTTTGGCATGGCTGCCGGGCGTTCCCGCGGGTGGCGGGATCTGACGGCCGGCGATTGTTGTGTATCACCTACCACTTATGCCGCCTTGATATGAAGCAACTTGCAACCTGCAAAGCGCCGGTTGCTTAAAAAAATTTGCCCGACGACAGCGGTTCGGGCGGCAGCAAGGGCCAGGATTAACCGGCCGTGTGGATCCTGCTGCCACTCCGCGCGATCCCCATTGACAGAAACCGGCCGCTCACGCCTCATATCTCAAAACAACAACAAGAATATTCCAGAGCAAGGACCTAAGGACACCATGTCCAGCACACGACCGCAGGCGTTGCGGACGGAAGCCGATGGCCAGACCATCGCGCTTGTCGTCCTCGACCGATTTTCCATGATCGCCTTTTCATCCGTGGTCGAGCCGCTGCGCCTCGCCAACCGTCTGATCGGGCGCGACTTCTACCGCTGGACCACCTATTCGCTCGATGGCCTGCCCGTGACAGCATCGAACGGCTGCCAGATTGCCGTGCAGCACAGCACCCGCGACCTCGAAGACGCCGACATTACGCTGCTGTGTACCGGCATCGACGTGGAGCGGCTGCCGCTCGACAAGGAACTCGGTGTCAAGCTGCGCAAGCTGAACTCGCGTGGGCGTACATTTGGCGCCATCTGCACCGGGGCCTATCTGCTGGCACGTTATCAACTGCTGGAAGGGCGGCGCTGCACGCTGCACTGGGAAAACCTGCGCTCCTTCCGCGAGGAGTTTCCGGGCGTTGAGGTGTCCTCCGACATCTTCTCGATCGACCGCAACTGCATCACCTGTGCCGGCGGCATGGCCTCGCTCGACATGATGCTGCGCCTCATTGCCATCCAGCATGGAGCCTACATGGCGCATGAGGTGGCGGAAGTCGCGCTTTACCAGAACATGCGTTCCGGCGAGAGCGCCCAGCGCCATGACATCGAGGCGCGCACCGGCATTTCCAACGCCAAGATCCTCGAAGCGATCCGCATCATGGATATGCACATCGAGGATCCCCTGTCGTGCCAGCAACTGGCGATGACGGTAAACCTGTCGCCGCGCCAGCTGGAACGCCTGTTCCGCCGCCACTTCAACTGCACGCCAGGCCAATATTATCTGAAGCTCCGCCTTGAAACGGCCCGCGACCTGCTGCGCCGGACATCACGCCCGGTGCTCGATGTGGCGATTGCCTGCGGCTTTGCTTCGACCTCCCATTTCACCAAATGCTATCGAGAACGCTTCGCCGCAACGCCAACCGAGGAGCGCAACTCGTATCAGGGCGGCAACCGCGAGCCACGCTCGGCCAAACCGAAAGCGGCCAAGGCAGCCGTCCCGGCCTGACGCAACACGCATTTCTTGCGACGAGATGAAGCCCCGGCAGCAATGCCGGGGTTTTTCGTTGTGACCTTGCGTGAAATCGGCAGTCGTCTAAAATTTTAGGTAAAAATTTCAGCGCCCATTGGCGGGAAGCGCGTAGTTTCATCGGGTGTTTCGCGATGGAGACTGCGAATGTCCGTGATCCTGCGCATGCTTTTCGCCCTCGCCCTGTGCCTCGGTCTCTCCGATCCATCTGCCGCCGGCGATGGTAAGGCGATCGTCCTGACGGTCGAAGGCAACATCGAGGGGGAGCGCCAGACCTTCACCATCGCGGATCTGGAGGCCATGGGGACTGAACAGGTGACCACCACCACCCCGTGGCATGACGGCGCCGTGACCTTTGAAGGGGTCGCGGTGGCTCGCCTGCTCGAACATGTGAAAGCGAAAGGCGAAACCGCAGAGGTGACGGCGCTGAACGCTTATTTCGTCGACATTCCGACCGAGGACCTGATCCGCAATGGAGCTGTTCTCGCGCTCAAGCGCGACGGCAACTACATGGCCGTGACCGACAAAGGCCCCCTGTTCCTGATCTATCCGTTCGATGCCAATCCTGCGCTTCGCACGGAACTTCACTATTCCCGGTCGGTCTGGCAGGTCAGCAGCATCGCAATACGCTGACACTTCCCGTCTGGGGAAAGGCAGAACATCATGATTACCCTGGTTCGCCGCCTTGCCATTGTTTCCGTGCTCGGTCTTGCAGCCGCAGCAGTGGCCTATTCACATCTGATCGTCTCGCATCAGTCGACGGTCGAACAGGCGAACCGCTATGATCTTGCCTGGACCGGGTTCAACGGCCGGCTTGAAGTCACCTCCTTGCGTGAGCGCGTTGCCCGCTTTGCTGCAACGGGCGATGCCGCCGCAGGGGATGAGGCCAAACTGTATTTCCAGATCGTTGTCGGCCGGCTGAACACCTGGGGCTCTGGTGAATTTGGCAAGTTCATCGCCTCCTCGCCCCTGCGGGAGGCACGGTTTGAAGGGCTGGTTCGCGACCTTACGCTGCTGGAGCCACTCGTCAACCAGATCCACGAAGACGGAGCCCGCCTCCAGCTCATGCGCGATCTGGTCGCCATCAGCACGGCCATGGACCGCATCGGCGGCGAAGCCTACAGTGCCAGCCTGAATGAGGCCGATGCCGTCAGAAACGCATTGCGGCAGAAGCTTGAGGTCGAGACCTGGATCACCGGGACACTGCTGACCCTGGGCACGCTGCTTGTCGTGTTCCTGCTGGTCCAGAACCGCTGGCTGAGCCGCGCGAATGCAACGGTGGCTGAATCAGCTGCCAATCACGCCTTTCTCGCCCGGCATGATGCCTTGACCTCCCTGCCGAACCGACTGGCGTTTCACGATGCCTTTGCGCTTGAGATCGAACGCCGGGCTGCAGGCAGGGTCGCCGTTCTTGCCATCGATCTGGATGGATTCAAGGCAATCAATGACACGCTTGGTCACTCGGCAGGCGATGCGTTGCTGGTCGCTGTCGGCAACCGGCTGACCCGCATGGTCGGCCTGTGGCAGGACGCATCAGCAGCCCGGTTCGGCGGAGACGAATTTGTTGTGGTGCTGCGCGTCGAGGACGGTGTGTCCGAAGCGGTGGAAAAGGCGGAGAACCTGAGGCGAGCGCTGGCCGAGCCTTACCGTCTGCCGGATGGCACAGTGGTGATTCAGGCCACGATCGGCGTTGCGGTTGCAACGCCGGCGATGCCCGATCCGCTGCAGCTTCCTGATGACGCCGACCTTGCCCTGAGCCACGCGAAATCACGCAACAAGGGCACCGTTCAGGTGTTTGACGTTACGATGCGTGCCGATCTGACGCGCCGGCGCCGGATCGAGGCGGATATTATCACCGCAATCGCCCTTGGCGAGATTGCCCCCCAGTATCAGCCGCAAGTGGACATGGAAACTGGCCAGATCATCGGCGTCGAGGCTTTGGCACGCTGGACCCATCCGATCCTGGGTCGTATCGGACCAGATGAATTTGTGCCGATCGCGGAAAGTTCCGGCAAGGTCGTCGAGCTGGGCCGCGCCATTCTCGAAAAGGCCTGCGCGGAGGCGACGCTGCTGCCCGCCGACGTCAAGGTCTCGGTCAACCTGTCAGTCGCCCAGCTGGTGCGGGACGATCTGGTGGACACAGTCAGCGAGATCCTCGGACGCACAGGACTGGCGCCATCCCGGCTCAAGCTGGAGGTGACGGAAACCATCGTCATGTCCGACACCGAGCGCTGTATCGCCACATTGCACAAGCTGAAACAATTGGGCGTCGCGATTGCGCTTGATGATTTTGGCACCGGCTATTCCGCTCTCTCCTATTTGCGTCTGTTCGACTGGGACGAACTGAAGGTCGACCGGAGCTTCGTGCGCTCGATCGGTTCAGATCCCCATTCCCTGTCGATTATTCAGGCAGTCGTCGGGCTCGCCTCGCAGCTCGGGATCAAGGTCACGGTCGAAGGCGTCGAAACCGAGGAACAACGCAACCTGTTGCGCCATGTCGGTTGCCGCATCGGTCAGGGCTACCTGTTCGGAGCCGCAATGCCGCTGACCGCCCTCTCGGCACGCCTTCTGAGAACGGCTCTGCCAGCCCCGGCCAGCCGGCGCGCGCATCTGCGACTGGTTGAAACCGGGTCACCATCCACCTGAGCTTTCATCAACTGATCTCGCAACGCCGCAGGAAATCATCGCAACCCTTTGGCGCTGCACAAAGGGTTGCACGCGAAACCGGTTTCCCCATCCGCTGCGGCAGGCTACCTATGGGGCTCGACAAGAGCCCCTGATTCCAACGGAACCTGCCATGGCCAGCGACATCGAGATTGCCCGAGCTGCGACCCTGAACCCCATGCCGGAGGTCGCAGCCCGGCTCGGCATCCCGGACGAGGCGCTGGAGCCCTACGGCAAGACCAAGGCCAAGATCTCGGCGTCCTTCATTGCGACCCTGAAGGACCGCCCGCGCGGCAAGCTCGTTCTTGTTACCGCGATCAACCCGACACCCGCCGGCGAAGGCAAGACGACGACGACCGTCGGCCTCGGCGACGGGCTGTCCCGCATCGGCAAGAAGGCGGCGATCTGCCTGCGTGAGCCCTCGCTCGGGCCTTGCTTCGGCATGAAGGGCGGCGCGGCGGGTGGCGGCCATGCGCAGGTGGTGCCGATGGAGGACATCAACCTGCATTTCACCGGTGATTTCCACGCCATCACCGCCGCGCACAATCTTCTCTGCGCCCTGCTCGACAATCACCTCTACTGGGGCAATGCGCTGCAGATCGACACCCGCCGCATTGCCCTGCGCCGGGCGCTGGACATGAACGACAGGGCACTGCGCAATCTGGTCGTGGGCCTCGGTGGCCCGGCCAACGGCGTGCCGCGCGAGGCGGGCTTCGACATCACCGTCGCCTCGGAAGTGATGGCCATCCTCTGCCTTGCCCGCGATCTCAACGATCTGACCGAGCGGCTCGGGCGCATCGTCGTCGGAACGCGGCGCGACCGCTCGCCGGTCACAGCCAAGGATCTTGGCGCCGACGGGGCGATGACCGTGCTGCTCAAGGAAGCGTTCCAGCCCAACCTGGTGCAGACGCTGGAGCATACCCCTGCCCTCGTGCATGGCGGGCCCTTCGCCAACATCGCCCATGGCTGCAACTCGCTGATTGCCACCGACACGGCGCTGCGGCTGGCCGACTATGTGGTGACGGAAGCGGGCTTCGGCGCGGATCTGGGCGCGGAGAAATTCTTCGACATCAAGTGCCGCAAGGGTGGTCTCGCTCCCTCAGCAGCCGTGCTGGTCGCCACCGTCAGGGCGCTGAAGATGAACGGCGGCATCGCCAAGGCAGACCTTGGCGCGGAGAACGTGGCTGCGGTGACCGCCGGCTGCGTCAACCTCGGCCGGCACATCGAGAACCTCAAGTCCTTCGGCGTGCCGGTGGTGGTGGCGCTCAACCATTTCACCAGCGACACGGCTGCCGAGATCGCCGCCGTGCAGGCGTTCTGCGCTGGCCTTGGCGTCGAGGCGATCCTCTCCACCCACTGGGCCGAAGGCTCGAAGGGCACGGAGGCGCTGGCGCGCAAGGTGGTGGAACTGGTGGAATGCGGCAGTGCCAGCTTCGCCCCGCTCTACGGGGACGCCCTGCCGCTCGCCGACAAGATCGAGACCATCGCCCGGCGCATCTACCGGGCCGGCAGCGTGGTGTTCGACAAGGCCGCGCGCGAGCAGCTGGAGCGCTGGCAGGAGGCGGGCTACGGCCATCTGCCGGTCTGCATGGCCAAGACCCAGTATTCGTTCTCCGCCGATCCGACCCTGCTGGGAGCGCCTGAAGGCCACGAGCTGCCGGTGCGCGAGGTGCGCCTGTCGGCCGGTGCCGGGTTCGTCGTGGCCATCTGCGGCGACATCATGACCATGCCCGGCCTGCCCAAGCAGCCCGCCGCCCTGAGCATCGGCCTCAATGCCGAGGGGCAGATCGAGGGGTTGTTCTGAGCGGGCAACCTCGCCGGGGCGGCGCGTGACGAATATCCCGTAACGTGATATGGATATCCTGCCGGAGGATATCCCATGCCGCTCTATGTCAAGGACGACGAGGTTCTCGAACTTGCCCGTGAACTGCAGGCCCTCATCGGGGCCAGCAGCAAGACGGAAGCCGTGCGCATGGCCCTGCGCAACGAGATCGACAGGCAACGGCACGTGCTGCCGGTTGCCGAGCGGCTGGCCCGATCCCGCCAGCTCGCCGCAGAGATCGGCACGCCGGATCCGGACTTTGATTTCAAGGCTTTCCGCGCTGACCTCTGGGATGAGGCATGATGTTCCTCGATGCCTCGGCCATCATTGCCCTGCTGCTGCCGGAAACCGACGCGGGCGACCTGACCGCTCGCCTTGACGCGCAAGGGACCGGGTTTCATGTCTCGCCGCTGGTCCGCTTCGAGGCCATCGCCGGTCTGGCGCGGGCGCGCTGCCGTGACGGCTCGCCGGAGGCACGGCGGCGCGCGCTGGCACAGGCCCGCGCGGCGGTCGACGCGTTGATCGAGGATCTCGCCTGCACCGAAATCCCGATCACCACCAAGGTCGGCGAGGCAGCACTCGAGGCTGCCGGCACCTATGGCAAGATGGTCGGTCATCCGGCGCAGCTGAATTTCGGCGACTGCTTTGCCTATGCCTGCGCGAGGTCACAGGGGCTCGCGCTTCTCTACAAGGGCGCGGACTTCGCCCGCACCGATCTCGGCTGAGCCCAGGCGACCGCCAGCCTGTCGCAGTCAGGGCGTGGCGTGTCGGATTGGAGACAGCGGCCAGGGGGCGGCGCACGCAGTGTGATGGGACAGCTTTTCCAGCAATGACGGATGGCCCATGTCGGACGACGATATCGATCTCAGTGCCCTTTCCGACGACGATCTCGTCGCCCAGATGCATGATGACCTCTACGACGGTCTCAAGGAAGAGATCGAGGAGGGTGTCCGCATCCTGCTGGATCGTGGCTGGACCCCTTATGAGGTGCTGACCAAGGCGCTTGTCGAGGGCATGCGCATCGTCGGCATCGACTTCCGCGATGGGATCCTGTTCGTGCCGGAAGTGCTCTTGTCGGCCAATGCGATGAAGGCCGGGATGTTCATCCTGCGGCCCCTGCTCGCCGAAACCAACGCGCCGAAGGTCGGCAAGATGGTCATTGGCACCGTGAAGGGCGACATCCACGACATCGGCAAGAACCTCGTCTCGATGATGATGGAAGGCGCCGGCTTCGAGGTGATCGACATCGGCATCAACAATCCGGTCGAGAACTATCTGGCCGCGATCGAGGAGCACAAGCCGGACATCATCGGCCTGTCGGCGCTGTTGACCACCACCATGCCCTACATGAAGGTCGTCATCGACACGCTGGTCGAGAAGGGCATCCGCGATGACTATATCGTGCTCGTCGGCGGCGCGCCGCTGAACGAGGAATTCGGCGAGGCGGTTGGCGCCGATGGCTATTGCCGCGACGCCGCCGTGGCGGTGGAAACCGCCAAGGACCTGATCGCCCGCCGGCACAACCGGCTGGCAAAGGCCTGAGATCATGGCCGCGCGGCCCGGAGCACAGATCCCGGCCGCGCCCGCTGTCCCTGACGACGGCGGAACGGATCGCAAGCCTTCGGTGCTGGTGCTGGCCTGCGGCGCGCTGGCGCGGGAAATCCTCGCCCTGACTGCCCAGCATGGGCTCTCCCATCTCGACCTGCATTGCCTGCCTGCGCAATTGCACAACACGCCGGACCGGATCGCGCCGGAGGTGGCTGCAGCCCTCGCCGAACGGGGCGCGGCCTATGACGAGGTGCTGGTGGCCTATGCCGATTGCGGCACCGGCGGACATCTCGACACGGTGCTGGCGGCCCATCCGAAGGCAAAGCGCATCGATGGCGCGCACTGCTACGCCTTTTTCGCCGGACTGGCCGCCTTCGACAGGCTGGAGGACGACCAGCTTGGCAGCTTTTATCTCACCGATTTCCTGGCCCGCCACTTCCGCACCATGGTGATCGAGCCGCTCGGCCTCGACCGGCATCCCGAGCTGCGCGACATGTATTTCGGCAACTACACCCGGCTTGTCTATCTGGCGCAGACCGAGGACGCGGACCTGACGACGGCCGCCGAACAGGCCGCAGCGACGCTCGGGCTGCCCTTCGTGCGCATCGCCACAGGCTATGGCCTGCTGGGTGACTTCCTGCAGGCCGCGCATCCCGGCGACGCGTCTGCCTGAGCGCCTGATTCCGCAGAATCCCTTACGTTCCACTGGCGTCGCTTTCGCACCGTGCCGTGTCGTCTTCTGCCGCCCTGCTGCCTGTTCTTCAGCCAAGATTGGTCATCACTTGAGCAGTCGGAAGGACATCCATGGCACAGCTCGTTGTTGTTTACTGGCGTGACATTCCGGCCCAGGTGCTGGTGAAGTCCGGCCGCAAGAGTGCCCGCCGGGAACTGCCGCCCGTGTTCATGGAAGCCGTCGATGCCGCCGCCATGCGCGTTGGTGCCAAGGACAGCGAAGCCTATCTGGCCGAATGGCGCCGCGCCGATCCGGTCGAGGTTGGCGATGACCTGGAGGCGGAAGCCGACCGCGCCGTGGCGACGCTTGTTGCCGATTTTCCCCGCGAGCGCGTTCTGGCGCTGGCGGCCAATGGCGGCCTTGCGCCGCAAGCCTGAGGACCCTTCCCAAATGCCGGACCCGCGCCTTAATGCTGCCGGACGCCTTGCCGCCTCGACCGAGGTGTCGCCGCGCCAGGTCTGCGAAAAATCCGACCTGCTGACGGGCGTGCCGCTCGGAACACGGGTCTATGTCACGGATCTCGGCAACTGCTCCGAGGACCAGATCGTCGAGGCCGCCCGGCGCGTCAAGGACGCCGGACTGGTGCCCGTTCCACACATGGCGGCCCGGCGCTATGACAGCCTTTCCGCCTTCGAACGCCGCATCACGCGCCTGACGCAGGAGGCCGGCGTGACCGATGTTCTGGCGATTGCCGGCGAGGCAGAGACGCCAGGACCACTGACCTCGTCTGTCGCGCTGATCGAGACGGGACTGTTCGACAAGCTCGGCATCCGCAGCATTGCGGTCGCCGGTCATCCGGAAGGCGCACCCGACATTCCGGCCCCGGTGATCCGGGACTTCCTGATGAAGAAGCACGCACTTGCAGCGAGCAGCGATGCAGCGTTCCTGATCGTCACACAGTTCGGGTTCGATCCGCACCGGGTCGCGCTCTGGCTGGACGAACTGACGGCCTGGGGCAACACGTTCCCCGTCCATCTGGGCGTGGCGGGGCCGGCCAAGATGACGACGCTCTTGAAGTTCGCCGCCTTCGCCGGCGTCGAAAACTCGCTGAATTTCCTCAAGAAACGCGGCGGCGCCGTGGTGTCGATGCTGACCGGCTACGACCCCGCTTCGATGGTGGAGCCGCTGGAGGCGCGGGTGCGCTCGCATCCGGCCACCCCGCTCGCCCAGATCCATGTCTATCCCTTCGGCGGCCTTGCCAAGACGACCGAATGGCTGTCCCAGCGCGGGTCCTGGGGGCCTGCCGCCGCCTCCCCTTTTGACGCACAGGAGCTTGCCCGATGACCCGCACGATTGTCGCATCCGCCACGAAGGAAATCGTCATCGGCTTTGACCAGCCGTTCTGCGTCATCGGCGAGCGCATCAACCCGACAGGGCGCAAGAAGCTGGCGGCCGAGATGATCGAAGGCAACTTCGACACGGTGATCAAGGACGCGCTGGCCCAGGTGGCCGCCGGCGCGACGATGCTCGACATCAATGCCGGCGTGACAGCGGTCAATCCGAACGAGACGGAGCCGCCGCTCCTCGTCAAAACTCTCGAGATCGTTCAGGGGCTTGTCGACATTCCCTTGTCCATCGATTCATCCGTGTCTGCCGCCATCGAGGCTGGTCTGAAGGTGGCCAAGGGCCGGCCGCTGGTCAATTCGGTGACCGGCGAGGACGAAAAGCTCGAGGCGATCCTGCCGCTCATCAAGAAATACAACGTGCCGGTGGTGGCGATCTCCAACGACGAGACCGGCATTTCCGAGGATCCGGACGTGCGGTTCGCGGTTGCCAAGAAGATCGTGGAACGGGCGGCCGACTATGGCATTCCGGCCTGCGACATCGTGGTCGACCCTCTGGTGATGCCGATCGGGGCGATGGGAACGGCGGGGCGCCAGGTGTTCCATCTCCTGCGCCGGCTGCGCGAGGAGCTGAAGGTGAACACCACCTGCGGCCTCTCCAACATCTCCTTCGGCCTGCCGCATCGTCACGGCATCAACTCGGCCTTCATCCCGATGGTGATCGCCAGCGGCATGACCAGCGCCATCATGAACCCCTGCCGGCCGCAGGAGATGGAAATGGTGCGCGCCGGGAATGTGCTTGCCGGCAATGACCCCAACTGTCAGGAATGGATCATGAATTATCGCGACTATAAGCCCGGCGGGGCCGAAGGCGCGCCCGCCGGACCAGAAGCCCCCGCTGCAGGCGCATCGCGCCGGCGCGGTGGACGCGAGGCTCGCCTGCGGCAGGGGTGAGCCCCGGGCATACCGCCCCTCTCCCCGCTGTCGGTCGGAGTGATCATGTCCCGTTCCAAGCAGTTTACCAATGATCTGGCCAGCCTGTGGTTTCAGGCCCCTCTCGTCATCGCCATGCGCACGCAGGCGATGATGCTGGCCGCCGCCACCGGCTCCACCCGCGAAAACGCCGAGATGGGCCGCATGATCGGCGAGAAGGCCGCCGCCATGGTTGAAGGCACGCTGGCCGCGCAGCAGGCCATGGCCCTGCAGGCGACCCGCGCGATGACCCAGGTGGCGCTTGGCCGCAAGCCGGCGGCCCTGAAGCCCGAACCCATCGCCCATGCGGCGGTGAAGCCCTTTGCCAAGCGCGTGCGCGCCAACACCCGGCGGCTGACCAAGACCTGACACCGCCCGAACGCACCTTGAGGACACCTTGAACGACAGCCTGCCGACGCCAGCCACCGGTTCTGCCTCCTCGCCTGCCGCGCCGCAGGCCACCGCCCGCGTGGTGTTCCAGCCAAGCGGGCGGCGTGGCACGTTCGACATCGGCACGCCGCTGCTCGATGCAGCGCGCGCGCTGGGGGTCTACGTGGAATCGGTCTGCGGCGGGCGCGGCATTTGCGGCAAGTGCCAGTGCTCGGTGTCGGAGGGCCAGTTCGCCAAGGAGGGCCTGACCAGCGCCGCCGGGCATCTGGCGCCGGCGACCGACAAGGAAAACCGCTACGCCGAGCTGCGCGGGCTGGCCAGCGACCGGCGCCTGTCCTGCCAGGCGAAGATCCTCGGCGATCTTGTCATCGACGTGCCGACGGAAGCCCAGACCAACCGGCAGATCGTGCGCAAGCGCGCCGAGATCCGCCATATCGATCCCGATCCGGCTGTCCGCCTCGTCACCGTGCGGGTTGAGGAGCCGGACATGGAAACCCCGCGCGGCGATGCCGACCGCCTGCGCGAGGCGCTGGAAGCGGCCTCCGGCCTTACCGGCGTGCGCTTCGATCCGCCGCTGCTGGCGAGCGTCCAGACCATCCTGCGCAAGGGACAGTGGCAGGTGACGGCCGCGCTTTATGACGACGCGGGCGAGCCGCCGCTCGTCATCGGCCTGTGGCCCGGCGAGAAGACCACCGCCTACGGCCTTGCCGTCGACATCGGCTCGACCACCATCGCCGCGCATCTGTGTGACCTTACGACAGGCCGCACCGTGTCCTCCGCCGGCACGTCCAATCCGCAGATCCGCTTCGGCGAGGATCTGATGTCGCGCGTCTCCTATGTGCAGATGAACCCGGCGCGCCTGCCGGACCTCACCCGCACCGTGCGCGAGGCGATCAACGCGCTGGTCGGCAAGCTTGTCGCAGACGTCGGCGCGAGCCGCAGCGATGTGCTCAACGCCACCTTCGTCGGCAATCCGGTGATGCATCACCTGTTTCTGGGCATCGACCCGACGGAGCTCGGCGGCGCGCCCTTTGCACTGGCCGTCTCCGACGCGCTGACGCTGCCCGCCCGTGATCTGGCGCTGGAGCTGGCGCCGGGCGCGCGCGTCTACATGCTGCCCTGCATCGCCGGCCATGTCGGCGCCGACGCGGCCGCCGCAACGCTGGCCGAGGCGCCCGGCAAGGGCGAGGCGCTGACGCTGCTCGTCGACATCGGCACCAATGCGGAAATCGTGCTGGGCAACCGCGACCGGCTGCTCGCCGCCTCCTCCCCCACCGGCCCTGCCTTCGAGGGCGCGGAGATCACCTGCGGCCAGCGCGCCGCCCCCGGCGCCATCGAGCGCATCCGCATCGACCGGGTGACGCTGGAGCCGCGCTTCAAGGTCATCGGGCTGGACGAATGGTCGGACGAGCCGGGCTTTGCCGAGAAGGTGGACCAGGTCGGCGTCACCGGCATCTGCGGGTCGGGCATCATCGAGGCGGTGGCGGAGATGTATCTCTCAGGCCTCATCAACGAGGACGGCGTCATCGACGGAGCAATGGCCGAGCGCACAGCGCGGATCGTGCCGAACGGGCGCACCTACAGCTATGTGATCGCCGGTGCCGGCATTGCGATCACCATCACCCAGACCGACATCCGCTCGATCCAGCTCGCCAAGGCCGCGCTCTATGCCGGCGTGAAGCTGCTCTCCGACAAGCTCGGCAATCCGCCCATCGACCGCATCCGTCTTGCCGGTGCCTTCGGCAGCTACATCGACCCAATGTATGCCATGGTCATCGGCCTCATTCCGGACTGCGATCTCGACGCGGTCAGCGGGGTGGGCAATGCCGCCGGCACCGGCGCGCGCATGGCCCTCCTCAGCCGCAAGCACCGGCGCGAGGTGGAAGAGATCGTGCGCGGCATCGAGAAGATCGAGACCGCGCTGGAGCCCGATTTCCAGGCGCATTTCGTCAATGCCATGGCCCTGCCCAACAAGGCCGACCCGTTCGAGAGACTCCGCGCCGCTGTGGCCCTGCCGGAACCTAAAGGCGGCAACGATGGCACCGACGGCAGCCGCCGGAGACGGCGGCGGGGGTGAAGGACTAACCCTTGCGCCGGCCTCTGCGGCCTTCACCGCCCCGTCCCTCGCCGGCGTTTTCGTTCGGCGGGGAGACGAGCGGGCCGATGTCGCGGATGATGTCTTCCAGCGTCGGGCGCGGGCCGGGGGTGTGGCTGTCGAGCGCCTTGCGCATGGCGGCAAGATGAAGCGGCGAGGTGCCGCAGCAGCCGCCGACGATGCGCGCGCCGGCATTCAGCGCCATGTGGGCATAGGTTTCCATCAGCTCCGGCGTGCCGGAATAGACCACCTTGTCGCCCTGGATGACCGGAATGCCGCAATTGCCCTTAGCGAGGATGATCGCCTGCGGATTTGCTTCCGACAGCTGCAGGATGGTGGCAAGCAGATCCGACGCGCCGACGCCGCAATTGGCACCCACCACCGTCGGCGTGCAGGCGAAGGTCGAGGTCACCTCGGTCAGCGCCTTCGGGGTGAGGCCCATCATGGTGCGGCCGGCGGTGTCAAAACTGGCCGAGATCACCAGCGGCAGGCCCGAGCCCTGGGCCGCCTCCGCCGCTGCCTGCATTTCCTCCGGCGCGGACATGGTCTCGGCCCAGAGAATGTCGACGCCGCCCGCCTTCAGCCCCTCGATCTGCTCGGCAAAGGCCGCAACCGCGCCCTCATAGGTGAGCGCGCCGAGCGGCACCAGAAGTTCGCCCGTGGGGCCGATGGAGCCGGCAATCAGCACCTCGCGCTCCACCTCCTCGGCCACCGCCCGGGCCAGGCGCGCAGCGGCGGCGTTCAGCTCCACCACCCGGTCTTCGACCTTGTGCAGCTTCATGCGATGGCGGTTGGCGCCGAAGGTGTTGGTGAGCAGGATATCCGCACCCGCCTCGACAAAGGCCCGGTGCAGCGCCTTGATCTTTTCCGGCTCGTCGACGTTCCACAGCTCCGGCGCATCGCCGGAGGTTAGGCCCATCTGGAACAGGTTGGTCCCCGTCGCGCCATCGGCCAGCAGCACGCCCTTTTCGGCGAGGAGGGTTTCAAGCTTGCTCATGATCGTCTTTCCGGGGCTGTCTTGGTGTTTCGGCGCGCTCTCGACCGGCCGCCGCTTGCCCAGCCGGCCGGCGCATCACGGGCACCTTGTCCCAACATCCCCCACCCCCACCCGCCCCTCAAGCCCGTTTGCACCGGCAAGTGTCGGGAAAACGGCTTTTGGGGTGGGCGTGCTTCAGCATCGCCCCTCGTCGCTCCTGCGCAGGCAGGAGCCTAGTAATCGAGGCGATTGCTTGTCTGGTGACCGCCTGAGAAACCTAATTCAGCCCAGTGGGTACTGGGCTCCTGCCTGCGCAGGAGCGACGAGGGGTGCGCACAACTGCGCCGAGAGCACCCCTCTCCCCCTTGAGGGGGAGATGCCCCCACTAGGGGGCAGAGGGGGGGAGCAGCGATGCGATGATCTTCGGCGCCGGGTCTGCCGCGGCGCTGATACCCCCCTCTGTCTGCTGGCGCAGACATCTCCCCCTCAAGGGGGGAGAGAAAGTGGTCGATCCGGCAGGCACGGAACCGGGTGTGTCTCCAGACCATCGTCCACTCCTGTCATCCCCGCGAAGGCGGGGATCCAGTACCCCCTGTCTTCCCCCTCACCGGGGTTACTGGATCCCGGTCTTGCCGCAATGCGGCAAACCGGGATGACAGCCGAGAATTTGACACCGCCTTCCCGCCTCATGCCCCTCTCCCCCTTGAGGGGGAGAGGGGCGCCCGGCAGGGGGCAGAGGGGGGTGAACAGCGGTGCGATGATCTTCGGCGCCGGGTCTGCCGCGGCGCTGATCCCCCCCTCTGTCTGCTGCGCAGACATCTCCCCCTCAAGGGGGGAGAGGGGCGCGTGGGGCATGTCTAGGTGGCAGGGGGCCGGCGCTGTGCGGAGGCTGGATGACCTTGTCGCAGCGGTTCCGCTCCCTCGTCGCTCCTGCGCAGGCAGGAGCCCAGTAACCACCGGGGTCAGACGGCTGGCAGGGCTGCCCCCAATGCGTCGTCATCCTCGGCCTTGTGCCGAGGATCCAAACACATCAATGGCTTGAAGATGCCCGGGACATGCCCGGCCATGACGAAAGTCAGCGGGTCTTGGCGTCCCCTCGGCCCGGAAAGCATCGAGAATGATGGGTGTCTTAGGCAGTCGCCAGACAATCCCGCGCCTCGGTTACTGGGCTCCTGCCTGCGCAGGAGCGACGAGGGGGTTTGTGGGCTCTCAACTGGGCCGAGAGCACCCCTCTCCCCCCTTGAGGGGGAGATGCCCCCGGCAGGGGGCAGAGGGGGGTGAACAGCGGTGCGATGATCTTCGGCGCCCGGTCTGCTGCAGCGCTGATCCCCCCCCCCCCCCTCTGTCTGCTGCGCAGACATCTCCCCCTCAAGGGGGGAGAGGGGCGCGTGGGGCATGTCTAGGTGACAGGAAGCTGGCCTTATGCGGAAGCTCCTTGTCGCAACGGCTCTCCCCTCGTCACTTCTGCGCAGGAGCGACGAGAGGTTTGTGGGCGATCAGCTGCGCGGCTTGAGGTTCTCCGGGTCATACAGCGGCTTGTAGCCCACGGCGGCGACCTCGACGGGGAAGCTTTCGTTGAAATATTCAACGGTCAGCTTGCGGCCCACTTGCGCATAGTCTGCGGGCAGATAGGCGAGTGCGATGTTCTTGGCCAAGGTCGGGCCATAGGCGACGGAGGTGGTGTAGGAGCGGCGGCCGAGGCTGTCGACGAGGACCGCGCCGGTCAACGGGTCCACCACCGGCATGGAGCCGACGGGATAGCGGGCGACGCCTGCGGCATCGACATTGTCGGTCATCACCAGCGTGCAGAGCATGGCCGGCTGCCTGTCGCGCGCCTTGTACTCCAGGTGCTTGGCCTTGCCGCGGAAATCGGCCTCCTTCACCTTCGGACGGGCAAGATCCGCCTCGATCAGGTTGTACTGGGTGAGGAGATCGGCGTTCTGCAGCCGCAGGCTCTTTTCCATGCGGCGGGAGTTGGCGTAGGTCTCGACGCCGAAGGCCATGATGCCGGCGGCCTGCAGCGCGTCCCAGACGGCGAGGCCGTCCTCGTATTTCATGTGCAGTTCCCAGCCCTGCTCGCCGACATAAGAAATGCGGAAGGCGGAGACGGTCTTGCCGGCGATCTCGATCGGCTTGATGGCGGCGAAGGCGAAGTTTTCCGGGTCGAGCCCGGCCGGGTCGGCCACCACCTGCTTCAGCTTCGCACGGGCGTTGGGGCCCCAGACGCCGATGGTGACATAGGCTTCCGAGACATCCGTGACGGTGACGTTGAAGCCCTTGTCCTCGGCGGTGCGCTTCACGTAGTGGAAATCGCGCGGACCGGCATCGGCGCCGTCGATGATGCGGCAGCGGTCGGCCATGCGGATCACGGTGAGGTCGGCGCGGACCATGCCCTCGTCATCGAGGAAGTGGGTGTAGATGCCCTTGCCGATGTTGGCATCGCCGCCGATCTTGGCCGCGCAAAGCCATTCCATCAGCTCCACATGATCCGGCCCTTCCACGTCGAAGATGTAGAAGTGGCTGAGATTGACCATGCCGCAATCCTCGCTCATGGCGAGATGCTCGGCGTTGGAGACGCGCCAGAAGTGGCGGTTGTCCCATTCGTTGGCGCGCACCGGCACCCGGTCGCCATACTTCTCCAGAAGATGCTCGTTGGCCTTGTAGCCATGGGCACGCTCCCAGCCGCCCAGCTCCATGAAATGGCCGCCCAGCGCCACTTCGCGCTCATAGAAGGGTGAGCGCTTGGCACCACGGCCCGAGGCATAGGGTTCGCGGGTGTGGACGGCGGGATAGTAGATCTTCTGTGCTGCCTCGTGAGCGCGGCCCTCGATGAATTTCTCCGTGAGCTGATGCTTGTAGAAGCGCGAATAATCGATGGAATTGTGGTCGATGGCGGTGCGGCCGTCGGTGATCCAGTCGGCGATCAGCTTGCCATAGCCCGGGCCGTCCTTGACCCAGATGGCGACGCAGTACCACAGCCCCCTCACCTTCTGGCTCTCGCCGCAGGACGGGCCGCCAGCGGCGGAGACCTGCAACAGGCCGTTGAAGGAGTGGCTCTCGTTGTAGCCAAGCTCGGCCAGCACCGGCGTCAGCTCCATGGCGCGCTCCAGCGGGGCCATGACCTGCTCCAGCTCAAGGTCGCGCTGCGACGGCGACAGGCGGGCCTGGTGCTTTTCCAGAAGGTCACGCGGGTGGCACATGCGCGGATTGTCGGTCTCGTAATAGCCCCACTCGATCTGGCCGCCCTCGGTGGTCTTCGGGTCGCCGGTGTCGCGCATGTAGGCGGAGTTGCCCTGGTCGCGCAGCAGCGGGTAGCCGATTTCCTTGCCCGTGCCCTCAAACTCGTTGAACGGGCCGAAGAAGGTCAGGGGATGGTCGACCGGCATGACCGGCAGGTCCTCGCCCACCATCTCGGCAATCAGCCGGCCCCAGAGCCCGGCGCAGACGATGACATGGTCAGCCATGATCGTCCCGCGGTGGGTGACGACGCCCTTGATCCGGCCGCCCTCGACGATCAGCGACTGGGCCGGCGTGTTGGCGAAGATCTTGAGCTTGCCGCTTGCCTCGCCCTGGTCGACGAGCTTGCCGGCGACGGTCTGCGAGCGCGGCACGACGAGGCCGGCGTCGGGATCGAACAGGCCGCCCATCACCTGATCCTCCTCGATGAGGGGGAACAGCGTCTTGATCTCGGACGGGGAGACGTAATGGGCTCGCGTGCCGAAGGCGCGGGCGGAGGAGAGCTTGCGCTTGACCTCTTCCATCCAGCTGTCGTGGCCCTTGCGCACGACCTCGAGGCCGCCGATGCGGGCGTAGTGGCCCATCTTCTCGAAGAAATCGATGGAGTATTGCGTTGTCCAGACCGACAGGTAGTCGTGGCTGGTGGTGTAGCAGAAGTCGGAGGCGTGGGCGGTGGAGCCGATGTCGGTGGGGATGCCGGACTTGTCGATGCCGACGATGTCGTCCCAGCCGCGCTCGATCAGGTGATGGGCCACCGAGGCGCCGACGATGCCGCCGAGGCCGATGATGACGATCTTTGCCTTCTCGGGAAATGCAGACATTTCGTATCCCTTTTCACTCACGACCACGCGCCGGTGCAGTGTCCGGCAGCGAAAGCCCGCGTCCGGCAGGAGGAGCGGCGCGGGTGTCAAATCCATGAGCGGCAGTATCGGGCGCGGCCCGGCGAGCAATTGGCCTAATTGCGTCATGGCAGCATCACGCCGGCGACACGCCATGTCGTTTTCCAGCAATCGCTGCGGCACCTGATCCTGCTGGGGGGATGCCGCAAATAGAGTAGCCTGAGACGGTTCCTTGACGGGCTTTTGCTGCTGCCTGGCCGACAGTGGAAGCGACGTTGAAAGCAACGCAGGATCTTTTCCGGGAGCTACCCCATGTCTGATGTCGCAGTTTCTGCCGGCCGCCGGGGGCGCAGCGCGCGCCGTGAAGCCCGTGCAAGCGGTGCGGGCGGGCTTGGCCTGCCCTATATCACCCGCGGCATTCCGATCTTCGACGTGCTGTCGGATGAAGGCGCGGCGCAGATCGAGGCGCAGGCCGATGTGATCCTGCAGGAAATCGGCATCGAGTTCCGCGACGATCCGGAAACGATCGCGATCTGGAAAGAAGCCGGGGCCGATATCCAGGGCGAGCGGGTGCGCTTTCCCAAAGGCATGCTGCAGCAGATCGTCAAGACGGCACCGTCGCAGTTTGTCCAGCATGCACGCAACCGGGCCCGCAACGTGGTCATCGGCGGCAACAACCTGGTCTTTGCCCCAGTCTATGGCCCCCCGTTCGTCACCGACCTCGACAAGGGCCGCCGCTATGGCACCATCGAGGACTTCCGCAACTTCGTGAAGCTGTCTTACCTGTCGCCCTACATGCACCATTCGGGCGGCACGGTGTGCGAACCGGTCGACCTGCCGGTGAACAAGCGCCATTTCGACATGGTCTATTCGCACATGAAATGGTCGGACAAGCCGTTCATGGGCTCGGTCACCCATCCGGAACGGGCGGAAGATTCGGTGAAGATGGCGCAGATCCTGTTCGGCGAGGAATTCGTCGACCAGAACTGCGTCATGATCCAGCTGATCAACGCCAACTCGCCGCTGGTTTTCGATGCCACCATGCTCGGTGCGCTGAAGGTCTATGCCAAGGCAAACCAGGCCTGCATCGTCTCGCCCTTCATCCTTGCCGGCGCCATGAGCCCGGTGACGGTTGCCGGCACGCTGGCACAGGTGCTGGCCGAGGCGCTGGCCGGCTGCGCGCTGACGCAGCTCATCCGCCCGGGTGCGCCTGTGGTGTTCGGCGCCTTCGTGTCGTCGATCTCGATGCAGTCCGGCGCCCCCACCTTCGGCAGCCCGGAAGGCACGCTGCTGCTCAACGGTGCCTCAAAGCTTGCACGACGGCTGAACCTACCGTTCCGCTCCGGCGGATCCTTCACCTCGTCAAAGGTGCCGGATGCGCAATCGGCGCAGGAATCGGCCCAGACGATTGCCGCGACCGTGGTGTCGGGCGTCAACTTCTGCCTCCACGCCGCCGGCTGGCTGGAGGGCGGGCTGTGCTCGTCCTATGAGAAATTCGTCATGGACGCCGATCAGCTCGGCATGATGCATGTGCTGGCCAAGGGCATTGATCTGTCGGAAGAAGGCATGGCGATGGACGCCCTGCGCGAAGTCGGTCCCGGCGGCCACTTCCTCGGCGCGAACCACACCCAGCGCAACTTCGAGAGCGCGTTCTACCGCTCGCAGGTGGCTGACAACAATTCCTATGAGCAGTGGCTTGCCGATGGCGAACTGGATGCAGCCCGGCGCGCCAATGCGATCTGGAAGAAGATGCTGGCCGATTACGAGGCCCCGGCACTCGACCCGGCACTCGACGAGGCGCTGATCGCGTTCATGGCGCAGCGCAAGGCCTCGTTCCCGGACAGCAACATCTGAAGGCACCCGTGACGGCCGCCCCCGCCGGGCGTCACGCGTGAACCTCTCCGTCTGGTCGCTTTGCGAGCCGGGAACTCTGGCAAGGCATTCGGGCAAGACCGTCGGGCAGACGGTCTTGCCCGACGCATTTTTACACCAGCGCTGGAATATCTCCCGGCGCAACCGGTCGCAAATGTCACAGCGTGTGTTCAACCGCACCCTTAACCGGGAGTAAACGCACACGCTTTCCGCTTTCGCCTTGCGTGCATCATCTTGCCCTTGTATCCCCGCAAACTGAGCTGTCGTGTCTGATGCACGGCCGGGATCGCAGACCCCTGTCATGCGAGGACTGGTTGTTGTCATCAGGTCGGCAAATAGCGTAGATGTTTTCGGATCGTGAGCTGCGGGTCCACTCGGGGAGATCCACCTCTTGTCTGACAGATCGAGACGAGGACCTATGCCGGCCCAGTTCGTAACCAATGAGAGATTTGCGTCTTCGCACCAGTCGACAGTGATATTGCCAGCCCCGCTCCAATGAAGCAGGCGCAGAACTGAACGACCCAGCAAGACGGTAGGACGCACAGGCTTTTCGAATGGCTTCTATTAAGAGCAACATTGAAATCATTGGTTATGCAAGCCGCCTTCCCGGCGCTGCAAATACGAACGAATTCTGGAATCTTCTTCAAGAAGGTCGCTGCTCCGTCACCAGCGTGTCGAATGACCGCTGGCCTTTGGCGCGATTCGGTCATCCGGACCGGAGCGCTGCCGGCAAGGCCTACACCTGGGCTGCAGGTCAGCTGGATGACGTCTGGGGCTTTGATCCGTCGTTCTTCGGCATTTCGCCGCGCGAAGCTCTGCAGATGGATCCGCAGCAGCGCATCCTGTTGCAGCTGGTCTGGGAAGCGCTGGAACAGGCAGGGCTGCCGCCGAGCGCTCTGGCTGGCACCTCCACGGGCGTCTATGTCGGCGCGTCCTCGCTCGACTATCACCACCGCTTCGTGATCGATCCGCCCAACGCCGACATGCAGTTCATGACAGGCAACACGCTGTCGATCGTCTCGAACCGCATTTCCTACATCTATGACCTGCGTGGCCCGTCCTTCACGGTGGACACGGCCTGCTCGTCCTCGCTCGTCGCCCTGCACGAAGCGGTCTCGGCGCTGGAAAGCGGACAGATCGACACTGCCATCGTCTGCGGCGTCAGCATGCTGCTGAGCCCGTTCTCCTTCGTCGGCTTCTCCCGCGCCTCGATGCTGTCGCCCACCGGCCTCTGCCAGGCGTTCGACGCCAATGGTGACGGCTATGTCCGTTCGGAAGGTGGCGTCGTCCTGGTGCTGCAGTCCTCGCGGGTGGCGCGGGCCAATGGCACCCGGGTGCATGCGCGCATCCTCGCCTCGGGCATCAATGCCGATGGCCGCACGGTCGGTCTCTCTCTGCCCTCGCCCTATGCCCAGGCTGCGCTGCTCGCCGAGATGTACGGCGCTGGCGGGGTTGACCCCAATGCGCTGGCCTTCGTCGAGGCCCATGGCACGGGCACGCGCGTCGGTGATCCGGCGGAAGCGGAAGCGCTTGGCACCGTGATCGGGCAGAAGCGCGACGAGGTGCTGCATATCGGCTCGGTGAAGACCAACGTCGGCCATCTGGAGCCGGTTTCGGGCCTCGTCGGTCTGCTGAAGTCGCTGCTGGCGCTTGAGCACAATGAGTTGCCGCGATCGCTGCACTTCAACACGCCGAACCCGGACATCGCCTTCGACGAGCTGAACCTCAGGGTTGCCAGCGAACCGGTTGCCCTCATGGCCTCGGACAAGCCGCGGCTTGCCGGCATCAACTCTTTCGGCTTCGGTGGGACCAACGCCCACGTCGTGATCGCAGACGGCGACCGGGATCAGGGGATTGCCACCGCCGAGGCGCTGCGCCTGGACACGCCGCTGGTGCTGAGCGCCCGCGGCAAGGCCGCGCTTGGCCAACTGGCCCGCCGCTACCACGAGGCGCTGGAGGGCGCGTCTGACGGCAAGGCCGCGCAGATCGCCGCCTCCGCCGCCTACACCCGTGACCTTCTTGGCGACCGCCTGGTGGTGCTGGGCGCCACGGCCGATGAGCGCCGCCGGGTGCTTGAAACTTTCCTGGCCGACGAAACCTGCCCGAACCTGGTGCAGGGAAGCACGGTCAAGGGCGAGCAGAAGGTTGGCTTCGTCTTCTCCGGCAACGGCTCGCAATGGGCCGGCATGGGCCGCGATGCCTATCAGAAGGACACGGCGTTCCAGCAGGCCTTCGAGCGTGTCGACCGCAAGTTCATGGGCCTTGGCGGCTGGTCGCTGCTGACCACACTGTTCTCCGAGGAACTCGACAACGAGATCGAGCGCACGGAAATCGCACAGCCGCTGCTGTTTGCCGTCCAGGTCGCCCTCGTCGAGGCGCTGGCCAAACGTGGCCTGCGCCCGAGTGCGGTTGCCGGCCACAGCGTGGGCGAAGTCGCGGCCGCCTGGTGCTCCGGCGCGCTGACGCTCGACCAGGCCGTCAAGGTCATCCACGCCCGCTCGACGCGTCAGGAGGTCATTCGCGACCTTGGCACCATGGCCGCCCTCCTGCTGTCGGCGCAGGATGCACAGGCAGCCATCGATGAGGCCGCATTCCCGCGCATCGAGCTGGCCGCGATCAACTCGCCGCGCAGCGTGACCATCTCCGGCCCGGTCGAGAGCCTCGACGCCTTCGGCAAATACGCCCGCAAGAAGCGCTGGGCGATGAAGAAGCTCAACCTCGCCTATCCGTTCCACTGTGCGCTGGTGGAACCGATCCGCGAGCCGCTGCTGGCCGCGCTCGATGGCGTTGTGCCGCGTCAGTCCGACATCCCGTTCTATTCGACCGTTGACCCGGACAAGCGCGATGTGGCGCTGGACCCGGATTACTGGTGGCGCAACGTGCGCCAGCCGGTGCTGTTCTCCTCGGCCATCGAGGCGATGGCGGCGGACGGGATCTCCGTGTTCCTGGAAATCGGCCCGCGTCCGGTGCTTGGCACCTACATGACCGACGTGCTGCGCGAGGGCGGCCAGCGTGCCGATGTGCTCGCCAGCCTCGACATGCCGGCCAAGAATGGCGAAACCGCCCGCAATCCGGTCGAGCACACCGCCGCCGGCGTGCTGGCCTTTGGTGGCGCGGTCGAGCTGGATGCGTTCTTCGGTGAAGCGCCGCTGCAGCCGGTTGCCCTGCCGAACTACCCCTGGCAGAACGTGCCCTTCAAGCCGGAAGCGACTGCCGAAAGCGTCGACTACATGTTCGGCAAGAGCTGGCCGCTGCTCGGCTACCGGCTGCGCCAGGACGTGGGCGAGTGGTTCAACCACGTTGATCCGGCCATGCTGCCGTGGCTCGCCGATCACAAGGTGGAAGAGTCCATCGTATTCCCGGCCGCCGGCTACACCGAAATGGCCCTGCGCGCAGCCCTGCGCTGGTCGGGTGCCGACGAGATCGAGCTGCGTGATTTCGACATCCTGCGGCCGCTGGTGTTTGACGGTGCCGAGACCTTCGAGACCCAGGTCCGCATCTCGTCCGACGACCATGTCGTGGAAGTCATGTCACGGCCGCGTCTGGCGGGTGCCGAATGGGCGCTCAATGCCCGTGGCCACTATGTGTCCGCCGTTCGCAAGGACCGGACGCCGGTTCTGAAGACCGGCAGCGAGACGCTTGTCACGCTCGACCATGCGGCCCTCTACGAGGTCACCCGGGCTTTTGGGCTGCGCTACGGCCCTGCCTTCCAGCGCGCGGAAACCGTTGTCACCCATGATGCGACGACCGCAACGGTGACCCTGAAGCCGCAGATCGATGCGCTGGCGGACGAACGCTTCGCCCTGTGCCCCACCCTGCTGGACGCAGGCTTCCACGGCCTGTTCGCGCTGCTGAACGGCGTGAAGGAAATCCCGGCGCAGACCAGCTTCCTGCCGATCCGCTTCGGCGCGCTGCGCCTGCTTGCACCGGAAGCCATTCCGGCCAGCGTGACGATCAAGGTCACCAAGGCTTCGCCGCGGTCCATCGAGGCAAGCTTCGAGTTCCTGGACGCCAATGGCGACGTCATTGCCCGGCTGACCCAGGCCCGCTTCCGCGCCGTGCGTCTTGGCCGCGAAACCCGCCGCGACGACCTTGCCTACCGCTCGTTCGCAACGTTGCTGCCTGACGCCACGCGCATTGCCCCGATTGCCGATGTCATGCCGGAGGGCTTTGCCGCCTTTGCCCGGGCCGCCGGCATTGCCAGCGAGACTGACTTCGAGCCGGGCGAGACCCTGCTGCTGGTCGAGGCGATGGGACGGACCATCGCCCACGAGACGCTCTGGCGCATCGCCGGTGGCGCGACTTTCGACGTCGACGCGCTGGTTGCCAGCGGCAAGATCGCCGACAGCGCCCTGCCGCTCGTCCATGCCCTCGTCGGCTGGCTGATCGACAGTGGCCTGGCCGATGAAGCCGGCAGCCACACCGTCCTGACCGATCCGGCGGATGGCCCGGCAACAGCCGACCTTTTGAAGACCGTTGCGCTGGAGGCCTCCGGCCACATCGCGGAAGCCTCGCTGCTGTCGCGCCTGCATGAAGGCCTTGAGGCCCTGCTGGCCCGGGGTCTTGCAGACAAGGCATCGGGCTGGTTTGCCTCTGGCCTGTACGAGGCCTATCAGACCTCCTCGCCGGCTGCGCTTGCCCGCAACGAGGGCCTGCGTCACCTGGCCGAAAAGATCATCGCCGGCTGGCCGCAGGACCAGGCGCTGCGCCTGATGGTGCTGGGTGCCGACAGCCCGGAACTTCTGCTGGCCCTCGACCGGGCTGCCGATCCGCGCCGCGCATCCGTGACCGTCACCGACCCGGTATCGACACTGCTCGGCCGCGCCGAGCGGCAGTGGACCGGCTCGAACAATTTGCGCTTCGTTGCCTTCGACGACGCCGATGGCCTTGCCGCCGTCGGTCCGTTCGATATCATCCTGTCCGGTGGTAGCCTGAGCGACCGCAACGCCGACGACATCGCGGCTGTTGCCAAGCATCTCGTGCAGGGCGGGCTGCTGTTCAGCGCCGAGTTCGTGCCCTCCCCGCTCACAGACCTGTTGCGCGGTATCGGCGCAGACTGGTGGCGTGAGACCGCAGTCGCCAGCTTCCCGATCTCGCGGCAGCGCGGCGCTGAGGAATGGCGCAACGTTCTGGAAGGTTTCGGGCTCGAAGCCGTCGAGACCACCGCGCTTGCCAGCGACGTCGCCGAGGCAACCCTCATTGCTGCCCGCAAGCCGCACCTGGTGCAGGCCGCGACCGCGGAGGGCGAGACCGTCGCCGCCTCCGAACTGCTTGTGATCGCGGACGCCGATGGCGAAAGCCGCAAGCTGGCCGAAGCGCTGATCACGACGCTCGCGCCGCGTGGCCTCAAGGTGACCATAGCCGTTGCCGACGCCGCATCTGGTGCCGGCGATGGCCTCATCAACCTCAACCTTGACGCCGGCAATGCCGAGACGGCGCAGCTGTTGAAGCGTGCCAGCGCCGGGATCGTCCATCTGGCCGGAGCCTATGCTCCCGCCGGCGATGCGTTGGCCGTCGTCGACCAGCGCACCTGGCAGCTGACGCGCCTTCTCAACAGCATCGGCTTTGCTGACACACGCCTCTGGATCGTCGCCCCCGGCGGCATGCAGGATGTGGCAGGTGGCACCGCGCACCGTCCTGACCAGGCCGCCGTCTGGGCCTATGGCCGCGTGGCGATGAACGAGTTTGCCAATGCCGGCATCCGCCTCATCGACGTGTCGCCGACGCTGGAGCCCGGCGTTGCCGCCGTGCGCCTTGCCGATGAGATCCTCAAGAGCGGCGCAGAGCGGGAAGTCATCATTGACGGTCGCCGCCGGTCTGGTTTGCGGATCGTGCAGGGTGGCCTGTTCAGCGACAGCGAAGTTGCGCCCGAAGCCAACCCGGCGATGCGCCTCGATATCCTGCGTCAAGGTTCGCTCGACCAGTTGTCCTGGCACGCGGTTGGCCGCAAGGCCCCTGAAGGCAACGCGATCGAAATCGCGGTCGAGGCCAGCGGCCTCAACTTCCGCGATGTGATGTGGGCGCTTGGCCTGTTGCCGGAAGAGGCGCTGGAAGACGGCTTTGCCGGCCCGACGCTTGGCATGGAATGCTGCGGTATCGTGCTGGCGACCGGTCCGGATGCCGGCCGGTTCCGGCCTGGCGACCGGGTCATCACCTTTGCGCCGGCCTGCTTTGCCTCGCATGTGACCGTGTCCGAGGACGCCTGCGCCCCGATGCCCTCGACCGTCTCCCCGGAAGAGGCTGCGACCATTCCGGTCACGTTCCTGACCGCCTATTACGCGCTGGTGCATCTGGCCCGCCTGTCGGAAGGCGAGACGGTGCTGATCCACGGCGGCGCCGGCGGTGTCGGCCTGGCTGCCCTGCAGATCGCCAAGTGGCGCGGTGCGCGGGTGATCACGACCGCTGGCTCTGAAGAGAAGCGCAGCTTCCTGCGACTGCTCGGCGCTGATCTGGTGCTCGATTCGCGCAGCCTTGCCTTCGTCGACGAGGTCATGACCGCGACCGACGGGGAAGGCGTGGATGTCGTCCTCAACTCGCTGTTCGGCGAGGCGATGGAGCGCTCCATCGAGGTGCTGCGTCCGTTCGGTCGCTTCCTGGAACTGGGCAAGCGCGACTACTACGGCAACACCCGCATTGGCCTCAGGCCGTTCCGCCAGAACCTGACTTACTTTGGCATCGATGCCGACCAGCTGCTGACCCGTCAGCCGAAGCTGGCCAAGGAGCTGTTCGTCGAGCTGGTCCGCCTGTTCGAAGCCGGTACGCTGGCCCCGCTCCCCTATCGCGTCTTCGAGGCCGATGGCGTGGTCGAGGCGTTCCGCCTGATGCAGCAGGCCGGGCATATCGGCAAGATCATCCTGCGGCCGCCGCATGTGCCGGCCGATGTGCGCCGCAGCCATGACTTCGCGCTGCGTGCAGATGCGACCTATGTGATCGGTGGTGGCTTCGGTGGCTTCGGCACCGAGCTGCTGCGCCGCATGGCCGATCTGGGCGCACGCAATCTCGTCGTGCTCAGCCGGCGTGGTGGCAGCACCGAGGAAGCCGCCGCAGTCATCACTGAGCTGTCGGCACGCGGCGTCAAGGTGGTGGCTCCGGCCTGCGACCTGACCGATGAGAAGAGCCTTGCTACCGCCCTTGAGACGGCGCGGACCAGCCTGCCGCCGATCCGCGGCGTGTTCCACACCGCCATGGTGCTGAACGACGTGCTGATCTCCAACCTCGACCACGACGGCCTGACCCGCGTGCTGGCGCCCAAGGTGCGCGGCGCGGAGCTGCTGGACCGGTTGACGGCGAACGATCCGCTGGAGCATTTCGTGCTGTATTCCTCGGCAACGACGCTCGTCGGCAACCCGGGTCAGGCGAACTATGTTGCCGCCAACGGCTATCTGGAAGCGCTGGCGCGCAAGCGCCGCGCTGCCGGCAAGCCGGGCCTTGCCGTGGCCTGGGGCGCAATCTCGGATGCCGGCTATCTCGCCCGCAACCAGGACGTCAACGACCTGCTGTCGCGCAAGCTTGGCCGTCACGCCCTCTCCGCACGCGAAGCTCTCGACGGGCTGATCGCGCTGATGGGCGAGCCGCAGACGGATCTCGAGACGGCGGCGGTCGGCTTTGCCCGCATCGACTGGCAGTCGGCCCGGCGCGAACTGGCGCTGCTCGATACGCCGCTGGTCGATCTCATGGGGCTTGGCTCCACCGAAGACGGCGCGGTTGCGGAAGGCGCTGTTGACCTCAACGTGCTCCTGAAGGGCATGGACAAGGTCAAGGCCGTGACCACCGTCTGTGGTTTGCTGGCTGGCGAGATCGGCAAGATCCTGCGCATCGCGCCGGAGGAAATCGACCCGCACAAGCCGCTGTCTGATGTCGGTATGGATTCTTTGATGGCACTTGAGCTGCGCATGAGCGCGGAACGCCAGCTCGGCATCGACATCCCGCTGATGTCACTGGCCAATGGCGCGACTTTGATCGACCTTGCCACCCGCGTGGTCAACCGCGTTCTTGGCGGTGAAGGCGACAATGGCGCATCGGCGGAGGCACAGCAGCTGGCCAGCCAGCACGTCTCCGGCGACCTCGCAGAAGCCGGCGACCTGGCCGGGATTGCCGAACAGGTTGAAGCCAAAAGCCGCGAGATGAGGTCCCTGCTATGACAGAGAAGCGCCCGAGCCTTGGCGGCATTGCAAGCGGAGACCGCGACAAGCTGATGGACAGCGTGCGCGCCGGCCGCCGTGCTGGCCGCGACCGCCGTCCCGCCGCTCCGGCAGCGGGCGCCGAGGCTCCGGCCAAGCGCCGCGCCTTCGACTTCACCGAACTGCCGCAAGTGCGCCAGCTGCAGATGCAGCGTGCGGCAGCGGAGATGATGGGGATCGGCAATCCGTTTTTCCGGCCGCATGACGGCCTCGCCGCCGGGACGACGACGATCGACGGCAAGGTCTATGACAACTTTGCCTCCTACAATTACGTTGGCCTCAATGGTCATCCGGAAGTGATTGCCGCCGCGCAGGCTGCGGTGGACACCTATGGCGTCAGCGTATCGGCCAGCCGCGTTGTGGCCGGCGAACGGCCGATCCACCGGCAGTTGGAAGAAGCGCTCGCCCGGATCCACGGCACCGAGGCGGCGGTTGTGATGGTGAGCGGACACGCCACCAATGTCACCACCATCGGCCACCTGATGAACAAGGGCGACCTGATCCTCACCGATCAGCTCGTGCACAATTCCATCGCCGAGGGCGCGCGGCTGTCCGGTGCGACCCGGATCAACTTCCCGCATGACGACCTCGACGCGCTGGAGCGTCTGCTTGCCGAGAACCGGCACAAATACGAGCATGTGCTGATCGTCGTGGAAGGCCTCTACTCGATGGATGGCGACTTCCCGGATCTCAGACGCGTGGTCAAGCTGAAGCAGGCCTATGACGCCTGGCTGCTGGTGGACGAGGCCCATTCCATTGGCGTCCTTGGAGAAACCGGACGCGGTATTGCCGAGCATTACGGCGTCGACCCGAACGAGGTCGAGATGTGGATGGGCACCCTGTCCAAGACCTTCTCGTCCTGCGGCGGCTATATCGCGGCATCGCGGGTGCTGTGCGACTACCTGAAGGCGACGGCTCCGGGCTTCGTCTTCTCCGTCGGCCTCTCCCCGGCCCTCACGGCTGCGGCAACCAAGAGCGCCGAACTCCTGGAGCGGGAGCCGGAGCGGGTGGCCCGGCTGCAGGCCAATGGCCAGCATTTCCTGAAAGCGGCCAAGGCTGCCGGTCTCGACACCGGCCCGAGCGCCGGCTACTCGGTGGTTCCGGTCATCGTCGGCGACAGCATCGGCGCCGTGACCCTCGCCAATCGCCTCCTGGAGCGCGGGGTCAACGCCCTGCCGATCATCTTCCCCGCGGTGGCGGAAAAGGCAGCCCGGCTGCGCTTCTTCATCACCAGCGAGCACACGTTCGAGCAGATCGACCGCGTGGTCGCGATCACCGCCGAAGAGCTGGATGGCGTGCGCGCTGGCGGCTCGGCCGTGGAGCGGCTGCTGAAGGCCACGCGGTAAAGGCTGATCTCTCCAGGGCGCAGTTTATCGCGCCCCTCTCCCCCCTTGAGGGGGAGATGTCTGCGTCAGCAGACAGAGGGGGGTATCGGCCCCTCGTCCCCGTCACGACACCAGCGAAAGCTGCAGCGCTGAATCCCCCCCTCTGCCCCCTCCGGGGGCATCTCCCCCTCAAGGGGGGAGAGGGAGGCTGCGGCAAGGTGCATATGGGTGATGGGCTTCACGGCGAAAGAATTTGCCGCTGTCCGCGCCGGCGGCTCGGCGGTGGAGCGGCTGATCCAGGCCACGCGGTAAACTTTCAAGACTTGGCTGATCTCTGCAAGGCGCCGTTTATCGCGCCCCTCTCCCCCCTTGAAGGGCACGGATATCGCATACTCAGCCGGACGGTT
Source organism: Pannonibacter carbonis (assembly GCF_003012935.1). Classification (GTDB taxonomy): domain Bacteria; phylum Pseudomonadota; class Alphaproteobacteria; order Rhizobiales; family Stappiaceae; genus Pannonibacter; species Pannonibacter carbonis. The sequence continues at coordinate 164 of NZ_PUDR01000003.1, read as the reverse complement.
TTCAAGACCTCTCCGCTCCCCTCCCCCTCGTGGGGAGGGGTACGGGGTGGGGGGTGGGGGGTGGGGGGCACGGGCAGACGGAGAGTCACAAAACGTCCGAGGGAAGCCTAGTCAGGAAGGTAATTGCCCTGGATTTAAGCCCGCTCCCCCCACCCCCAGACCCC
>NZ_PUDR01000029.1:0-2500 GCF_003012935.1 Pannonibacter carbonis | reverse complement strand
CAGTGGCTTGTGTTTAAGAACCGGAACCGTCTGGAAAGTCGGGCATTATTGGGTGATAGCCCCGTACGGGTAGAAAGAACACAAGTCCTCGAGTAAGGCGGGACACGTGAAATCCTGTCTGAACATGGGGGGACCACCCTCCAAGCCTAAGTACTCCTTGTCGACCGATAGTGAACAAGTACCGTGAGGGAAAGGTGAAAAGCACCCCGACGAGGGGAGTGAAACAGTTCCTGAAACCGGATGCCTACAAACAGTTGGAGCCCGAAAGGGTGACAGCGTACCTTTTGTATAATGGGTCAGCGACTTAATTTAACGAGCAAGCTTAAGCCGATAGGTGTAGGCGCAGGGAAACCGAGTCTGAATAGGGCGTCTTAGTTCGTTGGATTAGACCCGAAACCGGGTGATCTAGCCATGACCAGGTTGAAGGCACGGTAACACGTGCTGGAGGACCGAACCCACGCCTGTTGAAAAAGTCGGGGATGAGTTGTGGCTAGGGGTGAAAGGCCAATCAAACTCGGAAATAGCTGGTTCTCCGCGAAATCTATTTAGGTAGAGCGTCGACCGAATACCCTCGGGGGTAGAGCACTGGATGGGCTATGGGGACTTACCGTCTTACTGATCCTAACCAAACTCCGAATACCGAGGAGTACTAGTCGGCAGACACACAGTGGGTGCTAACGTCCATTGTGAAAAGGGAAACAACCCTGACCGCCAGTTAAGGCCCCCAAATCATGGCTAAGTGGGAAAGGATGTAGAACTCCCAAAACAACCAGGATGTTGGCTTAGAAGCAGCCATCATTTAAAGAAAGCGTAACAGCTCACTGGTCTAAATAAGGGGTTCCGCGCCGAAAATGTAACGGGGCTCAAGCCATGTGCCGAAACTGCGGGTGCACGTAAGTGCGCGGTAGCGGAGCGTTCCGTAAGCCAGTGAAGGGAGACCCGTGAGGGCTCCTGGAGGTATCGGAAGTGCGAATGCTGACATGAGTAACGACAAAGCGGGTGAGAGACCCGCTCGCCGAAAGTCCAAGGGTTCCTGCTCAACGTTAATCGGAGCAGGGTTAGCCGGCCCCTAAGGCGAGGCCGAAAGGCGTAGTCGATGGGAATGCAGTTAATATTCTGCAGCCTGCGGGTGGTGACGGATGCCGTGTATCGTATCCCCTTACTGGATTGGGGATGCGGTGAAGGTGTTCCAGGAAATAGCCCCCGCGCTATAGACCGTACCCTAAACCGACACAGGTGGACAGGTAGAGCATACCAAGGCGCTTGAGAGAACTATGCTGAAGGAACTCGGCAAATTGCTCCCGTAAGTTCGCGAGAAGGGAGCCTTCTGATCGGGCAACCGGTCAGGAGGGGCACAGACTAGGGGGTGGCGACTGTTTATCAAAAACACAGGGCTCTGCGAAGTCGCAAGACGACGTATAGGGTCTGACGCCTGCCCGGTGCCGGAAGGTTAAGAGGAGGTGTGCAAGCTCCGAATTGAAGCCCCGGTAAACGGCGGCCGTAACTATAACGGTCCTAAGGTAGCGAAATTCCTTGTCGGGTAAGTTCCGACCTGCACGAATGGCGTAACGACTTCCCCGCTGTCTCCAGCATAGACTCAGTGAAATTGAATTCCCCGTGAAGATGCGGGGTTCCTGCGGTCAGACGGAAAGACCCCGTGCACCTTTACTACAGCTTCACACTGGTATTCGTGTCGACATGTGTAGGATAGGTGGTAGACGTTGAAGCGAGGGCGCCAGCTCTCGTGGAGTCATCCTTGAAATACCACCCTTGTCGTCATGGATATCTAACCGCGATGTAACAGCATCCGGGACCGTGTGTGGCGGGTAGTTTGACTGGGGCGGTCGCCTCCCAAATGGTAACGGAGGCGCGCGAAGGTGGGCTCAGAGCGGTCGGAAATCGCTCGTCGAGTGCAATGGCATAAGCCTGCCTGACTGCGAGACTGACAAGTCGAGCAGAGACGAAAGTCGGCCATAGTGATCCGGTGGTCCCTCGTGGAAGGGCCATCGCTCAACGGATAAAAGGTACGCCGGGGATAACAGGCTGATGACCCCCAAGAGTCCATATCGACGGGGTTGTTTGGCACCTCGATGTCGACTCATCGCATCCTGGGGCTGGAGCAGGTCCCAAGGGTATGGCTGTTCGCCATTTAAAGCGGTACGTGAGTTGGGTTCAGAACGTCGCGAGACAGTTCGGTCCCTATCTGCCGTGGGTGTAGGAGAATTGAGAGGATCTGTCCCTAGTACGAGAGGACCGGGATGGACGAACCTCTGGTGGACCTGTTGTGGCGCCAGCCGCAGTGCAGGGTAGCTATGTTCGGAATAGATAACCGCTGAAAGCATCTAAGCGGGAAACTAACCTCAAAACAAGTTCTCCCTGAAGAGCCGTGGAAGACCACCACGTCGATAGGAGGCATGTGGAAGCACGGCAACGTGTGAAGCTGAGCCTTACTAATAGCTCGTTCGGCTTGATCACTCTCATTAATCAATGTCCATTCCAT
>NZ_PUDR01000028.1 GCF_003012935.1 Pannonibacter carbonis | reverse complement strand
TCAAGCGTGATGATCATACTAGAGCACGACCTACATACCCCGAACGACGTCCCCACCTACTCTCAAAAAGTATTAATATATAGCATATTCAATATAATAGTAGATTAAAATGGGTGATGCACAACCAGCCCTCGCCGCATCTGTCGATCGCGGATTTGCTGCTGCAACTCAGCATTGTGCGTGAGGCGGAGGCGATCAACCTGCCGCCCCGGCTGCGGCGCATGAATGTGCATCGCGGCGGACCGGTCGAGACGGAACGCGGCTTCGTGCTGCATTCGGATGATTTCCTCATTGAAAGCGCGACCTTGCCCATTCACGACGGCATCTGTCTGACGGCGACGCTCGAAATCCTGCGCGCCATTGCCGAGGACCGTGGCCCTTCGCGGGCGATGCTGGCCCTCGGCTATGCCGGCTGGGCACCCGGCCAGCTGGAGCATGAAATCCAGGCCAATGGCTGGCTGACCGGCCCGGCGGATGCGGAGCTGATCTTTGATCCGGACCAGACAGCCAAATGGGAACGGGCGCTGTGGCGGCTTGGCGTTGATCCGGCAATGCTCTCGACCGATGCCGGCCATGCCTGACGAGCCTGCACCTGCGGCATTTGCAACAAATGGCGTTTGCGCCGACTTGCGATCTATTTTAAGGGTCGCTTCCATGGAATAGTCTCGTCTCCGGCCAGGCAGCCTTGGCTGGATGAGGAGGTCGACAGGCAGATGCCTCGAAAGGCTGATGCCTTGAAAGGCAGATGACAAGGAATCCGACCCGGTGAAATACATCAGTACGCGTGGCGAAGCACCCGTTCTCGATTTCCAGGATGTGCTCCTGCAGGGCCTCGCCCGGGATGGCGGGCTTTATCTGCCCGAGACATGGCCCGTCTTCGACGCAGCCACCATCGCCGGTTTCGCCGGCAAGCCCTATGCCGATGTCGCCCTGGCCGTGATCCGGCCCTTCGTTGGCACCTCCATCAAGGAGGCCGACCTGAAGCGCATGATCGACGAAGCATATGCCGGTTTCCGTCACAGCGCCGTGACACCGCTGGTTCAGATCGCGCCGAACCGCTTCGTGCTGGAGCTGTTCCATGGCCCGACGCTGGCGTTCAAGGACGTGGCGATGCAGTTGCTCGGGCGGCTGATGGACCATGTGCTTGCCGAGCGCGGCCAGCGCGCCACCATTGTTGGCGCAACCTCAGGCGACACCGGCGGCGCGGCGATCGAGGCCTTCCGAGGCCGCGAGCGGACCGATGTGTTCATCCTGTTCCCGGAAGGCCGCGTCTCCGACGTGCAGCGCCGGCAGATGACGACGCCGACGGAAGCGAATGTGCATGCGCTGGCCATCAAGGGCAATTTCGATGATTGCCAGGCGCTGGTGAAGGGCATGTTCAACCATTTCGCATTTCGCGACCGGGTTGGCCTTTCGGGCGTCAACTCGATTAACTGGGCCCGCATCCTGGCCCAGATCGTCTACTATTTCGTTGCGGCGACCGCGCTTGGCGGCCCGGCTCGCCCGGTTTCCTTCACGGTGCCGACTGGCAATTTCGGCGATATCTTCGCCGCCTACGCTGCCATGCGTATGGGGCTGCCGGTTGGCAAGTTGGTCATCGCCACCAACGTCAATGACATCCTGGTCCGCACCCTGGAAACAGGGCGCTATGAGACGCGCGGCGTCAATGCCACTATCTCGCCGTCCATGGACATTCAGGTCTCGTCGAATTTTGAGCGGCTTCTGGCCGAAGTGCATGGCCGTGATGGCGCCGCCGTGCGCAACATGATGGCTTCGCTTGGCCAGTCCGGCAGCTTCTCCATCGCGCCGGGACCGCTGGCCGAGATGCTGCAGACATTCGCCGGTGGCCGCTGCAACGAGGCAGAGACCGCCGCAACCATCGCCGGAACGCTGGAAGGCACCGGATATTTGCTCGATCCACACACCGCCATCGGCGCCCATGTCGCCAAGGCGTTTGATGAGCCAGGTATTCCGATGGTGGTGCTGGGCACGGCACATCCGGCCAAGTTCCCGGTTGCCGTCAAGGCTGCAACCGGAATTCATCCGGCCCTGCCGGACATGCTGCAGCCGATGATGAGTGCGCCGGAGCGGCAGACCATCCTGCCGGCGGATCTGGCAGAACTGGAAAAGCACATCGAGGCCAATGCCCGCGCGGTCAAGAGCCTCGCCTGAGGAGAGACCCGGAAACGGGGAGCGCCCAAATACGGACTGACGGGCCTAGGTGCCCGTTGCCAATCAGACCGGCGCCTGTCTCGAAAGACGCCGGCAATGAGAACGAGAAGACGAGGGCGGAGGCGGACCGGTGCAGTGTGGACCGGTTTGATACCTCCGTTGCCTCGCCGGGAGGACGCGCATGGATGTACAGATTACCCGGCTGGACAATGGCCTGACCGTCATCACCGACCGGATGCCGCACCTGCGCACTGCCGCGCTTGGCGTCTGGGTCCGCACCGGTTCGCGCGCCGAGACCGCCGAGCAGAATGGCATCACGCACCTTCTCGAACACATGGCTTTCAAGGGCACCAAGACGCGCACGGCCCGGTCCATCGCCGAAGAAATCGAGGCCGTTGGCGGGGAACTGAACGCGGCGACCAGCGTCGAGCACACCAATTATTACGCCCGCGTGCTGGCTGAAGACGTCCCGCTGGCCGTCGACCTTCTCGCTGACATCCTGCAGAACTCCGCCTTCGATCCGGAGGAACTGACCCGCGAGCAGCACGTGATCCTGCAGGAAATCGGCGCGGCCCAGGACAGTCCCGATGATCAGGCCTTCGACCTGTTCCAGTCCACAGCCTGGCCGGGCCAGCCGATGGGCCGGGCGATTCTTGGCACCCCGGAAAGCGTCACCAGTTTCTCCCGCGATGCGCTTGAGGCCTATCTGGCGGAACGCTACCGGGGTCCGGACATGGTGCTGGCTGCCGCCGGCGCCGTCGATCACGAGGACCTGGTGCGCCGCGCCAATGACCAGTTCGGGAGCCTCGGCTCGGAAGCGGCGCGCGAGGTCGAGCCGGCGGTCTATCACGGCGGCGAGGGCCGCGTGGTCAAGGACCTGATGGAAGCGCAGATCCTGATCGGCTTCCAGGGCCAGCCCTACAAATCGAAGGACTATTATGCCGCGCAGATCCTGGCGTCCGTGCTGGGCGGGGGCATGTCGTCGCGCCTGTTCCAGGAGGTTCGCGAAAGCCGTGGTCTGTGCTACGCCATATATGCCTTCCACTGGGCGTTCCATGACACCGGCCTGTTCGGCGTTCATGCCGCGACCGGCGAGGATGACATTGGCGAACTGATGCCGGTCCTGCTCGGCGAACTGGAGCGGGCTTGCGCCGACATTTCGGAAGCGGAAGTTGCCCGCGCCCGGGCCCAGATCCGTGCCGGCCTGATGATGGCGCTGGAAAGCCCCGCTGCCCGCGCCGGCCAGATCGCGCGCCAGATGCTGATCCACGGCCGCACCTTGAGCCTTGAGGAAATCACCGCACGCATCGAGGCGGTGACGGCGGAAAGTGTCCGCGAGGTGGCGCTGAAGACCTTCATCAACACCGCACCGACGCTGACCTCCCTGGGTCCGGTCGGATCCATGCTGACCCTCGATCAGGTGACGGAGCGGCTGGGCAAGCCGGTTCGCCACCTCGCTTCGGCCTGACTGCGGCGGCTCCCGAGCCATGGCCCTGCTTCGCTCCTTCGGGGTTTCGGAAGCCGAGCCGCTGCTCCAGGGCGATAGTGTCTACCTGCGCCCGCCGGTCATGGCCGATTATCGGCAATGGGCGGAGTTGCGTGAGGAGAGCCGGGGCTTCCTGACTCCATGGGAGCCAGTCTGGCCGGCCGATGACCTGACCCGCTCGGCCTTCCGTCGCCGGTTGCGGCGCTATGCTGCCGAGCGGCGGGAAGGGCGCAGCTATCCGTTCTTCCTGTTTTCCGCTGGCGATGACCGGTTGCTTGGCGGGGCGACCCTGTCCAACATCCGCCGCGGCGTGTCGCAGGCCTGCTCCCTTGGCTACTGGATGGGGGCGCCTTTCGCTGGAAAAGGTTACATGACCCGGGGTGTTGCCTTGATCACGCCATTCTGTTTTGACGTCTTGCAGCTTCACCGGATCGAGGCCGCCTGCCTTCCCTCGAACGAGCCGTCCATCCGCATCCTGCGCCGGAACGGCTTCGTCCAGGAGGGCTATGCACGCCGCTATCTTCACATCAACGGACAGTGGCAAGACCACCTGCTGTTCGCCCGTCTTGCCGATGACCCGCAGGTTGCCGGTGCGTTCTCCCCACAATGGACCGGCAGCGTCATGAAAGACCCCTTGTGACATGGGTGGCAACCCGGTAGTTCTTCCGCCCATGCTTGGTTTTGTTTCCGGGCCGGTAAGTCATGTGCTTCGCCGCGCCGCCGTGTTCCTGGTGCTTGTGCTTGCGCTCCTTGTTGCCGGGCGTGCCCATGCGCTTGAGCCGATCCCGGTGCCGCTCGATGTCGAGGCGCTGGAACTGACCGGCGCCATTGACCTCTATCGTGCCTCCGGCCCGCGCCTGCAGGTGTCCACTGCCCCTGGGCCGGATGGCATCGTCCGTCGCATCGAGGTGGTCTCGCGCGATGGCGTCAACAACGACTGGGCCGTTTTTGCCCTCACCAACACCTCGGACGAACAGATCGACCGGCTGATCGTTGCGCCATTCTACCAGCTGGTCGGCTCGCGCATGTTCTGGCCGGATCTTGGCAAGTCGCGCGTTGCCTCGATCACGCCCAGCCAGGGCATCGCACCTGAGCGGCAGAAAAGCCTTGAGGCCGACGTCTTCCTGGTGACGCTCGACCCCGGCGCCATCGTCACCTTCGTGGTCGAGATGACGACCCCGGAGTTGCCGCAGATCCGTCTGTGGGAACCCGACGCCTACAAGGAAACGGTCAACGCCTACACGCTCTATCGCGGCATCATCCTCGGTATTTCCGGCCTGCTGGCGCTGTTCCTGACCATTCTCTTCGTGGTCAAGGGCACGGTGATGTTTCCGGCCACCGCTGCGCTGGCCTGGGCGGTGCTTGCCTATCTCTGCATCGACTTCGGCTTCTGGAGCCGGGTGTTCAACCTCACGCAAGGGGATGACCAGCTTTATCGCGCCAGCGCAGAAGTGATGCTGGCCGCCAGCCTTATCATTTTTCTCTATGCCTATCTCAACCTGAACCGCTGGCACATCCGCTATTCGCATATGGCGCTTGGCACCTTGACCCTGCTGCTGGGGCTTCTGGGCGTTGCGGTCTGGGATCCCTCGATTGCCGCCGGCATCGCCCGCCTGGCGCTCGGGATGATCGGCATCATCGGTTTTGCCACGGTGCTGGTGCTTGCGTTGCAGGGCTATGACCGTGCGATCATGCTGATCCCGACCTGGTTCCTGCTGATCGTCTGGCTGATCGGCTCCGCCATGACCGTCACCGGTGTCATCGCCAATGACATCGTCCAGCCGGCGCTTGGCGGCGGGCTGGTGTTGGTGGTGCTCCTGATCGGCTTTACGGTGATGCAGCACGCCTTTGCTGGCGGCGCCATCGTGCAGGGGCTGATTTCCGACGTCGAGCGGCGGGCGCTTGCGCTCACGGGCGCTGGCGACATCATCTGGGACTGGGATATCGACCGCGACCGGATCTACACCGGCCATGAGGTCGAGGATCTGCTCGGCCTGCGCCATGGCACGCTGGATGGTCCGGCGCGTGACTGGCTCGACGTGCTGCATCCGCAGGACCGCGACCGCTTCCGCGCCACGCTGGATGCGGTGATCGACCAGCGCCGTGGCAAGGTGCAGCAGGATTTCCGCCTGCGTTCCGAGGATGGCCATTTCCGCTGGTTCCGCCTGCGCGCCCGTCCGATCCTGGGCTCGGATGCGGAAGTCATCCGCTGTGTCGGCACGCTGCTCGACATCACCGAGCAAAAGACCGCCGAAGAGCGCCTGCTGCATGACGCCGTGCATGACAACCTGACTGGGCTCGCCAACCGCGAACTGTTCATGGACCGGCTCAATGCGGCCCTGGCCCGGGCGCGCGCCGATGGTGCGATCAAGCCTTCCGTGCTGATCCTCAACCTCGACCGCTTCAAGCAGATCAATGACGGCATTGGCCTGTCGGCGGGGGATTCGATCCTGCTCACTGTCGCCCGCCGGCTTGACCGCCTGATCCAGCCGCAGGATTCGCTGGCGCGCCTCAACGGCGACCAGTATGGCCTGATCCTTCTGTCGGAGCAGGAAGCTGACCGCATTGCCCAGGTGGCCGATGCGCTGCGCAAGGCCGTGCGCGCGCCGATCACCTATGGCGACCGCGAGGTCTTCCTCACCTGTTCCATCGGCTTTGCCCTGCATGACGGCGGCAAGCAGACCTCGGAGGAACTGGTCACCGACGCCGAGATCGCGCTGAACCACGCCAAGCGCCTCGGCGGTGACCGTCAGGAAGTGTTCCGCCCGATCCTGCGTCCGCTCGGACGCAATGTCATCGACCTGGAAGGCGACCTGCGCAAGGCGATCAAGGATGGCGAACTGGGCGTGTTCTACCAGCCGATCGTGCGCCTGTCGGACCAGTCCGTTGCCGGTTTCGAGGTGCTGTCACGCTGGAAACATCCCAAGCGCGGACAGATTTCGCCAAGCGAATTCATCCCGATTGCCGAGCAGTCAGGCCTGATCAACGAACTGGGCCTCTATGTCCTGACCAAGAGCGCCCGCCAGCTCGCCGAGTGGCAGGACAAGATCCGCACGCCAGTGCCGCTGTTTGTCTCGGTCAACATCTCCTCGCGCCAGCTGCTGCGGCATGATCTGATCAACGAGGTCAAGGCGATCCTGTCGCGCAGCCGCATCGCGCCGGGCACGCTGAAGCTGGAACTGACCGAATCCATCGTCATGGCCAACCCGGAGTACTCGGCCAAGGTGCTTGAACGCCTGCGGGCGCTGGGGGCGGGCCTGTCGCTGGATGATTTCGGCACCGGCTATTCCTCGCTGAGCTATCTGCAGCGGTTCCCGTTCGACACGATCAAGATCGACCAGTCCTTCGTGCGCCCCAATGGCCGCGCCGCGCGGCCTGTCATCCTGCGCTCCATCGTCGCGCTGGGACATGACCTGGGCATGGCGGTTGTTGCCGAAGGCGCGGAGGGGGAATCCGACGCGCTCGAGCTGCTGCAGCTGGGCTGTGAATATGCGCAGGGTTATTTCTTCGGCGAGGCGATGTCGGCCGACGAAGCGACCGCCTATATCCGCAAGGCTTATGACGCGCAGCCGGCGTGAGATCGACCGGCGCGTGAGCTTGATGTACCGGTTCCTCTAGCCGGTCAGCCATGACATGTGGCGGCCGCCAAATCCTCTTCGGTCATCCCCGCCTTGTGCCACTGCTGTCCGGTTTAAGTTTCTGGACAAGGTGCATGACATTGATTCTACTCGTGTTCAGGCGTTTAGCGACGGTCTGGACACGGGCAGGAGGTCAATGTCATGCGTCATGAGAATAGCGTGTTTC
>NZ_PUDR01000027.1 GCF_003012935.1 Pannonibacter carbonis | reverse complement strand
GAAACACGCTATTCTCATGACGCATGACATTGACCTCCTGCCCGTGTCCAGACCGTCGCTAAACGCCTGAACACGAGTAGAATCAATGTCATGCACCTTGTCCAGAAACTTAAACCGGACAGCAGTGGCCTTGTGCCGAGGATCTGCGCAAGTCGATGACCAGCAGGTGGTCGGGACAAGCCCGACCATGACGAAAGAGAAGGATGCGTGCCTTGTCATCAATATCGGCCGCTCCGCCCCCTCGTGGGGAACGGGGCAAAGAGGCTCCCACAAGGCCCGCGCTGGTTTCGTAACGCCAGTTGTGTCCATCAGCCGCCGGCGCAGCGCACCGAGGCGAAAAAGTCACACTGCGTGAAAAATGCCCGGTCACGCAAGGCTCACGCCCATTTGACACCTTCCGTCCCAATCCGCGCCACAATCTGCCGCGATGCGGGGGCATGGTTTGTTTGACACACATATGCCTGCGACCGATGCAAGGTCTGATCTGGGCCGGACGACTGCTGGGGCTGATTGCCCTGGTGCTGATCGCGCTGCGCCCGATTGCGGCCCCTTCGCCGGCTGACGTGACACTGGCTGGCCTGCGCACGGCGACAGAGCGGCAAGTCTCGGCTGCCGACGAGCGATTGCGTGCCGATCTTGGCAAGCTGAAGCGCTGCCTGCAGGCGAAATGCCCTGACTTCCGGCCGGAACCGGCCCTGGCGATGGAACCGGCCCCGGGCTGGCGGGTTGAAACGCGACTGCCCGCCCGGCTTGAGGCGCTGAGTGACGCGCCGCTCGAGACAGACGTCCCGCCGCCCAAACCCGGTCTTGCCTGACAGAAATTAGCGCAACGGCCAGGGCTTTAAGCTCCCGGCAAGTTGAATCTGAGACACAAGGACAACACGTCCGGCCCCCAATCCGGCCAGGACCGATCCAGACACCGAGGTTGTTACATGTTGCTTTCCCGCCGCCAGCTTCTGGCCGCAGCCTCCGCATCCCTGCTCGCCGGCTGTACCACGCGCTATGCCCAGCCGATTCCTTCGCCGGGCATGCCCTACGAGCCGTACCAGCCCTCCGGTCCTCGCATTCCGGAAGAATATCTGCGCATGTATGCGGCGATGCCGAACGAGCGTTTTCCGATCCCGGCCGTAGACCTGCGCAAGGTGAACCCGATCTACTATCGCCAGGTCGTGCCCTATTCCTCGAATGAGCCGACCGGCACGATCATTGTCGATACGCCGAACCGCTTCCTGTACCTCACCATGGAAGGCGGACGAGCGATGCGCTATGGCGTCGGCATCGGCCGCGCCGGCTTTGCCTGGGGTGGAACGGCACGCATCGCCTACAAGCGCGAGTGGCCGCGATGGACACCACCGGCAGAAATGATCGCGCGCCAGCCCGAGCTGGAGCCCTACCGCAATGGCATGGAACCGGGCCTGGCCAACCCGCTCGGCGCCCGCGCGCTCTATATTTTTGAAGGCAACCGCGACACGATCTACCGGATCCATGGCTCGGCCGAGTACTGGACCATTGGCACGGCAGTGTCGTCCGGCTGCGTGCGCCTGATCAACCAGGACATCATCGATCTCTACAACCGCGTGCCGAACGACACGCGGATTGTTGTCCTGCAGGGCGCTCAGGCCTGATAGCGGACTGAGATAAGGGCCGCCGCTAGCAGGCGGCAGCCCTCGCCTCGTCGTTCCTGCGAAGGCAGGAGCCCAGTAAACGAGGCGCCCGAATGCGGCGCACAAGCGGCAAACCATACCGTCATGTGGGCTGGCACACCCGCTCAACTCGCCAACCAAGACAGGGGCTACTGGGCTCCTGCCTGCGCAGGAGCGACGAGAGAAGGTGAGGCAGGAGTCCGCGCGCCCTCAAACCACCTCCACAACCCGGTTGACCCGGATGGCCTCAGGCGTGACGGAGCAGCCGATGGCGATGACCTCGACGCCGGCAGCGCGGGCCTCGGCAAGCGCTGCGGCATAGGCCGGGTCGATGTCGCTGGCCATGGCAAGACGGTCGCAGTCCGGCCGCTGCACCAGATAGACCATGACGGCCCTATGGCCCTCACGCACCATGTCCGACAATTCGCGCAAGTGCTTGGCGCCGCGCGCCGTCACGCTGTCAGGAAACTCGGCCAGGCCCGGCTGGCGCATCAGGTGGACGTTCTTGACCTCGACATAGCAACGCGGCCGGTCCGGAGCTTCGAGCAGAATATCGATGCGGGAGTTCACCCCGTATTTCACTTCGCGGCGCAGATGCGGATAGCCTGACAGGCCAGGCACGGAACCTGCCAGGATGGCTTCCTCAACAAGCCGGTTGGGATGGGCCGTGCTGATGCCGACCAGAACGCCATCGGCTTCGATGAGTTCCCAGCTGAGCGGCAGCTTGCGCGCGGGATTGTCCGAACGGGACAGGTAGACACGCGATCCGGGGGCATTGAGGCCAAGCATCGAGCCCGGATTGGCGCAATGAGCCGTCACCTCGCTGCCATCCGCATCGAGAACCACATCGGCAAGGAAGCGCTTGTAGCGGCGCACCAAGCGGCCGCCGATCAGGGTTTGCGTGAAGTCCATGGGTGAGCCTCAGTTGGACCAGAAATCCGGGTCGAGCATGACGAGGACCACGATCAGTTCCAGCCGCCCGAGCAACATGGCTCCGGCAAGCAGCCACTTGGCCCCGTCCGGCAGGGCACCGAAGGTGCCATCGGGGCCAACCAGCGGGCCGAGAGCCGCCCCGATGTTGCCGACAGCACTGGCCGCAGCCGCCAGGCTGGTGATGAAGGTGATGTCGAAGGCGGCAAGGCACAGGCAGACCGCCGCGACCGAGCCGGTGTAAAGCACCAGATAGACCAGGACGGCGGACGAGAGGTCCGGCGTCAGGCGGGTCTTGCCGAAGGTTTCGGCGGTGACCCGGTTCGGACGCACCATCTTGCGCAGATGCGAACGCACCGCTGCGAGAAGCACCAGATAGCGAAAGATCTTGACCCCGCCGGACGTCGACCCGGTGCAGCCGCCGACAAAGGCAAGCAGCAGCACCATGCCCACCACAACTCCGCCCCAGAGCGTGTAGTCGGCAAGATAGAAGCCGGTGGTGGTGATCAGCGAGACAACGGTAAAGGCCGCAAGCCGCAGCGCATCGAGGAACCCGAGCGACTGGGTGGCGCCCAGATGCACCGTCAGGCCAAAGGTGATGGCGCCGATGAGCGCGAGCATCGCCCGGACCTGCGGATCCTGCCAGAGCTGCAGCGGCGCGCCGCGCAGCGCCTGGATAACGAGCACAAAGGGCAAGGCACCAGCCAGCATGAAGGCGATGGCGACCCAGGCCGGCCCCTCTGCCGCAAAAGCGCCGAAGGACGCGTCATAGGTCGAGTAGCCGCCCGTCGACAGGGTGGTCATGGCGTGGTTGATCGCGTCGAAGGCAGTCATGCCGGTCAGATAATATCCGGTCGCGCAGGCTGCGGTCAGCCCGGCGTAGATCACCACCATCAGCCGGATCAGTTCGACCGAACGGCCGACGATCTTCTCGCCGCCCTCCCCGCTCTCGCTCTGGAACAGTTGCATGCCGCCGACGCGCAGGAACGGCAGCAGGAAAATGCCCATGACAGCCACACCGATCCCGCCGGTCCACTGCATCATCGAGCGCCAGACAAGAATGCCCGGTGGCAGCGAATCGAGCCCGGTCAGCACCGTGCCGCCGGTGGTGGTGAACCCAGACACCGATTCGAACACCGCATCGGCTGGCCCGAGGCCGAGCCAGAAGAAAGGCAGCGCGCCGAAGCCGGGAATGCTGATCCAGGCCAGCACCGTCAGCAGGAAGGTCTGGCGCATCGACAGGCCCTTCTTCAGCGACCCGTCGACAGCGATGGCCAGCAACATGCCCACCAGACCGGTGAGAAAGGCTGAAAAGACAAAGGCCTGCCAGTCCGCGTTCTTGGCCGCGACATCCACCATCGCCGGCACAAGCATCACTGTGGCCAGCGCCACGTAGAGAATGCCCAGCACATAGAGTATGGGGCGCAATGCAATCACGTCGGCGTGGTCCTTAGCGGGCGGGCCCGGCAGGCAATGGCGTCCGAGGCTCCGCGCCGCGCACATTGCCCCGGAGAGACGCCCCTGTCGAGCCCGGCCTAACCTTTAGCGCGAACACCCACCGGGAGATGTTGCCCATCAGGCGAAACGCAGATGGCGGTCCCGAAACGGGACCGCCACGCGGGTGAGCCTCGCGCCAGACAGCCAGAAGCTGCCGAGACCTCTGCTTCAGGCGCCGCCTTCAGAACCCGGACAGGACGATCTTGCCCTTGGCGGTCCCGCTCTCGATCAGCGCATGGGCGCGCATCAGATTTTCCGCATTGATCGGCCCGAAGTCATCGGCAAGCGTCGTGCGGATCCGGCCAAGGTCGACCAGCGCACTGATCCGGTCGAGGAGCACGCGCTGCTGGTTCATGTCCGGCGTTGAGAACAGCGACCGGGTGAACATCATCTCCCAGTGCAGGGACAAGGCCTTCCGTTTCAGCGGCATGGCGTTCAGGTCACGCGGATCATCAATGAGCCCGAAACGGCCTTGCGGGGCGAGCAGTTCGATGCTGTCAGCATAATGCTCGTCGGTATTGGTCGTCGAGAACACGAAGGCCGGCTGACCAAGTCCGAGGGCGGCAACTTGCGCGGCAATCGGCTGGCGATGATCGATGACGTGATGGGCCCCGAGTTCCCGCACCCACGCTTGTGTCTGCGGGCGGGAGGCTGTCGCAATCACAGTCAGGTCAGTCAATGCCCGGGCGATCTGGATCGCGATGGACCCGACGCCGCCCGCGCCGCCAATGATAACGATGGCATTGGCAGCACCGGGAACCGGACGGGCGACATCAAGCCGGTCGAACAGCATTTCCCAGGCCGTGATGGCCGTCAGCGGCAAGGCGGCCGCAGCGGCAAAGTCCAGCGTCTTCGGCTTGTGCCCAGCGATACGCTCGTCAACGAGATGAAACTGCGCGTTGGTTCCAGGCCGGTTGATCGCGCCGGCATAGTAGACCTCGTCGCCGGGACGAAAGCCGGTCACGTCCGGCCCGACAGCCGTGACGACCCCAGCCGCATCCCAGCCAAGCACCTTCCACTCCCCATCCTGGGGCGCGGTCGACTGGCGGATCTTGGTATCGACCGGATTGACGGAGATGGCGCGCACCTCGACGAGAAGGTCATGCCCTGTCGCCACCGGAACCGGAAGGTCAACATCGACGAGGGCGGAAGCGGATGTAATGGGCAGCGGGGTCTGGTAGGCAACGGCACGCATGGGACATCTCCTGTGAATTGTCAGGAGGCAATGTGTGCTGTAGCCTCGGCATCTACAAGAACGCACATTTTCAGCACATAGTGTCAAAAAGGATACCGTTATGACCCGCAGGCGCACCCATGGCTTCGACTGTGCTCCGGGATGTTCGGTCGAGGCGGCCCTCAGCCTGATTGACGGCAAATGGAAGGGCGTGATCCTGTTCCATCTGCTTGAACGGCCTATGCGCTTCAACGAGATCCGGCGAAAGCTGGCGACCGTGACCCAGCGCATGCTGACCACCCAGTTGCGCGAGATGGAAGCGGACGGGCTTATTACGCGCACCGTCTTTGCTCAGGTCCCCCCACGCGTCGACTATGCGCTTTCGGACCTGGGGCGCACGCTGGAACCTGCACTCCACGCCCTCAAAACTTGGGGCGACAGCAACATGCATCTGTTCTCGCCAGCGCCCGATACGCTCAATGCGAGCTGAAGATCCAAAAAGGCGATTGCAGGGACCTGCGACCTTTGCAAGAGCGGATCCGGACAGGTGATCGGTGGGGCTGGTGCGGACGGCGGGACTCGAACCCGCATGTCATAAGACGGCAGATTTTAAGTCTGCTGTGGCTACCGGTTTCACCACGTCCGCGGCAAGACGGCATCCCCTAGCGCTGACCGCGGAGCTTCGCAAGTGCCAAGAGGGTTCATTCGGCGCGCCAAACAAAAATCCCGCGCCTTGCGGGAAGGTCTTTCCTTGCGCGACGCCGCCGCGCATATTAACGGGAAGGACAACGGCACACGCGATGAACGATGACAGCCTACCGGACAGCCGCCTTGCGAAGGGTGGCGCTTCAGGCCGGCGCCGCCCCCTCTCCCGGCGGTCCGCCTCGATCCGGCTCAGGACAGAACAGATACGGACACCCCTTTCGGACATGGTCACCTATATCGACGCGGCAACAGCTCCCCTGAAGAACACCGGACAGGTCCGCCTGTACGGACCGGAAGACTTCGCCGGCATGCACAAGGCTGGCGCCGTCACGGCGGCCTGCCTTGATGCCCTGGCCGATATCGTCAAGCCGGGCGTGACCACGCAGGAAATCGACGATTTCGTGCAGGCCTTCGGCCGCGAGCACAACGCCCTGCCGGCGACGCTCTACTACCGCGGCTACACCAAGTTCTCCTGCACCTCGATCAACCACGTGGTCTGCCACGGCATTCCCAATGACAAGCCGCTGCGCGACGGTGACATCATCAACATCGACGTCACCTATATCGTCGACGGTTGGCATGGCGATTCGAGCCGGATGTATCCGGTGGGCGAACTGAAGCGCGCGGCAGAACGGCTGATCGAGGTCACCTACGAGAGCCTGATGCTGGGCATCGCCGCAGCCAAGCCCGGCAACACCACCGGCGACATCGGCGCCGCGATCCAGACCTTTGTCGAGCGCGAACGCTGCTCGGTGGTGCGCGATTTCTGCGGTCATGGCCTCGGACGGCTGTTCCACGACACGCCGAACATCCTGCATTACGGCCGGCCCGGCGAAGGCGTCGAGCTGAAGCCCGGCATGATCTTCACCATCGAGCCGATGGTGAACCTTGGCCGGCCGCAGGTGAAGGTGCTGAGCGACGGCTGGACCGCCGTCACCCGCGACCGCTCGCTGTCGGCGCAATTCGAGCATTCCATCGGCATCACGCCGGACGGCTGCGAGATCTTTACCCTGTCGCCAAAGGGCCTGCACCGGCCCGGCTTCGACCGGTAGGACGCGGACAGGGGCAAAAAGGTCAGCGAGGAGACGCCATGGCCGAGGATGACACCGGATTTTCCGATGCCCTGGCCCCGGCGCATTATCTTGGTCATCGTGACCGGCTGCGCGACCGCTTTCGCGCGCATGGCGCAGACGGTTTTGCCGACTATGAACTCCTCGAACTGATCCTGTTTGCCACGATCAAGCGGGCCGACACCAAACCCATCGCCAAGGCGCTGCTGGCAAGGTTCGGCTCCTTCGCCGGCGTTCTGGCCGCCCCGCGGGCGCGGCTTCTCGAGGTCAAGGGCGTTGGCGAGCGGGTGGCGGATGACCTGAAACTGCTGCAGGCCGCCGCCAAGCGCTACGCCAGGGCCGAAGTGAACACACGCGACGCGCTGTCGTCCTGGTCGAAGGTGGTGGACTATCTGCGCGCGGCCAGCTCACACGAGGAGCGCGAGGAATTCCGCATCCTGTTCCTCGACAAGAAGAACGGCCTGATCGCCGATGAGGTACAGCAGCGCGGCACAGTCGATCACACGCCGGTCTATCCGCGCGAGGTGATCCGCCGGGCGCTGGAGCTGTCGGCCACGGCGATCATTCTGGTGCATAATCACCCCACTCATTCATTTAGATCCCGCAGGATCACGCTCAAACACATTGAAACACTAGAAAATCCCTCAATTTTTAGCATTGCGTAGTGGGGACGGTTTTGGCAAATTGGGGGTGGTTGAAGGG
>NZ_PUDR01000026.1 GCF_003012935.1 Pannonibacter carbonis | reverse complement strand
GAAACACGCTATTCTCATGACGCATGACATTGACCTCCTGCCCGTGTCCAGACCGTCGCTAAACGCCTGAACACGAGTAGAATCAATGTCATGCACCTTGTCCAGAAACTTAAACCGGACAGCAGTGGCACAAGGCGGGGATCCTGCCGGCACATCGAGTCTCGTCGCTCCTGCGCAGGCAGGAGCCCAGTAACCTGTCGAGCTGATTGTGTTTTGATGTCTTTGCGTCACCAGTTCTGCGCCGTCTACTGGACTCCTGCCTATGCAGGAGCAACGAGCAGAGGGGCATTGCCGGGCACACACCAGCATCACCACGGATGACATCTGCAGCGTCAGGCGATAGCGTCACGCCGGGAATTGCTCTCGCCTGGAGAAGCCGTCATGGGGTTCTGGATTGTCATTGCGGCGCTGGTTGCGGCCGCGCTTTATCTCATCGCGCTCTACAATGGCCTCGTGAAGAAGCGGCAGATGGTTGAAGAAGGCTGGAGCGGCATCGACGTGCAGCTCAAGCGCCGCTCTGACCTGATCCCGAACCTTGTCGAGACGGTCAAGGGCTATGCCAGCCACGAGAAGGCGACGCTTGAGGCCGTCACGGACCTGCGCGGTGCCGCCTCCCGTGTGCCGGCCGGCGACGTTGCGGGACGCGCTGCGGTGGAAAGCCAGATTTCCCAGGCGCTGGGGCGGCTGTTCGCGGTGGCCGAGGCCTATCCGGACCTGAAGGCCAGCGACAATTTCCGCGAGTTGCAGGCAGGCCTCGACAAGGTCGAAGATGCGTTGCAGATGGCGCGGCGCTACTACAATGGCGCCGTGCGCGGTCTCAACGTCATGGTGGAGAGCTTCCCGTCCAATCTGGTCGCCGGCAAGTTCGGTTTTGCCAAGGCCGAGTATTTCGAGATCGAGGATCCGGCCGACCGCGCGTTGCCCAAGGTCTCGTTCTGACAGGTCCCGCCATGCGCTTGTTTCCGGCCATCCGTCTCGCCGCGCTGTTCGTTGCTGTTGTCGTTCTGCTGGGCAATGCCTTGCCCCTGGCCGCAGCCGAGCGCATCATCCGCTTCACCTCCACCATCGCGGCCAGCAGCAATGGCAGCTTGCGCGTGACGGAGGTGATCGAGGTCGAAGCGGAAGGCCGGGAGATCCGGCGCGGCATCTTCCGCGATGTGCCGCTGCTGTTCGAGATGGAGGGCGGCCGCATCGCCCGGGCCGGTTTTGACCTCGTCTCGGTTGAGCGCAACGGCTCTGACGAGCCCTATCAGGTCAATTCCAGCGACAGCGGCGTGCGCATCCTGATCGGCCAGGAGAGCGTGTTCCTCGACCATGGCCGCCACACCTATCGCATCGTCTATGACACCACCCGGCAGATCCGTTACTTTGCCGAGGCGGACGAGATCTACTGGAACGCCACTGGCAACGAATGGGCCTTCCCGATTGAGCAGGCGACCGCCCGCGTGGTGCTCCCCGAAGGGGCCGGCGCCCTGGACTGGACCGCCTACACGGGCCCCTATGGTGCCGATGGAGCGGACTACTCTGCCTATGCCGAGAACGGCGGGCAATCCATCGTCTTCACCGCCACCCGTCCGTTGCAGCCGCGTGAGGGGTTGACCGTTGTCGTCGGCCTTGAGAAGGGCGTCATTTCCCCGCCGGGCGATGCCGAGGCTGTGCTGTATTTCCTGTCCGACTATCGCAATGAACTGCTGGGCGGCGCCGGGCTGATGGTGGTCCTGATCTACTACCTCGTCACCTGGTGGCGCGTTGGCAGGGATCCCAAGCCCGGCGTGATCTTCCCCCGTTTTGAGCCACCGAAAGGCCTGTCGCCGGCATTGGTGCACTACATCGAGCATCGCGGCTTTTCCGATGGCGGCTGGCGCGCCTTGACCGCGGCCTGTCTCAACCTGGCGGTCAAGGGCCGGTTGCGGCTCGACACCTCGGGCGACGATCTGCGCATGGAGGCCCTTGCCGCGCCGACGCAGGCGCCCGGCACGGCGGCGCTTGCGCGCAACGAAAACGTGACGCTGAAATGGCTGACGGGCAGGGGCGGCGATGTCACCATCAACAAGGCGAATGGCGAGTCGGTCCAGAAACTCGGCAAGCTGTTCCGCGCCTCCGTCGAGCGCGACGGGCAGGACGCCTATTTCCGGCACAACACCGGTTTCCTCGTCGTCGGCGTGGTGCTCAGCGTGCTGACCATCGCCTCGATCATCTTCTTTGGCCGGATCAGCGAGCTCGACATGATCCTGCTGGTTCCGGTCGTGATGGTCGGCGGACTGCTCAGTTCTGTGTCTGTGCTGATCGGCAAGGCGCTGATGCGCCGGGCCAAGCTGGCAACCCGCCTGGCCGCCGTGCTGGTCAGCTTTGCCATCGGCTCCGCCCTTTATGTTGTCCTTGGTCATGTCGGGCTGTCGCTGGTTATGGAGACGCCGCTGCTGCCGTTGCTGGCAACCGTGCTGCTCGGGCTCAACCTGTTGTTCTTCCGGCTGATGGGGGCCCCGACGGCGCTGGGGCGGCAGGTGCTCGATGAGATCGAGGGGCTGCGCATGTATCTGGAGGTCGCCGAGGCCGAACGGATGAACATGACCGGCGTGCCGCTGATGAGCCCGCAGCATTTCGAGACGCTTCTGCCCTATGCGGTAGCCCTGGATGTGGAGGAGCCCTGGTCAGAGGCGTTCCAGACCTGGCTCGGCACGGCGGCCGGGGCGGCAGCTGCGGCCAGCTATCATCCGCACTGGACCAGCGGCAGCTTCGATCCGGCGTCTTTCACCCGGGATCTCGGAGGTACGGTGGACGCCATGTCCTCGTCCTTCACCAGTTCGCTTCCCGCGCCCAGTTCATCCAGTTCCGGCTTTTTCAGCGGCGGGGGTGGCGGTGGCTTCTCGGGCGGCGGCGGCGGCGGCGGTGGTGGCGGCGGCTGGTAAGGCCTGGCTCAGCCGTAACCTGGCATCAGGGCCCTTAGGGCAGGGCGCGCTTCGCGTTGGCCGGGGGTATGCCAGTTTCGCCCGCTTGACGTCTCTCGCCGGTAGCACTGAGCGCCTGGAATAGCGCCTCGACGTCGGCCCCCGGAACAGCGGCCGAGAACAGGAATCCCTGGCCGAAACGGCAGCCCTGAACATTCAGGGCATCGATCTGGTCCTTCTCCTCGATGCCTTCCGCCACCGTCTCGATGCCCAGTCCCTGCGACAGGCCGAGAATGGCACGCACGATGGCGGCGCTTTCCTCGTCGATGGACATGCGGGCGATGAATGACTGGTCGATCTTCAGTGTGTCGATGTGGAATTCACGCAGGTATCTGAGGCTCGAATGCCCGGTGCCGAAATCGTCTAGCGCGATCTTGATGCCAGCGGCCGACAACTGGTCAAGGATCTCCTTCGCCGTCTTCGGGTCGCGGACGAGCGAGTTCTCGGTGATTTCCAACTCCAGCCGGCGCGGGGCAAGGCCTGTCTGGCCAAGGATGGAAATGACTTTCAGCGGCAGCATCCGGTCCTGCAACTGAACCGGCGAGATGTTGAACGACAGATACGTATCGCTCGGCCAGTTCACGGCAGCGGCACAGGCACAGCGCAGCAGATGCTCCGTCAGTTCCGGCATCAGGCCGCAATCTTCCGCAATTGCAATGAACTGGGCTGGCGGCACCGTGCCGAAATCCCGGTCGGTCCAGCGCGCCAGTGCCTCGAAACCGACGATCCGGCGGCTTTTCAGGTCGAGGATCGGCTGGAAATGCGGTTGGATGGCCTGTGACGAGATCGCCACCCGCAGCCGTTGTTCCAGCAGCGTCCGGTGCAGGATCGCCGCATCCATCTCGACTTCAAAGAAGCGGAACGTTGCCCGGCCGGAGGTCTTGGCCCGGTACAGCGCCACATCGGCGCGGCGCAGCAATTCGACGATGGAATAGCCATTGTCGGGAAACACGGCGATGCCGATCCCGCTGGAAATGCTGACCTGCCGCTCGCCAACGACAAAGGGCTCCTGAATGCGGTTGAGCAGCCGCCGGGCAATGCCCGTGGCTGCATCCTTGTTCTCCAGCACCGGAGTGATGATCGCGAATTCATCGCCGCCGAGGCGAGCCACCAGCCCGTCATCCCCGACGGTTTCCACAAGCCGGTCGGCAAACTCCCGCAGGATCTGGTCGCCGAAACTGTGGCCATAGACGTCATTAATGGGCTTGAACCCGTCCATGTCCATCATCATCACGGCCCGGTATTCGTCCGGATCCAGGAGATGGACCATGCCGGGGAAGGCCTGTTCCAGCCGCCGCCGGTTGGGCAGGCCGGTCAGCGCATCATGTTGGGCCAGCGCCATGGCGTCGACAGCCGCCGCTTCCTGCCGTTCCGCCTCCGCCCGAAGCCGCCGCATACGCCAGAGCGCCAGGGCCAGCCCTCCGGCAATGGTGCCGGCGACCAGGGCTAGAAAGGAGTCTGTGATCCAGAGTGAGGGACCGGAACGGAGCCGGAGTTCACCCAGACGTGGCAGCAACCAGAAGAATGTGATTGTCGTGACAAGTGCAACGACAGGTAGAAATGACAAGGCAATTGCGCCCGCCAACGACCTGTTCTTCACGACGACAAACCACCACAAATTCTTCAAGCTCATGACACCGCACATTTCACAACCTTCGGACAACTTAAGGCATTTTTCTTGCGAAACAGTGAAGTGCGGTCTCTTTCATTCTGAGCGGAGATTAATCAGGTCCTGCCCAATATTAACTGTGCACTGCAGCAGGTGGCGGATTACTTGACATGCTGCAGTCCCATTCCGGGGCATGTCTGTTTTGCAGGGGGGTGACAACCGGCCTGCGAGTTGGTAACGGACAACGCCTGTTGTTGCTGCGCGCATCATGTCCCGATGCGGCAGGACCTCCCCTCTAGCGAAGGCTTTGCACCACGATGCCCGATCTCCTGCTTGAGCTGTTCAGCGAGGAAATCCCCGCCCGCATGCAGCGGCGCGCAGGCGAGGACCTCAAGTCGCTGCTCACCAACGCGCTGGTTGAAGCGGGTCTGACCTACGAGGGTGCCAAGTCCTTCTCCACGCCGCGCCGTCTGGCGTTGCACATCGCCGGTCTGCCGGCGGCGTCCAGCCCGACCCGCGAAGAGAAAAAGGGCCCGCGCGTCGGCTCGCCCGACCAGGCGATCCAGGGCTTCCTGCGCGGCGCCGGCCTTGCCTCGCTGGACGAGGCCACCATCCAGAGCGATCCGAAGAAGGGCGACTTCTACATCGCCGTCATCGAGAAGCCGGGCCGCCCGACGGCGGAGATCATCGCCGAGGTGATGCCGGGCATCATCCGCACCTTCCCCTGGCCGAAGTCCATGCGCTGGGGCTCGGGCTCGCTGCGCTGGGTGCGTCCGCTCAAGTCGATCATCGCCACCTTCGGTCCGGAAACGGAAGAGCCGGACATCATCGACTTCGAGGTCGATGGCATTCGCGCCGGCAACGTCACCCGTGGCCACCGCTTCCACGGCAACGAGGACTTCACCGTCCGCCGCTTCGACGACTACATGCCGAAGCTGGAAAAGCACAAGGTCATCCTCGACGCCGACCGCCGCAAGGACGTCATCCTGCATGACGCCCGCAACCAGGCCATGGCGCTGGGGCTGGAGCTGGTCGAGGACGAGGGCCTCTTGGAAGAAGTCGCCGGCCTCGTCGAATGGCCGGTCGTGCTCACCGGCACCTTCGAGGAAGAGTTCCTGACCATCCCGGACGAGTGCATCCGCCTCACCATCCGCGCCAACCAGAAGTGCTTCGTCTTGCGCAATCCGGCCACCGGCCGCCTTGCCAACCGTTTCGTGCTGACCTCCAACCTGATCGCGGCCGATGGCGGCACCACCATCATCACCGGCAACGAGAAGGTCATCCGCGCCCGCCTGTCCGACGCCCGCTTCTTCTGGGAGACCGACCTGAAGACGAAGCTGGAGGACAACCTCGCCAAGCTCGACGGCATCGTCTTCCACGAGAAGCTCGGCTCGCAGGGCGAGCGCGTGAAGCGCCTTGAAGCCCTCGCCGCAGAGCTTGCGCCTGCCGTTGGCGCCGATGCCGATCTTGCCCGCCGGGCCGCGCGTCTGGCCAAGGCCGATCTCGTCACCGGCATGGTCGGCGAGTTCCCCGAGCTGCAGGGCCTGATGGGCCGCTACTACGCCACGCACCAGGGCGAACACGCCTCCGTCGCGACCGCCATCGAGGACCACTACCGTCCGCAGGGCCCGTCCGACCGGGTGCCGTCCGATCCGGTGGCCATTGCCGTCGCGCTCGCCGACAAGCTCGACCTGCTCGCGGGCTTCTGGGCCATCGACGAGAAGCCGACCGGCTCCAAGGACCCCTTCGCCCTGCGCCGCGCCGCCCTCGGCGTGATCCGCATCATTCTCGACAACGGCCTGCGCCTGAACCTCGGCGCGCTGATCGAGGGCATTATTGCCGCGCGCGTCGGTGCCGGCGCTGCTGCTGCCCTGCGTGACGACCTCCTGTCCTTCTTCGCAGACCGTCTCAAGGTCCATCTGAAGGAAGAGGGCGCCCGTCATGACCTGATCGACGCCGTCTTCGGCCTTGGCGGCCAGGATGATCTGCTGATGGTCGTGCGCCGCGTCGAGGCGCTGGGCCGGTTCCTCGCCACCGAGGATGGGGTCAACCTACTCGCCGGCTACAAGCGTGCGATGAACATCCTGAAGGCGGAAGAGAAGAAGGACGGCACCGCCGTCTCCGGCCGCCCGCAGGCGGATCACTTCCGCGAACCGGCCGAGATCGCACTCGCCAGCGCCATCGACACGGCCCGGGCCGGTGTGGCCGAGGCGCTGAAGGGGGAAAACTTCGAGGCTGCCATGGAGGCGCTTGCCGCCCTGCGCGGTCCGGTCGATGCCTTCTTCGCTGACATCCTCGTCAACGCCGACGACGCGGCCCTGCGCCTCAACCGCCTGCGCCTGCTCGCCGAAATCCGCGACACCGCCGGCCTCGTCGCCGACTTCTCCCGCGTCGCGGGCTGACCGCGACCTGAACCTGGCTGAGGCCTCTCCGCCCCCCTCCCCCTCGTGGGGAGGGGTGAGGGGTGGGGGGGGGGGAATGCAGCGCGCATCCCTGGGGGATTGTGCTTGGGTGTCCAGGCGGCTATCCGTTTCGTCAGCAAAAGGGAGCTGTAGAGAATGAGCCGCTTCTGGTCCTCCGCAGTGCACACACTGGAACCCTATGTGGCTGGCGAACAGCCAAAGGTTCCAAACTTGGTGAAGCTGAACACCAATGAATGCCCGTACGCTCCCTCTCAGCGGGTGCTTGATGCGATAGCTGCTACGACAGACAGCAGCCTTCGGCTTTATCCTGATCCGGCGTCTGCCGATCTTCGTCAGGCAATTGCCGCCCGCTTTGGCCTGACATCGGAAGAAGTTTTCGTTGGCAACGGATCGGACGAAGTGCTGGCCTTCGCCTTTGCTGGCCTTCTCAAGCACGACGCGCCGCTCCTACAGCCGGACATCACATATAGCTTTTACAAGACCTATGCGCGTCTGTTCGGCATCACAGTCGAAGAAGTCCCGCTTGATGCCACATTTCGTGTCGGTATAGCGGACTACAATCGCCCCTGCGGTGCCATCGTTCTCTCCAATCCCAATGCACCAACCGGAACCGCCCTGCAGCTTGACGAAATTGAAAAGCTTGTCAGAGGTCATCCCGATCAGGTCGTGTTGATCGACGAAGCCTATGTGGATTTCGGGGCCGAGACTGCTGCGTCACTTATTCCGCGCCATGACAATCTGCTGGTGGTGCAGACATTTTCCAAGTCCCGGGCGCTCGCAGGCCTGCGGGTTGGCTTCGCGCTTGGCCAGCGGCCGCTGATCGAGGCATTGGAGCGGGTGAAGGACAGCTTCAATTCCTATCCCTTGGACCGGCTTGCCCAGGCAGCTGCCAAAGCCGCCATAGAGGATGAGGCCTGGTTCCTGGAGACATGTGGCAAGGTCATCGCTAACCGGGAAATGATCACAGCGGAGCTTCGTTCGCGCGGGTTCGAGGTTTTGTCCTCTTCGGCCAATTTTGTATTCGCACGCCACCCGGCCCATCAGGGGGCTGACCTGGCGAAGCGTCTCCGCGAGAAAGCGGTCCTGGTGCGCCACTTCAACAAGACTCGCATTGCCGACTTCGTCCGCATCACCATTGGCGCAACCGAGGAATGCCGTCAGTTTCTGAAGGCAATTGACCAAATATTGTGACGGGTGGAAATCCGCGACACTGCCGGTCTCGTCGCCGACTTCTCGCGCGTCGCGGGCTGATGCAGCCAATTCGCCGCAGCGCCCCTCTCCCCCCTTGAGGGGGAGATGCCCCCGTCAGGGGGCAGAGGGGGGTGTTGGCCTGTCGGTCGGCTTAGACGGTGTATTGTGCATGAGCGCTGCAGACCCCCCTCTGTCTGCTGACGCAGACATCTCCCCCTCAAGGGGGGAGAGGGGCGGAGAGGCTCAGCCTCGTGCAAGCCTGAGCCCCCTCAGTTCCACGCGCCCGCATAGGTCTTGTAGAAGATGTGCAGGCCGACCTGGCCGCGCTTGGACATCTGGCTGGCCCAGCGGGGGCGCACATAGGTGGCGTGATAATGGGTCGAGGCGTCGACCATGCGCAGATACTGCGTCCCGGCGACGAGATCCTTGGCCAGCCGCTGCGCCCGCGCCCAAGGGGCACCTTCACTCACACGGTCCGGAATGTCGTCGCAGGCAAAGGAAAACTGGCAGCGGTTGCGCTTGTGCCGGTTCTGGTAGACCACCTCGCAGACCGTGTCCGGATAGGCCGGGTTCTTGACCCGGTTGAGCACCACCTGGCCAACGGCCACCTGGCCTTCCTCACTCTCGCCCCGCGCTTCGAAATAGATCGCCTCCGCCAGGCAACGCAATTCCTTGGCTTCATGGACGGACGGCGGCAACGGCCGCTGCGCCCACCAATGCGGGTTCTTCGGATCCTCCGGCGGCGGCAGGTCGTCTTCATACTGCGCCCCGAACAGGGCATTGAACGGGTCGCGCGTGTCCACCGCCGTCTCCGGCGCATAGGCTGAAACCAGCGAGAAACTGGCGGCGGCGGCATTGCGCGCCATCATGACCTGCTGCAGGTCCATCGGCGCTGCCTCGCCCGGCTTGCCGCGCCGGCTGGATTTGGAGGCTGCGGCAAACTGTTTGGTTTCTGCCTGGCTCATCGGCTCCGGCTTGACGAAGGCCACGCGTGGCAGCTCTTTCTGCGTCTCGGTGCCGATCAGGCTGGCCAGCGCATAGACCGAGCCTGAGGCCTGGTCCAGCATCGCCCGGTCGGGGGCCATGGAAATGTGCCGGTCGCCCTTGAGATCACGGTTGATGCGGATTTCTTCCGGGATTTCGGTCGGTAGTGCCTCGCGGACAACCTCGTCCAGGCCGCGGATGACGCTGGACTGGATGCCTTGCTCTGCGGTGACAACGGACGGATCGGGTGCTGTGCCTCGCCCGGCGCCGGCATCGGCCAGCACCAGCGTCGGCGCGATCACCATCGGGGCGGCCGAGGATTCCAGCGAGGCCATCCATTCGGGTCGCTTGCCGCCCTGTGTTGCCACAAGATCCGACACGTCCTGCACGGCCAGGGGTTGGGAAAGCGCCAGAAGCGCGAAGGGCGTCAGCGCGAGGGCGTGACGCAGGCGGTAGCGCCGGCGCGGCCGGACCGGCTTTCCGCAAAGATACACGGGGCCAAACATACGCAACGCCACTCCGACAGGCCCGGTCCCGCCGGGGTCACTTGTGAAGGGGATCTTTCCCCAATAGCTGCATTTGACTGTGCCGGCTTAACCTTGAGGTTCCGTTAATGGCCGCGCGACCCCAGCGTTCCGCTGCGTCGGTTTTGCTGAAATGCAAGAAACACGGTTAAGAACTTGGCGGAAGAACGGAGGCGCCGTCAGCGCCCGCCGACGCGCAGGCCCGGGGCAGGGCGCTCCTTCAGCACCTCGCGGCGGAAGCGGAACAGCGCCGCCGGGCGTCCCCCGGTCGCCGTCGAGGTGGCTCCGGTCGGCTCCACCATCTCGGCATTTTCCACCAGCCGGCGGAAATTCTGCTTGTGCAGATGCCGCCCGAAGATCGCCTCGACGGTCTGCTGCAATTCGGTCAGCGTGAAGGTGTCGGGCATCAGTTCGAACACAACGGGACGGTACTTCAGCTTGCCGCGCAGGCGCGACAGGGCGGTGGCCAGCACCCGCCGGTGGTCAAAGCGCATCGGGCGGCCGAACTTGGGCAAGTCCGGACAGGCCAGCGCCTCCGGCCGCCGGTCACGCAAGGCCTCTTCCAGCAACCCGGCAGAATAAAGCAGTTCATAGCGATCCAGCGCCCGCTCCTCGTCCCAGGCGCTGCCGTCCTCGCCAAAGGCCAGCCGGATCCGCTCCTCGCGCTTCAGCCCGCCCACCGGCTGACGATCCGGTGTCCGTTCGGCTGCCGCCTGAAGCGCCGGCAGGATCTCGCCGTCAAGCAGCGCCGGACGGCCGTCGCGCCAGTCCTCCCAGGGGAAAAAGTCATACCAGGACCGCCAGGACGAGTGATGCCGCGCCAGCACCTCCTCGTTGTCGGCACTTGGCCGGGTCAGCGCGAGATAGCCGACGGAGACCACATGCGGGCCGGTGTCGCCGACCGTCATGTGCCGGCCCCGGTCGCCGAAAGTGTAGAGTTGCTCGACATAGCCGATGCCGAGCGCCGTCTGTTCCTCGACCCAGGACCTGAGCCCGATCTCGAAGGTGCGGTGATGCAGTGGATCGAAGGGACCGAAGGGCAGGCCGTCTGGCTCTCCTGCGGCAAGGCCCGCCACGGCCAGCACCTGTGGCACAGTGCCGTTGACGGAAACGATGACAGCATTGAGGCCGATTTCGATGGTGGCGGAGCCGCTGGTCATCTCGGGCCTCGTCTCCATGTCAGCCGACCGGCATTTCGAAGGGGGTTCCTTCAAAGGCATCGGCGCCGCGCCCGATGCCGCGCACGCCGTCGATCATGCGCCCGTTGCGGCCGAGGATCTTGTCGGCAAAGGCCACCAGCCGGGCATTGGGTGTGGCGGACGGCGCGCGCCGGCGCAGTTCCTCGGCAAGTCCGATCTCGTCCGCGCCGGGGTTTAACGTGCAGGCGGCGATGTAGGCTCCAGCCGTCGACCGGCTGATGCCGGCCCAGCAATGGATGACCATCGCGCCCTGCCGGTCCCAGGTTCGCACGAAGCGGATGAACTCGGCGACATGGGCCTCTGCCGGCGGCACCAGACCATCCACCGGCGTGATGATGTCATTGAAACCCAGGAACAGGTGACGTTCCGCTGCAATCCTGTCCGGCCGTGGCACATGGGTGTCGGCATTGATCAGGCTGACCAGATGGGTTGCCCCGGTCCGGTCGACCGTTTCACTCAGGCGCGCGAGAGAACACACATGCAACATCGTCAGGCTATCCGGTTCCGCTTGTCTTGACCCTAACTGCTTCGCGGCCTGCGGTCATCGCCCGCCGCTGCGTTTTTTCGCGGCGGTCTCCGCCGCCATGTCGGCTGAAATGGACTCGAAACGGGCAATGAAGGCAGCTTGTGCCTGCGACGCCGGTTGCGGGTCGAGGCCGAGGCGCGGCGCATCGGCAGGTCCGGTGCCAAACCCTTTGGGCCGGCCGAAGATCCGCGCGGCTTCCTCGTCGTCAAAGCCGGCCAGTTCCACCGCCTCGAAATAGGCGCAGACGATATCCGCCTTCTTTGCCAGTTTCTTGACCGCGTCGGGAACTTTCGCCGGCAGGCCGAAACGCAGGTGGATCGCCTCCTGCAGCCGTCCCTCGACCAGCTTGTAGTCACCGCCCATGACGGCCTTGAACGGCGAGATCATGTCCCCAATCACATACTCAGGGGCATCGTGCAGCAGCACCGCCAGCCGCCAGTGCGGCGGCAGGTCCGGCTTCAGGCCAAGCGCGATATCCTCGACGACCAGCGAATGCTGGGCGACCGAGAAGGCATGGTCGCCGCGGGTCTGCCCGTTCCAGCGGGCAACGCGGGCAAGCCCATGCGCAATGTCGGAGAGTTCCACATCCAGTGGCGAGGGATCAAGCAGGTCGAGCCGCCGGCCGGACAACATGCGCTGCCAGGCGCGCTTGGGAAGATCGGGTCTGTCGGCAGCCATGCACATGGGTCCGTTGTTTTGTGTCGGCCGGGATCAGCCCTCCGACGACGCTCCCTGCGGCCAGCCGAAGCGGGCGAAGGCCGGCAGGGTTGCCGTCAGGCTGATGTCGCCGCAGCTGAGGTCGGCGCCGTTGTCGAGGGCGGCCTTCACCTTGTCAAGGCGCAGCAGGGCCAGCCCCTGATTGCCTGTGGAGGAGCCGAGCGTGCCCAATTGTTGCTCGCCTGCGATCACCGCCGTTCCTGCTGCGGGGAGGGGCGCGGAGCCGGTCACCTGGATCATCCGCTTGCGCGCGGTTCCCCGGTGCTCCATGCGCGCTACGATTTCCTGGCCGACATAGCAGCCCTTGGAGAAGGACACGCCGGCAAGCTGGTCCATGTCCACGTCATGGGGAAAGGCATCACCAAGCGCGAAATCCTCGCCGGACTGTGGCACCCCGAGCGCGATTCGATGGGCGGTCCAGTCCGCTTCGCTGGCCAGCGTGCTACCGCCGGCCGCAAGCGCTTCGAGCAAACCGGCAGACGGCGCGACAATGCGCAGGCCGAGCGCGTCAAGGCGCGGATCTCGGGCTGTCACCGCTCCGTCCAGCGCGAATGTCGCAGGTCCACCCGCCTCGGGTCCGCCCCAGCACACGGCCACCGCATGGCTCTCGCTGAGATCGGCAATCTCGACCTTTGCCCGCAGCCGGTAAAAGGTCAGCCGCTTGGCAAGATCAGCCGTGACGGCCCGCGCGACGTCGATCAGGAACCCGTCTGCGGTTCGCAGCGCAAGGAAATCGAACAGGATCTTGCCTTGCGGGCTCAATAGCGCCGCAAAACCGGCCTGTCCCGGCTCCAGATGTTCAACGTCGCTGGTGACGAGATTGTTGAGGAAATGCACCACATCCGGACCTGTCAGGCAGAGAACACCCCGGCTTGGCAGCAAGGCATGGCGGATGTCGGACATCGGGATCTCCGGAAAAACACGTAAAGGATGCAGTCCCTTGCAGATAGACCTGCCGCGTCCATCCGGCAAGGGCCGGTCGGGCAGCAGACTGCCGGCAAGCTGCCCTGTCCTGAATCCAGTGGACCCGCTCCGGCGCGCATCTTATGTAACCGTCCTATTCGCAGCGCCAGACCTGCCACCCGAACGCGGAGAATTCACGATGGCCACAATGACAGCAAAGCCGCATGACCTGATCCTGGCAGGGGGCACCGTGGTCAACCAGGACGGGGCGGCGATCCGGGATGTTGCCATCCGGGGTGGCCGTATATCGCTGATCGGGGACCTGCGCTCGGAAGTGGCTGCCGAGCGCATCGACTGCGCCGGGCTCACCATCCTTCCCGGTGTCATCGACACGCAGGTGCATTTCCGCGAGCCGGGCCTGACGCACAAGGAAGACCTGGAGACCGGGTCGCGCGGAGCCGTGATGGGCGGCGTCACCGGCGTGTTCGAGATGCCGAACACCAACCCGAACACCACCTCTGCCGAAACGCTGGCTGCCAAGGTCGCCGCCGGTCATCACCGCATGCACTGCGACTTTGCCTTCTTTGTCGGCGGCACGGCGGAGAACATCGAGGAGATCCCGGCGCTGGAAAAGCTGCCGGGGGCAGCGGGCATCAAGGTGTTCATCGGCTCGTCCACCGGCAACCTGCTGGTCGAGGACGACGAGAACCTCGCCAAGATCCTGAAGCAGATCACCCGCCGCGCCTCGTTCCACTGCGAGGACGAGATGCGCCTGCGCGCCCGCATGGGCGAGCGCGTGCCGGGCGATCCGCGTTCGCATCCGGTCTGGCGCGACGAGACTGCCGCGCTTTTGGCGACCCAGCGTCTGGTGACGCTGGCCCGCCGCCTCGGCAAGCGCGTGCATGTGCTGCACCTGTCGACCGGCGAGGAGATGGAGTATCTCGCCGAGCACAAGGATGTTGCCAGCGTGGAAGTGACGCCGCATCACCTGACGCTCCATGCGCCTGACTGCTACGAGCGCCTTGGCACCTATGCCCAGATGAACCCGCCGGTGCGCGATCTGGCGCATCAGGAGAAGCTGTGGTGGGGCGTCAACCAGGGCATTGCCGACATTCTCGGCTCTGACCACGCGCCGCACACGCGCGAGGAAAAGGATCACGAGTATCCCGGTTCCCATTCCGGCATGACCGGCGTGCAGACGCTCGTCCCGACCATGCTCGACCACGTCAACGCCGGCCGTCTGACGCTGGAGCGCTTCGTCGACATGTCCAGTGCCGGCCCGGCGCGGCTGTTCAACATCGCCCGCAAGGGCCGCATCGCGGTCGGCTATGATGCCGACTTCACGATTGTCGACATGAAGCGCCGCGAGACCATCCGCAATGAATGGATCGCCTCCCGCGCCGGCTGGACGCCCTATGACGGGGTCACCGTCACCGGCTGGCCGGTCGGCACCTTCGTGCGTGGCCGCAAGGTCATGTGGCAGGGCGAGCTGACGGCTCCCTCCACCGGCGAGGTCATCACCTTCCAGGACGCGCTGCCGCAGGGGTGATCCCCTGCTTGGGGCGCGCCAGGGTGTTTTCGGCACCTCGATCCTGACAGACGATTGGCGGTTGGAGTTTTCCTCTCCGCCAATCGTGATTTTGACCATGATGTGACAGATGCCACAGTGCGGCGGGAGTTAAGCGGTTATGAACAGAGCCGTTCGAATTCACACACTTCGGTAACCCAGTTTCCTAACGGTAATTACACGGGACTTCGTTAGGGTCCGGGTCGGGCTTGCACCAGTCGATAGTAACGCGGGGCTCGAGGTCATGGTCAAAAGCGGAAATTCAGCATCGGCGAAGCGCTTCGGTCTCGTCCAGGCACAGGCTATGGACGTCTCCGGCCTGTTGCACACAACGCTCGCTGGGGCTCTGCCTCTGGCGCTTGCCGCTTTTATCGGGCTTGCGACCCTCACCACGGCTGGCGCGACGGAGCGTCCGGGCGATGGCAAGGGCCAGTCAGCGAGCAACCGGCCAGCCACGCAGAAGCTGCAGGCCGTTGCCGGCGCAGTGGCCCAACCGGCTGCAACGGAGGCTGGACCTGACGATCCGCTGCATATCGTGATTTCGCTGCAGGCCCAGTCAATGACAGTCTACCGTGGCCTTGAGGTCGTGGGACAGTCGCCGATTTCGTCCGGCAAGACGGGCCACAGCACGCCGACGGGCGTCTATTCGATCCTGGAAAAGCGCCGCAAGCACTTCTCCAACATCTATGACAACGCGCCGATGCCCTACATGCAGCGCCTGACCTGGTCGGGGATTGCCCTGCACCAGGGCAAGCTGCCGGGCTATCCGGCCTCGCATGGCTGCGTCCGCATGCCGATGGAGTTTGCCCAGTCGCTGTTCGGCATGACCGGGCGCGGCGCGCATGTGGTGATCACCGACGCGCCGGTTGAACCGGTTTCGGTGCGCCATACCGCCCTGCCGCAGCCCTATGAGGCCGGCACCGCTGTTGCCAGCCTGGACCTGCCGATTGTCACCTCGGATTCCGGTCTGCGCGGGTCGATCGTCACAGGCTCGATCGAGCCGGCGAAAGTTCCCGCCAATCAGGCGCTGTCCGACAAGCCGCTGCGCATGATCATCACGCCGAAGGCCGCGGGAAGTGATGTTCACCGGGCCCAGACGCTCCTCAACAAGCTCGGCTTCGATGCCGGCTTTGAGGATGGTGTGATGGGCAAGCGGACACGCGAAGCCATCCGCCAGTTTCAGGCGGGTGCAAACCTGCCGGTGACCGGCAACATGACCACCAGCCTGTTGAAGGCGCTCTATCGTGAGCTCGGTGAAGATGAAACGCTGACGGCCGTCCTGCGCATCCGCCGTGACTTCAAGGACATCTATGAAGCCCCGGTGGCGCTGAAGGATCCGCATCTGCCGCTCGGCACCGTGATCTTCACCACGCTAGGGTTCGAGAAGGGCGACAGCGATGTGACCTGGGTCGCGGTCAATGCCGAGGCGCGTCCTGGCCTGTCGCCGGAAGCGGTGCTGGACCGGGTGAGCCTGCCGAAATCGGTCGCCCGCGACATCGGCCTGATGCTGACGCCCGGCTCGTCGCTGATCGTCACCGACCGCAGCTTTGCCCGCAACACCGGCCTTGGCACCGACTTCGTCGTGACCACGCGCTGACGCCGCCGCCGGGGGCTCCCGGCGGAGCGGATCAAAAAGACCCTCGGTGTCACCCCGGGCGCAGCGAAGCGAAGACCCGGGGCCTACTCGTTCGCAGAGCGGTGATCTTGTTGCTCCATGGACGCAGCCTGTCCCTATCGCCCGGTCTTCGGCATCACGCATAAATTGAGACTCTGCAAGCGAGTAGGCCCCGGCTCGCGCTGCGCTTGGCCGGGGTGACACGGAGTAGGGCCCGGGCAACATGTAACCCTTGCCGTCGTGCCAAAGCCTAAGGTTCCCCCGGCGTCACCCAATTGTCGTCAAGCTCAAGTATCGCTCGCCTCCACGTGAGGTCCTTATCCGGCGAGGGAATCGCTGGACAGGATCGTTCATCCGCCAGTTGATGCGGAAGATGAGGAGGAGCGCATGCCCGCCAGCACTCTGGAGGCCTCCAAGGCCCGTTTGAAGAAAGCCGTGCACCGGTCTAGCGCCACGTCGAAGGACGGGCTGCTGGAACGTCTGTTCACCTTCGCCTTCAAGGGGCTTGTCTATCCGCAGATCTGGGAGGATCCGGATGTCGACATGCAGGCGCTGGAGCTGAAGCGGCATTCGCGCATGGTCACCATCTCGTCGGGTGGCTGCAACGTGATGTCCTACCTCACCGCAGATCCGGCCGAGATCACGGCTGTCGATCTCAACCGGGCCCATGTTGCCCTCGGCCGCCTGAAGCTTGCCGCCGCGCAGCATCTGCCGAACTACGACAGCTTCTACCGCTTCTTCGGTGAAGCCGACGAAAAGGGCAACATCGCCGCCTACGAGCGCTTCCTGAAGCGCAATCTGGACGAGGAAAGCCGCGCCTACTGGGAAGGCCGCGACCTGACCGGCTGGGGCCGCAAACGCATCACCCTGTTCTCGCGCGACCTCTATCACCACGGCCTGCTTGGTTATTGCATCGGCGCCGGGCACTTTATTGCCAAGCTCTATGGTATCGATCCGAAGCATTTCGTGCGCGCCCGGACGCTGGATGAGCAGCGCAGCTATTTCGACACCGCCCTGGCGCCGCTGTTCGACAAGCGGCTGGTCCGTTGGGCGACGTCGAAGAAGATGTCGCTCTATGGTCTCGGCATTCCGCCAGCCCAGTATGAGGCGCTGGTGTCCGCCAGCCCGACCGGCAGCATGTCCGACGTGCTGAAGCAGCGGCTGCAGAAGCTCGCCTGCGACTTCAAGCTCTCCGACAACTACTTCGCCTGGCAGGCGTTCAACCGCGGCTATGCGCCGAACGCCGGTGGCCTGGCCAGCGCACCAGTTGCGTCCGGAACCGGCGAAGCCGGCCCGCTGCCGCCCTATCTGCGCCGCGAGCATTTCGAGACGATCCGTGACCGTGCCGATCGGGTCACTGTGATCAACCGCTCCTTCACCGAGCACCTGGAAGGCCAGGACGAGGACAGCCTGGACGCCTATGTGCTGCTGGATGCGCAGGACTGGATGACCGACGACCAGCTTAACGCCCTGTGGTCCGAAATCACCCGCACCGCCCGGCCGGGCGCGCGCGTCATCTTCCGCACCGCCGCCGAGCCGACCCTGCTGCCGGGCCGCGTGGCCGACGACATTCTGGGCCGCTGGACCTATGAAGAGGCGCGCAGCCTTGACCTCGGCCGTCAGGACCGCTCGTCGATCTATGGAGGCTTCCACCTCTATGTCTACAATGGATAATCCGACGGGCGCCAGCCAGAGCAGCCAGACCGGCAAGACCGGTGAAGCGGCTGCGCTGATGGATCAGGTCTACCGCCACCAGCGCCACTTCTACGACCTGACGCGCAAGTATTATCTCCTCGGCCGCGACCGGCTGATCGACCGGCTCGATCCGCCGGCCGGTGGCAGCGTGCTGGAACTGGGCTGCGGCACGGGACGCAATCTGATTGCCGCTGCCCGCCGCCATCCGGAGGCGCAGTTCTTTGGCCTCGACATCTCGGCCGAGATGCTGGAGACCGCGCGGGCGAACATTGCCCGCGCCGGTCTGTCGTCACGGATCCGGCTCGCCTGCGCCGATGCGACCGACTTTGACGCGGAAGCTCTGTTCGGGCGGGCGACCTTCGACCGGGTGTTCTTCTCCTATGCCCTGTCGATGATCCCGCCCTGGCAGGCGGCGCTGACGGCAGGCCTGAAGGCCCTGTCGCCCGGCGGCACGCTGTCCCTGGTCGATTTCGGCCAGCAGGACAAGCTGCCGCGCTGGTTCAAGGCGCTGCTGTTCGCCTGGCTGGCGAAGTTCCACGTGTCCCCCCGCGCTGACACCGCCGAGGTGGTGAACAACCTTGCCGCCAGCCATGGCGCAACCGCCGCGACGGGCACGCTCTACCGTGGCTATTCCGTTTGGGCGGAGATCCGCAAGGACTGAGTCAGTCGCGCCTGCGCCGTGGTGGCCTTGCCGCCACGGCCTTACTCGCCGGCGACGAAGTAATGCAGCGTGCCGTCGGGGCCGATGCCGACGCGGTAGAACAGCCAGGCGCCATAGGCATCCATCTCGGCAAAGTCGCCAGCCGTCACGATCCGGTACATCTCGACTTTCTGCTGTGGCGTCAGCTTGTCAAACGGGTAGCGGGCGAAATACGGCCAGACATACATTTCCTGCGCCGTGCCGGCATCGACCTTCACCCAGCCCGCCTCAAGAACGTCGAGCAGGATGGCCAGGATTTCCATGCCGTTACCGTCGCCGGAACTGTCCTTCAGAAACGCGATCGGGTCGCCGATCTCGGTCAGCGACAGGGTCGGCATCATTTCATTGCCTTCCAGCACCATGCGCATCTTTTCGACGTCGCCGGAGCGGGCAGCCTCCATCAGTTGCTCGCGCATGCGGGCCACAGGGGTAGGCAGCCCGTCGGCGCCATACCTGACCTCAGGCACAGGCAACTGGTTCTGCTGCGAGGGGGGCTCGTCCAGCGCATCCACGTCGTCCACTGAAGGTGCTGTGTCCTCCGGCTGATCCGTCAGTATGGACGGAACCTGTCCTGCCGGGATCTGTTGCCCGGCCCCCGGAGTGACACTCGGTTCTGCCGAAGGGTTTGTTCCTTGTGGCGTCACCGGCTGCGGCGGATCGATCCGGATGGTTTCCGTCCGCACGGTGGCAGCAGTGGCAGTCCCAGTTGCGGCGGTTGCGCAGAGCGCAGTGCTGGCAAGCAGCAAGGCAAGGCAGACACGTACCATGTGCGGCGGTCTCGAATCCGGGTTTCGTTATCTCTTATTACACGCTGCTCCCCCGTTTCGGCCACAGCTAAGAAGCTGCGATGCTTCGCTTCCCTTCCGCCGATCAATCCGGTAAAGGGCACTTATCCGTTGCCTTCAAGCTGTTAAGGAGCCCATGACCTCCCATCTGGCCTATGCCCTGATCGGTCTATTCATCGGACTTCTGACCAGCGCGCCTGTCGGTGCGGTCAACATCATGGTGTTGCGCCGCGCCTTTCGGTGCGGCTTCTTTTCCGCCTTCCTTGTCGGGCTCGGCGCGGCGCTTGCTGACACGATTTTTGCCACAGCGGCCATTTTCGGTGTCTCCGTGGTCGCGGAGTTCATGGAGGGCCACCGCGGCCTGATCCAGATTGTCGGCGCCGGTGTCCTGGCTGTGTTCGGCCTCGTCATCATGCGCAGCCATCCGCACATCGACAAGGGGCCGCAGGCCCCGCTGGACCATACCGTGTGGCGTGATATGGCCGCCGCCTTTGCTATGGCGATCACCAATCCTGGGGCCATGCTGGGCTTCCTGGCGATCTTCGGCGGGCTGGGCGATTGGGGGCCGGACCCGGAGGACTATGCCGGAGCAGGGGCCATGCTGGCCGGCGTTGTTGCCGGTGCCAGCCTGTGGTGGGCCCTGGTTGCGGGCGGCGTGGCAGCCTTGCGGGACAGGCTGAACGATCGCTGGCTCGACGGCGTCAACCGGCTCGCGGGATTGCTTCTGCTGGCCTTCGCCGCCGCCATCGCTGCGAATGCGCTCTACGAGTGTCTGTGACAGCCCGGAACTCGCATCCAGAATCAATTGGCCCGCCGAGGCGGGCCATTCCTTGCGTTTCCAGGCGCGATCCGGATTACTGCAGGACCCGGTTCACCGAGTAGTCACCGCGCAGGATGCGCTGCGGCAGGCCTTCTGCCAGCTTGGCAACGGCTTCCTCGCCATAGGTGGTGACGAGATCGGCAAGCGCGGTAAACATCGCCGCATGCGCCACCGCATCGGTGTCCACGCCGCAGGCAATTGCCTCTGCCCAGGCATCGCTGATGAAGCCAAGTGCAGCACGACGGATGTCGTCGTCTTCCTGGTACTGCGTATCGGCCGCCATGTCCGTGTAATCGTCGTTGGTCATGCTGTCTCTTTGGCTTCTGGCTGCACCGGTGTGCCGAACCGGCGCGCTACCCTCTCCCGAATCTCGACAAGACCTTACCATGGTCATTCTTCACGGGAAGCGAGTGTGAAGGCATTCTTAAGATCAGCCCACAAATTATACGATCAGGGTTAAGTGCTTGTTAACTTTCAAGGCCTTGTGCGGCCTTGGCCAAAGCCGGCTCAGCGGCTGTAGCGGCTGGTCACATCGCGCACCAGGGCGCTGCCCTCGCTGACATAACTGGTCAGCGCGTCGCGGGCCGCCGGTGTACAGGAATGATAGACCGAGGCAAAGCCCCGGTAGCCATGGTTGAAGCGCTCGACCAGCCGACGCTTGCGCGCCTCGTCTGCGGCTTCGGCGTCCAGCAGCGCTTGCATCTGGTCACGCCATGCCGGCTCATCGGGCCTTGCGCACAGCGGCCGGAGGAAATGCAGCGCACCGAGGATTTCCGACAGTCGCAACAACTGGCGTTCATACGGCGGCTCGTCAGCGGGCGCCTGGGCCCAGCCTTGAGGCGCTGTCAGCAGCAACAGGCATCCGGCAGCCAAAACGGCTGCGACGGTTGCCCGCTGCCTGCGCGCCCTGCTTGGTGCTGTCTGCGTCGCTGCTGTCCGCATCGATCCTGCGCGTCCCTGCCGTCCGGACCCATCCGGAGCTGATTGCGCCGCGATCATGGCGGTGTCGGTGGCGCGGGGCAAGCCGTGTCCAGGAACTATCCGGGGAACTTCAGCAGGCGACGGATCCGTTCTGCCGTTCCCGGGGTCATCTCCAGCCGATCAAGGTCCTCGAGTGCTGTGACCGAAACAGCGGCCGCATCATCACCCGCCAAGGGCAGCGTGTCCGGCGGGCATGCGCCAATGAACACCGACAGGAGATAGCCGGGATGATCTGCGGACCGGCCAGCTTCGAATGTTTCCACCGGGCCGGTGAGCGGCGCCGCAAGACCGGTTTCCTCGCGCAATTCGCGCAAGGCGGCCTCTACGAGGCTTTCGCCCGGCTCCACCCGTCCCCCGGGCAGGCTCCAGGCTCCGGCATAGGGAGCCTTGCCGCGTTTCACCAGCAGCACCTTGCCGGCGCAATGAAGCAGGATGCTGACGCCGGGCACCGGCTTGGATCTAGGCGTCGCTGCCAGACTTGAGGGGGATGCTGCATCGGCGGATGGTTTCGAGCTCATGCGCTCGTCCTGCCATGCCGGACAGGTTCGGGCAAGGGCATGCGGTCGCGGGGCAGGCCATAGGGGCTTGAGTTTTGGCCGGCTCAGGCGAACAGAGCGTCGATTTCCGCCTGGGTCTCTTCGCCGTCGAGCAGCGCGTCGCGGCCGCTGATATGGCCGTGGATGACACCGCTCGCCATGCCGATCAGCGGTTTGATCTGGTGCGTTGCCTGCTCGGCCAACATGTTGGCCACTGTTGCCGGGTCGCCGGCGCTGCGCAATGCGGCCTGGGCGGCCAGGACGGCGGCATTGATCTGCCCCGTCAGATTGTCGAGGTGGCTGCGCAGGCGCACGGGCGCGGCGTGATAGGCAAGGATCGCCAGCTGTCGTTCGGAAAATGTGGAGTTCTCGAAATGCGCTTCGTAATCCGCCGGCTCCCAGGCCAGCACGTCCTCGGCGCAGTCCGGCATTGCCGGCAGCATTTCGAGCAGCATCACCACTTCGTTGAAGTGGTTGAGGTAGTCGGTTGCAAGGCCCGTGGCCGGATTGATGTTGGCATGCTGCAGGCGATCAGCAGCAAGGTCGCCAACACCCAGCACTGGTTCCTCCGCAGCCATGCCTTGCCCCCGTTCCATTCGATCCCTGCACCCTACGCCGCCTTCGTTGCCAAACAACTAACTTAGCGATACCAAGGTCTTCCGCTGGCTGTTCGCCCGACTGCTGCAGGCATGTCCGCAGCCGGCAATCTCGATCGGGATACTGTTATCCATGTGCGGACGCTACACACTGACGGCGACACCGGAAGAGGTGAAGGCACTGTTCGCCTATGAGGACACGCCGAATTTCCCGCCCCGCTACAACATTGCGCCAACCCAGCCCATTGCAATCGTCAGGCAGGACCATGGTCGTCGCCGCTTTGGTCTGGTTCGTTGGGGCCTCGTTCCCTCTTGGGTCAAGGATCCGGCCAGTTTCACGCTTCTTGTCAACGCCCGCACGGAAACAGCGGCGGAAAAGCCGTCCTTTCGGGGCCCCATGCGCCATCACCGCTGTCTCGTTCCCGCCAGCGGCTTCTATGAGTGGCGGCGTCAGGACGGGTCCAGACAGGCCTTCTTCATCCGTCCGAAGGGCGGCGGCCTGGTTGCCTTCGCCGGCCTCTTCGACACCTGGTCCGATCCGGCCGGCGGCGACATGGACACCGGCCTGGTGCTGACAGTTCCAGCCAGTGCGGCTGTATCCGCTGTGCATGACCGCATGCCCGCCATCGTGCCGCCGGAGGACTTCGACGCCTGGCTCGATACGGCGACGATCGACAGCCGCGCTGCGACCCGTCTGCTGCGGCCCGCTCCGGAGGATTTTCTGGACCTCATTCCCGTCTCCTCCCGCGTCAACACCTTTGCCAATGATGATCCAGCTGTGCAGCAGCCGGTTGAAGATGCTGAGCACTCCCCACCGTCTGTCCGGCCCCAACGCCAGTCCCGCAAGGCAGGCCAAGCGGAAGTTGCCAGCCAGTTTGATCTCTTCGCACCGCAAAAAGCGGATCGAAGCTAACCAAACGGCAAGTCTTTGTTGGTAGTTTCTTCCACTACAACAAGAGACGAGGGCAGGGATGAGCAAGACGGGAACAGGGGCGGCCAGTCGGCTGGTCCGGCCAATGCGGCCGGATGACAGCGAGGCTGTAGCCACGCTGTTCACGCGTGTCTTCCGTCCCGGTGCGCCGGCTCCACACCCGGATCTGGCGCCATATCTTGACCGTCTCTGTTTCACCGCACCCGGTTACTCGGCCGAGACCGGCAGCATGGTTTATGACCACCCCTGCACAGGCCTGCGCTCCGCGCTGCTCAGCATTCCCTTTCGGTATTGTCTGGACGGCGACACGATCACAGCCCGTCTGCTGTGCTCGTTCATGGCCGATGGCCGCGAAGGACAGGTCGGGGCTGCTCGTCTCTCGCGTTACTTCCGTGCTGCCAACCACGATCTGCTGATTGCCGACAGCGCTTCCGCCGTCAGCGCTGATCATTGGGTCACC
This sequence comes from Pannonibacter carbonis, assembly GCF_003012935.1. Taxonomy (GTDB): domain Bacteria; phylum Pseudomonadota; class Alphaproteobacteria; order Rhizobiales; family Stappiaceae; genus Pannonibacter; species Pannonibacter carbonis. The sequence goes on along the minus strand of NZ_PUDR01000026.1, from coordinate 11,938 downwards.
GGCGGCGGTGTGGTTCTCTCCGTGCAGAGCCTCGCCTGGCAACGGGTGTTTCGCCCGGCCCGCGCCGCGGCCCTGCAATTGCGCCGCAGCTTGCCGCGACTTGGCGGCATGGTTGCCCTTGCTCCCCTGGCGCTGGCTGACCGCCCCTTCCGTCATCTCCGGCCAACGCTTGCCGTCGAGGCCGCGCTGGGGCTTGAGGTCGCCTCCGTGGGCGCAGATGCATTCCGCGCCCCTGCCATGGCAATGCTGGCGCGCTTTCGGCTGCATCCGAGCTGGACCGAGCTGGAATTCGGCTGGCTTGCCCGGCTCGCCAGTGAGAACGAGCGCCATGGCCGTCTGCAGTTTCGTCTCATTCGCGATACCGGTGGTGCGACGGTCGGAGGCTTTGTCTTTTATGGTGCAACTGGCCGGCGGGCGGAAGTTCTTAACGTCCTCTGTCATCCGGGCGCGGAGAACGATACGATCACCGCAATGCTGGCCGCTCTCGACGCCGAGGGCTATGCGATGGCTGTAGGCATGGCACAGCCATTCCTCATGAATGCCCTGCAGCGCCACCGTTGGCTCACGCTGAAGCACCGCGGCTTCTGCTGCATCGCCAGCCGGCACGAAACGGCGATGCAGGCGATCCGGGAAGACAGCTTCTACGTCGGCGGCCTTGCCTCTGAAAGCTGGAGCCGCCTGCACGCCGACTTCTGACGCGCCGGACTGTCCTTTTGCCGTCATAGCAGGTAAGAGGCGGCCTCACGACTGACACGAGAGGCAGGATATGAGCGAATTTGATGAGGAGGCCCTGGCCGAGGTCTACAACCGTGGCCTGGAGCTGGAAAAGGCCGGTGATCTCAAGGCAGCCGCCGAGGCCTATTGTCAGGCGCTCGAACTGGATCCGGAAGACCATTGCGGTGCCAGCATTCGCCTCGCCGCCATGGGCGCCGTGGCAACGCCGGAACGCATGCCGGACGCTTATGTCGCCACGCTGTTCGACCAGCACGCCGATGTCTTCGAAGCCATCCTCGTCGACCAGCTCGAATACTGCGTGCCGCTGCTCCTGCGCGAGCAGCTGCGCACCCATGCGCCGGGGCTTTACCCCGCCGTGCTGGATCTGGGCTGCGGCACGGGTCTGACCGGCGAAGCGCTCGCCGATATCAGCGACACCATCACCGGCGTCGATCTCTCCGAACGCATCATAGAGATCGCCTTCGACCGTGAGGTCTACGAAGACCTTTACGTCGGCGAAGCCGTCGCCTTCCTCGAAGAATTCGAAGACGAGGACGGCGGCCGACCGACCTATGACCTCATCGCTGCAACGGATGTAATGCCCTACCTCGGCCGCCTCGAACCGGCAATCGCCGCCGCTGCCGTCCGCCTCAACCCCGGCGGCGTCTTCGGCTTCTCCACCGAGACCCTGCCGGACGACGCCCTGGCCGGTCAGCCCTATATCGTTGGCCCGAAGCGCCGCTTCGCCCATGCGGAAACCTATGTCCGCGAGGTTCTGTCCGCCAATGGCTTTGCCATCCTGGCCATGGACCCGATCACCGTCCGCCTCGAAGACGGCGAGCCCGTCCCCGGCCACCTGATCCTCGCCCGCCGCGGCGGTTGAGCATTTTCAAGGCGCGATGCGTCAGTATCTCGGTGCCTCGGTATAAGTGTTAGCCAGCAGGTGGGATAAGTCCCATCTGCTCTGGTGTTATGAGTTGCGGATTGTACTGCCAGAGGCAATTTTCGAAAGGTTGCAAGCATCAACGTTGATGACCTGGGCAGAATACCACGTTCGGTCTCTCCCTCTTCACAATGACGTCATTGCCCAAAGCTTGCTCTCCCCTTGTGGCGTCAACACGGTAGCTTGTGAGCGTGTGGAAGCCGGAGGGGCGGGCATGCGGTCATTGGTTTCGGCGGTACTGATGCTGGTCGCGCTGATGGGGCAGGGGCTGGTCTTGCCCCAGCCGGCCCTCGCACAGACCGAGGTCGATCTCGAGCTGATTTTGCTGGCCGATGCAACCGGCTCGATCGACGACGACGAGATCCGCTTCCAGCGCCTGGGCTATGCCGAGGCCATCGTCGACCCTGCCGTTCTCTCCGCCATCACGGGCAACATGGTCGGCCGCATCGCGGTCGCCTATGCCGAATGGGCCGGGCCGGGGTCGCAGGACATGGTCGTCGACTGGATGATCATCGACGGTCCCGAAAGCGCCGCCGCTTTTGCCGCCGCCCTCACCGAAGGCCGCCCGCGCAAGGCCTATGGCCGCAACGCCATCGGTTCGGCGCTGCTCTACGGCAAGGCCCAGCTGGAGACAAACGCCTTCACCGGCATGCGCCGCGTCATCGACTTGTCGGCCGACAGCGCCGGCAACTGGGGCGGCCCGGCGATCACCGTGGCGCGTGACGAGGTGGTCAAGGCCGGCATCATCATCAATGGCCTCGCCGTCCTCTGCCGCTTCTGCTCCGGCCGTCCCTCGTCCTACGATCTCGAAGCTGCCTTTGGCGAGATGATCATCGGCGGTCCGGGTTCCTTCGTCGTCAGCGCCGAGAATGCCCAGAGCTTTGCTGCCGCCGTGCGCCGCAAGCTGATCCTCGAGATCGCCGGTGATGTCCCGGCGGGGCGTCTGGCGCGGGTCACCGGGCCCGCGCGGGCCGCCGGACTTGTCATCCAGAACCAGCAACAGGGAGCGATCCGATGAATGACATGACCCCCGTGCCGCGCAAGACGGCCAAGGACTTTCCGCAGGAACTCCTCGACCTCTATGACTTCTACGCCCATGGCAAGATCTCGAAGCGCGAGTTTCTGGAGGGCGCGGCCAAGTTCACCGTCGCGGGCCTGACAGCCGCGATGCTGCTTGATCAGCTGGCCCCCAACTACGCCCTCGCCCAGCAGGTCGCCCCCGACGACGCCGCCATCGCGGCCGAACGCATCACCTATCCCTCGCCCAATGGCCATGGCGAGGTGAACGGCTATCTGGTCCGCCCGGCCACCGCCACGGGCAAGCTCCCGGCCGTACTGGTCATCCACGAGAACCGTGGCCTCAATCCCTATATCGAGGACGTCGCCCGCCGCCTTGCCAAGGCCGGTTTCCTGGCGCTGGCGCCGGACGGGCTGACCTCGGTCGGTGGCTATCCCGGCAATGACGACAAGGGCCGCGAGTTGCAGCAGACTGTCGACGGCACCAAGCTGATGAACGATTTCTTCGCCGGTTTTGAGTTCCTGCTGGCGCATGAGGCCAGCACGGGCAAGGTCGGTGCGGTCGGCTTCTGCTATGGCGGCGGCGTGGTCAATGCCATCGCGGTCGCCTATCCGGAACTGGCCGCCGGCGTGCCTTTCTATGGTCGCCAGCCCAAGCCGGAAGACGTTGCTGCAATCAAGGCACCGCTCCTGATCCAGTATGCCGAACTGGACGAGCGCATCAACGCTGGCTGGCCGGCCTATGAGGAAGCGCTGAAAGCGGCCGGCAAGACCTATACGGCCTATATCTATCCTGGCGTCAACCACGGCTTCCACAACGACACCACGCCGCGCTACGACGCGGCCGCCGCAAAACTCGCCGAAGAGCGCACCATCGCCTTCTTCCAGGAACATCTCAAGTAACGAAAAAGCCCCGCTGCTGTCAGGCAGGGGGGCTTACTTGGCTGTGCGACAGTTTTTGTCACCCCGGCAAGCGCAGCGCCGAGCCGGGGACCACTCGTTTGCAGAGCGACGAGTGGGGCTACCGCGTTGACTTGGCCGACGTGCTGAAAGTCGGTGGGCCGCCCCGATCAAGAATCAAGGCTCAAGGCATGAGTAGGCCCCGGCTCTCGCGTTGCTCGGCCGGGGTGACACAGAGCAAGTCAACGGCCCTCAGGGCAATTGCAACCCGCCACCTTCCGTCGCACCTCAGGTTTCAGCGATCTCCGTCGCCTCGATCTTGATGTCGAAGCCTTCCAGGCCGACGTAGTGCCGCTCGCGCGAGGACAGGAGGCGGATCGAGGTGACGCCGAGATCCTTGAGGATCTGCGCGCCGAGGCCCACTTCGCGCCACTGCTCCTGGCGCACCTGCGCCGAGCCATGCTCTTCGGTTTCCGCCGCTTCCAGATCGGAGCGGGCGCGCTTGGACTGGCGGGCAACGCCTACAGAGCCTTCGCGCAGGAACACGATCACGCCGCGGCCCCGGTCGGCAAAGCTCTTCATCACCGCGTCGAGCGGCTGGGCAGCGCCGAAGACATCGTCCAGCACCGATTCCAGCTGCAGGCGCACCGGCACGTTGCGGCCATCGAGAATGTCGCCATAGATGACGGCCACGTGGTGCATCGGGTCATAGGGCGTGGCGTAGGTGACGGCATAGGCAGGGCCTGCCACGGTCTGCACGGGCTGCTCGTTGACACGCTCGATCAGGCGTTCGGTGCGCTGGCGCCAGGCGATGAGGTCGGAGACGGAGACCATCTTGAGCCCGTGCTCGGCGGCGAATTCCGCCACCTGTGCGCCGCGCTTGACGCTGCCATCGTCATTGACCAGCTCGCAGATGACGCCGACCGGCTCGAGGCCGGCCAGACGGCACAGGTCGACGGCAGCTTCGGTGTGGCCGGAGCGCATCAGCACGCCGCCTTCCTTGGCAATCAGCGGGAAGACGTGGCCGGGGCGCACGAAGTCGGAGGGGCCTGCGTTCGGATTGGCCAGACCGCGCACGGTGGCGCAGCGCTCGTCGGCGGAAATGCCGGTGGTGAGCCCGTGCCGGTAATCGACGGAGATGGTGAAAGCGGTGGCAAGCGGCGCGTCATTGCTGGCCACCATCGGATCAAGGCGCAGCCGCTTGGCCGCTTCGACGGTCATCGGCGCGCAGACGATACCGGAGGTGTGGCGCACGATGAAGGCCATCTGCTCCGGCGTCACCTTGGTCGCGGCGACGATCAGGTCGCCCTCGTTCTCGCGGTCGTCATCATCGGTGACGACGACAATCTCGCCGCGCTCAAAGGCGCGGATCGCTTCGGCTACACGGGCCTGGGACACGGGATGCTCCTTCGTGGTGGATAGGCCGAGAAAATCATTCGGCGTTACCGCACCGCCCGTGGCCTCGGCGATCTTGCGGGCCATGTCCCGCGACACCCAGGCACCGGGATCGTTGCAGAGCGCGGTGACCGAGGCAGGCGAAAGCCCTGCGCGGCGCGCAAAGGCGCTGCGGCTTTCCCCGGTCTGTGCAAGCCAATGATCCAGTCTCATGCGCAGAGCCTAGCGCAGGACCTATTCAGTCGCAAGGAAATAGATGAGGAGTTTTCAGTCTCGCTGAAATCAACCCACCTGACCGCGATGGCGCAGGAAATGGTCGGCCAGGACGCAGGCCAGCATGGCCTCGCCCACCGGCACGGCGCGAATGCCGACGCAAGGGTCGTGGCGGCCCTTCGTCATCACGTCCACCTCTTCCCCCTGCCGGGTGACGGACTGGCGCAGGTTAAGGATTGACGAGGTCGGCTTCACGGCAAAGCGGGCAACGATTGGCTGGCCGGAGGAAATGCCCCCCAGGATGCCGCCGGCATTGTTGGAGAGGAAACGCGGGGCGGTGTCACCGGCGCGCATCTCGTCCGCATTGTCCTCACCGGTCAGGCTCGCCGCGTCGAAGCCGTTGCCGATCTCCACGGCCTTGACCGCATTGATCGACATCAGCGCGCTGGCGATGTCCTGGTCGAGCTTGCCATAGAGCGGCGCACCAAGACCGGCCGGAACGCCTTCGGCGACGACTTCGATGACCGCGCCGACGGAGGAACCGGCCTTGCGGATGCCGTCGAGATACTCGGCGTAGAAGGCCGCCATCTTCGCGTCCGGGCAGAAGAAGGGGTTGTTGTCGACTTCCGCCCAGTCCCAGGCGGCGCGGTCGATCCTGTGCGGGCCCATCTGCACCAGCGCGCCGCGAATGGTGACGCCGGGAATGATCTTGCGGGCAACAGCGCCAGCGGCCACGCGCATCGCGGTCTCGCGCGCGGAGGAGCGGCCGCCGCCGCGATAGTCGCGGATGCCGTACTTGGCGTCATAGGTGTAGTCGGCGTGACCGGGGCGATAGCTCGCCTTGATCTCGGAATAGTCCTTGGAGCGCTGGTCGGTGTTCTCGACAAAGAGCGAGATCGGCGTGCCGGTGGTCTTCTGCACCCCGTCCTCGTCGATCATGACGCCGGAGAGGATCTTCACCTGGTCCGGCTCCTGCCGCTGGGTGGTGAAGCGGTTCTGCCCCGGCTTGCGCTTGTCCATGAAGCCCTGGATGTCGGCTTCCGTCAGCGGGATCAGCGGCGGGCAGCCGTCCACCACGCAGCCGATGGCCGGGCCGTGGCTTTCGCCCCAGGTGGTGAAACGGAACAGATGGCCGAAAGAATTGTGCGACATGGACAGCCCGGACGGAACAACAGGAAAGGCAGGCCGGTTCTAGGCGGGTTTGGCGGCAGCGTCAAATGATTGGCCACCGGCATGACCGCCCGGCAAGGGCCGTTGCAGGGCCTGTTCCAGCTCCTTCTGCCTCTGCTTGAAGTCACGCGCGGCCAGCGCCAGACCGCCATTGGCGCCATCGACGAAATGCACATGCTGGCTGGCAGAAAAGTCGGAGACATAGCAGGTCATCAAGGCCTGATCGGCTTCGGTCAGGCCGTAGATGAGACGGCCAGCCGCGTATTCCTGCGCCAGATACGTCTTCAGTGCCTCCGCCTGAGCCTCGCTCACGTCGATCACCAGCCGCAGCGTATCGTCGAACTTGCGGAAGTCGGTGTTGAGCTGCATCTCGCGCATGTAGCGGACAGGCTCGAGTGATCCGAGCCGCCAGCCGCTCCAGCGGGCGAAGCGGACAAGCGCGACCAGCACCAGTGTCCTCAGGATCAGGAATGGCGACAGGCTGCCGCCCGTGAACAGCCGGACTTGCGTCGCCAGCCTATCGGGCACTGCCCGCATGCGCAGTGTTTCGTCCTGGACGGGCGCTTCCTGCGGCTCGCTGGCCCGCGCATCAACGCCGGCATGGTCGCTGAGGCCGCGCATCAACCCTGCAAGGCCCTCCGGTCCGGCAGCTTCGGTGGTCCGGACCATGAGCGACACGATGCGGCCATTGCGGGCGCGCAGCGGTTCCCAGTTGCAGGAAAAGCCGGTGAGGTCGGGTGTTGCGGGGTTCGGGTCCGTGATGCGATAGGCCGCGCCCTGCAACTCATCCTTCAGCCAGCGCTCGGCCAGCATCAGTCCGTCCCCGCTGACCATGGCGAGGAAGTTGCCCGGGCTCAGCTCGAACTTGCGCAGGCGGATGTCGGCCCCTGCCGCCCTGAGATCAGAGACGGGGATCAACGCCACCCGCAACTCCAGCCCGGCCGCCTCGCGGGCCAGTCGCGCAACGCCTGCAAGCGCTTCAGCGGCAGAGGCCTGTCCGGACGCCGGCAGCAACACCATCGCGCCGTCCCCGCCAAACACGAAAGGCAGCCGGTCGCGCCCGAGCCGGTTGAGCAGGGCGGAAATCACCGCCACGCCGATCATGTTGACGTCCTTGTAGCGCCCGGCCGCAATCGCTTCGGTCGAGCGCACAATGTCGGCCGCCGCAACCAGCCACGCATCGGGAACAGACCGATAGGCCTCGCCATCCGCAACCCCGCCAAAATCCGCAAAGGCGGGAAGATCCAGATAGAAGTCCTCGTCCCTCATCCGCGCAGATCCCTTTCCACTGGCCGATACATGGGCCGATACATGGGCCGACTTTGGCACGCTGCTCGCCAACGGCCTACAGCTTCGCACGGGATATTCCGGCGCTGCCGTGAAAACGCCTTTTGGTTCCGATATAGGCACGTATAAAGTCGCCGGATCCGTGTTCCAGATCACGTCTGCGGCATGAGAATGATCGTTTGAGGCAAGCATCAGTCCTGGCTGCCGCAGGCTGCGGTGCCCAGTCGGAGTTGAACATGAAGTCCATTTTCAAGGGGCTGGCCGCACTTGGCCTTGCTATCTTTCTCGCCGGCGCGCAGATCTCGGGAGCTGTTGCAGACGAAGCCGAAGGCAAGATTGCCGAGATCAACCCGGAAACCGCAACGATCACGCTGACCGATGGTCAGGTCTACCATTTCCCGGTCGATTTCTACGTCGATGACCTGAAGCCCGGCCAGCTCGTGCGCGTCTTCTACGACGTCGACGGCTCCAAGAAGATGCTCTACGACCTGCAGATCCAGTAGGCGGGCACGGCCCGGCTGCCGCCCTACACCAGCGTGAGGCGGCCGTCGTCCCAGACATAGACCACGTCCTGCGGCACATCGAGGCGCGGAACTGCAGCCGGTTCCAGCCCCTCCAGCAGCCCGCGCAGCACGCGGATGACACCGCCATGGATCACCGCCACCATCGGCCGGTCCACGCTGGTGAGCCAGCCGCCGATGCGGGTGGTCAGCATGGCGTAGCTTTCCCCGCCCGGCGGTGTGAAGCCCCATTTGTCCGCCCGCCGCGCCGCCACACGGTCCGGATCACTGACCGCCAGTTCCTCGACCGTGAAGCCTTCCCAGGTGCCGAAGGTGATCTCCTTCAGCCGGTCATCCAGCGCGTAGGCCGCCGCATCAAGGCCCATGGCTCCGCGGATGAGTTCCATCGTCTCCCGCGTGCGCCCCAGCGGCGAGGCCACGAAATCGAACGCCTCCGCCTGCCAGCCCTTTGAAGCCAGGAAGCTGGCCAGCGCCAGGCCGTTGCGTCGGGCCTGGCCGCGCCCCGTATCATTCAGCGGAATGTCCTTCTGCCCCTGCATGCGGCCTTCCGCATTCCAGTCGGTCTGGCCATGGCGGATGAAGATGAGGCGATCAGGGAGGCCGGTAGAGGGGAGGCCGGTAGAGGGGAGGCCGGTAGAGGGAAGGCCGGTGGACATGGGCGAATCCAGCGTGAGGAGGAAACGGGAAGGGCGGGCAGCGTTCCTGTGCCCGAGCGCCCGCAGCCCTGTCAATGCCAGCCTGGCACACCGGCCCTCACAAATACGAAACCCCGGCCCATGGGAATGGACCGGGGGTGTATTTTTCAGGCTCGCCACGTCATCCCGGACGCAGCGAAGCGAAGATCCGGGACCGGAGAGCCAGAGCCTGTCGGCTACTCTCTCATTGAAACAACGGAAACATCGACCCTCCGGTCCCGGCTCGAGCTGGCGCTCGTCCGGGATGACGCCGGTGAGGTCCCAGCCTGCTCCGCAGCCGACAGGATCAGTCCTTGACGACGGAAATGTCCGGCGCGTCGACGGCCTTCATGCCGACGACATGGTAACCGCAGTCCACATGCTGGATCTCGCCGGTCACGCCACGGCCAAGGTCAGAGCACAGGAACAGGGCGGCATCGCCCACTTCCTCGATGGTGACCGTGCGGCGCAGCGGGGCGTTGTACTCGTTCCACTTCAGGATATAGCGGAAGTCGCCAATGCCCGAGGCGGCGAGTGTCTTGATCGGGCCGGCCGAGATGGCGTTGACGCGGATGTTCTTCGGGCCGAGGTCAACGGCGAGATACTTCACGCTCGCTTCCAGCGCCGCCTTGGCAACGCCCATGACGTTGTAATGCGGCATGACCTTCTCGGCGCCGTAATAGGTCAGCGTCAGGATCGAACCGCCGTCGGTCATCAGCTTTTCCGCGCGCTGGGTGACAGCGGTCAGCGAATAGCAGGAGATGTCCATCGTGCGGGCAAAGTTGCCCGGCGTGGTGTCGACATAGCGGCCGGTCAGTTCGTCCTTGTCGGAGAAGGCAATGGCGTGCACGAGGAAATCGATCTTGCCCCAGGTCTTTTCCAGATGGGCAAACACCTCGTCGATGCTGGCTGCATCAGTCACGTCGCAATGGCCGGCAACGATGGCGCCCAGCTGTTCGGCAAGCGGTTCGACGCGCTTCTTCAGCGCCTCGCCCTGATAGGTCAGCGCAAGCTCGGCACCGGCGTCGGAAAGGGCCTTGGCGATGCCCCAGGCAATCGACCGGTTGTTCGCAACGCCCATGATCAGGCCGCGTTTGCCGTTCATAAGTCCGCGCGTGTCCGCCATCATTCTCTCCAGATGCGTATGCCTTTAGTCTGCCCGGCGGGCTGGCCTCCTATGGCACAGGCCCCTTGCTGCTTCAAGTCATCCCCGTGGGCCTGCGGCTCTGCGAAGTCTGGACCGGCGGCTTGCGATATGGTAGCGGCCCCACACCTGCCTGGCCTGTCCGAGGGCCGTCCGCTTGAGGAGTGACGTGAATGGCTGAACTCGACCACGCTGCCCGTTTTGCCGAGCTGATCGGTGCCGCGAATGTGCTCACCGCGGCCTCCGACAAGGCGCCGTTTCTCGTCGAATGGCGTGATCTCTACCAGGGCGTGACGCCGATGGTGCTGCGTCCGGGCACGACGGACGAGGTCAGCGCGGTGCTGAAATATGCCGACGCAAACGGCCTCAAGATCGTACCCCAGGGTGGCAACACGGGCCTCGTCGGCGGCCAGATCCCCAAGGAATCCGGGGAGGAAATCGTCCTTTCGCTGGCAAGGCTGAACCGCGTGCGCAACGTTGATCCGCAAGGCTTCACCATCACCGTCGAGGCTGGCGTGGTGCTGGAGACGCTGCAGCGCGAGGCAGATGCCGTCGACCGGCTGTTCCCGCTGGCGCTGGGCTCGCAAGGGTCCTGCCAGATCGGTGGCAACCTCTCCACCAACGCCGGCGGCACCGCTGTTCTGGCCTATGGCAACAGCCGCGATCTGGTCCTTGGCCTCGAGGTCGTGATGGCCAATGGCGATGTCTGGAACGGTCTCAGGGCCCTTCGCAAGGACAATACCGGTTACGATCTGAAACACATGTTTATCGGTGGTGAGGGCACTCTGGGGGTGATCACGGCCGCCACGCTCAAGCTTTTCCCCAAGCCGAAGAAGCTGGAAGTGGCCTTCATCGGCCTGTCGAGCCCGGAAGCGGCGCTGGACCTGTTCTCCACCGCCAAGGCGCAGGCCGGACCGATTCTCACCGGTTTCGAGATCATGCCGCGCGTCGGGCTGGAGTTCTGCATCCGCCATCTGCCCGGCGCCCGCGATCCGCTCGCCGGCACCCATCCCTGGTATGTGCTGATGGAACTGTCCTCGGGCACCGAGGCCTTCCCGGTGCGGGACCTCCTGGAGTCGATCCTGGGCGAAGCCTACGAGAAGGGTCTTGTCGAGGACGCGGCCTTTGCCGAATCCATGGCCCAGGCCCAGGACTTCTGGCACATCCGCCACGGCATGTCGGAGGTGCAGCGCGCCGAGGGCGGCTCGATCAAGCACGACGTGTCCGTGCCCGTCGCCTCGATCCCGGCCTTCCTCGCCAAGGCGATTGCCGCCGTCGAAGCCATGGTCCCCGGCTGCCGCCCGGTGCCCTTCGGCCATCTCGGCGATGGCAACATCCACTTCAACGTCAGCCAGCCGATCGGCGCCGACAAGGAAGCCTACATCGCCCGCTGGGACGAGATGAACGCCCTCGTCCATGGCATCGTGAACGAGTTCAACGGCTCCATCTCCGCCGAACACGGCATCGGCCGCCTGAAGCGCGACCTCCTGCGCGAGGTAAAGAGCCCGCTCGAACTCGACCTGATGCAACGCATCAAATCCGCCTTCGACCCCAACAACACGCTGAACCCTGGACGGGTGCTGTAAGGGGCGCATTCAGGAAAGCGGGCGGACAGCCTGACCCGGGTTGCCGAAGTGTGCCGCCCATGGCCACCACCTTCCGCCCACCCTCCGCGGTCATCCCCGCCTCGTGCGGGGATCCAGCGTCCAGGGTCCGGCTGACCAGAAGTGTGCACCATCCCCCCAGCCCGCATGGATCCCCGCACAAGGCACGGCTGTCCGGTTTAAGTTTGTAGGCCTGGGAGTTGCATCTGCCTTGTGTCATTTGGCGGGGTTGGCGGGGCTTTGCTGAGGTGGTCGATTGGCCGTTTGTGCATGATGTTGAGGCGCAGGAGGCGGGCAAAGGCGCGGGGCTGAGGGATTGCGCGCTGGGTGGCATGGACGATGCGCAGCAGGATGTA
>NZ_PUDR01000025.1 GCF_003012935.1 Pannonibacter carbonis | reverse complement strand
CCTTGGCAACTGCACCGCCAACTTCCGCCAGCGTCATGGTGATCGCTGCGGTCAGCGTCGTCTTGCCGTGGTCAACGTGGCCAATCGTGCCAATGTTCACGTGCGGCTTCGTGCGCTCAAACTTTTCCTTCGCCATCGGCGTCGCTCTCTATCCGTTACGCGGTTCAGTCGTCTAGGTTCGAGGCGGGACGCGCTCCGGCCGCTGCGGTCGCCATTTCAGGCGCCCCGGAGGCAGCGAATTGCTTCCCGTTCTGTCCAGGACCCCCGGACAGAACCTGCCCGTACCGGTCACTCTGATCGGCACCCAGTGATGGAGCGGGTGAAGGGAATCGAACCCTCGTCATCAGCTTGGAAGGCTGCTGCTCTACCATTGAGCTACACCCGCTGACCCGGACTTCGGGGGACGATGGTGGAGGAGGTTGGATTCGAACCAACGTAGGCTTAGCCAACGGATTTACAGTCCGTCCCCTTTAGCCACTCGGGCACTCCTCCATTCCGTCGAGCCTCTGTCCGAAGCAGTCAGGATGGCTTCACAGACCGCCCCGCCGCAAGTGCGGGGTGTCCTGTGGCGCGTGTTATGCAGATGCAGTCCTGCCCTGTCAACGCCGATTTGCCGGGTCAGGTGACAAAATGCCCGATGACCTGCGTTTTTCGCCGCCGGAGGCTGCATGTACCTCATAAATGCCGCAGCGGACTCAGTGCCTTCCATTGTTTCCACAGGGGTTTTCCCCACCGCACCCGCCGCTTGCCACAGCCTCGGCAACCGCAGATCCCGCCGGTTCCGCCCCATTTTGCCAGATAATCACAGGTCTGATGCTCCCGTTTTGCAGATCCTGCCGGCCGGCGTCCCATGACCGTAGCCCTCATTGTGTCACCGGAGCGCTTCGGCGGGCCCCTGACTGCCATCCGGTTCGGCGCAAGCGGGTCGGACGGTTCGATTCGATTCTTGTACTTGCAATAGGCAGCGCCTTCAGCTCTTGTAGCTGCAACATCAGAAGCAGGTAAGCATGTCCTACCCCCCTCCCCCTGACGGGCGTCAAGCTGATCCGCAGGTCCAGCCGGATGGTCCGGATGTCGATGCCATGGCACGGGGCTGCTTTGGTCTCGCCGTGCGCCGGACCTCCAACCTGATCACCCGGCATTATAATGCGCATCTGGCCGAGGTCGGGCTGGAGGTCACCCAGTTCTCGCTGCTGGCCGGGATCGCCTCCCGCAATCCGGCATCGCTTGGTGACCTTGCCTCGTTTCTTTCCATCGACCGGTCGACCTTGACCCGAAACCTCAAGCCGCTGCAGGCGGCCGGCCTGATTGAACTGGCGCCGGGCGCGGGGCGACGTCAGCTGCCGGCGCTGACTGATGCAGGACGCGCGGCCTTGTTCCAGGCATCAGTTGCCTGGGCGACGGCCCAGACCACGCTTCTTGGAGAACTCGGACCGTCAGACGCCTCGACAATTCGCGCCAGCCTGAAACGCCTGCGCGACGCGCTCCGGCAGCTGAGCCCATCCGCATCGCCTGATGTGGCAGCGCCTGCGGACTGATCGGCGCCGCTTCCTGCCCCTTCCCGCCTTCCTTGCAAAGGACACCTCACATGACATCAGCTACTCCGGCCCCTGATCTTGCCAACCTTCAGCTCGGCGCCCTGCCTCTCACCGAAATCACCAAGCTGTCCGGTCTGGAGATCTTCCAGCATATGAAGGAGGGCAAGCTGCCCGCCCCGCCGATCATGGTGACCATGCAGATCTTCCTGGAAACAGCGGAGGCCGGTCGTGCCGTCTTCCGGGGCAATCCCGGCAAGGCACATATGAACCCGCAAGGCACCGTGCATGGCGGCTGGATCTCCACCATCCTCGACACATCCATGAGCTGCGCTGTCCACACGGAACTGAAGCCCGGCGAGATCTACACGACCACCTCGCTCACCGTGAACATGGTGCGCCCGCTGATGCCCGGTTCCGGCGAGGTGCGCTGTGAAGGACTGGTCGCCCATCGCGGCAGCCGCCTCGCCACCGCCGAAGGCCGCCTGGTCGATGCCAAGGGCAAGCTGATCGCCCACGGCACCGTCACCTGCATGATCTTCCCGCTGCAAACGGCCTGAAGCCGGGCACCGGGAGCAGGTAGACTGCCCTGCCCGGGCACAAAAGCCGCCTGTTGCGGTCAATGCCCTGAAAATCGCGGTTCAACTGGACCGCGATTGCCTTTATGACAGCTCCATGAGCGACGACACATTTTCCAGCAAGCGCCCCCGCCCCGCCGGGGCTGGCGGCTTCCGCAAATCCGGCCCGAAAGGCGCTGGCGGCGCAGGTGGCGACCGCGCGCCCTGGCAGCGCGACAAGCCCGGTCGCGGCTTCGTCAAACCCGGCCCGCGCCGCCCCGGCCTGCCGCCGGAAGGCCCGGTGCTGCTTTACGGCCTGCACACGGTCGAGGCCGCCTTCGCGAACCGCGATCGCAAGCGCATCAAGCTCTTTGCCACGGAGAACGCCGTCAACCGCCTGGAAGAGCGGGGCGTCAAGATCGACGTGCCCGTCGAGATCACGGCTCCGCGGGCGCTGGACCGCATGGTCACCAAGGATGCGGTGCACCAGGGCATGATCCTGGAAGCCGATCCCCTGCCGGCCTATGGCGTCAAGGAACTGAAGGGCGCAAGGCTGGTGCTGGTGCTCGATCAGGTCACCGATCCGCATAATGTCGGCGCGATCCTGCGCTCGGCCGTGGCGCTTGCCGCTGACGCCGTCGTCACAACCGAACGGCATGCGCCGGAAGAAGGCTCGGTGCTCGCCAAATCCGCCTCCGGCGCGCTCGACATGATCAAGCATGTGCGGGTCAAGAACCTCGCCCGGTTCCTCGATGAGATGGGCGAGGAAGGCTTCTTCCGCGTTGCGCTCGACAGCGATGGACCGGCCACGCTTGAGGAAACCACATTCGGCGACAAGACCGTGCTTGTGCTGGGTTCCGAGGGCAAGGGCGTGCGCCAGGGTGTGCGCGCGGCCTGCGACACCCTCGCCCGCCTCGACATGCCCGGCGAGATCCGCTCGCTCAACGTGTCAAACGCCGCCGTGCTGTCGCTCTACCTCGCCCGCTCCAAGATGGGGCTTTGAGGCAGGCAACAGACCCGGACCTCCCCCGCGTCATCCCGGCCAGGCGCAGCGCCGAGCCGGGACCGGAGCACCCGGGCTTGGAGGAATTGCAAGGGACACAATCCTCTCCTTCGTCATGCTCGGGCCTGTCCCGACCATCTGCAAACCATTGATTTGTATAGATCCTCGGCTCAAGGCCGAGGATGACGATGGAGAGGTGACAGGCTGTTCAGCCGTTTGAAGCCCAGGCGGATCACGCCGCGCGTGCGATCAATCGCCGTTCCAGCACACCGGCCAGCCGATCTGCTTCCGCCAGGACGGCGGCGGTCGGGCCGCCCTCGGTCAGGATCAGCGCATCCACCCGGGCCGGACGCAAGGGGTCCTTGCGTGCGGCCCGAACCAGCGTGATCACCTTCGCCTCCACGTCTGACAAGCGCGTGCGGCAGCAGGCGCAGTTCGGGTCCCGAAACCGGAACGTCGTGCGCCGGGTCACGCGGATCGCCCGCATCAGCTGCATCACGGCCACGGCAACCTCGCCGCCAACGGCCGGCCCGAATGCATCGGCGGCCATCGCCAGCGCCTGTTCCCAGCTGTGTGCCTGCGGTTTGGCATAGGTCAGGCAGATAAACCGCAGCACCTGCAGCACCGCCTGTTCGTCCCGTGCCAGCACCATGGCGTCTCCGCCGTCACCAGTTCCCCCACACGCCGGCTTGCCAGCAGCATCGCTGTCCTTCGGGGTCTTGTCCATCACGCGCCCTCGACAGCTTCAAAGCCTTCGAACTGCGGCGGACCGGCATAGAGGTCCTTGTTGCCGCCGGCGTTGCGATGGGCATCGCGGAACTGCTCGGATTTCGTCCAGGCCAGGAAGTCCTCCCGGCTCGCCCAGACCGTGTGCGAGGCATAGAGCGTGATGCCGTCGTCCTCGTTCACTGGCCCCTTCAACAGGTGAAAGCCCTTAAAGCCCGGCAGCTCGGCCAGACGCGAGTCCCGCCCCTTCCAGACCGCCTCGAACTCCACCTGCCGGTCGGTCTTCACCTTGAAGCGGTTCATCGCGATGAACATCCCTGCAGTCCTTCTCGACAGGGCAGCGGCCGGATCAGACACGCCACCAAAATACATGAATTTCGAACTCATATTTTCATCAAGGCGCTCCGTCAAGCGTTTGGCCATCGTCCGCCTGTGGTCAAGCTGACGCAGGCCTTGGCAAGCCGGGTCAGGGTCGCTATAGACATGTTACGTTATTACATTTTGCGTCATTCATGAGGGAGATCATGACCAAACGCCTGCCCGTCACCGTGCTGTCCGGCTTTCTCGGCGCCGGAAAGACCACGCTGCTCAATCATGTCCTGGCCAATCGCGAAGGCCTGAAGGTTGCCGTGATCGTCAACGACATGTCGGAAGTGAACATCGACGCAGCCCTCATCCGCGACGGCGGTGCCAACCTGTCGCGCACAGAGGAGACGCTGGTCGAGATGACCAACGGCTGCATCTGCTGCACCTTGCGCGACGATCTCCTCGTTGAGGTCCGGCGCCTCGCCGGGGAAGGCCGCTTCGATTACCTCTTGATCGAATCCACCGGCATCGCCGAGCCTCTGCCGGTGGCCTCCACCTTCGAGTTCCGCGACGAGAACGACGAGAGCCTCTCGGACATCGCCCGGCTCGACACCATGGTCACCGTGGTCGACGCAGCCGGCCTGCTGGCGCAATTCGGCTCGGTCGAAAGCCTGACTGACATCGGCCAGTCGCTGGGCGAGGACGACACCCGCACGCTCATCGACCTCCTGACCGATCAGATCGAGTTTGCCGACGTCATCGTTCTCAACAAGGTCTCCAGTGCGGCGCCACAGGACCTCGAAGCTGCCCGCAAGATCATCCGGTCGCTGAACCCGGAAGCACGGCTGGTGGAGACCGACTTCGGTCAGGTTCCCCTCTCCGACATTCTCGGCACCGGCCGCTTCGACTTCGAGCGCGCCCACACCCATCCGCTCTGGTACAAGGAACTGAACGGCTTCGCCGATCACACGCCCGAGACGGAAGAATACGGCATCCGCTCCTTCGTCTTCCGCGCCCGCCAGCCTTTCGACCCGGATAAGCTGCAGGCCTTCATCAACCGCTCCTGGCCGGGCGTTGTTCGCGCCAAGGGCTTCTTCTGGCTCGCCACCCGGCCGGACTTCGTCGGCGAACTGTCACAGGCCGGCGCGCAGGTGCGCACTGAAAAGCGGGGTCTCTGGTGGTCGGCGGTGCCGAAGTCCTACTGGCCGGACCATCCCGACTGGCACCGATCGATGGAAAGCTACCTCGACCCGGTCTGGGGCGACCGGCGGCAGGAACTGGTCTTCATCGGATGCGACCCGATGGACGAAGAGGCGCTGCGCCGGGAACTGGCCGAATGCCTCGTGCCCGCCAAGGGCTTCACCCCGGCCGCCTGGCGCCACATGACCGACCCCTTCCCTCTCTGGAGCAAGTCTGCCGCCTGACGGGCGTCTGCGCTATGAGGGGATCCCAAGATGGCCCTGAGCCAGCAGCTTGATCCTCGCACGAGGCGGGGATGACCGCCGAGACAAGGGGAAAGGTTCAGGACACAATCCAAAAAGCCAAGCCCAGACAGCGGAGGACCAGAGGCCTATGTCCGGCCTCCGTCGTCTGTCAACATGTCCCCTGCCACCACCCTCCGTCGTCGTCCCCGCCCCCGTGCGGGGACCCATGCAGCGGTTCCGACGACCGGGGTCCCCAAGATGGCCCCGAGCCAGCCGCTGGATCCCCGCACAAGGCGGGGATGACCACCGAGGACGCCCGAACCGCTCAAGAGGCGAAACCGCGCAGAGTAAGACGCGGTACAGCCCCCCGTCTCCGCCGTCATGCCATGACTTGATCATGGCATCCATGCCGATACCTAACGGCCAGAACAGGCGGCGACGTGGGAATGGTCCGGATCGCAGATGCTGGATCCGGATGAGAGGGCACGGCATGGATGCCATGGCCCAGCCATGGCATGACGAAAAGTGAGGGGCTTGCGACCGGCGGCGATGCTGTTGCAAGGGCGATAGTCCAGTTCCGGACTGGAACCACATTCCCCCGGTCGTCATGCCATGACTTGATCATGGCATCCATGCCGATACCTAACGTCCAGCACAGGCGGCGACGTGGGAATGGTCCGGATCGCAGATGCTGGATCCGGATGAGAGGGCACGGCATGGATGCCATGGCCCGGCCATGGCATAGCGGAGGCGGGGCTATTGCCAGACCCGCTCCCCCCCGCGAATTCAACGTGGAAAAACCAGCCCAAAAGGGGTGCAACCCGCTCCCCTTTCTGCTAAAAGCCCTCCCATTCGGCCACATTGCGCCAGAAAGCCGGTATAGCTCAGTTGGTAGAGCACCTGATTTGTAATCAGGGGGTCACGGGTTCGAATCCTGTTGCCGGCACCATTTTCCAGAAAAATTTTATTTGCCTTATATGTGTAAGTATTAAAAGTACTTTTAGGTCGCATTCCCTCACCCAAAAAACAACAGCCTAAAAAGCGCAGATCTCACCAAGCACTAGATCTTAATGCGTATTAAGTGTTCAATCCTTCTTGGTTCATTGTTCAACGCTTGAGGCTAGCTATGAAGAGTGTCATTCCAACAATCGCTGCGACTGCATTTAACTGTCCGCATTGCCAAGCATTCGCTGCTCAGCATTGGTTCTCAGTTCACGTTGAGGCCTTAGGAATGGGGAAAGTCCCTACTGTTTCAAGTCAAGAAATTATTGATATTATTAAGTTTACCAATTCTAAAGGTAGCAGCCCCAGTATCATAGCCAACGAAGAGGATGCAACAACAGAGAAAGGGAGGCCGTACTTTGACGTAAATTCGAGAGTTACGAGCTATGAAGCGCTAAATATTTCGGCGAGCCGTTGCTTTAATTGTGCGGAGATCTCAATTTGGTGTGCTGATAAGTTGATTTATCCTAGAATGGATTATGCAGTTCCGGCAAACCCCGACATGCCCGACGATATCCGGCGCGACTACGACGAAGCCAGCAAAATACTCATGCAGTCCCCTAGAGGGTCGGCAGCTCTCATCCGTCTAGCCATCCAGAAGCTATGTAAGTTTCTTGGCGGATCAGGTGAAAACATTAACAGTGACATTGCCAATTTAGTAAAAAACGGATTGAATATCCAAGTGCAGCAAGCGCTGGATGTAGTTCGCGTAATCGGAAATAATGCTGTTCACCCGGGTCAAATCGATCTTCGAGATGATCACGCCACCGCTGCCTCGCTTTTCAAGCTAATTAATTTGATTGTCGAAAAAACAATTTCCGAACCAAAGCACGTTGCAGAAATTTACGATTCTTTGCCCGAGAGTGCCGTTAGGGCTATCGAGAAGCGCGATGGAAGTCGCTAGTTTGAAACATATCTGCACGCTTCCGCCCCACGCCTTTTACCCCAGCATCCACCCTTGACCACCCGCGTGTGAAAATGTCAGGGGGAAGGCTGGTGGCCGGGCGGGTTTGTGGCTCGGCTTTGGACAGAGACTGAACCGGTCTGGCGCGCCAGCCTGCGGCAGGCGGCGATTCTCGGGTCGCAAGCCTTGCGCGCCTTGCTTCAAGCGCCGGCAACAAAGGATGCATGGATGGCCAGCACGTTTGCTGAGATCGGCCTCATCGGCCTTGGCACCATGGGTGCCGCCCTTGCCCTCAACATCGCCGAAAAGGGCTTCCCCATCGCGGTTTTCAACCGCACGACGGAGGTCACTCGCCGCTTCCACGCCGAAGCGGGCGTGCTCGCGGCCAATGTCATCCCGACCGAGAGCCTGGCCGATCTGGTCGCCAGCCTGAAGTCGCCGCGTGCGATCATCCTGATGGTTCCCGCCGGTCAGGCCGTGGATGACCAGATCGCCGCGCTGGCGCCGCTGCTCGACAAGGACGATCTCGTCATTGACGCGGGCAACGCCAATTTCCACGACACCAACCGCCGTGCGGCGGCCGGCCTGCCGATGCGCTTTCTCGGTCTCGGCGTGTCGGGCGGCGAGGAAGGCGCGCGCCATGGTCCTTCGATCATGGGCGGCGGGCTGAAGGCAGACTGGGACCGGGTCTCCCATATCCTGGAAGCGATTTCCGCACGTTATCAGGACATTCCCTGCGCCACCTGGATGGGCGAGGCCGGGGCTGGCCATTTCGTCAAGGCGGTGCATAACGGGATCGAATATGCCGACATGCAGATGATCGCCGAGATCTACGGCATCCTGCGCGACGGACATGGCCATTCTGCTGGCGACATCGGGGCGCTGTTTGCCGCCTGGAACGAAGGCGTGCTTCGGTCCTATCTCGTTGAAATTTCAGCAGCCGTTTCCAAGGCCACCGATCCGGCGACCGGCCAGCCGATGCTGGACGTGATCCTCGACAGCGCCGGCCAGAAGGGCACCGGCCGCTGGACCGCCATCGAGGCGCAGCATCTGGCAACTCCGGTGCCGGTAATCGAGGCGGCCGTGATGGCGCGCAACGTCTCCGCCCGGCTGGATGAGCGCAAGGCTGGAGAGGCCCGATTCGGCGCGGCGCCCAAGCGTCTCGGCGGGGCAGACGCACCGTCCGCGGCCACGCTGGAACAGGCGATGATCGCCGGCAAGATCCTCTGCTATGCGCAAGGTTTCGCCATGATTTCAGCAGCTTCCGACAGTTTCGGCTGGTCGCTGCCGTTGCCGGAGATCGCCCGCGTCTGGCGCGCCGGCTGCATCATTCGCTCGGACATGCTGAACGACATGGCCTCGGCCCTCACCGAAAATCCGGGCCGCAACCTTATCCTGGCACCTGACTTTGCCGCAAGGCTCGAGGCGACCATTCCGGCCCTGCGCCAGGTGGTGGCGCTCGGTGCGCTGAATGGCCTGCCGGTGCCTGCGCTTGCGTCGGGTCTGGCGTGGTTCGACCTGATGCGGACCGCGCGCGGCACGGCCAACATGATCCAGGCGCAGCGTGATTTCTTTGGCGCACACGGCTTCGACCGGCTCGATGGCCGTGACATTCACCACGGTCCGTGGGGGGCGGGGGCCTGAGTCAGGCCTCTGATTTCGTTTGATTTTTCCTCCGTCACCCCGGCCAAGCGAAGCGCCGAGCCGGGACCGGAGAGCCGAAGTCTCGGTTTTTTGGGGAGTTGGGAACCGATGGGCCTTGGCGCACAGATCCCGGGTCTTCGCTTCGCTCTCGCCCGGAATGACGATTAAAGACTGGGAACGGGCGGCCAGATGGCTGCCCGTTCTTGCATTGTGGTGCAAGCCGGTGCTTTGACCTTGGCCTTCGCCCCGGGATGCTGTTTAGTGGTCGTCCCTGCGGCAAAGACCTGCAGGACCAAGGGGATGCGCCGGGAAACGCCATGACGACGAGACCACAGATCCGCTCTGGCCGCATTGCGCTTGTCGGATCCGATACCGACGAGTCCCGCCAGGCGCTGGACAGTCTGGCTGAGCGCTATGGCAATGCCCCGCCCGAGGAAGCCGACGTGATCGTTGCCCTCGGCGGCGACGGCTTGATGCTGCAGACGCTGCATCGCTTCATGAATTCCGGTCTGCCGATCTATGGCATGAATCGGGGGTCTGTCGGCTTTTTGATGAATGAATACAAGGAGGAAGACCTTCTGGCCCGGCTTGGCGCGGCCGATGTGACGACGATCCATCCCCTGTTCCTGCAGGCGGTTGACCAGTCTGGCGGCCATCACACGGCGAGGGCGATCAACGAAGTGTCGCTGCTCAGGCAGACCTACCAGGCGGCCAAGCTGCGCATTTCGGTCGATGGACGGCAGCGGCTGGAGGAGCTGATTTGCGACGGCTGCCTGATCGCGACGCCGGCCGGAAGCACCGCCTACAACCTCTCGGCGCATGGGCCGATCCTGCCGATTTCCGCGCCTTTACTTGCACTTACGCCAATCAGCGCCTTCCGCCCTCGGCGCTGGCGTGGGGCGCTGCTGCCCAACCGCGCGGTGGTCGACATCGAGGTTCTGGAGCCGGGAAAGCGCCCGGTGAGTGCGGCGGCGGACCATACCGAGATCCGTAATGTTGCCAAGGTCAGCGTTCGGGAGGACACCGGATCGTCCTGCATCATGATGTTTGACCAGGAACATGGCTGGGACGAAAGAATTCTGAGCGAGATGTTTCGATATTGAATCGCAACGCTTTTTTAGCCTGATCAGAGCAAGCTTGCGCGGAACTGGAACGAGCCGGCCAGGTAGGGTCGGCGGCGGCGAGGGTTGAAACGATGTCCGGCGAGGACCTGTCAGACGAGTTCGACGACTTCGATGGAGAAGTCGAATTTCTCAAGCCGCCCAAGGATTTGCGCAAGAAAGTTCGCGTGATGAGTCCGCGCGAGGCAGCCAAGTTCGACCCCGTCAAGGCGGCGGAAGCAGCCTTGCAGAAACTGTCGGGAAACTTCGACGGCTGGATGGGCAACGAGGCCGAGGCGCTGTTTGCCGCCTGGCAGCAGATCGAGGCAAAAGGGCTGTCCCGCCAGACACTTGACCCGCTCTACCAGGCCGCCCACAACATCAAGGGCCAGTCCGGAACGCTCGGCTACCCGCTGGTCGGCCAGGTTGCGGGCAACCTTTGCCACCTGATCGAGACGGTGACACAGCCGGAAGCCCTACCGGAAGTGCTGCTGCAGCAGCATGTGGTTGCAATACGCGCGATGGTGAGCGAAAAAGCCAAGGATGACAGTAACTTGACTGGCGTGACCCTGCTGCGCAAGCTGACGGACGTCACCTCTGACTTCCTGGCACGGCACGGCGATCCGGATCGTTGACGACCGGTACCGGGCAACGCGGCCACAAGGGGAGAAAGTCACGCCCCTGACGTGACACCGCGCGACAATTTCCAGCAATTTCCGACAATTTTCGATCCGACAGGACAGGTGTCACGCTGCCGCCCGGGCGCCCTCGACAAAGCGCCGGGCATCACTGCGTGCAGCCTCAAGGACAAAGCCCCGAACCATGCGCAACAAGTCGTCGATGTCCTCGCCCCCTGCCCGCCCTGCTGCGGCCTGCAGCCGGGTCGCCACCTGTTCCAGCACTGGCCGCACGACATCCGGCGTTGCATCGCGGGAGAACGCCTCCCCGGCCTCCCGGTAAGCCTGAATGACCGAGACGAACAGCGGATGACAGCGCCGGGGCAACCCGGCTCCGGCAATGAGCGCTCGCAGGCCAGCTTCCCGGCCTGTGGCCAGAACCCCGGCAACCGTGTCCGCGTCCTGCGCCGTCAGCAGCGCCAGACTGAGGGCGAGCAACCGCAAGCGGCCTTGCCCGGCAGCCCGAATGAGCAGCCGTGCCGTCAACTGGCCGCTGGCGCGCAGATGTTCGACAAAGGCCGGCAGGCCATGCTCATCCGCCTGGCCACACAGGACAAGGGTGGCTTTTTCCTGGGCTTCCTCGAGGTAGCTGGCTGTCTCCTCCGGATCGGATCCGACAAGCACGACAGCGCGGTCGCGAAGCCCCTCGGTGAGCGCAGTCAGTAACCGGTGGCGGACGGCAAGCGGCAGGTTGGGCCGTGCCAGCAGCCGGTTGCGCAGTTCAGCCTCTCCGGCAAAGCGCTCAGCCAGCCGCGACAGGCTGAAGACGAGGAGATGGGCATGTTCATTGTCGAGGAGATCTGCACAGACCGGACCGGGGGCGACTTCCGCCAACGCGGCCGCCACCGGGGCCGACAGGTCTAACCGGCGCGCAATAGCCCTTTGCAGCACGATATCGCCTTCTGCCGCCAGATCGATGAGGTCACTGTCGGGAATGAGCGGGGAATGCGCCACAACCAGTGCGGCAATCTCGCTACGGTCGCGCATCAACGACAGGATCAGGTGCTGCGGTGCATCTGTCCGCCGGGCGAAGACATCGGCCAGGGCGAAGCGAACCTCGGGGGCCGGATCATCAAGCAGCCAGGTCAACGCCGACAGGGCGGCCGCGCGGTCGTCCTCGGACAAAGGAGAATGCAGCCAGGCCCGGGCCAACGCGCCCGTCGCCTCTGCCCGCGCACCGGCCGGCGCTGTCTTGATCCACTGGAGAAACTGATGAATGATCATGGCTCGACCGGACACCTCACCCTACTGCGGCCCTTTCGCGAAGATCAGGTTGCCACACAAAGGCTTAACGTTCGGTTCACCATAAATTGGGCAGCCCTCGCGCGATCGGAGAGATGACATGGGATCCGGCAGCCAGTGGCGCATAGCCACCTACTCAGCCGTCTTCCCCGCCTTGGGCGGGGATCAAGCTTCGGTCCATCCTTAATGATAGAGGGCTTTGGGCAGCCTTAGGCGCCGCATGGGTCCCCGCACGAGGCGGGGATGGCCGCCGGGGGTCGGGATGACCACGGTGGGTGGGCGGCGCATTGTTGGCGGACTGATGGCGCGGATGGGGATCGGGGTGGACGGCTTGAAGGGAATGCAGCGGAAGGACAAGGTTGCCACCCTTACAACAGGCCAGATATCGCAGCGCCAATATTGCAGTGGCCACGAAAGTCGAACCATGACCCGGCCAAGCCCTCCCGGATCATCTTCTGGCTTGATCAGAGAGCGCGAGGCGGCGATGATCCACAACCGACCGAGTATATGACCAGAAAATCAGAGATTGATTGAAAAACCTATCAGGAGGGCGCATGTCACTTCGGATCAAGCCGGTAACATTGAATACCACGCAGTACAGCTATAAAATCAATGATACTTCTGTTATTGTTGGCATCGCGTTTGCAGACATAAACGGCGATGGACGAGATGATTTTGTCGTCCACGGCGGCGCCTTTCCGGGAAGAAGTGAAAACATCCCGCAAACGTCTTATACTTTCTTACAAGAATTAAATGGGTATACGCCGAAAGCACTTCCTGATCATAAGATGATATTGAATCGGCCCACTGTTATCGGCGACTTCAACGGCGATGGCCTCCCTGACCTTTTCATTGCCGCCAGCGGTTGGGACGCTGATCCATTCCCCGGAGAACGAAACTACCTCTTTCTGAACTCGAAAGACGGCTATGTGAATGCAACTGAAAAGTTGCCCGCCTTCATCAATTATGCTCATGGAGCAGGTGCTGCCGATATCGACGGAGACGGCGACCTCGACATCATTGTCAACGCGATAGTTGGTGAGGCAGTCAAGGTCGCGCCCTATGCGCTGATCAATGACGGAGTTGGGAACTTTACCGCCGACTGGTCCCGAATGCCGTCCAGCACACAGCCCTCCGAAAGCCACAACGGGTACCCCAACCAGAGATGGAGTTGGATGGAAGTCGGTGACCTGGACGGTGATGGCCTTGGAGATCTGATTGCAGGAAAATGGAATGATTACTTCAACACACCTGAAAGCGTCATTTTCTTCAATAGCGGCGGCAGCTTCTCAAATTCTCGAACTGCTACTCTGCCCAATCATCCAGATTTCGGATCAAATGCTGCCGTAGTGGGAACCCTAATTGAAGATTTCAACGGCGACGGTTCCAAAGATATTGTCATGCTGTCCTACCGCCTCGACCCGTATGCTGTGGGTTGGAGCATCCAGCTTTTGCAGAACGATGGCAGGGGCAACTTCAAAGATGTAAGCCGTGAAGCATTTGAAGGAAAGATCTCCAGTGGTCTGCAGACTCCATGGCCTGGCAACATTCGCGCTGCTGACATAAACAACGACGGATTTATCGATATCGTAGCAGAATCGCCAAGTGGTGCTTACGCACCTGACCGCGAATGGCCACTCGCCTGGCTAGGCAACGGCAAAGGCAAGTTCACGCCCCTGCTTGCCGGGGATGTTCTCGCGGACCATGAACTTGGCATGCTTTACAATTCTTCGCTCATCTGGACGGGCGAAACCATGAAACTTGTCGGCGTCTCCGCCTGGAATGGAGAAATCGTCATACGCGAGAAAGTCTTCAGTACCATTCCGCAAGTCGCCTATGCGGCAACACATGGCAATGACGTCTTCCGGGGCACTTCTGCAGCGGATATCGTCGATGGAATGGGTGGACGTGATACATTCATTTTGTCGACGGCACGTTCGGAAACCACTATCTCAAGAAGCGGTAACTCGATCAACATTTCCCTTGGGAGTATAGTTGATCAACTGACCAGCATTGAGATCATTCAATTTACTGATGGACTACTTCGACTTGATGTTGCAGCCGGCGAAATTGCGGGACAGACATACCGCCTATACCAGGCAGCCTTTGCCAGAACTCCCGATACGCCCGGCCTTGCGCACAACATCAACCTTATCGACGGGGGGCTTACGTTGAAGGATATGTCAAACGCCTTCATTTCTTCCGCCGAGTTCAAGCAAAAATATGGCGAGAACCCGAGCGACACTTCCTATATCAACGCCCTCTACAACAATGTGCTCGGCCGCGATGCAGACGCAGCCGGCCTGGCCGGATGGCAACAGCGCCTCGCGGATCGTTCCTGGGATCGCGCGGATGTGTTGATCGGATTTTCGGAAAGCGCTGAAAATCAAACGCTTGTGGGCACCGCAATCGGAAATGGAATATGGCTCGGCTCCTAGTCCCGGCTAGGGATGCCCCACACATGGCACCTCGCTGCAAGACGGATCGGGACAGGGCCTTGTAAGGCTAAAAAAGCCAACCCAATCTCGTTCTCACATGACAGAAGTCATCTTGACCTGCGATCTGCGGCTGGGTTGGTAGACTGGGCGTTTGACATCTGCACGGACCTGAAACCTGGCCATCGAACCCGCCTCATGCGGGGATCAAGCTTCGGTCCATCCTTAATGATAGAGGGCTTTGGGCAGCCTTAGGCGCCGCATGGGCCCCCGCACGAGGCGGGGATGGCCGCCGGGGGTCGGGATGACCACAATGGGTGGGCGGCGCATTGATGGAGCATTGATGTCGCGGATGGGGATCGGGGTAGACGGGCCCTGGCTCCTGGGCAGGGGGAGCGTGTTTGCCACCGGACTGCAGCGGGCTTATGGGACCACGCTCAAGCTCTACCGCCCCGATTACTGGGCTCCTGCCTGCGCAGGAGCGACGAGGGGCCTGGGGCCTCGGCTGGCGATCAAGGGCGCGCCATGGGCCGAATGCGGCGCCCCTCCCCTCCCCGTTATACCGGCGGCATCAGGTCCTTGGTCTTGTCGCGTTCGCGGTAGTTGAGGAAGCCGGTGAGGTCGAGGGGGCCGCCGTCCTTGAACAGGGTTTCCGTCAGGCTGCTGCCGGTCATCTGGGCGACGAGGCGCGAGCCGCCGACCGCACGGTCGAAGGGGCGATCTTCCGGCACGCTGGCAAAGGACGACAGGAACGAGGCATCGAGAGCGGGCGCCTCGGCGGCCCCTTCGGTGCGGAACAGCGCCTCGAAGGGAGCAGAGGTGTCCGTCGCCCGGAAGGCGTTGTCGACGCGTTGCGAGGCTTCGTCGGTGAAGGCGAGAACAGCTGTCTGCGCCGGCTTGGCATCGGGAACAGACGGGCCGGCCGGGCCCGCGATCATCGTGAAGTTCTCGTGCTTGCTGACAAGGTTGGCATAGACTTCAGACAGCGTGCGCGCGCCGCCGGCCTTGTCGTAGAAGATCGAACGGTTTGCCTTGGCCTGAGCCGGAAAGACCGAGTCCGCGCGGGCCTCGGGTGATACGCCGGCCCCGGTGATCAAGCGGGTTGCGCCATGGGCGCCGAGGAAATGCGCGATGTAGAGTTCGCCTTCCGAAGCCGGGCGACCGAGTTTCTGCTGCAGGTAACCGGCGTTCTTCTGGGTCAAGGCGCCAGCCATCAGGGAGGAGACCTCCGGGTCCTTGCGCAGGTTGAGGATCTCCTGCCGCATCTGCGGATCGGACACGCGGTACTTGCCGCCCGCCGTCCGCTCGATATGTGCGGCATAGCTGCCCAGCCCATGCTGGCTGCCGGCTTCCTTGACCGTCTCCAGCCAGGTCTGCTCGACAAACTGAAACAGGCCGGTGGCCGATGAGGTCTTGGCCTGCGCAGCCGGCTGGAACGAGGATTCGCGTGCAGCCGTCTTCACCAGGTAGTCAAATGACGTCCCCGTGCTGGTACTGGCTGTCTGGAAGGCCTGCTCGATCCGGGACGAGATCGAGGTGGTGTCTGCGACGCGCATGGTGCCCACTCCTCGATAGACTGTTAACTATGGTTAAGATCGCGTCATAATGGTTAACAAATCCTTAACGCGCCTGTTGGCCAGCCTGTTTCTGACGTGTTTTCAACCGCTTCACCAGGTGAGCAGCCTGTCAGTTATGACAGGGCAATACGGCCGAAGGGCGCATGAGGGAGGGAGGGGCATGGATCAGCGGGCCGGAGCAAGCGAATCCGCCGGAACCGCGGCGCGCACCCGGAACCCGTCGATCCGGTCGAGAATGCGCCGGTCCATGCGGCCCCAACTGGCCAGGGACGACCGCTGGAACCAGTAGCTAACGACAAGGTCAGGAGCGAGGCGGATGTCGCGGAAACAGCGGGCGCTGCCATCGGCGGGCGTCAGGCAACGGGCAATGAACCCATCCGCGCGCCCGGTCTCGAAAACGATCACATCATCGCCAGCGCCGATCTTCTGCGACATGTCCAAAAGTGCGAGTCCGGCCGGACCCCGGGGGTCATGCGTGGCGGCAAGCCGGCGATAAACACTGTCGAGCCGCTCCCCAAGCGTCGCGACCTGGCTCGAGGCGATAAGATCGACGGTGATCCAGGGCGTCGCCCCCGTGGCCTCCCCTGTGTAGCCGGACAGTGCGGGCCAGCTGAGATCAAGCGACAGCCGGCCATGATGGCTGCCTGCAACCCGTTGATCGGCAGAGGGAATCATATTGGCCGGAATCGAGAAGCCATGGCGGCCGACCAAGACCGGAACCGGGTGCGGATCGGTGACACGCGGATCAGCATGAGCCGCAGCCTCAACCCAGCCTGCTGCCAGATTGGCGACATAGGCCACAGACAGGAGCGCCAGGAGACCTGTCATCGCGGCGAAATGAAGGGGGTTGCACCCGGTCGGGCGTGGCAGGGTTGACGGCAACATCAGCGCGGCCTCCCCCTGCCTTGCTCCAGAGCTGTGCCACGGCAAGCGTGCCATCGCGAGACGGATGGTTCACGGCGGGACAGCAGGTCCGGGCAATTGTTAACCATTCGCTAGGGTTTCTGTCCGGTTGGTGCCTTGCACGGGAATCGGCACGAGGATTGCTCTTGACCCTTCGAACTCATTCCGGCAGGGTCTGCCGCAGTGGTTAACAAAGGGTTAACGCGTGTATTTCGAGCTCATCCTCGCCGTGTATATGGGCTGCGCCGGCTTTGTTGCCGCCGGAGTCCTTGGCAGTTTTTACCAGCTTCTGACCAACACCCCGCCGCGCTTCCACCTGCGGCTCGAAACCCTGGTCGGGACCGTCTCCTCCTGCCTGATGTGCGCCTTTGCAGGGCCGTTCATCATCATGCGCAACGCTATCCGGGGGCGCCGGATCGAGAACCGGCCAATCGGCTGGCTCGTGGCCTCCTCGACCATCGCCGGCATGTGGAGCATCTGTTCCGGCCTGGTGATGATGCGCTTTGCCGTCGGCTTCATCCACGGCATTTGACCCTTGCAGCTTATCTGGGAGCCGGGCCATGCCACTCTACGCGCTTGACGGAACCAGCCCGGAGCTGCCCGAGGAAGACAAGTTCTGGATCGCGCCGGATGCGCAGCTGATCGGGCGGATCCGGCTTGAGATCGACGCGAGCGTCTGGTTCGGTGCGGTGCTGCGCGGCGACAACGAACTGATCCTGGTCGGCCACCGCTCCAACGTCCAGGATGGCGCGGTCCTGCACACGGACATGGGCTTTCCGCTGACGATCGGCGCCAATTGCACGATTGGTCACAAGGCGATCCTGCACGGCTGCAGCATCGGCGACAACACGCTGGTCGGCATGGGCGCGACAATCCTCAACGGAGCCCGCATCGGCCGCAACTGCATCATCGGTGCCAATGCGCTGGTGGCCGAGGGCAAGGAAATTCCGGACAACTCGCTGGTCGTCGGCATGCCCGGCCGCATCATCCGTACGCTGGAAGCAGAAGCCGAGCAGCGCAACACGCAGTCGGCTGACGGCTATGTGCGCAACTGGCAGCGCTACCGCGCCGGGCTTGTCGCCCTCTGATCCACCTAGGTCTGATTAGCAGGGGTCTGATTAGCAGGGGCTCGGCCCTTGCGTTCGCAAGACCACCTTCTCCAGATCCTGCCCTTGAAAAGCCCGACCTTGAAAAAGCTTGGCCTTGAAAAAGCTTGGCCTTGAAAAAGGTGGAGCCGGCTTGCGGGGGCAAGCCGGCTCCGACGACCCGGTCGTGGTAGGGATGGGGAGGGTGGGGACGCGACCGGGCCGGATTGCGTCAGGAACTCCCTGAGAGAATTATCGTCCGATACTCGCCACCGTGGTGACGCGGGTATCGGAAATCGCTGTCCACTGTGCCGGACTGGTCGTCGCCTGGCGTTTCACAAAACGATAGGGCGTCGAGTACCAGGGCAGGACGACCTCGATCTGGTTGTCGAGGATCACATCGCCCTGGTCAGTCCGCACGGTCAGCACCGCATGGCCCTCGTTCTTGAGGTCCTTGACCACGGTGATCAACAGCGCACTCAACGGCCAGCCGGCCTTCACAAGCTGGCGCTGCTTTTCAAGCACATATTCTTCACAGTCCCCTGCCCCGTTGGTGGGATAGGTCCAGTATTCCACCTGGCCAAACAGTTCTTGATCGGTCATCGGCCGGATGGCCTTGTTGACCCTATCGTTGACGGCGATCAACTCGTTCCAGCGCTGCTCGGACAGCTTGACCACCACGGGCTTGTCCGTGCCGCCCTTGCAGGCCGACGGATTTTCGCTGCAGAAGGTCTGGTGGCCAACCGGTGCAGTTGCTGCGCCAGACATTGCCATGAACCTTCCAGGATTTGCTTGCGCCACAGCAGTCAACAAGGCTGTCGAGAAACAGAAGGCTGCAAGCTTGAGTACTGATTGCGTTTTAAAAGTCATGTTGTCGCCCTCCCCAAGGCTGAGGACAACATGACACGGGCAATTTTACTTGGTTATAAGCGGAGAATGTGCATTTATATCAAAGTAAAACTGATTTTTATTTAAATTTTACATGAGTTTTAGGCGAAGTTGATTTGAGTTTTCAGCGAACATGAATCAAATTGCATCTTTCTCACGCCAAGCGACTGATGTTGCAGCAAAAACTCCCTTTGGACCGTGTCAGGAACCGGGGCTGACACGCCAGGCAATGCGGCGTTCTGGCCGCGTGTCGGGATCCAAAAACACGTTAGGAGAGTGGAAACCATCCGGGCAAATGGGCCGGCTTTCGCAAAACGGGCAAGAATTGCAGCCACCAGAAACGACAACAGCCGCCCGGTGGGCGGCTGCAGAGAACTGGCCAAAGCAAGGCAGATGCGGCGGTCAGCCGGCCGGTGTGGTGTCTTCGCCGGAAATATGCTGCTCCAGCAGCGCCTGGTTCTGGATCACCGCGAATTCGACGGCAAGACCATCCTCGAGATGACGCACGACACGGCCGCGCATCTTGCCAAGGCCGAGTTCCGTTCCGATCGGCGGACGGGCGGGACAGGACAGGGCCGCACCGGACAGCGAAATGTCGAGAATGCGGCACATGTAGGCTGTGCCATCCGGCAGGACGATGCGGGTGACCGGGTTCTTCGGAATGAAACGGTCATGCCGGCGGTCTTCAGGCAGGTTGAGTTCATGCCGGTTGGCAAGCCAGGTCAGCACCGAGGCGAGCTTGTCGCGCCGGCGCGGCGTGGTGTTGAGCGACACGGCAAAGCCGCCCTCGATGTCACGCGCAATCACCCCTTCGACGCGTCCGATATGATCGAGATAGGCGACGACCTTTTCGCCAACCCGACCGGCGACGGGCGTGATCATGGCAAGGCCACCAGGCGACATGTTGACGACCTGGCACGGATACTCCTGCCGGTTCTCGAGCATGAACCGGCCAAGGATGTTGACCCGCACGCGCTGGTGGCGGCGGCGATCCGTGCCCCTGGCAGGTACACTCAGCGACAGTTTTGCGGCCTGCGCGGTCGCCATGGCTTGCCTGATCCCTTGTCCCTCGGCTTTTTGATGCAAAGCCGCAGCGCAAAGCTTAGGCAGAGGGAGTTAACATCCGGTGATTGCCGCAGCCCCTGTCAGGATTTACCACCATCAATGACGGTGAGGTGACGCACCTGGCGCGCTGCTCCCAGCATGGCCGGCGATATCATCGAGCCCTGGAAGCCGACGCCGAGGTGACCAGGCAGCGCGCCGACACGCGGCAAGGCGGGAACCGGGCTGCGCACGTCGTTGCCATGGCTGAGGAAATGCGGCCGCTCGTCCGGCCAGATCAGGCGCAGGCTGGAGATGGACTGGTTGAGGATCGGGTGAAGGCCGAGCCAGTAGGGCCGCTCGAAATAGGCGCAGGCGCCCAGGATGCGGCTGCGGCCCTCACCCGGCACCTGCAGCGGCAACAGCAGCATCTCCATCTTGAGCGCATGCTTGCGCTCGGTATGGCCATCGATGCCGAGCACGGCGGCGGCGGCATCCTCGGTGATCGCGGCCAGCATGGTGGCCATCGCCTCGCGGTCCTGCTCGCCCCAGCCGCGCAGGAAGTTGCGGCCCTTGAGTTCGCGGCAATGGGTGGAGCACAGGCGCGTTCCGGCGAGGCGGTAGCGATAGGTGTCCTTGTCAACCGCCTCAAGAATGAAGGTGTCGCCAAGCAGGGTGCGGATGCGGCCAGGGTCGATCTCGGACCGGTTCGGGGCAATGCGGCTGCCGCGCAATTCGTCCCAGTATTGGTACAAGGTGCGGTTGATCGTGTGCTTCATGGTGGCCCAGGCCCTTCCCGGCGATATGTCCAGCCGCCGCCCCCGTCCCGGAGCGGGACAAGAACGGCAGCGAAAACGTTAACTGCCGTTTACCAAGCACGAGCCATGCCAGTCCCCGAGGCGCTCGCGTGAAGGACGCGGAAAGGATTTGTTAAGGTTAACAGTGCCTTTCACTTGCCGTTACGTTTGTTTGTGCCACTCTCGCGCGACAACGACCCGAGACCTGGAACAAAAGGCCGGTCGTGCGGCGGCAGCTTTTGGCGGGCAAACAGAGGTATGGGGAGCGCGGCGACGCGACAGGAGCAGCGCCCGTTGCCGGGAAACCGGCAGCGGGCGTTCTTCGTTTCGGGATAAGTCAGCCCCTGAGACAGCAGGGCTTTCGCATATGAAGTCTGGCACATGTTCGATGTGCACGACTGTGCCCAGAACGCTTAACTCTGTCAGAGCCTCTCCGCTCCCCTCCCCCTCGTGGGGAGGGATTTGGAGGTGGGGGGAGCGGACTTAAATCCGGTTCGCTTGCGCTCTTCGCCAAGTTTACTTCAGACGCTTTGTGAAATGACGGCCTCCCGTCCCCCCACCCCTCCCCCCTCCCCACGAGGGGGAGGGGAGCGGAGAGGCCCCGAAAGCCGTCTGGCTACATTTGCGCCCCCCCCTGAGACAGGGTGTCATTTTGGGCCAGAGCGCCGGTGCCACCCCCCCGTGAGCACCGGCCCAAGCAATCCGGCGGGCGCAACTGGATTTACCGGCCCTGGTTGCTTAAGTCTCGCACAAGACCCGACAGGATATGAGAGACAGATGACCGAGCCCCAGTCCCAGCCACCGCAGCCGCCGTTTCCCCCGCGCCCGGCCGCACCGATGTTCAACCTGCCGTCCGTGATCGTGACCCTGTCGGCCATCCTGATCGGCATTCACATTCTGCGGCAGTTCATCAGCCGGGACGCGGATTTCGAACTCATCCTGCAGTTTGCCTTCTGGCCGCTGCGCTACGCTGATGTGCCGCTGGCGGCAGAACTGCCGCATGGCGGGGCCGATGTCTGGTCCTTTGTCACCTATGCCTTCCTGCATGGCGGCTGGGAGCACCTGATCTTCAACCTGGCCTGGATGGTCGCCTTCGGCAGTGCGATTGCGCAGCGCTTCGACAGTTTCAGCTTTGTCGTGTTTTTCGCGGCCTGTGCCGTCGGCGGCGCGCTGCTGCATCTGGCGCTGCACCCGGGACAGGACATTCCCGTCATCGGCGCCTCTGCTGCCGTATCCGGCCTGACCGCCGGCGCGCTGATGTTCGTGTTCCAGCGCGGCGGGCCGCTCGCAGGCGGCCGACGCAACGACCCGGCAGCCTACCTGGTTCGGGCCATGAGCGTCCGCGAACTGCTGTCGAACGGCCAGGTGCGGCTGTTCTTCCTGTTGTGGATGGGAATCAATTTGGTGTTTGGCCTGTGGAGCGGACCGATCTTCGGCAGTTCGATTGCCTGGGAGGCGCATGTCGGCGGCTTTGTCACCGGCCTCATCGCCTTTCCCCTGATGGATCCGGTCCGGCGCCGGCGAGCCTGATCCTCACCCTGCCCCCGCCTTACGCAGGGTTTGCACCCGGTGCGGTTTTGCTGTCATCATCAGGCATTGCCGGCTGACGCGGAAAATCGCGGAGCCGGAATACAGACTGAAAAGGGAGCGCGCGCATGACTGTTGCCATGATCCTGAATGAGAAAGGGCGCGATGTCGTCACTGCCCGGGCATCAGACCCGGTGGGCGAGATCTGCCGGACCCTGTCGGAAAAGCGCATCGGTGCCATCGTCGTGACCGGGGCAGCCGGGCAGATCGAGGGGATTGTTTCCGAGCGTGACGTGGTGCGCGTCATTGGCAAGGAGGGGCCTGCGGCCCTGGAGCAGCCGGTGGGCGATGTCATGACCCGCTCGGTGGTCACCTGTTCGGATGGCGACACCGTCAACTCCGTCATGGCCCGCATGAGCGCAGGACGCTTCCGCCACATGCCGGTGGTCAGCGGCGGCAAGCTCGCCGGGCTTGTCTCGATCGGCGATATCGTCAAGCACCGCATTGCCCAGATCGAGCGCGAAGCGGACCAGATGCGCGACTATATCGCGATGGCCTGACGGCCAGGCGCCGCGCCTGACAACAGGCGCGGCGGTCTTGATCATTGATCAGGCTGGCCGGTCCATCTCAAAGACATCGGATGTGACGGAATAGTCCTTGTAGCCAAGGCGCGAGAGCAGCTGCAGGCGGGACATGTCGATCCGACCGTTGGCGACCACCGCGTCGTCAATGTGAATCCCGACGACCTGACCAAACACCACATGCGCGCCGCAGAGGCTGCCGGCAAGGTCCTCGAGCTGGACGATGCGCAGCAGCCGGCATTCAAGCGCGGCGCGGGCGGCCGCAACACGGGGCACCCGAACCAGCCGTGACGGCGCCTTCTCAAGACCGGCCAGATCAAACTCGTCGACACCGGCGGCAACCGGTGCCGAGGAGACATTGAGCTGCGTCTGAAGATGCGCTGTCGCGAGGTTGCAGACAAACTCGCCGGTGGCCTCGACATTGGCGACCGTATGCTTCCAGCCACTCGACGAGAACATGACAATCGGCGGATCATCACTGACCGCATTGAAGAAGCTGTAAGGAGCGAGATTGGCCCTGCCCTGCGCATCCAGAGACGAGATCCAGCCAATCGGACGCGGGGCGACCAGCGCCTTGAAGGGATTGTGCGACAAGCCCTCGGCCCGGTGCGATCCGGTGATGCCGGTTTCAAAAAACATGGATCACCCTTGCGTCCAGTTGCTGACGATGTCGGCAAGGTCCGGCCTCGCCCGCTCGAACGGCGGCTGCGTGGCGGTGCCGATGTGAACAAAGCCGGCAACCTTCTCATCGGGCTGGCCACCGAGATAGGCGATGGCCTCCGCGTCATAGGCAATCCACTCGCTCACCCACTGAACGCCGAAACCGGCGGCTGTCGCCGCTGTCACCAGATTCATGCAGACCGCACCGGCGGAGAGCTCCTGCTCCCAGACGGGGATCTTGGGATGGACGGCAGCGCGGCTGAACACGCCGACGACGAGCGGCGCACGGGTGAAGCGGGTCAGTTCCTGCGTGCGGCGGGTCTCGTCCAACGGACCGAAGCGGGTCTCGGCAAGAGCTGCGAGATGGCTGCCGATTCGCACCCGGTCCTCGCCCTGGTAGAGGACGAAGCGCCAGGGAGCGAGCTTGCCATGATCCGGAACGCGGGCCGCAGCCGTCAGGATCTTCTGCAGCGTCTCCCCATCGGGACCCGGAGCCCCCAGACTGGGCGCAGGATGGGAGCGCCGGGCCAGCAGGAAATCAAGCACGTCTGGATGCGCGGGAGTATGTGAGGACATGAAACCACTCGTCAGGCAGGGGTCGAAAGTGGCCGCATCTGGCAGGCTTTCCCCTGCCCTTGTCAATCAGAGGCAACAACGAGGCTTGCATCCGACTTGAAAACGCCCGATTTTCCAGACCTTATCGCCGGACCTTGCGCAGCGGTGCGCGGCCCCCGGAGCCAGAATGCGGAGACGTTGGCGGCTTGACCTCAGCAGTGATGACAGAGCGGATGACAAATCAGTGCAGGTTCCTCGCCCGGGCGATCATGGGCCTCGGACTGGCGCTTTGCGTCGCGCTCCCTGCCGACCTGACAAGGGCTCCGGCCCTGGCACAAGGGGCTGAGGCTGCCGTGCCGGGTGCCAAACCTGATCCGGCGGCACCAGCAGTCACAGGCCTGCCCAATCCGCTCGATGATCCGGCAAGCAGTTTGCCCGGCGGTGCCAGTTCTCTACCCTTGGCGCTGATACCGGAAACAGCGCCCGCCGCCAGTTCCGGGTTCAATGACACCCTGGTGCCCTATGCGCCGTCGAGCCCGCTCGGGCGCGGCGAGCCGGAAGAGATGAACAAGGGCGCGGTTTACCTGGTCGCCCGGCTGACCGACGAGGGAACACAGATCAACGATGGCCTGATCTGGCGTGTCTACTCGGAGACACCGAAGGAAGACGGGCATCTGGAACTGGTTGCAACCGCCATGGGCGGCGATGCGGAGTTCCGCCTCGACCCTGGCGCCTATCTGATCCACACGGCCTTTGGCTATGCTGGAGTGACCAACCGCCTGGTTGTCGGGCGCGGCGTCTATTCCAAGACCGTGGTACTCAACGCTGGCGGCGTGAAACTTGACGCCGGACTGAGCGCCGATGACACGCTGCCGCGCGAGGAAATTCGCTTCGACATCTATGGCATGGACTACAACGCGGAAGGCGAGCGCATCTTGATCGCAGGCGATATCAGGCCCGACAGCATCGTTCGCCTGAATGCCGGAACCTATCACGTCGCCAGCCGATACGGTGCGGTCAACGCCGTTGTGCGAGCGGATATCACTGTCGATCCGGGCAAGCTGACCAATGCCACCCTGTTCCACGAGGCCGCCGACATCACGTTGAAGCTGGTCAATGACGCCGGTGGCGAGGCAATCGCCAACACCGGCTGGACGGTCCTGACGCCCGGCGGCGATATCGTGGTGGAGCAGACCGGCGCGTTCCCTGCCTTCGTGCTGGCAGCCGGAGAGTATGAAGTGATCGCCCGCAACAACGGCACCAACTACAGCCGCAACTTCACCGTCGTCTCCGGTGAGAACCGCGAGGTCGAGGTGCTGGCACGGACGCAGGGCACAGCCAACTGAGCCTGGATAACAAGCTGAACGAAAGCTTCAGCCGAGCTTGGCCTTGAGCGGGCCGGTGATGCGGCGTTCGAACCAGTTGCGCGGCGGACGGGGTGCCGGAGACTGGGCAAGATCCAGCACCCGCTGCTGCAGGTAGGCCATGACGCCGTTCTGGTCCTTGAAGCCGGCGACATCGTCGTAAGGGATCGGCTCACCAACGCGCACGACGATGGCCGAGCCGAGGATGCGACGGAATTCACGCACCAGGAGGGCGAGCCGCAGGGTCAGCGAGAAGCCGCTGACGAAATGGAACAGCGGCGAGTTCTGGCCCTCGAAATAGATCGGCAGCACGGTCGCCTTGGAAGACCGGATCATCTTGGCAGTGAAGTTCTTCCAGGGCAGCTCTTCGGCGCGACCGAACGGCTTCTTGGCCGTGGCAACGCCGCCGCCGGGGAACACGATGACGGTGACGCCTTCCTGCAGCAGGCGCAGCGCCTCGCGGCGCGTGTGCATGTTGGTGCGCAACGCCTCTTCCGTCTCCTCGAAATCGACCGGCAGCGAATAGGGCCGCACTTCCGGCACCTTCAGCAGCTCGTTGTTGATGAGGATCTTGAACGGGCGGCCCAGCTGCTCGGCCAGCGACAGGATCGCAAGGCCATCACCGATGCCATAGGGGTGGTTGGCGATGATGACGAGCGGGCCCTCGGGAAGCTTGGGCGGCCATTCACCCGAGGCGAACCAGACGCGCAGGTCAATGAGGCGCAGCAGCTCGGTCCAGATCTGCGGCGAGACACCGACGGCCGCTGCCTTCCACTGTTCATAGATGGACAACAGCCGGCGACGGCCGGACAGGCCCTCAACGCCGCGGATCACCCAGCGCTTGAAGGGGGAATGGGCCGGATTGGCATAGCTGAATTCCGCGTGTTCCACCGCTTGCATCCATCAGCTTGCAGGGCAGTCCGTTGCGGCCGCCACCTGCGACGTCACCTCTCGGGAGAGGGTGCTGGACCCGGCCCGACCTGACAAGAGCCGTAGCGGCAGTTTTTACCGCTACGGCAATTTTTCTGTTAGCGCGCGCGCTTCAGGTCCGGCGCGACCGCTTCCTCGACAAACGCTGCAATCGCATCGTCAAGGCTCATCGATGTCTGGTCTGTAGCACCCAGACGGCGCACGTTGACCGTGCGTTCCTCCGCCTCGCGCTTGCCGCAGACGACAATGACCGGCACCTTGGCCAGCGAGTGCTCGCGGACCTTGTAGTTGATCTTCTCGTTGCGAAGATCAAGGTCGACACGCAGGCCCGCCTTGCGCATGGCCGCATGCACATCCCGGGCGTAGTCATCAGCCTCGGAGGTGATGGTGGCCACGACCACCTGCTTCGGCGCCAGCCAGAGCGGGAAATGGCCGGCGAAATTCTCGATGAGAATGCCGAGGAAGCGTTCCATCGAGCCGCAGATGGCGCGGTGGATCATCACCGGCGTCTTCTTCTCACCGTCCTTGTCGACGAAGAAGGCCCCGAAACGTTCCGGCAGGTTGAAGTCCACCTGGGTGGTGCCGCACTGCCAGTCACGGCCGATGGCATCGCGCAGGGTGTACTCGAACTTCGGCCCGTAGAAAGCGCCCTCACCCGGCAGGATGCCGGTCTTGATGCGGCCGCCCGACTGATCCTCGATCTGCTTCAGGACGCGGGTCATCACCTCTTCGGCGTGATCCCACAGCTCGTCCGAACCAACGCGCTTTTCCGGACGGGTCGACAGCTTGACCACGACCTCGTCGAAGCCGAAGTCCTTGTAGACCGACAGGATGAGGTCGTTGATGCGCAGGCACTCGGCCGCCATCTGCTCTTCCGTGCAGAAGACATGGGCGTCGTCCTGGGTGAAGCCGCGCACGCGCATGAGGCCATGCAGCGCACCGGAGGGCTCGTAGCGGTGCACGGTGCCGAATTCGGCAAGGCGCATCGGCAGGTCGCGGTAGCTCTTCAGGCCGTGCTTGAAGATCTGCACGTGGCCGGGGCAGTTCATCGGCTTCAGCGCGAAGATGCGCTCGTCCTCGGCTTCCGGGTCAGCGCACTGCACGGAGAACATGTTCTCCTTGTACCAGCCCCAGTGACCGGAGGTCTCCCACAGCGAGGTGTCGAGCACTTGCGGTGCATTGACCTCATCATAGGTGTTGGCGAGGCGGCGGCGCATGTAGGCGACAAGGCTCTGGAACACGCTCCAGCCCTTGGCATGCCAGAACACGACGCCCGGACCCTCTTCCTGGAAGTGGAACAGGTCCATCTCGCGGCCAAGCTTGCGGTGATCGCGCTTCTCGGCCTCTTCCAGCATGTGGATATAAGCCTTGAGATCCGCCTCGTTGGCCCAGGCGGTCGCGTAGATGCGGGTCAGCATCTCGTTGTTGCTGTCACCGCGCCAGTAGGCGCCGGCGACCTTCATCAGCTTGAAGGCATCGCCGATCTGGCGCGTCGAGGCCATGTGCGGCCCGCGGCAGAGGTCAAGCCACTGGCCCTGGCGGTAGATCTTCAGATCCTGGCCTTCCGGAATGGCGTCGATCAGCTCGACCTTGTAGGTCTCGCCTTTGGCCGCGAAGAAGCGCTTGGCTTCCTCGCGGCTCCAGACTTCCTTGGTGAAGGCTGCACCGCGCGCGATGATCTCGCGCATCTTCTTCTCGATGACCGGCAGGTCTTCGGGCGTGAAGGGCCAGTCCTCACGGGTATCCGGATGGACGCGCTTGAAGTCGTAATAGAAACCGTTCTCGATCACCGGTCCAATGGTGACCTGGGTCCCCGGCCAGATCTCCTGCACCGCTTCGGCCATCACATGGGCCGCGTCGTGGCGGATCAGCTCGAGGGCGCGCGGGTCCTCGCGGGTCACGATCTCGATGCGGGCATCGGCAGAGATCGGATCGGACAGGTCGCGCAGCTCGCCATCAAGGGTCATCGCAACGGCCTTCTTGGCCAGCGACTTGGAAATGCCCTCGGCGACGGCCGCACCGGTGGTGCCAGCCTCATAAGAGCGTACGGAATTGTCGGGGAACGTCAGATGGATCATCGTTGTCTCCTGCTCACTCCTGCAGACGAGGCAGGTAAGCGTTGGGGGTCAAAGGACGGCGTTTCCATACGGGATTTTGCCCGAACCAGCAACCGCAGGCGGCCACCGCGCTTCAGCTCCGCACCGGATTGATGCGACGAGGCAACGAAAATAGACCGTTCGTGCAACAGTTTGGCGACAGACATCCAGCTATCGACCGCTATTGCCAGCGCTGTTCGGGCGGAATGTGGGCACCAGTCCAGCGGCCATAGCGCCAGGGCAGATACCAGCGCGCAGACGGATCAAGCGTGTCGGGCAGCGGATCATAGCCGGACGCGCCATAGGGATTGC
This sequence comes from Pannonibacter carbonis, assembly GCF_003012935.1. GTDB lineage: Bacteria > Pseudomonadota > Alphaproteobacteria > Rhizobiales > Stappiaceae > Pannonibacter > Pannonibacter carbonis. The sequence goes on along the minus strand of NZ_PUDR01000025.1, from coordinate 10,541 downwards.
AACGCAGGATGCGCGACAGGCCGAGCCAGCCGCCGGCCCAGAAGCCGAAGCGGATGATGGCCTGGCTGGTGTAGTCGGAACAGGTGGGCGCATAGCGGCAGCCGCGTCCCATCACCAGCGACAACGAATGCCTGTATAGCCAGATCAGGCCGAGGGCGAGCCAGGCCGCCGGAGAAAGGTTGGCCAAAGACCGGCGGGATGACGGCGGCTCGGACGGAGAGTTGTCGTCACAGGACGCGGGCGTCTCGCCAGCCGGTCCGCCATGGTTCGGGCAATTCCCGCACATTCCCTGTCTCCTGCCCTACCCTGTCTCCAGATCTCGCCAGCGGCGAGATGGACGACCGGTTTTCAGCCCGCCGCGGTCTTCGCCTCGATCTGGTCGAGCGCATCGACAACAGCGTCGAAGGTCAAAAGGGTTGAGGCGTGGCGGGCCTTGTAGTCGCGCACCGGCTCGAGAAAGCGGAAATCGGCAAAGCGGCCCTCGGGCGGCGGGCCGTTTTCCTTCAGCATGGCCGTGGCTATCCGCTTCAGGTCCCGCAGTTCGCTGGCGCTGGCGCCGATGATGCTGCGGGCCATGATCGAGGATGCAGCCTGCCCGAGGGCACAGGCCTTCACGTCATGGGCAAAGTCCGTGACGATGCCATCTTCGACCTTGAGGTCGACGAGGACGGTCGACCCGCACAGCTTGGAATGCGCCTTGGCGGAGGCATCGGGCGCAGGAAGGCGGCCGAGGCGGGGGATGTTTCCGGCAAGTTCGAGGATGCGGGCGTTGTAGATGTCGTCGAGCATGGCCATCCATCCGAGCGCCCGCGAGACACAGCAGGCAGGCGCGCTAACACGGCCAGACGCTTTGCCGGCCACAGTTTCTTCCTATATAGAGCGTTCCACGCGTTGGTGCAGCCTCCCGATTGTCATCAGAACGGCCAAAGATCCGTCTGGTCTGGTGACGGGAAATTCACCGATCGCGCGTTTCGTCAGCGCTCCGTTCGCATTGCAACGTGATCCGGATTGCAGGCAGGCCCGTACTGACCCATGATGAAGCGAGCTTATGAGGACTGACCATGGATGCCATCGTGAAGCCGGCTGACAAGACTGCTGTGCGCAAGGCGCCGCATGAAATCGCGCGCCCGAGCCGCGAGCAGGCGGAAGCTGCCGTTCGCACCCTCCTGGCGTATCTCGGCGATGATCCGGAACGCGAGGGCCTGCTTGACACGCCGAAGCGCGTCGTGAAGTCCTTTGCCGAACTGTATGGCGGCTATTTCGAGGACCCGGCCGAACATCTGGAGCGGACCTTCGAGGACGTCGGCGGCTTCGAGGACATGATCCTGGTGCGCGGCATTCCGTTCCATTCGCACTGCGAGCACCACATGCTGCCGTTCATCGGCACGGCCCACATCGCCTATTACCCGAATGGCGGCGTGGTTGGCCTGTCCAAGCTGGCACGCGTGGTCGACATTTACGCAAACCGCCTGCAGACGCAGGAAAACTTGACGTCGCAGGTGGTGTCAGCCATTGACGAGCATCTTCAGCCGCGCGGTCTCGCGGTGATGCTTGAGGCAGAGCATCAGTGCATGACCATGCGCGGCGTCCAGAAGGCGGGCGTGTCGACCATCACGACGCAGTTTACCGGCCTGTTCCGGGATGACCCGGCCGAACAGGCCCGCTTCCTGACTTTGATCCGCGGCGGGTCCCGTTAAACCCGTCGCACCAGCGACGGGGATTTGACGTGTCCATCCAGGAATTCGAGCCACGCGGCTCGCGCAGCGAGGTCGAAAACGGCCTCGCCTTCCAGCCCAAATTCGATGAAAACGGCCTGATCGCCGCCGTGGTGTGTGACGCCACGAGCGGCGATTTGCTTATGGTCGGCTACATGAACGCCGAAAGCCTGCGCAAGACCATCGAGACCGGCGAGGCCTGGTACTGGAGCCGCTCGCGGCAGGAGTACTGGAAAAAGGGCGGCACCTCCGGCCAGGTGCAGAGCGTGCGCGAAATTCTCACTGACTGCGACCAGGACGCCCTGTGGCTGAAGGTGGAAGTGGGCGGCAACGGCGCCACCTGCCACACCGGTTACCGCTCCTGCTTCCACCGGGCCCTCGTTGCCCATGACGACGGCCGCGTCGGCCTGAGGCTGGTGGAGGACCATAAGGTCTATGACCCGGCCGAGGTCTACGGCCACACGCACGGGTAACGTGACGGGTGCGGGCGAAAGTGGATAGATCGCCAGCCTTGTCGCCCGGAACCTCATTTCCCGCCATAAAACGCAAAACCCCGGCACAGGGCCGGGGCAGCAGAGGCTTCAGGTGAGGATTGCCGATCAGCCGGCGTCTTCTTCCAGGTCCATCTCGAGAATGGCCATCTGGAAGCTCCAGCTCAGCTCATCGTCCTCGTCGTCACGGAATACGACGCCGATGAATTCGTCGCCGATGTAAACCTCAGCCGAGTCGTCCTTGCGCGGGCGGGCCTGCAGCTTGATCGCCGGCAGGTTGAACTTGCGGCGCAGGTACGCCTCGATCTTCTTGATTTCATCGGATTTCATCGTCGTGTCGCTCCTTGTCCGGGTCGGGACCGGCTATGCCGGAAGATGGCTCCTGTCCGGAGCCCGAGGCGGGTCCGTTTGGCAGGTGAAGCCATCAATGTCAAACCGGTGGCGACCCTACACGATCGGAACGGGGAGCCAACCGCACAGTTCGGCTATCCCCGTGATCCTTTGCGGGCTGAAACAATCAGGATTACTCGGGCAGGCCCTTGTCGGCCAGCAGCTGATCCATCGAACGCGCCGGTTCGGCGCAGCCGGCCTGGCCGACAACCCGCGCCGGCACGCCGGCGACCGTGGTGTTGCACGGAACGTCCTGCAGCACGACCGAGCCTGCGGCAACGCGCGAGCAGCGCCCGATCTCGATGTTGCCAAGAACATTCGCGCCTGCGCCGATGAGGACGCCCTTGCGGATCTTCGGATGACGGTCGCCCTGCTCCTTGCCGGTGCCGCCCAGCGTCACGCCCTGCAGGATCGAGACATCGTCCTCGATCACCGCCGTCGAACCGACGACGAGGCCGGTGGCATGGTCGATGAAGATGCCACGTCCGACCGGCACAGCCGGATGGATGTCGACCTGGAACACTTCCGAAGACCGGCTCTGCAGATAGAGGGCAAAGTCCTTGCGGCCCTGGCGCCACAGCCAGTTGGCAAGGCGGTGGGTCTGCAGCGCATGGAAGCCCTTGAAATAGAGCACCGGCTCCAGCAGGCGATTGCAGGCCGGGTCGCGATCGAAGACGGCCATCATGTCGACGCGGAAGATCTCGCCGAGATCCGGCTCGCTGATCAGGGCCTCCTGATAGGTCTGGCGGATCAGAGAGGCCGAGACGACGTCGCGCCCGAGCCGGTCACCGAGGCGATGGATCACCGCGTCTTCCAGCCGCTGGTGATTGAGCACGGTCTCATAGACGAAGGAGGACAGCGCCGGCTCGTCCACGACCATCCGCTCCGCTTCCTCGCGCATCTGCCGCCAGGCAGGATCATGCAGCGCAATCGAGCCAGCCGCCGGCCGGAGGTTCGAATTCACCATGGCTTGTCTCCTTCAAAGGCCGGCAGCGCGACGCGCACCGTCTCAAGCCGAAATCACTTCGGTGATGCTACCACATGGGCCATGCCGGCCATACCATTGGCTGGCTTGTACGCAAACACGGTTCACACTCAGTTAGGAGCGCCCATGCGCTTCGCAAGGTCTGGTCCGTGATTGGTCGCGCCAGCCCGCCCGCAGCAATCGTCCGCATCTCGTACAGCGCCAGACGCTACCATCGCAAGGACCATCTGACCATGAACCTGCCCGCACGCCACGGCTGTATCACCGTCACGATCGAGGGCGCTGTGGCCTTCGTCACCATTGACAATGCAGAGCGGCGCAATGCCCTGACACTGGCTATGTGGCAGGCGGTGCCGGCGGCAGTGGAAGAGGCAGTCGCCGCCCCGCAGGTCCGGGTGATCATCGTCCGGGGTGCCGGGGAGGAAACATTCGTCGCCGGGGCGGACATTTCGGAGTTTGCAACGCTGCGCGGCAACGCCAAGGACGCCAAGACCTATGAGGCGATCAATGTCGCGGCCTTCGATGCGCTGCGCGCCAGCCCGAAGCCGACCATCGCCATGATCCGCGGCCATTGCCTCGGCGGCGGCGTGGGACTGGCAGTGGCCTGCGACCTGCGGGTTGCAGCCAGGGGCTCCAGCTTCGGCATTCCAGCCGCCCGGCTGGGCATTGCCTATCCGCCCACAGCCCTCGCTGACATTGTAGCGCTGACCGGAGCGGCCAGGGCCAAGGACCTCGTCTTCACCGCCCGCCGCATTGACGCTGCCGAAGCCGAGCGGATCGGGCTGATCGACCGGCTGGTCGACGCGGACGAGCTGGAGACAGAAACACGCGCGTTGGCCGCAACACTGGCGGAGAACGCACCCTTGACCATCACCGCCACCAAGGCCGCACTGACCGCTCTCTCCAGCGGCGACCTGTCCGGTGCCCATGCGGCGGCCGAGCGCTGCTTTGACAGCGCCGACTTCGCCGAGGGGCGGACGGCGTTCCTGGAAAAGCGCAGCCCGGTGTTTCGGGGGGAGTAGGACCTGATAGGCAGCGGCGCTATAACAGGGGCTGATGTCCCTGCCTTGAATTGGATCCACGTCCCCCCGGTCGTCATGCCATGACTTGATCATGGCATCCATGCCGATAGCTCTCGGCGAGTTCAGGCAGCGAGATGGGCATGGTCCAGATTGCAGATGCCGTACCGGGATGAGAGGGAACGGCATGGATGCCATGGTCTAGCCATGGCATGACGAAAGAGAGCGGAACGCGCGACTGGCAGCGGCGCTGTAACAGGGGCTGATGTTCCGACCCCGAATTGGAACCACTTTCCCCCGGTCGTCATGCCATGACTTGATCATGGCATCCATGCCGATGTCTCTCTGCAAACACCTGCTGCGAGATGGGCATGGTCCAGATTGCAGACGCCATACCGGGATGAGAAGTCACGGCATGGATGCCATGGTCGAGCCATGGCATGACGAAAAAGGTGAGGCCGCGCGACTGGCGGTGATGCTGCTGCAGAGGCCTGTGTTCCGACCCCGAATTGGACCCACGTTCCCCCGGTCGTCATGCCATGACTTGATCATGGCATGACGAAAAGTGAGGGATCCGGACAAAATAACACACGCAAGGAAACGGGTGTAACAGACTGATCCTGAACAATAATATTGCTTGAATCCGAATCAGAGCAGCAAGCGCTTGAATCACCCTCTCAGGGCATCACCGACGACGGGATGAGCCGATGCAGGCAAGCTGTTGGGGCGATTCAGGAAAGCCTGGCCAGGTCACACCGGTGCGGCAGGGGCCTCTAGGGTCTCCAGGAAATCAACCAGCGCATCGGTGAAGACGTCATTGCGGTCGCCAGCGACCATGTGGCCGGCAGCCTCGACGTCAACGAAACGGGCATGGGGCACGAGGGACTGGAACTCCTCGACATGGGCCTCTGACACCAGCTCCGATCGTCCACCACGCACCAGCAACACCGGTAAGGCCAGGTGGCGGGCGGCGGCGATCAGTTCGTCTTCGGCCATGGCCCGGGCAACATCGCCATCCGAATGACGGGCGGAGATGAAGCGCGGATCCCAGTGCCAGCGCAAGCGGCCGTCCGGGGTCGGGCGCAGGTTCTTGGCCAGGCCCTCCAGCGAGGCTGGCCGGGGGCGATGCGGCAGATAGGCAGCAATGGCGTCTGCCGCGTCCTCGACGCTGGCAAAGCCGTCGGCCATGTTTGCGGACATGAACTCGACGATCTTCGACACCCCGCCAAGATCGACCCGTGGCGTGATGTCGACCAGCACCAGGGCGGACAGGCTGCCGGGAGCGAGATGCCCCTCGGCGAGAATGCCGGCGAGGCCGCCAAGGGACGCGCCGATCAGCACCGGACGCCGGCCCTGTTCGGCTGTGAGTGTCGAGGCAACGCGCACGAGGTCACGGCCGAAATCGAGGAACGTGTAGTTGCCGGAGGCAACCCAGTCGCTCTCGCCATGCCCACGCTGGTCGAGGCAGACAGCGCTGAAGCCTGCGCGGGCCAGACGCTCGCCTGTCCCGGCCCAGGCATGGCGGGTCTGACCGCCGCCATGCAGCAGCAGGACCGGTGCGCCCTCCTCGCCGAGCCGGTCAGCGACGAGCCTGTTGCCTTCCGCTCCGGTGAAGGAGAGCGCCTTGACCATCAGTCTGTCTCCGCCAGGAAGTCGAGTACGCCCTGCTTGAACACCTTGTCGCCCACGGCGACCATATGGTCGCGGCCGGGGATGTCGAGCACGCGCGCGCCGGGGATAAGCGCCGCCAGATCTTCGGGCGAGCCGGCGATGTCATCCTTGGTCCCGACCGCCACCAGAACCGGGCGGCGGATGCGGGCGACGTCTTCTTCCGTGATCTTCTGGCGCGACGAGCGGATACAGGCCGCCAGCGCCTTGCGATCCGACTTGGTCTGCTCGGCAAAGGCGCGGAAAGCGCGGCCAGTGCGATCGGGCACATCGGCAAGACTGTCGGCCTCCAGACCACACGCAAGCGGCTCCGGATCGCCGACGCCATTCACCATGCCATAGCCAAGGCCGCCGAAAATGGCGCGGCGGACACGCTGCGGGTGGTTGAGGGTGAGGAAGGCGGAAATGCGCGCGCCCATGGAATAGCCCATGACGTCGACCTGATCGAGGCCGAGGTGATCGAGCAGGCGGCGGGCATCCTCGGCCATGATCGGCGCACCATAGTCGGCCGGATCATAGAACTTGCTGCTGTCGCCATGACCGCGATTGTCCAGCGCGATGATCCGGCGGCCATCCTTGCGCAACAGGTCCACCCATCCCGGATAGGCCCAGTTGACGGTCTTGTTGGAGGCAAAGCCGTGAATGAGAAGGATGGGCTCACCCTCGCCCTCGTCCAGATAGGCGATGTCTACTCCGTCGCCGGAAAACTTCAGCATGGTCACCTTGACGCTTACGTTAAAGGAATATCGTCTGGTCTGTACCTTACGCATTCGGCGCTGGCGCGCAAAGGCCGGAAATCGATCCTGCGGTTCGCAGGAAGATGTTGGACGCAAGCAGCCTGCGGCGAATGTGTGTATCACCGCAAAAGCCCTACCCTTTGCCGCAACAAGACAGTATGTTCGGCCACCATCTTCGGTAAGTGAGACATTTGGACAGGTGCCATGGCGGATCATGTTGTCCCGCATTTCCAGAATACCAGCGGCCACGACTGCATCGAGATCGGCGCGCGCGAGTTCATGTGCATCGGGGCAAATCCGCCCTTTGACCATCCGCATGTGTTCCTCGATCTCGGCCACGAGGACCAGATCGTCTGCCCCTACTGCTCGACGCTGTACAAGTACAATCCGTCGCTGAAGGCTGGCCAGGCGGAACCGGCTGACAGCGTCTGGGTGCCGGCGGCTGCCTGATCAAGATCACCTGCCCCGCTCCCGGGCCAGTTTTTGGCCTTGTGAGGAGGCGGGGCAGGACTTTGTCCCTGCTGATCCGGCGTATATGCCGATCCATGGATCATCTGATCCTTGGTGACATCGCCCGGGTCGGCTGCCTGCCCTGACTTTCGTCCAGACCTTTGTCCCGAACGGTTGCGGGCCCTCCCATGACACACTCCCTTCCCGCCCAGCCAGTTGCCGTTGTCGGCGCCGGCATTGGCGGTCTCACGGCTGCGCTCTGCCTGGCGCGGGCCGGCTATCGCGTCGAGCTGATCGAGCGCACCGAATGGCTGGCGGAAGTCGGCGCAGGACTGCAGCTGTCTCCCAATGCCCTGCGCGTTCTGGCTGGCCTTGGCCTGCTGCCCGAACTTGAAGCCAAGGCGGCAGAGCCGGCAACCGTGCGCATCCACAGCGCCCGCAATGGCCGCGATCTGGCGCGGGTGCCGCTTGGTCCTGTCGCCCGCGAGCGCTATGGTCTGCCCTATCTGGTGCTGCACCGGGCGGATCTGCAGAAAGTGCTGCTCGATGCTGTCAGCAACACAGCAACGATCACGCTGACCCTGGGCGCCAGTCTTGGCGAGGTGACGGACACAGGCACCGGTATTGAGGCCGGGATCACCACGGCCAGCGGCTCACGCCAGATCAGCGCCTGCGCCCTGATCGGTGCTGATGGCGTGCGCTCCGAAGTCCGCCAGCGTGTCATGAAAGGGCCGGAGGCACGGTTCTCTGGCCGCACCGCCTATCGCGCCACCCTGCCGGCCAGCGCCGTCTCCGACGTGCTGATGGCGGAAACCGGCCTTTGGCTTGGTCCAAAGGCCCATCTTGTCCACTATCCGGTCCGCTCCGGCCGCGAGTTCAACCTCGTCGCTCTGGTCGAGGAGAACTGGGACGCCGACGGCTGGTCGGAACCGGCCGACCGGGACGCGCTGCTGAGCCGCTTTGCCGACTGGCCGGCCGAAATCCGCGCCGTGATGGAAGTCCCGGATCTGTGGGTTCGGTGGGCGCTGTGCGCCGTCGACGCCGGCACACCCTGGGCAAAGGGCCGGATCGCCCTGCTGGGAGATGCAGCCCACGCGATGTTACCGTTTGCCGCGCAAGGTGCTGCAATGGCAATCGAGGATGCCGCCGTGCTGGGCCGGCTGATGCAGGGCGCGAAGGACATTCCGGCCGCGCTTGCCGCCTACCAAAGCCAACGCCAGCCGCGCGCGGTCCATGTGCAGGAAGCCGCCAGCACCAACGCCACGATCTACCATATGTCCTGGCCCGCCTGCCTTGCCCGTGACGCGGTGCTGAAGGCAAGCTCGCCGGAGAGGCTTTTGAAGCGGATGGACTGGATCTACGGCTGGCGCGACAGCAGCACCGCTTGAGCGAAACCCGCGCTTGCGATAAAGGCAGAAACCGGCCTGCGCCAGACGCGGCAGGACGGACGCCCGGCGGGCCTTCAGGAGGCCGGGCAAACCGGTCGCTGAAGAGGACTGCATGGACGACGCATCGCAAGGGATCGTGACGGCCGCCTTTCTCGTCATCGGAGACGAGATCCTGTCCGGGCGCACCAAGGACAAGAACATCGGCTATGTCGCCGACTTCCTGGCCATGGCCGGCATCGACCTGATGGAAGTGCGCGTTGTCCCTGACATCGAGGCGCGTATCGTCGAGGCCGTGAATACGCTGCGCGGACAGTATGACTATGTCTTCACCTCGGGCGGCATCGGCCCGACCCACGACGACATCACCGCCGACAGCATTGCCAAGGCCTTCGGCGTGTCGATCGACCACGACCCGCGCGCGATGGCGATCCTGTCCGCGCACTATCCCCCCGGTGAATTCACGCCCGCACGCCAGCGCATGGCCCGCATTCCGGCGGGCGCGGACCTGATCGAGAACAAGGTGTCGAAGGCACCTGGCTTCCGGATTGGCAACGTGCATGTGATGGCCGGTGTCCCCTCGATCATGCAGGCGATGCTGGATGCCATCGCCCCGACCCTGCGCAGCGGCCGCAAGATCATCTCGCAAACCGTCGACGCGGATCTTCCCGAAAGCCGCATCGCGGATGCGCTTCGAACCATCCAGGGCGAGAACCCGGATGTCATCATCGGCTCCTATCCCCGCATGACCGACGGTCGCTTCAGCACCCAAGTCGTGCTGCGCAGCCGCGATGCGGCACGGCTCGGCCCCGTGGCTGAAGCCGTCGAGGCGGCGGTCGCTGCGGCCCGGGCCATCGAAGCTGCCAAAAAAGCCTAACCCTTCCGCTCCGGTCCCCGGGGCCAACCGAAAACAGCCACCGCCGCAAGGACGACAGACACATGGAAAACCCCGAGCAGAACAAGGCCTTTCCCGTTTCCTGGGACCAGTTCCACCGCGACGCCCGCGCACTTGCCTGGCGCCTCTCCGGCCAGGGCGAATGGCAGGCCATCGTCTGCATCACCCGTGGCGGTCTGGTCCCGGCGGCCATCGTCGCACGCGAACTCGGCATCCGCATGATCGAGACGGTGTGCATTGCCTCGTACCACAACTACGAAAACCAGGGCTCGCTGCATGTGATCAAGCCGATCGATCCGAAGGTCATCGGCCTTGAAGGCGGCGACGGCAACGGCGTGCTGGTCATCGACGATCTGGTCGACACCGGCAAGACCGCCCGAGTCGTGCGCGAAATGCTGCCGAAGGCGCATTTTGCCACCGTCTATGCCAAGCCGATGGGCCGGCCGCTGGTCGATACCTTCGTGACCGAAGTGTCGCAGGACACCTGGATCTATTTCCCCTGGGACATGGGCTGGCAGTTCCAGCCGCCGCTGAACAAGAACACGGCGGGCTGAGAAGCCGGCAGTTAAATGGGCGCAGCAAGGTGCCCGTCCTTCGTCATCCTCGGCCTTGTGCCACTGCTGTCCGGTTTAAGTTTGTAGGCCTGGGAGTTGCATCTGCCTTGTGTCATTTGGCGGGGTTGGCGGGGCTTTGCTGAGGTGGTCGATTGGCCGTTTGTGCATGATGTTGAGGCGCAGGAGGCGGGCAAAGGCGCGGGGCTGAGGGATTGCGCGCTGGGTGGCATGGACGATGCGCAGCAGGATGTA
>NZ_PUDR01000024.1 GCF_003012935.1 Pannonibacter carbonis | reverse complement strand
TACATCCTGCTGCGCATCGTCCATGCCACCCAGCGCGCAATCCCTCAGCCCCGCGCCTTTGCCCGCCTCCTGCGCCTCAACATCATGCACAAACGGCCAATCGACCACCTCAGCAAAGCCCCGCCAAGGCCGCCAAATGACACAAGGCAGATGCAACTCCCAGGCCTCCAAACTTAAACCGGACAGCAGTGCCTTGTGCGGGGATCTGCCATTCACGTTTGGGGCGGCCCGAGAGGCTTCAGCAGACGTCAAGCCTGTATGGATCCCCGCACAAGGCGGGGATGACGGCCAGTGGGGGGGCGCAGGAAGCCTGCCCCTCCAGACACAAAAACGGCGGCCATAGGGGCCGCCGTTTCTCGTTTCAAAGCCTCAGATGCGGTCAGGCGGCGCGGATTTCGCCGAAGAAGGCATCGATGCGCTGGCGCAGGTTGTCGGTCTGCTGGGTCAGCTGGGTTGCGACCGAGAGCAGGGTCTGGGCGCTGTCACCGGTCTCGTTGGCCCCGCGCGACACGCCGGTGAGGGTTTCGGAGACGTTCTGGGTGCCGGTGGCCACCTCATGCACCGAGCGGGAGATCTCGGTGGTGGCGCCGCTCTGCTGGGTGACGGCGGCGGAGATTTCGGTCGAGATGTAGTTCATCTGGCCGATGACCTCGCCGATGCTCTGGATCGCCACGGCTGCCTGGTTGGAGACGGCCTGCATCGCCTGGATCTGGGTGGCGATTTCTTCCGTGGCTGAAGCCGTCTGGTTGGCGAGCGACTTCACTTCGCTGGCGACGACCGCAAAGCCCTTGCCGGCATCGCCCGCCCGCGCTGCCTCGATCGTGGCGTTGAGGGCGAGGAGGTTGGTCTGGGCGGCGATGTCGCTGATCAGCTTGACGATCTGGCTGATCTTCTCGGTCGTCTGGACGAGGCTCTGCACCGTGGCGTTGGTTTCGTCGGCAGCGGAGGATGCCTTGGAGGCAATCTGGTTCGAATGCTCGACGCGGCGGGCGATCTCGGCGATGGAGGAGGTGAGTTCCTCCGATGCTGCTGCCACCGAACGGACGTTGGCGGCCGCTTCCTCGGAAGCAGCCGCGGCGTGGTTGGCGCCTTCCGAGCTGGCGACAGAGGTCTGGCTGAGCTGCCGGGCGGTGGAGACCACATCCTGGGTTGCGCCGGTCACGGTGCTGAGCGAGCCGCTGACATCCTGGGCAAAGTGATTGATGAGCCGGTCGACGGCTTCGGCGCGGCGCTGCTTGGCCGCTTCCTCAAGCCGCTGTTCTTCCTGCAGCCGTTCGCGTTCGATGGCATTGTCCTTGAACACCTGCACGGCCTTCGCGATTGCGCCGATCTCGTCCTTGCGATCAAGGCCCGGGATGCCGGCGGAAAGATCGCCATTGGCGATGCGGCTCATGGCCGAGGTGATCGAGGCCAGCGGGCGGGCCAGCAGGCGCTGGAACAGGGTACCGAGAATGCCAAGCATGATGACGATTGCGGCAATCACGGCAATGATAGCCGACTGCCGGAACTCGGCCACCTCGGCATAGGCAACCGCCTCGTCGATGGACATGCCGACATACCAATCGACGCCGGGCAGGCCGGAGATCGGAACGAACGAGAGGATGCGAGTGCCATCCGGGCTGTCCACCGTTTGCAGCCGGTCGGTCATGGCCACCTGAGTGCCGGCGAAAAGCTCGGAGAGGCTCTTGCCGACAGCGTCGCGGGTCGGGTGGATCAGGACCTTGCCGTCCTTGTTGGCAATGAACAGGTAGCCGAGATCGCCAAGATCAGACTCCTTCAGCATCGTCTCGATGGTCTCGATGGAGAAGTCCGAGCCGATCACACCTGCGATCTGGCCGTCCAGCTTGCGCGGTGCAGCCACTGTCACGGTCAGGGAGCCGGAAGATGCATCCAGATAGGGCTCCGTGATGGTCAGGCCGTTCTGGGCGACCGCATCCTTGTACCAGGGGCGCACGCGCGGATCATAGCCGGCTGGCATGTCAGCGAGCGGAAACAGCAGGAATGCCCCCTCCGACGTGCCGAAATACGTCATGGCGAAGTTCTGCGTCAGTGCCGGCTTGTTGAAGTCGTCATTGGTGATCTCGGCATTGGGCCGGTTGCCGAGGGTTTCGACAGTGAGTGCCGTCAGCGCCAGGCGACCTGACAGCCAGTTCGACACGCTGCGCGACATGGCCTTGCTGATGAGGCCGAGGTTCTGTTCGACGCGCGTTTCGACCTGACCGCGCTGGACGCTGTCGTTGTAAAGGGCGAAGCCTGCAAAAATCAGGACGATGACAGCCGTGGCAGCGGCCAGGATCTTGGTGATCAGGCTGCGCCCTGACAACGTGGAGGCGGATGCAGACATTGGTGGCTCCGAGGCAATACTGTGCCGCAAGGGCACTTCGTGTCCGAAGCTAGGCTTTATTCGTGATTAAAGTATTTATTAGGTCGAAACTGGGGTGAGTTACGGACTTGCCGTAGTGAGGTTTTCGGAATGCTGGCGCGGATATTGTCAATATGACCTAGAGTAGATAAAATCCAGGGATGTAAATACAGCATCCTGTAACTCTTAGGGGGTGCGCTGCGATCTGGCGGGCGAGGGCCGGTCAGGCTTCGCTTTCGGCGCTGCGGTCGCGAATGGCGCGGGCACGCTTGGCCAGCGCATTCATGCCGCCATCGTCCGGCTCGTCGCTGACGCTTTTGCGAGACTTGATGGTCTTGCCCTGCTCCGGGGCCGGGGCGATCTCGTTGAAACGTGCCGAACGGGGCAGTTCGAACTTCTCGCGCAGCTGAGCGGCAATATTTTCAGCAACGCCGCCAGTCTCATAACTGGCAAAGGTCAGCGGCACGCGCCGGCCCGCGACGATCATCACCGGCCGCTGCCAGACCTTCTTCGACATGAAATTGTGCAATATTCCGGCCCGTTCCAGCACGACATTTTCCAGATGCGACAGTTGCAGCCGCTCGCTGCCCATCAGCCGGCCACCGGGCGTGCGATGTTCTAAGAGCAGCCGGTCGTTGGTCTTGTCGAAGATAACCTTGGTACGGGCGCATTGCCGGTGCAGGCGCAGGATCACCACGCCGGCGATGACGGCGACCAAGAGGGCCGGCCAGAAACTATCGGCAACCAGGCTGCCGACGACGCAGGCGATGCCGCCAATCCCGATGATGAAGCTGCCGACGCGGGTTTGCGCCTTGTCGTCATGAATGTACTCGATGCGAGTTGGTGTCGGATTGACCAGATCCATGCCCCTGCCATCCCTGAACGTCCGGCCGCTTTGGCCCCGGTTTCGGCCCGCGCGGCCGTTTGCACCGGTATTAGTGACGAGGAAGCTTGCGGCAGGCTTGTGCCTTGGTGCAGTGCGGGGAGGGGAGAGGGAGAGGGATCAGCCAGGGGCAGGGCCCCTGGCTGCAGGTCAGTTGCGCGGAAATCAGCCGGTGATGAGGCGGCCGTCGAGACGGGCACCGGTTTCGGCGGTGATTACCTTCAGGTCGCGGATATGGGCGATGATCTCGTTGCGATAGACAAGACCGGTGTGGTCATAGTCCAGCTTGCGCAGGTCCATGCTGGCGATGTCGCCGGCAACGCCGCCCGAGATCGGCTTGCCGTTCCACGCTTCCCCGAAGGCGCCCAGCGACACATAGGTGTTGAAGGCGACCTTGAACGTCTTGTCGAGGACGGTGTCGATCGGTGCTCCGGCGATGGTGATGTCGACGGCGCGAGCTTCGGCTGCCGAGGCGCCGAAATCGACCTTGTAGCGCAGGGCGCTGGAGAAATGCAGCAGGCCGCGCGACACGAACTGCGTCAGGTCGAGCGTGCCGGAGGCAAGCTCTTCCGGACGGACAAAGCGCTTGGCGTTGTTGTCCAGCATGTCGCGGATCTGGGCACCGGTCATGGTGGCGACATGCACGTTGTCGGCATAAGGCATGACATCATACCAGGCCTTGAACGTCAGTGCGCCCTTGCCGATGCCGGTCTGCAGGCCGGTGGCGTTGAACAGGGCGATGTCGATCTGGCCACCGGGGAAGGTTGCCGAACGTTCAACCAGCGCATCATTCATGAAGTTGGCGATGGCCACCTCGCGAATGTAGCGGTCGGCGATGGTGCGCTCGGTGGAGACCAGTTCGTCATCGGCGACCTGGCCGATTTCCTCGGCAAGCTTGGACTCCAGCGCCTTCAGCAGCGGCGCAATCGTCTCGGCTTCGAAGGTTGCGTCAAAGTCGCCATCATGTTCGAGGCTGGCGTAGGTCGGGTCGTCTGCCTTGACGCGGTCATCGCGGTTTTTCACCGGATGCAGGCTGACGGACGAGAACCAGGCCTTGCGGCCGTTCTCGGCGGCAATCGACATGGCGATGTCGCCGAGATACTTGCCGTTGGCTTCGGCCTGGGTGATCAGCACGCCGTCGACGACATTGTCTGCGTCGATGCCATCGCTGTTGAGCTTGGTGTGCGAATGGCCGCCGAGCAGGACGATCGGCTTGTCAGTCAGCGGACCGGCAGCGGCTGCAATGTCGAGGTCGCCTTCACCGATCATGCGGGCTGCACCCGCCTTGCCCGAGCGATGCGAGCCGGAACCGAAGCCGCAATGCGACAGGATGACGACGACATCGCAGACTTCTGCCACGGCTGGCAGCACGTTGCGGATGGCTTCGACCGGGCTGGCGACAGCCAGCTTCGGGTCGGACGGCTGACCGACGCGGGTGTCGACGGCGGTGGTCAGGCCGATGAAGCCGATGCGCAGGCCCTTGGCCTCGGCGATGGCGGCGCAGACATAATCCTCGTCACGTGCCATGAAGGCCGAGCCATGCACGTTGGCGGAGAGGACCGGGAAGGTGGCATCCCGCTTCAGGCCCATGCGCAGCAGTTCCGCACCCCGGTCAAACTCGTGGTTGCCGAGGACGGCAATGTCGAGACCGGCGGCGGAATAGGCGCGGTAGGCCGGATCGGTGACGAATTCTTCCGGCGACCAGCCGACGAGTTCATCAAAAACCGAGCCGGTGTGGTCATCGCCGACGGAGACGAACAGCACGACTTCCTTGTCGCCGGCCGCCGCGCGGGTCTGGCGCAGCTTCTGCACCATCTGCGACAGGCGATGGGTGTCGCCCTTTTTGGCGTGCTGGTCGGTGAGGTGGTTGTGCATGTCATTGAAATGCATCAGGCGCAACACGCGACGGTCGCCGGGGGCGAGCGCCGGAGCGGGGACCGGATTGCCTTCGGCGGTGACGATGCGGGAAACCGGACCGGCCAGCGGATCCCCCTTCAGCAGGAACAGGCGCTCGAAGGCGCCATTCGGGTTCGGCGTTGCCGGGGACATCAGCAGTTCGCCCGGACCAGCGGCGGCATTGGCGCGGAACACGATCATCGGGGAGAGGGCTGCAACACCGGCAGCCACGGTGGTCGACTTGAGAAAGTCGCGGCGGCTCATGTTGCTCTTGGGCGTCGACATGAGGGTAGCTCCTTGGCTTTTTGCTCACGGAATAGTGAGCGCTGCAGAGCTAAGCGGAGCGGATAACAGTTTTGTGACAGTTTTGAGTGAGTGGTGTAACAGGTATACTCTCTGGGCCTGAATATAAATTCGTTCGATGGAATTGACGCAAAGTCAAATTCAATTGCCGGATCAGTTGGATACATAAGGACTGGTTTGTAAGTTCATTCACTTACAAGTCTGGTCTCTCCAAATACATCCTCGAACTGTTGTCTGAGGATTATGTCAACTTCAGGTAGCGTGATCGGGATGCCGAGGTCGACAAGGCTGGTGACGCCGTGCGCTTCGACGCCGCACGGCACGATGCCCGAGAAATGCTCCAGATCCGGGTCGACGTTGAGGCTGATACCGTGGAAGGTGACCCACTTGCGCACACGGATGCCGATGGCGGCGATCTTGTCTTCCCGGTCTGCGCCCTTGTCCGGGCGGCGGACCCAGACGCCGACCCGGTCCTCCCGGCGTTCACCGCGGACATGGTGCTGCCACAGGGTGCCGATGACCCAGGCTTCCAATGCAGAGACAAAGGCGCGGACATCCGGCTGGCGCCGTTTCAGGTCGAGCATGACATAGGCCACGCGCTGACCCGGACCGTGATACGTGTATTGTCCCCCGCGTCCGGCCGCAAAGACCGGGAAGCGGTCCGGTGTCAGCAGATCCTCGGTCTTGGCGCTGGTGCCGGCCGTGTAGAGTGGCGGGTGTTCCAGCAGCCACACCAGTTCCGGCGCTGTTCCCTCCGCGATGGCCGCGACGCGTGATTCCATGACGGCCAGGGCATCTTCATAGGCGACCGGTGCGTCGGAGATCAGCCAGTCGACTGGCGCTGAACCGTCGAGTGGCTGAAAATCGGGGACGAGGGCTTCGCGGGTGGCTGTCGGCATGGCGCTGGGGCTGCTTTGCGATGGCTTTGATGCCGGGTTTGGCGGTACAGTCCGTGTCAGGACCTTGCCGAACTGGTCAATGGCGGCCAAGGTCCTGAGGCGTCGTTACATACAGGCGGACAGGCGTGATGGCCACCTTTGATGATATCAGCATCGATATATCGGTCGTTCTCGGCAGGACGACAATGCCGGTACACCAGTTGCTGCGCATGGGGCGCGGTGCTGTGATCGATCTGGACGTCGCTGAAGAAGATGACGTCAGCATCTATGCCAACAAGACGCTTGTGGCAAAGGGGCAAGTCGTTTTGCTCGGCGACAAGATCGGTGTTTCCATCACGGAAGTGCTGCTGCGTGCGCCCGAGGTTCGCCCGATGCGGACCGACGGGCCGCTGTGATCGGCTGAGGTCGGTGGTTGAATGGTTGTTGCAGGCGCGGGTTTCCGCGCCTTTTTTGTTGTGCCACATGAAGTTACCCACAGGCTGGGTGGGCGTGGAGCGATTTGTCGGCAAAGGGTGAGAAGGCCCTTGCGCGGCAAAAACCGATTTGCTACATGGAGCGCCTCGACGCTGAGAGGCGCCGGGAACAAGAAAATGCGGTCGTGGCGGAATTGGTAGACGCGCAGCGTTGAGGTCGCTGTGGGGCAACCCGTGGAAGTTCGAGTCTTCTCGACCGCACCATTTTCTTGATGAAAAGGCTCTTGCCGATACCTCCTTGCGAGGTGCCTGCAAGGGCCTTTTTCATTTGTGCTCGGGGCGTGGCCGGCCGGTGCTGCGCTTGTCTACCTGGCAAAGGGGACTGCTGCCATGCGCGGTCGGATCAAGAGCTGCCTCTCGCTTGCATTTTTGGGCCTTTGCCTTGCCGGCTTCACCTCGCCTGAACAGCAGCGCAACATCGGCCGGCCCGAGCAGGAGCTGCAGCAGATGACCTGCAGCCAGCTCTGGTATCTTGGCGAAAAGATCCGCGCCGATGGCGGGGTCTGTCCGCGCGATGACCGGGCCCGGCAGGCGTTCTTCCGCAACCGGACCTGTGTGTCACAGGACGAGCGGGTGCTGGTCGGGGAGGTCAAGGCCTATCTTGCGGCGCTCCGCGGGATCGCCACTGCCAAGGGATGTCCGGATGTGCCGTGAGGCGGGCGTACGGCTGTCTTTCAGGCTGCGCGCACAGCAGTGAATCCGTCCCTGATTTCAATAGCCAAAGCAGCAGGTCGCGGGTAGTTGTGAGCGTGCCTGTGCACGGCTGGCGCAGGACTTCCGAGTGATCCGGCAGGAGGGGCAAATGGCCGAACCCGAACTTCGCGACGAGGCCGTTGATGCGGCTGCCGAGATCCCCGTTCATGACGACGCGGGCTGGCTGACCGATGCCTTTATCTCAGCCGTCCATGCGGCCGTCGAGGCCGGCGACCGCGACGAGGTGCGCCGCCTGGCCGGCGACATGCACGAGGCCGACATGGCCGATCTCGTGGATGCGCTGCCGGCGAGCGACCGGGCGGCCTTCGTGCAGCTCATGGGCGACCTGTTCGACTATGCGGCCCTCACCGAAATGGACGAGGCGGTGCGTGTCCGCCTGCTCGAGGACCTGCCGACGGCGGACATCGCCGAGGGCCTTGGCGAACTCGATTCCGACGACGCCGTCTACATTCTGGAGGACCTCGACGAGGAGGACCAGGCTGCCATTCTGGACGAGCTGCCACTGTCGGAACGCGCGCAGCTCGAGCGGGCGCTGGACTACCCGGAAGACTCCGCCGGCCGCCGCATGCAGACCGATTTCATCGCCGTGCCGCCATTCTGGACGGTGGGGCAGGCGATTGACTATCTGCGCGAGGACAAGGATCTCCCCGATACCTTCTACGAGCTCTATGTGGTCGACCCCGGCTTCCGGCTGGTCGGCTCCGTGGCGCTCGACCGGATCCTGCGCACCCAGCGGGCTGAGAAAATCGCCTCGATTATGGAGGAAGATCCGCATTCCGTCCCGGTGAAGGAAGACCAGGAAGAGGTCGCCCGCCTGTTCGAGCGCTACAACCTTGTCTCCACCGCCGTTGTCGATGACAGCAACCGTCTCGTCGGTGTCCTGACTGTCGATGACATCGTTGACGTCATCCAGGAAGAGGCCGACGAGGACATGAAGGCGCTGGCCGGTGTCGGCGATGAAGAAATCTCCGACAGCGTGCTGACCATTGCCCGCTCGCGCATTGTCTGGCTGCTGTTCAACCTGGGCACCGGGCTTCTGTCCGCCACGGTGATCTCGCAGTTCGAGGGCACCATCGAGGCGATGGTCGCGCTCGCCGTGCTGATGCCGATCGTCGCCTCGCTTGGCGGCAACGCCGGCACCCAGACGATGACCATTGCCGTGCGTGCCATCGCGACCGAGGAACTGGACACGCGCAACATCTGGCGGGTCCTGCGCCGCGAGGTGATGGTGAGTTTCCTCAACGGCTCGCTGCTTGCCTGCCTGATCGGGGCCACGGCGGGGCTCTGGTTCCTCAGCCACGGGCTTGGAATCGTCATTGCCTCGGCGATCATCATCAACATGTTCTGCGCTGGGTTGGCAGGTTTGATGATCCCCATGACCCTGCACCGCTTCAGGATCGATCCGGCCATTGCGTCGAGTGTTTTCGTGACCATGGTCACCGACGTCATCGGCTTCTTCGCCTTCCTCGGCATCGCCGCGCTCTGGTTCCGATTGCCGATGTGAGGGCAAGGGCGGCTGCCTATCGTCCCCGCTGCATCCCTTCAGCAGCAGACACGCTGTTTTCACTTTCCATTGTCGTCATGCCATGGCTCGGCCATGGCATCCATGCCGTTGCCTTACCGTGCGGGCACAGCCTGACGATGGCGTCCTTCTCTGAGGCTGGCCGTGAGGTGAGGTCACGGCATGGATGCCATGATCAAGTCATGGCATGACGAATACGGTTAGGTTTTTTGTGCGGTGCGGGCAGGTGCTTGGCGGAACGGCCTCGCAGCGGTCCTTCAGCACCAGACGTTCCATCATCGCCCTCCCTTGTCGTCATGCCATGGCAGGGCCATGGCATCCATGCTGTTGCCTTACCGTGCGGGCACAGCATGGCGAGGGCGTCCTTCTCTGAGGCTGGTCGTGAGGTGAGGTCACGGCATGGATGCCATGATCAAGTCATGGCATGACGAAGGTGATTGATGTGTGCCGTGTGGTGAGTCCGGGGAAGAGAAGGATCCGTTCAAATAATTGAAAAATAACAAAAATATCAAGGTAATTGACTTTGACGTAAAAGTCAGAGGATGATGCCCGCGGAGGGGATGATGCAGCAGCGGCTTTACACCATCACACAGCTGACCCAGGAGTTCGGGATCACCACCCGGACGCTGCGCTTCTATGAGGCGCAAGGGCTGATCACGCCGCAGCGGCGCGGACGGCAGCGGCTGTACCGGCCGGCCGACCGGACCCGTCTGAAGCTGATCCTGCGCGGCAAGCGGCTTGGCTTTGCCCTCTCCGAAATCCGCGAAATCATCGACATGTACGGCAAGGCCCCGGGCGAGGCGGGTCAATTGCGCCTCTTGATGGACAAGATCGCGCTGCGCCGGGCCGAACTTCTGGACAAGCTGAAGGACATCGAGATGTCGTTGGCCGATCTGGACGAGGTTGAAGCCGGCTGCCGGGCGCGCATGGAGGCGCTGGGCGTCGCGCACGAGGCAGGAGAGGAGGGCGCATGACAACAGCGTTGCAAACCGGTGCCAGTGGCTTTCAACCCCGCGATCCCGACTGGGAGGCGCGCGTGCGCGCGAGTTTCGCCCGTCAGCCCTACATGACGCATCTGGGCGCCGCGATCAGCCATCTGGCACCGGGCGAGATGGACCTGACGCTGCCCTTCGCGCCGCATCTGACCCAGCAGCACGGTTTCTTCCACGCCGGATCGACGACATCCATCGCCGACAGCGCCGCCGGCTACGCCGCCCTGTCGCTGTTTCCCAAGGGCACCGGCGTGCTCTCGACCGAATTCAAGATCAACCTGCTCAATCCGGGCCGGGGCCGGGCGCTGGTGGCGCGGGGCCGCGTGATCAAGCCGGGTCGGATGCTGACCATCTGCAAGGCCGATGTCTACGGTCTCCTGGACGAGGGCGAGGTGCATGTCGCCACCGGCCTGTTCTCGATGATCTGCATGGAGGGCATGGAGGACTGAGGTCCGGTGCCCAACAATTCAACTCATGTGAAAGTAAACGGGAGGAACGCCATGATCCGCAATGACATTCCGGGGTTCAACTTCAATCTTGGCGAGACTGCCGACATGCTGCGCGACAGCGTGCGTGGCTTCTCGCAGGACCGTATCGCGCCGCTTGCCAACCGGATCGACCGCGAGGACTGGTTCCCGCGCGAACTGTGGCCTGAAATGGGCGCGCTGGGCCTGCATGGCATCACCGTCGAGGAAGAATGGGGCGGGGCTGGCCTTGGCTATCTCGAGCACTGCATCGCCATGGAAGAAGTCAGCCGCGCTTCGGGCTCCATCGGCCTGTCCTACGGCGCGCATTCGAACCTTTGCGTCAACCAGCTGCGCCGCTGGGGCAATGACGACCAGAAGCAGCGCTATCTTGGCAAGCTGATCTCCGGCGAGCATGTCGGCGCGCTTGCCATGTCCGAGCCGGGTGCCGGTTCCGACGTGGTGTCGATGAAGCTGCGGGCGGACAAGAAGGGCGACCGCTATGTTCTCAATGGCAGCAAGATGTGGATCACCAACGGTCCCTGCGCCGACACGCTGATCGTCTATGCCAAGACCGATCCGGCTGCCGGATCACGCGGTATCACCGCGTTCCTGATCGAGAAGGATTTCAAGGGCTTCTCGGTCGCCCAGAAGCTCGACAAGCTCGGCATGCGCGGCTCGGAAACCGGCGAACTGGTGTTCGAGGATTGCGAGGTGCCGGAGGAAAACGTGCTCGCTGAAATCGGCAAGGGCGTGAATGTGCTCATGTCCGGCCTCGACTACGAGCGCGCGGTGCTGGCCGCCGGCTGCGTCGGCCTGATGCAGGCCGCCATGGACGTGGTCATGCCCTACATCCACGAGCGCGAGCAGTTCGGCCAGCCGATCGGCACGTTCCAGCTCGTGCAGGGCAAGGTTGCCGACATGTATGTGTCGATGAACGCCACCCGCGCCTATGTCTATGCGGTGGCGCAGGCCTGTGACCGCGGCGAGACCACCCGCGAGGACGCCGCCGGTGCAATCCTCTATGCCGCCGAGACGGCAACGAAGGTGGCGCTCGACGCCATTCAGCTGCTGGGTGGCAACGGCTACATCAACGACTATCCAACCGGCCGGCTGCTGCGCGATGCCAAGCTCTACGAGATCGGCGCCGGCACCAGCGAAATCCGCCGCATGCTGATCGGCCGCGAGCTGTTCAACAAGACGAAGTAGGATTGGCTGGTCGGTACTGCCGCGCAGCGGGAGCGCGGCAGAACCGGGTTGCGTCGATGCGTCCGGGCGCGGTGGCACCTGGCACCTGCTAACTTGCCAAACAAGTCGGCCCGCTGCGGGCCGACTTGCAAAGCGAGTAAACCATGTCCGAGACTGCCGTCCCTTTCCTGATTGCCCCGCGCCAGACCCTCGACTTTTTTGATGAACGCGGCACGGAAACCGGCAGGGTGGTCACGGCTCTGGAAGGCTGGAACCTGATGCGGTCAAAGGACATGCCGTTGTTCGAGCTGTCGATGCGGCTGCGGGATCTTTTCTCGGCACCCTTTGGCGTTGAACCGATCTCTGGCAAGAAAAGTGCAAGATGGCAGACCGTTGGGGCCGGGCAGACGCTTGATTTCTTTCATGTTGATCACATCAGTGACCACGATCTGGTGCTCACCGTCCGCGACAGACATCTGGATGTCATGACCTGGTTGTCGGTGCGCGGGAAGCTCTACACCGTAACCAGTTCGGTGAAGGTGCATAATCTGTTTGGCAAGCTCTATATGGCGCCTGTGGCCACGGCGCACAAAATCATCGTGGCTACGTATCTGCGGCGGCTCCGCCGTTTGACTGCGACCGATTAGTGGATCTCCGCACGGCAGATTTAACGAGCCTGTAAAGACTCCCGGTCTAAGATCCGCGCCATCAAATCAGGCAGGCCCCTTTTGGTGGCAGGTCTGGCCCCCGGCGTTCATCGGGATGTGTCCTATGGTTCTCGACAGTCTGACCATTTTGTTTGCGCTGGCTCCGCTCAGCCTGATGGTCGGTGTCGTTCTGTATCTCGTGTGGCTGCGCCAGCGCGCGGAGCCCGGGCTCCGGCTTTGGGCGTTGAGCCTGATGTTGCGGGTTCCGGCGTTTCTCCTGCTGTCGGCCCGGGGGCAGATCCCGGATGTCTGGTCGATTGCGGTTGCCAACGGGATCCTGCTCGTCGGTGTCGGCCTCGGTGTCAAGGCAACCCGGAGTTTTGGCCGTCGGGCAACCCCGATGGTCGCTGTTCTCCTGCCCTGCACAATCTGGGGCGTCTTGTGTTTCATTCCTGGCATCTACGACAATGACCAGAACCGCCTGATCGCCGTCACGCTGTTGCAGGCAACCTGCAGCGGCATCATCGCCTTCGAATTCACCCGCAGCGTTGTCGGCGGCCGCAAGGTCTGCCTCGCTCTTGCCGGCCTGATCGGCGCCATGACCCTGGTCCAGCTTGTGCGGGCTGGCATTGCTGCAATGTCCTCCGAACCGATTGTGCTGGCGGCCAACAATGCGCCGCTGGCTGCGACCATTTATCTGCAACTGATCGCCGTGTTTCTGGGGGGGCTTTTCGCGGCCACGATATTCCTGGACGCCCAGTTGAAGGATCTGCGTCGGCAGGCGAGCGAGGACAGTCTGACCGGAGCCTTGAACAGGGAGGCGTTTCAGTCGCGCAGTGAAGCGGCTCTTGTGCAGGCGCATCAGGACGGCGCTGAGGCGGTTCTGCTTGCCATTGACCTGGATCGGTTCAAGGCCCTGAACGACATCTTCGGCCATGGTGAGGGAGACCGGGTGCTGGCCCTGTTTGGCGAACGCCTGCGCGGCCTGCTGCCGGAGGGGGCCTTGTTTGGCCGCATCGGCGGCGATGAGTTTGCGGT
This sequence comes from Pannonibacter carbonis, assembly GCF_003012935.1. Lineage (GTDB taxonomy): Bacteria > Pseudomonadota > Alphaproteobacteria > Rhizobiales > Stappiaceae > Pannonibacter > Pannonibacter carbonis. The sequence continues at coordinate 26,314 of NZ_PUDR01000024.1, read as the reverse complement.
GCTGGTCGTCGGGGAAGCAACGCGGCAGGCGACCGGCATGGCGGCAAAGATCTGTGGCCTGTTGGGACGCAGCATCCGGGAGCCCGAGCATCGCGGGACGCGGGTGGTGACGGCCAGTGTCGGGCTGGCGCGGGCTGAAGCTGGGGAAAGCCTGGCCATGCTGATGGCCCGTGCGGATGCTGCGCTCTATGACGCCAAGAGGGACGGTCGTGGCCGGGTCAGCATCGCGGAGGTGCAAACGTCGCGTGGCGACGTGATTATCGGCGATTTTGGCAATCTCCAATCATTGCCTGGCTGACCTTTTCCGGCGTCTTCAGGGGGCAAGGGTGCGATTGGGGCTTGCCGAATGTCCCGGCGTTGCCCAGTTGATAACCCTTGCCGGATAAAACTGGCTTTCCGTGTTTGCGGCGCGCGAGCGCTTCGCATAAGTATGGGCCAGAAGGAACTGCGTCGGCCTGAGCCGGCGAGAAGTCACAAGGGAGCTTCCCAGCGCATGAGCCATCTCAACATGTCGGTGCCCGCTCGCCTCGAGGATGACGAGGAAGAGAAGACCAAGACGCCGCAGTCGATCCCCGTCGACAAGCATCTGTTTGACGCCCGGACCGTGCTGATCACCGGGCCGATCACCCAGGAACTGGCGCGTGACGTCTGCTCGCGCCTGTTGGCGCTGGCGCAGGTCTCGAGTGATCCGATCACCGTGATCGTGTCCTCCCCGGGCGGTCACGTCGAATCTGGTGACATGATCCATGACACCATCCGTTTCATCCGTCCGGATGTGCGCATTCTCGGCATGGGCTGGGTCGCGAGCGCCGGTGCGCTGATCTATGTGTCGGTGCCGAAGGAACTGCGTTTCTGCACCCCGAACACCCGCTTCCTGCTGCATCAACCGTCCGGTGGTGCCGGTGGCATGGCAACCGACATCGAGATCCAGGCCCGCGAGATCCTCAAGATGCGCGACCGCCTGAACAAGATCTTCGCTGATGCGACCGGTCAGCCGATCGAGCGTATCGAAAAAGACACCGACCGTGACTACTGGATGAGCCCGGAAGAGGGTATCGAATATGGCCTCGTCGGCAAGATCGTCGCCAACGTGGACGACATGAAGTAAGCGACAACTGCTATCGTGATCGGGAAAAGCCCCGCAACCGGTCCTGGTTGCGGGGCTTTTGTCTGTCGGGATTGATGTCCTGGCGCATGCTGGTACCTCGTGCCTGCAATGTGCCGTTGCGTTAGCCGAAACGCGGCTGCAGTGAGGCCACGGGCGCTGCCGACAGTGCGACCGGATGAGGGCCGCGCACGGCATGGCAGCGGATCTGTTCGAGCGTTCGGCGCACATCGTGGTCGAGCGGCCGGGTCCGCGGCGAGCGGATCAGGTTGCGGGCCAGTGCGTCGACGAGCCGGTCAAAACCGGCATGATCGCGGCAGACGGACCCAAGCGTCTGGTGCAGCGCCGGCCCCTCATAGACCGGCGCACCGCCGAACAGGAACACCAGGAATTCGGTGAAGTCCTCGGCTGTGCCGGGCAGGGTCGTCTCCGAGCCGGCGAGGGCCGCGCTGACGGCGTTCAGGATGGCAGTCCGGCCGCCGAGTTCCAGATAAAGTGTCATGATCATATGCCCCGATGCGAGAATCCTGTCTCCACATCGCGACAGTGGAACGGAACGCGGTCAGGACATGTGATCTGGGTCACGACTTGCCGCAATCCGCCAGCTTGTCGCCTCATGTCAGTTTGCCGGTCCGCTCAGCTCCGCGCCCACGACGCCCGTGCGGCAAGCCATGCGGCACAGCGGGCTTCGGGGTCAGTGGCGCCAAGCACATCGGTGATGACGCAGACGCTGTCGGCACCGGCAGCAAAGACGGCTGGGGCAGTCTCCAGGGTTACCCCGCCGATGGCGACGAGCGGGCAGGAAACACGCTGCCGCCACTCGCTGATTCTCGCCAGTCCTTGCGTCGGATAGTCGACCTTCTTGCCTCTGGCTTCGTAGATCGGTCCGAGGGCAACATAGTCAGGCGCCAATGCGAGGGCCCTGTCGAGCTCGGCCGGCGTGTGGGTCGAAATGCCGATCCGGATGCCGACTGCGCGCAGGGCGGCAATGTCGGCCGTGTCCAGATCCTCCTGGCCGAGATGGACCCAGTCAGCGCCGCAGCGAATGGCCGCCTGCCAATGGTCGTTGACAATCAGCGTCGCACCAGCCTGTTTGCACAGGATGAGTGACCGGCGGATCTCCGCTTGCGTGCTGTCCTCGTCGAGATCCTTGACCCGGAGCTGGACGAGTGGCAAGCCGACCGGCAGAAGACGTTCGATCCAGCTGGCCGAATTCACGATGAGATAGAAGCGGTCGAGGGTCACACAGCGGCTCCGGTCGCGGCACAATGAAATGGCACATAGCAGATTTGGCCGGGTACGATGTTCTTTTATCTGTCGAAATTGTTCTTCATCCTGGTTCGGCCATCGAACTTCCTTGTCCTGATGCTGCTCGTCGGGGCGTTTGCGCTGCTGTTTGCAAGAACACGCCGCATTGGCCAGGGAGTGATGGTGACTGCAGCGCTCTGTATCGCCATCGCCGGATATTCGCCGCTGGCCAACCTTGTGCTGCTGCCGCTTGAAAACCGGTTCTCCCAGCCCGATCCTCTTCCCGAAAAGGTAGATGCGATCATTGTCCTGGGCGGAGCGATCGACACGGTGGTGTCGGGGGCAAGGCCCTATCCGGCGATTACCACCGCCGGCGAACGGCTCACCGTTGTGCCGGAACTGGCACGGCGGTATCCGGAGGCGCGGATCGTGCATTCGGGCGGGCAGGGTGTCCTATTCGGCAACACGACCACTGAGGCCATGGCAGCCGGGCGCATTTTCGATGGGTTCGGGCTGGATCCTGCGTTGGTTGTCCTTGAGGACAAATCCCGCAACACCTGGGAAAACGCCATGGAAACCCGGGCCCTGCTGCGCCCGAAAGAGGGTGAGACCTACCTGCTCGTTACTTCGGCCCTGCACATGCCGCGCGCCGTCGGAGTCTTTCGTCAGGCGGGCTGGACCGGGCTGGTTCCCTATCCGGTCGATTGGCGCACGCGCGGCGATGAAGATCTCTGGCTCGGCTTCGACGCGATCTCCGAAGGTCTGACCCGGCTCGATCTGGGCGTGCGGGAATGGATCGGTCTCGCCGCCTATTGGGCCACCGGACGCAGCAGCGCCCTGTTTCCCGCTCCCTGAATCAAGCGCCGGGCTGCAGGCATTGTTCTTTGCCGGTGAACAGTTGTTTTCTGGTCTGGATGTCTTTCAAGCAGGGTGCCCGAGCCCTATCTTCAGCGTTGGAAACCAACATGTAAGGAACCGGCCATGTCGCTGGAGGCACCGCTGATCGCAGCGCAGGTGATGCAATGGCTGTCGGGAGATGCGATCAGCATCAAGGACAGTCTTGTGCTCGTGAGCGAACTCGGCAAGCGGCTGAACGAGGCCAAGGTTCCGGTTGACCGGATCACCACTGGCATCACGCTGCTGCATCCGAATGTCCGCGCTGAAAGTGCCATCTGGACGACAGACGGCGAGCGAGCCTTGCGGCGCTATCTCGAAGCGGAGAACCTTGAGGAGGCTTACAACAGCAGCCCGCTCAAGGTGGTCTATGTCGAGGGCCGTGCTGTGCGCGTGCGCATCCTGCCTGAGCCGGAGGCCTGGGAATATGGCGTCATTCCCGACCTCAGGGCCGCTGGCTATACTGACTACCTTGCGCTGCCGATGCCCTTCAGCGACGGCACCACCAAGGCGCTGACGCTTGCGACCAGGGCTCCGGGCGGCTTCACCGTGTCGCATATTGCGGTGTTCGAGACCATCGTTCGCCCGCTCGGGCTGATCTGCGAACTCAACACCCTGCGCCGGACAGCGGAGACCGTGCTCAACACCTATGTCGGCCCGCGCGCCGGCAGCAAGGTGCTGAACGGCAGCATCAAGCGCGGCGAAGGTGAGCTGATCTCGGCCGTCGTGACCTTTGCCGATCTGCGTGGCTTCACGCAGTTGTCCAACAAGCTGCCGGGCGACAAGCTGATCTCGTTGCTGAACAACTATTTCGGCGCGATTGCCGAGACCGTCGAGGCGCATGGCGGCGAGGTGCTGAAGTTCATCGGCGATGAGGTGATGGCGATTTTCCCCTATACCGATGAGATCGAGGCCCGGGACGCCGCAGGCCGGGCGCTGCTTGCCGCCCGGGACGCCGTGCTGCGGATTGCGGATGTGAATGCCAATTGCTGCGAGGAAGTTCCGCAGATCCGGGCCGGCATTGCCCTGCATGCCGGGGATGTGTTCTTCGGCAATGTCGGCAGTGCGACACGGCTGGATTTCACCGTGGTCGGGCCGGTGGTGAACCTGGCCTCGCGCGTTGCCGATCTTGCCAAGCATCTCGACCGGGATGTTCTGGTCTCGGATGCGGTCGCCGACCTGATGGGATGCCGCCACAAGCTGCATGGCACCTATTACGTGAAGGGGTTCGAGGAGCCGGTGTCGGTATTTGCCCCGGATGTCTCGTTGATCGGCACGGAGGGGGCCTGCTCGGAATCGCTGATTGCCTCAAGGGCGTTTGACGCGAACTGACGCCGCAGAAGCACGATCAACACCGCAAGGGTCGTGACCCCCAGCGCATGCGGCCCGGCGAACCAGCCCATGAAACCGATCGAGAAGAAGAACGCGCGCTGGCCACGGTTGAAATGCCGGCCGGCCAGCGCATTGAGCCGCCCGGCCTTATGGACCGTCCGGGCCAGTTCGTCGCGATCCGTCGTCGTCGCATCGGGCACTGAACCCATCACTATGCTGGCGTAGTTGAACAGGCGATAGGCCCAGCTGAACTTGAAGAACGCATAGGCGAAGATCAGCATCAGCCCCAGCACCTTGACCTCCCACAAGGTCCGGTTGGCAACGACCGGCACGGAGAGATCTCCGGCAATCTCGACGATGCGGTCGGCGGCATTGAGCAGGGTAAAGGCCCCGCCGATGGCCAGCAGCGCCGTCGAGGCAAAAAACGCCGTGCCCTGCTGAAGTCCCGTAAGGATCGCAGTGTCCATGATTCGCACCTGCCGGCTCGCCATCATCCGCATCCAGCCATAGCGATAGGCCTCCATCCGCATCGACAGGCTGCGCGTCTTCAGCGGCGAAACCTCGACAATCAGGTTGAAACCCATCCAGGCAGTGAGAAACCAGCCAATGGCGATCCAGTCGAGCGGGGCAAGTGCGGTCATCAAATCGTCCTACTCATTGCGGATTGGTTAAATCGATTCAACAGTGATCCTGATGGCTTCAATTTATCAACGGGATGCTGCAGATCGGCAAGCGTCTGATCTCATTGAGGCAATTGCGAGCAATGCATAGCCGGCGCATCAGGTGCCCTGTTTTTGCGCTTGCGAAGGTATTAGGAACTCATTAAATCTCATGCCGCAAAGCCGCCATATTCGGGTCCTGCGGGAGCCGGGGGCGGCGCGGATCATAAGGGTTTTCATGGACGAAAACGTACAGAAGTCCTGCTGGGGCGTTACCGTTTGGACGGTACTCGTTCTCGGGGGCATGCTGGCTCTGGTCATGCTGTTCGCCGACGCTGAAACTGCCAAAACCGCAGTCACCGTCGTCCGCTGAACCCGGCTTCCAGGCATCCAGTTTGACAAAGGCGCGGAGCACTCCGCGCCTTTCGTCTTTTTGGGCTGTCGTCTTGCGTCCCTGTCAGCGTCCGCGCGCAGCGCGAGGGCGGCTGGCGAAATAGCGATGGGCCTCCATCTGCCGCACGATGGTCCGGCCGCCTGGCTTGCTGATGATGAACCCGGCAAAACTGCTGCCTCCCGCCTCGAACAGGACAAGGGTTGCCGGACCGACGTCAGGCCAGTCGATCTTCGCGCCATAGGTGTCGACGTCCTCCAGCGTGTCCTTGCCGGTCAGCGTCAGGATGTCCTCGCGGCGCAGGGTGATTGCGTTGCTGCCGCCCCAGTCGACGGCTGCCAGCCCGTTCCAAAGTCGCGGGAGGGGCAGGCGCATGGTCTCGAATGTCAGCACCATGACCGTGCGATCACGGGTCAGATCAAGCAGAACTTCGACGGACCGAAGATCGGTCGGCAAATCTTCGCGCTGCCCGTTCGCGTCTGTTGTGAACCCTGCCGTGTTGACCATCTGGTACGGTCCGAGCGCAATGAGGTCCGACGTTTGATCGTCCGCTCGCGCGGATGACCCGGCCCCCATGAGCAAGACGGCTGCGACGAACAGGGCAGCGAGGCGGCGCGGCATGGCTACAAGCTCCAGGGCATGTATCAGCCCTGGCGATAGCGTAGCGAAGTGCCGTTACGGTTTGGTTTCCGGGAAAAGCGTATCGTCCCTGGATGGGTCGTTTACTGGCTCGTCCGCAATGGCTGCGTCCTGCGAGGGCTCGTCCTGGGGATCGATCACGCCGTCTACGGCCGGGGCAACGAAGTCCGGGTCCGGCTCCCGCCCCAGATCGGGGAGCCTGTCGGCCTCCCACTCACCCGACTGCGCAGCCAGGCCGCCGGTGTCGTCAGAAAAGGGGCCCGCCGTCTCAACATCCGGTCCAACAGACCGCGAGCGCAAGGGGAGGGGCGGCAATTCGTCCTCCGCCCACGCATCCAGGGCGACGTCCGCGTCAGCGGGCAATTGCGGTTCTGATGTGGCCGGTTCCGGCTCTGCCTGCGGGGCAGTGACCGGTTCAGCCGCAGGCTCCGGAACGGCGACTGCGGCTTCCGCCTTCGTGTGAAGAGGGGCTGTTGATGAGCGCGGCGCGGCCGGGATCGGTCCGACAGCAACCTCAACCAGCGCAGTCAGACTGTTGCACACCGGACGCCAGCCCAGCATGCGCTGGGCGCGCAGCGATGACGCTACCTGTGAGCGGGCAAAGCCGGCGGCAAAATCATGATGGGGATCACTGTCCGGGGCAGATTCTGTTTCAATGGAAACGGAAGCCCCGCAGGCATCCGCTACGCAAGCCGCGATTTCGGACAGGCTTGCGCCGGCAAGCCCGGCCCCAATCAGGCTGAGACGGAACTGCGACGAGGCCAGTGCGCGCAGGTAGAGATCGGCCAGATCATCCGCATCGACGAGTGGCCAGATGGTCTCGGGCTTCGCGCGGGTCACGAAGGGCTGGCCGCTGACGGCAGCCTCGGCCATCTCGGCAAGCGGCCCGCGTCCGGGCGCCGATACCAGCGCCGGATGAATGACCGCGACGCCCATGCGCGGGATCGTCAACAGGGAGCGGGTCAGCTCCCCCAGATGTGAGAAGGCTGGCAGCGGATCAAAGGCGGCACTTTCGCTGATCGGCTGATCCGGACTGGCGGGGAAGGCCCAGATGCCTCCAGTATAGACCAGTCTCGGCGGTTCGGCGAGATCTGGGACCATGCGCCGCAGCAGCGAGACAAAGCGGCGTTCTTCGCCGGCCATGTCGGGCCCGAAGCTCGCGCCGGTGTGAATGATGCCACGACAGGCCACAGCGGTCCCGATCCATGCTTCGGGATTGGCCAGGTCGCCTGGGATTGGCGTTGCCCCCGAATCGGCCAGCCACCGGGCGCTGGCAGCGGATCGCGCAAGCGCGGCAACGTTTTTCCCGTCCGCCAGAAGGCGTCTGAGGATCGCGCTGCCAATGGTGCCGGTTCCACCGGTCAAGAAAACATCCATAAGATCAATCATGCTGCGTCGCCGGGGAAAGGCAAGGGGGCGGGGTGGCGGGCCTGTGCATAAGCCCGATATGGCGGGAGAGGGGGCTTTGCCCGGTCAGAGCTGCTTGTTAGGGAATTGGTCATGGCATTGAACATCGTCAAACTCTGCGTGGGCGCGGACAGCGTCGAGGACCTCCAGGCGTGGATCGACTTCCGCATGGATCAGCTGGTGGCTGCCGGCCTGCCGCGCGAGCAGACCCACACCACCCGCATGGTGCCGACCCGGCGCGAGGAGATCCTTGGCGGGGGATCGCTCTACTGGGTGATCAAGGGTTACATCCAGGTGCGGCAGCATCTTGTCGATATCCGGCCTTTCAAGGATGCAGATGGCATCAACCGCTGTGATCTGGTGCTGGAGCCGCGCCTGATCCTGACCCAGATGCAGCCACGCCGCCCGTTCCAGGGCTGGCGCTATCTCAAGGCCGAGGAGGCACCCGCCGACATGCGGGGTGGATCGGGCGGCCAGGAGTTGCCCGAAGACATGCGCCGGGATCTGGCAGAACTGGGGCTTTTGTAGCCACACCAGCGTTTGCAGCCCGGATCCAGCCTGTTCGCGGCGGATCGGTCTTGCCTTCGCGGCAAAGGGCTCCAACCTTAGGGCTACGGCTTCAACAAGGGCAATGGACGCCCGGACAGCCGCGAGGGTGGAGCTCAATGGACGAGACCAGCAAGCGAACGAAGCAGACTGTTGCGCCCGGTTCCGGGGAGGGCGGCCCCGTCGCCGCAAGATCGGCGCCTGCCGAGATCGCAGCTTTCCTGAACCGCGCCGCGATGCCGGCTGGAACGTCAAATCCTGCCGTCCGTCTCATGTTCGCCCTTGATGCCACCATGAGCCGCCAGCCGACCTGGGACCGGGCGCGAGACCTGCAGGCCGCGATGTTTGATGAGGCCGCCCGCGCCGGGGGGCTTGAGGTCAAGCTCGTGTATTTTCGCGGGTTTGGCGAATGCCGCGCCTCGCCCTGGGTTCCGGATGCCCGGGCGCTTGGCCGGATGATGGACAAGGTTACCTGCCAGGGTGGCCACACCCAGATCCGCAAGGTGCTGTCAGCTGCCAGGGACGCAGCCGGGGCCGGTGGCTTGAAAGCCCTTGTCTATGTCGGGGATTGTGTCGAGGAGGATGTCGATCTCCTCTGCGCGCGGGCGGGGGAGCTTGCCTTGCTTGGCGTGCCGGTGTTCCTGTTCCAGGAAGGGGTCGATCCTGACGCCAGCATCGCCTTTGCTGAGATTGCCCGGCTCACGCGCGGTGTGCATCTGCGGTTCGATGGCCGTGCGGCAGCGGAACTGGGCGCCTTGCTTCGGGCGGTCGCGGCCTATGCCAGCGGTGGCCTTGACGGATTGCGGGCGCTTGAGGCGCGGGGCGCAGGCGGTGCGCGGCTGCTGCTGCAACAGATGGAAACTTGATGGTTTATTTCATTGCCGGGGCTGCCTTGCTTCTCGCCTATGTCTATTTCGGCAAGAAATTCATTGCGGCCAGTCCAGCCAGTCTTGCCCGCAATCTGAAGACAACCGCAGGCGTCCTGCTGCTGGCGGCCGCCGTCGGGCTCGGTGTCACCGGTCGCTTCGGGCTGGCTGTTCCGGCAGCCATTTTCGGTGCAACCTTGCTGGGCCTGATCGGAGGGGCAAGGGGCTGGCCGATGTCGCGCGGCAATTCAAAACCGGCGAGTGGGCAAAAGTCGCGGGTGCGAACGGCCCTGATTGAAATGGAACTGGACCATGACAGCGGGCGGATGACAGGCATGGTTCTGGCCGGGTCCTACAGCGGGCGCGAACTCGACAGCCTGTCACCTCAAGAACTGAGAGGTCTGTGGCGGGAGGCCGCCACAGACGCGGACAGCCTGGCCTTAGCTGAAGCTTACCTCGATCGCCGGCTTGCCGGCTGGCGTGTAGACTTCGAGGCGGATGGAGCAGACCGGCAGGGCAGCACGCCGGGCGCGGGCGCCATGACAGATCAGGAGGCCCACCAGATCCTGGGGCTTGCGCCCGGCGCCAGCGAAGCGGAAATCCGAGCTGCGCACCGCCGGCTTATGAAGCGGCTCCACCCCGACCAGGGGGGGAGCACCTTCCTGGCTGCGAAACTCAACGAGGCTAAAGACAAGCTTCTCGGAGGACATTGAACCACTCCAAACGCGATTACTGATAAACGGCATAGCAGTTGAACTTTGCTTTCTTCAGCGTCTTGCACGCCGAGAGAGCCGAGTTCTTGTCGTCGAACCCGACGAAACGGGCGCGGAACAGGGTTTGACCATTGCTGTTGACCGGCTCGGTGTGCGGGTCATTGCGGCGCAGCGCGGATCCGGTAGCCTCGCGCGCCTTTTTCAGCAGGCCAATGGCGGCAGTTTCGGATTCGGCGGCGCCAATCTGCACCTGCCAGCCGGGTGCGGCTTCAGACGCATTGTTGGTGGCGACCGTCACCGTGGTGTCCTCGGCCTTGACCTTGCCGCGCAGCGGCGCAACAGGGGCAATGGAGGCAACTTGTGTTTCGGGGGCGGGCACAGTCTCGACCGGGGTCTCGGCGACGGCATCGAACGCGGCTGCAAAACGCGGGTTCGGGATCGACCCGGTTGTCAGGGTGGAGGTCTCTCCCGGCAACTGCGGCGCGGGAACCGGAATGGCGGCAACAGGAGCGGGGGCTGCGGGAGCCGGAACCGGGACAGCAACGGCGGCAACCGGTGCCGGCGTGCTGCGCGGCGCTTCTTTCGGAGGGACGACATTTGCCAGGGCGACAGCCACCGGACGCGGCTCGATCTCCGGCTTTACGCCCGGAATGGGGGCCTTCAGCGGAGCATTGACCTTGAGCGGCGCGGACGGTCTTGTTTCGGTCATGGCCGCAACAGCCAGCGGACCCGACCGCGACACGATGGCCGGCGCAGTCCGGCGTCCTGTGCTCGCCTTCTTCATGTGTTCATTGATCAGCTTGACCATCTGCGCATCGCGCGAGCGGCCTGTTGTTCCACCGATAACGACGGCAACGATGTGGCGGCCATCCCGTTCAACAGAGGTGACCAGGTTGAAACCTGAAGCGCGGATGTAGCCGGTCTTGATGCCGTTGACGCCCGGGACCGCGCCCAGCAGGCGATTGTGGTTGCCGTAGGTGCGGCCGCGGAAGGCAAAGCTGCGGGTCTTGAAGAACTCAAAATAGTTCGGGAAACGTTCGTGCAGGGCGCGTCCGAGAAGGGCCATGTCGCGGGCGGTGGTGCGCTGCCCGGCGTTGGGCAGGCCATGCGGGTTCTTGAAAGTCGACTTCGACATGCCGATCTGGCGCGCGGTGCGCGTCATGCGATCGGCAAAGCGGGCCTCGCTGCCACCGACATTCTCGGCAATCACCAGCGCCACGTCATTGGCCGACTTGGTGACCAGGGCCAGGATCGCGTCACGCACGGAAATGGTAGAGCCCGGCGTCAGGCCGAGTTTCGAAGGGGGTTGGGCTGCGGCACGCGCCGATACGCGCAATGGCGTGTCCAGCTTCAGGCGGCCTGCTTCCAGATCCTCGAACACCACATAAAGTGTCATCATCTTGGTCAGGCTTGCCGGATAGCGCAGTTCATCAGCGGCGGCCGAGTACAGCACGTCGCCGGTCTTGGCGTCGACGACGATGCCAGAATATCTCGGTGCTTCTTGGGCCACGGCGACCCCTGCAAACATGCAGGCGGACAACACCGTGAACTGAGCAATCTTCCTTGCAAAATGACCGATCGAAAACGCCGCCAGAAATCTACGCATACCGTCCGAACTCTCGCCGTCCCCGTTCTGGGGGCATACCCACACACACGAAGCCGCCCGACGCGGTTGTCCCCCGACACTGCGCGCCCGCTTCGTGCACCCTACTGACACCAGTGTGACGGCAACGCGGTTACGAATGAGTAAAACGCCGGTTCATTTTAAACTCTCGTGAACCTTGCTGTCGGGAGCCTACGTGGTGACACGGATGGTTATATTGCAGTGCAAAAAATTCATTGACTTTTTTGTGCATTGCGTAATTATTGCGCAGCTCGGCCGCTCCGGGACACCTACCGCGCTCCTCACCGATTGAAGGGGCCGCAACATCGAGGGCAGGACATGATCAACAATCTTGAAGACATCCAGAAATTCAGCAAGGAACACATGGAACTGGCTGTTCAGACGGCTGGTGGCATGAGCAAGAGCCTGCAGGCGATCGCTGCCGAAGTTGCTGATTACCAGAAGAAGTCTTTCGAAGAAGGCACTGCTGCCGTCGAGAAGATCGTCTCCGCCAAGTCCCTGGACAAGGCGTTCGAGGCCCAGACCGAATATTTCAAGACCGCCTATGAAGGCGCTGTCAGCCAGTTCACCAAGATTGGCGAGATGTACACCGACCTCGCCAAGGACATGTACAAGCCCTACGAAGGCGTGCTCGGCAAGACTGCCAAGTAAGCAATCCGGCCATGACCGCCTGAGTTTCAGGCGGCCGTTTCAGGCGCTCGGGAACCAGATGGTTCCCGGGCGCTTTTGTTTTGGGCGCAATTACCGATCATGCTGCATTGCAGCAAGTGCGCGACCCTGTTTCGGTTGCGGTCCTTACAGACGGCAAGGGCAAGACCACTTCAGCTTCACTCAGGATTGATCTTCCAAAATGCAACTGCGCACCTACATTCGGTGACGGAACGCAAAGGTTCGAAGCGGCAGGCGGTGTCTCTGCGAATGCAGCGATCTTGGTGAAACAGCCCATTGCGCCGGCAGCCGGGGCGGGTAAGGATTGGCGTTGTCGCCAGTCTTCGGTCGCATGCGTCGCGCTTCGCAATATCGGTGGGCGAGACCGATGGACATGAAGGGCTTGGTTACACTCACCGGGCTAGACTGAAGTGGGGCGAGCACAAGATTGGCGCTTCTCTTCCTGGGCGAAGAGCAAGCAGGGCTGTGAAGCCCCCTGAGGCGGCGCCGGCCGGCCACGGTCCTGAAAGGGCCTGTAGGCAGGGCTGCCGCGCAGGGCAGGCAAGGACGAAGAGGCAGACAGGCGAGGCATGGCAAGCGGATCACGCCGGGACGAAGACGATGAAGGCGGAACGGTTGTCGTCACCAAGACGAGAACTGTCACGAAACGGCCCAACCTCTATCGGGTGTTGTTGCTCAACGACGACTACACCCCGATGGAATTCGTCATTCACGTTGTCGAGCGCTTCTTCCAGAAGAACCGGGAGGAAGCGACCAGGATCATGCTGCACGTCCATCATCATGGCGTCGGCGAATGTGGTGTCTTCACATATGAGGTAGCTGAAACGAAAGTGACCCAGGTGATGGATTTCGCCCGCAAGCATCAACATCCGCTGCAATGCGTGATGGAGAAGAAGTAAGGGGACAAGCACGTGCCGTCATTCTCCCGAAGCCTTGAAAAGGCCCTGCACCAGGCGCTCGCCTTCGCCAATGAGCGCCAGCAGGAATATGCAACTCTCGAGCATCTGCTGCTTGCCCTGATCGATGATCAGGACGCAGCTGCGGTCATGCGGGCGTGCAACGTCGATCTTGATATGCTGAAGCGCAACCTGATCGACTACATCGAGACCGAACTGGAAAATCTCGTCACCGATGGTGACGAGGACTCCAAGCCGACTGCCGGCTTCCAGCGGGTGATCCAGCGCGCAGTGATCCATGTACAGTCTTCCGGCCGGGAAGAAGTGACCGGCGCGAACGTGCTTGTGGCGATCTTCGCCGAGCGTGAAAGCCATGCGGCCTATTTCCTGCAGGAGCAGGACATGACCCGCTACGACGCTGTGAACTACATCTCGCACGGCATTGCCAAGCGCCCCGGTCTGTCGGAGCCCCGGCCCGTGCAGGGGGTCGAGGACGAAGCCGCCATGCCTGAGGACGTCGAGACCAAGCCGAAGAAGAAGACCGACGCGCTGGAAGCCTATTGCGTCAATCTCAACGAGAAGGCCAAGGTCGGCAAGATCGACCCGCTGATCGGACGCGACAGCGAGATTTCCCGCACCATCCAGATCCTGTGCCGCCGCTCCAAGAACAACCCGTTGTTCGTGGGCGATCCGGGCGTGGGCAAGACGGCGATTGCCGAAGGCCTGGCGCTGCGCATCATCCGCAAGGATGTGCCGGAAGTGTTGCAGGATGCCACCATCTTCTCGCTCGACATGGGCACGCTGCTTGCCGGCACCCGCTATCGCGGCGATTTCGAGGAGCGGCTGAAGCAGGTGGTGAAGGAGATCGAGGACTATCCCGGCGCGGTGATGTTCATCGACGAGATCCACACGGTGATCGGCGCGGGTGCCACGTCCGGCGGGGCGATGGACGCCTCCAACCTGCTGAAGCCGGCGCTCGCCTCAGGCGCGATCCGCTGCATCGGTTCGACCACCTACAAGGAATACCGCCAGTTCTTTGAAAAGGACCGCGCCTTGGTCCGTCGGTTCCAGAAGATCGACGTCAACGAGCCGTCGGTGACCGACGCCATCGAGATCCTCAAGGGCCTGAAGCCCTATTTCGAGGACTTCCACAAGGTCAAGTACACCAACGAGGCGATCAAGACGGCGGTTGAGCTGTCGGCCAAGTACATCAGCGATCGCAAGCTGCCGGACAAGGCCATCGACGTGCTGGACGAGACCGGCGCCTCCCAGATGCTGCTGCCGGAAGGGCGCCGGCGCAAGACCATCGGCGTCAAGGAAATCGAGACCACGATTGCCACAATGGCCCGCATCCCGCCCAAGTCCGTGTCCAAGGACGACGCCGAGGTGCTGTCGAAGCTGTCAGCCGACCTGAAGCGGGTCGTCTACGGCCAGGACAAGGCCATCGAGACGCTGGCGAGCGCGATCAAGCTCGCCCGTGCAGGTCTGCGCGAGCCGAACAAGCCGATCGGCAGCTACCTGTTCTCCGGCCCGACCGGCGTCGGCAAGACCGAAGTGGCGCGCCAACTGGCCTCGTCGCTGGGCGTCGAGCTGCTGCGTTTCGACATGTCCGAGTATATGGAGCGGCACACGGTTAGCCGCCTGATCGGTGCGCCTCCGGGCTATGTCGGTTTTGACCAGGGCGGCCTGCTCACCGATGGCATCGACCAGCATCCGCATTGCGTGCTGCTGCTTGACGAGATCGAGAAGGCGCATCCGGATCTCTACAACATCCTGTTGCAGGTGATGGATCACGGCAAGCTGACCGACCACAACGGCAAGCAGGTCGATTTCCGGAATGTCATCCTGATCATGACCACCAACGCGGGCGCGGCCGACATGGCCAAAGCGCCGGTGGGCTTCAATCAGGTGCGACGGGAAGGTGACGACCGTGAAGCCATCAACAAGCTGTTCACGCCGGAATTCCGAAATCGCCTCGACGCGATCATTCCCTTCGACAATCTGCCGATCGAGGTGATCCATCAGGTCGTCGAGAAATTCGTGATGCAGCTGGAAGTCCAACTGGCCGACCGCGGCGTGACCTTCGAACTGACCCCGGACGCCATCGCCTGGCTCGCCGACAAGGGCTACGACACCCAGATGGGTGCGCGTCCCCTGGGCCGCGTCATCCAGGAGCACATAAAGCGGCCGCTGGCCGACGAGGTGCTGTTTGGCAAGCTGAAGAAGGGCGGTACGGTCAAGGTCTCGGTGAGCGAGGACAAGGCCGGGCTGCTGCTGGAATCGGTCGAGGACAAGCCGCTGCGTCCGGCGCCTGCCAAAGCGGCTGCCAAGCCGAAGCGCAGGCGCAAGCCGGCGGCGAAGAAGCTTGAGCCGGTGGTCGAAGCCAAGGCTCCGCCGGCCCGCCCGAAAAAGAGCCTCGTCCCGAAAGTCCCGCTCGCGGACTGAGGGGATCACGGCAGACATCAGAAGCCCGGCCGGAAGCGGCCGGGCTCACACTGATGCCGAGCCCTCGATAGTCATCCCGGACGAGAGCGAAGCGGAGATCCGGGACCGGAGAGCCAAGGTCCTTCCGGGATTAACTGATTGAAATTTTGAGGCTTCGACTCTCCGGTCCCGGCTCGGCGCTACGCTTGGCCGGGATGACTTCGGTGAGATCGAGGTTTGCCATCAAGTTCAATCCGGCTGGAAACGGCCGGGTTCTTTGTTGCGCAAAGCGTACCGGTCAAACACCGCGCTGTCCCGGCCTTGAGCCGGGACCGACGTCCAATCCTGTCTGCGCCATCAGTGATCCGGTGCCTTGCCAGCGTGACGGGTCCCGGCACACGGCCGGGACGGCGCAGGAAAACTCTTGCTCGTCCTCTCCCCCAAACGCATACCTGCTGTTTCCTCCTGAAGGGTGGCAGGGGCAGGGGGGCGATGCTAGGCTTGAGTTTCCCGTCTGGATTCCACCGGCCAGCCGCCCTGTCTGCTGCGTCGGTCGAGAAGCCCCACGCCCTTCAGTCGCACGGCCCCATGACCTCGCAAGCCTCTCTGCCCGAGCCGTCCACGCCCTCCGCACCCGAAGCGGGATCCCGCATCTGGGCGCTGCGCGGCGCGCGGGCGGCCGTGTCGATCCCGGGCTTCATCCTTGTTGCCGCCTTCATCGGCTATGCCGGCCTTGCGCGGGAGAGCGGCCTCACCCTGACCGAGACCCTCCTGATGTCCGCGCTGGTCTGGGCGCTGCCCTCCATCGTGGTCCTGACCGGGGCCATGGCCAGCGGCGTGGGATTGATCCCTGCTGCCATTGCCGTTGCGCTGGCTTCGGTGCGTCTCATGCCCATGACCATGGCGCTGGTGCCCATCCTGCGGGTCGAGGGGCGCACGAAGCGCTGGCATCTGCTGTTTGCCTCGCATTTCGTGGCGATCACAGCCTGGGTCTTTGCCATGCGCAACCTGCCGGACCTGCCGCGTCCGGCGCGTCTGCCGTTCTTTCTCGGTTTTGCCTGTACCCTGACAAGTTCCGTCTCGATCATCACCGGCATTTCCTATGTGCTGGTGGAGGAGACACCACCGATGGTGGCGGGCGCTCTGTTCCTGCTGACCCCGGTCTATTTCCTCTGCTCGCTCTGGACCGCTGCCCGCCTGTCGGTCGACAAGGCCGCGATGATCGTCGGACTTGGCCTCGGGCCCGTCTTTGCCCTGGTCGCGCCGGAGATGGATCTGCTTCTCACCGGCATCATCGGGGGCTGCCTTGCCTACGGCGGCACGAAGCTCGCCCGGCATCTGGGCTGGGGGCGCGAACCATGAGCGCCGAGGTGATCGCCGATTTTTGGCCCTATGTGATGATCGTTGTTGCCGGCTGGCTGGCGACCGACATCTGGCGCTGGCTGGGTGTTCTTGCCGCTGGCCGCATGCGCGAGGACAGCGAGCTTTTGGTCTTCGTCCGCGCCATCGCCACGGCGCTGGTGGCGGGTGTGATTTCCAAGCTGATCCTGTTCCCGAGTGGCGCGCTGGAGGCAACGCCGATGGGCTTGCGCATTGCGGCCGCGGCAACGGGATTTGTCGCCTTCCTCATCCTCCGGCAGCAGGTTATCCTCGGTGTGATTGCAGCGGAATTCGTGCTCATCGGCGGCTGGCTGCTGCTCGTCTCCTGACAGAAGGTTGTCAGGAGAGGGATGCTAGAAGACCCTCACTGCCGCCCGGCAGGACACCAGGAGCCTGACATGACCGACCGCAAGCTGACCCTCCACTACGCGCCCCGCAGCCGTTCCAGCACCGTTCGCGTGCTGATGGACGAGCTTGGCATGCCCTACGACCTCCATGTTCTCAACATGCGGGCCGGGGAGCTGAAGTCGCCGGCCTATCTGGCGATCAATCCGCTGGGCAAGGTACCGGCCCTGCAGCATGGTGACACCATCGTAACCGAAACCATCGCCATCGCGCTCTATCTCGGCGATCTCTATCCGGACGCCGGTCTCACGCCGGCGATCACCGATCCGCGCCGCGCTGACTACATGCGCTGGATGGTCTTT
This sequence comes from Pannonibacter carbonis, assembly GCF_003012935.1. GTDB lineage: Bacteria > Pseudomonadota > Alphaproteobacteria > Rhizobiales > Stappiaceae > Pannonibacter > Pannonibacter carbonis. Next base: position 8,814 of record NZ_PUDR01000024.1, on the reverse strand, counting down.
TATGCCGCCGCGTTCGAGCCGGCGGTGGTCGACAAGGCTGTCGGCAACGTGGTTCCGGCGGAAACGGCACCCTATGGATCCTACGACAAGGTGGTCGCGATGCTGGCGGCGCATCTGGAAAAGTCGCCCTACATGCTGGGAGACCGGATCTCGGTGGCGGACATCATCTGGGGCGCGTCGCTGCGCTGGCTTTTGATGTTCAATCTCTTGCCGGATCTGCCGGTGTTCAAGGACTACGCCGCCCGCATCACCAGCCGGCCAAGCTTCCAGAACGTCTTTGCCGATGAAGAGCGGCTGGATGCCGAGCATGAGGCGGCTGCCGCAGCTCTGGTGGCGGACAAGGCCGGCTAAGCCGAACAGCTTGATGACAACCCTCGGCTTCTCCGGCGTCATCCCGGCCAAGCGAAGCGCCGAGCCGGGATCGGAGAGTCGAGGTCTCGATACTGCAACCGATTGTATCCGGAAAGCCCGGGCGCTCGGCTTCGCTGCGCCCGGTCCGTCGTCGCATCAGGCCAGAGCGGCGCGGATCTTCTGGGCATTGGCGGCCAGCACGGCGTTGTCCGCCATGCCGCTGGCATGCGGGGCGAGCGCGACGCCCTTGAAGCGCGGGATCACGTGGAAGTGGGTGTGGAACACCACCTGGCCGCCGGCAGACTCCGAGAACTGCTGGATCGTCGTTCCGTCAGCGTCGAAGGCCTTGATCACGGCATGGGCCATCTTCTTGACGGTCGCCATGGTGGCAAAGAGGTCGTCTTCCGCGATATCGAGAATGTTGCGCGAGGGCGCTTTCGGGATCACCAGCACATGGCCGTCACCGCGCGGCATGATGTCCATGATGACGATCGTCTTGGCATCTTCATAGACGGTATGGCTCGGCAGTTCGCCGCGCAGGATCTTGGCGAAGATGTTGCCGGCATCATAGGCGGTGGTGGCGGGTGCGGACATCAAATGCTCCGGTGACAGGGGAGAAGGTGTTGCTCCTTAGCCTAGCTTCACGTCCTGCCGGACTGCAACAGCAAGCTGATAGCGGTGTTTGATTGCGGCACAAAGACGAGTCATTCGAATCGGTTGCGGTGATCTGTTCGCCAGGTAAATGAATTGCTTCATGTTTTCCTGAAAGGCGCGAGGTCTGCGAGCATCTCGGCCTCCGTTGCCACCGCGGCCCGTTCCCGCTCCAGATAGTCGGCGACCGCGTGCCGGAGGCCCGGATGGGCGATCCAGTGGGCCGACCGGGTCAGCACCGGCAGGTAACCGCGCGCCAGCTTGTGTTCGCCCTGGGCTCCGGCCTCGACGACTTTCAGGCCTTTCGCGATGGCAAAGTCGATGGCCTGATAGTAGCAGACCTCGAAATGCAGAAAGGGGTGATGCTCGATGCAGCCCCAGTTGCGGCCATAGAGCGTGTCCGAGCCGATGAAGTTGATTGCTCCGGCAATGTAGCGCCCGTCGCGCTTGGCCATCACCAAGAGGATGCGCCCGGCCATCCGCTCGCCGATCCGCGAGAAGAACGTCCGGTTGAGATAGGGCCGGCCCCACTTGCGCGAGCCTGTGTCCATGTAGAAGGCGAAGAACGCGTCCCAATGCGCTTCCGTAATATCGCTGCCGGTCAGCCACTCGATGGAGATGCCGTTTTCCAGCGCTTCGCGCCGCTCCTTGCGGATCGTCTTGCGCTTGCGTGAGGCGAGATCCTCCAGAAAGGCCTCGAAGCTGGCATAATCCCGGTTGAGCCAATGGAACTGCTGGTCCGTGCGCTGCAGGTAGCCCTCGGTTCCCAGCAGGGTCCATTCCGGCTCGGTCAGGAACGTGGCATGGACGGAGGAGGCCTCCGACAGCTTGCACACCTCCACCAGGCCATCGGCCAGTGCCGCCGTCAGGCTGTCGCGGTCATGCAGCGGCGAGGTCAGAAAGCGTCGCCCGGTCGCCGGCGTGAAGGGCACGGAGACCTGCAGCTTCGGATAGTAGCTGCCGCCGGCCCGGTGAAAGGCCTCGGCCCAGCCGTGGTCAAAGACATACTCGCCCTGCGAATGGGTCTTGAGATAGGCCGGCACGGCGCCAAGGACGGAGCCTTCCGTGTCCTCCAGCACCATATGACGCGGGATCCAGCCTGTGCGCCCGCCGACACAGCCGGACGCCTCCAGAGCCTCCAGAAAGCCGTGCGCAAGAAAGGGATTGTAGGGTTCGGCTTCCGCGCCATCGAGCCGCACGCGCGGGCTCAAGCTGCCATCGCCATTGAGGGCAAAAGTCGGATTGGCGAGCCCGTCCCAGACCTCGGCCCCGATCTCCGACAGGCTGTTCAGGATGCGCAGCCGCGCCTCGGTCACCATCGGGCCGCTGCCCTTCGCGCCGCTGCCCTCGATGTCGGAGACCGCAGCTTTGCAGTCGTCAGCCGGAGGCGGTGTGGCGCTCATGAGGATTGGACCCTTTGAATGGCCGGGCGGGAGAGCCATGGCTCAGCGGCTGGATGACAGTTCCTGTGAGAAGGTAGATCACTGCCCTGCCGCCGCAAGGGGGCTTTGATCGTCCAGGCCGTGCCATTTTCCGCGCCGTCCCGGCCTCGAGCCGGGACCTGTCAGGCCCGTCCGGGCTATCGACCGTTCGTTCGGCAACCCCCCAAGAACAGGTCCCGGCACAAGGCCGGGACAGCGCGGAAAGGGCGTTAGATGCTGCGAACCAGCACCGGACAGCGCGACAACTGTGTCGTCTGCTTCTCGCCTCAGACCTGATCCGCCTCGAAACCTTCAAAAATGATCTGGTCGGCATGGGCGAGCGCGCGGGCCTTGTCGGCCGGGTTGCGCAGCGTCCAGGTCATGATCGGCAGACCGAAGACCTTGCGCAAGAGGCTCGGGCCAGCCATCGGCAGGTCCTTGTAATGGTAGGAAATGAAATGCGGCCGGGTGCGCGGGAAATGCAGCAGGTGGCGCATGATGAAGCGGTCCATGCGCGTCAGCTTGCGGTATTCGCCCTCGTTCGGCGTGCGATCGGCGACGATGCCGCGCGGGATCTCGGGCGCATAGGCGCGCATCACCGACAGCATGTCCGGATCGAAGGACTTCAGCACCAGCGGGCCCTTGTAGCCTCGCACAATGTCGCAGATGCGGTGAACAAAAGCGGCCTGAGCATCGGCCTTGTTCAGCGACTTGACCTCGACCACCAGCGTGACGCGGCCGGCGACCTGCTCCAGCAGCTCTTCGAACAGCCACAACCGGTCCGTGCCCGACTTCATGCGGATGGCGACCAGGTCGCTGGCAGTGCGGGCAATCACGGGGCCGCTGGCATCGGCCAGCCGGTCCAGGTCGTCATCATGGAAGACGATGGCGCGGCCGTCGGCGGTTTCCTGCAGGTCCACCTCGATGGCGTAATTGCGCGAGATGGCCTCGGCGATGGCGGTCGGGCTGTTTTCAATGATGCCGGCGGCGGCGGTGTGGAAGCCGCGATGGGCAATCGGGCGGGCGACAATCCAGGACGTGTCGGTCATGACGGGGATCCGATGGGGCGGCGGGGGAGGGGAGCGAGGCGTAGCGCACGGACAGGACGGCGCGCGCGGTGTGGGGCAGCGGCACTGGCCACTGCCCCTCGTGTCTGTCAGGCGACTTCGATGACCGCTTCGATTTCGACGGCGACGCCGAAGGGCAGCGAGGCAACGGAAACGGCGGAGCGGGCGTGACGGCCCTTGTCGCCGAACACGTCGACGAGGAAGTCGGAGCAGCCGTTGATCACCTTCGGCTGGTCGGTGAAGTCCGGCGTGGAGTTGACCATGCCGACGAGCTTGACGATGCGCACGACCTTTTCCAGGTCGCCGATGGCAGCCTTGGCCTGGGCGATGATGTTGATGCCGCACAGGCGGGCGCAAGCGCGGCCTTCGTCGATGCCGAACTCCTGGCCGACCTTGCCGACGAACTCGATGCCATTCGGGCCGATGGGGATCTGGCCGGAGACGAACAGCAGGTTGCCGGTGCGCACGACTGGCACATAGTTGGCCTGCGGGGCGGCCGGGGTCGGCAGGGAAACGCCAAGGGCGGCGAGGCGCGCTTCAATCGATTCAGACATGATATCATCCTGTTCAAAAGGCTGGAGCCCGAAGGGCAACCGGGGGCGGAACCGAGGTCTTGATGCCCGGAATCCGGAAGGCGGGCAAGGCCAAAACCGCCGCCGCCCCGCCTCTTGCCATGGCATTTCTGCGGCCTGGCCGCACAGTGCTTCGCCGGCTGGGGGAATTGCCATCGGACTTGCCACGATGGCCCGGGAATGTGCTAGGGAAGACAGATTGGTGGCCGCGTATCTGGCCTGATCCTGGGAGCCTGTCCATGTCCGCATTTGCAGCGTCGTTTCGTGCGCTGTCCGTCGCCGCCGTCCTTGGCATGGGCCTTGCTGTTTTCGGGATGGCTGCTGCAGAGGCTGCCGGCGTGCCGCTCATGCCGCATCGGGCGATCTATGACATGAAGCTCGGCGAGGCTGCAGAGGGCACGGGCATCGCAGCGCTGAGCGGTCGCATGGTCTACGAATTTTCCGGCAACTCCTGTGATGGCTACAGCGTGACGTTCCGCTTTGTCAGCCGCTTCGAGGATGAAAGCGGTCTGGCGCAGGTGACGGACCTGCGCACGTCGTCCTTCGAGGAGCCGCAGTCCGGCCGCTATCAGTTCCTGTCCCAGACCTATATCGACCAGGACCTCAGCGAGGAAACCCGGGGTACGGCACAAGGGTCCAAGGACAAGCTGAAGATCGGTCTCGTCAAGCCGGAGGAAAAGAAGGTCGACATCAACGGCGATGTCTATTTCCCGATCTCGCATCTGAAGGCCATGATTAGCGCTGCCAACAAGGGGCAGTCCTTCTTCGAAGCCCAGGTGTTTGACGGCGCGGAGACCGGCGACAAGGTTTATGCCACGTCGGCCGTCATCGGAGCGACCCAGTCCGGCGCAGACAGCGCGGGAGAAGACACTGCGGATGCCGTCGAGCGCATTGGCGCGGCGAACCGCTGGCCGGTCACCATTGCCTATTTCGACCCGAAGCTGGACCAGGGCGGCGAGGTTACGCCGGTCTACCAGATCAGTTTTCTTCTGTATGAAAACGGCGTCACCCGTCGGCTTATGCTCGACTATGGCGATTTCAAGATCGAGGGCCAGCTGAAGGATCTCGTCGTCTACCCGATGACCGACTGCCAGTAAGGGGACGAGGTTCGCGGCCATCTCTAGCGCGTTCGCTCCGCGCCTTGGCAGCTCCGGTCCGCAAACTTTTGCGACGACAGCCCCCTCTGCAGTCATCCCCGCCTGGTGCGGGGATCCATTCGGCCTCGACGGCTACGATGCGCTTCGTTTGCCGGGGCTGCCGGCTTGCGTTGATCCCCGCACGGGGGCGGCGATGATCACGGCAGAAGACGCAGAGCCCCTGCGTGTCCTGGTGCCTCAGGTCCGTCCCCGCGGTCTTGCCGCATGCACCAGTCCGGTTTCGACGGCGGCCTTGCCGAATTTCTCGCGCACCTTGTCCATCGCCTCCTCCGCCCTGGCGCGGCGACCGGCCTCCTCGTCGACGAGGTCCGCCGGATCGGCTGTTGCCCCGGAGCTCAAGTCACTGACGCCGATGCCGATCAGGCGGAAGGCCTCGCCCCGCGCCACATCGGCCAGCAGGTCATCGCCGAGGCGAAAGATGCGGTCGGCGAGGTGGGTCGGATCGGCCAGCTGGCGCGACCGCGTGATCAGGCGGAACCGGGACGTCTTCAGCTTCAGCGTCACCGTACGCCCGGCCAGATCGGAAGCCTTCAGCCGGCGAGCCACTTTCTCGGCAAGGTCGCGCAGCACGGGTCGCAGGTCGGCAAGGCCGGACAGGTCGGAGTTGAACGTCGTTTCCGCGCTGACGCTCTTGGCCGGCCGGCTGGGCGTGACATGACGGTCGTCCTCTCCCCGGCAGAGTTTGGCCAGCCGGATGCCCATGCTGCCATAGCGCCGGATCAGGTCCGTCGGATCCATCTTTTGCAGGTGTCCGATGGTGGTCAGGCCGTCTGCGGCGAGCCGTGCCTGGAACACCTTGCCGACACCCCAGATCACGCTGACGGATCGCTCCGCCAGAAAGGTTGCGGCTTCCGCCTTGCCGATCACCGCGAAGCCGCGTGGCTTGTCGAGTTCCGAGGCAATCTTGGCGAGGAACTTGTTTGGTGCTAGGCCAACTGACACGGTAATGCCGATGTCCCGCTCGATCTCGCGGGCAAACCGGGCCATCACCTCGCCCGGACTGGCCTGGTGCAGCCGTTCGGTTCCGGTGAGGTCCAGGAAGGCCTCGTCAATCGACAGCGGCTCGACCAGCGGCGTCAGCGCCAGCATGCGCTCGCGGATCTGGCGGCCAACGGCGGAGTATTTCGCCAGGTCCGGCTTGATCACCACCGCTTGCGGGCAGGCCTCCAGCGCCTTGAACATCGGCATGGCCGAGCGCACCCCGTGGATGCGGGCAATATAGCAGCAGGTGGAGACCACCCCGCGCGTGCCGCCGCCGACGATCACCGGCAGATCGGCCAGCGCAGGGTTGTCGCGCTTTTCCACCGAGGCAAAGAAGGCATCGCAGTCGACATGGGCGATTGGTAGGCTGTCGAACTCGGAATGGGCAACAAGGCGCGGGCTGCCACACTGCGGGCAGCGTGTGCGGTCGGCGGCAAAGCGCGCACCGCAGTCCCGGCACAGGCTGCGGATCGCAGGCGCCCGGTCTGCGGTGTTGCACATGGGATCCTCCAGACCTCAGGGCCTGTCCTGCGGCCGCCCCTGCGGCATGGAGCCGGCTTAGCTCCGCTTGAGGATAGTCAGGATATGAGCGCTTGTCTCCTGCCAGTCTCCTGTCAAGAGCCCGACGGCGGGTAGCGGATCGATGGCAGCGCGAAAGCGGTCATCGGCGACGAACTGGACCAGATGAGTTTCCGGCAGGCACAGATTGACGGATTTCAGGTTCTGCGGGCTGTCGTCGATGAAGACCACGGGCCGGCCGCGCCCGGCGGAGAGGGCTGCGGCAGCTCCGCCCTTGGGACCTGAGTTGGTGACCACCGGATAAGGCATGCCGTGGTGGGCGAGCAGACGCTCGCGCGCGGGCTTGTTGGCGCTGCCGGGCAGGTTGGTCAGGAAGATCACCTCACAGTCAGCCGAGAGACGCTCAAGGGCTGTCGCAGCGCCGTCCACCGGGCGCTGTTTGTCGCTGGTCTCGGCAAAGAACTCGAGCAGTATGCGGCGCACCTCGTCCTGGCCTATCGGCGTGTCGCTGTCCTTGCGGGCAATGTTGCCGGTCAACTGATAGGCATGGCGCAGGAAGCCCATGTCGCGCGCAGCGAGGAATGTCTCCAGATGCGCGATCATGTGGAACACCACCTCGTCGACATCGCAGATGACCAGCGGGCGGCCGCTGGTCGCGGGCAGGGCGGCGATCTGGTCCAGCACTTCGCGGGCAGGGGCGTGCAAATCAGACATCGAAATGGTCATCCCCCACCAGCGCAAACCGGGCAGCGGCGATCATCGTCGGGCGCAATCCGGAGTTCTCGCAATAGGCGAGCAGCAGCGGTTCATCCCCCATCATGAATTCCAGGACACCGGCGAGAAACCCCGGCTCGGTGGCAGCGCTTCGAATCGATTCCGGGCCAATCCCCGAGACAGCAAGGAAGCGGCCGACCAGTTCGGGCTCGCGAACCAGGTGCAGCAACACGTCAGTTGCGATTTCCTCTGCCTTTTCAAAGGTCATCGTCTTGATCGGACGACTTGTCATTGCATTTTTGCCTTTCTGAAACGATTCCGCGCTACCATCTTCCTAACTCAAGCGAGGGGCTTGTGCATGCCTGTCCTCAGGGCGTGCCAGTCTGCGGTTCCTCCAGACATCCGGCCGGTTCCGGCAAAAGGCAGCATTCATGGCAAAGACCGTGCTGATCGTCGAAGACAACGAGCTCAACATGAAGCTCTTTCATGACCTTCTGGAGGCGCATGGGTATGACACCTTGCAGACCCGGACGGGCATTGAAGCCCTGAATCTCGCCCGGACCCACCGTCCGGACCTGATCCTCATGGACATCCAGTTGCCCGAGGTCTCGGGCCTGGAAGTGACCAAGTGGATCAAGGAAGACGACGAACTCAGCACCATTCCGGTGATTGCCGTTACGGCTTTCGCCATGAAGGGCGACGAGGAGCGCATCCGCCAGGGCGGCTGCGAGGCCTATATCTCCAAGCCGATCTCGGTCGCCAAGTTCCTGGAAACCGTCCGCTCCTATCTCGGCGACGCCTGAAGGGCCGGCCTGGCCAGTCATTCCGGCGTCCCGGTGTCGTCATGCGGAGCATTCCGGCGACATCCCCGTTAAGGTTACAGATTTACTAAGTCCCACGACAGTTGTCGCCGGGGCCTGGTCTTGTGTTGATTCCCGAACCGCCTCAGATAACGTGCGGGCGACATCGAATGCACACGGAGTGCCGCCGGAAAGACGGATCGCTTTTCCTGCCGGGCCGTGCATCGATAACCCTACGGAGTGCCTGGGTCCGCCGCATCTCCTGGGTCCGTGGGGAAAAGGCCGGTGGGATGCTGCCCGATGAGTGGCCTCCTCGTGTAGTCAGCGTCCCGCCGGCCGCCTTCCTTGTTTGCCTCGTCTGAGGCCTCTGCTTCCCCCACAAAAACCCTCCCCCTTCGTCGCTCCTGCGCAGGCAGGAGCCCAGTAACCATATGACTGCGTTGGTTTCTGCAGTGTAAGCGGTGTGCCGGTCACACCTCTGCAGCGAAGTTCCATGGAAGCAGTTCAACGACCTTACCCTGCTGATGGCCGTTGGCGACGGCACTGAGGGTTGAGCTCAGCCAAGCGTGAGGATCCACAGC